>CAVQDG010000047.1:0-137579 GCA_963711165.1 uncultured cyanobacterium | reverse complement strand
TTGGCTTTTAGCTGATCGAAGAAGCTTAGGCTTCCTAGTCTTTTTTGTACTGTTGTTAACATAGAGGTGGTTTCTCCGTTATTTGTTTTTCGGGGATTTGCCCCTTTCCCAGGTTCATCTTGCACGACTATCTGGGAAAGGGGCTTTGCCTTTTTGGAGGCATATCTTACTTTATCATCATCTTTCATCATATATCATCATCTTTCATTTTTACACATAATAAAGTTGGACTTGTAGAAAAAAAACATTCTTTCGCTTATGCTGGAAAAATGACAGACAAACAAAAAACTGAAAGGATTACTGTCGATTTGAAAGGCTTAAGAAAACGGCTGGAAAGGCTGTCAACTGAGCCTGGGCAGTCGATAGGGTCGATTATTCGCATGGTTCTGGTGAAGGGACTAGAAGTACTAGAGTCGCAACCAACTCAAGAATTCAGACAAAATTTACGACTTCCTAGCATTGCTGATCAGATCAAGCAATTTTATGTATCTTCTGAGTTGTCGAGAAGATCTGGTATATCTCAAGAGCGTTTAGTTGATTTGGCAAACGGCGCTGAACCAGAGCTTCATGAGTTGTCATTGTTGGAACCTGTTTTGGGTGTCACTCTTGAGCAACTCTATGAGGTCTACCAGAACGATTTTCCTTGTAGCAATAAAATTAAGCGGGCGCATACGAATGGAGCACTCTAGAACTTTTCCCGGAGAGATGAGCTTAACGCCGCACAGTTTATGGATCAGAATGCCTTCGTTCGAGGAAGCATCTGAACTGGTGCGATCGCAATTAGCATCTTTAGCAGCATCAGCTAAAAAACTAGATAAGGCTGATGCTCGAATTTTTTACCCCGGTTGCCGTCAGCCGATTCGGGTTTTGGCTGCAATGGTTAGAAATGAGCCTATGGATTTACCAGAAAAAGCACAAAATGAAGTTTCTCTTTTGGGTGCTGACTATACGCGCCTACACGAATTTTTACTTGAGCAGCATCTTGAAGGCAATATTGTAATTATTACGAGCAACACAACAAATGTTTGCTATCACACCAACGATCTGCTCAAACCAGAAAGGGGAGTCTACAAACCGCACCAATGGACTGGGTTTAATTATTTGAATTCCTGGCGTGAAACATTGCATCAGTTGGAACGCTTGCAATGTCTTCTAGCAACCGATGGGGTTGTTCGCGGGTACGAATATCAACTTTTCAGACCTGATAATGCTTTTTGTACTTATCAAACTGATTATTATCTTTGCCGTAATTATTTGGGTGATGAAGTCCGAATTGGCGTTAGTTCTCCCACAGATTGGAGCATTTTGAAAGATCCGAATTTGGTCATCAGTTGAACTAATTCATTCTCGTAATAATTAATAGTTTTGTACGAGTAGTTAATTATATTAATTTTAAGTAAAGTACTCTGTTAAAAGATTGTTGCACTTGATATTGTAGTTCTCATAGTTGAGGAAATACTTAATGGCGGTTTTAATACAATAAATCGTGCATTATGGCAATTGTGGAACAATAAACCTGAGAGCCTCCGAGACTGAGATACCCTTCTCAAGGGCAAGGGCAAATTGACTTATTTTATTTAGCTCCACTGAGTTAAGAGCTATGGTTTTAGAAGTGGTTGATACGGGGAAAACAGTTGGTAGTTGAGTAATTATGCTTTGAGGTAAACCAACTCATGCAATTAACATCTAATATTGTTGAAATAAATTCTGAGCATCAAATATCACAATATCTGCCGCAGCTAATCGAACTTTACAAAAGTGTTTTTTCTGAACCACCAGAATATCAAGTTTGGAGTAGTGAAAAACTTCAAGAATTTTTCGACTCTTACCTGCACAATGGCCATTTGTTTGTGGCATTTGATTTAGAGCATAATCCTATTGCTTTTTGTGCTATCGTTCCCTTCATTAAAACTAAAGTTTGGGGTAGCCAAGTAAGTAATGGTAAATTAACTTACACTTTAAATCAAAATTTGCTACAAGAGAGATTTGGAATAGATCCTTATAATGCTTGGT
This sequence comes from uncultured cyanobacterium, assembly GCA_963711165.1. Lineage (GTDB taxonomy): Bacteria > Cyanobacteriota > Cyanobacteriia > Cyanobacteriales > PCC-9333 > Crinalium. The sequence goes on along the minus strand of CAVQDG010000047.1, from coordinate 135,566 downwards.
ATATTGCTGACTTAATAGTTGATGCTCAGTATCGTCGTCAGGGATTAGCTACTGAATTGATAAAATCTGCTATCAGTGGTAGAGAACCTGTTATATTAAGAGTTTCACGGGTGAGAGAAGGCGCGATCGCGCTGTATAAAAAGTTAGGTTTTCAACCACTTGATTTGTTTCAAAATGCTAGTTATAAACAAACCAATGGCGAAGTAAAAACTTTTGAAAAGATGCTGATGATTTTGAAATAATTTCTCTTGGCGATCTTAGGTTTATCGTCTATTAAAGATCCCCGTCTAAATCACTTTCTTTAGATGGGGATCTTTAAAAAGACTTACCTAGAGGTAGGTGTAAGCTTCATAAATTTGAACAGAATATTAATTACAGCACTCTTTTAAAACTGGGAGCGATAGCTATGAAAAAACTAAAAAATAAACAGCATAAAGTCAAAAAAAGTAAAGAGCGTCATCGGAAAACCCCACAATATAACAAGGGTCATAATTCGATTGATGCAGCCTATCTTAAGTTGATAAGAACAAACCAACTTTCTGCCAGAGATATTGATAATTATATTAGGGAAAGACAGGAGAGAGAGACAACCCGAAAAAACGCTGAACTACGAAGAGATTGGCTCTTAAATTACGATTTAAGACTGTCATCGCTTCACGAAATAGCTTTTGGTCTAAGCAAAGGAATTAGTGATGCTGGTACTACTTTTATTGAGTATATATATACAGATTGTCAAGACTACTTGCCCGCAGGAACACCAACAACGCCTGAGTCATACGCCGAGTCCTGTATGGGTGTCAGAAACTATGTCATAAATGACATAGCTTTGAGCTTTAAGTCCATGCAGTCATGGCAGGAAGACCTGGAAAGGGTTGAATACGAAAAACTATGCTACTTAACGAATTTTGAACTAGGTGAAGATGATCATCATATAAGACTTGTGAATGATCGTATAGCTAGTATTGAAAGAGTTGTTAGACTAATAAAACAATGCGAATTTTCTACCCATAGAGTAATTTGTGTTGCAGACAGAGAAGCTGTATTAGTACCGTTATCCAGTCTTGAAAACATTATTTTTGATGAACATGATAGGAACTGGGTTTGCAACTTTAATGGCAATCATATTTGTGTTGCCAACTTGGAAGAGTGCTTGGATAAATGTAATTACATAAATGAGGATATGGATAAACCACTTTTGAAGAAGGTGTGTTTGCATACTGGACATGGAAGTGTGCTTTTTTCCAACATTGAATGGAATCCAATAAAAGCAGAAAAACTGAGAATAGGGGCTAGTATTTGCTATGAAAAAGCTTAAAAATAAACAACGTCAGCTTAATAAAAGCCAACAGAAGAAACGGAAGGAATCTAACTCTAACAGGAGTCGTAATTTGGGTGATACTAGGACTACTCTCAAGTGGGTAAGAGAGCAGGTTTCGGAAGCGAGACAGATTGAAGCAAGGGAAACATCAAAGCGCCTTATCAAAGCCAAAATGCGGGCAGACTGGTTAAAAAATTATGACTACCGATTATTCTTGTTCCGTAAAAAAGCCCTTAAGTTTATCAAGGGAAATAATGGCATTGGGGCTATTTCCATTGAGTACATATCTACAGATTGCCGAGATTATTTACCACTAGGAGCGCCAACAACTATCGACTCACATTTAGAGTTTAATATGCACGTAAGAAACAACGTCATAGTAGATGTATCCTTGGGTTTTGAACCTATAAAATTATTCCAGCAACAATTGAAAGACTTACAGCAGGAAAAACTAGAATATACACCAGATATAGTTAATGCTGACTATTTCATTGAGCAAATAGATGGATATATAGCTAGTATCGAAAGAACTATTGACTTGATACAGAAATGCGATCGCTCAACCCACAGAGTAATTTGCGTTCCGGGAGTAGAGGCACTAATAGTGTCGTTATCCACCCTTGAAAGTAGTATCTTCGACGAACACGATAAAAATTGGGTTTGTGGTTTTGGCGCAGATTATATTTGTGTTAGTAACTTGGAAAAGTGCTTAGATTTATGTAATTACATAAATGAGGACGTGGATAAGCCACTTTTAAAAAATGTATGCTTGCATACTGGAGATGGACGGGCGCTCTCTTCCAGTATTGAGTGGAATCCAGTAAGAGCAGAGAAACTCAGAAAAGATTACAAACACAATGTAGACGAAGATGGTTCCCTTATCGTGGCTCCTTAGAGTTATTGTTCGTGTTTCTTCTATACTAGCTGTTAATATTCAATTTATTAAATATTTCCTGCGGTTAATTGAGGGTTAGAAAAAATTTTTCTAACCGTCAGATCTGTAAGTTTAGGCTGAGAAAAAAACAAAACTTTTTAATTTTTATGTATAAAGAAATATTTTTTTAGTATTTAATTTAAAATATAAACTCGTAGGTTTTCGGGCTATTTTTCTAATTACCAAAAATGGACTTTGCGAAAATCAACTAATTAATGATAATTCAAATCAAGGTTAAAATAAAGAAGTGTTAAAAAAAATTGCAATTGAAGCTTTTAGTAGTTGGTATATTACTAATATCAATTCTCTATGAAGTTGTATTTTATTAAATTGGTGCATGATCGTGCAAAAACGCGCAACAGAAGCTGGAGTGGAAAGGTTTTTTCCCTACGAACTCCGCAGCGTGTTACATTGACAGGTGCTTAACGGCTACATTTAACCCAATCCCGCTATTTGAGAAAGGAGGTAGGCGTGCTCATTGAGTGTCAGGAGACAAGGGCTGTATTCGCCGAAAACAAAGATTTGCCACGCATCAAAGCGCTTGCCGATGTCCATCGGCAAGCGTTGGGCTTTGTAAATCGGGCTACTCTTGAGTCAGCCATCAACTCTAAAGAAATTCTCAACTTACCCTACGGCTTCCTACACTTCCACCATCGGCGCGACAATATCTCTACGCTCTACCATCTTTGTGTTTCCCCTGAGCATCGTCAACAAGGAGTGGGCCGCTCTCTTGTGAGCGCCTGGGAGGAACATAGTAGGAAATGTAGTATAAAACTTTTGCGCCTTAAATGTCCCTTGGATTTAGAAGCGAATGGTTTTTACTCGCGACTAGGCTTCAGTCGGGTGGACATCGAACCAGGTAAGCATCGGCCTCTCGTTGTTTGGGAAAAAAAACTACGGGAGACAACTCCAAGTCGTCCTAAATTTGTCGCGGCTCTCAGTGCTGGCGGCCCTGAGCTAAAGCGTCTTTTTGAGCTTTGGGACAATGGCTGCGATCCGCGTAATCCATTTGAACGAGTTTTGACCTCACCACTCGCTTGTCCTGTTTCTACAACTATTTATTTCCGCAAAGAAAAAGAAAATGGGCGCGTAAAACAGGTCTGGCTTGATTGTGGAGCTTATCAGGTACAACAAGGTAAACGAACTTATGAGGAGTTGCTACTCTTTTTAGACAAGTTTTATCACGATAATCAGTGGGCAGATGGATATGTATTGCCAGATATTGTTCCTCTATCCACCGATTCTGATGAGGTAGTGGAATACAAAGTCCGAGAAACGCTCTACCATTGCTCTAAATTTTTCGACCAAATGCCACCTTATGTCCAAGAGCGTGCGATCGCACCCGTACATGGACGCACACCCAACCAAATCAGCCGTTGTATCGAAACTTATTCAAAGTTAGGGATAACGCGAGTTGGATTTGGTTCTTGGGGAACGTCTGGTCCTAACAATAGTGTCAACATGATCTCCCAAGATAGCTTAACAATTTTCTCAATTGTTTTAGATATTGCCAGCGAACACAGCATGAAAGTTCACTGTTTCGGCATTGGGGGACCAAATAGCTATAAGCGCCTTCAAGACAACCAACTTGTCCCTCATACCTTGGATAGCACGACTTGGTGGAAAGCTGGGGGGTTTGGTAGCATCTTTTTTCCGAAAACATCTCAGATTCAAGTAACACAAAGACGTGGCATTGAAACTACAAAATCGGGTTTAGAGAAGATTAAAATGGATACCAATCATTCGTGTTACTTTTGCCAAAGTATTGAAAAGTTAAGAACAAGTCGAAACCATCGTATTATGCATAATTTGACAGCTTGGCTAGATACCTTGGATTGCTAAGATGGGAAAAAAATTAACTTTACATTTACAGCAAAATACAACTTTAGAAAGAGTCGCTTCTATTCTTTATTTTTTCAGCAACCAGGAAACCGCCCTTGAGCAATTAGCTATAACCTGTCAGGTTGGGGTTCCTGTATTACAAAAACTTATTTTTCCATTTTTGCGAAGTATTTCAATACTTTCTAAGAAAAATCCACCTGAATTAACACCATTAGGGAAAGTGGCTGCGGATATACAACAATCAAATCCCGATCTGCTGGGTGATTTTTTGCACTTGGTAATTTATTCCCTACATTTAGAAGAATCTGATAAGAGATTTTCCTGGGCTTATGCGACTGTTGTACAGCAACTTTGGGTGCGAAAAGAAATTATTGTTTCACCTGCCGAGAAAAAATATTTAGTTGGAGAAGTCATTGAAGCAGCTTCTCACAAGTTTGAATTACCCTCAAGTGAAATAGCCTTCAGTGATAGCAGCGTTGCTGGGGTACTCAACTGGTTAGGCTCATTGTCCCCATCTGTGCTTGAGTCAGAGGGGAAATCACAACGCTTCAGTCGGCGATACTTCTGTACTGCTCCCATTTTGATCAAGGCAGTAGATACCATCTATAAGCAACTGCAACGAACCTATGGGGTCAAGATTTTCTTGCGAGAAGATATTCAAGAGCGTTTATGTCAAATACTGTTGTTAGATCCAAGTGGATTAGATAACACCCTGGATAACGCCAAGCATACTTATGATTATGACCAAGGGGGTCTCTTTGACTGGGGTTATGAAGGGGGTTATGGACAATGGGTAATGCTAACTCAATCCCCTGAGTGGACTCAATTGCTTTAGTTGGAGTCAATCTCATGACAGAGGTTTAAAATGAAACGCCTATTAGAACAACTGGACTCAATCGAAGCAATTGTCGATACAGTTAGTCCATCCCGCATAGAATATGACCCTCAAAGCGTGCGAGAGCGTTATGAGTTATATGCTAGTGCTTACCAACCAATCGAACGAGTAAAGGCTCTTCGAGAACGTTTGATTGCTGAAATTCGCAAAGGGAAGCCTGTCAATGGCTACCTGAGTGCCGACTATGGCTATGGCAAGACGGCAACATTGGTCTATTTGTGGCATGAATGTCAGCAACATCAGATTGTTGCAGTACCACCGTTCAAGTTCAAGGAACTGGGAGACTTGATGGTTGCTACTTATGGCTGGATTAAGGCTTGCATAAAACCAGAACTCATTCCTCAAGTTGAGGCACTGTATCGTAAGTACGGCTTGCATTCTCAGCAGGAGCAAGCAGTAGAAATAGCACGCAAGCACAAGCTATCTGAAGCTAAAGCTCTCAAAATCGTTCAAGAATTAAAGACTGACATAACAAATACCGATAATGTTTTGAATTTTTGGCAGGAGAGCGTTCCTATTCTCCGGAAGGCCGGTTTTTTTGGTTTAGCAATATTCGCTGACGAAAGCCAGGAGTTTTTGCGAACTGAAGAGGGTTCTAGCGTCCGAATTCAGATTTTGAGCGATTTAGTTAAAGGGATGCGGGCTTTGGGAAATACGCCTGTAGCGCTAATCCTGAGTATGCCGACAGATCCAACGGAATCAGCTATTGAGGAACAGGCAGGTGATATTATCCACCGCATGAAGGAGCAGAAAGTCTCCTTGCGATTAGCTGATGCCTATAACTACGAGTTTCCTGGCAAGCTTTGGGAGTATCTATGTGCAAAGTTTCTGGATCAGGAGTCAGAGGGAAACCTGTTAGCCCATCCAGCGACGATTGAGAGTTTGGGGCAGTTGTGTGATCGCAAAGACCTCAGCAATGGCCCTCGCGCCGTTATCGAAGTATTTAAACGTCTAGTTCATGTTGCCCAAGAGAAGGGAGGTTCGTACACTCCTTTGGATTTGATTGATGATTATCTAACAGGACGGGTGCAGTTCTATGGTGCCCAACAGCATCGGATTAACAATGCGATCGATGCCTTAGAACAGCTAACATCTATTCAAAAACATCCAAAAGGGCAACAGGTAGTCCGACTTCTTGGTATTTTCCCAGCAGGAGTTTCTGAAAGCATAGCTGAGCAATTAGGACTGTTAGAGAGTCTTGAAGAACTGGCAAAAGATGAAAATTTGTACGGTTTGTACATCATACAACCGACTGAGCATAGTTTTGCCTTAGTCTCCCTTAGCAAGCCAACTACCCCAACGGTTGTGGATAAAATCCTCAATCGGTTTCGTCAGCAGTGGTTTGTTGAGTGGAACAATGCTCAAAAACAGAGCATAGCAACAACAATTTTTAGCTCGGAAATTATTCCCTTACTTTTTCCAGTTTCTAGGTCAGGACAGAAAGCAAATTGGACTTGGCGCTACAAGGATGAGTGGAAGCAAGATAGATTTGGATTTTATAATTTTTTGAGTGGCGCCCCAGAGAGATACAATGCTGAGTTTCCAAAGCGTTCTCTGGTCATCAGTATTGGTACTGACAAATCTAAGTTGATGAGATTTACTCCGCCAGAAGAAACTCACTTAGACTGGCGATTTTACTTGGATTATGACCGGGCAGCGAACGCTGCCTCGCAAAAGTTAACTGCGATCGCGGGAACAGGTCAAGTAGATTTTTCCATTCAGCTGGGTCGCAGTTTTGAACGACAATATCCCACAACCTTCGGCTTACTCAGCAAAGTTATGCCCCCCGAACAATGTTCGGCTTGTACGCTCCTCAACTTATCTCATTACATTGGAGATTGGCTGCTCAAAAATCCTGAAGTCGGCAAAGCAGATCGTGCTAGATTGGAACACCATCGCAAGGAGTGCCACCAGTATGCCCTGCGGTTACTATTCCCGACAGTCAAACCTGAAACTTGGACTATTGAGGGTATAAAGGATGTAAATGGCGCGGAAACTAAACTGATAGAGTCCGTATTTTATCAGAAATCTAAGGTTTTGTTTCCCGAATATAAATCTTTCTATAACAACCTGCGTCCGTCCTTATTGAAATATAAGTTAGCGCTTGAAAAGGTTCCTTTAGCTGTTCGTCGGGGGAATCAGTTGTATCAGGTTACTAAGGAAGAATTTGAAAAGCTATTTGAAACAGCGGGTTCGGGTTTGCCTAGTGTTTTGGGAATTTTTAAACAGCACGATCTGATAAGTGAATATAAGATTGCTAGTAAGAAAGAAGAAACTTCCCAAGTCAGTTTTACTGAACATCCTTTGGAATCCGTTATCCAGAAACAACTGAAGACAAGAGGGAAAACAAAAACAGTTGAGACTACACAGGGGCAGCAAGATGTTAAAACTTTAGACATAAGCGAGTTATGGGAAGAGATTAAACAGCTTGGCTATCTTCAAGAAGAGTTTGAGGAAGCGATTGAATGGTTGCAACGGCGACGCTACGTAGAGTGGGAACAAACAAGGCGAATTCTCTGCCAAGCTGTAGCGGAGTTAGAGCCTGATGATTTAAAGGGTCAGTTGAATGAACTTCGCAGCCATGTTTATTCATTACTAGACGCTTTTGATGAGACGCTTCTACATGAAGTTGAACGAAACCTAGATGAGGCTCAAAAAACTCTCGTTAGCGTAGTGGCTACATTAGCGCAAGAAGGGGATACGGCACAACTAAATCTTTTCAATGAGACTGTCTTTGAGTTAAACAAGCAACAATCTTTATCTGATGTAGTTCTCGATCAGGTTCAGAGAACAATACAATGCTATGCTGAGCAAATTGAGAAATTTTGTAGAGAGAAACGCTCTGCACTTCAAAAAGAGCTAGCAGAAATCAAACATCAGTTAGAGAACTTAACTGGAGAGCTGACTCTATCTAAAGTTAGTCAGCCAATTCCTCCTGACGATAGTGGTCTAGAACCCTGCCTTGATGATTACCGCAAGCATCTGGAAAGGCAAGTAGAACAACTAGGCAAAGATTGCCAGAAAATGGCTAACTCGATTGTCTTGGATGAACCAGACATCCTAGTGTTGCATCATCAAGTAAAGCAGTGTAACCAGTCTTTGAAAACTCACGAAAAAACTAAAAAAACACTTCAGGATTTGGTAGCTGGGCTAGAGCAATGGCGGATTATTCTAACCCGCGCTGGGGCGTTGCGACAAAATCTGACTAATGACCCAGAGAGGCTAATGCGTTATGAAGATGAATTCGTTGACCGAGTTGTTAGGTATTTTTCCGCTCACAAAATAGAAAGTTTTAGAGAGTATGATCTGCTGCAACGTCCTTTAGTTGAAATTGAAGAACAGATTAATAGTGAACGGCGATGGGCGAGAGGCTTTTGACCAGCAACTAAGTCGATATGAGGAATTACTGGCTCGGATTGCTCCGGAAGAGTGCCAATTGAGAGACCGTTGCCGATTTGATGATGAAGACTATGACGGCTCATACGACACACTCAGGCTAGTTTTCCTGGAAAAGGTGCAAAAATGTAATAGTAGCAAAATTACTGAATGGGAAAAGTTAGAAAGAGATTTAGCTTTTTTATGGCAAGAGCGAGAGCAAAATGTGATAAAGTTTTTGAATCAAATAGGCAGTTTAAAAAAGCAGCTTTATCAGTTACCAGCCTCTCTAGAATTGGAAAGTTTTGAGTTATGGATAAATGAACTTAAATCCATTTTTGGGAAAGGACAGGAGCTTCGTAGGGAATTGATAAAACTTCAGTTTCACAAGGATGAAAATCTGAAAGATGAAGAAAGACGGCTTTTAGATACTGTTCGCTCTGAAGAAAGCCCGATTACGATTAGCCAACTTCGGCAGCGCACTTCGGATAATCGAGATGTGTGGGAACTATTGAAGGCTTTGTATAAGAAGGGGCATCTGGAGATTACACTGCGCCAACGAGATTGATGTGAAAAGGGTGCATCATCTTAGCTAAGTAGGCGGGCATCAATAAAGATACCATAGCAAAAACGAAAACCCTTGCGATGAGTGTGTTTCAGGATTTTACGTTTTATCTTTAATTATGCCCACCTACTTAGCAACTTGATTACTGATGATATGGAGGGGTTGTTGAATCCTAAATCTATTTTTTTTATTTCACCTGGGTTAGACAAATCAAACCAATTCGCTATGTATGTGCATTTGTATCCTAACTAGGCTTTCATGATAGTTATATGTCTAAAATCATTCCAATTTTTTACTTACCTAAACAGTATCCAGAAGACATGAGGATACTGTCACAGGGAATTGTAGTCAATAAAGAACAAACATTAAAGGTTGCTTTGTCTTGGTTAGAAGGTAAGCTAGTTACTCATAAAGCTCACAAGGGCAAGCCAGCAGGAACACCTATGTCTAGTACAACTATTAAAAACTATTTAACTGGTTTTTACGTTTTGGATCTCTTTAAAGCTGATGGAAAGTTCTATTCAGAAACAACACCTCGGACAAGAGCATCAGTTTCTACCAATTCTAAAATAGAAGCAATTAAACCACTAGAGGCTGTTTGGCAAAATTCATCTATTGAATTATTTGAGGAGAACTTTACCAGGCTTTGCTCTCAGCATTCTAGAATAGTTATAGATTATAATTCTAGCCGCTGGCTACTTCAGGAAAAATATCAAGTAGACGAAAATTGTCAACCCGCTCAACTTCAGGAATTATTGGCAAAACACTGTGAGTATAAATATGTCAGGCAGCCTGGTGTGGGTTATCTCGAAATATTTTACAAGGAGAAAGTACAAATTGACAACTATTTGAATCTTTTGAATTTCATTATTAAACATTATGGTGATATGGCTCAGAAAAGCCTAGGACTAATTCCCGTTGCTAATATATTCAATCATCTCAAGCAAATATCAAATTACTCAGATGAAAATTTTAAAAAACATTTGCTTCAGTTACAACTTACTCACCGAATTGAATTAAGAACAACTAAATCTCAATTAGCTCGTAATATGGGAATTGATTTAGTTGATATCCGAGGAGTTAAGTATGGATTTATTAAAATTTTAGAACCTGCTGTTGCAGTTTAAGTATGCCCTACCAAGACGTTAATGGAAATTCTATAGCACCTGCCCAAAACCCTTATGTTGTTTCCGGATTTGCTGCATCAGTAGTTAATCAGGAGTACACCTCAAGACTGGTTCATACAAAGTTTATTAACGACCTTCTTGATGAAGTTAAACAATCCATCAAAATACGAAGACCTATCAAACTATTTTTTGTGGGAGAGTATGGATATGGAAAAACAACCTTACTCAATTTGATAGCACAAGAATTTAAGAATAATGCTGGTGTGTGTGTTCCAATTAAATTTCAAGAAATAGTTACAACCGTTGCAGCATCAAGCCAGCCAGAAAAGCACTTTGAAAGTCTTTTGGGAGCTATTCTACTGAAACTTTATAATGTCTTGCTTCAGGAAGGTCTTTTAACAAAATCAGATCGAATATTATTTGAAGAAACAGAACTAATAAATCTGTTTGAGGCTTTTTTTGAGCTATTTAAGCGTACCCAAAAATATTATATACTAGTTGCATTTGATGAGGTTGAAGCCCTATTTTCAAACCTGAGCATAGAAATTACATATTTTTTGAGTTTTTTGCAGAGTTTGTCCGAAAAATTTTCACTAAGACCTGGTTGGGCATTATGTGTAAGTGTAACAGAAGAATACTATAGCCAAATTATTTCAGAAGCTCGTCAGTTACAAGAAGCAAGGTTTAATTTTAAAATCCTTAAGCCTCTGCTACCACAAGAAGTAAAAGAGTATATAGAAACAAAAAATATTTCTGTAACTTTAAGAACTGATAATAAAATTTATCCTTTTGAAGAGGAGGTTGTTGACTTTGTTGCCGTGGTTTCTGGAGGCGTTCCTCGATTTGTAGAAACTATCTGCCAGTTAATTTGGGCTGAAGCTGAATTATCGCATATATCGGTTAATCTTGGAACAGCTCGAAGAATTTTTAGTAGTAGTTATCGAGTTTATGCAGAAGCATATTTTTCAGAGTTACGGTTTAGTAATGAACTGTCTGAAGAAGCCGAGGCTTTTCTCAATGTTCTATTTTTTAGTGGTGGGAGAAGACAATCAATTCAAGACCTTTTGCTTTTGCAGGACTCTTGTCCGATTCCCTATTTCTATGGACTACCAGAGCAGCAAGCTCAATATAGGTTAAATAAAGCAGGTAAAGAACTCAGAAATAAATCCGGCTTTGAGCAGTATATTGAAATTTTTGGTCAAAGACCATATATGTATACTCTTACAAATTCTACCTTTAAAGATATATTCAAATTTCGAGAAAGACTTTAAAATAAACGCTTTATGCCAACAGAAAATTTGGACGGCAATTCTCTACGCATCAACTTTAAAATTATTGCTGATGAAATTAAGCAACTACAAAGAAAATTAGAGGAAATCGTACAACCATACCAAAGACCAATTTCCTCGATTCTACCAGAAGAAAGGCAAATAGAAATTTCTTTGTTATATGATGATATAGAGATCGAGGCTTGCTATGACAAATTTTCGAGCTGGGAAGGTTCCTTGTCAAAGAAAAAGATTCGAGACTGGCTGAATCAATTTGAAACTAATTTTGACAAAAATATAGCATATCTACTAATAAGCAAGTTTCAGTTTTTTTCTAAAAATGATATTGAAACTGCTACACAAAGTTTGCAAGCGAAGTTAATTAATCTTCTGATTGAAAAAGACTGTCTACGACAAGCCTTTTTTTCAGAGCCAAAAGCCCCTGTTAAAAATGAAGCTGAGTTGCAAAAGTGGCTGCGAAATAAAGTTATTCAATATGCAAGATATCCTTCTCCTCCTAATACATCTATGGAAAGTCAAGATAGGCTTTGGGCAATTTATGAAAGGTCTGTTCTGACTGGAACTAGCTCTAATGACAAGAAAAAACTTAGACCATTGAAAGAATACTTTGAATCTACTTCTGGTAACCCTGAGATTTCAGCATTTGTTTTTATGGACTACACCAATGGCTCTGGAAATCAGATCAGCAAATGTATTAAAGAGATTAATAAATTACTTAAAATACATCCGGAATGGCAACAGTCTACTTTTATTTTTATGTATATTGTTCAGTCAGAATCATTTTCCCTTGAGGCTATAGAATCCGCGCCTCCCAATAGTCAAACTCTTTTTCACAATAAGATACTTTATTACAAATCTCCAGAAATTATGGAACTTATTTCAGCGCAGAAAATTACTGAAACTGAATATGACGCTTTTATTGAAAAATACTGCTTTCTGGCATCTGGAAAAGCTTCTATGGGCTATCGCCAATCAGGTTCATTGACTTGTCATCACTATAGCTGTCCTAACAATACATTACCTTTTTTTCATAAACCTAATGAAAATTGGGAATCATTATTTAGGAATAGTCAAACTCCCAGTGCAACACCCTATAAGCGCAAATAATTGCATTCCTAGTTTTACGCATAATCCGCAGGTCGCCGCAAAACTTTAAACGGATTAGCCGACTTCACCTGATAACCAGAATACTTCCCTTCAGCCGCTTCCACTGCCGCTTTCCACTCAGGATGCTCATCAGTCCACAACGGATGCCGCACAATCAAAACCCGTTGCCGATTTGGGCTGCGGCGAAGATATCCCTGAAGACTGCCAAATTGCTCTGAAGAACTATAACCCAGACTTTTAAATATACCTGGCACTGAAGTTTCTTCCCCTTCTAATAGGTTTACCCAAGAATTAGTTACGTCATTCCAAGAAGAACTTAAATCTACTGTGACTGTTGAAGATAAAGCAATTCTCGCCATATCCAGCGCCAGTCGCCAATCTAGAAGACCGTGATAAGGTAAATTACTGAAGTCCCGCAAACACAAATTACAAGACGTATCGCATTTGCTCCCATGAGGTTGAGAACCTTGAGGATTGAGCTTTGAATACATCCACTCCCAAGCAATCCCATTCTGATTCGTTGGTTGTGCCAACCTCATTAAATCAGCAAATTCCTGGGGCTGTGCCAGCAATCGACAGTACCCAGCGCCATTTTCTAACTGGTCACAGAGAAACGCTTGACCAATCGGCTGGTCATCCTCACCAGGCAGAGAACGAAATCCCGCCTGTAGTTCTAATGCATCCACATCTAAACGATAACCCGCAGCTATCCGCAACCAAAAGGCAAAAGAGTACCAAGCTGCCCGTCCCTCTACAGTTGTTGGGTCAGCAAAAACTCCATCGGGCCACTTATCAATGTTGACTAGCAAAATATCCGTCTTTCGCCGCGAGACAAGGGCAACTCTGTGAGAGAGTCCTGATGTAGTCACAGATTCCCCAGCCTCTTCTGGTGATTCAGGCGCTACTGCATAGGCTCCCGGTCTGTGTACACCATAAACCTTGACGTTAGTCTGAAAGTCAAACCCGCCTTTACCACCATCATCGTTAACTGAGAGAATGCGATCGCTCAAATTCATCACTGTACAGTTACCAACTTGGGCAGAATTAGCATCCTCAGTCCGAATACTCAAAGACGGACGAGTTGAGCGAGGCTGCCATTCAAACTGCCCGTCAAAATCCTCTGGCTCCAAATCTGTGAAAAATCCCTTCGGTTCTCGAACATCTAAGGGTCTAAGGGAAGGTTCAGAGTAGTTGCAAACTGGACAAACCTGCTTCTCTGGCTCTCGACCACCAGGTAAGGGGTCTGATAGAGATGGTAGAGGTACGACTGCCTGACAGTTTTCGCATAATCCAATAGGGTTAGGATTGCCCTCGGACAGTGGCGGATACAGTCCAGGTTCAGAGCGTACAATTCCCCCCGCAGGCTTGAGCGAGACAACTCCCACGGCGGTATGAACAGCCTTGTCCTTGACTGTTTGAGAGCCAGGGGCAAATTGGCTCAATGCCACATCTAAATTGCGGTCAATTACCCCGTCTGATGGAGGCCACTGGGGTGAGCGTTGAGGGAAGCGAGTATATAATGCTCTAACGCGAGTCGGAAAGCCAAACATTGGTAGCAAGCCTGCATTTGCCAAACGCTCACTCAAGGCATCCTGGGTATAAGATTTATCATCAACAATTTGACGAATTTCAGGAATAAGGTAATCGCGCAAATACTCCAGCATTTCATTCTGAAACGCTTCACCTGCACTACCAGCCCAAGGGGTTTCTAGACTGAGCGCCTGCATAATCGAGCGAATCTTTGGTTCATTGGTAGGATTGTGCAACCATTCGGCAATATTGGATTCAGAACCCTCCCACTGCTCAATTGTGCCAAATTCCCCGTGAACGTTATCGCCCTTACTCTCCTCAGTCAAACTTGTCATACCTGCAAAAACTTGGCGCAGCACTTCCTTAATCAGCACTCGCTTAAAGATAGCCTCTCTCCGCATATCCACATAAGGGGGCGGTGGGGAATCTCCGGTCATGCTTTCAGGTCGCTGGTAATAAAAATCATCGTGACTCCTACCCCGACAGAAAGTAACAGCAAGGGAAACCCCACTGGCACGTCTTCCCGCACGTCCAACCCGTTGCTGATAGTTAAAGCGTCGTGGTGGCATATTTGCCATCATCACGGCATTGAGAGCGCCAATATCGACACCCGCCTCCATTGTGGTTGTGACGCTTAAGAGGTCAACTCCATAGACTTTTTTGTTGGGTAATTCTTCCGAAACAAACACCTCTTGAAACCAACGTTGCCGCTTTGGGCGCTCTTCGCTATTAGTTTGACCCGTTAACTCTTCACAATTCATCCGGAAACAGGTCGCATCAGCACGATCGGTCAGTTCTGTGTAGTAGTCAAAATCTGTAGTAATTTGGTCGGGAACGACAGTAATAGCGGGTTCGTCCTTCTTATACTTACTGTTACACTCCGGACAATTGCCAACGTTGTGCATGAAGAAAGCATTGCACTGCGGACAACGGTAGCCATTGAGAGGACTATTATCAGTTTTGTCTGGAGCAGGCACTATCGTTAAATTGTCGGGATTTAGCACCAGTCCACTAGCAGAGGGGATGGCTGCACCTGACTGTTTGAGCTGCTGTTGGATCTCAATGTCATTCAGCCCGCAACTTTTGATGTAGTTGAGAATAGAACGGCGAAGATTCTCCTCGCTTCCATGAATAAATGCCGGGTACGGCATATAACAATGCTGGCGCTTAACGCCCATCTGACGAATTACGCCCTCAGTGGCATCAATCATCTTTTGTGATGGATTACCATACGGGCGATAACTAATCCAGCCTTGACCCAAACCTTCTAGCGTTCTGGCGATGTGAGGGAAGAGGCCGTATACAACTTCCTCTAACAAAAGCGCTTCCATTCGAGGTATGTGATCTCGCTGCTTTTCCGTCGGATTGACTAACGGTTGAGAAACTTCATTACTCCAGTCGTAGCAGTTGAACCAATCATCCCAGTAACCCTCAGATGATTTATATTTCTTGGCTTTGAAGGCAGAACCTCCTGGGCAAATTCCCTGCTTAAGCAACTCGTCGCGGATTGTTCCCCGCAGGTTTGCCAAGGGAACACGCCCTGGATAAAGTTGAACAAGCTCCTCCCAGACTCTCCGAGCTTGCTGGTTAATAGGGGGCGCACCCATACACCACATACTTGCCTCGCTCATTAAGTTGGCATTCGCTGTCGCAAATCTCATTTGCCTGATCGCATCTTCTGCTTGAGGAGGTTGGGTGACTTCAGCATATAAGCGTGGGTTCAAAGCCTGTAGCGTTGATAGGCTGGGACTGGTGGGAGTAAATAGAAACATTCTCCGTAGATACGCCACGAGGTCAACCCAGTATTGCCGAAAGGCTTGAATCATAGCGAGGCGTGCCATATCGCGGTAATGATCTCGCTCCATACCTGCTGCCAGCTTCGCCGCGTCTTGACGACTATCGGAGAAAATCACCAGTTTTCTGGATGAGGCACCTGCACGACTTGAACCACCCATTTCTCGCAAAGTAGCACTTGCCAAAACCTGGCAGGCTTTTTGGAATCCAGTTCGATGACTCCGCAGGGGAGTTTTGAATGTTTTACGACGGCTGTAGTCGGCATCACACCGAGGACATTTGGTAGGCATTGAGGACTGCTGACCAGCATTTGCCCCCATGACTTGGTAAAACCAACCAGGAATTTCGTCCTGCCTTCGAGGTGTCCTATCTGTTCTGATCAAACCTGTCATCCGATGGAGTTTCGCTTTAACCCATCTACGTTTAACCTTGTCTATATTCCACTCTAGGTCTTGGGGTTCCAATGCTTCATCATAGGGCAAGGGCCAGAACAGGGCATATTGTTCGTATCGCTGTCCGAGGTTCATCCGGTCGGGCATACTTTCCAGATCTGGTTGGTCGGCAGTGAGAATCAGAAACTTTTGCCCACTCGGAGTTTCAACCTGCCGCTTGTAACCTCCCAGAAAAACATCCCCACAGACCTCACAGACAATCAAATCGAGAACGCGAGAACCGCAGCCACAAGAAATTCTATGAGTATCGTGGATAGCTCCAACTGTAGGTTTTTGAGCAGAAGGCGCGTCCATACGGGACTGACGAGCCTCATTCGTCAAATTTGTGCACTCCGGATTGCAACAAGCCCAGAGATTTTGTAAGTTGTGGAAAAATAAATGTCCCCGCACTGGCTGAGGCGATCGCCCTGTTGTACCTTGAGACATTCCCAAAGCCAGGAGCAAGCCTCTCATGGCATTAGAAGCGATCGCATTTTCTAGAGAACCTGCTCCGGGAAATAACTGCCCATCTAATTGCTGAATCTGGGTAGGTCGAACTGTTCCATTGACGGTTTTGCAAGCATCGCGCAATGCGTCAGGTGCTTGAATGCTGGCTAAGGCTTCCCCTAATCGTTGCTTGGGACTTATCCCTCCTTGTCGAGGCTGCCCTAACTGAGTTGCTAACTGGCTCATCTGAGTCTCACAGTTTTCCACATCAGGCGAACCCGCTAGCAAATCAGGCTGAACGCTTTGGGCAAACTCTTCAAAAGCATGGCGGTAAGGTAAAAGAAAAGTCCGCGAACCTGCTACAGGCTCTACTTGTTGACCGCTAATAAAGGCAAACTGGTCTCTCCCAAAAAATTCTCTCAGGAATCTTCTCCCTTCGGGGTTATCATCCAAACTTGCTGTAGTCGTCAGAATTCGCAGCTTAGGCGAGTCTGGCGTTAGACCGAGGCGATAGAGTAATAAGCGCAGGATATAAGCAACCTCAGTTCCTGGCGTACCTCGGTAAGCATGAAGCTCGTCAATAATTAGGAAAAACTCCCGCTCTGGATGTCCCGGTTCTGCTAACCACGCCTTCGTTTGTTCAAAAATATTGTCCTCAATGCTACGCATCATCATGATGTTTAGCATTGAATAGTTGGTAATCAAAATATCTGGGGGCGTTTCCTGCATATCCCATCGCGACCACATTTCACCCCCATCAAGCCTGGGGAAGTAGTATTGCAGTTCGCGATCGCGTTCAGGATCGTTGCGTAGTGCGCTCAGTACATCTTGGCGCTGTGCCTGCATCTCTTGCAGAATTTTGCGTAACCGTTCCTGACTTGGGTTGCGTAACTGTTCCTGACTTGGGCCAGGTTTGATTCCCGAAACAGGTGTCAATCCGGTATAGCGTCCAAAAGTAATGCGGTTCCCCCCTCTGTGTCGGTCTAGCCATTGGTGAACTGCATCGTCATCTAGGGCAACTCTTAGTCTTCGCAGTTGGTCTTCGACTAGAGCATTCAAGGGATAGAGAACAATAGCTCTGACAGCATGGGGGCGATTCGTATGCGCCCATTGCGAAATACGCCCCTCAGATTTATCATCTGAATTCCACCAATCTCTGCTAGCGACTGGCGTTCCGACTGCTTCCCATGTTGCCGATTCTCGCGCCAGATGAGCAAAAAGGGGCAGCAGAAAACACTCGGTCTTTCCAGACCCGGTACCAGTTGTGACAACAATATCCCGATGGTTTAGGATGGCTTCATCAAGGCTCTGCCACTGATGCTGATAAAGCGGGATATTAGGAGGGAAGAGTTTTTTAGCTAACTCTGCTAAATCTTCATAGTCCGGACGTTCTGAGGACAACCGCTGTGCAGCAGCAGTGAGATTTAATCCCGAGGAAGGATAAACAGGAACCGTCTCTACCAATGGGCGTTGACTCAACACTCCCCTACGATTAAGGATATTGTCGCGTTCTTGACTGAGGACTCGCGATCTCAGAGGAAAGGCGCTCTTGATGTACAGCCGATAAAGCCTCTCAAGTCGTTGATAGGCACCTAATAGATCGTGCATGAGTAAAGATCCTCTTGGCAGGTTACATCAAGTTCTTTCGTCAGTTGCTCCACCAGAGCCAGCCCTACGTTTTCATAAATCAGCCATAAGGTTTGCTCTGTTCTTTGATAGATTGGAAGCCGTCCAGATGCTAGCACTAATGCGCGTTCATACAGTTCAGGCCATCGTTGAGAGAATGGAATTGCCAAACGTGCAGCAGTAGGATCGTAATGAGCAATGCACTGATGGCTGCCATAGTGCAAGGCGAGAAATCGTAAACCATACCAGTCACCCTGTTGCCAGGTATCGGTTTCTGAGTCGTAGAAAAGCGTTAGGCAAGGGCGATCGCTTTCTTCTGTTGGAAACATCTGGTACATCCCTGTGATGCCACAGAAGCTACACTCAACAAAGTCATTTCCGTCAAAACGCTTCCACTCGTAAAGACTAGGTAGAATTCCCTGTAATCTCCTGAGTCCTTGCTTCCATATCGTCAGATCAGGCAAGACTGTAGCCAGTTTCAAAGACGCATTTCCCGCATTGTTGATAGTGATACCCAATTGAGTTCTTACTTGTTCGCCTATATAAGCCAGTTCCTCTAGACTATCTAGCTCAAAACGAACATCAGGTGGTGCATCTCCCCTCATTTGATTACTAATTTTTACACGGGTGTATTGTTGTAGTTTTTCAAGTAGGTTTTTGCTTCGTTGACCACACAAGATAAATTCTTGAGAATCTGACTCACACCTAACTTTGACAAAAGCGGTAGGAGCAGTACACCATCGTGAACCGTCTAATGAAGACTCAATATGCCCAAGTAACCTAAGCCGCCGTAAAATGCGTTTAGGTTCCTCAAGTTCCAGAGCATCGCAGGCTTTCTTGAAGGATTCCCAAGTTCCACTGCCAATGGCAGAGAGCCAGTATAGAAGTTGCTCATAGCGCTGCGATATCTCATCAACATCAGATGATGGCTTATTAATAGGTGGTGATGCTATCCAGTCAAATGGATTATCATTGGTGAATTTCTGTGAAGTTTGATAAGGAATGGGGTTAGTGTAGTCATGAATATCATGAGCAACACCTACCATAGATTTTATTTGTTCATACGTGAAACAGTGACTACCTGGAACTGCTGGAATTTTCAATAAATGTAGCTTTAGTAAATTTGATTCGCCCACTTCGGAGGGGATTTCACCTACTTCTTTACTCTCAATAGCCAAGAAGAAGTAAAAGGGCTTTCGAGCTTTTGCGCCCTTTTCTAGTCGCAAAATAGGCACGTATGGACTGAGATTATATTCCTGAACTTTTTTAGAGATTTGTTCTACAAGTTCTTTAGGATTCCCCGTATACTTGTATCCTTTGTACCAACGTTGAACTTGTGGCATTATGCATCCGCTTTGTTTAAACTCAGTTCAGAACCTGGCTCAATTATGCTGCCGCAAATTTGATGTGCCGAACCGATTGGTGTTACTTCATGACGCTCCGGTTTTTCCATTGACAGCCAGCTCCAATCAACAATCCTGATAAATCGTTCGCTAGATTCACCTGCACAACTAGCTTCCACAAGGTAATCACCAGTAGTGGGAAAATTAACCGCAATTGGAGTATTCGTACTTTGGGACTTATCCAAAATTTTGTGATTATCGGACAATCGAGTCACTTGTAGCTCAACTGTGGGCGAAAAGCCAAAGATGGTCACTTGAGGGCTATGTCCTTCCAGCCATGCACTCACCTGGGGTACACGCAAGCCACTAGAGAAGCTGATGGATAACCGCATAATGGGCTGTAACGCATCTTTGAGGGCTTGATTTTTGACAAAAACTCCATTCCAAGCCTGTGAGATAACCTGACACTGATGAAGTTCTACCCAATTGGAGCGAAGGACGCGATCGCGTCCCGCTTCGCTAACGCAAATTGGCTGCGGTTCACCATTCCACTCTAGCAATCGTTCATCTCGTAATCTTTGGAGATCATCGAGCAGTTCTCGCTTGCACAGCAGGATAAACTGAGTACCGAGTGTTGGTTGTCCCCAAGAAGCATAGATGCCTGAATCAGGGTTATCCGGGTCAGGAATCAGTATCCAGAAATCACGAGCAGGCAAAATTAGGGAATCAAGGTCATCAGGTATGGCAATCTCATATTTAGCACCGCCCTCCAATTGACTTAAATTTATAGGAAACTCTAGCGGCAAATACCATCCAGGGCGTTCAGATCTTAGTTGGTAAATGTTGTCCTCCAGTTTAACTTGTACCAAATTTAGCTGCCGTCCTCGCAGCTGCTTCGGGTAGAGATAGTAATCAACTTGACCGAAGAATGGGTCTTCGGTGCGATACAAACCAGCAAAGAGATGACGGCTTCCAGTAGATGCCCCTACCTTAAATTCTACTGGTTTCCCCTCATCAAACCACTGTTCGTAAACTTCATGAATTACTTCGGCAACAGCTTCATAGCGTTGTCTATTGTCACTCAGTAGTTCTTTTAGATGTTGGGGAAGCCCTTGCGCTTCACAACGAACATGAGCAAACAGAGTCATTAAATCCCACTGGGCTGTCCATTGCTTCTGGTTAAACAGTACTTGGAGTCGGTACTTATCAGTGCGACGGAGTAAAGTTTGAGAAATTGGATAATTGATATAAGTTTTTGAACCCCCGCGTCCCCGTTTTGCTGAAGGTAGGAATCCTTGCTCCATTAGCCAACGGTTCCAGTCTTTCCATAACGGCTCTTCAGCCACACTGCCAGACTTCATACCTGATGGACGGCTAACTCCAGACAAACCTAATACTTCCCGCAATCGCTTGAAGTAGTTTAGTTCTGATATTTCCTCAGTTTCTGCCATTTGATAGGCGGCCAACACTGTTGCACCTAAAAACGCAACACTTCGGGGAAAGCCGCCAGCATCACGCTCTTGCAAGTTGCTTAAAGTAATCTGTCCCTCAGAAACAACTTTTTCCCTTATAGCTGTCCGGAAGTCTGCACTCCAACTATCAGCCTTTGTAGCTTGTGTGAAGTCTCGACCTATACGCTCTAGGATGTCGTCGTCAACACTGATATAGACTTTTGTGCCGCGTGACACACCTGTAGTAAAGTAAGAAATTAACGCTCGGTTCCACTCTATGTAACTCACCATTAGGTTGATTCCTCACCATTAGGTTGATTCCTCTACTACGCTGTGGACGTTCTATCTTATAGGAGAGCCAGTTTTTCTATATTGCACTCTAAACCCTAATTCTAAAATAGCAGTATAACCCTCCCTGTAGAGAGAGGCTTACCGCTACTAATCTCAACAGGGCTTCTAAAGAATTTCGCCAGCGTAGCAAACGGCACAAAACAATATGGGTCGATCTGAGATAGCTGTAAGAGGATTTACGCACTCAGTGCTTTAAAATTTAATGATTTTCTGGATATTACTACTACTCCAGAATGGCTAGCCAACAAAATCGGTTGTTCTGCTAATGAAATCCTGTGGATTAAACAGAAAGTGCCAAATTACGGCAACTTTACCGTTAAGCAGGCTCAAAATTTATAAAATAAGAAAAAGTAAATCTATATGGCTGAACATCATCCGCTCGGTGACATAGAATATCTTCGAGAAAATTTGCTGAAAAATTATAAATCAGGATTTCCTGTTCTCAAAGAACTTGTTCAAAATGCCGAAGATGCAGGTTCAACCCACTTTGATTTTGGTTGGCTCGAAGGCATCCCAAATGCCGAGCATCCTTTGCTACGCACTCCAGCCTTATTTATAGTAGATGATGGCAAATTTACTAACGAAAATGCTCGTTCGATTCGCTACATCATTGGCGGAAGTAATAAACCAAAAGAACAAGATTCAATTGGAAAGTTTGGACTTGGACTAAAAAGTATATTTCATTTATGTGAAGCCTTCTTTTACATTGGCCCTGAGATTGAGAACGCACAATCCAAACGTGCTGACATTTTTAATCCGTGGGAAGATAGAGATGGAGATTTATACCACCCTGAATGGGGTAGATTCACTCCATCTGATTGCGAAAAAGTTAAAGAAACTCTTCACCAAATTCTGGAACTACCAGAGTATCAAACCCAATGGTTTATCCTGTGGATACCTCTGAGGCATTGCTCTCATCGAACCCACGAGCTAGAGGAAGGCGGTATCCAACTAGGGTTTATTAAAAATGGTCAAGCAGATATTTTTGATGATAAAACTCCCAGTTTTTTATCAGAATCGAAAACGAAATTAGAATTAACTCTTCTTCTGCCGCTACTCCATTCTTTGACAACTATTCGTTACTGGGAAAAGAATTTAAATTTCGGACAAGAAAAATATTTAATTTATATTAACTCTGGAGAGCGCCGTCATTCGTCTTTATCTCAACTTAGTCCTGGCAAACCTCATGCTTTAGAAGGGAAAGTGAACCTTGCTTCAAAAGCATATTGTATTGATTTTAATTTTAGCGGGCAAGAAATTATTCATGAAAATGATACTTTTAAAAAAATTTTCAATATGCCAGGATTTCCCACCAAATTCAAAAACATTAAGCCACACACGGCTGTAATTTTTGGCCGTTGGCGATCACAACCAGCAAATTTAATGATACGCACAGCAGTATTTTTACCTATTGCTAGCAGTCAGAGTAATATACAATCACAGCATAGCTTTTGCTTAATGCTGCATGGGTATTTCTTTGTTGACTTTGCTCGGACGGGGATTTTAGGCTTGAATAATCAACGCTATACAATTGAGAATCAACGTTCTCCTGGTGACGATGACGATACTGTCTTAAAAAAAGCGTGGAACTGTACTCTATATAAATCTTTGATGAGCCACATTTTAGATGCTCTCAAAAATTTTTCCCAAGACTTAAGTAATCAAGAAATTGAGGTTCTTTGTAAAGCTTTAAGCGCAACCCCGTTATTTAAAGAAAATAGCCAAAAAATCTGTCAAGAAAAACAATGGGTTTATGTAATTAATCCTAAACATAGCTGCTGGCAATTAATTTATAAAGGACAGGCTAATCTACGCTTAATACCCAAAATCCCATTCAACTGGGATGCTTTCTCAAAACTTAATGAATTTGCCAAGCACAACTACTTGACTATCAAAGAAAAACCCAACTTATTTGCAGAAAAAAGCCAATTTGCATGGCAAGTAAGCGAATTATGCAAAATTCTGGATGCACTTGAACCAGCCGAAGTTTTTTTAGATATTGATAATCTCAGGTTCCTTGAAGCTTTCTTAAGCGATAACCAGCAAGAAACTAAGGTTATTAATGAGGTAAAAGTACAGGTGAGTTTGATAAAACTTCTTCAAAAAGCGTTTGCCGAACTGGATATAGCGCAACTACAAAGCGATGAAAATTTGCCCCTTGTAATGAAATTGCTGGCCTTGGTGCTACCAGAGAGCCGATATGCGATCGCCAAAGTTGCAGCAGATGCAGATGAACAATCAATGTATAGCATCCTCAAAAAACTTTATAAAAAACTTTATGATAAAAAACTTTATGAACTCAATTTCGATTTTTTGCTAGTATATAAAACTTTTGAACTTAATCCACAATCTAGTAAAGCTGAACTTAACCCTCACCAAGCAGTTGAAATACTTAAATGCCTTAGTAATATATGCTTGGAAGAACCATCACAACAAAAAGTAGGTCAAGATCTTATTCAGCAAGTCCTTAATAGTCTTGACAAACCTGAAATTGTTCTTAATTCAGATTTGCTAGAAACCCCTATTTTTACGGGATATAATTACCGCGAGCAAACACATTACATATACACATACTCTGAATTACAGAAATTGTCAAATAATCTTTTTAATGGTTCAAGTGAGATACCGATAGTTTCCGCCTTAAAAGAAGCACTTCCTAATTGTGATTTAATTTTTATTGATGATCAATTTGCAAAAATTCTGAATCAAATTCCATTTTTTCCAACCATTCAGAGATGTGATATTCATAGCAGTATGAAACTACTTGCTACAAAACCTAAGTTAGCGGGTTCTAAAAAACGTATAAATTTATTGAAGGAGTTAATTCGTCATGTTTGAAAAAGAATTACGCTACTTACTTCATGGAAGCATAGACAACTATGACGATGTAGAAACACCTCTGTATATCACTCCTCATAGCAGTCCGCTATGGGAGAAGGTTCGGTTACAAGTCCTCAATAGTGAAAAAGAAGCTTGGAATTTTATTGATTCAGTCTTGGTTAAGTATATTCCACCGAATCAGTTGGAAAATTTGAAGATTGAAGAATTTAAAATTGATGCAGTGATCACCACAATTTTAAATCTACCTACACCTTACGATTTCTACGATATTATCCTTGATTTATTGCCAGAGCTTTCAGATGAGTTAAAAGAATCTCTCAAGACAAAAAACTGGCTTCCTTGTAATGGAGATAAGAGTGCAATTTCTCCATCGAAAATTATTAATATCATACCAAACAAACTTCAAAAACACTTGTCAACATTAATCGCTTTGAGTGCCGATGAGTACATAGAAGCTCAACAACTTTCCTTAAATATCTTAAATCATAAAAATTTTCATATTCTCCGCAACCTTTTTACTAAATGGTATGAAAATGATATTTTTGAATTTATTTTCACCAAAAGAAACCCACATACAAACTATCCCATTATTCTTGATGTATTTAGTAGTTTATGGATGAAACAGCCTCAAAAGCTGCCTAATACTAATAATCAAATAAGACTTAAAACAGAGGCATGGTTAGTAACCAAACAAGAAAATGCAGTATATCCTAAAAAGGTGCTGCATTACCCAAACTTGAATCAAGAAATAAATGACTTGCTATCAAAAGAAGAAGTTTACCCTGACTACATTTCATCTTCAAAGTTAGCAGAAAGAATTTGCGATAGTGACTGTTGGCAGTGGTTAGCCAAGGAAGTATTTATCACAGGAGATGAAGCATTAATTAAAATCGGCGAGATTTTCAAAAAATTTTTTAAGCAATTGCCAGAATATCAACTTGGCGAGTTTGCTTCTGTTGAAGAGTTTCCCCTAGATAAATGCTTGGACGCTTTCAGATACTTTGATGTTAGCTTCCTACGAGCCTGGAAATTTGCCCAAAACTTACCAAAGAAGAAATTTAAAGATTACCTGTTGCCAAACCTCTTATTAGGTAAGATGGAGGCGGACAACCTCCGCCAACTCCTAATATTGCTCTCTAATTTCGATCTTCAAGCCGATGCGGCTAATGCCGCTAATGTGGAAATATTTAATATTTATCTGCGATTAGCTATCAATTACGAGACATTTAGCACAAAGATTTTATCCCCCCCAATTCGTCTGCTTAATCGTAACGGGCAGTGGAAATGTCTTAACCAGTTAAGCGGAGAAAACGCTAATATTGATAAAAATTATCTACTAGATGAAGAGCAGTTTAATATAATATTTTCATTTTTAAACTTGGCAACTCAAGACAATAACAATTTACCGAAATCAGATAAAGGTTTAAGAGAAGAAAATAGCAAAGATAGCTTTGATGTTTTGATAAATTACTTTAAAGAATGGGAGCCTTACTGCCCATTAGAACCCATTGGGGCATTTTTAAGCCTTTTCACAAGTTCTGATCATAGGATTAAAGAACAGGCAGAATTTTACCTAGGCAAGCGTAATAGAGAAGGTTTGCGAAAACGTTTGCTGAAAAATACAACAAAACCAATCCGACCTTTTCAAGCGCATATTGGTCAAGCTGGAAATCGTACGTGTAATGCGATTTCATTACTGGGAGTTTCTTTTGAAGCTGAACTTGCTAATCTACCTAATCCAACTCATTTTTTCCTGAATGAAGGTGGACTAGCTAGCAATAGAATGGAACTGCTACATATACAACCGGAACAAATTGCTCGCGATGAGTTAGTAAGAATTTTGAAAGATTCAACTAAAGTTCTTCTTACAAAAGTTTATGGGATTGAATTAAATTCAATAGAAGCAATTTGGGAAGATTTACTAAATTCTGATCAACTTGACATCCAAGTAGCTGAGAACTATTTAATAGAGAGTGCGCCCCATGTTCTGAGAACACTTGGGATAAAAGATGATTTTAGTATACCAGCACGTTTAATCTTGACACGTTTAAAAGAGTTAGACGACTTACGTCATCAAAAAGCTGAGTATAAGCAGCAAGGTCTTGAGAAAGAACAGCAAGATACGGAAAGATCTGTTCAAGAAAAACTCTCAAAATTATCAAATCTGCTGAAAAAGAATGAAGGTGTAAAAGATATTTTATTGAAATCTGTACGAAGAAAGATTACTGAGCATGGCTATCGTCAACAGAGTATACCCTTTGAACTGTTTCAAAATGCTGACGATGCTGTGGTTGAGTGGCAAGAAATGTCATTGCCCATACAACTTGAAGATCAAAGAAAAGAGTTCGTGGTGGTAATGGGTGATCGCAAGCTTTCATTTATTCATGCGGGTAGACCGATTGGTTGCTTCCAGCATCCCGATCATCCACAGGCTAAAAATAGGTATCGCAATATAGGATATGATCGCGACCTCGAAAAAATGCTGACATTTAACATCTCTGATAAAGGAGATGGCGTAACAGGAATGTTTGGTTTAGGATTCAAAAGTGTTTATCTCTCATGTAAACGACCGCGCATTTTAAGCAAACGTTTAGGTTTTGCCGTAGAGGGTGGACTAATTCCCTCACTCCTCACCCCTGAAGAAACTAGAGATTTGCAAGATAGATTAGATTTTTACAGAATGCCTTCAGATGCAACGATTATTGAACTAGAGTTAGATGGGAGTACTCAACCGCAAGACATTATCGGGGAGTTTCAAGAACTAGCAGGTATTTTAACTGTTTTCTCACGCACTATTACAACATATCGGTTCATTAGAGATAGCACAGACAATTACCAAGAATTATTTACCTGGAAAAGACAACCTTTTCTGGGTATTCAAGATATCGAAGTAAATAAGATTACAATCAACGGTGAAGACTCAGTACGACTTTGCCTGCGAACAACATCAGGATCTGCTCTGCTATTAGATATGACCGAGAGAGATGGTAGCCTTAGTTGCACTACTCCTAATGCGCCAACTTTTTGGGTAACAGCACCTACACAAGAAAAGCTTTCTGTTGGTTTTCTACTAAATGCAGCTTTTAAAGTGACAACAGGACGGACAAAGTTAGATCCAACAGGACACAATCAAGAACTTGCCGATCAGATTGGTATTGAGATCGGTAAGCTATTAGAGGAATTGTGTAGAGCCAACTGGGAAAAGGTAAAAACTGCATTAGGTTTTTCTATAAATAATTATCGTTTTTGGGAATTTATTTGGAAAGAACTAGCAGTTAATTGGCAAGAACTCGATACTAATGATGAGCGGCGCGACCTTATTAGTCGTATTCTGGGTGGCGATCGCGGTATGGGGTATCTGATCACTAATTGTAATGCCCTACCCAACGGTTTGTTTGGCCAGTATCGCCAACTGATTCGGATCAATCGTAATACTAGATACTCCAAAGTCACAGGCAAACTAGCCGAAGAGTCTTGCTTCAGCGAAGTTGCTAATTGGTCAAGCTTTCAGGAAAGTTATTCATGTAACTGGATCGTTGATACTCAATGGGAAGAAGCTAAAAAACTCTTAGGCCAATCATTGTTGAATAGACTTACCATCAACATTGACGATATACAACTACTCAATGTGCTGCAAACCGAAGCGGGAGCCAGAAAAAGAGTAACGCCCGAACAAGCAAAACGAATAGGCAAGCTGATTTCAAAACCTTTCCTAAATAGCTTTAGCAACTCTTTCGAGTATGATAAATTAAAAAATTTTTTGCCTCATATTCAATTTCAATCAAGTGCTAACGATTCTCTTAACTCAAGTGCTGACGATTATCTACCTTCTGAACAATTGCTTTCAAAAACGTCCGAGCAAACAGAAGAAAAACTATTAGCCGCTTTAGCACCCAAAAATTGCTTGCTGCACATTGATTATACTGACACTGCGCTCAATTTCTTCTACGCTTGCCGCCTACAAAGAAGGAGTATTACCGTAGGAGAGCTTAAAGAATGGGTACTACGGGCAGAAATGACGGAAAAGCGAAAGGCCGTATACGACTATTTATCAAAAGGTGAACATCGAGAGCAACTAGCAAAACTTCTTTACCAAAATATTCAAGGATCTTGGATAATAGAAGACCAAAGCATAAATAAACTTATTCAATCAACGATCTCAGTTATAACTGAAAGAGAAAAAGAATATCAACCAGAACAAATAGATAGTATTATCGAGAGCGATCAACAAGGTTTGGGAGATAACCCAGAAGAATGGGGAAAATTCGGTGAAAATGAAGCAATAGAATTTTACAAATCACTTGGTTATAAAGAAGTTATTAAGCAACCAGATGAAGGTGGTTATGGCTATGACCTTCTCTGTAAAGGAGGAAACAGCGAGTTAAGCGAGTTATTTGTTGAAGTAAAAACAATTAATCCTACATATAACGATATAATTCGCCTTACAAGTAATGAGTGGAGAAAAATGTGTGAAATTCAAAACTTAGACAAGTATGAATTATTTATAGTCTACCACAATGCTGAATTGGTTACAAATCGAATTCGTATTAAATCTGCATGGAAAACCTTACAAGAAATCTTTTCAAAACTCGCTCTTCAACCTCTTTCTAATTCTAAGTATGGCAGTTCAATAGATGTTTTAATTGGGCTACAACGTAATTCAATTAATTCAAGTAATGACATACTATTGAATTGGAAAAAGCTAGTGAGAAATTTAAATGATTGCATTAAAAATAATATAGAAAATGTTTAAATACTGTGGCGCGGCTGGTAAAAAGTTTTTAAGCAAATTACAAATTGTAGGTGGTGAAGCGTTAGCTACAAAATCGCATACTTTTTTATTATAAGCACCTAAAGGCTTAAACTTTTCTATTAAGTCATATGAGCCAACTGTTTAAAAAGATGAGCTATAATTAAGCAGATTCATCAAGCAATACTTTGTTAGCGTAGCGCGAAATGCTGACCAACTTATGAAACTATATTGACTGCTGAATGTGGTAACTTTGTTCCAAAATTAGTGATAATTAAAAATTAACCATCACCGCAAAATTATTGTAATTGAGTAAATTATGCGACTAATTTAATAAACAAGTATTTCCCATTAAAAAATTCTTGTCTGGCCATGACGAACAGTGTTCCCAGGATAAATTTGCTTAGAACCTTTGGGGATGTAAATCCAGCCAAGGTCTTGTAAGCGGTTTGTCAAATTAGATATTGTTACACCCAGATCCTTTTGTATGGCATAGAGGTGAGGCCACTTCGTTAAATCACGTCCCCTTCGCTCTTCTTCTAACTTATACCGTGGCATCAATAAACAACTAGCAAAATACTGAGCTTGCCATTCAATCCAATCAGCTTGAGTTTGAGGACTGTTCAGAGCAATCCGTTCGCCAACATCACGACATAAGAAAGGTTGTTCATTTGTCACACAATCTAGAGATAACTCTAGTTGTTCTACAATACCATCAGCTTCATCTTGGTTAATATGCAGTACCCAATGCCCAACTTCATGAGCAATTGTGGACTCTGCAAAACCAAAGTCTTGCTGGAGCTTTGGGATATCTTCATTAATTTCTATCAAACGTTGTGTCGGATAAATTCTAGCCGCTACAGGTCTGCCATCTTGGTGAGGAATCTTCTCCCAAACCATACCCAGGTCTAGAAAATCAACTGCACGTTCAGCTACCCCAGGCCAGTTTGGGGAAGTTGGTGTTCCCTCCATACGCCTAAGAAGATCGTTAGCCAAATGCTCAATTTTTTCTTTGGACAAGAACTGATAAGGCTTAATTACACTCAACTTTATTCCTCCTCACTTTCTGCTTGTGTAGCTTCCCGAATAAATTTTTGAGCCAGTTCAGGATTGTCCCGCATTTGACGGAATAAAACAGGCATCTGTTTTGGGTAGGTTTTAACAAGCTCCTGAACAACTTTGGCATCTTCTGGTGCAATCCGACCTGCTAGGTCGCGTAGCTCATAAGCATCTAAATCTAGGTGATGTGCTAATGACTGAATAATCTCCTCTTTAGGGGGATACTCCGCGCGATCGTTCTCTAGTTTGGATAGGTAGGTATAATCCACCTTTACCAATGCCGCTAAATCACGCTGACTAAATCCTTTATACTGACGAGCTTCACGAATACGCTTACCGAAAGTCTTACTCACAGCTTTTTTCCTACTTACCTACCAATCTTACTAGGGGTTGACGACCAACGTCAACCTTCGTTAGCATCTAAGTAGGGTTGACGAATTACAACAACCTAGTAGAGGCACTATATATGGTGTATAATAAACGGGTGACTGGATATGAAGTACTTCCTGTGGAACAGCAAAGATTGAAGGCATTCCAGCACTACTTCCCAATTGAGTGGGTTACAGAAACGGGACAAGCAGTCGAGATTTCAGTTCATCGGTGTAGTCCGTTTGTCGCCCAAAACTTAGAGCGGGTCTTTCCTGACTGGGTTTTACCCATAACAACTTGCCGAGTGATTGTAGTTCTCCAGCAATCCCGCTACCCCCTGGCGGAAACTGCACCCCACATAGAGAGGGGGAAAGACCGTTTGCGGGAAAGGTTTATCAGCTTTGGCTCAGATGCAGCACGCCATCTGCGGGAGCGTGGTTTCCTAACAGACTTGATAGACCCGCGTACTGGTTATCCCCTCCTGTCACGTCCCGGAGAAATCGCCCACGACGATACCGCCGCAGTCAAAGCTTTGTTAGGCTTTTCAGTCATGCACAATAGCTGCTCTGTGTTAGAGCATCCCAGTTGGGGCAGTGCCGTCTATCCCAGCATCTTGATATCTTCGGCTTCTTCACGAGCGATTATGCCTGTCTTAAAACGAGTGGCTCTCCACCACGGTTGGACTGTTCCACAATCAAAAACCCAATTACAACTATCCGTATTAGGAGTTTGAATATAAAACAACAATACTTCAATGCTAAACCACTATGTTTCAAAAGGGGCAAACACCTATTAATTCTAATTGAGTTTACACAATATTTTATTTCACGGAATATCCTGAAGTCTCAGGAGTAGTTTACTGGAGGTTTTTAATGACAAAAATTTGGCAGTTTGCCAGCTACAATTTATTATCTTTGTTCTCACCAGCAGTGGGTCAAGAACACTGGCACTGCGATATGAAACGAGGTATTACTAAAGCTAGAAAGAATGAACCCCAAGTTAAAGCTCTTTTGGAGGAAGATACCAGATGGCAGCGAATTGGATTGCTAGCACAGAAAGGAGTTTATGAATTTCATCTTCATAGCCAGCTATTGTATTTGTCAGACGGCGTAGAGCGAGTAGCAGAGATTCTGCAATTGAACCAAGAATCGGTTGAAGTCCAGAAACGAGTAAAGTCAACTTTAGAGAACTACCGTAAAAACCCGATTTTAGTTGGGAAAAGCATCATCAAACTGAGTCGAGGTGATGAAGGATTTCCAGAACCAATTCTCATTCAACGTGGAAATTATCTATTTAATTTTTATGCCGCGATAGACTGCATTTTTAGAGAGCCAGATGGCACTCTGCATATTTTAGATTTGAAGACAGGTAAATCCGAATTCGACCGCAGACAAGGATTTATTTACCTATTAGCTGCCCGCTACCTTTACCCACAGCAACCTGC
Organism: uncultured cyanobacterium; assembly: GCA_963711165.1. Taxonomy (GTDB): domain Bacteria; phylum Cyanobacteriota; class Cyanobacteriia; order Cyanobacteriales; family PCC-9333; genus Crinalium. The sequence goes on along the minus strand of CAVQDG010000047.1, from coordinate 103,678 downwards.
TATTGCTTCATTTTATAACTTAGAAACTGGTAACTGGTCTGCCCCTATTACTGCAACCTCTATCCAACTTGACGTTATTGAGATGGAACTGGCGCGAATTTCCCAACAGCATCAAAAGGATTTATGGCGTTATCGACAAAACCTAGATGATTTTGCGACAATCTTTCCACCTAATTCTGGGCTTCCTTGCCAATACTGCCAATTTAATTCAATTTGTCAATTTTCTGCATTTGAGGTTTCCACATGATGGCTGCTGTCTCTGTTTCCCAAACTGACACATTTTTGGGCGAAGTTTTCCCCCTTACTATCTCACAACCAAATTTAATGGGCTTTCGATTGAGTCCAGAAGTTGACAAGGAGGTAGGCAACCGCTTAAGTTTCCATTTTTGTCGTCAGTTTCCAGACTTAGTTGTTAGTTGGCACGCTCAATCATTTTGGGTATTAGGGAAACCAAATCAACCAATGCCCAGCCCAGATGCTTGGAAAGAGGCTTTGAAAAATATCCAAAAGCAAGTGGAAGATTTTAGTAATTGTTACTGGTCATTCCAATTGGTACGTCAGCCCTCCGCCACCCCCGATATTTTTGCTCAACTAGCTTTTCAAGTCTTAAGAACAGACCGACCTTTTTCCACAGTTTCTGTTTTATCAAACAATGGAGTTGAGGTTAGGCGTGAAGTAGAATTTTGGGCAGAAACTGTTGAATTAAAAGGAACATTAGAATCAGCACTAGCTTTAACAGTTCAAAGTCGCATTGTTTTCAAAGGAGATTTAGCTGAATTTTATCAAAATCATTCTTATCGACACGAACCTGAAAAGCTTTTGATTGGTTTAAAAGTACAAGATAATGAATTAGGGAGTTTGGCTACTATCACCCAGCTTGTCGGAACAGTAGGAGAACACCGACAAAGGTTAATGGATAATGCCACAGGTTCAGTTAGTAAAGAAGCATTGAAAAATGCGCCAGATGACCAGCCTCTTGTCGCTGTGCAATTTGGTAAGAATAAAAAACAGTTCCACTATGCAATGGCTGCTCTCCGTCCCGCTATTACCTCTGAAACAGCTAGCCAGTTTGGGGTGGAATATGGACAACTCCTCAAGGCAACTAAAATTCGTAATAGCGAGCGACAAAAACTTTTATTGAATTACAAACAAGTAGCATCAAATGCTTTAGCTCCTTATGGGATTCAACTAGCAGCTAGGTGTCTTAACAGCAGAGAATATCCCGATTTGTTTTGGCTACCGTCAGTTTCCCTTTCAGAAACCCCACTTCTTTTTGGCAAGAAACTTACTGAAGTTCAAAGCAAAATTCTTACTGGTCTTAAAAAAGGAGGTGTTTACCGTCGTCATAATGATTATCGCGATGACTCAAGGTTTATTAAAATTGCTGCTTTGAAAGTGTGTGATGCGACGGTCACTCCTTTTCTTAATGAAGTTCAGAAACGTCTGAAAGATTATGGATTTGAGAGCCAGATAATTGATAAGAAAGTTCTGTCGAGCAATAATTTAAGCGGTGCTGAAGTCACAGTAGAAGTGGAGAGAGTTGTTAATGATTTAGTGACTATTACGCCGGATATTGTTTTGACGTTTCTCCCAGAGAGCGATTGCCACACAGATCATCGTGATGATGGAAGTTTTTATCATCAAATTTACTCGCTTTTACTCAATCGTCAGATTGCTAGTCAAGTTATCTATGAAGACACTTTAAAGGATGTTGAATACAAATACATCCTCAATCAAGTAATTCCAGGGATTCTGGCCAAGTTGGGAAATTTACCTTTTGTTTTAGCAGAACCTTTAACAATTGCTGACTATTTTATTGGATTAGATATTTCCAGGTCTACTAAAGAGAAGTTACCTGGAACTTTGAATGCTTGTGCCAGTATACGTCTTTACGGTCAACGAGGAGAGTTTCTGCGCTACCGATTGGAAGGCGATTTAATTGAAGGAGAAGAAATCCCTCAGCGACTTCTCGAAAAATTACTCCCATCTACAACATTAGGAGGTAAAACTGTCTTGATTTATCGGGATGGGCGCTTTTGCGGTCAAGAAGTCGATAATTTTTTGGCAAGGGCTAAAGCAATCAACGCTAAATTTATCCTAGTAGAGTGCAAAAAATCTCATATCCCTCGACTGTATAACTTGAACGAAAAAGTTGTGACGGCACCAACACCAGGGTTAGCACTTCGCATTTCATCTCGTGAAGCGGTTCTGGTAACAACTCAGGTTTCTGAAAATGTGGGTTTGGCTCGTCCCTTGCGCTTGATAGTTCATGAACAAGGACATCCAGCATCAATTGAGAGTGTGGTAGAAACAACTCTTAAACTTACTCTGTTACATCATGGAGCGTTGAAAATTCCTCGATTGCCAATGCCACTATTTGGCTCAGATAAAATGGCTTATCTACGCTTAAATGGGATCTATCCGAGTATATTGGAGGGCGATCGCCAGTTTTGGCTATAGGCTTATTAAACCTCTTGCAAAAGTCAGCGAACACTAAAATAAAAATATGCCTGAGCGTAGTAGTTGAGAATAATTAAATAGTGCTGTTCAGCAAAGCTATAAGTGCTTAAACATATTATCCAACACCAGGTAGGCAGGAATAATTGTCTACTTTTACAACTTAAATAACTCTTAAATACAGTGACTACTACTATCTATACTCATGTATTTGAAGTTGGAGATTACTATATAAGAAAAGCGATCGCTTTACGCTAAACGTACATTTTTGTTCAATTGCTACTTGCTAGCGTTTTTCTGTTACTGATTTGGCTTTTTGTTAATAATATTTTTTTCATGAACCAAGCACCTCCTCCCCTCCAAGTTGCTACATATCTAGCGGTAGGATTAGTCAAACAGCACGAACAGACGATCCAAAGACAGGCTCCTCCTATTACAAATCCGAACTCTTTTCTTAAAACTGGTCTAGAGCAACTTGCTGTGTTGTGTCTATGGAAAGGTATTCGACCACCCTGTTACCATAAACAGGTTGTAGAGTGGCTACATACTCCTGTTGAAGACTGGCCAGAACCTATCAGTACTTCTTTGACTCAAGAGGGATTGGAGGGTCCACTGTTATTTCTTGGAACTCCAACAGATTTAGCCTATGACCTTATCCACCAACTGGGTGAAACAAACACTGACACGCAGATTAACATTGAAATTCAAGATCTTCCCTTCAAGCAGATTCTCCGCTACTGTAGAGAGAAACAACTAGCAGACCAGTACGTTCAAGCTCGCCTCTTCCTAGTTGAAAATCCCTACCTACCTACAGGTACTCATGTTATCCAAAGCAATTTGAACTGGGATAACGAAGTAGGCAAATTGTTGGCCGCTTGCTATCAACCTATTCCTATTAGTTGTCGTTTTCCTCGAAATAATCAAAACCAAGTTGCTTTCTGCCCTCGCTGCGGTTGGGTACTAGAATGGCAACTTTCTGCGTACACCCAAGTTGCGCACTGCTATAGTGATATATGTTCCCGCCTCAACGAGCGGATTAGCCAGCCTAATCAATGGGAGCTTTATCAGCCAGAGGCAATGCGAACCACGCAAAGCACTCAAAAGTCTATTGTTGCACCAGAGCGACCGCTTCTAGATTTAAAAGCTCAGTTAGAGAAAATAGGAGCTACTTGTCACTTGTGGCCGCAGTTCGACAACTATGACCTGCTAGTGAAGTTGCCTTCTGGTAAGCCGTTCGCGGTGGATATGAAGGATTATTCTTGTTCTGTAAAACTCGTCAACGTTCTCAAACCCTTCGCTAGGACACCTAGCTGGGATAGGTGCTACTACGTTATTCCTGACTACCGCAAACAAGGTAACTACTGGAAAAAACTCAAAGCAACTTGGGACAAGCAATGCAAGGCTGACCCTTCTCTCAAGACAATTGGTGTTCTGTTCGCTAAAGATTTTATCAAACTAGTTCGCAAAGAAATTGGGGGTAAAAAATGAGAGACTGGCGTGGCTGGTTGAAAGAAGCTCGGCAAGAATTGTCTGAGGCATTGAAGAGTGAGAACGCACCCATCCAATTACGTTTGCGAGAATGTAATCAGTTATTTGAAATTGAGTTATTAATCACATTATTCATTCAAGTCTATAACAATTCTCCCTCTGCTAACCTCCGAGATGCCTGGAGCTTATTAACTGGGTATGTCTCGGCGGAGATTGAAGAGAGAACGGAACTGATTCATAAAATTGCTATTGCTCGACACCGTGTTCGCTACCTCCGTACACAAACGGCTTGGCATAAAGCTCTGGAATGGTATGAGAAATTACCTTCCACTCTTTGTCTCTACGAAATTGATGCTACTGCGGGTACCTACGCTCGTCGTTCCGTACTACACTATGTTCCCCAACGCATTGAAGCTATTGAACAAGCAATTGACACTGTTGCTGAACATGAACTTGCTCAGGAACGTTGGGCAAAAGCAGACCAAGAGTACAATTTTTATCTAGGTGTTGACATTGCCTCTGTAAGAATTCCTTCTATATTGCTAGAGGGTATGGCAGCAGTCCAAAAACAACAGGAGGCAATGCCATTACTATTGCAGCGGCAGCCTTGGCAGGAACCACCTCCACCACTCACGATTAGAATGAGCGATTTAGAACAGGCAGCGATCGCTCTTAATCAAAAGCTGCCTCACCGCAACTGGGTGAATGACTTCCAACGACTCCAACTCCACCTGATCGAAAAAAATGGACTCAACCGTGCTGACTCTTTCAACATCAACGGGCTGTTTCATCTATTAGGTCCTACAGGAGCCGGAAAAAGTACGCTCATTTACCTGCTGGTTTACCATCTTTGTTCTACAAATCCTAATTTCCGGATCGGCATTATAGCTAATACAGTTGTTGATGCGCTTGACTTAGCTGCCGACTGCGTGAGAATGGGAATTAATGCTGCTCCTATCCTCGGTCGTCAGCGAGGTGACCATCGCTACCAGTATGGAATGGCTAAAGCGGATGACCTCTCCCCAGAAGTATTGATGCAACCTTATAGCCCTGAGACCGAGCAGCTTCTGGACAACCCTGTGTTGCCTTGGCTTACAGGTACCTGTATTCTTTCTGGATTAATAGGAGAAGGTGGCATCCCTGCTGGAGACGAGCCATGCTATGACCTATTCACCCCTGAAGCTATAAGGCGACGCGAAGAAGACCGCCGCCGACAAGTAAGTAAATCCACTTGTCCTTTCCTGCCCTCTTGTCCTGTCCATCAATCTACCCGCGATTTAGTATCGGCCCAGGTCTGGGTTGCTACACCTGCTTCTTTTCTATTTACTTACGCCCCAACTGAATTAACCAATGACCGCGTGCGAGCATTGGAGGCTATCTACCGCTACTGTAATCTTTTAATCGTGGATGAAGTAGACAGAGTTCAGGTAGCACTTGAAGATGCCTACGCTCCTGCCAACGATTTATCAGGTCATCAACGGGCAATCCTCGACCAAATTCATATCACTATAGCCCAGCGCGATTTTAAGCAGAATTATTCAGGATTAGCAGATCACCGTTATCGAGAACTGCGAAACGTTGCTGACGAAGCTGAAAGGCTAGCCTCTTGGTTACGGACACTGTTAATCGACTATGCCCACCTGCGGGACTGGGCTAAACACCCCCTCTATAATTCTTTAATTTACAACGAGTTAATTGCATATATCCACAAGTTGGCTCCGTCTGATGTTGAGCCGAATGTCCTAAATGAGGCACTTCAGCAACTCGAATCTGAGTTTGTTGCTTATTATCGCTTCGCACCAGACGAAGTGCGCCGACAGCAGGTTAGTGCTTTGGAGGATATTGTTTCAGATGTCAGATCTCAGCAACGAAATAACGTATTCACAGCACTACGCAAATGGCTTCAGGAACGCATTCCTTATACTCTTGATGCCTATTCTCCGGAACATCAGCGACTGATTGAGCGACTTGCCTTTGGAGTTATCCTTTCGGCAATGGACAGGTACGTGAATGACTTACTCCGCTATTGGTTGGCAGTAAGTCCAGAGTTGTCTGAAGGGCTACCTCTCAGCCAAAGTCCCCCAGACGAGTACATTGATTTAGGCATTGAAAGCCCTTTAGGAAACCTTTTGGGCTACCAGTTCTTTGCTACTAATGAAGAAGCAACAAGGGGAGTACTTCGTTATATCCATTGTTTGGGGCTGGGACGCTATTTACTGCTACGTTTCCCCTATCTTTACCAAGCAATTACAGGAGAGTACGGTCCTCATACACTACTAACCAGTGCTACTTCTTGGGCACCAGGAAGCCCTCAATTCAACGTTGGTATTCCCCCCCATGCTATTTTGGTGCCGCCAACGGGAAACGAAGATACTGTTAGTCGCAGTAACTTTTCGTTTCTGTCTGTTCCTGACATTAAAGGTGAAAAGGTACGTGTTTCAGGTCGCTCTGGAGAGCAACGTTTTGAAAGCTTGATTCAGTTGGTTCGCTATTTAGGATTGGGTAGCGGTGCTACAGACTCTTTCATGGAAAAGGAACTGGCTTACTGGCAGGGACAGGGACGCAAGCGAGGAATTCTATTACTAACTGGAAGTTATTTAGAGGCAGAGGTAGCTGCTAGCGTTTTGCAAGATACCAATCAGTGGCGTAATCGCGTGGACTGCCTGCAAAGCGATCGCGCTCCGGAGGGTGAAGAGTGGTTCTTGCGCCGAGGACAGACAGAGCGGTTTCCCCAACGAGGCAAGGAGGTACTAGTTGCTCCGCTGCCTAGCATCCAACGAGGCTACAATATTCTTGACCCGGAGACTAATACAGCTTTCTTGGGCAGCGTATTTTTCTTGGTACGTCCCTTCCCCAATCCCACGGATGTTGGTCGCCATATCCGTGCCATCAACCGTTGGAGCTTCGAGGAAGTTATGAATGGCACGAGCATACTCCCTCCGACTTTGGGAGAAATAGCACCTGAAGCAGTAAAAGCGTTGCGCTCGAAGGCTTATCGCCAATGGTCTAGCCGCTTGCAGTCAGCTTCAATGGGAGCAGAGGGAATGCAACGCGAGTTCTGGATGGAACTGCTTTGGGATCAGGTGGTAGCTCTGGTACAGGTTTTGGGGCGGGCAACTCGCGGCAACGTTCCGCTCCGCGTCTACTTTTGCGATGCTGCGTTCTACCCCGATAGCAACTCCCGCAGTTTGCTGTTGGGTTGGAAAGAAATTTTGGACGATTATTTAAGCAGTGGTAGCCAGCGTCCATTAGTAGAGCAACAACTAGCGAAAATTTTATATGGATCGGTTCATGACCGCTTGAGTGATTTGATTACGAGACTATAGAAATTAATGCAAAGCAATACTGAGCGAACTAGACTTCCTTCCATAGACGAACTACAGCCCCTTGGCTGGGTAATCGACGAGTCTTTTGATCCTGCTACGTTAGGCTCTGTCCATGCCTTGCGGATTCCACCAGTATGGGTAGACAACATCCGTTCCCTAGGAGATGCTGACAGTACGCCACCAATAGTTGGTCTGTATGCTGTCTTACGGGCGGCTGTGCCGGACGCTTTTTATGCCTTTCCAAATTCTTTTGCTGGCGAGCCAGACAAGCGCCCGACCTACTGGCTACTGTCCTTCTCGAATAGTTTGATTACCATTAATGGGCTCTGGGACATTATTAAAGTCTGGATGCGTGAAAACTACGATCTCTCGGTTGTACGCTCTGTAGCACAGCAAATGGAGTCTGTGTTAGAGCAGATGGAGTGGGAACCAATTGATCTAGGAGCGTCTCCAGAGATACTACAGATTGTCCTGCCCCATTTAGTAGCACGACACCTAGTTCGTAGAGGTTTCCAACTTGGCTTATCAGATGGTAGCGGCTCCCCTCAATACTGGCAACTGGTCACCGCTCTATCTTCAAGAACTGCTGAATCTGCTGCCGTGCTAGTGACTTGGCCACCAGTTTCCTATCAATCAACAGCACAATACTCGTACTACTTGCGCTTCCAGGTTGTCCCACCAGAAGGAAAGACACCGATGCTGCTATTGCTTAAAGCAGGTATTCGACGTTATATGATGCGACCACTGGCAACCCAAAATGGTGGTTCCGTTCGTATTGCTTTACCATACAAGCAACGCTCCAGTGTTTATTTTGCTGTACAGGAAATGCCCTGGCTTACAGGTAGACAGCAGTCTGCTATCGAGCGAGAAACCACGCTTATTCCTCTCAGTTTAGTACGCTACAGTAACTTGAGCTGGCAAGGAAAAATTAATCAAGTTTTTTCATCATTAGTGTCGTCGCAGGTGCTGCCAGAACCACTAGAATTTCTAACCAATCCCAGCGAATTTAGAACTCAACTATTAATAACTTATCGAACTAAATTTGGTTCTTATAGCGTTAAGGCTGGACTAGAGGCAGCAGATCGCTATGAGGTATATGAACGCCTCACTCAGGCACTACCCCATAATATTATCCCAGCACCTCCTATTCAAAAAATTGAAGTTGCTCACCTGAAAAAAAAGCGTTTCTCTAAGTCTGCTACATCTGGTGGTATAGGGGAAATTAAAGGCTCTTATCGCTTGCGTCTCTCTACGAATAGTCCTGATGTATTCTCGCAGGCACTTCAGGAGTTTCTCTGTGGAGATACAGTCAAGGGCAACTTAGACAACCAAGGAGACGGTAAGTTTATCTTCACAAACCGCTTGGGCGATTGTTACTTGCTTGAGATTGATGCTACCCCATTACCATTCAAGCACAGTGCCACCCTTGCCTTGGGAAATTCGACATCAGGCTCAGATATTTCTGCCGCGACTCAGCAACGTGCATCTATGATTGCACGGGAGCTACGCAATGCTCCGCCTGCACCTAAAGAATGCAGAGGAGTTCTTATCGAGATGTTGAACTATCGAGAGATGAAAGGCAAACAGCGCTTGCTAAATCCAAAGCTATCTGTGCGTTGGGGGTATGCTCGTTCATCTTGGGCTAGTCAATTTTTTACCCCCCTGCAAGCTACGTCTGATACTCCTGAGTGGGAGCAATTAGCGCCGGGAGAACGCTCTCGCTGTCAAAATGCTTTGCTTGATTTACTGCGGCAGCTAAGTTTTCCTTTAGGATTGCCTTTCTACACAGGCTTCTACCAGACTAACCTGCCCAACCAAATTGACATTTACGGTATCTATATTATTCGCCTGAATGCTCGTCGGAAAGGTGAATCCAAGGTTATCCTACCCGTCGTAGTTCGCATTCCTGCTAGCGATTCCTGCTCTGAATTGTTGGTCTGTTTGCCGGGAGAAGCTGGACCGCAATGGATGAGCTATCATGATGCGTTGCTTCAACTGGCTAGTATCGATGAAGGAGGAATGCCCAGCTATGAAGCCGAGCAGATTCAGAACTTCGTAGAGTGCGTTTTCCGAGATTTAGATATGGCTGAACCTGCGCTACTTTTATTAAGCGAGCAGAATTTGAAAAAATTTTTACCGCAATTGGTTCAGCTTCCTGCGACTTCTCCTCAAGCTGAAGACAATCCTTGGCTACTGGGTAAGATATTACCAGTTCAGCAACCTAAAAACTTAAGAGTAGCACGGCTACGTTCCTCTAGCGAGGGATTGGTTGGCGATGTCTGTCCGCTATCTCAATTCAATCGCTACAGTGGTATCTATCACAATCCAAGCCTTAGTGATGCATTCTTTTCTGTAGGGAAATCTCCTCGGTCGGCGCAGCGCCCAACTAATGCACGTCAACGGAGTCGAGTAACAAAGGCGGGCTGGAACCAATCAGCTTTGGAAATTAGCTGGCTATGTTTACAACCAGATGATGTTTTACAAGAGTGGACACTTGTGGTACATCGGTTACGGGAGTCCTCTCCATTTATTAGTTCAGAGTCAGAGATTGTGACAGCTTTTCCTCAGCCAATACATGCAGCTAAACAACTGAGCGATTATATATCTCGCTTAGAAGTAGAAAACGAAGTTTCTGAGGACGAGAACACTCTAGAGTTAGAAGAAGCTGAGGAAACAGATGAACCGGAGTTTGTCCAATTGAGTTTGTTTTAGTTTTATGGAGAGCATAAGTAATGTGCCTTCAAGTCACATGGTCAAAATTGGCTCAAATGCATCCCGACTCTAGGGAGTGTTGTACTTAATTCAAAACCTCAATTACTCCTGCTGCAACTGTGCGATCTCTGTCCGAAGTTCCTTGATTGTCTGATTCTGAGCGATCGATTGAGAGGCTAGAGTTTCTAAAAGTTCCAAAATGGTTCCAACTGCATTAGGTAATATCTGAAAGTAACAGCAAATAAAAATGCTGTCATTTCTTTCTTTTTTAACAAAATTTATTGCGAATATTGGGCAATTTTTTTGAGAAAAGTATTTTTAATTTATTCATTATTAATAGACTGCGTAAAGCCCACTACGGGTCTTCTTTGTAAGTAGACGACCAGCCAAACAACTTTCGCAATCGTTGGGAAGGATTGAATTTAAAAACCCAGTTTCGTCTCTCCACCCTGACGTAAAAGGTGCCGAAGTTGCGTAGGGAAACACTGTTTCCTTCTTTGAGAGATTTATAAATTTCTTCTAGGGTAGCATCTACAATTTCTTCCACTGCGCCAGTTTCTTTGCTTAACCGTTGAGAAACGCGGCGTATTAGTTCCTTTTTGTTGATCGACATAACATTTTCAAGGTTAAATCTAAATCGAGTTTAACCCTGAACAGGTAAAAGCAGCCCAATAGAAAGGGTGGGAAAAAGGTTTGGACTCTTGACAAAAAAATTCCAAATTTCGTTTTGCTTGATAGATTTCTTTTCCAACTTGGTCATGTTTTTTATATTCTTGCTCGACTTGCTGGTACATTTGAGAATCACGCGGATGAATATCCCGTTCTTTTTTAGCTTCTTTACGCAACGTGTCGGTTTCCTTGAGTTTCTGCGTCAGGAAATCACTTAACTTTGGTTTGTAAACAGTAGCAAGAGTTTCACCTGTAAGAGTCCGCAGTTCAAATTGAGCTTTTTTAATTGACTCTAATCGGTGATTTCCTTGATGTCGGTATTGATAATAAAATAAAGAAAACAGTGCTGTTGCTAAGTCATCCACAGCCCAAAGTGTACTAATAACACTTCTAGCCCCAACACAAAGAAAACCTGTTGAAAGAGTTAAAATATCGTCGGTGATCTCAGCAACACCTAAACCAGTTTCACAGCAGGAGAGAAATACCTCTTCTAGCTGAGGAATGCGCCAGCTTGGAGTTAATAACTGACTTAGAGTAATACGCCCATCTGCTAAGATTAATGCCGATTCTAAAGGATTATCAAGTCGCGATTGGGCATGATGACTAGAGTGAATTACCTGGACTTTTTGCAGTAGTTCTCGATAGTTGCTGACACTAGCTTGTTGATTACCTTTTAAACGCAAATGATTGGGAATATTATACAAAGTTGCTAGCTGTTCTCCTTCCCAACTAGCATAGGGTAAATCTTCAGTAGCATCTTCTACTATGCCGTAGTCCAAATAACTACCGCTGGTGGAGCGGTTATGACAAAATTCTAAAATTTGACAACTAGGAACGTAACGAATGAGAAATTTATCCCCGAAATATTGACTTTCGGCAATTGGTAAAGCCGAAAAAGGGATTTGATGTAATCCTAGATGAGGAATAATAATCAATTCTTCAATGCTTTTTAAATGTCCTGCAATTAAATCATTTAACTTTAAAAACTCAGCTAGTTTTGTTGTTAACCCACTAAACTGCTCTTGCCAAGTATCTTTATTATCAATATATTGCTCTAACCAGGGAGTTACAATAGATTGTTGTAAAGTTTGAAATCCCAATCCAGTACAAGTGTGCAAACTAATTTGGTTTTGCCGGATGACAAAGATATGAGTGTCAAACAAAGTAATATAAAAGCTTAAAATAGCTGTTGTCGGCAGTTTAATTAGTTGCTGTATTGATGACAAACTCATAGGGATTACTTGAATTTGACCAGCCAGTACAGGATCTAAGCGACGTATTTGCTCCCAAATTTGCTGTTTATCAGCTTCCAAATTGGCAATTGTTTCGCTATCAGGTGCGATCGCAGCCCGATTATGTCCGCTTTTACCGAGTCCATTACCATCAAGATTGCCGCTATTATAATGTAGTTCATTATCAATCTGCCGTTGTATAGCTTCAAAATCTTGTAAATACTGTTGAATTTCAGGGGGTATTTCGCTATCTGAGTAAAGGTCATTACTTGCCATTAAATCTACAAGTTTTTTTGAGCGAGAACGCTCGACATATTCAACAGCTTTACTCAGTTGTTTATTATTAATACAAGCTTGTACCGTATATTGGTAAATATGGATAGAATCAGCTAAAATTTCCTGACGGCGTGATTCTGAGTTTGCCCAAATGCGGCTGGTTTCTACAGATTCAATCGCTACACTATAACCCTTAATAGCTTCAGCCCAATCACCAATTCTACAAGCAGTGTTTCCCAGCATTTGTCCTGCTTTTAGGCATTCCACTGGAAAAGCGATGGGAGTGAAAATTTTTAAAGCTGAACGATAACAAGTAATAGCTGCTTCTATTTGATCTTGTGCTAAGAAGACATTTCCTAAATTCAGATGAGTCATAGCCCACTGCCAGGGAGATTCTTCTTTGGTTAAGACTTGTAAAGCAGATTGATGAGCAGCGCTCGCCTTCTCTCGGTTCTCATTTTCATCCCCATGAATGCGGTGAAGATAGGCATTAGCCAGATTCATGTGTACTCCCGCCCAAGATTGGGGGAAGGCTTCTTTTGTGTAAACTTCTAAAGCAGAGGCATTGGCTTTGATCGCCATTTCCACATTTTTTGCTGCATCACCTAATCGTCTATTACGATAGGCAGATGCCAAATTCATTTGAGTCTGCGCCCAAAGTTCTGGGAAGTCTTCACGAGTACGAACTAAAAGAGAATTTTGATAATGCGCGATCGCTTTTTCTAAATTTTCAGCTTTGTCACCTACAATGCGATCGCGGTAAACAAGACCTAGATTGTGTTGTACTTGCGCCCATCCTTCAGGATATTTATCGCGAGTAAAAACCTGCATTGCAGCAACACCCGCCTTGATTGCTAATTCTGTATTTTCCGCTCAATCTCCACGAATCCGGTAGCCATAAGCAATAACCAAATTGCTTTGAATTTCTGCCAAAAGTTGGGGAAACTGTTCGTGGGTAGGAACTTGCAAAGCATTGTGTAAATAAGACAGGGATTTTTCGAGATTTTCTGCTCGCTCACCCTTGATTCGACGGTGGTAAGCATTACCCAGCATACTTTGACACAGACACCATGCTTCTGGTGAATCTTCAAAAGTCAAAACTTTAGAAGCAACTTCGTAACCTGTAATGGCAATTTCTAAATTATTCGCCTCATTACCTTGTCGAAATTCCTGAATCAGAGTGCTCAAACCTACAAGAATTGCAGCAAGACCTTGTGCATATTCTGGCGATGCTTCAGACAGCATAGCTTCTGTCTTCAAACGCAATACAGTCGCAAAGTGTCCATCAAGTTTGTGTTTATTTGCTTCCAGTGATGCGTATACAACTTCAGGATTTTGTTGATTTTTTAATAGTGCTTCAAATAGCTGAAGCTGAAATATTTCGCGGATGCGATTTTGAATATTTTCCCATTGTTCAGGAAAATCTCTCTTGGTAAAGACGGTAGCAGCTAACTCATAACCTGTAGTTGCAATTTTTAAGTTAATTGCTCGATCGCCTTTATCAAACTTCCAAATTAGGTCACTAAACCTTAAAATAGCTGAAGCCATTTGAAGAGTTTGCCATAATGGTAGCTCTCGCAAAACATAATAAAAATCCTGCAATTGCTGAATAAATTCTTGATCTAATCTATTTAGGCTATTTTCAATAATTTGATATATTGCTGGCGCTCTTTCTTGATTTTCATAGGTTGCTTGTAATAATTCACCTAGAAATTGATATTTTGAAGAAATCTGCTGAATTTTATCACTATCTACTAAATTTAAAACCTGTTCAAATCCAGAACGTTCAGCATATTCTCTAGCTTTATTCCGTTCTCCGGTGGTGATGCAGAAAACTACCATTTCGGTGTAGGCAATAATTTCTTCTTCCTGAGAAATACTACCCCAACGGCGAATTTGTTCTACAGCTTCAATGGATATAGCATAACCTTCAAAAGCTTCTGTTTTCATACCAGCAGCCAAAGCTGCCTTACCTAAAATTAATCCAGTTATAATACAATCTCTAGGGTAATTGGTGGGACTAAAGACTTTTAAAGCGGCGCGGAGATGATCGATTGCTTCAATACATTTACCTATTTCATAATAGGCATTTCCTAGACCGCTTTTTGTTCCTGCCCATCGTTCAGGATAATCAGAAATTGTGTAAACTTCTAAGGTGTTAATATATGCCGAAATTGCCTTTTCTAAATTCTGTTGTTTATTGCCTAAAATCCTTTGATGGTAAGCAGTAGCAAGATTATGTTGGCTACTAGCCCAATAATAGGGGGATGCGGAACGAATACGTACTTGCAAGGCGACTTGATAACAAGCGATCGCATGATCTAAATTCTGTGCTTTATCACCATGAATTCTCTGAAGGTAGGCATTACCTAAGTTATTTTGAAGCGTTCCCCAAAGTTCAAGAAGTCGAGCGCGATTAACAACTTGTAAAGCTGTTTCATAGCAAGAAACAGACTTTTCAATGTTTTCGGCTTTATCTCCTGTAATTCTGTCAGTATAAACAAGACCGAGATTATTTTGTACTCTCGCCCAAGCTTCGGGAAAAACGTCGCGGGTGTAGATAATCTGGGCATTATTACAAGCTGTGATCGCTTTTTCTTGGTTATCGGCGCGATTTCCTAGAATCCGATGGCGGTAAGCTGGTGCTAAATTTAATTGACTTTCTGCCCATTTTTGCGGAAAAGCTTCACGGGTAAAAATCTTGGTAGCAGCTTCCAAACCTGTAATTGCAATTTCTAAGTTAATTGCTCTATTGCCCGAAGGAAATGACCAAAGCAGCGTACAAAATTCAATCAGATGTAGTCCTATTATTCTTAGTTGCTTTCTGCTGGATTCCTGGCTAAGTACACTTAAATTTACCCAACGATAAAACTGCTCATAAAAGCTCTCATTAAGTTGATCTATGTTCTGTTTAAGTAGAGAAGAAACTGCTTGTTCATTGCCTTTCTTTTGAGCGATCGCCCACAATATTTCACTCAAAAAAGCCGGAGGTCTGATAAAATTATCTGTTGCTGAAGGATCATCTCTGTATAGTCCCAGTTCTTCCACTAGCCAATTAGCAAAATTATTCAAAAAGTAAGCAGAAGAAATATCTCCTTGATTAACCAGTATTTGAGCTACCATATCCATAGTTTCTACCAGCCCATCATCAATCAGGTGTAGGTTTTTCCTGATCACCTTCATTTCCTTACCACTAGGACTTTTAAGTAGCTGTTTAATCAGTTTAAAATAAGCTTTTTGGCGTTGAGTGAAATCTGGTGGTTTTTGAGAACCGAATCCCTTAGCCATGTTGGTTAAATTTGTTAAGTAATTATATGTAGTAAGTCAGCCATATTCATAAAAATTACGCAGCCTCTCCCCAAATTTCTGCTAACTTATCCATTAACATTTCAGCTAAATCTTGTAATTCGCTATCATCTGGCTGAATTGTTTCACGAGTAGCACTAACAGCCGTAGCATTGACCGCTAATATTTCTCCCCCAGCATACCGCCACTCAACTTCATCACCAGTTCGGTAAAGACGCTCGAACCGTGCCACAATTTCTGATAAAGGTTTGTTTTCTAATGCAGAACGGACTTGTATGGCTACTGGATCATCAGTTTGCAGAAATGCGATCGCTTCTTCTAAACGAGTAATTTGTTCAATGAGATCCTCAATAGACTGAAGTTCGGACACTGCTAACTGTGCAGGTGGATTCACTTCATCAAAAGCAGGTGCAAATCCTAATATTTGTACCGAGTCTAAACTTTCTTGAAACTGTATAGCTACATAGCCAATTCGATTTTCTATATCACTCGGTAATAAAATGACAGTTTGTTGGGGTAAAACTGGACAGCATTCTAATATTCCGACATGGGGAATGACCAAATCAGCTACATTTGATAAAGCTGCTTTAACTGGATTCAAGCAATTTGATTCATTTAGATCTGTTGGTATTTGCAGCCACTTTAAATAAGAGTGGACAGCATAAACGGCTAACGCATTTAAGTAAACTCGTTTCCCTTTTTCTACAGTGCTTTGCCCTGCAGCTAAATCTTTGGCTTTGGAATGAATAGATAAATCTAGTGGAACCATTAACAAGGGAAAAGTTGTACTATTCATAACGATTGCTCCTGTTTATATCCCAAATCTTCAGCAATTTTTTGCAGCATTGGTTCGCATTTTCTTTTCCAATGCGAATTTACGGTTGTGTAAGCAATGCCCAACTCTCGCGCTATATCTGCAAATTTATCAGGTGGTTCTTTAAGTACAAATCGCTGGCCGAGGAATTGGCAATTACACTGAGGAGAAGAACTAGGATAACTATTTTTAAGATTCCCTTTGGGATTTGCTCAATGTAACGCTCTAATTCTCGACCAATCCGTTGACTATTTTCCCGTTGAGAGTTTTCAATTAAACCATCCAAACCACTCAAAGTAGAATTAGGTAACTTATCCAGCAAAGTTATTTCCCCAAAGTCAGAGGCAATGGGAGCATCTAAACTGTGTGGAGCATCTTTATTAGGAGATTTTAAATCTTTAATTCGCCAGTAAAGGTAGCCGTTAACCCACTTCACCAAACTTTCTGCAACCGAATCAGAATAAGGTTCAAATCGAGAAATATTCTTGCTAACCCACTCGAAGGTAAGGTTTAAGGCTGCTGGATAGTCTTGATGAGAGGATTTGGCTAATCTTGGGAGTTGCTGAATTTCCCCTAGCAGTAAAGACATAGCAAATCGCCATTTTCTGCTGTTAGGTTGTTGTTGACGTATCTGCGTAATTAAAGCAGTCAACCGTTGATCCAAGTCATCCATGCGGCTTTTTTCAAAGGTGTGGTTGTTGCGATCGCTATTATCCCATTTAGCGAGATGCTTATATTTATAGCGATATTTACAAGTTGTCAGAAGCATATTTTGACAAAATTCAACTAAATGCCATTAGTAACTTCTATTTGGAAGCTCAAAAGTATTCATAAAGCGTGGAGGTAACAGGCTGTTCCCACGAGAATTGTTACAAGTAAAACAAGCCAATCGCAAATTTGAGATAGTATTAGATCCGCCCAGGCTTTTAGGAACTAAGTGTTCAATAGTTCTTTCTGATTTAGTCATCTGCTTGCCGCACCAGCAACAGTGGTTTCCATACATTTGCAATAAATGGTGTCTCTTGCGGCGCTTGGATGCTGGAGACATATTAGCCATGATTTCACTGCCTGAGTTTCAAGGTGTTCACTTGATTAACAGGGCAGTGCTGAAAAATTACGCAGACTTTTTGATGGTGTTGCTAAAATGTGAGCAAGGTTTTTTTAGAATAACTTTCAATATTTACTTTTCCTTCCTAACCTACTTCTGAGGTAGTAACACCACAAATACTTGGAGTAGATGCTACCCTCAGTTCTAGTTCTTTATCACAATCGCGCATGGGTAGCCAATCAACCGCCAAAACCATTTTTATTCTCACCTCGATGGTGGGTTGGCTCATTGTGGGTGCGGCACTGATGTATCTCTTTCCCTTACTTGCCGACCAGTTAGTATCCTCTGAGCTAACTCATCAATGGATGAAGACCTTGAGTGGGAGTGGTTATAATCCTATGCTGGCAATCATCGGTGGCGGCATTGTCCTGGCTGTTACGGCGTTGGCTAACATCATCTGGTACCAACACTTTGAAGGAAAGATTTAGAGCCAAAATGCTTAAAGGATTCATTAATGCTTAAAGGCTTCATTTCATCCTAGAGAGCAATTCAGTTTCATTGTCTGGTGCTGCATCATTTACTGGTTCAGATGGCAGTGCAGTTTCAGATAAACCAGGTCCTGTTTCAGGTTCTGATGCAGCTTCTAGTTCTAGATGATTTACATTTTTGTCTGCTTCAGGCGCGTTAGCGTCTACCTCTACTGCAACTTTATAGGGTTCAAGTGCAGAATTTAGTTTTAGAGAATTTAATTCTGGGTCTGGTTCATCGCTAGTATTATGCGATTGTGCGATAGCGCCAGCGCCGACCTGTCGGTTCGCGTTTACCTCTGCATCCACATCAACTACTGATGATTCTCCGAAACTTGATATTAAGATAGGACTATTCGTGGTACGGGCAAACGAAATCAGAGCGAACCCAACTTGGTGTCGGCAGGGGTCGCCCGTTATACCTTTATGGTTAACGGGTGGGGAATGCCGACCAGTATATAAAAGTGAGCCTGCGAACAACCGCTTAATTATCCGGTGTCGCTTGTTGCTCAACGTATTTCTTTAATTGATCGATTGTAACGCCACCACAACTAGCAACAAAGTAAGAACCCGTCCAGAATACAGGTTTGTTATAAAATTGGTATAAATAATCAGGAAATTCTTTTCTAATTAAACGACTAGAGACAGTCTTTAAATTAGCAATAAATTTATTAACTTGTACTTGTGGATGATAGCGAATCAATAAATGCACATGATCGCTTTCCCCATTAAATTCTAGCAATGTACATTCCCACTTTTTACAGGTATCATCAAAAATCTCATTAAGACGATTATGTAAAGCTTTGTTAATTACCTTTCGCCTATATTTTGTGACTAAAACTACATGAGCAGTAAGTAAGTAGACAGACCTAAAACCTTTGTCATAGCTGGTTGACATCTTTTAGCAATGAGTGTTAAATTGATTTTATGATTATAACCTACCAGTACAGAATTAAACCCAGTGACGAGCAAGTGTCCATCCTAGAGAATTGGATGGAATTATTGCGTCGTCATTGGAATTTTGCACTTGGTCAAAGGCTAGATTGGTTAAATTCAACCCGTTGTCAGATTAATTGTTGTTCTATCATTTCTGAGCAGATTGGGGAGATTAGAGAAAAAGTAGATTACTATACTCAACAAGCAGCACTCAAAGAAACTAAAGCATTATTTCCAGAGTACAAGGAAATATATACAGAAGTACAACAACTTAATTTACAGCGATTAGACAAAGCCTGGAAACGGTGGTTAATTCCTGACAAATCAGGAAAACGTGGAGGTAGACCAAAATTTAAAAAGCAGGGTGAGTTAAGATCTATTAGTTTTTCGAGAGTTAATCATGCTAAAGCTGCCTGTTTTTTGGAAGGGAATACTTTAAGAATTCCTAAACTTGGTGTATTTCCATTAGTATTACATCGTCCCCTCCCAGATGGTTTTACTCTTAAAACAGCAACTATAGTAAAAAAAGCTGATGGTTGGTATGTTTGTATCAGTGCGGAAGATGAAACAGTACCAGATTTAAAGCCGATTAATACGGTTAAAAATGCAGTTGGTGTTGATGTCGGGCTGAAGGAATTTTTAACAACTTCTGATGGCGAAACAGTACCGATTCAGCAGATTTATAGAAAAGCACAAAATCATTTACAAAGGCAGCAAAGGTTTTTAGCTCGTCAGGAAAAAGGGTCAAATAGTTACAAAAAGCAACAGAACAAGATTGCCAAAATTCATCAACGTATCCGACGACAAAGGAAAGACTTTCATTATAAAACTGCTCATCAATTAGTGAGGAATTACGATTTTATTGCTGTTGAAGATTTGCAGGTTAAAAACTTAGCTAGAAATAGTAAATTAGCTAAGTCGATTCTTGATGCTGCGTGGTCGGCATTTATAACAATATTGGAAGCAGTGGCGGTAAAACGCGGCGTACATTTTGTTAAAGTTGCACCACATAACACATCACAAAATTGTTCAGGTTGTGGCGTTAAAGTCCCTAAAGCTTTATCTGTTCGTACACATTGTTGTCCGAAGTGTAATTTAGTTTTAGACCGAGACGAAAACGCTGCTATAAATATTTTGATTAAAGCATTACAGGTGGTGGGGCTCATCGTCTCTGCGGGTCGAGGCTTAGTTAAAAAACAGCCAGTGAAGCCCGAAGCTTGGGGTTTTAATGGAGTGCAATTAGCGAACTTTTAGTCCTGAGAAGCCCCCGTTATACCCGTAGGGTATAACGGTGGGTAACGTCACGCAACCCACTGATTTGTTGTCACCTTGTACCAAATGTATCCATCGGTGCCACGAGTTTTCTTACTAATCATGACGCGCTCACCAGTTATGGCTTGGTATCTACGTTGCTTAAAAAAGTTAACAATTTTCATTCCTCCAGAACCAACCTGAGTCAAACCTAATGGATAGTTTGTACCTGGCCCTTTTCGGAGATTTACTGTAGCACCTCGCGATCGCGTACAGATCAGCTTAAATTCAGCACTTGCATTGAAAGGGTAAGAAATAACAGCAGTAATCAAAATTAAGCAGGTTAGCACATTTTTCATGGCTTGTGATTTTATAGCGAATCTAAATGATTTGTGAAAAAGCATGATATTTTCCAAGATTAGGAAAAGTAAAAAGTTTCAGATCAGCAAACATCTGAAAAAGACGTTTAACGATGTTGAAGCTTTTGCCAAATCTATAAAATCTTCTGAGTAAACTTTTTAATTGTAACCAAATTGCTTCAACCGAGTTTTCTTCAGGAGCATAGGGTGCAAATAACTCACAAGTAATTTGCCGTTCTTGGGGAGATAAGCCATTATTGTGTTCTGCCAGAAATAGCTGCATTTCTTGACCGCGATGATAGCTAGCTCCATCCCAAATTAGTAAAAGTTTTGCGGTCGGATTTATGATTGAGTAAATTTTTGACGAAATCTACCGTACATTCTCCATTCCCTGCCGGATAAGCTGACAGAACAAATTCTGAGCTAGTTAAATTTAAAGCTCCATAATAAGTTTGCCTTTCTTTAGGGTTGAGCAGGGGAACTTTAATCGCGTTTTTAATCCGATTCCAGAGATAACCACAAAGATCATTCCACAACAAATGACACTCGTCTATTGCATAGACTACAAGGCTTCCAGCTTCTATTTCCTCTCGTCTACTTTCAAGTAGGTCAGCAATTTCCTCAGTCCTCTTTTTTACTAATTCTGGGTTCTTTCGGGGATTAATCTGTTCACCTTTTTGCCAAGTTATTCGAGCTTTATTAAGAAGCTCATAGTAGCTTTGTGGAGACTTAAAAACCACATCATACTGTACTATTAAATGAACTTCTAATTCAGATTTATCCCAATGCTCTTGTGAGAGCAGCCAATCCATTACTTCTTTTATTTGTTCTTGGGTTAACAAACCTTGACGACCTTTATGAGCTAATCTCAACCCTGGTATCCCCCAGACTAAAAAATTAGTTTTCCACTTACTGATAAATCCATAAGATACTCCTAATATTTCTTGTATGGCTCGATAAGTATAGTCTTCTAATGCTAGTTTTACTGCCAACGCCCTTTTCAATTCCCTCGGATCTGGATTACTATTGATTAAGTCTTTTAAAGCTTGAATTCTGTTCTCTTTCGATTCAGACATCATTATTGACTTAGCTCAATTACTCTTCTATTTTATTATTCCTTAGTCAAGTTCTTTCACGAATCATTTAGACTCGCTATATATTTTACCTACCAATGAAAGTCAGTAATTTAGGTAACTGTATTGTTAGTGATAGATATATCTTGGAATAACTCGCTGCTAATTGATAGAAGTACAGTAGCTCCATGTATAGAAAATAGCAATGAGATTTGTACCATGCATTAATTGATCCGAATTCTGGGAGATAGCACTTTTGCTTCAAATCCTGTTTGATACTGGTCAACGACGGCTGTGCCCGAGAAGACTTCATTGTTGTACCATCTACGATGTTTATTCATTCCATCAAGTGCAAATCTGTAAGCAAGTTGTCTATTTAAACTCCCTAACCCATTGTCTATCATGTCGATCGTTGGCATCCAATCATAGACATAACGGCACTCATCTAGAACTATTAGATCTAGAAACATACGATGCTGTTTCGCTTTGTAAGTCCAGCGAGTTGTAGCTTCAATATTGACATGGTAAGGAACTGATAGTTGTCTCACTAACAGCTCTACTACTTGATGAAATAAAAAGACATCGCAGAAAAGATGAACTTCCTCCCACCAACGCTTATTGGATAATTCAATCAATGTTTCTTTGTAAAACTCCTTCAATGATTTATCACATAATAAAATTATTTTTTCTAAGTTTTCTACCGTAGATTTCCCTGGAGGATTGATTGATATATCAGGAGATAGCTGCCTGAGAAAAGATTCTGCGTACTCTTTGAACTGCAAATCTTCATTGATAAACTGAGGATAATTTTTATCAGATAAATTATCCTGCATACTGTATAAATTTCTTGGCTTATACAATGAAGCCATTGTCCACAATAAGGGATAGCTACCTGCTTCTGAAATGACATCTCCATTAAGCCTATACCTTTCATGGACACTACGATTTTTCTCATCATTTTCAACATCCTGAAAATGGTAAAAATTCTTAACTATACCCTCTCTCTCCCGGTCAAATTCTTGCGATTTGAAAAACAGCTTGGATATCTTTTGGGATGCGAACCTTGTATAAGGAACTACGACAGATGCGAGATCGCTTATAAGTCTTGTTATGAATTGACCATAGTAGAATTCGAGGTTATCTTGAACAACCTCTAAAAACTCATCTGGATCATATCCATTTGCAATGGCTCCTTCTTCTAGCTCGTGTTCTTCTGGTTCGTCACTCTCCAAAAAGTCTTTTGGGTAGAGGTAACAAGTACAAAGCTTTGATAGCATGTCCCATCCTACAGAATCATCTTCCCTGCTGGGTAATGCACAATTCGTTATAAGAATACCAGGAGAATTCAAGGTATGCAGATGTAACAAGGATACAATTGTATGCAAATTTTTGCGCTCTTTACTGGCAAGTGACCCGCACATATCTAGATAAATAAGATCAAATTTGATCGGAGCAATTTCAAAAAAGGAAGTTATTGGAAGCTGATAAATTTTAATAAACGGAAATTTTGATTCGAGAGCTGCCATAACAGCCTGGTTATAAATATTCTTATCTAGTTCAAAAGCCCAAACATTTTCAGGAAGAATTCCATGTTTAACTAGAATCTCCAAATCATTTTCTGGATTTGGACCAGCAAGATAAGCTACTTTCAAGTCTTTGGGTTGACGTGTTTGAACGATTGAGTCATGAAAATTTTCCCAGTGATTAATGCTGTCTTGAGTTAATTGAGAAGCAATTTGACGATCAAGTTCGTTTCCATTTTGTAATAAAAAATCTTTGACTTCGGTAACATAAGAGTATCTAACTAAAGGACTCTCTGCTCGTCTGTTTGTAAGTAGTTCTATGGCTCTTGAAAGACATTGTTCTCTAGCGATCTCTTTTTCAGGTTCTTGATAGTAAGTCATTTATATTGTCTCAATTAAGACTTTATATAAAAAATTTTTAAAATACTAGGAAAAATCAAATAATCCTAATTGATGAGAGACTTGATTTTTTTGATAATCCAGTTACTATGGCTGAAGGTATTACTCGCGGTCTACCAGTTGGATGTAGTATTTTTAATAGTGATGATAGACCTCCATTACTATACTGCTTTAACCACTTGTATACCGTAATCCTATGTATATCTAAACGGAGAGCTACATCTGTAATGCTTTGACTATACTCAGCTTCTAATCAATACAGTGTCCGGATTTTTTGTCGGTTCATTAGATTTCGCTGAGCAGACAAAATTATTTTTAACTCCTCTGCGGTTAAATCAATTCTTTCTTGATAGTTTACTTTCATAAAACATTCCTCAAGTTCTTCAATCTATTGTTGCATTACTTTGGAAAAATGGTATAACTCGCGTCGATAGTAGAGAGTGGCGCTACAGATTTAACATCACAGCCCTCACAGGCGAGGAGGTCTTTATGAAAAAGGGTAGGTGACGGAACTAGATAAAAGTAAAGTGGGTCAAAGACTTTAATAGTTAAAGTGCGCTCTTCGTTGCGCTGACTTGTCAGTTCGCTCTCATTAAAGGGCGCTGTATTTATATTTATATCCCCAATCTCAAATTAGCCGCTTGTCTAACTGACCACTATTCAATTACTACTGTTAACCCAAAACTCAGGTTGAAAAGAACTGACTGGTAGACGCATACATAAAGTGGTAACTACCTACGTCACTTGTTGATGTAGTCAGGAAATACTGAAATCAATCGAGTTCAGTTATTCCACAAAAAAAATGAAACTTACAGCCGCTACCAATAATTCCTTCTCTTCTATCGTTAATTCTGTTAAATCTATTGTTACTAAACTACCTCTTAAAGTTGTTGTCGCATCGGCTTTATTAATCGGCGTAACTGGAAGTATGGTGATGGATTCCTTTGTATTTACTGCACCAACTTATGCCAAAACTGCTTCCTCTAGCAAAGTTCGCTCTTCTAAAAAGCGTGTTGTAGCTAAAAAGCGTGTTACAGCCAAAAAACCAGTTGTAGCTAAGAAACCAGTTGTAGCCAAGAAACCAACTGTTAAACCCATTGCTGTCAACCCCATCAATCTCCCACCAATTCCTAAAAACAATAACGATTCACCAGTTACCACACCCAGACCTGCGGGTTCTTCCTTGTTTGGTCAACAAGAAGTTGCTCAGAATCAATTTATCCTTACGGCTGCACCTTTAAGTGGAAATCGTTATCAACTGGTGATTTTGCAGCAATTATCTAATAAAAGAGCGTGTTGGGCTGAAAGTGGCAGTTCAGTTAAGCCATTATTATTAGACTTTGACTTTACTGGTATTTGTGGACGGTTTACTGATAGTAACGGTTATTCAATGCGGCAAGCAGGAGTTGATTTAGGGGCGCAGTATAATTTCGATGTCGTACAGCGTGGTAATCAACTGGTGCTGTTAGGCACTAAATCCAGAGATTTTAATGCTCAACCAATTGAACTTGGCAGAAGCAATGGTATTGGTCAAGGATTTACTAAAATCAACTTAGATTCTAATTGGCGGTTAGCTAAACGCACATACAATGGTAAAGCTTTAGGACACATTTATCTCACCACTGATTCTGTAGCAAGTAGATAATTGATAGTAAAAGAGTGAATTTTTTATCATGGTCAATTCAGTATCCTACCCTGATAAGAAAAGGGTAGGATTTTCCAGATTTTGGTTGTGCGTTCGCGTAGCGACGACCAATTGAAGATCGCACGGAGCGAACTCGCTCTTAGTAGTAGAGAGTGCGCTACAAATTTAACACTACGGCCCTCACAAGCTAGAAGGTCTTCATAAAAAGGGTAACAAAGGAACAAGATAAAAGTTAGGCGGGTCAAAGACTTTAAGAGTTATAGAGCGATAGCTCTTATTAAAGAGTGCTGTATTTATCTCTATATCCCAAATCTGAAACTAACCGCTTGTCTAACTGACCACCATCAAAGTACTACTTTTAACCAAAAACTCAGGTTTAAAAGAACAGACTGGTAGACGCATATATAAAGTGGTTACTCTTCACACCACGTTTATTAGTAGTCAAGGAATACTGAAATCAATCGAGTTCAATAATTACTCAAAAAAGAATGAAACTTACCTACACTACTAAAAATTCTTTATCTTCTATTGCTAATTCTGTTAAATTTATTACTACTAAATTACCTTTTAAAGTTATTGTCGCTTCAGCATTGTTAGTTGGCGTAACTTCCGGTATGGCAATGGATTCCTTTGTTCTTACTGCACCAAGCTATGCCAAAAGTGCCTCTAAAACCCAAATTCGCTCTGCTTCCAAGCGAGTTATAGCTAAAAAACCCGTGAATGCTCAGAGGGAAGTTAAATTTAAGGATGCTAACTTGGAAGCTGCGATTAGGCGGCAGCTAAACATTCAAAATGACCAACGACTAACGTTAAAAGTCCTGCAAGGGGTAAAAGTTTTATATACCAGTAACGCCAGTATAAGATCATTAGAAGGAATTCAAGCACTGCGTAATTTAACTACGCTGGACTTGAGTGGCAACCCAATTCGTGATGTGAAACTACTGGCGGGTTTAACTAATCTGAGGGATTTGACCTTGAATTTCAACCACATCAGTGATCTCAAACCACTAAAGGGTTTAACTAATCTTCGTAGGCTGTCCTTGTATCAGAACAACATCAATGATCTGAAACCACTAAGCGGTTTAACTAATCTGACTACGCTGACCTTGGAGTACAACCAAATCAGTGATGTGAAACCACTGGCGGGTTTGGCGAATCTGAGTATTCTGTCCTTGGCTTACAACCAAATCATTGATGTAAAACCACTTCTTAGTTTGACTAAATTAACTTATCTGACCTTGGAGTACAACCTAAAAATCCGTGATGTGAAACCACTGGCGGGTTTGCGCTCATTAAGTGAGTTAGGCTTGAAATACAACGAAATCAGTGATGTGAAACCACTAGCTGGTTTAACTAATCTAACTACGCTGAACTTGTATAGCAACAAAATCAGTGATGTGGAACCACTAGCAGGTTTGGCTAATCTAACTATGTTGGAATTGAGTAAAAACCCAATTAATAACTGTCAAGTATTACCCAAAAAACTTCATTACGCCTGCCAATAAATCTGTAATTGCACTTTACCTCTGATAAGGCAAATCGAGAAGCTGCATAGCTGCTTCCTTCGTATCTTCACCTCGACGGTCATACCTGGAAGTAGTAGCTTCTTTTAGAATGTCCAGCCAACTTTTGAACAGTAGAAATATCAACCCCTGCGTCTAACAAATCCCCAATAAAAGTACGTCGGAAATCGTGAGGACTAAAACTTTTTAGTCCAGCTTGTTTGCCACGCTTACGGATAATTTTCCGAAAACCCTGATCAGTAATTTTATTACCACTAACACGACCAAATCTATCAATAGCAACAGCAATCGCGCCTTCCGGCACACTTAAATCACATCACAGCTTCAACCAATCAACGAGAGCTTGTTTACCATTAGCAGGCAGATAAACCAGTCTATCCTTCCTACCCTTACCAGACCTAACCTTGAGAGAACCTTTAAGCGGGTCAAAATCGGTAACTTCTAACTTAGTAATCTCAGAACGTCGCAAACCAGCACGAGCGATCGCAATTAGTGCCGCGTCCCTGTAACCAGCCGGAGAAGAATCAGCCAAGCACACCCTCATCAAAGCCGCTATTTCCTGCGACTCTAACGCCCGACCAGCAGGAAGTTGATCAGACTTATTGATCTCCTACCCTCAATAAAGCCTTGAAGCTTACCATCACATTTATCTTTCTCGGTTTGTAGTTGAGCTAATTTCTAATGTTCAGGATGATAACCGTGATCTAGCATAAAGTTAAGTATTGAGATCGAAATGGGCATTTTAAGAAAAACCCCAGTTGTTGAAAGTGAGCTACTGGAATTGTTTGAGAAATTAAGATGGTTTCAAATATTATTAGAAGAAATAATGTCACTTGCTTTGGACGAGGTAAGCAGCCGATGCTGTTTGCTCACGGGTTTGGGTGTGACCAGAATATGTGGCGTTTTCTAACACCAAACTTTGAGAATGATTACAAAATCTTTTTATTCGATTATGTCGGCTCTGGAAAATCAGATTTAAGTGCCTACAGTGCTGAGCGGTACAGTAACCTCAACGGTTATGTTCAAGATGTCGTGGATATTTGTGAAGCGTTGGATTTGACCGATGTCATTTTCGTTGGGCATTCGGTTAGTAGCATAATTGGCATTTTGGCATCTATTCAAGTCCCCCATCGCTTCGCTCACTTGATTCTTATCGCTCCCTCTCCCTGCTACATCAATGACTTACCTGATTATCTGGGAGGATTTGAGCGCACAGATATTGAAGGGCTGCTAGATATCATGGAGAGAAATTACATGGGTTGGGCAAGCTTACTAGCCCCACTCGTTATGAAAAATGAGGAGCATCCTGAACTGACAAATGAGCTTGAGACTAGCTTTTGCTCAACCGATCCAGTTATGGCGCGTCGCTTTGCTGAAGTGACTTTCCTCTCTGATAACCGCCACGACTTGCCGAAAATGACTGTTCCATCCCTCATATTGCAATGCTCAGAGGATGCGCTCGCTCCTATCGAGGTAGGGCATTACCTGCACCGCCATTTGCTTGGGAGCACGCTACAAGTTATGAAGGCTACCGGGCATTGTCCGCACATGAGCCATCCCCAAGAAACCATTCATTTAATTAAACAATATTTGGCAACCGTCTATGCAACCTGCATATTCTAAATTAGAGGATGTTGCTCACTTGGATGAGGCACTAAACACTGCGCCCTGTGGCTTTCTCACATTTACAGACAATGGTCAAATTTTGGCAGTCAATGCTACGCTGCTGCAATTACTAGGATATGAACTCGACGAGCTGCGAGGGCAGCACATTAACCTGATTTTGCCATTGTCCAGTCGCATCTTCTATCAAAGCCATTTCTTTCCTTTACTCAAGCTACATGGCCATGTAGAAGAAATTTACATTTCGCTCAGATCTAAACAGGGGAAGACTCTACCCGTACTGCTGAATGCCGTGTCCCAGGAACGTTCGGGCGTTTTCATTAATGACTGTATTTTTGTTCTCCTGCATCAGCGGATTCAGTATGAAGATGAGCTTATTGTTGCGAAGAAAAATGCCGAAGCCGCCATTCATGCCCAAAATCAAGCTAATGCCGCTCTGCAGCAAGCTCAGATCGCATTAGAGTCCAAGCAGGCAGAACTATTAGATACAGTTGCTAAACTAGAACAAGAAATTACTCGTCGCCAACAAGTAGAAGCATCCTTGCGATCAAGTTCTGCTCGCTTCCGCCGCATCTTTGATTCTAATATGATTGGTATATGCTTTTGGAATATTGATGGAGAAATAGAAGAAGTAAATGATGCTTTTCTTAACATAATAGGCTATTCAAGAAATGAGTTTTTTAGTAAAAACGTATCTTGGGTAGAATTAACGCCACCAGAGTATTCATTTTCTGATCAACAAGCACTTGATGAAATAGCTCTTAAGGGAATTAACAGTCCCTATGAAAAGGAATATATTCGTGCTGATGGCAGTCGAGTTCCTATTCTAATTGGTGGAAGTCTATTAGAAGGATATACCGATAGATGTGTCAGCTTTATACTGGACATTACTCAACGTATTGAGGACGAACGCAAGTTACAGCAGTGGGCGGATATCTTTCAACACACTTCCCAAGGATTAGTAATTACTACCCCAGACAATGAACCTTTGGAATTGATTAATCCGGCTTTCGCTCTTATACATGGATATACAGTCGAAGAACTTATAGGTCGTTCTTTTACTAGCCTAATAGCACCAAAATGTCTACCAGACGTTTTAGAACACATCTATCAATCACTTGGTCAAAACTACTATTCTTTTGAAACTCAACACATTCGCAAAGATGGGACGATTTTTCCGGTTTTTGTAGAGATTAATAATGTTACAGAGCCATCGGGAGAAATTTCCTATATTATTGTCAACATTCAAGACATCACCGAGCGTAAGCAAGCCGAAAAAGAAATTCTTAATTCCTTACAAAAAGCAACAGAACTCAATGAACTTAAATCGCATTTTATTACACTAATATCTCATGAGTTCCGAACTCCCTTGACAGTGATTTTATCTTCCACTCAGCTATTGCAGCATTATTCACATAAACTATCGGACTCTAGGAAACAAAAATCATTCCAGCAAATTGAGACGGCTATCAAACGCCTGACACAACTTTTAGAGGATGTACTGGTCATTAATAAAGCTGAAGCTGAAAATTTAGAGCTTACCCCTGCTCCTATCAACTTAGAAAACTTTTGCCATCAGTTAATCACGGAAATGCAATTAACTGATGGCAACAAACATCAAATACTGTTTACTCATACAGGAGAATGTTTTGATGCAGTAATGGATGAAAAAGTGCTCAGTCATATTCTCACCAACTTGTTGAGTAATGCCCTGAAATATTCTCCTGATAGCAAGGATATTGAATTTGAGCTTAGTTGTCAGAATCAACAGGCAACCTTCAAAATTAAAGATTATGGAATTGGCATTCCTAGTCAAGATTTCCCCAAACTTTTTGAAGCATTTCACAGAGCTTATAATATCGGTAATATACCAGGGGTAGGAGTAGGCTTATTTATCGCTAAGAAAATGGTTGATTTACATCAAGGTAGCATTAACTGTATTAGTAAAGTTGGCATAGGCACTACCTTTACAGTTACAATACCCTGGAACTGTCAAGAGAATAAGTAACTGCGCTCGCTTCAAAACCTTGAAAGAAAATGTCTAAATTGAGGCTAGTGGTTAACCAATCTCAAAATATATCTAGTAAACGAGGAAATAGAGTAAAGAATCTAGATTTGTTATACAATAGGGCTTTCATTCCACATAAATAACTGATTTAGCGAACTCGCAAGGGTAGTAGAGAGTGTGCTACCAAACACTGAAAAGCGATGTGCTTCTTCGTTTACCTTGTATTTGTGTCTAGTTTTGGCAGTTTGATGGAATTTCTACTGTAAAGGTAGTTCCCACCCCAACTTTACTCTGTAAAGAGATACTACCACCTTGTAAGTCCACACAATTTTTGACAACAGCAAGCCCGATACCTGTACCTGTAATATTACCCACATTGCTTCCTCTTTGGGAATAATCAAACAACAACGCTTGCTCAGAGTCAGGAATACCAATACCTTCATCTTGAATACGGAAAACAGCAACGTTATTTTCATTACTGATTTCCAAAAATATTTTGCCACCATTAGGCGAATACTTAATGGCATTTTCTAGTAAATTAGTAATTATGTAACTTAACAGTTTTTCATCTAGGCACGTATCAGAAAAATCACCTGTTACTTGAAAATCAATTGAATGATTTTGACTAGCAAAACTTTCCAGTTCCCCTATAACATTTTTACACAGCTTAGGAATATCAACATTTTGAGAGTTAACAGCTAAGTTAATTCCCATCTCTTTTATAACTGTTGTAGCATCTTCTAATAAAGTGACAATTTTTTTGACAGCAACTTGAACTTTTTGAACCAAACGAACAGTTTTTTCACGACTAAAGTTATGACCATAATGTTCAATCAGTTCAGCCGCGCTTAAAATGCTACTTAAAGGAACACGAACATCATGAGATGTCATGGAAAAAAAGCGTGATTTAAGCTCATTTAATTCTTGCTCTCTTTCCAAGTTGGTTTGAACAATTTCTAAATGTTCAGCTTGATTAAGAGCAATACTTACCTGGGATGCCAATTGCTGTAAAAGTTCTATTTCATCATTTAGCCAAATCCTGGTACAGGTACAACTGTGAGCAATTAGTAGACCCCAAAAAGAATCTTTCTCTAGAATTGGTACTACTAAACTAGCTTTTACTTGAAACGGTTCGATTAGGTTGACATAACAAGGATCTAAATCCGCCGAATGGATATTATTAATAGCACGAATTCGTCCTTTTTTATATAAATTTAAATAGTTCTCTCTAAAACAAGGGTCATCTATATCCACATCTAAAAGACTTGGGACACCAGGAACGACAGCAGAAGCCACCACTTTACCGTTTCCACCAGGAAAAACCCGATAGAACAAAACGCGATCGCATTTTAAAAATTGCCGTACTTCACTAACTGTAGTATTGAAAATCTCTTCTAGTCCCAA
Source organism: uncultured cyanobacterium (assembly GCA_963711165.1). GTDB lineage: Bacteria > Cyanobacteriota > Cyanobacteriia > Cyanobacteriales > PCC-9333 > Crinalium. Next base: position 72,079 of record CAVQDG010000047.1, on the reverse strand, counting down.
AAACTGGCGAACTCGCTCAGTTAACCTCCAGATTAGTTGCTCCTTTTGGTATTGTTGTTGTTGTAATTCTGTTCGGCTTTGATTAATAGATAACCAACGGCTGATACGTAAAAGTACTACTGCTCGATTAATAGGTTTATTAATGCAGTCGTTAGCCCCAAAGAAAGACGCTTGCTCTACAGATTGTTCATCCTCCAAATCCGTGAGCATCAAAATGGGTGTTTGGGAGATATTGTCAAGCTGACGGAGTTCTTTTAAACAGGTAAAACTATTGAGATCTGGGAGTGTGCTATCTAATAAAATAATATTTGGCAAGGCTCTAGCACTAATAGTTAAGCCTTCTTTTCCATTGCTGGCTTCAATAACAAGATACTATTCAAAAAGCAGTGAGCGAAGTTGAGAGCGAAGTACATTGTCATTACTAATTATTAAGACTTTCTGGCTATTGTTATTCATCTAGTAATTTTAGCTGTATTAGTAATTGGCTTGTGCAACTGTTATAATCTTCAGCCTATAAAAACTAGGGGTAAAGCCGAGTTTGTCCGTTATTATTACTCTAATTCGCTACAATTAGCGCGAGTTCCTGCACTAGCTTCTCTGGATCAACTGGCTTGGAAATATGCTGTTGAAATCCGGCTAACATTGCCTGCCTTTCGTTAAATTCTCCAGCATAAGCACTCAGAGCGATAGCTGGAATTTTTCCTCCTCGCTCTTTTGGTAAAGCTCTCACCTGTTGCATTAACTGATAGCCATCGAGATCAGGCATCCCAATGTCACTCAGTAGTAGATCTGGTTGAAAATCGCTAAAATTTGTCAATGCTTCAAAGGCTGAATTGACCATCATTACTGTCGCCCCTGCCTCTTGCAGCACAAAGCCTATAAATTCGCGGCTATCGGTCTCATCATCAACAACTAAGATTTTCATCCCAGTCAAATCCCTAGATTGGTTGTGTTGAGGACTATTTTCATGAATTTTTTGTTGAGCCAGTGCCAATGGCAAGCGGACGGTAAAGGTTGCTCCCTTTCCCTCACCTTCACTTGTTGCTTGAACTGTACCACCATGTAACTCTACTAAGTGATGGACGATTGCTAATCCTAGTCCTAACCCACCAAACTGGCGAGTGCTAGTAGAATTTTCCTGACGGAAGTATTCAAATACATAGGGAAGAAACTCAGGAGAAATCCCTTTACCATTATCATTAACTGTAATATAAGCAAAATCGCCGCTGTGTTCTAACTGTATCTTGACTTGACCACCAGGCGGCGTGAACTTGATGGCATTAGAAAGCAGATTCCAAAAAACTTGCTGTAGGCGGCTAGAGTCTCCCCTAACTCGACCACTATTGGGTTCGAGTAGAGTAATAATTTGAATTGACTTGGCTTCTGCGGCTAGTCGTACCGTTTCTATTGCCGAGTGAATGATTGTGATTAAATCAACCGAGGCAATATTGAGACTCAGCTTACCGCGAAGAATACGGGAAACATCGAGTAAATCTTCTATGAGTTCAGACTGTAACTTGGCATTGCGTTCAATGGTTTCGAGCGCAAACTTTGTCCTTTTGGGATCGAATGTTTTGGACAGAAGTAATTTCGACCATCCCAAAATCGGGTTAAGAGGCGATCGCAATTCATGAGATAGTACTGCTAAAAACTCATCCTTGATCCGGTTGGCACTTTCTGCCGCTGACCGCGCCGCTTTTTCTTGCTCTAGTAATCGGATTCGCTCTGCTTCTGCTTGTTGGCGTTGTGTTTGATCTAAAAAGAAAGCAATAATTTCTTGTTCTTGCTCGTAGGGTTTTTGTAGCAGTGTTGAGCCGATGAGAATAGGAACACGCGTGCCATCTTTGCGAATATATTCTTTTTCAAAAGGTGTTGCCACTCCCTTTTGTTTGAGTTCTGTTACTGCAATATCATCTAAAGCAGAAAATTCTGGCGGGGTAATATCAGTCCAACGAACTTGCCCTGCTTCAATTTCAGAGCGGGTGTAACCGAGCATTTTTAGAAAATAATCATTGGCATAATGAACGCCCCCAGTAAAATCACCAAAAACCACCCCAAACATATTCGATTCCACTAAATGACGATATCGCCGTTCACTATCTCGTAGTGCTGTTTCTACTTCTTGTCGCGCAAGTTCATCTAATTTTTCCTGAGTGATGTCTCGAACTTCAATAATCGTTCCAATAACATCATCACCCTCTCTAATTGGGCTGGCAGTATAAGCTACTGAGTAAAAACTACCGTCTTTGTGGACAAATACTTCCTCACCTTGCTCCTGATTGTTTTGAGGAAATGCTTGATCAATCGGGCATTCGCACAAGGGATAGGGGCGACCATTAGGACGAGTGTGATGAACGACATCATGGAGAATACGTCCCTTAGTCTCTTCTAGGCTGAACCCTGTCAACTTTTCCGCAGCCGGATTCATATAAACACACTGCTGCCGCTCATCCATAATAAAGATGGCAACAGTAGAATTGTTACAGACTACTTCAAGCAGACGCTTGTAATACTCTGCACCCAATGTCTCCTGCGGTAAGCGATGGTATTCGCTCAGTGGAACGAGCCGTTTTGAGGTCATATCTGATGTCACGTCTCTTTGCTTTTATTGTCTAGTACTTAGATCCAATTACCCCAGCAAGATGGCGCTTCTAAGGCATTCTCGCGGAAGTTTTTTCTCTATGGGAGGGAATTTTTAGGCGTGGCGGTTTGGAGTGCGATCGCTTCGCTAACAGGAATGCTAGTTACTCACAGGTTATTTTCTGGGAAAAACTATATAAAAACGACTTCCACAAGTATGATTGCCACAACGATCTACTTGTAATCACTAAAAGAAGTGTCGCCAGTCATCAGCGGCTCATACTTCTTGTAATCACTGCCACCCGCATGAACAAACCCATGTTCAGCCAGCCATACTTGTGCGGCTTTAAGGTTCTCTTGCTGGTTATTAGAATTGATGAACTCTTCAACAATTTCATTGGTGCTTGTATTTCTAAGCTGAGTGCCTGCCTGGTTATCCACGGGAATCAGGGTTACTCTTAATCCTTCGTTATGGGCATTCATGATAGGTCTCACCTTGACAGAGCTATTCTGGCTCTTTGTACTGTGTCAGTATACAAAAATGTCAACTCCTTACCCTGTAAGCGTTGTTGCAGGATGAAGAAAAGAATTGAAGAAAGTTGCTGCTCCCAATCACTCACCCAAATCAAGCAAATCCCTTCGAGCGATTGGGCGGAAACGTTTCCGACTTGGTGCTATATCTGTTGAAAATCCGTTGCAACCGATCTTCTGAGTAACAAGGCAGTGAGACTGTGTACCAGTCAATTAGATTTTTAGAACCTTTGCTACTGTTGCATTTGGCACAGGCTGGCACTAAGTTGAGCCATGAATTGATACCCCCTTGTGAAGAAGCTATTACATGGTCTAAGGTTAGGCGTTTAGACTTGGAACCACAGTAAGCACAGCAATGATTAAACTCTGATTTAATCGCCTCTTTTACCAAGGCTTTGACGTTCTTGTGCCTAACGAAGTCGAAAATTTGTGGCATTCGGCAATCCGGTGCGTGTCAATCAGGAAAAACTTGATATTTCTATAAGTATGCGTTGCGATCGCTCTTTTTAAGCAATCGGAAAACTTAGGCATGGGTTTTCAATTGGGCGAACCGAAACGCTCTTTTAGAGCTTGGATTATTACATAGGTCATTGTTATTCCATGCCGTTTAGATTCTGCTGCCCTTTGAACAAATCGATACCATAAAATTACTACATTTATCCAACCTTGCAATAAAAATTAAGAAGAATGTTTATTAAACCGAGCATCAGCTTTTTTAATGAGTTGCTTGTAAAAACTCCCGTACTATTGACCTAGAACCTGCACAAAATCAAAATTACAACCAATCACACCAACAGCACTACAAACAGCCCTTCACGCCAAATAACGGTAGATTTTTAAAAAGAACAAGCCGATCAATGAGCGCCATCAGCTTAAACTTGGGAGAGAATTTTAATGGGCTAGAACTGAGCAGTGGAGCAAAAAGTTCTACACCATTAAACCAAGGAGAGAAATTAAATGGCGTAGAACTGGACAGTGGATCAAAAAGTTCTATAGGATTAAATCAGGTAAAAGAATTTTAATGGCGTAGAACTGAACGAGGGAAAAAGTTCTAACCCATTAAACCAGTATGAGAAATTTAATCACGTAGAACTGATAATGATGTGCAATCTATCGGGCTGCACTTCTACTGAATAAGTTTCCCAATATTACTTTAAGTCAATGCAACTTGGTATGGCAGAAGTTTGGCACAGTTAATCAACCCAGAGAGATGGAATTGCAACAAGTTAAATCCCTTGATTGAGCAACATTAGATATCATCTGGCAAATCATTGAACAAATGCGCTCCTTTATTGGGGTAAACTCCTACCTTCATGCAGCCAGGTATATCTTTTGGGCATTTGAGGCTTATTCCGATTCTGAATTACTACCCAAGGATTTTTGGTTGTCACCACCACAGTGGCATGACTTTATAGAAAGTCAAGGTTAAATATGCCTGTGCGATCGCACAGGTACTCAACGTTGGAGCGGCAAACTAAAAGGGGCAATCGCCCCAAAGCTGAAAATGTCTATTTTGACACTTATATTTTTCTAATATCAGCAATTATGCTGACTCAAAACTTTAGGGAAAAATTTAGTGAAGTTAACTATTAGGGCTACTTATACATAAATAGTTGTTTTAGCTTAAACTTGTGCTAAGTGGGAGTTCGGTTAATATTGAAAACATAAGTAATTAATTATGCCCTCCTGTCTAAGAATCCGTTGTTCGAGATTTTTACTGTTACTGTTGATGCTGTCTGATTTCTGTAGATAAGCACCATTTAAGGCGTTTGCGATCGCAAACGTATCGTAGTTGTAAATAACTAGATCGTGCATCACGTATTCTGAGTGCCAAGGCTTTGGCAGTGACGAAGTGATTAAGTTATAGGCGTTTTCCCAGACTTTGATCGCTATGTCAATTTCTTCAACTGCTTGATGAAGTAAACCCAGATAATAATAAACAGACAAGTTATCTGGGTATTTAATCAACATTTTCTTGAGTGAGTGCGATCGCTTGACTGAAAGCTCTGGTTTTAGGTTCTGGTTGTGTATATCTGGTAGAAATGTAAAATTCTGGATCGACTATATGAGCTAATTCCTCTCTGATTTTTTCGTAGTTGTCTGGGCGAATGAGTCGTACTTCGTTTTTGTCTATAATTTCTACAGTTAATTTAGCCATACTGCTTACCTACAACAATTGAAATTGCTTTATTAGTATTTTAAGTAGTATGAATAAATTATTATTTTCAAACTACTTAATATTTTACAAACTGATTCAATTTAAATGGGCGCTTATATCAGCAATTGAATGGTCGAATCTGTAATCTATCGACTAAGTTTTCCATCTGTTCCCGCGCGTCTGCTGTAGACTTTTTGTAGGCATCTTTCATCGCCTCTGTGACGAGTGCAGAAACGGCTTCTGCTCCAAGATTTTGGGCATCATTAGAAATTTGAACACTTAGTGGTTCTTAATGGGAACCAAGAACCACTTTGATTAAACCCTCAGTATCTTTTCCCTCAAACTCTCTTTGTTTCAATTCTTCTTGAAGTTTTCCAGCCTCTTCTTGAACTTCTTGGGCTTTTTTGAAAGCTTGAGTCAGTTCTTTCATTTTTGGTATTTTCATTTTTTTTTGCGTAAAAGGTGGGTTTGTACACAATTTACTCTATCTGATTTAAATGACGAAATTATTGAATGTGCATGGTTAGATTTTGCAGTTAATTTGCTACATATAGAGTATTTCCCAAAACCTGTAAAAGCATTTCAGTAAATAATCAGTGACACTCGTTACCTGAAAAAAAAACGACTCCGCATATATAAGTTTTAATTTAAAATAGTAGAAATGTTAAAAATGCAAGAAAGAAAGTTTTTAAGGAAAACAATTCAACCTGTTGCGGTAGGAACTCCCTACACTGAAAGTCTAAGTAGCTATCTCACAACCATTAATAGTTGGGTTAGTGTTAACTATTAATGTTAATCTAATAAGCTTTCTTCCCTTTTAAGTTCTTTCCTAATAACTTTAAACATTTCTCTATAATCTTCAAAAGAGAAGTGCGATCGGTTGTTACCGCGTGCCAACTGGTTATCTAAAAAGTTTTAAGAAAGAAAACCAAAAAACTAGAGGGGAAAATTTAATCCCGTAGAACTAAACAGTGAAAAAAGTTCTATGGGATTAAATTTTGTAGTAATGTAATACTATGTAGTATATTAGGGAAGGCGCTATCGCATTCCTCGCGCTCGCAGAGCTTCGCAGTACCTTTAATCCCTGTGAAGCTGAACATTAGTAGGTAATGAAGCATAGTTATAAACATCATCCCTGTTAATTGGTTGGCAGTACTTCCACCACGGGTACTCCACCTTACTCTGTAATTTCCCTAATAATGAGCGTGATGTCAAAAGCGCGTTTATTTTTAAAAATATGCTACCGACTAACCAGTTGACCGCCTTCTAACAAAAGTTGCTCAACTACAACTGATGATTTGACATCAATTGTCTGCGGTAAGTTGCTATCTATATCTAATGGTTTCTTTTTAACAACTTTAGGAGGGCTGCATTCCAAGCAATATTTAGGGCAGGGGCCGAATGTCGGGCGTGTTGCGGCGCGATCGCATTCGGGGCAGATGAATTGATAGATGCGCTCATGGATGGTGCGTTCATGGGGCTTGACTTTCACCGTTTTAGTGCTACCCAGTCCGACAAAACGCGGTCTGCTTATTGTTCTTGTTGCCATTGTTTAGAATTTAAATGAATGCTACTGATTCTATTAAAGCAGACGCTCAAGAAATGCCATCTCCACTTATTCCGCCAAATTTAAGCGTAGCGTTAGCTACTACCAGAGAATTGCGAGATTTTTATCATGCTAAGGTTGCAGAATATTTACAATTGCTAGAACAAGCCAAAAGCCAGTTAGTTCATGCTGAAGGGTTGTTGGCAGGATTAGAGCAGTTGCAGCCGTTGCAATCGGAACCTGTAGCCAATGAGCCGAGTCTAATTCATGCTGTAAGTCACACTAACGGTAAAAATGGGCATAACAGTAATGGTTTTAGCTCAAGCCAATTAGCTGTCGAGTTAAATGGGGCAAAACAGTCACAAACTTTCGCTTCAACTGTAACGGTTCCCGATCGGGAACAGGAAGTACAATTGCTGCCACCCTATCAGCATTTAGACTTATCGTCGGCTATCGCTTCTTTATTTAAACAACACCCTGATATTATTCTTAAATTAGATTTCATTGTCAGGACTCTTTACGGGAAGCTGCAATCACCACAATATAAAGTTATATCTGAAATAGTTTTTAAGGCATTAGAACAGGGTGTTAAGGAGGGTCATTGGGACAGAGATCCTTATCCCCATGTTAATAATGCTGACTGCTATATCTCAAAATGGGAGTCTGTTGCCGATCAATCTAATGATAACGATCAGCTACAAACTGATGTTGAGGAAACTGAAATTGAAACAGTCGAACAATCTATTAATAGCGATGTGCAATTAGTAATTCCTGTCGAGGAAACTGAAACTGTTATTGATGTTGGTAATCATGATGATGTTTCTGCTGATCCCGATATTGGTAAATATGTTACTGAGGAAGAACTTTATGAACTGGTTGATTCTGGAGTGTTGACAGAATTTAAATTGAAGAAACTTGCGGCTATTATAAAAGCCCCTTGTTATAACAATATGAGGCGACCTAAAACTTTTATTGCTGCTTTTATAAAACATCATTTGACTTATGAAGTTCTAGATGATTTTTTGAACATAACTGATCCCGATGGTGTCTAATTTGTTTGATAAGCACAATCGGGATCAATCTGTTCTAATTATTGTGCAACTGATTAATGTGCGGAAGCGTTAGGTGGATTGTTATTCCTCAAGTTATTACTGATCTTGGCTACAGTTTATGGCAGCTAAAATATCGCTTGCCAAACGTGATTTACCTCCTTTTTTGCAAAGTTTGAATGCAGATGCTAATTGTTTTAGATATTCCTTTTCTAAGCTCTCTAAATATAAAGCTGCTTGAAAATTGCCGTTGTTCCTGACTATTCTCTTTACAACCTCTGATTCTTCCTGAATTTCTTCAACTGTTAGCGCCATAGATAAAACCTCGTTTTCAATCGGTTTTTGTTTTGATATTAATCAAACTCTTCTAACACTTCTTCAATTAACCACACAGCTTGTTGAATCTTCATATTTTGATTGCTAGAATTTTCAGGCGTTACTTGAAGGTTCAAATCTTGCAATTTCTCAAAGATAATTTCAAGTTCGGTTTTAACTTGTTCGGTAGTCATACAATTTCCACAATTTCCTAGTTTTCGGTGTACTGAATGGGTATTAATTGCAGTGCTATTCGCACTTCTTTATTATTCTAATGATGGCGATCGCCATCCGAATCTGTTTCTCTAAGTACGGTTTTTTGTTGTTATAACCAACTATTAATATTAATTGATTAAGGTTTTTGCTTTGTTAATTGCATTTTCTAAGTTGTCAAGCATTTTCTTGTATTGTTTAAAGGATATTCTCATTACTTTTCGGCGTTCTTTGTATACTATTCGGTTTAGTTCCTTGTATATTAAGGCAGATCCTAATATTGCAATGTCCTCTTTAATTGGGGTAAATGCTGACTCCTCTGCTTCTAGTTCCGAATCGTAGTATACATCTCCAATGAAGGCATATTCTTCTGGGAATAGTTCTTCAAATGTGGGGAAATTTCCTCCAGCATATCTGAACTTGTTTATTAACTGTTCCGCTTCCTGGTAACTACTGATAGGGCTGAAAAAACTCTCCTCGGAAAACCTGGCGTTAATAAATGAACATATTTGGCGTTCATTCATTTGCGGAACTTTTAATTTTAGGATGTTCATAGAAAAACTCAAAGATTTTTTCTTTTTACTAAGGCGTTAGCCTTCAATTACAGAACGTTCTGCTTTATCTATTTTTTTCGCTATTAACCCCCATTTGCTGCTGTCGTGATCGTTTATTAATCTGGCGATTGCACTTATTATGTCCCTGGTTTCTGTAAATATTGTTGGTTTTATACGAGAATATGAGGGACGTATTGCATCTTAAGTTGTTTTATGTTTACTGTTTAATGAAAAAACGTAAGTATTCAGGTGGGAGAGCGATTCCTTCCCTTCGGGACGCTAAAGCCTTCGGCATATGCACGCGAACGGATAGCTTCGCGCTTCGCATTCAGTAGTTAATTTATTGAGTGGTTAAGAAGGATAAAGGATAAATGTATTAACAATGCACTTGTCGAGATCGACGTTGAGTAAAATGATGAACAGCAAAAAATAATAACTGCGCGGTGGCAGTTATAGGGTTTATGTTATGCGCGTTATTTAGCCAGTAATTCAGATATGCGATAGCGCCAGCGCGCTCGCAGAGCTTCGCAAATCTTCAATCCAGGGTATCGGCTATCTTTTCTGATTTTCCAGAGAATTAAGCTAAATCGTTGAGCTTCGTGAGAGAGGAGCGCGTGCGTATGCTTGCAGTTGAATTTGTAGATGTCACCAGGGTGAAGGGTCATTATCCGGCGATCGCCCGCCTGCCGATGGTAGTCGTATCCAAACTCTGCTTTAGCGCCGAAATTTATTCCAAAAGCAGTTTCTTCTGCGTATGTATGGTCGCGGTGCCGATCAATTCTGCCATCGCTGTTAATGCCCGCCGATTTGCCGCCAAATGTTAGGAGTGCAATATCGCTGCCGGGATAAATCTTCTGGGCGATCTTCCACCAAAACTCATCGAAATATGCCTCGCTAGTTTTCGGCGGTGACTGTAAGTTAGCTTCATGGAAAAGCCACATTCTATGTCGTCCAGGTGCATAGCGAGAAACATCTCGCTCCATCTTCTCGATCAGCAAGGTTGCTCTTTTTACTAAAATTTCTTGGCTTTTGCTGTTGAGTCTGCCGATCATCTTTAGCATGGTTTTCAAGGAATGAAAGGTCGTTCCTGTAAACACCGCTAGGTGTCAGTTTAACTTGAGTTACGGAATCAAAATGAACTTAATAATAGTTGCGATCGCCTATTTTAAATTTCAAAATTCTTGGGATAGAATACGTCGCGATCTTCCGGTAATTCTAGTCCTGCTGTAATTAGCCGCATAAAGTGGAAGTGTGGGAGCGTTGTTAAATGAATTAATAGTACAACTGTACCGCTAACTATTTTCTCGATTTAATCCTCTAGGAAACCAGTACGTCTGTACCATTTTTCGCTCTTGATTAAATAAATTTATCAGTAGTATGCTTGTATCATTTTCCTAGAGGATTAAATTTATTAGTAATACATCTGTACTATTTTCCTAGAGGATTAAATTTTTGTTTTTACTAAACCTTTTTAATTAGCTTGTATTTGTCAACTTAAAGCATTGAAATTTGCGACAATTAATAGATGGGTTGGTGCATTGACTAAGATTAAAAAAAATATGCCTGAAAGGTTTTTGCAATTAGACGATGTACGAAATATAGACAGTCTCGAAAAGATAGTAGTTTTATTTCAAAAATTGGGCTATAATGCTGCGGCTCAACCTCTTAATGTAGAAGATATACAGTTATCTGCTAGAAGTGCTGAGGCAATCTATGATGTGTACATAATTGCTGACCAGGGCAACGCAGGTTTGCAAGTTTTACTATTTCAGTTGCACAAAGAGGAGTGGACTTCCCCTAGTGCTGCCAGCAGTCGGATGAAGGCGATCGCTAATAGCCAGTTTGCTTTTAACTGAATTAGATGAGTATTTCATTGATACCGACCAGTATTCAGAACTTGAGGAAGAAGAAGATATTAGACTCATGCACGAAATCATTGAGAGAAAAGATATTCAGTTGATTTGCTACGAGTGGTTTAAACCAGATGTTAGCTATCTTTAATTCCAACATTAAAGGAGTTAGAAAGGTGCGAATGCTAACGCCAACTCCTGCGCTTTGCTTCGCACCGTATCGCGCCGTAGATGAGCATTCTGGGTCAAATGCAATCCTTCCAATGGGTAGGAGCGACATTGATCGGGTGTAAGAGCGTAACACCGTCAGTAAGCGCGATTAGTTTAAGCGTGCTTTGAATTTATTCCATTTGGTTAAAGCTGTTTGCTTAGACATTACAAATGAATGTCGTTTGCCTTTTCCGAATAAGTTTTTAAGTTCAGGTTCCACTTCGCCCTCATCCCAGACGGAGATAAATATTGATTCCATAGACTTAGATAAATCCCATGCAACGACGCGAGAGCCAAGGCAATTAAATATTAATTCAACGGTGAATTTGTTATCTTGAAATTGGTAGCTTCCTGTTTCAGTTTCTACAATGTTTGTAGCTTCAGGAATAAGTTCAAGAATTAACTCTTTAATTTCGTTCATCCAGTTGTTAATTTAATTAATTTGTAGTATTTTTGTGCTAACAATCTTGCGGAATTAAATTTAATGCGATCAAAGGTTAAAAAACGCTTACGTCAACGTTTTTAAGCGCAGTGATTGTTGTGCTGCTTATCCCTTCTGTGTTAATCGCTGTGTGGAGTTTTTAATTGGTAGTTTAAATTGATTTCGTAATCAACACGCACCTTGCGGATTAATACAGTTTAATGGCAGCGATCGCTGCCATGCTTATTGAAAGAGCCTCGTCTACCTGTACTGTCATTTGGGGTAGATTGTTTAATCGGCGTTATTAGGGCATTTCTTTTGGATTGCAGCAGGAGGGCGATACCAACGGTAGGCTTCGCCAACGCCAATTTTGGTTATAAGAAGATAAATTTAATTTTCACGTCAAAAATTTGTAGCTACAGGTTCAGCAGATTCTTTAGATTCTTTGGGTTTACGTTCAAACGTACTGATGCTGGCATTTTCTAGCACGAAGCCATCTTTAGTACGGCTGCCCATTTTACCTGCGATCGCAGCTACCCACATAGGATAATTTGCTACAGCATCTTCCAACTTTTTAAAAATTTTTGGCTTAACTGTAATACTGACCATTACGCCATCACAGTCAAGTTCAAAACGTTTCCAGCCATTTTCTACCGTTCTCACATCTTCGGGAAAGCTATTAATTTTGATGGTCAATTCTAGTTTTCCTGCGGTCGCCATTTCGTTATCTCCTAAATCAATATTTTTCGGTGCTTGAGCTTGAATTGTTGGACGATCTTTTTTGACTGATGATTCAGCTTGCTTTACTACTGGCGGTTTGGGAATAGGGCTAGGCTCAGACAAGGCTATGTTGGCTGAGTTCAAGTCTGTACTGACTAAATGTGCATCTTCTAGCACTAGGTTATAGCCATCTAGACTACAAGCTAATTCCCAAAACTGGTTAACTGAGCCATTAGGTAAACTACCTACAATATTTAAGATGAAAGGTTTAAATTTATTCCATTGTTTGCCATTATTTGGTGGTTGTAAATTCCTGCGAATTTCGATCTCAAACTTATTGGCTGTTAAATCCTGAGAAACTATTACACCCCTAATTAAGAAAAAGTTGATATGTTCTCTTATAGTTTTCGGGGATCTGATATTTTTAAGTGTTAGCTTTAATCCAGGTGCTTCTGGGATTTGCCGGGGGTAGCACGACCAAACTTGTGATTCAGTAATTTTTTCGAGATGTCCGGCACATTGTTTTTGCGCCGATTGGCGTAAATCGGCGCTTAATGTTGTACCTGATTCCGTTACTACGATGCCCTCCCTTGGGTTATCTTGACTTGGGAAATATTGTCCCCTAATAATGCCTATTGCTTGAAACGTCGTGGGAGAATCTGTGGATGTAAACGGCTTTGTTCCCAGACTTTTTTTATTTTCAACAGTTTCGTTAATTTCCATAATTTTTCTTAAACTACTTTTTTGATAGGGCGATCGCCCCAAACATTTTAAAATTTAAATCAAATCTAAGTCATCACAATTCCCCTCTAAATTCTGGTCAAGTGAAATTAAATCTTGCTCAAATTCTGGCTGGCGTTGAAATTCCATACATTTACCACGAGGATCTACTTGAAGAGAAAATAACGGACTAACAGAGGACTGACAGATTTTATCATTAAAAAATTGGCAGACAGCACAACAATCTTCACCACTAGCCCTTGCAGATGCGATCGCAGTTTCAGCCCTAGAAACTGCACTCAAAATTAAGCGCCCACCACTCCACTTAGCTTTTAACACACCAGTCGCACTCAAATTTTCCCAGCGAGGATCGCTTAATACCGATTCAGGAATGCGTATCCATGCACCTTCAACTTCCGCTTCAACCGTCACCTCAAACTCTTGAGTATTTTCGATCTTACTTAACTGACGACCACTAACTTGTTCTGGTACAGTGCCATACTCAATTTCTTCACCAACTGCGGGAATATGAATAAAGTATTTATCCCTCAAATCTCCCGTATGGGAAAGTTCATGCAACGCATCCATCGAGCCATGAATTAAAATCAAATGTTTGGGATTAACTCGATGAATTACTTGCGTCAACCCAACCTTATCAGCATGGGCGGAAAGATTAAACCGCCTGACAGTAGCGCGGACTGTTAGCTTTTTACCTTCAATTTCAACTTCGTCCCCTTTCTGTAAGGCTTGCAGAAAACGACCAGGCGATTCTTCGTCGGTATAACCAGAGATAAATATCGCCGCATTATCTCTTTCTAATAATGCCTGACCATAGTAAACGCTAGCTCCACCACTCAGCATTCCCGAACTAGCAATAATTACAGAAGGTTTAGCTATTGCTAATGGACGCTCTCTAGGATGACCAATTGGTATAATCGGCGGTTTACCATTTGGGTCAAAAAACGGTTCTTGTTGAAGAGCAAAGTTCTGTACACTTCCAGGTAGGAAATCTATATGATCTCGAAAAACATCGGTAACTGCCCTGACCAAACCATCTATATAGACAGGAATTTTCAGCTTATGAAATAAAGCACTGGTACGAATTGCTAAAATAATCTCTTGGGCGCGTCCCAAAGCGAAAGCTGGGATTAGAACGTTACCGCCATGAGATACAACTTCTGCAACAGCTTGTAATAATTCGGTTTCTTGGGCTTTTCTAGATGGGTGAGTATCTGCACCATAAGTAGATTCAGTAATTAAAATATCGGCTTCTGGCAAATCAGCAAGTCTTAATCCGTCTGTAGTTCTGCTGTTAGTAGTGTTGTAGTCGCCTGTATACAATAAACTGCGATCCCCATATCTGATATAAACACAAGCTGCACCAACAATATGCCCTGCGTGAATAAACCGCACTTTTAACCCAGGTAGCGGTTCAAAATCTTGATCTACGGGTTGAGTTTGCAGTTGGAATAATGTTTGGTCTAGGTCAGTTTCATCAAATAATTGTTCAAAATCTTCATTGGATTGTTGTACTTTTAAACAATCAGTGAGCATGACATGAGCAATTTCCCTAGTTCCCGCAGTACAAATCATGGGAGTTGCAGGGAAACGTTGATGAAATACAGGCAATGCCCCAATATGATCTTGATGAGCGTGGGTAATCAAGATGAGATTAGGATTTTTTAAATGTTCAAATGCTGGTAAAGGGTTACTGCCTTTGGGTCTAGTACCAGCATCAAGGACAATTTCATAAGGGCCAATTAATACCCTAAAACAACTTGCGCCGATACTTCTGGCAGCGCCTAATGGCGTGACACTTAAGCGATTTTGATGTGGGTATTCTGTATCAGTTGTGCTGTCTAAATCAGCATTTTCGACATGGTTATTAAATTTGTTAGAAAACCATAGTACTTGGGCAACTTCCGTGTAAGGATTTACTTGAATTCTGGCTCTCAAGGCTTCAGGCGAATCGTGGTGTGATTCCAGAGCATTTGAATCAGATAAAACCGCTTCCCATTCCCACAGTTTACCTCGCTGTACAGGGGAGGAAAAAAACCATTGGGTTTGGCTTGTTTGAGCGATTACAGCTTGTTTAGCAATCTTGTAAAGTCGTGCTGTTGTTTCTTTCCATGTTTCTGTAACTACCCTAGAAGAGTATGGTTGTTCTAAGTTAGTATTTCCTTGGACAATGCGTTTAACTGTTTCAATTACTGGGGTTGGGTTGGATAGTTGTACAGAATCAGCAGATTGGGATTTTGTAGAAGTAGTTACGTCTTTTGGTTCTGCCTGTGCAATATAGAGATAACCTTCCTTCATTACCGCACTTACTCGCCACAACTCACCGGATTTCATTTGTGGGAGTGCTGATAATAAAGTAATTTTCAGGTCTTTTTGACCAATAAATGACACTTTGAACAATACTTGAGTACTGCGTTTGCTGATTTGGATTATCCTACCTGTGAACCAACAGCCAAGTGGTTGCTCAGATACAGCTTCATAACCCAAGATCCGCACTCCTGATATTTGTCCTGTAGAATCAGTGGCGGGTAAAACGTACCAAGTGTTGATACCTGTAGGTAACGAAAAATTGGGATGAGGATTAACGCGCAAGTGGGTGTCTTCTAATGTGGCGATTGCCGCAGTTGTATCCGCTTCAGTAACAATTTGCCCTGTCACTGTCATAGTGAATACTTCAGACACTTGCTTTTCCATCAACATTGTTTCAGCATTCATAATGTTTTTTCAGTGTTAGTTTTAGTTGCTGTTATTAATTTTCGGGGATTCTACTATTGACCACTTATTTTTGCTGTCAAATTGGTGGCTATGTCAGTGGTGTTTATGAATGCGTTCTTCATTAGCAGTTCCACTGTTTTCTTAGTTCATCCCAAGCTTTATCAGTTGGTTCTGAGAGCCACCCCAAAGCATAAAATATTTTTATTTGGATATCTCTAGCACCTCGGCATAGGTGCGTACTAGGTTTCCCTTTTAACGTTGGATGATGGCATATTTGACTAACTTCTTCCTCTATTATTTGAGTAATAATTGTCGTTTGCAACTTAGCATCCCCGTCAGCATTGAATGGGCAGGTAGCGCAACGTTGACAGTTTACTTTCCAGTTTTTAATGTTAGTGCTGGTCATTGCAATTTATTTAATAGTGGTCTTCATTTGGTTCCATTTTGAATTTTTCTAATTGTGTGTCTCGGTCTACTGATGGACAAATTTTGTAATACCCTCTACCAAAGAATTGCATTCCTAAATCAAAGGCGAAATCCCCTGTCTCGGAACCATCTTTATCTGTCCAAATTTCAATTCCTTCTGGTGTCCATTTCAGTTTGTAAGGGATACCCCAGAAAATAAAGTATTCGATTACACATCCTATAACTATAGGGCTGGCTATTCCAATATATTCATTTTCATTTTCATTGGGGTTTAAACATCTCATTTTTTCTTGTAGCTCATGTAGTGATTTTAAGGTCATTTGGTTATCTCCGTTTAACTAATTTTTAATGCCGATAAGACAGGTTTTTACCAGAAGTTTGTGTATCTAACTGTTAAACCTTCCTCTTTTTCTGCTTTTTTACTGGGAATGAATCTACGTTCTAAAACCTCTTTTTCTCCTGCTCTTGTTCATCGAGTCTAAAACATTCATAAAATTTTGAAGTTTAGAGTGTAATTTCTCTATGTCATCTTGAAGCTGAGAGATAGATCCAACGTTGAGAAGAGAGCTATTATCTAAATCATCAAACTTTTTGCTGATTACTCCAAGGTATTTGAAACAGTCGAACATTATTCCTAGAAATTGACGCTTGTAGCGACGGATGTAATGCCCCGTATAATGGTCTAACATATCAATATGACCTTGTGTGACAAAGTGCGTTCTTATACGTGGCGATCGCCACGTAGCCACGAAGAGCGATGATTTCTTTGGCTAACTGATTGTTGCTAATTATTATTCTTTAAGTAGTAAGGGTATAAGTTGCGATCGCATTTAGTGTGCTCAGGTATGTCCGCATTGAAAAAATAAACCAAATAAACCTTGTTAATAATTTAACAGGGTTTATTTTTGCTTACCGTTAGGTGGCAACTGATAATACTTCAATCCGTTTCAATGAAAGATATTCTGAGTTTCCCTCTGAAATTAACGCGTAGATTATGTCTCCTTTTCTTACTGGTAATTTTGTAATATTCACTGGTGGTTTATGCGGAACATTAATTCCATAAAGCTCCAGTAGCGTAGTTGATGTTTTTTTACTGATATCAGTTATGTCCCTGTATTCGATCTCATTTTTGAAACTTGATAGTGGAGCAATAGTTTCTATTTGAATAGAAACTCTCGCTCCTAGTAGACCCCAGATTCTATCAGTCAGCCATGTGTTCATTGTGTACCTTTTCAATTAAGTTTCGGAGGTGGATTTTTATAATATGGCGCGTTAACGGGGTTAAGTGTTGTTAATAGTAGAAAAAATAATTAGCCCCCAGTCAAAATGGTTAATTAGGTGTTTTAATCAGTATTATTAATGTTGTTTTAGATTCTGTTTCTTTTTCTTAAAGCTTCTAACTCTAAGCTAACTGATTCTGGTAATTCA
Source organism: uncultured cyanobacterium (assembly GCA_963711165.1). GTDB lineage: Bacteria > Cyanobacteriota > Cyanobacteriia > Cyanobacteriales > PCC-9333 > Crinalium. The sequence goes on along the minus strand of CAVQDG010000047.1, from coordinate 54,625 downwards.
CAAAGAATTGTTATCGACATGATAAACAATCTCCTTATTAGGCTTTGTCCGATTTCATTTTTAAAACTGCGCCATTCAGTTCTTCAGTTGCGATTTTTAAAATTTATGTAGCTAGATTAATAATAGTTACTTACTTACTGTTTGTCAATAAATTTTTTGGGATAAGTAGGCGATCGCCTACTTTTGGGATGTTTTATATACAAGTAGTTTAAAATATTATCTGACTATATTTTTAACAACAACTAACTTAGATAATTTATTAAATATTAAATATTAAAGAAATAATCTATTAACTCACATCCAATAGCTGGATGCGAGTTAATAGATTATTTTGGTTCAGTGATAGACTTTATTGAATATCGCACTCTGTCTTCATCGCGATACCATTGGATTGTTGTAACTTGACTACCTGACATCGGCGCTGCGGTGATGTCAAATTCACCCTCTTGTTCACCCTTTCCAATTTCTTCATCGAACAATTTATTGTTTGGGCTTATACCGCTTAATAGGTTGTAGCGTATTTGCCACTGGATTTGTGACAATGCTTGAGCCGCTGCATTATCGGTCGTACCATTAAATACTTGCATATCATTGTTTCATTAACTTCACTTTTATTACGCCGCTAGGCGTTCTTATTTTCTTGGTTATTTCTTATTCGTAATATTTTTAATTGATTAAAAATTAAATATTAGTTCTTACTTAGCAATAAGTAAGAACTAATATTTTAGTTTTTATTTGTTTCAATTTCAAAATCTACCGATCTTTCGGCAAACCCTTCAGCATCTTCGATACTGGAATGCCCTTGATCGTAAATTAACAACGAGCTTGGGTCATTGGGATCTACAATTCCAATAGCCCACATATTTTCGCAAGGTTGCTCTATTTGAATAGTGTAACCTTTATAGTCATAAGTTTTTATTAGCATATTATTGTCCAAATTAATTTCACTTTTGATGCGCCGATAGGCGTTCTTATTTTCTGGGTTATTTTTGAGTTTTGATAATTTGAATGTTAAAAAAATAAAGCATTAATTTAGATAAACCGTTTTATCTAAATTAATGCTCTATTTTTAATACTCTATGCTTTTTATGCTGTATTCAATAGTTTTTGAATCCGCTACAATCCACTGTACTATCGTTTCTTTTCTATTTTCTGTTCCCGTTGCACAGATGGTGAATTCACCACTAAATTCTTCTTTTCCTATATTTTCCTCAAATAACTGATTATTTGGGGAAGTTCCGCACAGTTGCCCTTCTTGGATCATCCAAGTGATTTGTGATAGAGCTTCCTTGTTAGTTGTTTCGTTCAAAAATTGCATATTATTGTCCAAGTAGAATCACTTTTGATGCGCCGCTAGGCGTTCTTCTTTAATTAGTTTGTTATTTTTCTTTTTTTAACAATATTCAGTTTTTTATAAAAAATTAAACCCAATTTTGGTTTAGGGTTTAATTTTTTTCTTATCTATTTTTCAATTTTTCAGTTGATGTTCTTTAATTAGCTCTAATACTTCCTTGCACATTGGTTTTAGAGCATTTACTCCATCATGAGCAACAAGGCGAATTACGTCTGCTTGGCAAAATGGGAATTTCCCCTTAAAAGGGTCTGCATATTCGTCAAATTTTTGTGCGTGTTGGATTAGCTCTGGGTGCGATCGTAAATATTTCCACCAGAGCGCAATATAATACTGGATTATCAAGTCATTTACCTTGTTGTTACTGTTCCCAAGGTTTAACCCGTTGGGCAGTACAAAGCCTACTCGTTCGTAACCTTTACCCCCTTTTTCAGGGGGCGACCAAGCCGCTAGAGCGGCTGGTCTATAAGGTTTATAGCTCTCAAGCCTCGTTGATAAAATGACTTTTTATTTGCAATAAGACTGAGCATTTCCTCTACCCATAACTGGCAAGACTCGAAAGCAACCAGCCAACTTTCTCCATACAAGCCTATCCAAAAGTTGCTATGCCTTCTTCTGGTTCTACCTGTTTCAGTAGGACGACAAACATATTGGTGTTGCCCTTGTAGTTGAGTTCTCTTTCCTTGCAACCATGCAGAAGTCATTGCCAAAGCTATTAAAAGTATTAATTTGATTAATCGATCAGGAGAGGTTTTGGAATCTTCAAGATTATATCCTCCTGTTTTACAATCCTTAAACATAGCTTCTATACCATAACGTTGTTTGTAGATCTGAACAGCACTTTTTAAATTAGGGAGGTTAGTTAACAAATACCAGGGTTCTTTCTCTTGCTTACCTCTATATTTCCTTTTCCAATAAGCAGCCAAATTGAAGCGGTTAAAACCTTTTTTTTGAGTTAAACTAATATGGGGATAAAAAAGCCGAATGCCTGGTTGAAGTGGAATATTACCTAAAGGTTGAAAATTTTGTCTTTTCTCCCGAAAAGTTGTATTGCATTTTTGACGAAGTACAAAGCTTACGTGCTGGCGGTGTAACCACTGTGCAAGTTCTATGCTATGGAACTCTCTGTCTCCCACAATCACTAATTTATATTTATTTAATAGCCGAATTACTGGGCGCAATACTTGTTTTTGTTCTGCTAGATTGCAGGCACCCTTTTTATCTAACAATGTCCAGAATATGGGAAAAGCTCTTTTTTGATAAATGGCGCTAACCATCAAGACATTATTTTCTCGCCATTGAGTTCTATCAATAGCAATAATTAGCTGAGATCCAGCTTTAATTTGATGATCAAGAATCTCTCTAATTAAGGGAAACCATATAGCCAGCACGCTTAGTGAACCCAGAGATAAAAAACGTTGAATATGGCGGCGGCGACTGTTTTCTAAAATGGGTAAGGGTAGAGTCGCTGCTAATCTTTCTATGCGTACTTGCTTCTGGGATTGTAATAACCACACTAGCATTTTTAGGGTGATTAATTGTGCTGGTTTGAGGTATCTTTCCAGGTATTTTTGATAAAATGATGGCAACATTATTGTTTTGGTCTTGTGTTGATAGCGAGACCGTTCCTTTTTAACATAACTTAATACTTTTTTCTCTATCTAGAGTCTGTTGTCAATAAACCGCCGATTTTCTGCTTGGCGCTAAAGCGCAAAAACCTTTGCACATAAAGCTTTGGGGGCGCTTGTCGCCCCCTGAAACCCCCTTTATTAATGGCTTTCTGCCAATCTTTGGCTTCACGCCAATCTCTTGCTTGTATTAAGCCTTTAGGAGTTTGGAATAATTTTGTACTTTGGTAGTGGTTTTCAATGCTTCTGTTCTCACCAAAAGCTTTTACATTACAGCAAAATGGGGAGTATCGTTTGTCCCCTTGGCTATGGCATTGCAATATTTTTTGGTTCATTATCTTCTGCTAATTCATCACTACTAAATACGCGATCGCGTATAAACTTTGAATTATTATTATGAATCGAGTTAGTAATAACTGAGGATATTTGGTAGTTTTTACTGGTGAGTTAGAAACTGGGATTAAATACCCACCAGTAAAATACAAATTAGTTTTTAGGAGATTCTCTAATTCTCAGGTTTTCTGGGAATTCGTTGATATCACCGCCTTTTTTGCTTTTAAGCTTTTGCTTTGATGTTCCTATTAAGTTGGGAACTAGAGAATTGCTTCCTAGCTGCTTAACGAAAACTGGCACTTGATATTGTTGGCATTGGTTAACTATGTCTTCAATCCAATTAACCTCGCACGGTCGAGCGCCTGAGCCGGATTCACCGCCAACGATCACCCAGTTAATAAAGTCTGCTGGAGCCAGCAGTTTTTGAGATTTAGAGCGGTATTTTTGTGTCGAATCATTTATCACTTCGTCAAGATCGAATATTGATACCTTTTCTAACAATGGTTCGCAGCTAAGAAACTTTATAGTGGCTAAAGTATGGCGTAATAATGGGATTCTCTCATTCGCTGCTTTTTGGTTTTCTACACTTACGCCAAGCCAGATGTTAGGTAGCGGATAACCCCATTCGCAGGTTTCAAAAATTTCAATATTTCTGTTCATTTTTCTACCTAAATCAACTGTAGCCATTCTGATGCGTTGCTTGGCGGTTCTTGTGTATTTCATCATCCGCTCAGGACGCTTGGTGAGAATTTGAAAGGTGTGTTGATTGGCTAGAGCCATGATAGCGAAAACTAGATCTATCTGTTGGTCGGTGATTTGTTCGTGAAACAAGTCGGACATTGAATTAACGAATACTCTGCAAGGCTTCTTCCATGAGAGAGGAGTTAGCAGCCTATCTTCGTGGAATTGCACGTCTGAGAATTTGCGATCGCCCCAGAAACGGTTTGCGATATCTTTTGCATAGCATCTGCCACATCCCGCCGAGACTGGATCGCATCCGCTTACTGGATTCCAAGTTTTATCACACCACTCAATCGTCGTATCAGCCATGATTACCTTCATGCGTGAATTATTTTTGCTGCTGTTATGCCCTGATATAAACTTGCGTGTGCGTCCGTTACTATCAAATTGAGTAAACTGCTCTCCACACCTGCAAGCGCAATTAACCAGTGGATTGCACAGGTAAACATCACCATATTCAAAACGACAGTATTGCTTCATTTTAAATTTGATGATTTTTTGGTCTTTTATTAATTGCGACATTATTTTGTTGATAGTCGCAGGGTGAAAGCCTAACCCTGCTGAAATTTCCTTGACTGTTACAGAGCGATCGCCAATAAATTCTAAAATTGCATCATCAGTTAGCTTTGTTGCATTGTGACCACTAACATAATTTCTGGGTCGTCCAGATTCATCAAATCTGAAAAAGCTTTTACCACATCCACAAGCACACTCAATTAAATCATTACTTTCACTCTTGAGTTTTAGATTTGAGTTTTCTTGGCGGTGAGCTAGTCGATGCTCGGCAATTGTTAAAACTTCTAAATTCTCTGGTCGATTATCGGTTTTATCACCGTTAATGTGATGAATATGTTCATTTGACTTAATTGATCGCCCTAGCTTCTCTGAAGCGATTATCCGATGTTCGTATGCGTAACCTCTACAGTCAGATAGTGGATGCGATCGCCCAACTCTAATCAGGGCATATCCGATCTTAGGCGACTGTTCTGCCTCCATTCCACATACTATTTTGTTCACCTTTACGTCCAGGTAAACGTTTTGAGTCTGATATAATTGTCATCACAACACCTACTCCACTCTTGTTTGTCACGCTCCAGAATGTTACTAGCATTGCTGGAGCAAACTTATTACTATTTTAATTCATTTTTACATCCGGCACTAACTTTTGTACATCCAGTCGTAGGATTCCAGACGCGCTTTGTCCATTCAATATTTGTGATCGCCATTTGTTTTAATTAGATTAGTTTGTACTTGGCATTAATGCTATTATTGCTGCTTTTGATTTTTGTTGGTTTGTAACTTTTTGGGTATCGCAAACAACAGTTTGTCCGCAGCCTACTCGTGCTAACTCCGATTTCAATGCGATAGCATTCTTGTTATTGTTATTACGGCAAATACAAAATCTATGTTAAAAACTTTTGCGATTTCTAAATATTGTATATAATTATATCAAACATCAGTATTTTTTGAGATTGTCTTTAATAAGATAAATAAAAAGATTGGAGTATTCATGTCACAAAAAAAGAATCTGCCTAATGGTCTAAAATCTCTTAAAGAAATGTTGCCAGTTGAGCGTTTGGTTTGGCTTAATCGCTGGGCTAAAGTGAAAGATTTTCGTAAGAAAGATACTAATTTATTGCTTGCTACTAAAGATGCCAAAATCATTGAAATGATTAAATCAGGTGCGATGATAGCAACAAAAGTTGTTGTTCGTCCTGAGCCAAGTGCAATTCAAGGGATGAGGACAACAATCGCTAATCAAGGTGCAGATTTAACTCTTTTAAATAATAATTGCTCTATACGAAATATTCTTGATAAGAAAGAGTATCAACATTTTGATCTGCTTCAAGGCATGGCTGATCCCGATTTTGGCTTTAATCTAAATTACCCAGAAGAAGTTTATCAGTCGATGATTGCACCATTTAAAGCAGAAATTGAAGTTTATGAAAAAGCCAAAAAAGAAGCTGATGCTGAAGCAGAAAAACAAAAGCCTATTATGAAGCAATATCATAAGGATTGTGTTGCTTGGCATCAAGCTAAAAAAGAAGCTGCTATAGCTTGGGCGCGACAAAATAAAGTAAAAATTAAATTTTCTAATAAAAATCGGCAACCTACAAAAAATTCGCTCTCTTTCTTAGAAAAGCAAGGGTTTGAATTTGATGCTCCTAAACCTGTCCAGCCTCCTGCTGTAACTTTTCCTACTCCTCCTCAACTTCCCTCAAGACAATACTCAGTAGATTTTGAAACTTACGTTCCTGGTTCGATTCAACAAGTTGAGTCAGCTATTAACTGGGCAAGAGAGTTTTGCGCTGTTCCAGATGAATATAGCAAGATTGACGAGGATTTTATCTATTGTGACTTGGAAGAAGCGATTCGCGATCGCCATTTGAAAAATGAAATTGAATCTGCACTTTTTATTTTTAAACAGGTGTTGAGTGGTAAACTTAAAGATTCCAAGGAAATTTGGGCTAAATTAGCCGACCTCGATCTAGATTTTCAGGAAGCTATTGGAATGCGGTGTTTTACCGATCATCGTAACAATTATAAAAAACACCACGCCGACTATAATATGTGGCATCAGGTTAATTTTTCGGTAACAGGTTATTGGCTAGTGGAATTCCAATCTCAAGAAATTTCTGAGATTGTTTTCTATGCTCCATACGATCGTGTATCAACATGGAATGCGGTCATTGATATTAGTTCACTGCCATTAATTGAAGATGATTCTAAGATGGATCGTGAAATTTCTGAGCAAGAGAAAATAATCTACCCCTTGTCTGAGATTTTGCCTTACTTTGGATTGGCTGCTTCAAATTTTCCTTGCAAGTTAAAAACTAAAGTTGAGGAATATTCTTTTTCAAGATACTCCAGACGTGATTTTTACAACGCCGAGGATGATTTTGATTACGATTATTAATCTTATTGCTTTTGATTATTTTTGTGCTAATTCTTACTGGTAATAATTAAATTTTGGAGTTATTATTAAGAAATAAGTGATTTGGGACAGGAATAATTATATAATCTTCAATACGGTCAAATTTATGTCGAATATTACTGAAGGTAAACAAGCATTTTTTGCTCAAGATTACGCAACAACATTGAGATTGTTACTACCGCTAGCTCAAAAAGGAAATGCAGAAGCGCAATGTTTAGTAGGCTGTATGTATCAATTGGGATTGGGTGTAGAAGTTGATAGCCTTGAAGCTGCTAAATGGTACAAGAAGTCATCTTTACAAGGTTATGGAGTTGCATCAAACAATTTAGCAGGAATGTTCTTGGCAGGTAGTGAGAACATAGCACCATCTAAAGTTGAAGCGGATAAATTGTTCCGTCTTGCTAGAGAACAAAATTTTGTACACGCTCCTTTAAGTAGCAACTATTTATAGTTTGAGCAAATAATTTCCTCTTTATTAGATAGTTAAAGGGGAAATTATTTTTCTTTAAGGCCCAGGAAAGTTGCCGTCAAAAGATAGTGGGCAAAGCTTGCTTAATAACAAGGTCGTTTTTTTGTAATGACGAAGCTTTATAGCACTTCTTCACAAATATTTTGGCTCAATCCCTAATTTTTTTCATTCCAAATTTCAGTAGCTTCTTTATAAACTTTCCACCTTCTCGGATTGTCGAGATCTGCTTGAATTTGTGCCTCAGCACTGTTGACCGTAGCGTTATCATAGAGTTCCAATGCTGCTTGCATACCAATATCGACAACCTTTTTACGACACTCTTCGCTCCACAGGGTACTAGCAGCAAGCTCGGCTAAAAGTAAAATAATTTCGGGATCGTAGTTGTTTGACACTAGAAACAGCACAGATGCTTCTAACTTAGCCACCGCATCAAGCATTTTTGCTCTTTTTGATGTCGGGTAGGGCGGTAAAAACTTAGTAATTGGTGTACTGCCTGGAGGTAGGATATTTGTAGTTTGCATGGTGGGTTTGGTACAACTAAAGTAGGTCTGATATTGGGCGCGATCGCACATGAATAGCGCGAGATATCGCGCCCAATATGATGATCAATACTTGTCAAGTGTTACTAAAATAGTTGAAACTCCTGTTGCTCTTTTGCTAGTTTTGAAACTACCTTTTGGTAGTATTTCGTATTTGCCCCGCATTAACTCAAACCAGTTTTTAAAGTCCTTATAAGGCTTGCGATTGTTTTGTGTCCAAGCAGGCGACATGATTGATACTAGCCTACCTTTACGAGCTAGACATTGCTCGTATAAATGCCGTACATGAATGCAGTCTGCCCCTTTTGTGAAAGGTGGGTTGGCTACAATTTTATTATATGAACCAGTTAATTTGAGGCAGTCGCTGCCAACAAGATTGTAGCCTTTGAGAATGAGGAGATTTTGCAGGTCAAAATCAATTTCTGCTACTTCTAAGACAGCATCGGGACAAATTTCTAACACAGCATCACAGAGTTCGCCACTTCCAGCATGAGGTTCTAGTACCGTCTCACCAGGCTGAATTTCAGCTTTTTCAACAACTCGTTTAGCTACTGGGGGCGGGCTAGGATAGTAATCAAGAATTACTTTTCCGATCAGCTTTCTCTGTAATTCTTGAATTTTGAGAATTGTCGGGGGTGATGGTGGTTCAAGATTAAATTCCAGTAGCGCGTCAATAGCCTCAATTGTCAGTTCAGCACTGGTTATGCCAATCCTAGTTAAATCTGTCAGTAGCTCCTTATGCTCCTTCCAACTGGCATAAATTTCTTTAGGCGAATACCCTTTTTCTAGTTTAATAAGTCCGGTTATTCCCAATAAAGATTCTAAAGCCTTTTTTGACCTAATCTTTCCTAAAATTAGTGGTACAGTGCCGTTTTCCCAAGCATCAGCTAACTTATACAAATACCCCTGTATAGTTTGTAATCTCCGCCCTGTCGCTACTATTGCTTCCGCCATAAACGCGCGTCGTTGAGTTTGTCGTTGTTCTGCGATAGGCGGGTTGAGTTTGCTATCAATATCTGGCTGCATTGCATCACCAGTTTCGCGCAATTTTTTAGCTATGAGAGTATTCGCTGCTAAATAGTCTAAGTTCCTTGTAGGTAAGGTTATTAAATTACTTTCTTTGGGGGCTTGACTTTTGTAATTAAATAAGTTCAGTTGCATTGTTTGACTGTTGAAACATTGCAACTAAACGGGCGAAGCTTGCGCGCCGCTAGGCGGTCGCCCGTTTTCCTTATGCGGAAAATCTAAATTTCCTTAATGTAGTTGCGTTTTTAAGGTTTTAAATTATTTCTGCCCCTATCTTTAGGAATAAAGTTATATTTTGCTGCTGATGTGGGAATACTAATTTAGGTGTATTTTTAGAGCGGTGCGTTATGTTGAAATCTTCGTCTTCTAAACTGTTTAGTAATATTCTTGATTTTTTAGGCTCTAAGCAGTTTGGTGATATTTTGTTATTTATTATGAAAGCGTGTCGCTATATTTTAAGTTTCTCTTTTGCAGTTTTAGGCTTGATTACACTTTTTTATGGTGAGCCGTTCTTAGGCATTCGGACAATCGGAGCCGCAATATTGTTCTGCCCGTTGGTGAATGTATCAAGTTTTTGGCAGTTATGTCTTGGTAGCATCATTGTGGTATTCATGCTTTAATTAAGGCTTGATATTTTGGATTTTATATTAAATATATTTTAAAAAAATATCAGCTTAAACAGGTGTTTTCCCTATTTAAACTGATAATTATGCAATTACTGTAATGCTGCGAGTTTTAATTGTAGTCTTCTTCTAGCATCTTCTAAACTAACGAGATCCCTGAATGCCGTTTGTGGATCTGAATCTACTTTAAGAAATGGTGCAAGTTCAGTGATATCTTCTGAAAGTTCAGTAAGATCTTCTAACATCCTTGCATAAACTGGATTATTGAAATTACTACTTTCTACATAAGGACGTATGGCATTTAAAAGTAGTAATGCTCCATTTACTTGAGCTAAGTTAGTATCAGCTTTTACACGATTGACAGTTTTTTTGTGATTGTTTACACTGATGGTATTCCTTTTGACTATGCTTGGCTGGACTAGCTCAGTATACCCTTTATTAAGTTTTTCTCTTTTCAATTGTTCTAGTTTAGATTCGGCATCTCTAATGCTGTTACATTGGTGAGTTTTGCTTTGCCCTATGGTTCCAATTCTGCCCCATTTGACAGTTAATTGGTAGTTATCGGCATTAATTTCAGCTTGCCAGAATTTGTAAGTATTGGTGGAAACGTTTCGGCACTCAAGGCAGATTTTTGATATAATATTTGCCATTAGATCCTGTGGTTGATTTTTGTGAATGTTGAGCGGTTAAATTCCGAATACTGCTTCAATTTCCTGGTCAAGGTTTTGATTGGGGATAGCTATAACGGTATCCAAAATTTGTGATAACGCTCTGGTATCAGAACTGCCCAACATAATCCCAAAAGTGCTGAATTCTAGTAATTTCTGAGATTGCTTAAAGCTTTCTAACCAGGGCGATGAAACGCTGCATTGATCGTCAGTAATCAGAATAACGTCAGCATTTTTGTATTGTGATTCGGATTTAATTACTGCAAGTGCGCTATCTAACGGTGCTGACCAACTCGTGCCACCGTTGTAGAAACATTCCATGCAATCTACTAGCTTTATTGGGTCAAGTTGACCGCCAGGAAAATCATCAACTCGGCAGACACTCGCGCAGAAATGTAAAATTCTACAGGTGCGTTTTTGCTGGTTGGCAATGGTTAGTAGTGCAATAGCTACTGCTTTTGACCATTGCTCTTTCGCTCCAGCCATTGAACCCGATGAGTCAAGACACACTACAATCGGGCCGCGTCCTTGTTTCTCTTTAGACTTGAGTTTATATTGCAGTAGTGACTTTTCACAGTAGCCTTTGAGAAATAGTGGTTTAAGTTCTGGTACAACCAACTTCACCAATTCTGAAGGCACGAGATGAGCTAAATCGTTACCTGTCGTTACTGAGTAGATTTCCGTCGCTAATTCTTTAGTTTTAGTGCGTTGTTTCCTGGCAGCAAGCAGCTTCATACGTCCGGCGAGTTTGGCTATTTCCTGCAACTTCTTGTTCTGTGCAACTCTTTTAGCCAATTGGATTTTCTGTTCTGAACTTATTCCCTTTGAACCAAAACCATTGCCATCACCCCAACCGAAGGCACTAAGAGCTATCGCTGCATCAACAACTGCTTGTTGCGCGGATAAAGTTGCTTCCTCTAAAATGCCTTTGAGTCCAACGCCTGTTTTCTCAAGTCGTTCTGCATACTTTTCGGCTGTAACAACGCTTTTCTTACCCTCATTAATGACGTTTTTCAACGCTTCTTCTAATTCCTCAAGACGTTGTTTAATTTCTTCAGCTTTTTGAGGGTTAAGTTCTGCATCTGCTTGTTTCCTTAGTGAATTAATTTGTCGTTTTAGTGCTAACGTTTGCTGTCGCAATGGTTGAGGGTTGGTTAGTGGCGTGCGAGGTTTGGGTAAACTTTGCGCTACATAGTCGGAGAATTTAGTAGTACCAACGCCTGACAGCAACCACTTTTTGAAACTGTCCCCCGTAGCTTCAACTTCAATGGTTGTGATTAGAGAATCAAAGTCTGATAATTCAGTAAGGAGGGAGTGCGATCGCACAGCCCAACAGTCTTCAGGACGAGGATTTTCTAAAGGCTTTGGTTCCGGTGCATAAAGTCTATGGAAAATTTCCGTCGTAAATACATCGAAAGTTGGTACTTTTTCTTTGCCAACATTAATAGGTTTCTGGGTTTCTGGGTGGCTGTCTGCATAGTCTTCCCATTGCACAGCATCCCATTTGGAAACTTCATAAGCGAGTTGATTGGGATTTGGGTTAAATTTGTACATAGTAGATGATAGTTTTTGTGTAGAGAAAATTGGGATTTTGGGACTAGGGGAGGGGGAGACAAGGGGACTAGGGGAGGGGGGGAAAAAGGCTTATTTTTTGATTAACCAAACTGAAGGATTGTTGATCATGGTTACTAATCCCCCTATGACCCTGTTGTAAGTTCCGTAGAGTTCCCGACCTATTTCGACATCTAAGTAATTGCATTTAACTGCGAACTCGATCCATGTTTGAGTTTCAGCAGCTTCAGATTCACAATCACTAAGTTTGGCTATAAAAGCTCCTTCATATCTTCTCTTTCTCCATGCCTCTGCTAAATTTGCACAAACTGAACGAGATGATCTACGAATCTGGTCAGTTAATGAATAACGTTCTTCAACAGGAAACTTTTTGGAATATTCAAAGATTTTCATAGCCGTATCAAAAGCCATTTGATAAACCTCTAAATCCTGATGATTTTTTATTGATTCTCGTGTCATATTTTTGACTCCTTATTGTTATCCCCTTGTCCCCCCCTCCCCTTGTCTCCCCTTGTCCCTAAGCCAAGTTATTTGCTAGGCAAACTGTAAGCTTTTTGGATCATTTCTTGAAGTTGCGATCGCATATCGCCAACTTGCTGTTTAACGTGCTTAACTTTTTTAGCTTTTCTTTGTGAACCAGAGCCAATTAACCCGTCGAGTTTAGTTTCCATTTCTCCAAGTTGGATGTCGAACGCGCCGATGTCCTGCATCCACTTACCGCGATTCATACCAGCCGTAGGCGGCATAATCTGTGCTTGTACTTGCAGCGCAGCTTCTAGAATTGACTGCGCCTGAGTTGAGAGGGGATTGCCAAACTGTTTGATAGCTTTCTTGATTAATGCTCGTTCTGCTGGCGTGTTCCAGAAAATATGTTCTAGGATTTCTAAATGGTCTTCATCCACCTGGTCATCACCTGAAACATACGCATAACAGCGAATCAGGTCAATGATTTGCTGATGTTTACGAGTCGAAGCTGTGATGCCATCTTTTTCTAGAAAGCCTGAGATATCTAGGATGCAGTCGATCATCATCTCATCTATGGGCGTGGCGATCGCCTCAATCTGGATATCTTGAAGTTCAGTTAAGGTAAATTGCACATTGATTTGAGGGCTAGGAGCATTGCCAGATCGTCGCATCATTAAGATTTTCTTAGCTGGTCGTGCTACGTCATGCACCCAATACCTGAGCGCCAACCTATCCCACAATGCCGCTAAACTTTCATCTTGTGGAAGTTCGTTAGAGCAACCCCACAAGGAATTTAACGGGCATTGTACTGTTTGTTTACCATTAACAAATTCTTTATCAAGAATGATGCCCAAAGTGCTATTTAGCACCGGAGAATTTGCTTTAAATATCTCATCAAAAATAGCACTATCGGCTGTTACTAATTTTCGGTCTAAGTCCCGTTGAAATTTCCCATTTTGTAATGCAGCTAAATCAACTGCACCAATGATTTCATCAGGGGTGGTAGTGGAATTTAACAGGTAATAAAAGCTGAAGCCTCCAAAAGCTTTTGTTACTGCTTTAGTAAGTTGGGTTTTGCCAGTTCCAGGTGGGCCGCCCATAAAGCCATTGCATTTAGCAATAATACTTGTGAGCATTAACTTAATCAATTCTCCTCGTTCTAGGAAAACCGCATTAAGCTCTTTTTGCAATGTAGCTAATTGTTTCTGATAATTGGCTTTTTTAGTAGGAGCATTAGTTTTAAGTGTTGCGCTGGTCATAGTTATGCCTGAATTTTTAGTTTTGAATTGGTGAAATTATGCTGTAGATTAGGTTTGATAATCGTCTACAGCATTGTGGTTAATCAATAATTAGAAATCCAAATCTGTTGAGTCAATAAGAAGTGAAACTGTTGCCTTGCTTTCTTCACTATCACCACTCGACATTGCTGCTACTCTATCTTTGAGGATTTGCCTGTCTATGTGTTTTTGAGTAATAGCTTGCTCAATTTGATTAAGTTTGTCGTATAGCAAGTTAGATTGAAACTTAAGAACTGAGCCAAAAGCATGAACTCGATTTTTTAGTTCTGTAGCTTGTTCTGCGCGATGATTCAGTCCAGCCTCAAATTTACTACTTGCTCTTTTAGCTTCTGCTAAGAAGCTTGACAAATCATTCGCTAATTCTTGAATTTCGCTCTCAAGGTTATCTTGGGCAACTGTACTTAAATCGCTCTGATTCTGGGGTGAGTCGTAGATTTCAAAAGTGAATATTTTACTGTCAGTGTTTTGACAAAGTTCATTGAAAAATTTGTCAACAGAATTAAGGATTGAGTTGTTTGTTGATGGCACAAAATAACTACCACCTGAAGGCGTTAGCCGTGCGGCGCATTTTGAGGTAAATGCGATCAAAATCCTTCTGATATCGTCAGCAGTATGTTCGCTGAAGAATTCAAAATAGTCAAATAATTCTTCAGCTATTTCTGGGTAGTTACTGCTAATATTCTCTGTAATGTTTCCAGCGCAATAGTTAATAACTCCTTTTTGGGCGTATTCTAAATTCTCTGTTTTAAGATCAGCAGTTTCCTCAACTAATCCGACTACGATTTTTTGATCTTCATCGCTTGGAGATGAGCCAATATACCGCAATAGAAGACCATTATCTTTAGCACTGCCGCGAGTTTTCTCGATAGCTTTTCTGAATGCTTTAGCAGGTTTAACTTCTTTCGGAAGATAAGATGACGGGACTCCGTATGAGTTTGCGGCTTGCAATAATGTATCGCGTTTAATCCGTGCATTGTTACTAATTTTCCATCCGATAATGCAGCCGATGAAGGCTCCTCCTGCTGCTTTGTTGCGCTCCTGAGCATCGGTTAGTTGATCTAGCTTCGATGCCGTTGTTGCTTTTTGTGCCATGATCGTACTTAATATTTAAGTTTTTCCTTTTCTTCTTAATAGGTGTGCGATCGCACATTTTTCAGGGAGAGAGGGTTTTTATGGCTATACGCCGTTAGGCGGATAGTTTTGCTGGCGAGGATTGGACAAAAGAGTTAAATAAACTTGGTTTTACTGGGCGGTATCAAAAAATTAAAGCCGTTAAGTAACGTATTTGTTATTTAACGGCTTAACCTTGACCAAATCAATTTTTTACTTACCCTTTTTGGGTGCTGGACTACTGGTGAACGCACTCATATCGAATAAGTTCAATTGCTTCTTGGCGGGTGATTTCTTGTTGCTTTTAACAAGTTTTTCAACTTGAGGATCTGGCGGCAACTTTTCTATTGCCACTGGTGTTGAAGCTTTAGATCTGAGTTCTACAGGTACAGGATTATGTTCTATTGGTGTAGGTAATGGTTCAGTTGGTTCAGTTTTGTCCGGTTTTTTGGTATCTTTTTGATTGTCTGAATTATCTGAATTTTCCCATTGCTCGTACCAATATTTAGCATTAATAGATGTTGGGATTTCTGCGGATAATGTATTGCCTAATAGCAGATCTGTATTTCCTAACCACCAAATCGGGACAGCCAGCCAGGGGGCATATAAGTAGTTTTGGAATAATGCACAGTCTAGTAATAGTGAATCAATATCTTGACCAATTCCTGATAGACAGTGATTGGATATAGCTAACATTGCTGATCCCGTACCAACGTTATGTTGTACAAAACCTTTATACAACATACACCGCAAGCCTTTTAATGTTGTTAATGGTTTCTACAACAACAAAAGACTAGACATGGTGACTCCAACAAGAAAAAATATTTGTTATGAAAAAATAAAGTATAGTTTAAGAAAATGAGGGAACCCTACTACCAGTCTGCAAACTGCAGGTTCTTGCGCCAAATACCAAACTTGTGCCTGTTGATTGCAGTGATAGGGCGATCGCCTAAGTTCCCAAGTATCTGATCCAACTGCTTGACCAACAAAATGCTACAGCAACAGAATGAGGTTGTGCGATCGCGGATTGTACCATCACCTATCGAAGCAGTTGCTATTGCCTATTTGAATAATAAGAAGTCATTTAAAACTGATGAAGAAGCCGACCTAAAAAAAATATTAATGATTTTAAAATCATATATACAAAACATTGACCCCAAATCCCCAGCTTACCAATTACTATCAAATTTTAAATGAAATTTGGAGAAAAGTAGGGTGAGTACTGCCCACGAGTAAACCTTTGCAGGGTAAAGACAAGATACGCGCAAAATTTATCACGATGTAAAGTAGCCAAATATTTATACTTCTCATACATTGCCTAGTTCGCCAGTTCGCCTCATTTTAGGCAAAGTTATGATGAAGATATAGCCTTACTATAACAAGCAGCACAATGGAGAGCAGAATGAAAAAAATATTTGACTTGCCATGTAAAGATACATTAAATAATTCTGTGGCTTTTTTTTGCCGCTTTAGAGAATGGCTAGGAGAAGGACATGATATTTTAATTTGGTACAAAGACAGAGAGAAAAAATGCTATTATTTCCAAAGTTATATGGAAGAAACTTTAGACAAAGATCTTATTCCAGAAGTTATAAGCAAAGAGATTAGATCGAAAATATTTGACAAATTCCTAAAAAGCTTAGAACACAATGGTATTTTAGAATTTCAAATGGATGAAAATCCCAAGATAATGAATAATTACAATGACTCTTATTTTGTTCGCATGGAAGATGGTAGAACTCATTGTTGTACAAGGACAATAAACTTGTACACTAGCAAATAAACTAATACACTGCTCCTTAAACTTGTACACTAATCAATAAAGTTGTACACTATAAGCATAAGCTTTACTTGCCAGGTTTTCCAGGACTATAAATTCTGGAGACTGGCTTGTATTAACCATCTGGGTAAGGAGATCAGATGGCAAAACGCAGTCGTATCAACAATCAAATAACTATTGAGAAGCGTCTGCAAGAAGGTCGCGGTCAAGGGCAAGGAGCTAGTTACATTCCTTGGCTGCATATTCAAGACGTTGCATCTCTTGGGTTGGCAAGCCGGATCAAAGGATGGAAAACAGGTAGAGTTCACCATCTGTTGAGTGAGTTGGAAACTAGCTACTTCTATTTGCTTGAATGGTCTTTGTGTGTGCTGGATATTAGGGAGCAGTTTCCACTATTGCCGTTAGAGGAAACTTTGACTATCGCAGAGCAATGTGGAATAGCTCATCCGAAAATCCTCGTAACAAAGAACCAGTGATGATGACTACTGACTTTCTTGTTACTGTCAAACAAAATTTTGGCGCAATTACACAAGCTAGGACAATTAAGTATGCACAGGATTTACAGTCAAAACGCACCTTAGAAAAGTTAGAGATTGAAAGATGCTACTGGCAAAAACGCAATGTTGATTGGGGAATTGTTACTGAACGAGAAGTCCCTAAAACCGTAGTACAGAATGTCAAGTGGCTGCATCCTTATCTCAAGGTAGCCGATCTAGCACCACTAACAGAGAGTGATATTGCCCGAATGAATGCAGCAATGACTCCATTGGTACTTCAGGCAAGCAGTTCTCTAGCAGAGATTACCGCAGCTTGCGATGACAAACTTGGTCTTACTCCGGGCTTAAGCTTATCAGTTGCTAGGTACTTACTGGCTAATCGAGTTTGGCAAGTTGATATAACTCAGCCAATTCAACCTAGTGAACGACTGATGCTTTTATCCACAACTTCCTTAGCACCTATACAAGAAATAGGAGGCGTGGGATGAAGTTATTCGTCAATATGCTAATAGAGTGGCAGAATGAATCAGAATCACGGATTGAGCGTTTACTGTGGATCGATCCATCTGGTAGTGATGTAGCAATAATAGAGATTCTCAATCCTCAAGCTTTGCCAGTTTTTCACAAATGTAAGGATATTGAAGCAGCGATCACTTCTGATCAAGCTAAGGTTTTAAAAGTAGATCCCTATGCACAATTACTACGCTCAGAAGATAGTATTCAAGACTTGCATCGCCAACGGAGAGATGCGGCTTGGAAAGTAATTGCCCCTTTAGTTGAAGATAAAACAGGACAGATATTCTACTCCCAAGGGCGAGGCGCACTCCTAAACGAAAGAGAAAAACAGATAGGTTGGACAAAGAAGACTATCTACAAGTTCTTGCGGCGATACTGGCAAGGTGGACAAACAAAAAACGCTTTACTTCCCTTATTTGACAAATGTGGTGCTAAGGGCAGAGAGCGAAAAAGTAGCGGCAAAAAGCGAGGTCGCCCTAGCAAAATCGCACAATTTACAGATTTACCAACAGGTATTAATGTAAACACTGATATTCTGGACAAATTTAATCGTGGAATTCAGCTTTTTTACGAAAACGCTGAGGGTAGAACCTTGCAAGATGCGTATCAGAAAACCCTGGAAAAGTTTTTTCATAAAGGGTACGATATGCTTCCAGATGGAACTTTAGTCCCTTTTCTTCCCCCTGCTAACGAATTACCAACATTTAGACAGTTTCGCTACTGGTATGAGAAAGAAAGAAATGTAGCTCAAGCTCTGTCTGCACGAGAAGGGAAGCGTAGATATAACCTTCGTCATCGTGAGGTTTTAGGAGACTCAACTCAGATGGCATTTGGCCCAGGCTCAATTTATCAAATTGATGCCACAATTGGGGACATTTACTTAGTTAGTTCTCTAGACCGTAGTCGCATCATTGGGCGGCCTGTGATTTATGCTGTGATAGACGTATTTAGTCGGCTAATTGTTGGTATTAGCGTCACTCTGGAGGGGCCTAGCTGGATAGGTGCTATGCAGGCACTAGAGAACACAGCTAGCGATAAAGTTAGTTTCTGCCGAGAGTATGGAATTGAAATCTTTGAGGAAGAATGGCCTAGTCATCATCTACCTGAAATGATTTTGGCAGATCGAGGTGAGTTTGAAGGCTATAACGCTGATAACTTAGTAAATGCTTTGAACATCCGAGTTTCAAATACTCCTCCCTATCGAGCAGATTGGAAAGCAATCGTTGAACGTAATTTTCGCCTTAGCAATGACAAGGTAATTCATTGGGTTCCTGGTGCTGTCCACAAACCACACGAGCGAGGTGATGCAGACTATAGATTAGATGCAGTGCTAGATTTGCATCAGTTTCGTAAGCTAATGATTCTGACAATCCTCGAACACAATAAAGATCACCGTATGGATTGGTATCGGATGGATGAATTCATGATTCAGGAACACATTGAACCTTATCCAATCGATATCTGGAATTGGGGAATTCGCAATCGAGTTGGACATCTTAGAAAAGTAGCTTCTGATATTCTGTGCCTCAATCTTCTACCTACTAACGAAGCTTCTATTACTTACCAAGGAATTCGTTTTCAAGGATTGCTATATTCTTGCGATCTAGCGTTGAGGGAGCAATGGTTTGTTAAAGCTAGAGAAAGGGGTTCATGGAGAATTCCTGTGGCTTACGATCCTCCTCGCTTAGATGATATCTATTTGCGTTTGGAAGATGGGAGGAGGTTGGAATGTTGTCAGCTTATAGAAGCAGAAAAAACTTTTCGAGGTAAGGATTGGTACGAAACTGTAGATTATTTTGAACTTCGCAAGCAAGCTAAAGAAACCGCTAGAACTCGTAAACAGCAATCAAAAGCTATTCTAAATGCTCAAATAGATCAAATTATTAGCGAGGCTAAACACCAAACTTCCGAAGCTTTGAATGCAGTAGAGAAGCAGAGTAAGCGATCGCGCATTAAAGGAATTCGACAGAACCGAAAAGAAGAGAGAGAAGCGGAGCGTAAAACTCAAGCTTGGCAACTAGGGACAGAAGAGTCAGCAAGCAATTTAGGACAAGTTATTCCATTAATTATTCCAACAGAAAAAGCAGAAGAAATTAAACCAGAAATTGCTCTTGATAAGTCTGAGCAAGATGTCGCTACAGATCAAGTTTCTGAAATTTCGGTTGAAACAGATTCATTCCATGTACCTAAATCTCAGTTGATTAACAAATTACGTAAACTGCGTCCTAAGATATGGAGTGACGACGATGAATAGTAATCAACATATTCCATCTCTATTAGTAGGTAAAGGCAGGATTGAGCAGGCAACTTATCGAGATCCTCAAGTACCAAATTACCTGGGTAATCCTTTAATCGAAGCCCTTCCAGCTATTTTGACTCAGGATGAAACAGCAGAGATGCTGGCTTATTATCCAGATTATGATAAAGAGCAGCGCAATCTGCCTGCTCACCTGCGGTTACACTTAATTCAAAATGCTCTCCAGTTTTTTGCACCGCTACCTGTTCACTTTGACTTAGAGCAGCGATTTTCCCGCATGATCCGAGTAGGATACCAAGCACGAAATCCAGCTATTGCTGGATTCTGGGGAGATGTACAGACGCGAATTCAATCTTTAAGAACAACTCGTCAATCTTCACGTTCAACAGCTACAGGATTTACGATTGTAGGGATGAGTGGAGTAGGTAAAACTACTTCTATTGAGGCGATTCTGTCATTGTATCCGCAAGTTATTCTCCATCATCGCTACCGCGAGAATAATTTCAGTTTTACTCAGATAGTTTGGCTCAAATTAGATTGCCCTTTCGATGGTTCTATCAAAGGGCTATGCTTAAACTTTTTTCAGGCAGTAGATGATTTACTCGGAACTCGATACTACGAGAACTATGCGGGTGGTCGTAAAACTATAGATGAACTGCTGCCCCGTATGGCACTTGTCGCTTCTTTGCACTCAATTGGGGTGTTGGTGATTGATGAAATTCAGCATCTCAGCCAAGCCAAAAGCGGCGGTTCTAGCAAGATGCTGAACTTTTTTGTTCAGTTGATTAACACAATTGGATTACCTGTTGTACTGGTTGGTACTTACAAAGCTATATCTGTTTTGAGTGGAGAATTTAGGCAAACTCGCAGAGGATCAGGACAAGGCGATCTTGTCTGGGACAGGATGAAAAAGGATGACACTTGGGATTGGTTTTTAGAATGTCTTTGGGGTTATCAGTACGTGCAGCAGCGAGCTAAATTGACACCAGAATTGAGTGATGCTCTTTATGACGTAACACAAGGCATTACAGATTTTGCTGTCAAAGTCTATATGTTAGGTCAAATCCGCGCGATCGCGACGGGAGTTGAAGTTGTAACTGCACAGGGAATTCGATTGGCTGCTCAAGAAAGTTTGCGGATGGCTAATCCTATCCTGCAAGCCCTTAGAACAGGTGATACTCGGATACTCCATAGTGTCGAAGATGTACATCCGATTGATTTAGATTCTTTTTTACAAGAAGCCCAAAGCAAGCTAAATAAGGCTGAACAACTTCAAGCCTTGGCTAGAACAAAAAAGGTATCTACTTCTGAAGAATCATCCCCAAGTAAAGCAAATTTCCAACCAGAAACACCAAAGAGTGCTGAAACTCCATCCAAAACTCGTAGAACCCGAAGTAAGAAACATTTAGCCGCAGATAGTTTACCTGCAATTGCGGCAGTAGGAGAGAAACAAAAACTTACTGCTTATGAAGCTATCAGGCAGGCAGGTTTAATTCGTCCAGCAACCGAGTATTTGCTCTTAGAGGTTGGCTAATGATTGGCTGCTTTCCCGATCCTTATCCTGATGAATTACTTTATAGCGTTTGTGCTCGTTTTCATGAACGAGTTCAGTATCCTAATAAGAAGCATACGATTCGCGAATTATTTGGTGATGAAGCTGCGATCGCAGTTGTAGATCTTCCTAGCAATTTAAGAAATCTTACCTTAGCGTTACCTGCTGGAAGCCCCTACACGGTCGAAAAATTAATTTATCAGCATACTTTATTACCATACTTTGCCCCTTTTCTCCATCCCAAACAGTTTCGCCAAGTTTCGGCAGATATGGAAGGTTCGCGTGGCCCAGCTATTCATATGCGTTCTGGATTAATGGCTAGCGTAGTTCAGCCTCCAGAATGGTTGAGATTTTGTCCTGAATGCGCTCAAGAAGATAAACAGCAATTTGGTGAGTCATACTGGCATCGTCTTCATCAAATACCAGGGGTTGAAGTCTGTCCTAAGCACCAAGTTCGATTACTCGATAGCCAAGTTCGGGTGCAAAACCCAGCGACTCGCCATGAATTTATTACAGCAGGGCAAGGAATAAAGTTACCAAAATCTCAGTCATATACTTTAAAAGACTTGCATCACAATATTCTCTTAAAGATTGCTCAAAATGCTGCTTGGCTTTTAGAAGAACATATTTCGCCGTTAGGACTGACAATCCTGCTCAAACGTTACCGAGAGTTGTTAGCAGAACGCAACTTAGCTACCTATAACGGTAGGGTAAGAGTGAGTAAACTGCTAGAAGAGTTCAAACGCTTCTATCCAGAGGATTTACTACAGCGACTTCAATGTAAGATTGATACAGAAAGTGAGCATAATTGGTTGTTGCGATTGGTGCGATCGCCTAAAGGTTCTCAGCATCCATTACGCCACCTGCTACTAATTCAATTTTTAGGTCATAACGCAGAATCATTCTTCAAACTTCCTAAACAGTTTAAGCCATTTGGTACAGGGCCTTGGCCATGCCTCAATCGTACTTCTAACCATTTCCGCCAATCTGTTATTGAGGAATGTAAAATCACCTATAGCCAGGAGCATGGTAAACCAATAGGTACTTTTTGCTGTACTTGTGGATTTATTTATTGCCGTACTGGGCAGATCGGACAGAAGAAGATAGATTACGCATTACTAAAATCAGAGCGTTCGGTTCTATTTGGGAGAATACCCTAACAGAACTTTGGCAAAACCCAACTGTTAGCCTCCGAGGAATGGCACGTCAGCTTGGTGTCGATGCAACTACTGTCAAACTTCATGCGGCGGCACTATCTCTAAATTTCCCCCGCCCAAGTAAGCGGCAAACTAATCAGAGTCAGAGGAAGTTAGTTAATACTGAAGGAAATAAGCAAGAAGTTTCAGAAATTAATTTAGAGAAATATCGCTCAGAATGGTTAACTGCAAGAAAGGATTACCCTGAAACAGGAAGGAATACTTTACGAAAACAATTTCAACGAGTTTACACTTGGTTGCGAAGGTACGATCGCGATTGGTTAGAAGCGCATCTGCCAGCTATACAGCCACAAACTCCTCCACCTCCTCGTGTAGATTGGGAAAGTCGAGATTCTGAATTATCTGAGTCAGTGAAAGTCGTAGCTACCAGTCTTTATAGTAAAGCAGGAAAACCAACTCAAATTACAACTGCCGTGATCGCTAGAGAATTAGGTCAACTAGCTCTGATTCAGAAACATATTGACAAGCTGCCTTTAACAGCCCAAGCTCTGAAAAGTTTAGCTGAAAGTCGAGAAGCCTTTGCAATTAGGCGAATTAAGTGGGTTGTAGGCTGCTATTGCCAAGAGGGTATTTGTCCACAGAGGTGGCAGTTAGTGCGCCGAGCAGGTCTACGTCCAGAAGTTGAACTGCTACCATCAGTAGAGAAGGCTATTAATGAAGCTTTAGAAACTCTCAAACAAATCCCACATCAGCATGGCAGAGATTGTTCGCCTCAGCACATGGCCTTTTGATGAAGATGAATTTGTAACTCTTTGGTGGTTGAGATCGCCTTGGCGTGAAGCAGTTAATCGGCAATGGCGGGTTACGGCTGTTTTTAAGCGTGAATCTGGGGAATTTAAAGAAGTTGATTTTCCTTGGGGTTTAATTCCTTGGCTGCGACTGGGACAAGTTTTTCAAAATGGGCAACCAATTTGGAATGAAACGACGGGCAATATCTTTAAGCTGACTATCCCTGATTCATCCTCTGCCACACTATTCAAGGCAGCAGACATCCCAATAATAGCTAATTATTTACTTGAAGGTGAAAGTAACCTAAGAGAGTATTGCATTAAATTTCAGACTCAAAAAGGTATAACACTCGTCTTTCCTGTTTTGGAATGTATTCGAGCTTTTCTGGTTCCGAATAAGACATTAGCGTTTGGATTGCTAGAACCAAACTACCTTGAGCGGGTAATCACTCGAAATGAAATTATCGGCAAAAAACTGTTTTTAGATTTTTCAGAAGATATAGCTAAACGGGTTTTAAGCAGACCGCTGGCGTTTTTTCTGGCTCGGTTATTGCATGACTCATCGTTTCGCTCTGCATGGGATCGGGTATATAGAGATCGCTATCGCCTTGCTTCACTGGGAAACTGGAATAGTTCAATTCCACTGATGACCAATTTGCCAAGTTTTACTTCTACTTGGCACGTCAGAGGTCTGCTGACAGGGCAAATTTTATTGATTCAGCAAATTTTAGAAGTTGCACCTGCCCGATCACTGCCTTTCTCAGAACTTGAGTTTACGCATCCTCGCATCAAAAAGCGAGAGTACGTTGAAAAACCAGCCTCCAAGCGACAGAAGAAACCCAAAACTATTACAGAAAAGTTAATTGAAACTAAAGCAAACCCCCCTACGACTTCAAAGCCAGCTAGTGAGCTTCCTCGTTTGAGAAGCTCTATTATTGAAACCCAGAAGCTCAAAATTAGTCAAACGGGATCAACCTCCATTACTATTAAAAAGCCGACTGCTGATATCTCTGATGCTTCTAGTAATCAAGACTCCGAACTGATGCAGAAAAGCCAAATCGTTAATGTTTCTGATACGGGAGTAGGGGGACA
The DNA here is from genome assembly GCA_963711165.1 of uncultured cyanobacterium. Taxonomy (GTDB): domain Bacteria; phylum Cyanobacteriota; class Cyanobacteriia; order Cyanobacteriales; family PCC-9333; genus Crinalium. The sequence goes on along the minus strand of CAVQDG010000047.1, from coordinate 30,228 downwards.
GAATCGGGCTGCCGAATTTACCCTTCGTTTGCCAATGGATATCTTTGTTGCAACAGAAGATGGGCTGGATGACTTTGTTGAAGCAATTCGCTTTCTGGACGAGACGCATTGGGATATTTCAGTCACTTGGGAAGTGCGAGAGTTCACCAAAGAAACTCTGTTTGCTAGGATTGCCGATCACACTAGAAAGTTTGCTCTAGTAAAGTTGGAAACCACAGGGTTGCCTTATTGCTGGATACTTGAATTTGGTAGACCTGATAATTTCTCGATTTCTACACTGCTTTTCTCCCTATCCACACAAAATGTAAACGCCCAACATGAGGATATTCTGGATAGACTGTTAACTCAAGTTTTACTCCCCCAAGGTGGATGGCAATGTAGTGTAGTTGAGAAACTTCAAGGCGAAATAGGTGGATTTGTCTGCGCTTTTACCAAACATACCAGTAGTTCTACCGAGGATTGGGCGGCAAGACTCTACAAGAAGGCGAAAAAAATTATGAATTTGTAAAATTAATAATTGAAGTCAGATTCTAGGACTTTGATTTCATAAAAGTTTGAGGGTTTATTTTCTAACATTTACTCAAATTTTTAGCGCAAAACTGGAAATCAAAGCCCCAAAAGGCTTTCAGAGTTAGTTTACTCATTTTATCCTGTCATGAATGATAAATAAGTTCCCAATACCATTGGCATGAAATAACAGTCAGTGGTATTATTTTTTTGCATAACTAATAATAGAAATGAGCGTGACTGTGAAAGCCACGAGCGTATATTTGTATATTGACAAAGTAAGGCTACTTAACGTGGTAGTGTTTTCCTTGTCTGACTATATCTATCTGATGTTTTTTAGTTCCCCCTATTTATCGGTTGTATGTTCACGCTTTGTGCCATTCTCCTTCAGCATAGTTAGCTATTGGCTCGTATTCAGAAATAGGATCATTTAAATCTATTAAGAAACAATGTAAATAAACATCCGTTTCTGTTTCGTCGTAAGTACTAATACGTTCATTCATTGCCTTACGTGCTAGTTCAAATGATGTATAAATTCCCAACCCTTCACCAAAACTACAATCAGAACTTAAATCAAAAACAAGATAAGATTTGTTGTTTTGCATAGGTTTTAAATTTTGTGAAAAAGATAGGGTCTAAACCTCTAGCAGTAATTACTACAGGCTCCATTCTCCCTGTACATAGCCAGCTACGTCGTTGTCTGCTGGCAAAACTGGGCTATTAATAATTATTTCATAGCAATGTAAATACTCCACATCACCTTTAGCCGCAACGTAACTCTTCATAGCTTCAATAGCAAGCTCATAGGAATTATAAATTCCAAAAGGTGACCAGTAACCATCGCTAGCTGAATCGTAGACTAAATAAACTTTCTCATTACTCATTTTCAAAGCTCCTTAATAACCCAAGTGGCGAATTCCTGAAAATCATAAACAGCAACTAATTTGCCACCAACCTTTTTTTTACACCATTCAAAAGCCTTTTTACCAGTTCCTTTACGCATCCATTCACCATCAATAATCAAAATTGTTTCACAAGGATACTGGTTTTTGATATTTTCGATTTCATCAGGAAGTTTTTGATAAGCACTACCACTAGAATCTTGCCATTTAGACTCTAAAATTAATCCATTTCTGAATCTAGAAATTCCTTGGCAAAAGATATCAACAACTAAGTCATTGTCCCAAATACCTTTACAAGGTAATGGATATCTATATCTTACTATATAGCCTTTTTGTTCCAAAAGAGAGCCAATCATAAGCTCAGAAGATTTACCAGAAGAATTAGCACGCTTACCGCCATTAACTACTTTGACAACAGTCTCTTCAGGCTCAGGCTTGAATATCCAGTGTTGACAACCAGTAGCAGCACCTATGTCTTCTCCCTCTGGAATTGTCAGCTTTAGTTCAACACAGTAGCATTTTTCATCGTCGTTGCTATCCATAAAAATGCAGTGCATACAATTTGCACAGCTAGCTGAAGTCGAAGAAGAAGAATCGTTCACTTTAATAACTTGAATAGATCAATAAACTATTATACAAACACTTTAATTGTATAGGCATATATGTAATATAGGATACCAATAAGGTGTATATTGTTGTAGTGATAAATTTATTTAAAAACTTATCACTACAGTACAAATAGAATGTATACTATTGTAGTGATAACTTTTTAGCACAACTTTAACACTACAATGACATTCGTAAGATCCCTGGTTAAAAATGGCAAAGCTTATTATTACTTAATCGAGTCTAAACGTGAAAAATTTAGCAATCAACCGAAACAGAAATCTCTATATCTTGGAAGATATCACAAAGCTTACTCAGCAATTAAAAGTATGAAAATTTCAAGTCAATTGCAAGAAAAGTTTTTAACTCAACTTAAAACTAAGGAAAATAAATTAAATTCTAGTTTTTGTGTTCTTTCTAATAAAAACTATAACTGTATAGTAATTGATCCTCCTTGGTTCTACCAACTTAGAAAGGATGATAAAACACATAGAAATCGCATTCCGTATCCACCAATGAAAATAGAAGAAATCCTAGCTTTGCCAATACCAGACCTATGCGATAAACAAGGAACTGTCTTATGGTTATGGTTTACAAACAATCACATGATAGAGGCTGCTGATTGCATACGCCATTGGGGATTTGAGTTAAAAACAATTTTGACGTGGGAAAAGATTTCAAAAGCAGGAACAACAAGAATTGGAACAGGACATTGGCTAAGAAATTGCACAGAACATTGTATTTTAGCAACAAAAGGTAGCGTGGCTAGTTTTTCACATTCCAAAAAGTTAACAAATGAACCGACAATTTTAAAAGCTCCAAGAAGGGAACATTCACGAAAACCAGAGGAGTTTTACACTTTGGTCGAACATTTATGTGAAGGAACAAAGCTGGAAATGTTCGCAAGGGAACAAAGAAAAGGGTGGGATGCTTGGGGAAACGAAGTGGATAAATTCAATAATTAACATCAATTAAACTTTCATTGTTGTGCTATGTGAACCAAGAAAAATGATTTTTAGCCTTACGGTTTAGCTGCATTAGTACAAATGTACTAATGCAAATAAGAGAAAACTCAGTACTAACCAGTGCTGAGTTTAGAACTAGGTATGAGCGAAATTTCCCCGCCTTATCTATACCACAACGTCCACAACCTTTACCGTGTAATGATTTGATGTTGTCCAAGGTCTGCACAACGATTTTGATTTTATGATGAACGGAAATTCATTCATATAACTGAAGTTCTCTATTCCCATAGTCACCTAGTGCGGGCAATCAAGCTCACTATGAGCTATCAATTCGCCCACCTCATGGTTGGACTATAGATTGATTTAACGCGAGCAAGTAAGTGAGTTTAGCAGTTTTATTAACACTTTGTATTGACATCCATCCCCCCTACTAAAACTGGTAGTCACTTATTTCTAAAACTGGCGGTCACTTTTTGATCTGTTGTTGATTTAATTTCGGAATCTTTTTGCGGAAATATTTTTTTGATTTTGCGAACAATATAAAATCATGCTTAAAGTAAAACCGAAAAAGAACCGACTTTGTTCTTGCAACTAAGTCGGTTCTTGTGTTAGTCTTTTTATGTGTATGCGGGTAGCAATCTGAAGAATGACTAGGCCGGGAAGCTAAATGTCTTTTCTATCAGATAAACCCGATACACACCACTATTAACTTGTCTTTTTACCGCCCCAAAGGAGGCGTGCTTTCCTATGTCTAATAATAACAATTTCGTCGTTAATAGTCAACCTTTTAATAATGACCCTGAGCAGAAGAAAATTAGAGACACTTTTTACCGTTGCACTGAGTCAGAGTTGCTTCTTCTTCTCTATGCAAAAAAACTAGAAAGGGGAATCGACGCGCGTCAAGCACAAGAATATTTACGCTGCTCTGATTCAACTGCTTATTCTAATCTTTGCCGCCTATCAGATATTGAGGACGAGAAGGGGCGATTGCTAACTCCCCTAATGAAGCGAGATAAATGTGGGCCACATGGATCAGTGCTTTATTTTGTAAAAGAAGAAGTGAATCTAGAACAGATCGAGAAAGTATGTCAGGAGAAAAAATATAACTACGAAAATTTGATCAAGCGTCAGAACAAAAGACTTTCAAAACAAGGTGATGTTACCTATCAAGAAGAAAACGATAAAACCAGTACTGACGTACCAGTAGACGAACCTCAAATAAATAACTCTGGAAAAGAAAAATCACAAACACAAAAGGTAGAATCAGTAGTTTCTGAGAATAATAGTGTTAAGAATCAAGAGACTGATGAGCTTGCACTCTGGAAAAAAAAGCTTGCTGAGAAAGATAAACAAATTGAAGATAAAGATAAACAAATTAAACAACTTAAAGATGCTAACGATCAGTCCGAAAGATATATAAGAGTTTTACTTGATCAAAAAGCTGTCTGAATCAAACAGTAAAATAAAACTCTAAAATGCTCATAAAATCGAAGCTAGTATGAGCATTTTAGGTTTTTATTCAACTAATAAATTAGAGTCGAATCAGCGCATTTTTGTTCTGGTTTTCAGGTATTCTAATGTCCAACCACGTTGTACGTAAGACTCCCAAGAATCCCATTTTCCTGTATTGTCTTGAACAGATAGTTTTGTTTCTGTTTGTTGCTTGGCTTTAACAATCCCTAGCATTTTAGCCAGTTCAAACCATTGGGAAAACTCGTCTATGGTATGCACTTCACCAAGGCATCCTTCTAACTTCTAATTACGCACGCATAGAATTCTTACTTTGGTCGGTAATATTCCCTCCACCTAATATGTTCAATCTTTGCTCCTTATTCAAACCACGAACCCAATCAACTGCAATGTGACCAATATCAATCCACTGCAATTGGCGTTTGTCCTAGCCTCATAGTGCTTGACACGAGCAGCAGCACAATTACCCCTAATTTGTCACTCTGGAGAAGAATTATTATTTTGGGAGCCTATAACTCTTTGATAGTAAGCCATTGCCATCTTATTTCCTAACATCAACTCAAAATAGTTGTCCTGAGAGTTGACGATCACCTGAATACTTACTCTACAACCGAAACAGAGTTTAAATGCTATTTTAATATCCCCAGAGTGACAAACTAGGGGTAGTGTACAACTTTATTGTTCTGCTTATCTGCAAAATATAAATTAAACTATCTGCGTAGTGTACAACTTTATTTATGATATTGTGTCTGTTTGTTACCATAAAATAAGCTTTCAAGCTAATTTCAGTGTATAAGTTTATTGTCTACATACAGTTGTCACGCATGGCGATCGCATAGCTAGGATCTAAAACGGTTCCAAAGCTTTAAGAGGTTGAGTCCAGCGATCGCAGCCATTTCAACCTAATCAATATAAGCTATAAATAAAAAAATAGCTTGATTTACCAGCACCAAGTAACGTTTCTAGAGGATTAAACAATTAATCCGATCAAATATTATTGCTATAACATTAAAACATTTGAATCATTCAAAATCTTTTGACAAAGGATTCTAGAGAAATTATCAATATCATTTTGAGGAAAGTTTTGCTCTGGCTGGATTATAAATTCAGCATAAATCTTGGAATTTTTTTGATAGTAATGAGCGATGGCGTAAACTGTTTCTTTATGCACTAGCTTAACGATATCAAAGCTAGAATTACCAGTTTTTTCTGCAATTTTATTCCAAGTATCAATCAGCCATTCGGAAACGGGGAATTGTGAATAATTATCTGTAATAATCTCCACCTCATATAGGGGGCGCGGTTTCGCACCTATCCCAAGCTGTTTTCTACGTTTGGCTTCACCCATTTGTTTACTCCAATTTCGCTCTTAAGATCACAGGACTTCATGGCGTTAGGTACGATCAAAACCGCCTAACCCATCGTATCCCACAGTGCGATCGCACGGGAGCCCTTTTAAACATATACTGGTGTAATGAGCGTGTTAAATGACAATATATTTTTATAACTTTTAAACTATAAATGGTTTAATTTGATTTGCGATCGCATATAACTAACTCTCGCAAAACCTTTTAGCTTTTTCAAACGCATAGTTAATCAGCGTCATCATATCTTTCGCCTTTGCATCTCCACAAATATCAGGATGCCATCGTTTTACTAATTTTCTATAAGCCTGCTTAATTTCCTTGAAACTGCTTCCTGGTTCTACTTCCAGCACCATCCACCAATGTTTGCGCTCTAGATTATTACGAGTGGCTGTGTAAGTTTTACCACTGCTATTTTGATACTTTCTTCCTGGTCTACCAAATTCCAATTGCATCATGTCCCTAATCCAAAGTTTTGGTGCAGTTGGTCGGAGTTGGTACAAGAAATCTAGATAAATAGCTTTGTTAGCAGTCGGATTTTTACCGCCAAAGATAGCCCCAACAAACCAATCATCAGGGGGGAAATATTTAAATTTCTCACGAAACAGTATTTTTATTTTGGCAGGATTACGACCTGCTTTATATGCCCGTTTCATTTGAGAGCGGATATAACGTAGCTGTCTGAGTTCTGCATCATCCAATAATTCACCAAAAATCGGTGGTTCGCCTGAATCTGATTCATCGTCATCATCGTCATCTCCTGAAAATTCATAGCCACATTCGGGGCAAATCTTACAGAATACGGGGATCATTTCATGGCAGTTAAAACATTCTTTAAGCTGAGTTTCAATTAACGGTTTCGGACGTGGGCAAAGGCTGATTTTTAGTTTTGAGGTCGGTTTACAGACTCGCTTAAAGCATTCCCCAAAGTCCAATAACATCGCATCCTGTTTTGAGGGATGCAATCTTAACGCACGTCCGCACATTTGAATTAGAAGTGCTTGACTGCGAGTAGGACGTGCAATAATAGCAGCTTGAACGCTTGGCTCATCGAATCCTTCGCACAAACAAGCAACGCTAGATATTAATTGAGTTTCACCACTAGCAAACCTTTGATAAATCGCTTCTCTTTCCGAGTCAGCAGTTGTGCCTACAACTACTTCAGATTTAATGCCAACTTCGTTAAACTGTTCTGCTAGATTGTAAGCTTGATAGACACTGGCACAGAAGGCGATTGTTTTACGTTCTGGGCATATTTGTAGAAAATATTTAATAACTTCAGCGTTGTATTCTTCATTACAAACTGCTTGCATGGAAGATTGTGTGTAATCTCCTAAATTGTTAGTTTCTAATTTTTCAAAATCTAACAATCCACCATACCCAAACAATCGTGGACGGGATAAATAACCCATATTGACTAATTCAATGGGATCTGGCGCTCTTACTAAGGCTTGGAAAAACTGACAAAACCCTTCTTTATATTTGGTTCGCCAAGGCGTTGCTGTTAGTCCGATAAAATAACACTTACTCAGTGCAAATATTCCACCGGAGTAGTGCATCATGATATCCCAAGCAATTTGATAGTAAATGCTGGAGTGACATTCATCAAAGATTACCAATCCAATATCAGGTGGTAATTCTCGATTCTGGATGGTTTGAATCATGCAGATTTGTACGGGTTTTGAGTAATCAGTTGGGTGGTCTGCCCAAATAATGCCTGACTCAATACCCATTGAGAATAAAGTTTGTTGGGTTTGGTCTATTAATTTTTTTCTATGACAGCAGAACATTACACGCCGTCCTTTATTGACAGCATCGACAATCATTTGGGAACTGATAACTGTCTTACCTGCTCCAGTTAGCGCATAGACCAAAACTGATTTAATTCCATTGCGGAAAAATTGATAAGTTTCCCTAATTACCTGTTTTTGATAATCCCTCAGTTCAAAGGATTTAGCTTGTTTTGGTTCTGGCTTTGGTTCTGGCTTGGGTTCTGACTGTAACTGTTCAAGTAGAGCGAATAAACTTAGCTGCTCTACTTGAGGTGTGTTTTGTTGGGGTGCGATTGCGCCAATTAATTTCTTCATTGCGTCCCCTCCAGATGTATATTTCTCAAGTTGAGTATGGGTGCGCGCACCATTGAGCGAGTCGGATTCTGTTACTAAGATATGCTGTATGTCGTTGTAATACAGAGACAACTTTTTATTAATTTGTCCAGATATTGCCACCACATTACATCTTCCTTTATCAGGACATTTCGGTAGTTTATGGTTTGTTTGTTTGGTTTCAAATATGCTTCTTTTCTCTGACATTCGTAAATCAGTTAGCAGTTACTAATCATTGGCAAATTCCCCTTTAATTAAAGCTTTAATTGCTGCAACTGACATACCATCAGATATCATAAAACGCACAGTTGCAACTCTAAACTTTGGTACTGGTAACGTCTTGCCTTTCCACTCACCATCAACAAATTCTTTATAACTATACCCCCAGTACCAGTGATCAATGTTATCTGGATTGCGTTTTCCCTCTACGCGGGGGAAAGTTGCAGTAATTCCACTTTTTAGCTTTTTGTTTTTGGTATATGGGTGTAAGCACCCTGAAGCAATCTGTTTTCCTCTTGCACCTCTGCGTTTACGGAATTGGTTTTCTTCTAAGCGTTTTAATGGTATAGAACTTTTTTCCCCATTCAGTTCTACACCATTTAATTTCTCTACTTGGTTTAATGGTGTAGAACTTTTTTCCCCATTCAGTTCTACACCATTTAATTCCTCTACTTGTTTTAATGGTGTAGAACTTTTTTCCCCATTCAGTTCTACACCATTTAATTCCTCTCCCTGGTTTAATGGTGTAGAACTTTTTTCCCCATTCAGTTCTACACCATTTAATTCCTCTCCCTGGTTTAATGGTGTAGAACTTTTTTCCCCGTTCAGTTCTACACCATTTAATTTCTCTACTTGTTTTAATGGGCTAGAACTTTTTCCCTCGTTTAGTTCTACACCATTTAATTCCTCTCCCTGGTTTAATGGTGTAGAACTTTTTCCCTCGTTTAGTTCTAGCCCATTTAATTCAGAAGTAGAAGCGGATCTCAATCTCCAGAGTGAGTATGGTTCAATTGGTAGAGTCTGATTTGTATCAAACCACCGAACGACAACATAATTTAGCTGTCCGCCCAAAATCGGCTCTTTTAGTACCCCAACGACTGATCCTTCTCTTCCGTTCCGTTTCCACCGAACCTTTTCGCCTATCTGCCATACATCATCTGGGTCTAGTGGTTCATCGCTACCCCAATAAGCGTGATCGTTCCAGGGTATTGTTGTTAATTCTTCTCTGTTTAATTCACTCTTTATTACTTCAGTATGATTATCACTGCAATTACATTTATCAATTTCAGGTTTTAATCCTCTAGGAGTTTTTTTACCTAATTGTAAAGAACTCGGTAGTTCTGGTACGGGCAGATTCGATCCGTGCCATAACACCCAAATCTCAGGTGGTGCGTCTGTTCTGTTAAATTTATCAACTACTCTACCTGTGTGCGAACCTTTTCGTACTGTTTGATTGATTTCGATGCGATCAAATAGTGCTTGTAGTTCAGTAGAATTCAGATTTTTGGCAATACTATTCTGTGCCACTTCAAACCTCCAGTTTTGTAAAAAGTGAATGCTGAAATATTTAGTTTTGACAAGCTTTAAAATTTAGGTTTTAGTTAATTCCTCTTTTTTAAAAGTCTCTACAACTTTCCACCAGGGCTGCATAGAAGCTCCAGTATCAACAAATAAAGCTCGATATCTGCTGTTGTTCCAAGGGCAAAGATAATAATCCTTAATAATGCGCTTGTCCCTGAGTTCCTTGAGCCAATTTAAAGTGGACTCATCCGGCTCTGGCGGGGCGGAATATTGATCCTCACAAGCCGATTTTCCTTCCGGTTTTTGCTCATCCCTACACGCTTTCACATATACGGCTGCGGGTTTAGATGCCCACTTCTGTTCTCCTGTGTATGCGATCGCATCTTCTATTACGTTCTTGGGGAATTGAGAGAATGTCCACTTGACGTTATCTGGAGCAATCCGAATTTCCCTTAAGCGAGCCTTTATCCCTGTCAACCAGTCTTTGTCTTTTTCTTCACAAAAAGAATTCTTAACATCCACTACTACTGTTCCTGTTCCTTTTTCATCTGGAGTAGTAGTTGTGGGGGATTTGAAATTTTTTTGAGCCAGATCTGGAATAGAGTTGGTAGATTCGCTACTTCCTTGTATATCAAGGGTTTCGGGCTTCTGTTCCGCCATGTTTGGCAGTTGCACTGTTATAAGTGGCAAGCTTGCTGCTACTTGTGGCAAGGGTAATGTCACGGCTGGCAAGGTCATTGTTATGGCTGGCAGTGGTAATGTTATCTGTGACATATTTACTGTCACAGGAGGCGGAGCCATACTGCTGTCTGGGTTTTGGGCTTCAGGTGAATCGTCCAAATCGACGGGACACCAGCTAATGACATTTTTGTCGCGCTTTTTCCAAGAGATCAGGTTAAGCGATCGCAGGGTTGATAATGCCCTATAAAAAGTTCGTTCCTTAAAACCCCATTCCTCGCAAAAAGCCTTGACATCTACTGCCCACTTCCAACCCGCAGCGCCGTGAGCTTTGACAATGGATAGCAAGTACATAGGGGCATCAATTAGCTTCCATTTGCGAAGCTGCTGCGCTTCCTCGATGGTCACTGCCCAAAATGAAGATTGTTGTAGTTTTTCTGCGTGTGCCATAATGTGTCCAAAGTAGGTTTAATTCCGCCCCGTTCCTGTCTCACCAGTTGCGGGGCAACTCTTTATCTATTTCTGGAAATACTGCTTGTATTGGTAATGGTTGACCCACAACATTTCCTCAGTGCGCTCCTTCTGAATCCTTATCGTTCGTTCTGCGCTCGTTTCAGCAAAGTGCTGTCGGCTGATTGGATCAAGGCTTTTGAATACTTGCTCCGACATCGAGGGAAATAATTCTAGGGGTTTCCAGGGCAGCTTCTTGGGTTCTGGTTCTGGTTCTGGTTGTTGGGAGTGTGGTTGTGCTTTTCCTGACATCCACTGCACTACCCAACGATTAACCAAGATGCGGAATTGAGGCGATAGCCATTTAGCTAGATCTACTGCGACTTCATGATGAATCCAAGTCCCCTGAGTCGCGTTACCGCCCTGAAACACTTGCACTAGCGCCGTTGCTGGAATTGTCGTAACCGGATTTTTGACTATTACATCCAATCCAAGGTCAACTGCTAAGGCTTCTAAATATAATGCGGTCGAATCGTTTTGATAGTAGTTATTCCATTTCTTACCAGCAGCCTTGCATAAATTTGTAGCACTGATATAGCCGTCAGAACCGCGCTGTGCGATCGCCTGATCGTTCGCGTTGTGAAATAGTAAGTCCATGATTATCGTCCTTATGGTATTAATCGTTGTGTTAACTATTGCGGTGGCAAACTTATCCCTTGCTTGAGCATTTTGGTTGAATGGTTCTGTAACGCTTCTCCAACAGAATTGTGTAAAGTTACCAGTAGCTCTTCAATCCGCTGATCGGCTTCAGGGCTTGCGTAACTCTGATTAACTAAGTAAGCATTAAGGGTCATTAGCTCCAGCCCTATTTGCTCTGCCTGATTCCAAAGTTTTATGTATTCCCAGTTTTGATTTGGTTGAGGTTCGTTCACAGGTCTAAATGCTCTAATTATTTTTTGTTTGTAATTATTAATTGATTGCAGCCATGTTGCTCAACACGCGCATTGACTATTAATGCGAGTAAGAAGCTTACATTTCTAGGACGATAAGTTGGATTAGATAACCGTTTATTCCCGCTGCTGTATGAGGTGCAATTTTGCCTTTGACGGGCGAAGCTTGCGCGCCGCTAGGCGGTCGCCCGTAGCTAACTGGATCAATCGCTACAACGTCGCCGTCAAAAAGCGATACCACTTGATCGCCTGTGCGAAATTGTACTGAAACCTTTTCCCTCTGTAGCTTTTGGGGCTTGTCGATCAGGTTAATTAGGATAACTTGACTTCTAAATATTGGTTGCTCGTTGTATCCTGGTATACATAGAGCAGTACTTTCAGTACCTGTATATCGGCATACAGCGACACTGTTGGCTTCGGGATAGTATTGATCACGGAGTTCTGCAAGGAACAGCCAAAATTCAATCGGTTCAGTTGCCTCAAACGTTCTCCATGATTTTCCATCATCAAGAACGTCTGCCTGAATTCCGAACCACTTGGCGTTCCTACCTGTAGTTTGACCCCTGTGCAATTCAGGACTTAATAAGAGCGATTCGCGCGACTGCGAGAAGAGCGAACGCACACAATCTAAAAGCCTTGTTGTGTCTTGAATCCCGTTTATTTTTTGGAGTGTTAGTATTGAATTAGATACACTTGAAGTGGTCATATTATTGTTTGTATATGTTAAGGTTTTTTTGAGTGGTTAACTCAATTGTTCGAGTCAAATTACAACATAACGCAAGACTGATTATAATTTACGCCAATTAACAAAACTAAACATCTACCATTATTTGGATCTTATTACTATGGATTTTTCTTTAGCGTTCAACCTGACCGTCAGCCAGTTCGGTATCAGTGCCAAAGATTTGGCGCAAAGATCTGGAATACTCGAATCAACAATCAGTCGCTTTAGGAATGGACATCAAATCAAAACCGAAACTTTAAGCAGACTATTGGAATGCCTCTCAGTGGAGCAGCGCGAGTATTTTCTTTCGGCTTTGGCATCGGGTGAAAATACCAAAAATCAAAGGAGAAGCAATATAGAGCGTTGGATTGAGACTGCTAGTATTGACGAGTTACACCATTCGTTGTTGTTGATCGGTCATAAATGCGTGAAGCAAAATTCTCAAAATTCTCAAAATTTTGAAGTATCTCAAAGCGTTGCATAGCTCGTTTTGGTTCTCATTGAGAGTAAATAGCTGTATTTTTAGTTTTTCTGGTAAATTATTACTGGAAACCTGCGAAGATGTGATTAAATTTACACTTCAAATTTAATTGTTAGAAATGACTGAACAAGCAACAACTCCTTTAACCGGAAAAGCTCTACTGCAAAAAGTCAAAGAGTTATCGAACGTGCCACGCAGGGAGACAGCTAGAGCTTGCGGTTATTATACGACGAGTAAAGATAATAAAGTTCGGGTAAATTTGTCAGACTTTTACGATGCTCTATTAGCAGCTAAGGGCGTAGCAATTGAGTCGCCCAAGGATGGTCGTGGTCGAGAAGCAAGTTACCGCGTCAGCGTTCACCAAAATGGTCAAATTGTTATTGGCGCGAATTATACATCTGAATTAGGGTTAACCCCAGGCGATGAGTTTGAAATTAAGCTTGGTTATAAACATATTCGTTTAGTTAAAGTAGAAAATGGTGAAATTGAATCTGAATCTGTGGTTAGTTGAGGATCAACTTTAATAGTTAATTTTTACGTTCATTTTATGTTTTGTGCGATCGCACTATTATATTTACCAATCTTTATTTCCAACATCATCATTAATGAATGGTGGCAGTTTGCATACTGGCCCAATTGCCATTGCATAAATTTTTCCAGTTGGTTTGTCGAATTGCTTGTAGCTAGATTTTTCTGCTTCTGTGACTTTATCCTCGTTTATCGAACCACCAACAGTTGGGCAAGTTACTAAGCAAGTAGTTACAAGGTGCGGGTTGTTCGCACCAAGAGCGATTCCCCTTCGGGGACGCTTCGTGATCGCATCGGTAGCAGCTTCACACCGTAAAGATCTTTGTCTAAAAATCCCCAATTTGGTTCGCCTTTGCACACAAAATTTACGGCTACCGCCTCTCCGTTGTTGTAGGGCAGTTGATGATTATTACACATGATTTTTTACTGATAATATTGATTGGAGTTTTTCAATTATTTGTTTATTGGTTGTAATTGAAAAACTCTCAATTTTTAATGGTGCGCGAGCTATCGCGCTCATTAAGTAGTCGGACATAAATAATGTTAACTTTATTAAGTTTTATGAAGCTGTTTAATTGCTTTGCTGTTATGGATCACAGCATTTTTATAAGCACATGGCTATTAGCTGTTTTGATTGTTGTTGGGGCGCTTTTTTAGTAATTAAATATTTTAAGGAAGGTTATTCAAATACTGCGATCGCGCTGCAGTTGGAAGTAGTAGCGATCGCAGTATTTGAGTAGACCGAGTAGTGTTATTGTGCTTGTGCCAATTATCCAAGACGGGTTTGACCGTAATTTTTTAATAGCGGGACTTGTAGGCTTTATCTTTGTGCCAGTTGAGTCAAAATAATACAGACCGCGATTAAGGGGTAGTCATATGGATGGGAAGTGATCGCGGTCTGTGTTTTTCAAATTTAGTTTATTGCAGTTGGCACTCTTGCTTTTCTGCTTCTTAACTTCGCCAGTCGCCAATGCCATTCCACAATTCATCAATGATTCTTTTGCAGTTTTTGGGAACGAATGACCACAGCAGATAATCTTGCATACCTTTCATTCCTTCTGCTTCAAACAGAAGTTGTCCTGCTTTTCTGATGCTATCTTTGTCGTAGGTTTCGTCATGTTGGTTAGATGTTACAGCCGTTCCGGCTGTTATGAGGTACAGTAACAGCATTTAGAAAACCAATTTCTTAAATGTTTAGAATTCATTAAATTGAGTGCAACTGCAATTACCTTATCAACCATTTCTGTTGTACTTGGAGCAAACCTGCGTAGAAAAGATTTCAGTTGTGACCACCATAACTCAATCGGGTTAAAATCGGGAGAATATGGCGATAAGCAAATAATTCTTGCACCTATTGCCTCAATCATCGGGACAATTGAAGCTCGTTTATGAGCGGGTAAATTATCCATTACCACTACGGCTCCTGACCACAATTGGGGTACTAAACACTTCTCAATAAATACTTCAAATGCTTTGCCATCCATCGAGTCATCAATTGTCATTAATGCCAGGACTTTGCTAATACTAATTGCTCCAATTGCCGTAACTTTTGATCCTCGATAAAATGGTTTTAAATCGTATACTCTTGTTCCACGTTGTGAACGGGCATGAGTTCTTGCCAAACCTAGCATCACTCCGGTTTCATCCAGAAATACTAAGTTTACTGGATCTATATCTTTCACTTTTTCCCAGTACTCTAATCTTAAATTTTGAACTCTTTCTGTGGCTGCTTGGCTACTCCGCATTGTTTTTTTTTGCGATTTAATCCCATTTTTTGTAATGAGGAAGACATTGCACTTCGACTTACCCAATTTCCAGTCTGGGCAGCAAATAATTCACAAAATTCCAGTAACGTTGCATCAGGATTGTTTGCCACCATTATCCTTAAATCTACTTCAGCATTTTTGAGATGACTAAACTGAGGTTTTCCTCGTTTTTTAGGCTGTATATTTCCATCAACTTGTTGTTGTTTTACCAGTTTTTGGACTAAACTTTTACTGACCGAAAATTTAGCTGCTACTTTTCTAATGGATATTTTTTCCTTTATATGTGCTGTCACTATTTTTTCTCGTAGATCCATTGAAAATGTTTTCATTGATCAATAATATTTTTTCTATTATTTTAGTGTACCTCATAACAGCCGGAACGGCTGTAGTTCTACCTCAAAAGGTAGTAAGGCTTCATACAAAAGGACGCGGGCTAGTCGGTAGGGGTGGTCTGGTTTTTCCCCATACCATTTCTTAATCCCTTCCAATTCTTTTTTCATGCCTTGGAATAAGGCAATTTCTATAGCTTGACTTTCGTCTATGGCTTCAATCACGTCCCAAAACTGTTCTCGACGGGGGTGGTTAAGTGCAGAGGCTAAAGTTTTTTGTCTCGTATAGCTAATACCATTTATTGAATTAGATGATTGCTTGTTGGGCTGGTGTTTAACGTGCTTTTGCTTGCTTTTCTTGACTTGGTGCTTCTTATTTCTTAATTTTTTCATCTTAAACTTGCTCAACTTTTGGTACTAATCTATCTTTAGTTGCTGCATGATAAGTTTCAATGTAACTAGGAACAAATATTGCACAGTTTACTTGCTCCATTCTTTAATTTTGAGTTGAACTGTAGGATAAATAGCAGCACTTTTAGGGATTTTCCTAGCTGTGGCGATTGCCAGTTTTACATTACTGTCTGCTTGGGAAAGTGCGATCGCAAACAGTTGATCGCTCCAGTTATTGATAGCTTCGGTTGCTTCGGCTCTGTCACTGCTTGTAGCTGGAATAGATGAAGCTGTTCTGATGGCTTGACTAATATTTTCTACAGTGCCTCCGTTGGCAATTGAATAGGCGCTCCGTAGATTAGAGGATGCGATAGCATCTGAGTCTTCACTTTGTACTTGCCTTGTTAAAGATTTTTGTTTGGCAGGTAGTCGAGTTTCAGTTATTTCAATATTAGTATTGGAATCTTCGACAATTTCTTGTTCTGTCGAATTGCTTGATGTGGGCGTTTCTAGTTGCCCAATTAGGGTTCTCCAAGCTGCAATTTGGGAACTCGCCTCACCATAAAGCGCACGCCCCTTAGTAATCTGCCTAGCTATGCTTATGGCTGTCCTTAAATTATCAACATTATTACTGCGAGCATAGCTTTGAGCCTGTTCAAGTATTGGTCTATCCTGTAGAGTTTCCACAATGCTTGACCATTCTCTAATCTGTTTTAATGCAGTTGGATACAGCGCACGTCCTGGTGATATTTCCTTAGCTGTATTAATTGCGGCGAGTAAATCTTCCGTGCTATTTCCAGCAGCTACAGCGTTGGCATTGTCAAGTATCGGCTGGTCTTCAATAATTTGAATCTGTTGTCGCCACTTGTATGCTTGCCGCTGCGCTTCCCCATATCTGGGATTGTTGAGAGGGATTTTGTTAACTTCATAAATACCTGCGAGTAGATCGTTAATCCCTCCAGGCGCGGCTAAATTTAGCCCTTCGTTTAAATGCACTACGTCGGTTATTTCTAGCGTCCACTTGAATATTAGCTTCTGCGCTTGCTCGAATAAGGGTCGCTCACTTTTGAGTTGCTTCACAGATGCGATCGCAGCTTCCAAATCGCTAATGCTGCCATCCGTTGCGCGTCCAACTGCGGAAGACAAATCAATGATGTCTTTTGCTTTAGCTTCAAGGGTTGGCTCTGGTGGGATATTTTGAGCAATTGATAATGCTTCTTTCCAGTCGCCGCTGTTCAGTTTATTCTTAGCAATTCTTACTAAAATTGTGCCACTTTTAGTAATTAACTCTGTACTCTTTTTGAAAATTAAACTTGTATAAGGAATATTTTGAGCTATTTTAATTGCCTTATATAAATTCTCTACTCCTCCTTGGAATACTAAGTCATAGCCTATGTCTAACTGCTCATTTTCTTTTTGACTAACTTGTAGAATATCTATCAGTTGGTTATATTTTGTGTTGCCCCAATACTCATTCCCCAATCTGGTCAGTTTGACAGCTTCTGGAAAGACTTCTGACCACTTTAAATTTTTAATATAGTTAATTGCTGTATCGTAGATTTTTTGGGCGGTTGACCAAATTAATTGCCATTCTTCAATTGAGGACTTCGCAACTGGCGTTACTTTTGGGTGTTCTGGAATTTTTTTAGCCGCAGCTATTGCTTCAACTAATTTCCCCTCCTGGAAAGAATTATCTGCTAATTCGAGAATATCTAATGACCATCTTTCTATGCGGCGTTCGATTTCTGAGTGTAGTGGGTGATTAGCTGGAAGGCTATTAATCAGTTCTATAGCTTCCACTAAGTTATCGACTGTTTGCTTATTGGCAGCCAGTTCCGCGCAGTATAGGCGCATGGATGCACTAGCAGTCAGCATAAATATTTTGGGGCAGTTGGGCGCTGATGGCAGTTTTAATAATAGTGACACGCCGATAAAGCTTAAGCTGCCAGATGTTATGAGTGCGATGGCTATCCAGACTGACAAGGGTATTCGTGATAAAGGGTTTTTTACTTCTAGCTTCTTTGCATATGAAGAACCCTGGATTTTTACTGAGTCTTTAATTTGAGATGAAGTTTTCTTTTTGCTGGTATGAAGTTTTAACATGGTGGCGTTTTAAACCATGAGTTCTCGATAACTCTATTGGTTTTGCACTAGCTTGGCATCTTCCATTGGTTGAAAATGTTTATTTTTTGTAAGTATTTTTTTCTGAAAAACTTTATATAAACACCATATTTGTCTTACATTTATATTGTAAAGTGGGTAGTGAAAAAATTAGATGATAGAAAGAACATCTGAAGAATTTGATATTTATTTTCCTACTTATGGGAACGAAATAAAACAAGCGATAGCAAATATTTGGGAAATAGATAAAGATTAATAATTATTAATTTTTGCTATGTAGTTAGAGCTTTTAATTTATTACTGTATTTGATAACGGTAATTGCTTAACGGCGTACATAGAAGGTTTGTGCAAGTAGGGATACCCTAATATATAAGTACTACTCAATCCCTAACTTTCGAGCTTGTTGCTTAAGTAGATAGGGGGAAAGCAGCAGCTATAGCCCAACCAAAGAATAAAGCACTACCCAAAGCATAACTCCAGATTTCATTTAACCCAGAACTTGCCCAGGTCAGAATTGCTATTAGTAAAGGAAATACTGGTAATAACAAGAAAATAAAACCCAGTGGAGGGAGTAAATTAATTACAAGAATAAAACCCAAAACTAAAGCTAAATTCTGCCCAAACCACCAGAAAAAATGTCCTTTTAATCCCGCATCCTGCTGTGCAATTCCTGATGCTAAAAACCAAGGCAGACAGAAGAGCGATAATAATGAAACAAGCTGAAATCTGGCTGGAATTAACCACCATTGTAACCAAACAAACTGTGCCATTAATCCAAAACTAATCCACAGTAAGACGAACAAGAGAATCCCTACTATTACAGATTTAAATGTAGGACGTGGCAGACTTGTAATTATACTTAGCCAAACTAAACCTGCGATCGCAAACCAAATGCCGATCGCACCACCAACCATAATCCCACCCAAATTAGGCAAATTAATAATTTGACTTAAAAGAACCAGTGCGCCACCAGCTACAAGTGGGGCAACGATTAAACCAATTGCACTTCTAATAGGATGAGCTTTGTGTTTAACTTCTGATGCTGATGCTGACACTGTTGGCGAAATCATTCTGAGTTCGCACATTACCTGAAAATTAGGGTGTGGAACCCGAAGTTTTAGTGGGAATTTGCGTGGAGCGTTCGCTCGAAATGATTGTAGGTATCCTTGGCATTCTCAAAGCTGGAGGTGCATACGTCCCCCTAGACTCAAAGTATCCCCAGGAACGCTTAGCTTTCATGTTAGAGGAGGCTCAGATGCCAATCCTGCTGACCCAAAAGCAGTTGGTATCAGCACTTCCTAAGCATGGAGCGAAGGTAGTATATCTGGATGGCGACCCAGAGAAATTCTCTAGAGAAAGCGAGGAGAATACAGTCAGTGGCGTGACCCCCGACAACCTAGCCTATGTTATTTACACTTCAGGGTCTACAGGCAAGCCCAAGGGAGTCCTAGTGACACATAAGGGGCTGTGCAGCCTAGCCAAAGCCCAGCTAAAGCTCTTCAACGTGCAGCCATCGAGTCGCGTTCTTCAATTTGCCTCTTCAAATTTCGATGCTTCAGTCTGGGAAATCCTCATGGCTCTGAGCGCAGGCGCTACGCTCTGTCTAGGAACGCGGGACTCTCTACTGCCTGGCCCCGCTCTCATTAAGCAATTGCGCGAACAAGCGATTACGATTGTCACCCTGCCACCATCCGTCTTGGCAATCCTGCCCCCTGATGTGCTTCCCGCATTGCAGACAATTATTGTTGCCGGAGAAGCTTGTTCTCCCAACCTTGTGGCTCGATGGGCATCAGGTCGTCGCTTCTTCAATGCCTATGGGCCAACAGAAGCAACAGTCTGCGCGACTGTTGCTGAATGTACTAACAGCGGACAAAAGCCGTCCATTGGCTACCCCATCCCCAATGTGCAAGTCTATCTGCTGGATGACCAGCTTAAGCCAGTTCCCGTTGGTGTCCCTGGAGAGTTGTGCATTGGTGGTATTGGTCTAGCACGGGGCTACCTCAACCGACCAGAGCTAACTGACGAGCGATTTATTCCTAATCCCTTCAGCGATCAGCTGGGGGATCGCTTGTATAAAACTGGCGACCTCGCTTGCTACCTACCAGACGGCAATATAGAGTTTTTGGGTCGCATCGACAACCAAGTGAAGGTTCGCGGCTTCCGCATCGAGCCAGGTGAGATCGAGGCAGTGCTGTGGCAGCATAGTGGTGTGCGAGATGCTGTGGTTATGGTTCCAGAAAACGAATCTGGCAACAAGCGGCTGGTAGCCTATGTTGTCCCTAGCCTGGAGTCAGATCCTTCCACTAGCGAACTGCGCCGCTTTCTCAAAGAGAAGCTGCCTAACTATATGGTGCCTTCTGTCTTCATAATGCTGGACGCTCTGCCGTTGACACCTAATGGAAAGGTGGATCGCTGCGCGCTTTTGCTTTTGGCACTTAATGACACCAAACGCGAACTGGAAGAGGCCTTTGTAGCGCCTCGTACTCCTATAGAGGAACAACTAGCCGGAATTTGGGCAAAGATTCTCGGTGTTGAGAAGGTGGGGATTAATGATAACTTTCTCGAGATTGGAGGACATTCCCTGCTAGCAGCCCAACTGCTGCTCCGCTTGCAAGAGGCTTTTGACATAGAGATACCCGTGCGCTATTTGTACGAGTCACCCACAGTAAAAGGTCTCGCACAAATTATTGAAGCTTTGCAAGGAGAAAGCCCTGGCGCTATCTTCACATCAACGACAATTGATTTAAAGGCTGAGGCCGTACTCGATGCCGAAATCTATCCGAGAAAAACTTACTTGTATGATGTCAGCCCTCCGCGTCATATTTTGCTGACGGGAGCCACAGGTTTTGTGGGAGCCTTTTTACTTTATGAACTTCTTCAGAAAACTCAGGCAAAAATCCACTGCCTTGTCCGTGCCAACAATCTTGGTGAAGGTCTAAAGAGGTTGCAAAACACCCTGGAAAAATATTCTCTATGGGAGCCAAGCCTAGGTTCTAGAATCGTTATAATTCCGGGAGACTTAGCTCAACCGCTTTTTGGGCTTTCTGATGAACAATTTGATAGTCTAGGAGAGGAGATTGATACCATCTATCACGGCGGTGCTGAGGTTAACTTTGTTAAACCCTACTCTTCACTCAAGGCTACCAATGTTCTTGGAACCCAAGAAATTCTCAGATTAGCATGTCAGGGCAAAGTTAAGCCAGTACATTACATTTCCACAAGCGCTGTCTTTAGTACAATCGGTTATTTTACTGGGCTTAAAGTCAATCGAGAAGACGACGACATTGCTCACAGTGAAAGCTATCTTTATTCGGATATGAGCTATTCCCAGAGTAAATGGGTAGCCGAGAAGCTTGTCTGGATTGCTAAATCTAGAGGATTGCCTGTCACCATCTTCAGACCAGGATTTGTCTTGGGTCATAGCCATACAGGGGTCAGTAATCTAAATGACTTTATGGCCAGACTAATTAAGGGATGTATACAGATGGGCAGTTTTCCCGACCTAGATACTACCGAATACTTTATTCCTGTAGATTATGCCAGTCGGGCGATTGTTCATTTATCTAGGAAGAAAGAATCCCAAGGAAAAGCCTTTCATGTTGTCAATCCCCAACATATTCCTTTGGTTGATTTTTTTGAACTGATACGTTCGTTCGGTTACCAAATGAAAAAGTTGCCATACACAAAATGGAAGGATGAGCTAATCAGTCATACCAGAAACTCTTTAGAAAATGCTCTATATCCTCTTTTACCTATGCTCATCGAGTCAGTTAATCAAGAACGGATGACCATCCCGGAGCTGCATCAACAAAATCCTTATTATGACTCTCAGAATATGCTTTTAGGACTTGCTGACACGTCTATCTTCTGTCCAGTAGTGGAGGCTAAATTGCTTGATACATACTTTTCATATTTCATTCGTAGCGAGTTCTTAAAGCCGCAGCAATTAGGGGAAAAAGTAACGAAGACACTGTCGGCGAATTAGGAAAACACCTAGGTCGGGTTAGTTAGTTCAGCTATAACGCGGAGATATTTTGATAAATCCTGATATTTTAAACATCCCTATTCATGTAAATGGCAATGATCATGCCTTGGTAATTGGAGGTAGCATTGCTGGATTGTTGGCAGCCAGGGTTTTGCTTGACTACTTTAATAAAGTAACTATTGTTGAGCGCGATCGCTTACCAGTACAACCAATGCCCCGTCCAGGTGTACCGCAATCTTACCAACTCCACGGACTGCTCAGTAAAGGTAATCAGATTTTAGAAAAACTATTTCCAGGATTTTCTCAAGATCTAGTTAATGCAGGATCTCAAAAGATTGACTTGACAGCAGACTTCTGTTGGTTGACTTCTGGAGGTTGGTCGCCTCGCTTTGTTTCTGACATTACTACCCACGCCTGTACTCGACATTTGTTGGAATTTCAACTGCGGGAGAGGTTGTTAGATGATGGCAGGGTAAAGTTTTGCCAGGGTAACCAAGTTACAGGTTTACTTGCTAACTGGGATCATACAGTTGTAACTGGGGTGCGGTTGCGGGACGACAACGCTCAAGAAATCGAAGTCCTGGCTCAGTTAATTGTTGATGCTAGCGGTCGCAATTCTAAATCTCCTAAGTGGTTGCAACAGCTTGGTTATGAGCCGCCCCAGGAAACAGTGGTTAATGCTTTTTTGGGGTATGCCACTTGCTTGTATCAAAACCTTAGCAGTAATGTAGATTACAAAGTTTTGTACGTGATGCCCAAAGCTCCCGATTATCCGCGTGGTGGCATGATTTATCCCGTTGAAGGCGATCGCTGGCTAGTTGGTCTGATCGGTGTCGGTCGAGACTACCCACCAACGGATGAAGCAGAGTTTAAAGAATTTGCCCGCAGTTTGCGTACACCCGAAGTTTATGAGGCGATTGAATCCGCCCAACCCCTAAGCCCAATTTACGGTTACCAACGTACAGAAAATTGTTGGCATCATTATGAGCGAATGTTGCGCCGACCAGAGAATTTTATTGCTTTGGGAGATGCCTTTTGTGCGTTTAACCCTGTCTATGGTCAAGGCATGACGACGGCAGCTTTAAGCGCATTAACCCTAGACGAATGTCTTCAGCAACACCAAACTGGAAGTAGTAAGGATCTGACAGGTTTGGCGCAGCGCTTTCAAGCTGAATTAGCGAAAGTTAATAGTGTTCCTTGGTTAATGGCTACTAACGAGGATTTCCGTTGGCCTAAAACAGAAGGTGGAAAACCTGGCTTTATGACCCGCCTATTGCATAGCTATTTGGATAAAGTATTGCTCACCATGAGTAGTAGTCCTGAACTTTATAAGGTATTTCTAGAAGTGGCTCATATGCTCAAAACCCCTAATGCTTTTTTCCAGCCGGGTTTCTTGTGGGAAGTTTTCAAATTACGTCGCTGATCGTCTTTTATAGCAGAAGGCAGAAGGAAAAGCTGACTCTAACAATGGTTTAGGCAATTTACGAATGCTTTAACAACCCTGGCTGCTATAACTACCCCAGGTTTTTCTAGGAAATTAAAAATCTATTTTTAATTTCCTAGAAATTTTTACAGGTGGGAAGTACCGCGTCATGGCGTTTTGACTTACAATTCCATCTCGGATGCTTGCTGTGACTGGTATTGGACTACAAGCTGTATTTGTTGTGCTTTTTTATAGTGCGATCGCATTTGTTGCCAATTTTCCTCAACTGCATTAGCATTTACTGATTCATCATCATCCTGGTTTAACTCAGCTGGGTCAGTTTGTTCACTTAAGTCACTTAGAGCAGTTGGAACAGTTTGATGGTTAAAATTTGAGGCATATAAGGGTGCGATAGCATCATTTAATTCCAATTTATTGAGTGCGGTAGCACTATCGTTTTCAAGTTTGAGCGCATTGTATAATTCTAAGTAACGTTCGTTCAAGAGCGCCTGTTCTGCTGCTAGTTTTGCTCTTGTTCGTTCTTGTGCTTCACGAACGCGATTTTCGATAATTTCTTTATCAAAATCTTTGGTTATACCGTAAAGATTGCTGAAATCTATCTTAGTATAATCATCATTACTGTTAGCAGAACTTAGACAGCTTGTGGGCTGAAATAAGGCTGTATTCCGATCTAGGAAAGGGATTTAATTCGATAAAAATTTAGGAGGCTCAAACCCAGTAACAGCTATAAACAAACTCAATTAACCTCAAGATTATTCACAATCTGGGTTTGAGCCTATTTTTCAGCCAGTTTTTGTCTAAGTCCCACTACTTGACATTAAGTATTTAAAATTGACAAACAAATATTTAATGGACACTTTCACCGTGCGGGATGTAGGTTATAATCATTGAGGTTCTGCTGACCGTGCTGAAAAACATGGTGCGCTTAAGTTAAACTCATCTGAAGTAAGTTCTAGAAGTCTTGAAATATGGCTTCGTTATTATTAAAGTAATTGCGATACAACTGACAACGTAGTTCTACTTTATTACCTGTCAGTTTTACTAACCCCATACTTTGCAACTGATAAGCTGATATCGTCTCTAATCGCACTGGATTGGCAGAACTAACAACAGTTTTAAAAGCTGCCATAAGTTTCTGATCCTGTTGCAAACTTAACCAATATTCCCGCAAATGATTGCTATAAATTCCAGCATTTGTTGGAGCATCAGCCAAAATTTGTTCAATAGTGGCATTTGGGTAACTTTTGAGGTGAGAGAATGCTTGCTCCAATAAATAAGGATGACCACCCACCAAATTTATTAAGGGGTCTACTAAAGCTGAATCTCTTGCTAACCCGTGTTGTTGGGCTAAAATATTTACCTGCTCTCGATTTAATTCTGGCAACTCAATCGGTAACCCCACATTAAAAGGTGATTGATTGATATTCAGGCGTATATAAACATCAGTTGCATGGACAATTACCAACCGTAACTTTTTCCAAATCCTGCGGCTTCTTGCTTTTTCATACCAAGAGCGTAGCAACCCAAAAAAATCTTCATAAATTTCAGGATAAGGAAAAAGCAAATCTACATCATCCAGGCATAGAACCAAGGGACTGTCGGCTTGAGCCAGCACATATTCTTCAATATAAGTTGTGCAGCTTACTTTAGCACCAATCCCCTCTTCATCCCAATAGTCATCCAATTGATTAGGTAAGCTGAGTTCTCGACTGATATTTAGGCAGAACCAACGCAAAAATTTATTGAGGTTAGTAAAGTGAGTTTTTCTATCTGCCAATTCCAAACTTAAACTTACTGTTCGGTAGTTTTGGTTTGCCAATTTAGCCAATACCCAAGTCGTCAAAGAAGTTTTACCCATTAGTCTGGGTGCTTTAATTCTGACTAAAGAACCAGGCTGTAAAATAGTTTCATAGAAGAGTGATTCAATGTGAGGTCGCTCTACATATATTTCAGTAATTACAGAGTCATGTTTCTCTAGGTTTGAATATGCTGTAATAGCTGCTTGTTCAGCCTTGCCGCTCTCCTGTTGACTTTTAGCAATAACCGTTTCTCGATTCGGTAAATAGAATTCAACTTTTGATGGTTTCTCGCAGTAACGTTGTAGAGCTTCCTTGAAATTACTTTTTTTTACTTTTTCTCCCAAAGCCTCTGTTAAAAGTTTCCAAAGTTTGGGCGCAACATCTTGACTAATGTAACTCGTTGCGTACTGATGCTTCGCAGCAATCTGGTCGTATTCCTCGCGATTCCAGGCTCCTTTCATCACAATAATTTCAATATCTGTTAAGTTTTTATTAAACTTTATAAATACTGCTTGATTGGCAATTGTAATAGCTTCAGCTAAATTAAAACTCATAATTACTAAATTCATCAATAAATTTTAGATATAATAATTTTATACTATATAATTGTTTTATTTAAGCTAAAAACAGCTAAAACAAGTGTTCTAGCAGCCCATAAAGATTTAACACCTCTTTTAAATATTGCACAATCCCAACCGACTTTCCTCCCTTGAGGGTATAAAAAACAAAAATGAGCATAAATAAACTGCATTTTAAACCTTCTTACTCTATTGAATCTGTAGAACCAGACCAAGTATTTCTAGTATCCGAAAGAGAGGCAGTTTTGTTAAGCGATCGCATCTCTTTTCGTATAGCTTCTTTACTACAAAATCGCTATTATACTGTTGACGAAATTATTGAAATTATTCAACTAGAATTACTGCAAGAACAACAGTTCTCTCAGCAAACAGCCGATTTTTTCAACAGCATTCTCGATGTCAGTGTCAAGACTCAGTATGCTCTATTCCAAATGGAACAACAGGGCTATTTAGTGGAGCAAGATGACTCCCTGCCTTCGCAATTAGCCATTTTCTGCCATCATCTTAATATTACACCCGCTATAGCTTATCAAAGGTTGCAATCAACAAGAGTTGCAGTCAAAAGTAATGATGCTCTTGCCACCCAAGACTTCATAGCTATCCTTAAATCCCTACATATTCAGGTAGCTGATGCTGGAAATTTTACAATAGTCTTAACTGACGACTATCTCCACCCCCAACTACAGAAATTTAATCAACAAGCCTTAAAATCCCAATCCCCCTGGATGCCGATTAACCCTTTGGGAACAATCATCTGGATAGGGCCGATATTTCATCCTCACAAAACCGGATGCTGGGAATGTTTAGCACACCGCTTACAAGATAATCGACCTGTTCAAAGCTTTATCCAAAGACATAAAGGCACGCCCTTATCTCCCCCTTTAGGGTTCTTATCTTCTACAGTGCAAACTGCACTAGGAATGGCAGCAACAGAAGTTTTCAAGTGGATTATTCAAGGCGAAAATCTCCGCTTAGAAGGCAGTTTATTGACCTATGACACACTTACTCTTCAACATCTTGACCATACCCTCGTTAAACGTCCCCAATGTCCTAGCTGCGGACAAATGTTTAATGGAGGGGAAAACAAACCCCTACCTATTGTTTTAGAACATTGCCAGAAAACTTTTGTTCAAGACGGGGGACATCGTTATTGTTCACCCCAAGAAACTCTCAGAAAATATCAGCATCATATTAGCCCAATCACAGGCGTTGTGCGAGAACTGGTAAAGATACCAGGACATGGGTTAACTCATTCTTATGTAGCGAAACATTATTTCCTGAGCGTTTTTGATGACTTAAATGGCTTACGCCAAAATGTTGGGGGTAGAAGTGGCGGAAAAGGTAGAACTGATATCCAAGCAAGAGCTAGTGGTTTCTGCGAAGCTATTGAAAGGTATTCTGGCGTATATCAGGGAAATGAAATCAGACGCACAGGTAGTTACCAAAGCATGGGGGAGAAAGCTATTCACCCCAATGTCTGTATGAATTTTAGCCAACTGCAATACCAGAATCGCGAACAATGGAATGTCGAGTGTAAAGCTTGGTTTCAAAAAGTCCCCGAACCCTTTGATATAGAAAGAAAAATCGACTGGACACCAGTTTGGTCTTTAACCCACCAAGAATTCAAATATCTGCCAACAGCTTACTGTTATTATGGCTATCCTCAATCCTACCCACTTGACTGTTGGGCAGACTCTAATGGCTGCGCGGCGGGTAATACCGTCGAAGAGGCTATTTTGCAAGGATTAATGGAATTGGTTGAGCGTGATTGTGTAGCCTTGTGGTGGTATAACCGATTGCCAAAATCTCAGGTAGATTTAGACAGTTTTAATGAGCCTTACTTTCATAACTTGAAAGAATATTACCAAGCTATTAACAGAGAATTTTGGGTATTAGATATTACTAGCGACCTAAATATTCCCGCCTTTGCTGCCATTAGTCGCCGCACAGAAGGAGAAGTTGAAGATATTATTCTAGGGTATGGTGCTCATTTTGACCCTAAAATTGCCATTAGTAGAGCTTTAACTGAGGTTAACCAGATTCTGCCTAATGTTTTATGGGCTAAAGCTGATGGTAGTACGCAATATCCCCCATCCGCCGATCCTCTAGCAATAGAATGGTGGGAATCTGCAACTGTGACAAATCAACCTTATCTGCTTCCTAACGAGCAAAGTGTCACCAAAGTTTATGCTGATTATCCCCAATTAGCCAGTAACGATCTTCTAGAAGATATCAGGCTTTGTCAACAAATCCTTGAGCAAAATAATCTGGAAATGCTCGTTTTAGAGCAAACTCGCCCTGATATTGGTTTAAAAGTAGCTAAGGTAATTGTGCCAGGAATGCGCCATATGTGGAAACGCTTGGGTTCAGGACGGCTTTATGAAATTCCTATCAAGATGGGTTGGTTGCAAGAGTCTTTGACAGAAGAGCAACTGAACCCCTATCCGATGTGGATGTAATTTACTTTATGTCTAAGTTATTGTCAGAAATCCTATAGGTTTAACTATGTTGCATGGATATAAAATTATTGATGCTGATGCCCACGTGATTGAGCCTCCGCAGATATGGGCTAAGTACCTTGCTCCTGAATTTAAGCACTTTGCACCTTCCGCAGACATGAAAATTCAAGGGGAAACAATAGTACAGAAAATATCCCAGCAAGTGCAATAGCAAAGCAATCAGCAAATGATGCAGGCTCACCCCAACGCATATTTTAATCGCTACAATCCCGAATCTCAGCTTCAAGCAATGGAGCAGATGGGGGTTGATATTGCGTTTATCTATCCTACTTACGGACTGTGGCTGTTTGCTATAGATTCCATGCCAGGTGAAGTAGTAGGAGCTTTTACCGATGCTTACAATACCTGGTTATATGAGGAATTTTGTAGCTCTGCTCCAGGCAACTTAAAAGGGGTAGGAGCTATCAATCTCCATGCACCAGAGCAAATGGTGTCAGAATTACATCGCATCGCCAAGTTTGGTTGGAAAGCTGTGTGTTTACGTCCTAATCCTGTCAAAGGGCGACTCTTGAGCAATGCTGCCTACGAACCATTTTGGACAGCTTGCGAAGAGTTGGGAATAGCAGTAGGAATTCACGAAGGTACTCACAGTCGTTTACCAACTACAGGCGCAGATAGATTTAATACTCGTTTTGCCATGCACGCTTGTTCCCATCCAATGGAACAGATGATGGCATTATTAGCTTTGATTGAAGGAGGAGTATTAGAGCGTCACCCTAGTCTGAAAGTCAGTTTTTTAGAGTCTGGTTGTGGTTGGGTTCCCTATTGGCTCTGGCGACTAGATGAAGAGTACAAAAATTTATATTGGGAGGTTAAGAATCATGTCAAAATACTTCCATCAGAATATTTTCGTCGTCAGTGTTTTGTGGTGTTTGAGCCTTCAGAACCTTATTTACCTCAAATAATCGAATACATCGGTTCTGATAACTTAATTTTTGGTTCTGATTACCCTCATATGGATCATCAACCGGACATTGTGAACACGCTTCTAAAGCTTGAAGCACAGTTATCTAAGGAAACAATACAAAAGATTGTTTGGGATAATCCTTGCCGTCTTTATAGTTTGGCTTGAAATTTTTTTTAATTTGTTTACACTCAACTAAAGGTACAGACCGTTATGTCACTTTTACTCAACAAACTTACACAACAAGATTAGATAAAAAAAGCGACGTTTTCTATCAAATTTTAGTTATTTCTCCTCTTGATAAAAATATCCCAGAAAAGCCTATGAATGCTAAAAAAAAGCATATAAATGCTAAAATTGAAGTGAATAAAAAAAGCTATTTTGAAAAATATTTACTTGACAAAGATACCCAAGACAAACTAGAAGAATATCACCCAGATCAAATAAATAATATAGGCTCATGTTTACCCTCACCTGGAGTAACTTTTTTAAAGGGTTTTTACGAAACTTTATTTAAAGATTGCCCTGAAGAATCTAAACCCCTGAAGATCAATAATTTTTACGAACCAATCAAAACTCTACTCCAAACCCGCAAAATATCCCAGCTTATTGCTAAAACTTGGTCTGCTTATCTAACAGCAAAGGATGAAGAATTATGGGAAAAATTTACTGATGGTCAATGGAATGATATACCCGATGATATCCTAGATGGGCTAATAGCCAGAGAAATTTACTTTTTTAATCGGGGACACTCACCTGATGAGATAGGCAAAAATAGTGCCGAAATCTATCGTCCATTATTTACAAACAATGAAAACAATGAAAATCCTAAAACCTTATTTTTAATCCCGCCTAGTAGTAAAGCTTGGCAGGGAATTTCTTTAAGCCTGTTAATGGCTGGACAAGCGTATCGAAAGGTCGGAGATGGCGAGCAAGCAAAACGCCACCAAATTTCTCAACCCATTTTAAGTACAGGTGACATTGTTTTTAGGTATGAACTAGAAGTGGATTGGAATCACTTTGAAGGCGGTATACAAGAAATGCAATTAGCTCTTCAGGAAAGGTTTCTGTTGCTAGTAAAGCAACTGTTCCATATCCTCCAATACCTTCATCTAGTAATTTATCTCCCTACCAAATTAAA
>CAVQDG010000046.1:0-37357 GCA_963711165.1 uncultured cyanobacterium | reverse complement strand
CTGAGCAAAACGTAGGATATGATCGACTGCATCTATGGCTTTAATTTCTCCTAAAGCAGCGATCGCAGCTTGGTGTACTACTACTTCTTTTGCGTCTAAAGCTTGGATCAATACATCATAGGCACGGGGATCTTTTAAGTTACCTAGTGCTACAGCCGCGCTAAAGCGTACCAACCAATCTGTATCTTCATAGAAGGCTCTAACTAAAGCTTCAAAGGCACGAATATCTTCTAAGTAACCTAAAGCACCCGCAGCATCGGCACGAATGCCATAGTCGGGGTCATTTTCTAGCAATTTTACTAAGATGGGGTAGCATTCGTCGGTGGCTTTTACTCCCAGCGCAAATACTGCCATTGAGCGTAATTGCAGGTTGTCGTCCTCTAATACTTTTTTAATTAAGGGTACGGCATCGGCGGCTGGAACGTCGCGCAGAGAGGCAAGAGCGACCATGCGATCGCGCAAATTTTCACTTTCTAGTTGAGTAGCTAATTGTTCTAATGTCAGATGGTTCATCAGTTTACCTGAGTTCTTTACAAATTGTAACGAAATTCTCAGATATTGACCTACTCCTGCGGTCTAGCGCAGTATGCCATTATCGGCGTTTGCCCCTAATACACAAGGGCGGGTTTTGGAGATATAGCAGTAGCCAGGGAGGCTCTTGACATTTAAGGATTCTGCAACCCTTATAATTATTAGCTCTTAGAGAGAAAGCTAATCAAAGCGCCCCTATAATCGCTAATTTTTTCCTCAGAGACGCTATTCTCTCTGAAGGCAGGGGAGTGGCAAAAGTTGAATTTGATACAATTAAGTGTCAGCAGATCAAGTATTAGCTTGATTAGCTGCGGCATAGTTCAGGCAAAAGATTTCCGTTATGGTACCGGAACAAATGCAGATATTGCGTGAATCTTGTAAAGATGACATTGCCCTGAAGTTGTTGCCAAATATTCTGTCAGCTATCGAAACTAGATCTAAACGGACACAAATGCCCATAAGTTTCCAAGCTGCCCTTCTAGATCAAGTTTGTAACGCGGTCATTGCTACTGATGTAGAAGGTAAAATAATTTATTGGAACCGCTTTGCTCATAGTCTTTTTCAATGGACAGCAGAAGAAGTTATTGGTAAACATATCTGTAATCTGATTATTGCTAAGGATATGCCTCAGGTAGCAGAAGCTATTCTGGTGAATCCTAATCAAACGAGTGTGTGGCAAGGTAATTTTGTTACTAAACGTAAAGATGACACACAGTTTGTGGTAGATGTCACCCATGCTGTCATCCGAGATATTGATGGGCTTAAAGGTTTTCTTAGTGTTTATGTAGATGCGACAGAGCGCAAACGTTCAGAAGTAGCTTTGAAACAATCGGCAGCAAATTTGAAAGCAATTTTTAATAGCAGCTTGCAAGCTGTTGTAATGATTGATTGGGAGTATAAAATTCAAGCATTTAACAAAACAGCCAATGATTGGGCTATAAAAGTTTATCAAAAGAATTTGAATGAGTGTAGTTCAATTAACGATTTTCTGATGGCAGATGAAATTTACGATTTCCATCGAGCGTTTAATGCTGCTATTAAAGGTAAATCATTAAAAATAGAAAAGTTATTTAGGGGAATTAATGGTGATAATTATTGGTTTGAAATTAATTATTGCCCTGTGTTAGATGAAGCGCAACAAGTAATTGGTGTGTGTCAAGTTGCGCTCAATATTGATCAACAGAAAAAAGCCATTGATGAACTAGCGAAAAGTGAAGAACGTTTTCGTTCTTTGGTGCAAAACTCATCTGATATTATTACTATATTAGAGGCAAACGGAAATATACGCTATGTAAGTCCTTCTGTCAAGTTGATTTTGGGTTATCAACCAGAAGATCTGGTTGGTAAAAACGTTTTTGACTACATTCATCCGCAGGATAAATCAAAGGCGAAAAATGAATTTGCTGAAAGGTTAAAACAACCAGGAGTAGTGGGATTAACTGAGATCAGATTGCATCATGGATCGGGGAAGTGGATTGATGTTGAGGTAGCTGTTAATAACCTTTTGCAAGAAGCTAGTACAAAAGGCGTGGTTGTTAACTGTCGTGATATTCGTGAACGCAAACAAGCAGAAATAGTATTAAAACAGCAAACGATTCGAGAGCAAGCTTTGCATAGGTTTACGCGGATGATGCGTAGTTACCTAGATTTAGAAACAATTTGTGCGATCGCGGCTCAAGAAATAAATCAAATATTGCGAGTTGAGCGTGTGGAAATTCAGCAATATTTACCCTACGAGCAAGTCTGGTTGATTATTGCTGAGTATCCACAACAGACAGGAGAATTAAGCGGTGTGGGGGTGGAAGTTCCTGATGTTGATTACGAAACAAGCACCAAACTTAAACAGTTACAAGTGGTAAAGATTCAAAATCCTGACAATAAAGATACTGAAGCAAGCCAGATTAACTTAAGATATCAAGGCGCTTGGTTATTAGTACCGTTGCATTTTCAACAGCACCTTTGGGGTAGTCTCAATTTGTGTAACCTTGCTGATGAATGGCAACAATCGCAAGTAGAATTAGTTAGTGCGATCGCCGATCAATTAGCGATCGCCATTCAGCAAGCACAACTTTATCAACAAAGTTCAGCAATTAACGCCGATTTAGAAAGCCAAGTGCAAGAGCGCACTGCCCAACTAGAACAAAAAGTTGAAGAATTAGAGCAACTTAATATTCTTAAAGACGATTTTCTTAGCACAGTTTCCCACGAACTCAGAACGCCATTATCAAATATGAAAATGGCAATTCAAATGCTTAAAATCGCTCCTAGCAGCGAACGTCGCCAGCGATATCTGGAGATATTGGAATCAGAGTGTGGTAGAGAAACAGAACTAATTAATGATCTTTTAGATTTGCAGAGGCTAGAAGTTGCTAGTTACTCTATCACTTTAGAAAAAATCAATCTCCAAGAATGGATACCTACAATCGTCACACCTTTTTACTCTCGTATTCAACAACATCAGCAAAACCTGGAAGTTAATCTATCATCAGATTTGCCCATAATGGTTTCAGATCGCACTAGCTTAGGTAGAATTATTTCAGAACTACTCCACAATGCCTGTAAATATACTCCCCCTGGCGATCAAATTATTTTCAATGTCAGTTATATAGCTAATTATTCCAGTAAAAATGTAGAACAATCCAATCTAATTATTTTTACAATCACTAACCACGCAGAAATCCCAGCATCTGAATTACCACGTATTTTTGACAAGTTTTATCGGGTTCCAAATGCTGACCCTTGGAAGCAAGGCGGTACAGGGTTAGGACTTGCGTTGGTGCAAAAACTGATAGAACAGATGGAAGGAAGTATTCAAGTGGAAAGCAGTGGGGGATGGACAACATTTATTGTTCAAATTCCCCACCGTCCTAGTGAGCAATTGAGATCGGCAAATCCTAGAATGTTAATTTGAAAGAGGGCAATTTTTTTTGTTGCTGCTTAAGATTTATCAGTTATAGCAGATTTACAAAAACATCAAAAAGAACCCCACCCCCAGCCCCTCCCCTTATCAAGGGGAGGGGAGTTTATTTTATGTTTAATTATGTTGAGTTAGTTAGCTCAACCTTAAAAATAGACCTTAAGTTTTAGAAGAAAAACGAGAGAACTTTTTAACCTCCTGATGAACACTCAGGCTAATTTCGAGAGCTTCATTGAGTAGTTGTCCATACTCATTTGCTTGATTATTCACTTCTAAAGTTCTTAAGTTGACTAAGTTATTTTCTATATTGGTGAGTAAATCGTAACGACGCGATCGCAAACTACGAGTCTCGCGTAAGATTTTCTCAGTCATCAATCCAGAAACTAAGCTATCTCTAGTTATTCTTAGTGCTTCTAAAGTCTCGTTGCGATTTGTAAAACTTACTTGCAAGTTGCCAACTGCTTCTAGGCGATCGAGAATATCAACAGCTTGAATTACCTCATTGTATTTATCAACTTCGTCAAGGAGATGGAGCAAAGTTTTTAGGTGTTTCCTTCTAAACCACATATATAAATGCCAACCAACTAGCACTATCAAAGTGATTCCGATAGTAACTTTTAAAAACTGCCAAATTACAGGTAGCTGATTAACCCCATCTACAAAGTTGCGGGTTACAGATAAACCAATGGGTATAGTTAAAATAAATACTAAAACAGCAACAATTATTTCAGTAATACAGAAAGAAATAAATTGTTGAGGTTTCTGGAATATAGAAGGTCTAAATACCCCTCCTAAGACACCGCCAACAAATAAATCATCGACATCTAAACCAG
This sequence comes from uncultured cyanobacterium, assembly GCA_963711165.1. GTDB lineage: Bacteria > Cyanobacteriota > Cyanobacteriia > Cyanobacteriales > PCC-9333 > Crinalium. The sequence goes on along the minus strand of CAVQDG010000046.1, from coordinate 33,076 downwards.
TTATAGTTTCCAGTTCTTTTTCAGTAATTTTTAAATCTTCTAAATTTGGCTTCACTGTAGGTCTATATTGAGAATTTTAACCAACTCACGGAATAGTAACACTGATGCCTTGGCTGCAACGCGACTACGCACTAACTTAATTGGTTTTGATTTTTTCTCAAGATCGTACATCTCAGCTAGAGATTGTGCGATCGCACTTTTGGGACGGTTACGTTTAACCTGGACGAAAAGTAGCAAGGCTGTCACCAACCGCAAAGTAGTAAGTAAAAGCCTTGCCCAGTAAAGCTTTCAAGCTATATTTTTCTATATTTGTAGTGCCGCTACCTTCTTTTTCCTCAATCGTCAGTGGTAGGGTACTGCTACTACCCTATTGCCGAGACAGAATTAAGCCAAAAAATATTGAAGGTTAACCAACTTTATTAATTTATAAATCACTCAACTTTTCAGTCAGCTTTATTCAAAACAAATAAAGCCTTTTGTGCTACTTCTTCAGCCCGACTTGAAGTAATTTTTTGATAAATTAATGTAGTCTGAATATGTTCGTGACCCATCAAAGCACGTAGCTCTTCTATCGCCATTAAACCAACCCGTTCAGTTGCAAAAGTATGTCGGAGGTCGTGTAGACGGATTCCTTTCAGGAGAGGGCTTTGAGCAATCAAATTACTCCATATTGTATGAACGCGGCTATATGATAGACGTGTTACCTGATTTGTAATCGGGTTACGTGCTGTAAACAGTGCTGGCACAGCGACATCTCGATAAAACTTGATGTATTTATTCAAGGCAATAGCAGCATCGTGACTATAAAAACACCAACGCCACTTGTTACCCTTACCCACTACTGGAAATTTTCTAGCACTGGTGTCTACAAGTGCTAAATCTAGCGCCAACAGTTCGCTAATTCTAGCTCCTGTTCGATGCAGCAATCGCACTAAAGCGTGCATTCTAGCATCCTCTGTTACCAAATCATACAAAATAGCTAGTTGCGACTGGCTTAAATAACGAACAACTTGATCCGTATTGTGTTCTCCCTTATTGGGGTTAGGTTTACGTCGCTTCAACAAAGCAATGGGATTAACAGTAAGATAGCCTGCAAAGACTGCATAATTAAACAGAGCATTTATGATAGCTTGATGCTTTCTGTGCGTGTTAAGCGATAAATATTCCTTTGCTTTCAGGTAATCTAACAATACCTGACGACCAATAACCTCTACAGGGAAATGACCATACTCCGCCAGTAGCGGCATTAAGGTAAACTCATAACCTGACGACCAATAACCTCTACAGGGAAATGACCATACTCCGCCAGTAGCGGCATTAAGGTAAACTCATAAGACTGCTGCGTATTTTGACTTAGCCCTGGGCGGTCTAAAAACTCTCTAGCTAATTGAGCTAAACTTACAGTCAATTTGAGAGCCACCTCAAAAATGTTAATACTTACATTTCTCTAAGTTGTATACTAACTATACTGAAAGAAATTGAGAAACTGCAATGTATTCGCTCCTTAAAATTACCGAATAATTTATTTACTAGCGTTTCAGCTAAAGTCATACATCATTACCGACAACGAGCGGCTTCAGAACCAATTCGTGAGTTACGTCGCCATCTTGACCCGACTCGCTATACCTTGATTGCTGCTTTTTGTTGGCTCAGAAGTCAAGAAATAACCGACAGTTTAGTAGAAATACTAATTCAAATTGTCCATCGCTTAGGGGTTAAAGCTGAACGTAAGGTTAATAAGGAACTTATCCAAGAATTCAAACGAGTGAATGGAAAAAATGCCATTCTATTTCGTATGGCTGAAGCATCTTTAGAGTATCCAGAAGAGACGGTTAAAGATGTAATTTATCCTCTTGTAAGTCAGCAAACCTTGCAAAACTTAGTCAAAGAATTTAAGTCAAGCGGGCCAACTTATCGGGAGCAAGTCTATACGGTAATGCGGGCTTCTTACTTACAGATTAGTCGGTAAGCGTAAAGCTCAGTGGCTCGGTTCCCTGAGATACAAGCGACTCGCGCGGTTTTAACCGCGTTCAATCTTTCTTCATAAAAACACTTTCGCTTTTACGCCAAACATGATAGCGTAAGGCAGGAGGTAAAAAGATGCTAGTTTTTGAGTTCAAGGCTTACGGAAAGTTAGCGCAACTAACAGCAGTAGATGATGCAATTCGGACGGCGAAGTTCATCCGAAATAGCTGTATTCGGCTATGGATGGACGTTAAAGGTACAGGTAAAAACGATTTGCAAAAACATTGTGCTGTACTTGCAGCTAATTTCCCTTTCGCTAACGAACTTAATTCAATGGCTAGACAAGCCTCTGCTGAACGAGCATGGTCTTCTATCTCTCGCTTTTACGACAACTGCAAGAACGGTATCCAGGGCTTAAAAGGGTATCCCCAATTTCAGAAAGATTGCCGATCAGTCGAGTATAAAACATCAGGATGGAAGCTTGCGGATAATCGCAAATCAATAACTTTTACTGACAAGAAAGGTATTGGGCGATTAAAACTCAAGGGTACTCGCGATTTGCACTTCTACCAAATTGACCAGATTAAACGGGTGAGATTGGTAAAACGTGCGGATGGCGTGTACGTTCAATTTTGTATTAGTGTAGACCGTTCTGAAAACACACAGCCTACTGGTAGCACAGTGGGATTAGATGTAGGTTTGAAAGAATACTACACCGATTCTAATGGCGTAATGATTGAGAATCCTAAATTTCTCCGTCAAGGAGAAAAGGTTCTTAAACGCTCACAACGTCGTGTTTCTAGAAAGATAAAAGGTTCAAAGAATAGAGGCAAAGCTAGACAGATTTTAGGTAAACGCCACCTCAAAATAAGTAGGCAACGTAAAGACCATGCTGTGAAATTGGCAAGGTGCGTAATTCAGTCCAACGACTTGATCGCCTATGAAGATTTGCGGATCAAAAATATGGTGAAAAATCATTGTTTGGCTAAGTCTATTAATGACGCATCTTGGTATCAGTTTCGTGTTTGGCTTGAGTACTTTGGAAAAGTATTTCAGCGAGTCACGGTTGCGGTTAACCCGCATTATACAAGCTCTTATTGCTCTAGCTGCGGTGAAATTGTCAAAAAATCCCTATCTACTCGAACACACATTTGTAAATGTGGTTGCGTATTAGACAGGGACGAGAATGCAGCTAGAAATATCCTTAGTCGAGGATTGGGTACGGTAGGGCATACCGGAACTTTCGGGCTAGATCCGAACAACGCTTTGGGAGATGCGACCTCTGCCCAGGCTCTCTGAAATCCTGCCTGGGTAAGTCATGTCTTTGATCAAAGAATCTCAGTGGCTTCAGCCCTGAGAGTGTCAAACCACTATCGTCGTATGGTACCATCCATTCTTTCTGTGCTGGAGTTTCGCTCTAATAATGATATTCACCGCCCAGTCATTGATGCCTTGAATTTAATCAAAAAGTACGTGGGGAGTACTCAACGCTACTATTCAAAAGAAGATGAGGTCATGATTGATGGAGTTCTAAAAAATAGTTGGCGGGATATTGTTGTAGAAATAGATGCCAATGGGCAAGAAATAGTTAATCGCGTCAATTATGAAATTAATGTACTTCAGACATTAAGAGTCCCACTTATCAAGCATTAGCTGAGTTGGGTAAGGCTATCAAAACGATTTTTTTATGCCAATATTTGCAGTCAGAAGCTTTGCGTCAAGAAATTCATGAAGGGCTTAATGTGGTAGAAAGGTGGAATAGTGCTAACAGTTTCATTTTCTACGGTAAGGGTGGGGAAATTGCTACGAATCGTTTGGAAGAGCAAGAGATTGCTGTGTTGTCATTGCATTTGTTACAGAATTGTTTGGTGTATATCAACACCTTGATGGTGCAAGGAGTGCTTTCTGAAAAGTCGTGGCTGAAGCTGATGCAACCAGATGATTTCCGCGCACTAACTCCGTTGATTTGGAACCATGTTAATCCCTACGGGACTTTTTGGTTGGACATGGAGCAACGATTGTTAATTGAAAGCGCGATGACCAAGAGTATTTAATCAAAAAATCTCTGAAAGCCTTACCCACTATAAGTTTTAATCGTTACTTTGCGGTTGATGACAGCCTTGCTACTTTTCGTCCTACTTAGGCTTTGCGTAAGTCCTGAATTTTGTCACTTTTGCTTTATGGATATAAAAAATCAGGCGGGGATTGCCCACCTGATTTTTAGCTTAAGCTTTAAAAATGCTGCTTATGCTGTAACACTGGCGAGAATTGGTTTGACACCAGATGAACACCCAGGAGCGTATACCTGAGTAACATAGTCGCCAACCATACGATCTGTATTGAACAGGGGCGCGTTGATTTTAATTGATGCTTTCATCATTTTAATCCAGCGATGGGGAACGCCATTCGCATCCTGGTCGTAATACATCGGTACAATTTCTTCTTCCAGCAATCTATAAAGTGCTTCAGAATCAATCCGATCCTGTAACTCTTGATCGCTGGTGTTGGCATCTTCACCGATCGCCCAACCGTTAATACCTTTGCCGTTAGCATCTGCTTGATAGCCTTCGCACCACCAACCATCTAAGACGCTGCAATTAATTCCACCGTTAAAGCAGACTTTTTGCCCACTTGTACCAGATGCTTCTAGTGGACGACGGGGGTTGTTCAACCAAACATCTACGCCTTGGACAAGTTTTTGCGCGGTGTAGATGTCGTAGTCTTCAATTAAAGCTACTCGGCTGACAAGGCTGGGGTGTTTACACCACTCCATCAACCGTTGAATGATCCGTTTGCCTTCTTCGTCTTGTGGGTGTGCTTTGCCTGCAAATACTATTTGTACGGGGCGATCGCTATTCCCAAAAATCCTTAAAGCGCGTTCCGCATCCCGTAATAGTAAGTCACCTCGTTTGTAAAGACTGAAGCGACGAGCAAATCCGATAGTTAGTACGTTGGGATCGAGTAATTGATCTAGCGAATCAATCCGGTGTTGATCTTCGTGGCGTTGTTGCCGTGCTAGTTTCAACTTGTAGCGAGTATGAGCAATCAAGCGTTCTTTGAGAATTTGATGCCGCCACCAAATTTCCTCATCGGGAATATTCTCTACTTTCGCCCACATTTGGGGATCAACAAGATTATTCAGCCAATCTTCGCCGAAGTATTCTTGATACAAGTCAGCAAGTAACGGTGCTGTCCAAGTAGGGGCATGAACTCCATTGGTAATGTAACCAATAGGTACTTTGTTTTCAGCACGTTCTGGGTAAAGAATTTTCCACATTTTGCGGGAAACTTGACCGTGCAATTCACTTACGCCGTTAGCGGTGCGACACATCCGCAAAGCTAAAACAGTCATGCTGAATGGTTCCCAGGGATCACCCAGACGACGTGCGCCTAGTGCCAGGAATTGTTCACGAGATAATCCTAGTGTTGCCCAGTAGTGAGCAAAGTAGGAGTCCATCAGGTCGGATGAGAAGACATCGTGACCTGCGGGTACTGGGGTATGGGTGGTGAAGACACAGCGATCGCGCACTGATGCTTCAATATCATAAAATGATTTGCCAGTACGCTTAATTTCATTACAGGCAATCTCTAAGGTACAGAATGCTGCATGACCTTCATTCAGGTGATGAATAGAAGGATTGATCCCCACTGCTTGTAATGCTCTAACACCACCAATTCCTAGCAATACTTCTTGAGCAATGCGGGTGTCTTGATTACCACCGTAAAGATGTCCAGTTAACCAGCGATCAATGGGATCATTATCATCCCGATGTGTATCTAATAAGTAAAGCTTGACACGACCTACTCGCGCTAACCAAATTTGGGCATTAACCATCCTTTGGCGAACTTCCACCTGAATTGTCAGGGGTTGCCCTTGCTCATTTCTAATTAACTCTACTGGCATCCGCTCAAAGGGATTGTCAATATAGTTTTCTTCTTGCCAACCACTCTGATTTAAGCGTTGCTGGAAGTAACCTTGACGATAACCAAGCCCAACAGCTACCAGAGGTACGCCTAAGTCTGATGCGGATTTTAGATGATCCCCAGCCAAAATACCCAAGCCACCGGAGTAAATTGGTAATGACTCGTGGATGCCAAATTCTGCACAAAAATAAGCAACTGGGCTTTCTTTTTTTATTTCTGGAGCGACTTTACTTGCCCAAGTATTTTTTTGCTCCATGTATTCATTAAGCTGCTCACCTAATGCTTTTACCCGTTTAATGTAGGTGGGGTCTTTTGCCATTTGGGTAAGGCGCACATAGCTGGCAGATTCTAGTAACGCGACTGGGTTGCGTCCACAACGCTGCCATTCTTCAGGGCTAATGCTTTGAAATAGGGAAATGCGATCGCTTGTCCAACTCCACCAATAATTGTAAGCTATGTCTGCCAAGGGCTTGAGCGGAAAGGGGAGTTTGGATCGTAGCGTCTCAACTGTTGTCATTATTTCTTTAATTTGCTGAATTACTTCGATAGTTTAGGCGATTTGGGGAAAGACCTACTTATACAGCTAATCCTGATTAATCTACCCGTTACTTTTTCAGGACTTACACAAAGGCTAATTACTGTAGGGTGCGTTAGCGAAGCGTAACGCACCCTACCCACTATATGTGGAGTAGCTGCGTAAGTTTTGTTTTTGCAGTTTTTCGCTGAATGCAAGCAGAGGTCAAAACTATCATCCCATTCGTCCTAGTTTATAGCTTGACAGGCTTTTTGCCAAAAATAGTGTTTTCTTACACTTTTTACAGATTTTGAGGTGAAATTTTGTGAAGTGGTAGGACAATAGAAGAACGGTTAGTGCGATCGCTATTCAATAGCTGTTACTCCCTTCCCACGCTCAAGATTAGCGATCATCATCTTCTTCTTCCTTGGCGACCTTTGCGTCTTGGCGGTTTTTTAAATAGGTATTCACCATCGCGGGAAGGGAGTAATCTACAATTTGTCAACCAGTAAAAAATCTATTTTGCTAAATCCTATGAACCCTGCCCTTACTCAATTTGGCGATAAAATGTCCCACTTAACTGGAGTGCGGGCAATTATGAAAGATATTAAAGAAACCCTACAAGCAGGTGTAGGACAGCAATTTATTAATCTCAGCCCTGGTAATCCAGTAATTTTACCGGAAGTAGAAGAACTGTGGCGCGAATATACCACAGAATTGTTAAATAGTCAAGAATTTGGTAATGTTGTTTGTCGCTACGGTGATAGCCAAGGTTATGAACCACTGATTGAAGCTGTAGTTAATTTTTTCAATCAACGATACAAGCTGAATTTAACTAATCGCAATATTCTGATTACCCCTGGCAGTCAAAGCCTTTACTTTTACGCGACTAATGCGTTTGGGGGATATACCAGCAGTGGTAAACTCAAGCAAATTGTATTGCCTCTGAGTCCAGATTACACAGGTTATGGTGGTTTAACTTTATTTCCAGAAGCATTGTTTGCTTACAAACCTGCTTTGGATATTGATACCGCAGGACATACATTTAAGTATCGCCCAGATTTTAGCAAGTTAAATATAGATGAAAGCACAGGTTGCGTATTGTTCTCCCGTCCCTGTAACCCTACAGGAAATGTGCTTACCGATGATGAGGTACGCAAAATTGCAGCATTAGCAGAACCTTATGATATACCTGTGTTAATTGATTCTGCCTACGCGCCACCTTTTCCGGCGTTGAATTTTACGGAGATGACTCCGATTTTTGGGGGTAATCTCATTCACTGCATGAGTTTATCGAAGGTGGGATTACCAGGGGAAAGAATTGGGATTGCGATTGGGGAAGAAAAGTACATTAATGTACTAGAGTCATTCCAGACGAATATGTGTATACATTCGTCACGGTATGGACAAGCGATCGCAGCCCGTGCAATTGAAACTGGTATGCTGGCAGATATCGCTACATCAGTTATCCGTCCCTATTACCAGAAAAAGTTCACTGTTGTAGAAAGTACCTTAGATGAGGCAATGCCTAAAGATTTGCCTTGGTTTTTACATCGGGGTGAAGGGGCAATATTTGCGTGGATTTGGTTTAAAGATTTACCAATTACAGATTGGGAGTTATACCAAGAATTAAAGCAAGTTGGTGTGATTGTTGTTCCTGGTAGTTCCTTCTTCCCTGGTTTGCGTGAAGATTGGAAGCATAAACAAGAGTGCATTCGGATTAGTTTGACGGCGACTGATGAGGATATTGAAACAGGAATGCGACGGTTAGCAAAAGTAATTCAGGACGTTTATAAACGTGGGAATTAGTTTTTGATAATAAATCCAAAAGCCGACACCAGCACATAATTGTAGGTTGGGTTTCGTTTCTCAACCCAACCTACGCAAATCTTTTTGTAATCGCTAAGGTTTTTTTAGAACGCAGATTAAAGCAGATAAACGCAGATGAACGCAGATAATATATGAAATTGATCTGCTTTTGCAAGAGATAGTTATGATTTTTTACTCACCAACCAATGAAGTGAAAATTTTTCCTCACCCCTCACCCCTCCCTCCTCCCTCCTCCCAATAATAAAGGTTTAAGCTGTTGTGTTTCTAGATTTTATGTTTTGGTGGGAGAGGAGGGAGGAGGGAGGAGAGAGGGGAAAAGGGTTTGATAACTTTTATCTAAATTAAAAATGTACAAGTTTATTTGCGCGTTAGCTTACCAATTTCGCTAATATTCACTTATTAACTTATTAACTGTGCAAGGTTTCTTAAATTTAAACAAACCAGCAGGTTTCACTTCCCATGACTGTGTAGCGCGGGTGCGTAAGTTACTGCGTCTGAAGCGTGTCGGACATGGAGGAACTTTAGATCCTGCTGTTACGGGTGTATTACCTATTGCTTTGGGTAAAGCTACAAGATTATTACAATATCTCCAGCAAGATAAAGCTTATCGCGGGACAATTAAGTTAGGAATAACTACGACAACTGATGATTTAGCTGGGGAAATTATTTCTAAACAACCAGTAAATGATTTGAGTTTAGAAGTTGTTACAACAGCACTACAACAATTTAAAGGAACTATTCAGCAAATACCACCGAATTACAGTGCTATTCAAGTACAAGGTAAACGATTATATGATTTAGCGCGGGCTGGAGAAAAAATTGATGTGCCAGCGCGAACGGTGGAAGTATATCAGGTTGAGGTTTTAGACTGGCGAGGTGGGGAGTTTCCAGAAATAGATGTGGCGATCGCTTGTGGATCTGGTACATATATAAGAGCGATCGCACGTGACTTAGGTATTGCTCTTAATACTGGTGGCGTACTCGCTTCCTTAATACGCACCGCCAGTTGTGGATTGAATTTGGCTGATAGTATCACATTTGAACAATTAGAACAACAAATACAGCAAGGAACATTTCAACCAATTCCGCCGCCAACCGCTTTAACACATTTAACACCTGTAAATTTATCCGCAACTGATGCTAAACGTTGGTGTCAAGGGCAAAAAATTTTAAATGCTCAATCTTCCATCTTAGACATAACAGAAAGTGAAGCACAACAGCCTAGCGATAGAATATCAATTCAAGCGGCAAAATCAACAAACTTCCTACGGGTTTATGATGAAAACCAGCAATTTTTAGGCATTGCTAACTTAACTGATTCAGATCAAGGAAAAGTGTTAACGCCACAGATGGTTTTTGAGGCACTTTAGCGTAGATAATCTAGAAAGAGCAAAATATTCAACTGCATTGGACAATTATGAGGTATTTTAAAGTACTGGTAGCGTTAGTGTTAGCATTCATCTTTCTTTTATCCCCGGAATCAGCTTTAGCTGCTAGGAAAGCTAAACCCAAACTAGATCTTAGTGGGAAAGATTTTTCCGGTCAAACCTTAATTTCCTCTGAATTTGTGGAAGCTAATTTAGATAACACTAACTTTAACAATGCTGATATCCGAGGCGTAGTTTTTAACGGTTCTACTCTGAAAGGTAGTTCTCTACACAGTGCAGATTTTACTAATGGGTTAGCTTATGCTGCTGATTTCTCAAATGCAGATCTCAGTGATGCAGTTTTCACAGAAGCAATTTTGCTAAGTTCCAGATTTGATCAAGTAAATATTAACGGTACTGATTTCAGTGGTGTTGTATTGGATGGAACAAACGTCAAAAAACTTTGTGAAGTAGCAGATGGTGTTAACTCCAAAACTGGTGTGGCAACCCGCGCATCATTAGGCTGCAAGTAAGCTATAATCTATGGGAAAATAATACTTTTTAGTTATTAATTTTCCCCTTGAAACATAAAAAAATATTTTGTGAAATTGCCAGAAAAAGCTCATAAATCTGCTGATTGCATAATTAAAATTTTGGATAATTAACCACAGATGGACACAGATAAACACAGATGTACGCGCAGCTAAACTGCGGTTACACAGATAGTTTAATTGATTTAGGACTTACGCAAGTCCCCCTTTTTAAGGGGGATTTAGGGGGATCTGCAAGGGCTGAAATGCTTATGAAGAGCGTTAATGATGCGTAATTCCTGTGATTCTTGAAAAAATTAGTGATATTAAAATGAATCAACCACAAATAGCAGCATACGGGTCTTGGAAATCTCCTATTACATCAGATTTAATTGTTTCCTCAACAATAGGTTTAGGACCAGTTGTTCTTGATGGCGATGATATCTACTGGATTGAAATGCGACCGCAAGAAGGTGGACGCAGTGTACTTGTACGGCGTACCCCAGATAATCAAGTTACTGATGTTACTGTTGCGCCTTTTAATGTTCGTACTCGCGTAAATGAATATGGTGGCGGTTCTTTCCTGGTAAATCAGGGTACTGTCTATTTTTGCAACTTTGCAGACCAGAATCTCTACCGTCAAACCTTAAATGCTGAACCACAACAACTTTCTCAAGGAAAGTCAGGGGCAGATTTGCGCTATGCAGATATGATTATAGATCCTGTGCGCGATCGCTTAATTTGTGTACAGGAAGATCACACTGGTGGCGGTCACGAACCAGTAAATACATTAGTTAGTATCAGTTTGCCAGATGGAAATACTCAAACCTTAGTTTCTGGTAGTGAATTTTACTCTTCACCACGTATAAGTCCCGACGGTACAAAATTAGCATGGCTGAGTTGGAACCATCCCAATATGCCTTGGAATGGTACAGAATTATGGGTTAGTGAAATAACAGCAGATGGTTCTTTAGATGCACCTAAGTTAGTTGCTGGTGGGGTTGATGAATCTATATTCCAGCCAGAATGGTCGCCGGATAATGTTTTATACTTTGTTTCAGATCGTACTGGTTGGTGGAACTTTTATCGCTGGCAAAATGGTAATACTGAATCACTATGTGAAATGCAGGCTGAATTTGGACTTCCCCAATGGGTTTTTGGGATGTCTACTTATGGCTTTGAGTCTGCTAATCGCATTATCTGCACTCACACCCAAAATGGTATTTGGTATTTAGCCAGTTTAGATACAACTACTAAACAGCTAACAAAAATTGAAACTCCTTACACGGAAATTTCTTCACTCACAACAGCGCCAGGTCGTGTTGTATTTAGTGCAGCTTCACCGACAGAATCAACAGCTATTGTCGAGTTAAATTTATCTAGTGGCGAGTTGCAAGTTTTACGGCGGTCAAGTGAGATGGAAATCGACCCTGGTTATATTTCCCAACCGCAACCGATTGAATTTCCTACAGAAAATGGCTTAACTGCTTATGCCTTTTTCTATCCACCCAAAAACCAAGACTATAACGCACCTACTGGAGAAAAACCGCCAGTATTAGTTAAAAGTCATGGTGGTCCAACAGCAGCTACATCTAGTCAGTTAAACTTAAGAATCCAATATTGGACAAGTCGCGGTTTTGCTTTCTTAGATGTAAATTATGGTGGGAGTACAGGTTATGGACGGGAATATCATCAACGCTTAGATGGTAAGTGGGGTATTGTCGATGTTGATGATTGTGCAAATGCAGCGCGTTATCTTGCTGACCAAGGTTTAGTAGATGGTGAGAGAATGGCGATCGCAGGTGGTAGTGCTGGCGGTTATACTACCCTTTGCGCCCTGACATTCCGCGACGTATTTAAAGCAGGCGCTAGTTATTACGGCGTTAGTGACTTAGAAGCTTTAGCAAAAGATACCCACAAATTTGAAGCGCGTTATCTGGATAGATTAATCGGTGCGTACCCAGAAAGGCAAGATATATATATAGAGCGATCGCCTATCCATTTTACTGATAAACTATCTTGTCCCGTAATCTTCTTTCAAGGACTTGAAGATAAAGTTGTACCACCCAACCAAGCAGAAATGATGGTGGAAGCATTAAAAGCAAAAGGTTTACCTGTCGCTTATGTTCCCTTTGAGGGAGAACAACATGGGTTTCGTCGCGCTGAAAATATTAAACGCGCTATTGATGGCGAATTTTATTTCTACTCGCGGGTATTTGGGTTTAAACCAGCCGAAGATTTAGAACCAGTAGAAATAGAAAATTTGTGAGGACTTACGCACAATCCCTTGAATGTTTCCCGCTTTTTAAGGGGGCTAGGGTGTGTTTTCAAACTATATTGGCTCCGTTTCGGTCGGTGAGATCCCCCTAAATCCCCCTTAAAAAGGGGGACTTTGACTGAATTCCCCCCCCTTTTTAAGGGGGGCTGGGGGGGATTGAAGGGTTTGAAAACACGCCCTAGGTCTGATCTAGGTTTCAGACTTGCCTAAGTTTTATCATTAATACATTTCTTTCCATATTTTTAAGGCATGAGTTATGAAAACTGTTACTGACTTAAAAAATCTTTACGCTGTTGATGATTCTCAATGGCTAGAAGAAACGATTGAATTGTTGAAAAATAGACAATTGCAGCTTCTAGATATCGAGAATTTAATTGAGGAGTTAGAAGATTTGGTAAACGAAAAGAAAAATGCTGTCGCCAGCCTTTTAGAACAAATTATTCGTCATTTATTATTACTACAGTATTGGACAACTGAGTTGGAATATAATCAAGTCCACTGGCAGGGAGAATTATATAATTTCAGGGTTCAATTGAAAAGAAAAATTACTACTAACCTTCGTAATTATTTAGATTTGGAATTAGATTCTATTTATAAAGATGCTATAGGATTTTTAAAAATTAAAACTCAAAACTCAGTTAATTTTCCGCCAGAATGCCCTTATTCCCTCAGCCAATTACTTGATATTAATTGGTTGCCTGATTAACAGTTGCAGGACTTACATATTTATGTTAAGTGGTTAGTGTATATTCTGGCTGATGACTCCTGAATCTTTCTGCAAATTGCTACTGTAAATACATAAATACTGATTCCGAGGCTAACTAAGTGAGTAGAGACGATGCCAAAGCGATCGCCCGTGAATTAAAAAACCATGTCACAATCTTAGGTGGTGCGATCGCCATCATCTGGATACTGGAAATTATAGATCTCTTCTTTCTGGGAGGAAAACTCAACGCCTACGGTATTCGCCCTCACAGCATCATTGGGTTACGAGGAATACTGTTTGCGCCTTTTCTGCATGGAGGTTTAGGTCATCTTATTGCTAATACCATACCTTTCCTCACCCTTGGTTGGTTAATTATGCTGCGAGAAACCAGCGACTTTTTTATTGTTACAGCCATAACAATGATCGTTAGTGGTTTAGGCGTATGGCTATTTGGAAACCCCTACTCTGTCCATATTGGCGCAAGTGGTGTCATCTTTGGTTATTTAGGCTTTCTGCTACTACGTGGCTACTTTGAACGCAGTTTTATAGCAATTGTATTATCCCTCATCGTCGGCTTCTTCTATGGCGGGGTGATTTGGGGTATTTTACCAACTAATTCAGGGATATCCTGGGAAGGGCATTTATTCGGGTTTATCGGTGGCGTACTAGCTGCACGTTTACTGTCACGACCCAGAAAAATCTCATAGAAACTATTTGGCTGAGGTAGGTATAATTAAAATCATTCATCGGTTATTGCTCATCACTCATTGTTAATTGTTATGTCTAAATTTAATTTTGAATTTGAAGACAATGATTTTTTCGTTCCCCACCCTCAAAAAGAATACACTTTTGGTAGCAGACTAAAAGATTTCCATAATCACTTTAATAGCAGCATTCGTGCGGTGTTTCAAGACTGCCTATTTAGAGAGTTAGAAACAGAAAACAAAGTAACATTCCAAATTCTTTGTCCTAATGAAAGAGTGCAAAAACGCCTAATTCTGAAACGACAAAAAATTGGAATGGTAATTAGCAGAATTTGGAGCGATAAAGTTAATCAATTTGCTATCTGTGTTCAAAAAGAGGATTTGCAATGCCGAGTATTTTCTTTAGGAACTTATCTAATTGAGGAAATTACTGAATAAGATATTTTTACAGAGGTGGTAAAAGTTTTGTTTTGAAATCAGAAAAGCGTAGATAGCTACGTCTTTAATTATTTATCTAGTCAAAAGTCTAGCAACCGCTTTGGCAGTTTGGACAAATCTTTTGACCAAAACTTATACATCGAAGTGCGAAAATTAAAAAATAATTATGCCAAAGAAACAAAAATTTCCTTACTTAATTAATTCTAAATGGACGGCTAACCAAAAAACTTGGGGTTGGAGACACTTTCAAGTTGTCAACCGCAAAAACGAAGGCAAGTGGGTATTTGCAGAAATGGTGGCAGCTTGCGATCCTAATGTGCGTTTTTGGATCAATGCTAAATCGCTTAAGGATATTAATCAGTGGCAAGCTGGTTGGCAGTCATTACAAGAAATGGAAGAAACTCAGGATTCAGATCTAGAAATGGAGCTAGTTTTTTTATAAAACAATTAAAGTACAAATGTGTCACTACGCCGTGTAATAAGTAGGTGGGAGTAATTAAACATTAATTATTAAGATAGGTTCAGTTGGTATGACTCAGGGGTAATGAGGGCAGTTAAGATCAGCTTTTCTATGACCAATGACCAATGACCAATGACCAATGACCAATGACCAATATCACTTATTTCTGTAATTAATGCGTCTAGCAAGTCAAATTGAAGCCATTCTTTATTTAAAGGGACAACCCCTCGACATCACAGCAATTGCTGAGTTTGCAAAGTGCGATCGCGAAACTGCTCAAGACGCTATTATTGAACTAATGACAGACTACGCTCATCGGGATAGTGCCTTGGAAGTAGTGGAAACACCATCGGGCTATAGTTTGCAGCTTAGATCCTCGTTTCAACACTTACTACAAACAATGGTTCCTGCTGAGTTGGGTACAGGTGCATTACGGACTTTAGCTGCGATCGCACTCAAAGGCACAATTAGTCAAACAGAACTTGTGGGTCTACGCGGTAGCGGTGCTTATCAGCACGTCCAAGAACTTGTAGAAATGGGATTTGTCCGTAAACGTCGTCAACCAGGCGGGCGGTCTTTTGTTTTACAAGTAACTGACAAATTCCACCAACGCTTTGAATTAGAACAACTACTGCCATCCATAGAAGAACCGTCCCAATCTTAACTTGGTCGCAGGATTGATCATTAAATTAACTATTGAGTTCCTGCTAATGACATACGCTAGTTGTTACACCTTGGGTCTACACAACCTCTGTCAACAATCGTTTAGAGTAGAAACTAAGCCAATCAATTATTAGAACCCCAATGGCATTTAACCCCGAATTCTCCCACGCCCAGACTGAAGAAGCACAAGCAAACCAACTTCTAAAATACCTTCAACATCAACCACCAGAAGTCTTAGAGCGGGTTGCTAAATCTGCTAGTCCTCAAATTAAACAAATTATCTCCCATAACGTTCAAGGTCTAGTTGGTATGTTACCAACCGAAAACTTTAACGTGCAAATTACTACAGATAGAGAAAACTTAGCTGGTATGCTTGCCTCAGCCATGATGACTGGCTATTTCCTGCGCCAAATGGAACATCGCATGGAATTGGAGCAAACC
Source organism: uncultured cyanobacterium (assembly GCA_963711165.1). Taxonomy (GTDB): domain Bacteria; phylum Cyanobacteriota; class Cyanobacteriia; order Cyanobacteriales; family PCC-9333; genus Crinalium. Next base: position 17,256 of record CAVQDG010000046.1, on the reverse strand, counting down.
TTGATGGGGTCACTATCCTTACCTAACAAACCTGCTAATGGTGAAAATTCAGATTCTTCTAAACAATCTGACTGACACTTAAAGGATGAACACCAATAGGGGTAAGATATTACTGCGGCAACCTGCACTTTGTGCTGACTCTTAAAGAGGTTGCCGCAAATTTTATTTTTGTTAAGCGCCGTTTAAAATTTCCCCCTTCAATTTACAGTTAAATATTAGGGAGTAATTAGCCACCAGCCGCAAAGGCAAGCATGACGAAAACTGAAAGTGCCAGCCCAGGAGTGAGTAACAGCACTAACATTAACAAATCATGTGGATTCATAAAGCTTAACCTCCTAACAACTGAGTTTTTAACTCAATAACTTAATTTCTACTTTTTGTCAAATGAACAATTTATTGCAAATTGCTTACTGGTTCATTCTAATCTATGCAACCCTAACTGCACTTGGTGGCGTTATGGGATATATGAAAGCTAAAAGTAAAGTATCGCTAATTATGGGTTTGGTTAGTGGTGCAGTCTTATTTGCTGCTTGGTGGATTTGCGGACAAACTCCTGTATTAGGAATGGGACTAGCTGCATCAATTGCATTATTGTTATTGATAGTTTTTGTTATTCGCTTTATCCGCACTCGTGCATTGATGCCAGCCGGATTAATGACAATTTTATCGGTTTGTACAACAGTACTATTTTCTGTGGCTTGGCTATCCAGCAGTGGATATTTGTAAGGAAATATAGATTCTGCACGGTTAAAAAATTCATTACTTACAAAGAGATCCCCCTAAATCCCCCTTAAAAAGGGGGACTTTGAATTATCCCCCCCCCTTACTTAAAAAGGGGGACTTTGAATTATCCCCCCCCTTACTTAAAAAGGGGGACTTTGAATTATCCCCCCCCTTTTTAAGGGGTTGCTCAGGGGGATTTAGGTTTTAAGCTTGGATAATTTTTTAAATCCCGCTCAATAAAAACCAAACTAAAATGCTCATTTGCTAACCGAGCATAATCGAAGTAAATTTTTTTAAATTTTACCGATTTTCAAAAAAATATTAATTTTAATTTTTAAATAAGGCTGATAATATTAAATAGAATCTTCAGCAAGAATAACAAATAAAATAAACCCTTAAATCACTCTTAAGATAGACCAAAGAAAGTAATAGCCACATTCCTTAGATGGAAGTTGGGTTTAACAATAAAAGTTATCTTTATTACAAACATAACAATAAAAATTTTGTTGGTGAGTTACATCAGCAGACGCAAATTTAGCAGAATAATTAGATTTCATGCTTACTAACATAGTTGCTCCTAACGCTAGATTCGAGGAAAATAGTAAAGCTCATCAGCTAACAGCCATTAACTATCAGCAGGCTGAACAGCAATTTATTGAACTGGTGGAATTACCAGATTTAGATCGCAAAGTTATTGCCAAACCAGAACTTGTAAGTGAATTTGAAAGTGCGATCGCATACGCCATCAAAACAGCTTACAAAGAAACAAACAGCGATGATGCCGCGCATTTATTTCTACAGCGAGTACTTTATAGAATCAATCGCTTAAACTTGTTTTGGTTTGACGATCTGCGACGCTACACTAACGAACGTTCCAACTATTTAAAAAGTATCCGCGATCGCATTGAGTCAGCTTGGCAGGAGTGGGAGTTAGCACATTTCGATCTAGAAGGACTGCAACAAGCTAATGTTAAGGAAGCAATAATGGAACGCGCTGCTGCTGACCTTGAGCCACCTTTAAGTGATGATAGCCGTTACTTACGATCACAAATGACCGAAGCTGGTTATCGTCGCGTACTAGCAATTGGTTCTTTTGATGGCTTAGTTGAAGGTAGTCGCCTTTCTCGCATCTTGGGTGGTGCAGCTAATGATATCCAGTGTATGCTGACGCGGGTGCTAATGGAAGAGTATGGCAATGGTCGTCTTTCCCGCAAGCATTCTACCTATTTTGCTCAAATGCTGACTGAGTTTGGAATGAACACCGAACCAGAAGGCTACATAGATTTAGTACCTTGGGAAGTCTTAGCTTCTGCCAATCATAACTTCTTGATGACAGAGTGCAAACGCTATTACCTACGCTACAACGGTGGACTAACATATTTTGAAGTCGCTGGACCTGCTGCATATAGAAATTATCTTGCCGCCGCGCAGAATTTGGGATTATCAGAAGCAGCAATGGGTTATTGGGAGTTGCATATTAGAGAAGATGAACGTCATGGTCGCTGGATGTTGGATGATGTAGCTTTACCCTTGGCGGATATGTATCCTGAGCAGGCGTGGGAACTGTTACTGGGGTACGATCAAGAAAAGCTAATGGGCGATCGCGCAGGTGCAGCAATTGTGCGATCGGCTCGCGTTGCTGAACAAGCTGAATCTTAATCTATAAGTTTTGCTTTCATAAAGCCATAAGTTGGTGTTCCACGCATCAAAGGGAAGAATTATAAATTCTTCCCTTTTACTTAGATATTAATTGAATAGAAACTCTCATTTTTTAACCCCTCCCTGTAAATGGGAAGGGTTATTTTTATAAGCAGGTCATTAATTGAATCACTTCTTGAGATAAATCCCCTGTAGGTTGATGTTGCTTAGTAAATAATACCCCTGCTAATAAATACATATTTTCCGAATAAAAAGCCATATCTTTTTGTTTGAGTTCTTGGATTGTATTTTTGACTTTTGATTCTGAACTGTAATAGCCAAAGGGAAGAGGATAAACTATAAAATTAGCAACCGAGTATCCTTGGGACTTAGCATAATTAATCAACCCTTTGGGATTAGAGTAGCTGGCAACTAAAAGCAGTACATTTTGATAATTGAGCGATAGCAACTTTCTAGAAATTTCGCTACCATCTATCCCGCCATGTAACAAAGGCTGAAGAATATTACTGTCTAAGGCAGGTAGGTAGGGAGGATTTGAGATTAAATATTTTGCTTCAGGTTTAGGTAGTTCAAAAAAAGAACCGTTAGAAATTACATATTTCTGATCTAATTGATGTTCTTTAACGCTAGATTGTGCCAAACGCCATGATAATTTATTTAATTCGTATCCATATATAGTTCCCTCAAATTCCGATTTTATTAAAGAGTTAATTACTGGACTGCCATCGCCTGAGCCAAATTCAATAATTACTTCAGAACTACTACAATGACTTAACACTAATGTCTCTAAGCAGTGTGAGTAAAAATTTGATTCTTCTGGACAGAAAAAAACATCTTTTAACAGTTTGGCTGAAGTAACCATATTAATATTAATTTGACAATAAAACCAAAATAACTTTTAATTCAAGGTTTTAGTATCTACCTCAAGTTGGATAGAATTAAAGTATGTATTGATACTCTTTTAAAATTATTTTATAAATTTTTACATCAATCGTAAGATATAGCGGTACCTCTGTCAGCTATTAGCAGTAGCCACATCGGTTAAGGCATTTTTGCTGACTAAAACCCTTAGTAGCAAAGCCTTTGATCAAAGCTAACTGCGAGTTAGCTAATTGCTAACTGCTATATCAGCGTAGAGACGCGCCATGGCGCGTCTCTACATGATGCGGCTTTGTTAGCAAGGGTTTCAGAATTTATTTTGTCTAAACACGGGCGGTTGCTATATATAAGCTGTTGTGTATTTAAATTGTATGTTTTAGAGGGAGAGGAGGGAGGAGAGAGGAGGGAGGGAACAGGGTTTGATAACTTTTGTCTCAATTAAAAATGTAAGATTTAAATGCGCCTTAGCTTATAACTTTTTAAGATAATAATTAAATTACGACTAGGCAATGTTTTTAATTATTAATAAAGCTAGTGAAAAATTCAGATGTTATTAAATTAGTTAGCTAACTAATTTAATCAAATTTAAAAACCCGCTCCCAGTCAACAGGAAGGGGGCTAGGGAAGGGTTTTATAGTTGTTACTATTATCTTCTATTCCTCCTGTTATTTTTATTTGGTTTAACTATTTGAGCCAACTGGCGAGAAATACCGATAACTGCACTGAGTCCTATCAGAATTGGGTTTACTGATTTTTTGTGAGTTCTGCGTTCTCTAACAGCAGTAGATGTTCTGGAATGGTTATCATGTTGTTCAGCAGCAGATTCCAACTCCTCACTGTGGGGTATCCCTAGATTTGCCCTAGCTTCATCTGTAAGTGGGATAGCATTCTTATCTGGGCGAATTTGGGAACCATACTTATTAGCGTAAACTTGGGTAAACTCTGCACCAAAAAACAAAATTTGTGCTGAATAATTTACCCATAATAAAAATACAACAAACGAACCAGCCGCGCCATAAGTAGAACCAACGCTGCTATTACCTAAATAAAGCCCAATTCCCCACTTACCAATAGAAAACAACAAAGAAGTAATTGCTGCGCCTAACCAAACGTCACCCCAAGCAATTTTTACATCTGGTAAAACTCTGTATATCATCGCAAATAACAATGTGATCACAGCGAAAGAAATAACAAAATTGGCAATTCTAGCAATTAGAACAACATCAGGCAGATAATGACCAAAATAATTGCTTAGACCTGCTAAAGCACTACTTAAAACCAGTGAAACCAGTAGGATAAAACCAATGCCCAATATCATAGCAAAGGATAAAAAACGGTTTTTTACTACTGCTTTTACACCTTGTCCTGGCTTTGGTGCTACTTCCCAAATAGTATTGAGGGCATCTTGCAATTCTGTAAATACGCCTGTCGCACCGAATGCCAAAATGACAAAACTAATGATAGTAGCAATTATTCCCTCTGTTGGTTTGCGGGAATTTTTAATCATTTCCTGAATTGCTTCTGCACCCTGAAGCCCAATCAAACCTTTAAGTTGACTGACAATTTCGCCTTGGGCTGCATCTTGACCTAATACTAAAGCTGCGATCGCAATTACAATAATTAACAAAGGTGCGATCGAAAAAGCTGTGTAATAAGATAACGCCGCCGCCAACCTTGCAGCCTTATCTTCCTGCCATTCCTTTAATGTGTCTTTAAATAAACCTACAATATCTTTTGGTTTCATAATCCCAACACTCCTAAACTTGGCTGTTGCAGCCTACTTTGAGTGTTGAGGTATTAGCTTGGCATTACAAGATTCTAAAGTAAGAACTCGGCTACTACTTAAGTTAAGTTCAAACAACTTAGGCGTTAGAGACTGGAGACTGCTAACTAAGTAATATTTCTCTCTCACTAAATCTTTGTTGAAGTTTAAGCATCTTCTGATGGCATAAACCCTAATCTCTAAAATACTCGTTGTTTTTTCACCTTACCTAGTGCATTTTCCGCCGCCTGCTTCTCAGCGTCTTTTTTACTGCGCCCCCTCCCTTCTCCATATACTTTCTCACCCACATACACTTGAGAAATAAATTGAGGGTCGTGTGGCGTTCCTCCTGCTGAAACAGTAACGTATTTTGGAGGCGTGGGAGAAATATTCGTCTGTACCCATTGCTGAAAACGATTTTTAGCATCGACAGTAACAATAGACAAAACAGAACTTTCTGGAACCAAATCAAACAAAGGTTCCACACAAGCGCGGACTGCTTCAATATTTGAATTGTTATCTAAATAATAAGCACCAACAACAGCTTCAAAAGTGCTACTAATTAAATTATGATTTTGGTAGCCACCCTCTAAAATTACACCTTTCCCCAATCGCATTCTCAAATCTACACCTACTGCGATCGCAAATTTGGCTAACTGTTTCTCATCTACTAATGCTGAACGTCTACGAGTCAATTCACCTTCAGGCATTTGGGGATGACGACGATAAAGATACTCGCCACTTAAAAAAGTCAGCAACGCATCACCCAAAAATTCTAGCCGTTCATTATCTTCACATTCTCCAGGGTTTTCGCTCACATAAGAGCGGTGAGTAAGCGCACGGCGCAATAAATTGTCATCTTGGAATATTAGAAGTTTGTGCATTTATCTATGTTTTGATTGTTAACGTAATTTCTGGTAAAGACGCTAAAAACCGCCATAAGCGGTTTGTTAATAAATTTGAAAAACTATATTTTCTGTCCTCTCGTTCCCAGGTTCAACCTGGGAACGAAGTTATCAAGGTTCCTCCTTCTATAATCAAATTAAGCAGCCATTTTACCTTCCTCAATCAAAAACACTTCATTATTTTTCACGAAGACTTTTCCATCTTTCTCAACAGCCTTGATAAACTTAGTGAAGCTTGAAAACTTATTACCATCAGATTGACGGATAGAAGCATATCCTGTGTAATTGGGAAATTGTTTATTAGTAAGCATCAGATTATTAATTGAAGAAAATCCTGTTTGCTTCTTGTGGCTATTGGCTGTTTGGATAGCTTGAAATAAGCACTCCTTAGCATCCTTGTAAGGAATACAAGCGAGAATATCCTCTGTATTAGGTTCAATTTTACTTCCTAGTAGCTGAGGTAATTCATCAATAAAATAAAATTCATCAACAAGGTTAATCAGTTCTTTACTTTCACTGCCTCGTTGAGCAAATATTATGACTTTTTTACCCGCAGCACGCAGAATGCAAATGAATCCTACATAATCCCAATCTCCTAACACAAGAACAAATGTATCAGGGGAAGGATTTCTGGTAAATTGTTTAGTACAGCGAAATATTAATGCTTTGTCTACAGCATTTTTTGAAGCATCGGGAACATTAAAACATTTAAACCCAATACCTTCTAATATATCCTTAGCATCAGTTTCGTTCTTTTTCTGAGAGTTATAGAAAACATCTTGGGAAGTCAAAAGCCATTTTTGTCCACAAAATTCTAACAAATCACTTCCCAAGCTTGGTAAATTCTTCAGTTGAGATTTAACATTCTGGATATCCCATGCTAAGTAAGCTAAAGGCTTTTTGTGGCTGCTTTGTTCAGTTGAAAGTTTATTCTGGCTAGTTTTTCCAGTGGAAGCTGCATGATTGTCTAGCATTTTTCTATTTCCTTAGATATGGTTGACTAGACAGCATCTAATATCAACATATCTAGCGATAGCGCAAAATACCTCACAAGATTCTTTTTGAGAAGCTTGCATAAGAAGATAATTGCTACCTTCGCATTTATTTGGTTTCAGTCTCACATGGAGAATTTTTACTATCCTGCAAATTGTCAGGTTAACCATTTGAATGAATACTTAACTAAATGTCTGATTAGACACTAGGAAAGCGCATTTAATTTTATAAACACCCTTAATGCTAAATACTCAGCCAAAGGGATAACCTGGCAACTTGCAGGATAATAAAAATCCTCAAATTGAGACAACCACCAAATTTTTTGGCTTTTTATAGCGCCAATATTGATGCTGTATAAATCTATACTGCCATGCTGATTTTTGAATGTCAAGTATATTTATTGACAGTTACTTCCGAAATTTTAAATTTATATCTTTGCCATCCTTTGCGTAAAAAAAAATCATCCTCCTCCAAAGCCAGAAACTTATTTCATAACTCCTCCCCTCTCTCCTCCCTCCTCAACCCTCCCCAGACTTGATATGCTGAAATACTGGACTTGCTAAAATTACAAAAATGCCTGCCCCTACTACTAACCCTACAATTACTGCCTTTCCCCTAACTGCGGTTGTGGGACAAGAAGCCATCAAAATAGCGTTGCTGTTAGCAGCAGTTGATCCAGGGCTGGGAGGGGTGGCGATCGCAGGTCGTCGCGGTACTGCCAAATCTGTGATGGCACGCGCCCTGCACTCTTTACTCCCTCCCATCGAAGTAGTCAAAGGTTCCATTAGCAACTGCGATCCTAATAACCCTAGTGAGTGGGACGATGACCTGTTATCACAAGCTCACAACTCCCTCCCCATCAACGGAGATAATGAAGTTGACCTACCCACAGAAGTTATCCCCGCCCCCTTTGTGCAAATTCCTTTAGGAACCACAGAAGACAGATTAATAGGTTCTGTAGATGTAGAAAAGTCTGTCAAACTTGGGGAAACAGTATTTCAACCTGGATTATTAGCACAGGCAAATCGTGGCGTTTTATATATAGATGAAATTAACTTATTAGATGACCAAATTGCTAATTTGCTCCTGACAAGCTTAACTGAAGGGCGTAACCAAATTGAGCGCGAAGGCATTAGTTTTCAGCATCCCTGCAAGCCCTTATTAGTTGCTACTTATAACCCAGAAGAAGCGCCACTGCGAGAACATTTACTCGATCGCATTGCGATTACACTTTCAGCAGATGGTGTATTAGGTTTGGATGAACGAGTACAAGCTGTAGATCAAGCAATAGAATACTCTAGATCTCCCCAAGCATTTTTAGAGCAATACGATGAAGAAATTGATAACCTCAAAACCCAAATTCTCTTAGCGCGAGAATGGCTCAAAGATGTCCAAATTACTAGGGATCAAATCGCCTATCTAGTTAATGAAGCGATTCGTGGAGGTGTGCAAGGACACCGCGCAGAATTATTTGCTTTGCGGGTAGCCAAAGCAGCAGCAGCTTTAGATGGACGTAATAAAGTTAATGCTGACGATTTGCGTCGGGCTGTGGAGTTGGTAATTGTACCTAGAGCAACAGTTGTACAAACGCCGCCAGAAGAAACACCCCCACCACCTCCGCCACCACCACAACCGCAAGATCAATCTCCACAAGAACAAGATCAGCAGGAAGATCAAGAAGAGGAAGAAGATAATTCTGAACAACAAGAACAAGAAGCGCCTGATATTCCTGAAGAATTTATCTTCGATCCAGAAGGTGTGATTATTGATGAAGATGTACTTTATTTTGCACAGCGATCGCAACGACAAGGCAAATCTGGTAGTCGTAGTTTAATCTTTTCTGAAGATCGCGGACGTTACGTTAAACCAGTATTACCTAAAGGTAAAGTAAGGAGAATTGCCGTTGATGCTACTCTCCGCGCTGCTGCACCTTATCAAAAATCTCGCCGTGAACGTCAACCAAATCGTAATGTCATTGTTGAACAAGGTGATATTCGCGGAAAGCGGTTAGCTAGAAAAGCAGGTGCGTTAGTCGTTTTCGTTGTTGATGCTTCGGGTTCAATGGCGCTTAACCGAATGCAGTCGGCTAAAGGTGCAGTCATGCGACTGCTAACGGAAGCTTATCAAAACCGTGACCAAGTGGCGTTAATTCCATTTAGAGGCGAACAAGCAGAGGTACTTTTACCCCCTACTCGTTCTATTGCTTTAGCTAAGTCACGCTTGGAACGTTTACCATGTGGCGGTGGTTCACCTTTAGCGCATGGTTTAACGCAAGCAGTGCGCGTGGGGATGAATGCTCAAATGTCCGGTGATGTTGGTCAGGTTGTAATTGTGGCAATTACTGATGGACGTGGTAATATTCCTTTAGCTCGTTCTTTGGGTGAACCAATACCTGAAGGAGAAAAGCCAGATATCAAAGCAGAATTGTTAGATATTGCTACAAAAGTTCGTGGCGTAGGCATTCAGCTTTTGGTAATTGATACGGAAAATAAGTTTATTTCCACTGGGTTTGCTAAGGAATTAGCCAAGCAAGCAGGAGGTAAGTATTACCACTTACCAAAAGCAACAGATCAAGCGATCGCGCAAGTAACTATGGGTGCGATCGCTGATCTAAAATCACGTTAACTAACGCCGTCAGGCTAAAGCCTGCGGCTACACAGACTAAGCCTGCCTACGCAGGCTAAATATGAATGGTTTTTATATGGGGAAGGATAAGAAAAAAGACCAGAATTTAGTTTCGATTTATTAAACGATCTTAGTAATTTGTCATCAATAAAATGGAACAAAATATAAATCCAGTTAGTGAGGAAATAAAGCAAAGTGAAAATGTGAAGAAAATTGCCTTGTGTTGAATTACGTCGCTATATTAATTTTATTTATGTCTTTATATTTGATAAATGGAACAATTTTTAACACCAGCATTCAAGAATTGTCTGAGGTTCTTGAAAAAGTACTGGAATCAAAGATAGATCCAAAGAAAGACGAGATATATATATCCAAAGATATATTTGATTTCCATGCTTACTTTTACATAGGTCTCAATAATTGTTCTATAGACCGTAGCACATATTTGTTTAGTTCTTCATTTACTGGAGAGTTTGAGGAGGTGAAGAGATTTGTTAAAAATCTAGCTTTATCACTGTATAAATCTAACATACTTTATGAGGTTGAATTTCTTGAAGATTTACCTGAAAATAATATCTCTTATCTTATTAAGCATCCACAATACAAGAGTCAGACAACGGGGATTATAATTAATTTGTAAGAATATTTTTTCTCAACATTTTCAGCGCAATTTCCTGTTGCTTTTGCTGCTCGCCTTCAAGCTTGGCAGCTTGAATTTGTTCCAAATATAAAGGTGATAACTGCATAATTAAATCCCGATCCTCTTGTTGGATATTGGTTCTCGCTTCCAAAGTAACCTTCAAATTACCTAATAGCTTAGGCAAAACTGTTTTATCTACACCATCTATAGGGGTTCTGCGTAAGTCCTGTAAAGATAAGCAGCCCGCGCAGGCGGGCTTCGTTTGTATAGCCACACCCTTTAGGGTGAAGGGAAAAAATAAAAAAGCCGTGTTTAAATAAAAACACGGCTGCAAATTTCAATCTAAAATTACCAAAATCTCCGCATTAGATCCAAACGATCTAATCCGTTGACATTTAATCACGACTATTAATAGCAATTAATAACCGCAGAATAAACACAAACAGATTAATGTATGTCAAATACATTGATAGAGCAGCAGGCAAATACTGATCGTCACGATAGGTACGGGGTAGGATGTAAAAATCTACTACAGCCACACCTGCAAACAGAAACACACCAAAACCTGAAATGGCAATTTCTAACCAAGTAGGAGTGTAGACACCAAAAACGGAAAACAGCAGTTGACCCACCAAAACCACCACCAAGGCTATCACACCAAGCTGTATAGTTTTGGTTAATGCCATGCCGTCTTGCTCAGACAAATTAGAACCAATCGGTCGCGCAACAATAAAGGTAACGCCACAGCCAAGGGCAGCTATCGCAATTCCTCCAATACCAACGCCGCTAGTCCCTAAAGCAAGAGATACTAAACCACTCAGGGTATAGCCTGATAGTAAACTGTAGGTAGCCAGAAGGGGTAATGCAATGCTGTTTTTACCGCTTTCGGCAACACCACGAGCAACGAAGAACAGAACCAATTCTGCAATTAAGGCGACCCAGAAAGTCGGGAAAAATAACTCTGGGTTGGCAGCTAGAACTCTAATTCCACCGTAAGTACCTAGAGCGGTTAATACTAAACCACCACCGACGTAGGGGAGAGCATTAGCTATGACGTTACGACCAATGAGCGATTGACCTCTCGCATCACGAATCGCTTCACGAAAGTTGCTGGTGTTACTCATTTGGCTTCCTCGGAACTTTACAAAAAGTTAACAAAAAAAACTTAATAATCATCTTGATTTTGACGTATATCCTTGCAGATTCGCTAGTGTTGAATCAGCGATCGCTATCTTAGATCAACTCAAACAACCATGTTTGCTCAACAACTTAACTAATTAAATCCACAACTCCAAACAGAAATTTCCCGATTTTAAGTTGTGTTTTGTATCTTTTTTTCTCAACTGCATACTCTCCTATTATAATCTACTTTTTTTAAGTTAGCTTTACTCTATAATCTGCCTTTTGGTTGATGCTTCCAAGCATAAAATTATAGAATTAAGAAGGTCAACGTAATTAAACGTAAAACTCAATTTGCGTATTTCTACGGAAGCTTGTAATAGTAGCTACCGTTAATTCAGTAAAACGACTATGGCGTATATCTCTAGAGATTAAGAGAATAAATTTAGACTCAAAACAAATGATTCCGCTATTTCCTAGTTCTTAAATGAAATAGGTTTCGACCCACAGAGGCATTTTGATGATGGCGACTCAATCCCCTTCCCGCTCAAACTCAATAAATCTTTTGATTGCTTACCACCAAAATCCTTCAGTTGCCCTTCGCAATCGCTTGGTGTTGATGAATGCTGGGCTGGTGCGCCAAATTGCTCATCGAATTAGCTATCAGTGTGCGGAACCTTATCAAGATTTAGAACAAATCGGTTATTTTGGGTTAATTAGAGCGATCGAACGTTTTAACCCCAATCAAGGCTGTGCGTTTAGTTCTTTCGCCGTGCCTTATATTCGTGGCGAGATTCTGCATTTTCTACGCGACAAAGGTAGTGTAGTCAAAATTCCTCGTCGTTGGCAAGAACTGCAAAAAGAAGGTCAAAAAGTCCGTCACGAGTTATTTTGTACTTTAGGAAGAGCGCCTAGAGATGCAGAAATTGCTGAAGCACTGAATGTATCTGTTCAAGAATGGCGTGAAAGTAAGTCTGCGGCTCAAAATCGTTTACCTTTAAGTTTGGATGCTACTATCGGTCAGACAATGGATTATCCAGTGACTTTAGGAGAAACACTGCCTGATCCCCATGACCAAGCTATGCGGCATTTTGAAGAAGATAGACATCAGTTAGAAGGTGCTTTGAGTCATTTAGAAGAAAAAACTCAAGCAGCAATTGAGTATGTATTCTTGCGTGAGTTACCTCGTAAGGAAGCAGCAAAGCGAATTGGTGTAAGTCCAATGACAGTAACGCGCCATCTGCAAAGAGGAGTTGAGCAGCTAGTAACGCTTTTGCAAGCTCCGAATGCAGAGCGTTTGGCTAGTTGAGGTCATAAACAATTATCAATTATCAATGATATCAAATCCGGTTGCATTGGTATATATTTTTTTAACGCAAAGATCGCAAAGGTAAGCGCAAAGGATCGCAAAGTTAAAAGAAGTATAATTTTGAATCATTCTTAAGCAACCGGAAACGATCTGACCAATGACCAATGACCAATGACCAATGACCAATGACCAGCCCTGATGTTAAGTTTATTTCCACGCCCGCTATTTAGCGTGTGCCACTCCAAGCAATGGGAGGGCTACAGTATGAAAGCAACGAACTAGGACTATCAGTGGTGCGCGTTTCTTCGTCGAGAACTTTAACAACTTTGTTATAAATGTCTTCTGCCTGCTGTAGTGAATTACCAATACTGGTTAATCCCAATTTACCAAACTCCGATAAGCAACCCATCAGATGAAACACTGTACCTGTTTCAGTGCTGGTATCAAAGTGCAATCTATGGTGTGCGATGATATCCATCAAATCATTAGGCAGTAAACCTCGATACCGCTCTTTATGCAAGTTATCAGAGGCAACATAATATTTTGGACGACCTTGTTGACTATAAAATAAACCAGTGGAAAGGTCATAACGACCATTGGTTAAAAACTTCAAAGTCATAAATGGATGGGTAGTCCCACCTTTACGCAGGTTAATTTCTATAGCTTGCAGATCCCAATCTGTATTACCATGTTTATCTGTATGACGCACTGCCATAAAATCTATACCGAAGCGTTCTAAAGCGCCTTTTTTAGCTAAATTTCGCCCAATTTGTAATCCTAAATCTTGTATGCGTAAGCGGTAGGTTTCATCGGCTGGAAATTTACAACCTAGAAAAATTTGACCGTCTGGACCACCTAATATTTGGTCGTGAGTTGAAAGAATTTCAACTTCTCCTTGAGGTGTAATACGACCTTGTACACTAGGCGATCGCTTTTCTTCTCCTTCAATAAATGCTTCGACAATTGCCCCTAATTCTGGTATCCGACTAGAAAAATTGTCCCACGTTTCAGCTTTAGATTGAAACCCTAAATTATGAAAGCGATCGCGAATTGCTGTTACTCGTTGTGCATGGTCAGCTTTACCTGGGACTAGGTTTTCTAGCGGTCTAAGATCTAAAATGGCATTTCCTTCACCAGAAAATCCTTCGTTAAGTTTAACTACTATTCGTTGCAATGTTGGTTGGCGTTCCCACAAATCTGCTGCTGCTTCTGCCAAATCCTCTTCATTCCAAACTCTTTCACAACCATCAGGAAAGGGAACACCACACTCGGCAAAAATTTGGCGACTGCCACTTTTAGTACCCCAATACAACAATTCTGGATCAAGTCCAAATAAAGGTATTTTTAGTTGTACTGCCAAATCTCGTTCTAATTCGGTGGAGTTATAGCAGATCATAAAAGAATTACCTGGTCGTAATGCTTTGCTGATCCGCTCCATTAAGCGGGGACGCTCTAAGATTTTTTGTGTTAGTGGTTTGAGGGATGAATCATAAGTAGAAAATAGTAGCAAGCGATCGCGTGCATGGGAAAACGGAATTCCTGGTAATAGTTGTAAATAGTAATCAATTACTATTGGTGGCAACGGTTGAGAAGTAACATAAATTAGCCTAGTGCGGGGATTCCACAACCGAATTAAAGAAAATAGTAACCTTTCTTCATAATGAATTTGACCCTCAATTTTTCTGAGTTCTCGCTGATCTAAACTCACCGAGGGAATAACTAAAATATCGCCGTCACTGTCCTCTAATCCATCAAGGCTTTGCCAGCGATCGCGTAGCTGTGCTTGCAGACGTTGAAATTCCACCTGTTCAGAGGAAGAATTATTTAAAACTTGCTCAACCATGTTCTCCCCCTTAAACAGTAAACAGTAAACAGTAAACAGTAAACAGTAAACAGTAAACAGTAAACAGTAAACAGTAAACAGTAAACAGTAAACAGTAAACAGTAAACAGTAAACAGTAAACAGTAAACAGTAAACAGTAAACAGTAAACAGTAAACAGTAAACAGTAAACAGTAAACAGTAAACAGTAAACAATTAATTATTAATAATTAACAGTAAACAATTAATAATTAACAGTCAGCATTGATTGCATAGCTGATAGCTACAACCTTAATCAAAATTACACAGGCTTAATGTTCCATCTCCTGCACTGACTTAGGAACCGCAGCCGTTAATACTTCATTTCCTTCTGCTGTTACTACTACATCATCTTCGATCCGAATACCAATTCCTCGCCAACGCGGATCAATATCCGGTTGTCCTTCTTGTGGTTGTAGATCCAATCCTATATAAATACCTGGTTCTACTGTAATCACATTACCAGGTTGTAAGGTGTACCAAGTTTCTTCTCCATGTTTGTATACACCTGCATCATGGACATCTAAACCTAACCAATGTCCTGTACCGTGCATAAAGAAGTTTTTATGTTTTTCCTCTTCGATTAACTTGTCTATTTCACCAGCAAGAAGTCCTAAATCAACTAAACCTTCAGTTATTACCCGTACAGCAATTGAGTGAACATCCTTATAAGTATTACCGGGTTTAACTTGTGCGATCGCACTTAATTGTGCTTCTAAAACAAGCTCATAAAGCGTTTTTTGTTCTGGTGTAAATTTACCACCTACAGGAAAGGTGCGAGTAATATCGGCGTTGTAATAATCATAAGCACAACCAGCATCAATTAGCAGTAAATCCCGATCCTTAATCTGGCAATTATTTTCAATGTAGTGCAGTATACAAGCATTCGCACCAGATGCCACAATCGAAGGATACGCTGGTCCCATCGCCCCCCGCAAGCGAAAAATATGTTCTAATTCTGCTTGAATTTCATACTCATAACGCCCTGGTTGGGTAAATTCCCGTGCATGATTGTGTGCTTCTACTGAAATATCCGCAGCTTTACGCATTAAATCTAACTCAGTAGGAGTTTTTACCTGCCGCATTGGGTGGAGAATTAGAGATGTATCTGCGATCGCAATTGGTCCAGTACCACGCTTAGGATAACCAGCCATCAAGCGTTGCCAGTGTTTGATGATTGTATCGTTGAAAGTGCGATCGCGTCCTACATGATAGTAGATATGATCTGCCTTTTCTAAATACTGAGGTAACTTTTCATCTAGTTCCGTAATCGGATAAGCTTCATCTGCACCAAAAAACTCCTTTGCACCTTCCACACCAACCCGATAACCCGTCCAGATTTCTTTTTCCCGTTCCTTGGGTTGAACAAATAAAATAAATTTGTGTTCTTTATGGTGAGGCGCTAACACCGCTACAGCTTGCGGTTCATTAAAACCCGTCAAGTACAAGAAATCACTGTCTTGGCGAAAATTATACTCAACATCATTGTGCATCACAGCTACAGGCGCACTGCGAAATATTGCAGTTCCGTTGCCAATTTTAGCCATCAACTGTTCACGACGCTGGGAATATTCTTCTTGCATAGGTACTAAATTTTTATTTTAAATTGTCAATTTTGGATAATTATGCTATATAAGTCAGCTAGTTTCAGCTTATTAATATTACTTTTAACTAGATGGGCATAATTAAACTTACAGCAATTTGCCTCTTAGAGCCTATCCTAAAAATAATTAATCACAAAAAATATCTGCGTTTATCTGCGTTTATCTGCGGTTAAAATCTCAGTGTAGAGACGCGAAATTTCGCG
Source organism: uncultured cyanobacterium (assembly GCA_963711165.1). Lineage (GTDB taxonomy): Bacteria > Cyanobacteriota > Cyanobacteriia > Cyanobacteriales > PCC-9333 > Crinalium. The sequence continues at coordinate 976 of CAVQDG010000046.1, read as the reverse complement.
TCTCTACACCTTTTTGATACGTTCTAATTGTAGTATACCCCTCCCCAACCCTCCCCGAATATGCGGGGAGGGGGCAAGAGTAGCGCGGGTGGGGTTACTCATGCTCCTCCCTCCTCTCTCCTCCCCCTCCCTCTCTGCCAACTAAGTTGATTTTCACCCACCTACTTACTAAAACTTGTAACTTAAAACTTGAATCACTGTGCCATTCTTAGGTAAATCCGTTGGCTTAATTGTCAGCTTATCACTATTAACCTGACTAATTGAAGCTTTATTCCTCAAATTCAAGAAATTATCTACCGCCGCCAATTGCAAGTATTTGCATCAGCCGCCTTTGTCAGGTATTGAGTAGGAATTACTAATTTAGGATTGAGTGAACTAATTGTCTGATTTGCCTCTTGAGGATTATAAGTTTTAATACCGCCTCCAACTGGAATTAGCAGTAAATCTGGGCTACCCATCAAAATTTTCTGCTCATCATTAATTGGTGCCGCAACTTTTCCCAAGTGTAAAATATTTATCCCTGCTTGTTGCCAGCGCCATGCTACATTAGTGCCAAACTGTCTACCGCCAGTGCGATCGTGGTCGATACCAATACCTTGAATTTTTAGACCCTCAAACTCATAAGCTCCAGGTTCATATATAATCTTGGGATTTCCAGGCAAATCTTTTACAAATCCTTCATCTAATAGCAAACTGCTAATTAGTACCAAATCAGCAGCTACTTTAGCTGAACGATATTTAGCTGTACAACCCAGTTTTTCAAAAGGATTTACCAAAACTCGCTTACCGTTGCTAGTAAACAAAAAGCAACTATGCCCTAGCCATTGGACTGTCAGCAAATCATTTGTCTGCGCTTGATAAGTCTGCAATCCAGAAACCAAGCCTGTCCCTACTACTGTCAGCAAACTTGCCCCAGCATAGCGGATCAACTGTCGCCTTTTCATCATCAGTTGTAAGTTATTAAAGCAATTAGTAA
>CAVQDG010000045.1:0-231456 GCA_963711165.1 uncultured cyanobacterium | reverse complement strand
ACCAGACATTAAAGTGAAAATTAATTGCTTCTTTGGCATTATCTTTAACAACTGGATCGTCAGAAACTAGCAAGATCGCAATGGGTATACCAATTGATACAAACAGTGCGCTAAAAAATATTGAGCCGTGACACAGTGCTGATAATAACTTGCGTTTATCTGGGTCGTACATCCAAACCCCCTGTTTGAGTAAATTCTTTATACTTGTCTCGACTCTAACACGCGATCGCAGGTAGAATTAAACTCCCTAAAGGAGGCTTTCCGTACCGATAATGTTAGTAATTTCAACCTGATCTAAATCCGAAATGCTACCGGATATCGCTGAATCTAAATATAATTTGGGTTGAACCCTAAAGTTTTTTGAATGTCTACTGAACTTGAGACTGATTTACAAACAGCCGTTGAACGCCGCCGCAATTTTGCAATTATTTCTCACCCCGACGCAGGTAAAACGACGCTAACAGAAAAACTGTTGCTGTACGGGGGTGCTATTCACGAAGCGGGTGCTGTTAAGGCGCGTAGGGCGCAAAAAAAGGCAACTTCTGACTGGATGGAGATGGAACAACAAAGAGGTATTTCAATTACCTCGACGGTGTTGCAATTTGAATACCAGAATTGTCAGATTAACTTATTAGATACGCCTGGACACCAAGATTTTAGTGAAGATACTTATCGTACTTTAGCAGCAGCCGATAATGCGGTGATGTTGATTGATGCTGCTAAGGGTTTGGAACCGCAAACCCGCAAGTTGTTTGAAGTGTGTAAGATGCGATCGCTTCCTATCTTCACATTTGTTAATAAATGTGACCGCCCTGGACGCGATCCCTTTGAACTGCTGGATGAAATTGAGCAGGAATTAGGTTTACAGACTTATGCAGTAAACTGGCCTATTGGAATGGGCGATCGCTTTAAAGGTGTATACGAGCGCCACAGTAAGCAAATTCACTTATTTGAACGCAGCGCACACGGTAGCAAAGAAGCAATTGATACTGTGGTTGATTTAGGCGATCCTCGTATTGAACAGTTATTAGAACAAGACCTTTACTACCAGTTTAAAGAAGAATTAGAACTTCTTGATGGTGTAGGTGCAGAACTAGATTTAGATCAAGTTCGTTCAGGGAAAATGACACCTGTATTTTTTGGTAGTGCGATGACCAATTTTGGTGTCGAAGTATTTTTAAATTACTTCCTCGACTACGCCTTAAAACCAGGTATTCACCAATCATCAGTGGGAGAAGTTTCACCTACTTATCCCGAATTTTCGGGTTTCGTATTTAAGCTGCAAGCAAATATGGACCCAAGACATCGAGATCGAGTTGCGTTTGTGCGGGTATGTACAGGTAAGTTTGAAAAAGACATGATTGTTAATCATGCGCGTACTGGTAAGACGGTACGTTTATCACGTCCGCAAAAATTGTTTGCTCAAGACCGCGAATCAATTGAAGAAGCCTATGCTGGTGATGTAATTGGTTTAAATAATCCAGGTGCGTTTGCAATTGGGGATACAATTTACACAGGTCAAAAGCTGGAATATGAAGGAATTCCTTGTTTTTCTCCTGAATTATTTGCTTATCTAAGAAATCCCAATCCTTCTAAATTTAAGCAATTCCATAAAGGTGTAACTGAGTTGCGCGAAGAGGGTGCAGTGCAAATTATGTACTCAGTTGATGAGGCGAAACGTGACCCAATTTTAGCAGCAGTAGGACAGTTACAATTTGAGGTTGTGCAGTTCCGGTTGATGAGTGAATATGGTGTAGAAACTCGCTTAGATCCATTACCTTATTCTGTTGCGCGTTGGGTTGTTGATGGTTGGGAAGCTTTGGAAAAAGCAGGACGTTTGTTTAACACTGTGACAGTAAAAGATAACTGGGGTCGTCCAGTTTTACTGTTTAAAAATGATTGGAATATGCACCAAGTACAGGAAGATAATCCTAATTTAAGGTTAAGTGCGATCGCGCCTGTTGGTTCAAGTTCTGAATTTGTGGCTTTGTAATGTTTGTAGTGCGGGCTTCTAGCCCGCCTATAAAATAAAAGTTAATTTAATTAACTACTGCATACCCAAAATACGAGAGAAGATAACAGTAAAAAAAGCTGTTGATTACATCTGTGACGAATTGAGAGCTTAATATAATAATTAAATGATATAATTATACCATAGTTTTCATAAAAAAATGCCATCTGCGATACCCAAAACATTCTAGTTATAAAAAAATTACATAAATGCTAAAAATTCGGAAAAATTATCTATTGGACGAGAATCAGCAGCCGATAGCAGTGCAGATTCCTATTGCTGACTTTGAAAAAATCGAGAAAGTTTTAGCAAATTCATGGTGGGCGCAAAGCTTAGAAGAATCTGAAGAACCTTTATTATCTGTAGCAGGTATCCTTTCAGGAAAACCTATCACATCAGAGGAAATTGAGCAAGAACTTTATGGCGATGAGTAATTAAAATGAATGAATATCGCTCAATTTTTGTAGATACATGGGGTTGGGTTGTATTAGGGCAAAGACAGGATAGCTACCATGAACAAGTTAAAAGCATTTATCAAGAATTAATTACCAATAAAGTTTCGATTTATACAAGTGATTATGTTTTAGATGAAGTAATGACACTTTTATTTAAACGAGAAGTATTTGAAGATGTTGTCAAGTTTATGACTGGAATTTTCACAGCAATAGATCGCAGACAAGTTGAAATTCAGCGTGTGACATCAGGATTTTTTTTATAAGATTGGGAATTAAGGAAGCGTTTAGAGGATAAACCTCTAATATCTTTTACAGATCTCACTTCAATGGTAATTATGAAACAACAAAATATTCAGCACGTATTAACACAAGATAAACATTTTATCCAGATAGGAATGGGATTTATTAGAGTACCAGAGGACTTAATTGCTGGCTAATAGCTGAAGTCCTCTGAAGTAAACTAAAAAATACCGTTAAATCTCACATTGAAAAAATTTAGATTACTTACCACCGTAGTAGAAAGCAATTTCTTTGTCCTTCAAGGGAGCCAAATCAGCATTAATTAACTTCTGGTTTAACTCTTCTTGGGAAATGTGTTTAGCACCAATTCTGACAATTCGAGAACGCATGGTATTTGATACACCGCTACGTTGACGATCGCCTTCTAAACCCATAACTTGGTTATAAAGGTCAAGCTTGGCTTTGGGGATGGGAGTACCATCTAGATCTATACCACGTGCGATCGCATCATCAACAGCATCAGCACCCGTTGTTTTGTTTTCTGACTCAGTAGCTTCACTCATACGTTCGCAACACCTAGAGATGTAAAGAATTTCCCAATCTATTTTGCACTTTTTTACTGCAATTTATAACGCATCAGGATCTTCTCCTAACTCTCTTAACTTTGCAGCTAAACGTTCAGCACGTTGACGTTGTTGTTCTGCTTGTTGCTGTGCAAGTTCTGCTTGCTGACGTTGTTGTTCTGCTTGTTGCTGTGCAAGTTCTGCTTGTTGCTGTGCTGCTTCTTCTGGTAATAAAACTAAATTGCCATCCGCATCATAAAAACGTAACCAGACAGCCGTTTCTCGATCTATTGTGCCTTCCCAGGTTCCTAACCAAAAACCTAAACTTTCACACCACAACCAGGCTCGATCATTTTGTTCTAGTTGCTGATATTTCTGCGAACTATCTAGATGCCAACCTTGTAAGGAATTAGGATTAAAAGGGTTATAGACAAAATAATCTGGTGTTCTAAATATCCGCTCGTAAATATCTTTTTTAGCGCCTGTATCTACATTCGCTGTAGATGGTGACATTAATTCCACAATGACATCTGGATAACGTCCATTTTCTTCCCAAACTACCCAGCCAAGACGTTCTTTGTTACCATCAACATCTAATACAGCGAAAAAATCTGGTCCTCTAAAGTCACGGTTACGTGCTTGGGCGCTACTGTAGTAAATAAACATATTACCACCACAGTAAAAGTCATTGCGGTTACTCCACGCTTGTTGCAATGACCTAATTAAGACATTCATGGCTATACGGTGGCGGTTGCTTTCCAAGGGTTCACCATCATCAAATATTAAGTCAGTCGGTGGCATGGGGGGTTCCCACTCCACGGCATCTGCAATTTGGGGGTTTGTCTCAGCCGTCAACTCAACTGACATCTGAATTATCTCCCTATTTTGGGTTTCTTACTCAATCTTAGGTTGACTAATATTGTTTGTGCTGATAGTAACTGATATCTTTCGCGGTTGGGGGTGATTATAGTGCGATCGCTACTTTACACACGGAATGTAAAGAAAAGTTGCAATTTTGAAGTAAATTGGTTACATTTGTTTACAGGAAGTGCCTACACCTCGACGTTGCCTATATTTATTTTTATGTATTCGGCATATCTCTATCGTCTTGGCATCAGGTTATCCTCCTCCCAACACAGCAATTAACACCAGCCTCTAGAAGTGGCTGGTTTTTTATAGGTTTGGTGAAAGGGGAAAGGTGATTGGTGACTGGGGACTGGGGACTGGGGACTGGGGAAAAGCTTTAAATATCAGCATTTTGGTACTATTAGGACTTACGCGCCAAAAGCCTGAAACCTCAATCCCCCCTACCCCCCTTAAAAAGGGGGAACATTCAAAGTCCCCCTTTTTAAGGGGGATTTAGGGGGATCTAGAAGTAAGTACTGACTATTTTGTTCTGGTTGGGAGACAAACAGTAAAAGTAGTTCCCTTGCCTACACTACTGCTAAAGGTAATACTTCCTTGATGTAAATCTACTGCTTTCTTAATTATTGCCATTCCCAAGCCTGTACCAGGAATAGTCCCAACATTACTAGCGCGGTGAAATACCTCAAATAAACGTTCTCGATCTGCATCAGGAATGCCAATTCCTTCATCTTTAATATGGAAAATAACTTGTTCCTGCTGACACACTAACTTTAAGTGAATTGTTCCACCTTGCAGAGAATATTTAACAGCATTACTTAACAAATTTGTCAACATCTGCCGCAATAGCTTTTGATCCATCTCAACGCGATCGCAGTCTCCATGAGATTCAAAAACAAAAGAGTGGTGTTGATTGTTTGCTAAAGTAAGATCTTCTAAAATTTCTTGACAAAAAGCTTGTAAGTTAATATTAGTTGGATTAAATTCAATTTTTCCCGCCTCAGCTTTTCCAATAAATAGTACATCATCCAATAAATTAACCATTAACTTGACAGCAGATGTAATTTTATCAAAATGCTTTTCTTTTTTCTCCTCAGTAAATTTATGACCATAAATTTTAATTAACTCAGTAGAACTTAAGATGGTTGATAAGGGCGTGCGAAACTCATGAGAAGCCATTGAAATAAAACGAGATTTTAATTCGTTAAGTTCCTGTTCTTTTAAGAGTGCTTTGCGAATTTCTTCTTCAGCTTGCAAACGCTCAATCTCACCTCCAACCCATTGAGCGATAAGTTTCATTAATTCTCTGTCGCCTTTGTTAAAAAGCTTAGAGCGTGGTTGATGGCTGAAGAAGCTCAATGTGCCATAAATTTTGCTATTTACAATCACTGGTGTGCCAATAAAAGCTTCGAGTTTATTAGCTGTATAAGCCGGATGATTACACCATTTAGATGTTCGTGCTGATTCAAAACAAATAGGTTCTTTCGCTAATATGGCATCGCTACAATAAGTCAGTAATAAATCAGTAATGCTTCCTTTAGGCATTTTAAAGTTGATCTTGGGTGGTATTTGAGATGCCACGACTTCATATCGCTGGTTTTCAATTCGAGCTAATGCACCCATCTCCAAACCAAACAATCTTCGTCCCAGTGCTAGCAGTCCTTGTAGCCGACCTTCAAAGTTAATTCTTCTAGCTGAGGTGACTTTATATAAAGAGCGAATTGCTGCTTCCCTTTCTTTTAGTTCTTGCTCTGTCTGCTTACGTTTAGTAATATCCCGATTAATATTTAAGATCAGTTTTTCGTTGCCAATAACTGCACCTTTTGAACTTACTTCTAAATGAAATTTGCTGCCATCTTTGCGACGATGAATAGTTTCATATAAAATGCCTTGTTCCTGGGATTTTGCCATTTGGTCGGCTAGGTTATTATAAGTTTGAGGATCTCGTAAATCATAGATATTTAGTGAGAGCAATTCTGCCCGTTCGTAACCGTAGGCTTTGACAGCAGCATGATTTGCTTCAATAATTTGACCATCGCTGCGAAGAAATAAAACTATGTCACGAGTATGTTCAGAAAGTAGTTGATAACGCTGTAATACTATTTCGGTTTCTTTGCGGTTGGTAATGTCTTCAGATATTGCTAATAAATACTGTGAATTTCCGGCGGAATCGAGCAGAGGTATTTTTTTAGTATGTATTATTCTTACCCCTTGATGTTTAGTTTGAATAAATTCTTCAGGAATATCTAATGATTGCTTATTGGCTAACACTTCTCGGTCTTTAGCTGTAAATAAATCAGCTTGCTCTTTGGGAAAAAAGTCATAATCGCTTTTGCCAATTAATTCTTGCTTAGAGTAACCAACCAGTTCTTCAGATGCTTTGTTTGATAGTACCAAGCGCAAGTTTTGGGAATCTTTAACAACAACGCTGTTGGGAATATTTTCAACGATGGAGTTGAGAAAATTTTGAGTGCGATCGAGTTCCTCTTCGTTCTGTTTGCGGCTAGTAATATCCAAAATCACGCCATTTAGTAACGCCCAACTGCCATTATCATTAAAAATACCTTGACCTTTTTCTTGTACCCAGCTATAACTATTATCTGCCCGCTTAATGCGATAATTGATCAGATATGGTTGTTTTTCTGCTAGGCTGTTAAAAACTGTTTGCTCAACCATTCCCCGATCTTCGGGATGGATAATACTGGCAAATGAGCGTACTTGGTTATTAATAAACTCGCAGGCTGGATAGCCAAAAATCTCTTCTACTGCATCGCTAATGTATTCCATTGTCCAGTTAGAGTCGCAAGCACAGCGATAAACTACGCCTGGAATATTGGCTACCATTGACCGAAATTTAGATTCGCTTTGCTGTAATGCTGCTGCTGCTTGCTGGCGCTCTTCTGCTCTAGCAATTTCGATGCTGAGACGGCGATCGACTAGGGAAGCGATTAAACCTAATAGTAGGATAATTAAAGTAGCGATCGCAACCGCTACTGCCAGTAATGAATGATTCATTGAGTGGGACAAGGGCATTGTAGAGGCTTTAGTTGTCCTAAAGCTAACTGCTGCCATTGCTGTATAGTGCATTGCTGCAATAGCGTTGCCCATGAGAATAGCACTACCAATTTTACTGATAGTTGCCCCGAAGGTAGCTCGATCAGCCAAGTTAAATGCCAACCCTAACCCAAGCCCTGATGCGCCAAAGGCAATTAATACTGATAGTGCTACTAATGCTGGGTTGTAGTCAGCAATTGCGTCTAATCGCATAGCTGCCATGCCAATATAGTGCATCCCAAGTACCCCAGATCCATGATGAGGATGCCAGCTAGTAGCTTGAACTTACCTATTTGCTCTAGGTTAGCTACATATAAAGCTGCTGCTGATGCCAGAATTGGTAATACTGTTGATAAAAAAACAATTTTGGCATCGTAACTCATTGCTATAGGTAGTTGATAAGCCAACATACCAACAAAGTGCATTGACCAAATGCCCAGCCCTAGAGCGATCGCCGCGCCAGCCATCCATAGCAAGCTGGTACGACCATTTGTTACTGCTACCCGTCCAGCTAGTTCTAGTGCTGTATAGGAGGCGATGGTAGCAATGAAAACTGAAAGTATCACTAAGCTGAAATTATGGGTAGATATGAGGAGATTACCCTGGGAATTAATCTCGGCTGAGTGCGCGAACCAGAAATATTCTGTGAAAAAATTCAATAATATTGGCATTTTGCTGATTTTTGGCTAATAACCTGTTTTTTAATAACTATTTACTCAACTGAAACAACTCCATACCCCACGACTGTTGGTTGTCTTTACTTTTAGACTCTAAACAAGGTAAGCTCAGGATGAGGGTTAATACTTGTTATTTATGTTAAAATATAAATAATTTTATTTTTGTTAAATAAAATGAATAACTATAAATTAAATTAAGTATAATAAAAATTTTATCGCCATTAATACAAGGTGCGATTTGTAAAAATTAATGGACGCTGTATTCAACTTTAAGTTACAACAGTAATTACTCTCAATAAATTCTAATTACTAGCTGTGCAACTTCAAATCATTAAAAAATTTAAATTATTAAATATTATAGGTATTGCTGCTTATGTTACAACGCTTTCCATGCCTTTGCTGATGATGCCAGCACCATTATTTACATCCCAGGTGTTAGCGCAAATTCAAGCTCCTCGAAAAGCAAAAGCACAAGAATTATTACAGCAAGGCGTTACTGAGTTTTCTAGCAATCAAATTGAAGCTGCATCAAAATCTTTTCAACAAGCATTAACTATATATAGAGAAATTAAAGATACAAATGGCGAATGGTTTGCTGGTTATTTTTTAGGATTAATTTACTCTAGTACTGGCGATTATGCTAAAGGTATTGATTATTTACAGCAAGGTTTAGCGATCGCACAATCACTTGCTGATAAACCCAAGCAGTGGGATACACTAAATTTGTTAGGCGGGGCTTTTTTCTCATTAAAAAACTTTACAAAAGCACTGGATTATTATCAACAAGGTTTAACAGTTGCCCAAGCTATTCCAGATACTAGAAAACAAGCACAAACTCTGGAAAGTTTGATTAATCTTTACAAAGAACTAGGAGAAAATGCTAAAGTTGCAGAGTATCATCAACAGCTTTCAGCCATAGGAAAAGCAACTGATACTGCGGTAAGCGATCCAACTGAATTGGGATTACAAGCTGTCAAAGAGGGACAGAGGTTAATGCTGCAAGGTACTAAAGAATCTTTACCACTTGCGATCGCTAAGTATGAAGAAGCTTTAGGTTTTTTTCGTGCTTCTAAAGATGGGTTATTAGAATCTACTACACTTCTAGGTATCGCTACAGCTTATAGTGAAGTGGGTGAGAAACAAAAAGCTATTGACTACTATAACCAAGGTTTGTCAATAGCTAAAACATTAAATCAACCACTATTTGTAGCAACTGCCCTTGTAGGAATTGGTTCAACTTATTCAGATTTAGGTCAACAACAACAAGCACTTAAATATTTTGAACAGGCATTACCATTGTTAACCAGTATTGGCGATAAAGCTGGACAATCTACAACTCTCAACAACATTGGTGGCATTTACTTATCAATAGGTGATTATAAGCAAGCACTAAGTTATTATAATCAAGCACTAACTATAAATCGTGATGTTAAAGATTCTGGAAAAGAAGGTTCTAGTCTTAACAATATTGGTTTAGTTTATGCAAGTTTAAGTGAGTATCAAAAAGCTTTAGATTACTATAACCAATCCCTGCCAATTTTTCAGGATAGTAAAGAAAAATTTAAACAAGCGATCGCACTTGACAATATTGCTACAGTTTACTTTTATTTAGGTCAACCCAAAAAGGCGCTCTCATATTTTAATCAAGCTTTGTTACTTGAAGAAAATGCAGGCGATCGCTCTAAGCAAGCTACTACATTGGGAAACATGGCTACTGTTTATTCTTATTTAGGAGAAAATAAAAAAGCACTTGATTACTATAATCAATCATTACCAATATTACAAGCATTAGGCGATCGCTTTGAAGAAGCTACGGTGCTGAGTAATATTGGCTCAGTTTATTTTGATTTGGGTGATAACCAAAAAGCTCTTAATTACTATAATCAAGCCTTAAAACTTTCTAGTAGCATTGGTCAAAAGATTGAGGAAGCAACTACACTTGGTAAACTAGGACAGCTATACTATGCTTTAAAAGATTATCCTCAAGCAATAGATTATTTACAACGAGGTTTAAAGCTAATTAGAGAAATTGGCGATCGCCAAGTTGAAGCCAAAATTCTCAACACTTTAGGTAGAGTTTACTTGCAATCCGGCAAGACAACAATAGCAGAAGCTACATTACTTGATACCATCAAAGTTTGGGAATCAATTCGTGCTGATTTAGGCAGTAATGACATCAATAAAATTTCAATTTTTGAAGAACAAGCCGCTACTTATCGCTTATTACAAACATCTTTAATTGCTCAGAATAAAATCAATGAAGCTTTAGAAATTACGGAACGAGGTAGGGCAAGAGCATTTGTAGAATTGCTATTTGCAAAAATATCTCCTCAATCTCAAATTCAACCGCCTAACCTCAAGCAAATTCAACAAATTGCTAAACAACACAATGCCACTCTTGTAGAATATTCAATTGTTTATGATGATTTAAAAGTTCCAGTTCCTCTAAAGCCTAAAGAATCCAAACTGTTAATTTGGGTGATAAAACCTACAGGTGAAATAGCATTTCGCCAAGTTGATTTTAAAGATGTTTTACGACCAAATACCAAACTAGCAGAATTGGTTATTAATAATCGTATAGAATTGGGTGTTAGAGGACGTGACACTAGCGAAGTTAATAGCAATCCTCCTTCAGAAGAAAATAGTGCTAACAGTCCAGCATCTAAATCACAACAATTGCATAAACTATTAATTCAACCAATCGCTGATTTGCTACCCAAAGATTCTAATGCCCGTGTTGTTTTTATACCCCAAGAATCTTTGTTTTTAGTGCCTTTTGCAGCTTTACAAGATTCTGCGGGAAAATATTTGATTGAAAAACATACGATTTTAACATCCCCTGCAATTCAGGTATTAGATTTAACTCGCCAGCAGCGACAGCGAGTTTCTGGGAAAAACACTTTAGTAGTAGGTAATCCTACTATGCCTAGTATTCCTAGCAAAGCTGGAGATAGATTTGAGCAATTAATGAGTTTACCTGGTGCGGAAGAAGAAGCTTTATCTATTGCTCAATTACTTAAAACACATGCAATTACAGGTAAAGATGCGACAAAATCAACAATTTTGCAACAGTTACCCCAAGCAAGAATTGTGCATTTAGCAACGCATGGTTTATTGGATGATTTTACAGGTTTGGGTATACCAGGCGCGATCGCATTAGCACCGAATCCCAATTCTACTGAAAAGTTTAATGGTTTACTTACTTCTTCGGAAATTGTTAACTTAAAATTGAATGCAGAATTAGCTGTATTGAGTGCTTGCGACACAGGAAGAGGGCGCATCACTGGTGATGGTGTTGTTGGTTTATCTCGGTCTTTAATTAGTGCTGGAGTTCCCAGTGTAATTGTATCTTTATGGTCAATTCCAGATGCACCCACATCATCTTTAATGACGGAATTTTATAAGCAAATTGAGCAAAAACCTGATAAAGCACAAGCACTACGGCAAGCAATGCTAACTACCATGAAAAGGTATCCCCACCCCTCCGACTGGGCAGCTTTTACCTTAGTCGGTGAAGCAGATTAATAAGTGAGAACTGATTAAACTTCTTGCTTTTAATCAGTTATACCATCTGTGTGCATCTGTGTTTATCTTGTCTTACATCTGTGGTTAATTATCCAAAAATTTACTTCTGCAATAAATCTTGTAAAGTGTACGTTCTGACAACGAATTATCCTTTACATTAACATAATTTGTGTTATGTCTCCCCGCAGTTTTGCCATTGCAGCCGAGATGATTCTATCAGGAATAGTTTTAATCCGTAAAAGCAGTGCCAAGGTGGCATTTGGATGTAGGTTAATTAGTCATATAGATCTGGCATTGGGAAAAGAAGTTAACTATGCTGGTCGGATATACTTTTCAGGACGCAACAACAGAGGCTTTCTCCGTAAATGGACTAATGAATCTGGGCATTATCGACCTACACCTGAGTTTATCGAAAACGCCAGCTTACCTATTGAATTTTTTGAAGCAGGTCAGTTCACAAACTTATTCAGTGTAATTAGTTCAGTTTAAAATATTGAAAGGGAAGAAACCATGACTAGCCAATCCTCCAGTCTAGAGCGGGGTTTTGACGAAAGGAAGACTTTACAACATCTAATGAGTTTACCCGAAGAAGAGCGGTTTCACGAGTTGACACTCTCACCGTCAAGCTACGCTGTGACGGGAGATTCTTGCTTCACTGAAACCTGCTTTTTGGTACAAGTACCAACGAGTCTTACAGTTTCTCCACAAGCTTGAAATTCTGTGTGTCCCACAGTATTTGACAGAATTCTTATACCTTCTTCCCACAAATTTACTGTGGCGTTTTCATCTCTATCATGGTGGGTTTTGCACTCAGGACAAACCCATTCACGAATACTGAGATTTAATGAATTGTTCTTAATCTTGCAACTATTACAAAGCTTTGTACTGGGAAAGAATCTGTCAATTTGAATAAATATTCCTCCCTCTCTATCTAGCTTATAACTGATAAAATTAAGCAGCATTCCCCAACCAGCATCTAATACTGATTTCGCTAGTTTGGTACGTGCCAACCCTTTAATGCAAAGGTTCTCAGCTATCAAGACTTGGTTTTCGTCTACTAACTTTCTTGAGAGTTTATGGAGAAAATCTTGCCTGGTATTCGCTATTTTTTCATGGACTCTAGCAACTTTTTTAACTTGTTTTTGGCGATTTAAAGATCCTTTTTTCTTTCTAGATAATGCTTGTTGCCTACGTTTTAACCGTTTAGCATATTTTCTAGTGGGTTTAATTGGATCAACTTTATCAAAGTCTTTCCCATCAAATGTAGTAACTAGGTTATTTAAACCTAAGTCAATGCTTGTGATTTTACCTTCTTTGTTATTTGTCAAATCATCAGTTTCAAATAAGATTGCAGCAAAATATTTATCTGTACTCGTTTTTGAAACAGTTACAGACTTGATTTTGCCATTAATACTTTTTGAAATACTTGCTTTAACAATACCCAATTTAGGTAATTTTAAACCACCATTTTTAATTGAACAGCTTTCAGGGTAACGAATCGACTGCTTCCTGTGCTTACTTTTGAATCTAGGAAATCTTGCTCTTTTCGCAAAGAAGTTTTTAAAACCCGACTCTAAGTTTTTAAGTGTTTGTTGTAATGTAGCAGCAGTTACTTCTGTTAACCATTCAAAATCAGGTAACTTTTTGAGTTGGGTTAAATCGAGTGCCATGTCGCAATAGCTCATACCCTTCCCAGTTTCTTGATACTGAGTGTTAGTTGTATTTAGGTAATAATTAAACACAAACCTCGAACAACCAAAGTTTTTAGCTAAGGCTTCTTGTTGTGTTTTGTTTGGATAAAGTCTTACCTTAAGTACGTCTAACATCAGCTATTTTGAGCTAAACTAATTCTATATTAATATTTAACGCTGCAAAATGTCAACTTCATATCATCATGGTTTTAGGTCTGTTTACAAGCTTAACGCTCACGTCGTTTTAGTTGTAAAATATCGTAGAAAAGCGATTAACGCCGAGATACTAACACGGCTCTCTAGAAATCTTAAAACAAACCCTAAATAAATGGGAATCAGAATTACTAGAATTTAATGGGGAATCAGACCATGTACATTTACTGATTGACTACAAACCAGATATACCACTATCTACATTAATCGGGAACTTAAAAACAGTAAGCAGTCGATTAATTCGCAAGGAATATCCTTGGTTAGCCTCTAAATATTTCTACAACAAACCCTATTTCTGGACTGGTTCTTACTTTGTTGCTAGTTGTGGAGGCGCTACAGTTGAACAGTTAAAGAAATATGTTGAACAACAAGCGACACCAGAATAAGGATTCGCTACGCTCAATTTATTTATTGGTCGGCATTCATCTCACCGTTAACCCTACGGGTGTAACGGGAGTCCTCTGCCTCCATTCTTGATAGAACTTTGGCTAAAGTATTTGATCGCACGTCTTGGTTTTAAGAAAGTTATAGCAATCCTATCTAATAAACTGTCCGATCATCCTCAAGAAGTAGAAAAAGCTATATATTGGTTGCCAAAATTTCTACCTAGAGATAATGCTAAAGCGTCAATTTTGCTAAATAACCTTTTAAATATGGAGGAAAAAATGTTAGGAGAAAATTACAAAAAAATTGGCTCTTCAGGAATTTACAAGTTAATTTTGAAAATTAAAACTACAGGTGAGATGGCGGTTTTTGGTGGTTATCAATTAGGTAGCAAAGGTACTAAAGTAATTGTTGAAATTCTCGATCCAAATGACTTTTATCCAACTGGTGGAGTTAGGGAAGTATTGCCTGGGGACATAGAAATCCTTGATCCACAACCATACAATGATTGAACCCATCTCGTTTCCAGGTTCAACCTGGAAACGAATGTTAATCTTTGCTAATGTTGGGTTTCACTTCGTTCTACCCAACCTACATTCGTTTACAAAACTCCTTTAGAACTAGGAATTTCGCCCGCACGACGAGGATCAATTTCTAATGCCATTCTGAGCGATCGCGCGAATGCTTTAAATGTCGCCTCAATAATATGATGCGAATTAATCCCATCCAACTGCCGAATATGGAGCGTCATCTGGCTATGATTCACTACGGCAACAAAAAATTCCCGCACTAACTGAGTATCATAAGTGCCAACTCGTTGTGTAGGAATCTCTAAACCATAACTCAGATGAGGACGACCAGAAAAATCTAACGCGACTTGAACCAACGCTTCATCTAAAGGCGCAACAAAATGACCAAAACGTACAATACCTTTGCGATCGCCTAACGCTTTGGCGAAAGCTTGTCCTAGCGTAATTCCAACATCTTCATTTGTGTGGTGATCGTCAATCTCTATATCACCAGTTGCCCGTACCTCCAAGTCAATCAGCCCGTGGGAGGATATTTGATGCAACATATGGTCTAAAAACGGAACGCCAGTAGCCGCGCTACAACGTCCTTGACCATCTAAATTAATACTGACATAAACATCAGTTTCCCCAGTCTTGCGACTAACAGCAGCAGTCCGACTAGGCAACAACTGTTCTAAATCAGAAGAAGTTTGAAATGAGCGATCGCTAATTTGCATAGAAATTTATCTAAAAAACCCTTAATATAGCAGTCAATATATTATTTTCTACTATTAATTTATCCTATCGGATTTTGTTTATAGGTTGCTATAAGATTCAAAGTCCCCCTTTTTAAGGGGGATTTAGGGGGATCTTAACGTAAGTACTGACTTGTTTAAACCCGCGTAACTCCTCAACATCAATCAAAAATTCACTCACTCCCCTCCCCGTCAACGGGGAGGGGTTGGGGGAGGGGTTTACATCCCCATAATCTCGTAACCAGCATCTACATACAGGATTTGCCCTGTAATTCCGCTAGATAAATCGCTACACAAGAAAGCAGCAGCATTACCCACCTCCAACTGAGTGACAGTACGGCGCAAGGGTGCAACTTCCTCAACATGATGAATCATATCTAAAATTCCGCCAACTGCTGAAGAAGCCAACGTGCGGATAGGACCTGCCGATATTCCATTCACTCGAATATTTTGCTGTCCCATTTCCGAGGCGAGGTAACGGACACTCATTTCTAGCCCAGATTTAGCAATTCCCATCAAATTATAGTTAGGAATTACCTTGACACCGCCCAAATAAGTCAGCGTAACAATACTGCCACCTTCCGTCATTAAAGGTTTGGCTGCTCCTGCCATTTGAATTAACGAGTAAGTGCTAATTTCCAAAGCTTGAGTAAAGCCTTGCCTAGAAGTAGCACTAAAATCACCCGATAAATCTTCTTTATTAGCAAAAGCAAGGCAATGAATTAAAATATCCAGCTTGCCCCACTTTTCCTTAACAGTGTCAAACGTTGCCTGAATTTGAGCATCGTCTTGGACATTACAGGGTACAAATAAACTTGGTTGCAGGGGTTCTACTAATTCTGCAACTTTCTTTTCAAAGCGACCTTTTTCGTCAGGGAGATAAGTTACACCAATATTAGCTCCAGCTTGATGTAGCTGTTGGGCAATGCCCCAGGCAATTGAGCGATTATTAGCAATGCCCGTAACTAGGGCGTTTTTTCCAGTCAAATTTAGCATGGTTTTCTATTTTAGACGTAATTGAAGCCTGATTCAATCGCTCATTCAGCAGAATATTTACTGCTAATAGTTCCCAAAGGGTACAGGCAGCTTAACCTCAACCTACCAAAATCTATACATTGTTACCAAAATCTACCAAACTTTCTAACGAACGGATGTAAGACCTAACTACATCCGTTTGTGTTCTTTGTTCCTGCTTACAGTATTTTCTAAGCAACTCTGCTTCTTTATCTGAGATTTCTATAGTTAAATGTTTACTCATCATTGACGTACTGGTTATTCCAGTGTTAATATAACAGACATGAGACAAGTAGAAAAGCACGTAATTAAGAAAACACATAAGTATTGGCAAGAGATAGATGACTTGGCATTTAAGTCAAAGAATCTATTTAACCTCGCCAATTACGAATATCGGCAGCACTTCTTTGCTACTGGTAAGACTTTAGGACTTCCTAGTCTTTACCATAAAGTGAAGAATACTGACGCTTATCGTGCTTTACCCACCAAGGTTTCTAAACAAATTATCAAGAACTTAACCGAAGTTTGGACTGGATACACTCAAGCTCACAAATACTGGACTAAAAATCCTCATAAATATCTAGGTGAGCCTCGTATTCCTAAATATAAGGACAAGTTGAAAGGTAGAAATATAGTTATCTATCCTGACGAGTCTATTTATAAAAAGACTTTGAAGGATGGTATCTGCCATTTGTCTATGTCTAATATTAAAATCCCAACTACTATTAAAGTTATTGACCAGGTGAGAATTGTTCCAACCAACTCAGCTTATGTTCTAGAGATTATCTATGAGAAGACAGAGTTAGTACAGTCTCAAAGCCCTTACATAGCTGGAATTGATTTAGGTATATCAAACTTAGTTGCTTTAACATCAAATCAACCAGGCTTCTTACCTGTTTTGATTAACGGAAGAAAACTAAAAAGCATAAATCAGTTCTTCAATCAACGTAAATCTCAACTTCAATCACAATTAAAAGGAAACCAAAAGACAAGTAAGAGATTAAAAAGACTAACTGATAAACGCAATAGAGTTGTGGATAACTTTATGCACGTTACAAGTCGGCTAGTTGTATATACTCTCAAGGCTTGTGGTATTGGAACCTTAGTAATTGGTAAGAATGATGGCTGGAAGCAAAATGTTGCTATTGGTAAGCGAAACAATCAGCAATTTACTCAAATTCCACACGCTAAATTGATTGAGAAGATTACATATAAAGCTCAGTTAGTTGGAATTAAAGTGATTACCACCAACGAATCTTACACAAGTAAGACAAGTGCCTTGGATTTAGAGCAACCAGTAAAACAATCTACTTACAAAGGTAAGAGAGTAAAGCGCGGTTTGTTTAAATCGGCTAAGGGAATATGTCTCAATTCGGACATTAATGGTAGCTTGCAGATTATTAGAAAGTATGCTCCAGAGGCATTTAAGCACTCTTGAGCTAGTGAGATTAGCCGTTAATCCATTACTGGTCAATCCAGTATAAAAGGTTAACTAAGCATTTCTACCTCGGTAGATTTGTATAGGTTTACTTGAACGGTAAAGTAATTTTACAGCTTTGATTACAGTTAACTGTTGTTTACTAGCAGAGAAACAGCTTGTGCATTAAGCTTTGATTAAAGGTTAATGCTTTGCAAATCAGGGGATTCTGTATCAATAAGCACAAAAACGTCTGATGAATTAAGATTAAGTTTTCTTTCTATAGTCATTAATCGCTAACAATCGGCTGTCAGCTATCAGCTATCAGCCGTCGGCTATGAATACAAGCCCCTAAATTTATGAAAAATCAAGAAATATTTTTCTCAAGACGAGTACGCCTCCTCAAAAAGGCATCGTCATTTCAAGGATCTAAGTTTATTGATGGCATTAGCTGACGTGCAGACGGCTGACTGCTAATAGCTAAATACCTAGTCGCTAAAATCTTATCTATAAAAAGTAATGAGTATGGTCGTGACACAAGATAACCCCTAGCATCTGTATTTCGTCAAGTCGGAAATGGTGCGTTTCCCCCAGTGGTGGAAACATTCGATCGCGGTAAGACGATTTTTTTCCCTGGAGATCCGGCTGAAAGGGTCTATTTTTTACTCAAAGGTGCTGTAAAGCTGTCGAGAGTTTACGAGGCAGGTGAAGAAATTACCGTAGCTTTATTGCGAGAAAACAGCGTGTTTGGGGTGCTGTCGTTGATTACTGGGCATCGCTCCGATCGCTTTTATCACGCTGTTGCCTTTACACCAGTAGAACTGCTTTCGGCTCCGATTGAGCAATTTGAGCAATCGTTAAGGGACAACCCTGAGCTTTCCTGGTTAATGATGCGGGGGTTATCATCTCGGATTTTACAAACAGAGATGATGATCGAAACTTTAGCGCACCGAGATATGGGTTCTCGATTAGTCAGTTTTCTGCTGATTTTGTGTCGTGATTTTGGTACGCCTGGATCTGACGGGATTACTATTGATCTGAAATTGTCTCATCAAGCGATCGCAGAAGCAATTGGTTCTACCCGTGTTACTGTCACCCGTTTACTGGGAGAGCTACGGGACGATAAAATGATTTCTATTCACAAGAAAAAAATTACCCTACACGACCCAGTAGCCTTAAGTCAGCAATTTACATAAGGTGTGGGCTTTTAAATCTGCTTTCCGTAACCACTGGGATCGCGCTTATTTAAGTTACCCAATCTGCTACTGTGTTCAAGAACGGCATCAACCACCATAGGTATGAGATAGGCTGTATCTGAGCAGAAGGTATGGCGAGATGTCAAGCGGTTATATACTGATCGTGGCAATTTTAATATTGGGGGGTGTGATTGCGGCATCAGGCGATCGCATTGGCACGCGCGTTGGGAAGGCACGCTTAAGTTTATTTAAGCTGCGTCCTAAGCAAACTGCTACCTTAGTCACCATTGTTACTGGTAGTTTGATTGCTGCCTTAACTTTAGGGATTCTAATTGCAGCTAGTGAACAATTACGAACTGGTCTTTTTGATCTTAAGGTAATTCAAAATAAACTTTCAAAAACTCGCGACGAGCTAACTGTAGTTGTAGAGCAAAAAAATCAAGTAGAAAGTGAATTAACCAAAGCTAAAACTGAGCGATATCAAGCAGAGAAACAGCTTGATACAATTAATCAGTCTTTGAAAGAAATAATCGCTAAACAATCTCTGACAGCTAAACAACTTAATGCTACTCAACGCCAGCTAGGAGTTGTTTCCCAACAAAAAATTGCTCTTAGTAAGGAAATTACGCAACTACAGGGAGAAAGGCAAGATTTAATCGAGCAACGCAATCAGGTTAAACAGCAAGTTAATCAACTTAATAGCCAAGTCGGTCAACTACAAGGTAATATTGCTCAATTAAAAGGTCAAATTAATCAACTCAATGGTCAAATTGCTCAATTAAAAGGGCAAATTAATCAGCGCGATCGCGAAATTGCTAAACGAGACATCACTATTGATCAAAAAGAGCGAGTAATCTCCCAACGACAAGACCTGGAAAAACAGCTAAAAGAGGGCATTTCCGAACGTGAAACTCGCCTCAATCAGCTAGGTAAACAACTTAAAGACAGAGAGATTCAACTAACTCAACGACAAGCAGAACTTAAAGAACGAGATCAACAACTGCAACAACGGCAGGTACAACTTACTGCACAAGATCAAAAACTGAAAACGCTAGAAGTACAACTTAAACAAGGAGAAATACAACTTACCCAACGAGATAAGCAACTTAAACAACTAGATCAACAATTCCAACAAATAGAAACACAACTTACCCAACGAGATCAACAGCTTAAACAGCTAGAGTCACGACTTAAGCAACGAGAGCAACGACTGGCATTTTTAGAAAAAGAAGTAGGAAAGCTAGAACAAGATTATCAAGTGCTGCGTCAAGGTAATGTTGTTTTATCCCGCAATGAAGTCCTCGCTGCTGCTGTGCTGCGTGTTGTTGAACCATCCTCTGCGCGTCGAGCAATTGATCAATTGTTGAGTCAAGCTAACCGCACAAGCATTGAATCAACTCAACCTGGTGGTAAGAAAACCAACGAGCGAGTAGTACAAATTGCTTCAACACAAGTCGAGCAGTTAATTAACCAAATTCAGGATGGGCGCGACTATGTGGTACGCATCTTTTCTGCGGGAAATTATGTGACTGGAGAAAAGCAAGTAGAAGTGTTTGCTGATGTATCATTGAATCAAGTTGTTTTCAAAGCAGGTGATACGGTAGCGGCAACCGAAGCTCAACCTGCTACTATGACAGAGGTAGAAATCCGTAAAAAAATTGACTTGTTACTGGCGGCATCACAGTTTCGCGCTCGGAGAGTTGGAATTGTGGGTGATACGATCTTGCAAGTTGGCGATGGTAGAATTATTACCTTGATCCGATTTTTAGAGCAACTAAAGCAGTATAAGCAGTCTGTGGATCTCAAAGCGATCGCTGCCGAGGACACTTACACATCAGGTCCACTAAAAATTAAGTTGGTAGCTATTAAAGATGGACAAGTTATTTTTAGTACTTAACCATTCAAAGATTGCTCATTGATTAATCGCTAATGTAATTGTTAATTGTTAATTGAAAAATGATTTTGGGTTTTGATCCAGGAAAAGACAAGTGTGGTTTAGCTGTCGTGGGTACGAACAGGAAACTGCTTTACCATGAAGTTGTGCCATCAGCGAGTGCGATCGCAACTATCCAAACTTTATGTGAAGAATTTGCCATTTCTACTTTAGTAATGGGAGATCAAACCACAGCAAAAACTTGGAAACAGAAACTCACGAACGAATTAGGATCAATTCCGATTGTAATGGTAGATGAACGCTACAGCAGCTTAGAAGCACGCGATCGCTATTGGCAAATGTATCCGCCTAAAGGTATTACCAGCCTAATTCCCCAAGGATTTCGGCAACCTCCGCGACCGATAGATGATATTGTTGCTATTTTGCTAATTGAAAGATATCTAAAAATAGCAAATAAAAATTAAATTCGTACAATTATACATCATAAATATAAGATGCTACAGGCTACAAAAATGTGGAGATATCCAAACTAAATTTTCTAAAGTTGCGCTCGGATAGTAAAAGCATAATCGCCCCCTGGTTCTAGCTTGTAATCTTGCTGTTCTAAAAATCTACCCAAAGGTTCTTGAATTAAAGCTCGTCCCATAGAAGGTTTCACCACAAGTTCACCTTGGCGGAAACACCAGTAGAACTCCCAAACAAATTCTCCCGCGGTAACTTCACCTTCAATTGTTCCTAGTTGCCAGGAATGTTGGGTAATCCTGACATAAGCAATGGTTTCTGGCAGATATTTAGAACTCACATTAAGTCTGATGTTAATAGCCTTTAAATAACTCACGATAGCAAACGCTTTTAATTGCTGCTTTAGCAGTCAGGCTGTTGTGATTGTTTACACTTAAGTTAGACGCAATATCCTTTAATTGATAATTGTTCATTAGCCAAAATGAGTAGGATCAAAATAAATAAGAGGAGGAGCGGTTTTGACTAATTTAGTGTCGGACTCTAATCCTGATAATTTAAATTCTACTAATCTGGATCAGGATCTAGATAGCGCGATTTTTAGCTTTAAAGAGATTCAGGCGGAACTGAACTATAAACAAGCGACTGATGCGCTGCGAGAACTGGTGGACAATCTTGACTTGAAACCCCAAGAAAGAGAAGGATTAGATTCAGAAATAGAGGGACTAGCAACCATGCTAGATAAGCTAGAACGCTCTGTAGTGCAGATTGCAGCTTTTGGCATGGTAGGCAGAGGTAAATCTTCGCTGTTGAATGCCTTATTAGGTCAAAAGGCGTTTGAAACTGGTCCACTTCATGGTGTTACCCGTACAAGTCAAAGTAGCAGTTGGCGTGTAGATCCCCAAAACTTATCTACCCAGAATAGCGATCGCACTGCTGATGTTTTAAGAGTCACACTGCCAAGTGTAGGCAATTCTCAGGTAGAACTGATTGATACACCTGGGATTGATGAAGTTGATGGCGAAGCGCGGGAAATATTAGCACGTCAGATTGCCACGCAGGTAGATTTGATTCTATTTATTATTGCTGGTGACATGACTAAGGTGGAATACGAAGCATTATCCCAACTGCGGGAAGCGGGTAAACCGATGTTGCTAGTATTTAACAAAATTGATCAATATCCAGAAGCAGATAGACAAGCAATTTACCGCAAAATCAGAGATGAACGGGTACGACAGTTGCTTAAACCAGCAGAAATTGTGATGGTGGCAGCTTCACCGTTAGTAGCGCAAGCTGTGCAACGCCCAGATGGTAGTAGAGGAATACAACGCTGTCAAGGATCGCCACAAGTAGAGGAATTAAAGCTGAAAATTTTAGAAATTTTAGATCGAGAAGGTAAATCTTTGGTGGCATTGAACACGATGCTTTATGCCGATGATATCAACGATCAGTTGGTGCAGCGAAAAATGGTAATTCGGGATGAAAGTGCCAATCAATTGATTTGGAAAGCAGTAATGACTAAGGCAGTGGCGATCGCACTTAATCCTTTAACTGTAGTAGATCTACTTAGTGGCGCAGTAATTGATATTTCTATGATTTTGACCTTATCCCGACTCTACGGCATTGGGATGACTCAGCAAGGCGCTGTAGGTTTGCTACAAAAAATTGCCCTGAGTATGGGTGGTATTACTGCTAGTGAACTTTTAGCAAATTTAGGTTTAAGTTCTCTTAAAGGATTATTAAGTATTTCTGCACCAGCAACGGGTGGAGCATCTTTAGCTCCTTATATTTCTGTCGCGCTAACTCAGGCGGGTGTTGCTGGTGTCTCTGCTTATGTAATTGGACAAGTGACTAAAACTTATTTAGCTAATGGTGCGTCTTGGGGACCAGATGGACCAAAAGCAGTTGTAAATCGTATTTTATCAAACTTGGATGAAGCTTCAATTATTAATCGGATTAAAGATGAATTAACTGCCAAGATTGATTTACGTCGAGTGACAAATAGTTAAATTTGGGGAAATTTAAATAAGTAAGAATTATTTAAAACGAAACGCGGGCAAGATGCCCGCACTACAATAAAGAATAAAGACGCGAAAGATCGCGTCTCTACCTCCCTTATATAGTGTGACCATCTTGGTCACTAGGTTTTATAGCAACGGACAGGAGGCAATTGACAAGGATCAAATATTGGTTAACATCTGCGTTATCTGCGTTTATCTGCTCACATCTGCGAGAAAAAACCAAAATTGTGATCCAGAGCAATAAATCTAATATCCTAACTCCTGTGACGGTTGCTATATGTGTAAGTCCTAATCAAACTATCTTTGTTGTTTGAATGAATCTAACCATTCTTGAACTTGACCTGCGGCAAGATCACGGCTACCCAAACCAAAGGCAAGTGCGATCGCGACAGCAATTGCTCCTAATAGTAGCCCAAAAGCTAAGTTAACAATGTCACTAGCAATACCCATTTGTTGTAGTGCCATTGCTGATACTAAGGCAATAATTGCAATCCGAGCCGTTTGACCTAAAATTCGGGACTGACGAGATCCAGAACTGGTAATTAAGCTATAAGCAAGGTTAGCTAAATACAAACCAATCGCAAACACTACTAAACCAGCAAGAATTCGACCTAGTACTATAACAATGCCGCTAACTAATGCCGTAAGTGCTGCAATTTGCAACACATTAGTTGCTGCTACAGTAGCAAACAGCATAATCCCAACAAGCACCACAATCCCTGCAAGTTCTGAAGGTGTACGAGTGATAGTTGGTGTTGGCTTTACAGTTTCTTGTTGTGATGTTGATGGGTCAACTTCTCTATTAGTAGAATTAAATTCTCTATTAGTAGAATCAAATTCTATAGTAGTAGTAGTAGTAGTAGGAAATGATGCTTCAGGTGCGCTGCTAGGAGGAAGTATTGCTTTCGGGCGTTTTGTTGGCAATCCTATCCAAGAGAAAACGTTATTAAACCCAAGCCCTGTGAGAATGTTTGTCACTAAATCTGAGACAAATCTTCCTAAGAAATAAGCTAACGCCAAAATTAACGCGGCTGTTAATATTTGGGGGATGGCGTTGAGAATCTGCTGCAACATTGAAGTTGCTGGATCAGAAATCGCATCAATTCTTAGAGCATTTAAAGCTGCGATCGCTGTTGGAATTAAAATCAGTACATAAACAAACGTACCGATAATCCAAGAAAGAGATTTACCACCTGCGGGTTGATTCAACCCAACGCGATGACCTAGCTGATCAGTACCACTTGCAGCTAACAAATTTGTGACAATTCGACGTACTACCTGTGCAACTAACCAACCTGCAAACCCGATTAGCACAGCCGCTAAAATATTTGGCAGGATTGCCAGTATATCATTTAGTAGCCTCTGTACTGGTTGCAGTGTTCCCTGCAAATTCAAAGTACTCAGAACAGAAGGTAAGAAGAGCAGAAAAATGAACCAGTAGAGCGCATTGGCTAGCGTGTCACTCAAAGACAACTGGTTGGGCTGAGGAGATGAACCTACTTGTTGATTTAAACGCTCATCTAAACGCAGAGTCCGTAGAGTGCGTGTTACTAATAATTTAACGGCTGTAGCTATTACCCAGGCGATGCCTAATAAAATAGCTGCGCCGCCTAATTTTGGCAAAAAGCCCAGGATTCCAGAGAGGAAATTATTTAAAGGTTGAGAAACAACCGTCAATTTAAGTTGGTCTAAAAAGGCGACCAACACCAAGATCATGATCAACCAGAAGACAATGCTAGAAATCCATTTTTCTACAGGTGGAGAATCAGTACTATCTGAACGTCCAGTGATCCAAGAAGCTAGGCGATTATCAATATCAGTACGCTTCAGTAGCCCATTAGTGATGGAAGAGGCGATGAGCGCGATTATTAAACCAATTACTAAAATTGCGATCGCTGCTACCAAATTGAGCAGCGATGGACCTAAGCTGAAACCTAGACCTTGGAAAAGCCCGTTAACACCTGGCGCAACTCCTTGTTGAGGTTGGGCTGGGGTAGCCTGTGCGATTATTTGCGACCACAACAGCGAATCATCAACGCCGATGCTTTGTGTAATTACTGACCAAAATTCATTCATACTTGGTAGGAAACCCTTTGCGACTTTACAGGCAAAAATAAACTTGGGCTTTTGGCAATAGCCATGCTTGCTCTACGATTATCTGGGAAATTTGTTGTAAATAGTGCAAATTTGCTCACAATTCCACGCTGAAATAACCGTTAGAGCAATATGGACAACATTATGCGCCACTTTAGCCACTTGTAATCTTCCTTTATAGTGAATTAAGCTTTAAAAGTCGCAGATTTGCATATTTTTAGACCTCACACTATCTCAATGACCAATGACCAATGACCAAGACCAAGACCAACCTCGATGTAAGTATTCCACACGGCACTCAGTATTTATGTCGCCCCAAATATTTGAACAATCTATCCAGATCAACGCCAACGCCACGATGGTTGAGCGTTGCATTACAGATTTAGGGTTAATGCACCGATGGCTTAATCCCGTGCTAGTTTGTGAACCTGTCGGGGAGTGGAGTACCGATGTTGGTAGTAAGAGCCGTTTTGTGATTCAAATCCCTGTACTACAGCCAACCTTGAATAGTGTAGTGATTGAGAGAGAACCAGGGCTAGTAGTTTGGGGATTTGAGGGATTTTTTAAAGGATGCGATTGCTGGGAATGTCAACCAAATTCACAAGGAACGCTTCTTGTCAATAGATTTGAGTTTGAAATTCCCAATCCTCTAATTAGTTGGGGTTTCAATACCTTTGCGTCTTCGTGGACGCAACAGGATATGCAAGCACAATTACAGCGTCTCAAAAGAGTAGCAGAGAACAATTAACAATTAACAATTAACAATTAACAATTAACAATTAACAATTAACAATTAACAATTAACAATTAACAATTAACAATCAAAGAGCCTGTTTGGTTTGTGGCTTGATTTATTTACAATCAAAATATTCTTCGTTATTCCTAGCACACAACTTTAATTTTATGGTAATTGTTAATTGATAATTGATAATTGTCTCAGCACTTGTCGAATCACCTCAGCATCTTCAGCATCAGGAAGCCGAGTAAGGTATGTTGCTAAATCCTCAGAAGCTTCTTGCCATCGTTGTAATTCATAGTAAAGCAAACCGCGATCGCGCAATTCCATTACAGCATCAGGAAATAGCAACAAAATTCGCTCAACTGCCGCCACAGATGAGCTAAAATTACGCCGACTTAAATAAATCATCTTTAAATTTGTCAGCATTCGTGCTAAAAATTGGCGATTGCTTACAGGTTGCAACAATTCTGCGGGAATTGATGATATTGGTTGTTGGTAAATTTGGCTCAGTCTTTCCTCGCAGTCTTCATCAAACATAATTTCGCCACGATTAAAAGCATCAACAAAAATGCCAACATTTTCAAATTGTGGGCGAATCATAAAATGCCCAGGCATTCCAATTCCTACCATTGGGAAATCCAGCCTTCTCGCAATTTCTAAGTAAAGTAAAGAAAGTGTAATGGGAATGCCAGTACGCCGTTCAATTACATCATTTAAAAAGCTGTTACGCGGATCATAATAATCTTTTTTATTTCCAGTAAAGCCTAAATCATCATAGAGATAGTTGTTAATAGTTTGAAGTACCCGTAATGGATAGCGTTGTTCTGGCAAACGTTCTTGAATCTCACTTGCCATAGTATCAAGAGCATTGAGATATTCCTCTGGATCAAGATTTGGGTATTCTTCTTTGGCAATATATATGGCTGCCTTGCCTAAATCAATTTGTGGGTCAGGTTGTTGAATTTCTTGGGAGAAGTATTGCCGAGCTAAATTAACGTTCATATTTTTAGGATTTGAATTTATTGGAGAAAATTAATTAAAAGAAGGAGAGAAATACTTGTGGCTTTAAAATAAATTTTTGGATGATATTTTACTCTATTAGACCTCTTGTAAAAATCATATTTTTTTTATCGCAGATGTGAGCAGATGTGAGCAGATGGACGCAGATGGCGCAGATGTCAACCAAGATGTGATCGACTTATGCAAGAGGTCTATTATTTTAGACTGAGAAGCAAACAATTAAGATTGTTGCAAACATAAAATTTTTTGCAGCAATCAAATTTTAGATAATTAACCACAGATGCACACAGATAAACACAGATGTAATCATTATTTTAGGGCAAGAAATCTACGATAATTTTTGTTAATAAATGCAAAAATTAAATAAGATTTGCTCAATTTATGCAATAGCTCTATTGGTAATCTGCTCCAGATCCATATCGCCAAGCATCAAGCAATCGGTGGTAATAGTATTGCTGTATAGGCGGCAACATTTTCTCTAGGGGCATCATCATTTTTCCTAAAGGATATAGCGCGGTATATCCTCCTAAAGTAAGATAATGCACCATCCAAGTCAGCAGTGTTTCTAATCCGACATGAGGAATGACTGGTAATACGATCGCCGGATTAGTTATTGCAGTTTTCAAAAGCGTTTTTGATAAACCTGAAAATTGCACAACGTCTTGCAAAAATGGTCTAAGAACATCATCTCCTAACTGCGCCATTGACTGAAATACACCTGCAAGCAACTGGTTAATTTGATCCGGGTTAAGTTTTTGCTCGATACCAGCACTCATCGCTCTTTGGAACATCCAAGTTGCAGCAATATTAGGTTGATAAGGTTGCAGCAGTGCTAAAGCATTCTGACTTATTGCATCACTTTCTAAAGCTTCGTGAATTCCTGTTGTTAAACGCTTCAGATGTCTTACTATTGCTCCGAAACCTCCAAAGCTGACAGGTGATTGGCTACCGCTACTATCTCCCACAAGCAATATTCGATTCCAAGGTGTTCTTAAGGGGCTTTGTTTGTAGGAAGGAAAAAAGCCAAATAATGCTCTTTGAAACTGTAATTTAGAAAGTTCTATATTTTGATACTCTGGTAACAAACGTAAGTATTCTTCAAATAAAAACTCTAAGCTAGGACGTTCTGGGTGAGCATCCATGTAGGTAAATAAATAAGTAGTTCTGCCATCTCTAGCTGGAAATGCTTCCCAAAAGTATTGGCATTGTTGCTGCATGGGTGTAAAAGATACAAATAAATCACCAGTATCGTTTTCTGGAAATCCTTGAGCGCAGCTACCTACTACTAAGCAAACTCCTTCTGGTTTTTGTCCTTGTCGCGACTGTTGCGCTATGGGAGAAAAATGCCCCATTGCATCTATTAATAAGCGCGTATTTAAAACTTTTTCACCTGCTTCTACCCTAACACCATTGGTATGAACAATTGCTGCATTAAAAGGTGTTTGTTCCAATAATTGACCACCAGCAGCTAAAAATTTTAACTTGAGAGTTTCTAATAGAAAAACTGGGTCAACGCCGATGTTAAGAATATCTCGCACCCAAATATCAGGAGTATTAGGAAAGGCAATTCGAGCAGGGTTATATTGAGTAGCGATCGCACTCTCTAATTCTGCTTCCTTTAGTAACCCTAATTCCACAAAAGTTTCTAGTTCTTTGCGGGATATATTCCACTCTTGATCTCTACCACGTAAAATTCCGCGCTCAATTACAGCAACGCGGTAGCCCTGCACTTGTAAAGCAGCAGCAACTAAAATGCCCAGTGTGCCACCGCAAATAACAATATCTAAATCTACAGTTTCTAGGGGTAGCTGGCTTTCTTTAACTATGGCAGGAATTGGTAAAGTATTATCTTTAATTGCTTGCCAAAGGCTGTCAGCGCGACGTAGCCCTCCTAATACATCCCCTGGTAGTTGTGAAAGAATTTCTGCGGTTAGATTCATAATAATTTATTTTAATAGCTACATTTTAATAAATATAAAACTTCAATTCTCCCCTCCCTGTTGATGGGGAGGGGTAGGGGGTGGGTTGTAAAATTATCTTCACCTACTTATCTCAAAAAAGGCTGCCCCTGCTACCCCTTACCCAAAGCTACCACAGCATTTTGACCCCCGAAACCAAAACTTAAACAAAGCACCTTCTGCACCTCACGCGACTGTGCCACAGTGACAAAATCTAAATCAAACTCTGGTTGTGTTAACCCCACACAAGGTGGTAACAAATTAGATTTCATTGCCATCAGACAAAAAGCTACGCCTAAAGCCCCAGAAGCCCCCAAAGTATGACCTGTAGCACCCTTAGTAGAACTAACAGAAACACCTTGAGGAAACAGATATTTAATTAACTGTGCTTCATGCTGATCGTTAAGCAAAGTAGCTGTACCGTGAGCGTGGATATAATCAATATCCCCTGGCAAAAGTTTACTGCGTTCTAAACATTGTTTAACGGCTGCGATCGCACTTCTACCCCTTGGCTCAGTAGCACATACATGATAAGCGTCTGTTGTCAAGCCAAATCCCAAAACTTTACCATAAATTTCTGCTCCCCGACGCTGTGCTAACTCTGCTGTTTCTAAAACAAATACTGCGCCACCTTCACCTAAAACTAAACCTTCGCGATATTTGTCAAAAGGATACGCGCTCCTTTTAGCTAGTGCGCCCATTTTGTCAAACCCTGCCAAAGTGAGGGGTGTGATAGCTGCCTCCACCGCGCCAGCAATAACTCGCTGACATTGCCCAGTTTGAATCAGATTATATGCTTGAGCGATCGCCCATATTCCTGTAGCACAAGCTGCCATTGGCGCTAATACTGGAGCAGTAGAGTTTATTTGACGAGCAGTTGCGATCGCTGCTTTGTTAGGTAAAGTATCCAACCAATGCTCTAATTTTATGGTGTTTTCTTGAGCAAGAGAAGTTAAACAAGGTATTGAATTAAAATCTTGATATCCTAATTGCTGTTGACTACTAATATAAAATTGCCTAGCTAACTCTTCCCAGGATGCCTGACAACTACGACTTGAGCCAATTACTACCCCACAATTAATTAAGGGTGGCAGCAAACCAGCATCTTTTAACGCTGCTGCTACCACCAACTCAGTGATATTTGTGAGATTATTTGGTGTGTTACCAATCAGTGCTATCGGAAATGTTGGTAATTCTGGAAATAATTGGCGTGGGCTAATCCCAGATTTACCTGCAATTAAACTTTCCCAAGTATTTTCCAAATTGCCTAAAGCAGAAATTAAGCCAACACCAGTAACAACAACCTCAACCACCGAATTTTAGCTTGTGAATTTTAACTTGTAAATCCAGCAAAAAAACCAACGTACCCTCAAAATTAATCTTGCTCAATCAACAATCAACAGTAAAAATTTAGACCTGATAATTGTTAATTGTTAATTGTTAATTGATTCACTGTCCTTTCTTCAAATTTTCGATCCCCTTAGTAACCTTAGCCGATTCAATGCGATCGCCCTGCTGAATCTTGTCAACTACACTCATCCCCTCAGTAACGTTACCAAAAACAGCATACTCACCATCCAAGAACGGTAAATCTGCTAAAGCAATATAAAACTGAGAAGAAGCACTATCTGGAGCCTGCGATCGAGCCATCGCCAACGCTCCCCGTGTATGTTTCAAAACAGGGGAATCAGAAATACCCGCACTATTGAAAGTTTGGCTATAAATTGGACTTTTTGCCCCTGTTGGCTTGATTTCTAAGGGGATATAACGCTGTTGATTCGTCGCTGGATCAGTAAAACCACCAGTTCCCAACCGCTCTTGTGGAAATTTTGGGTCTTTACCCTGGGGATCACCCCCTTGAACAACAAAAGGTTGTGGTGTCCGCACTACTCGGTGAAACACCAGCCCATCGTAAACTCCCCGTTGAACTAAATCAACAAAATTACCAGCACTAATCGGGGCATTAGTTCCATCTACTTCAATCGTAATTGGTGAGCCTTTAACCGTTAAAACCACCGTCGCTTTGCCTTCAAGTCGCGGTAAATTACTCAGTTGTGGACTACTAGCCACAGGAGTAGGAACAGAGGTAGTTTGAGTACTTGTAGGGCTGGCTGAATTCACCGTAGATGCCTGCTGGGTATCACATCCACCCATAATCAAACCACCAACGGCTAAAAATAATAATAGCCAGCGCCGGATTTCTATCTGCATTTTTAATTTACCTATTTGTAGCCAGAGCTACTGAATTATCCAAAATTTGCGTTTAAAACCGCAACCGCTCATAATCCTTCCAAAGGAACACTCAAAAAACGAGCCAATGTAGCTCCCTCGCTTTCTAGTTCATACAAAGACATCGGTTCACCAACACGCGATAGAGGGATATCCCGCCTTCCCTTGACACGCAGATATAGAGCGCGACGTGGGTTTAGTCCTTCTTTGATATCTACTCTAATTGCTTGGACATCCTCTGCCTTACAGTTAATTTCAATTCGGCGGTTCTTACCAGGAAATCCCCATCTAAAAATGCGAATCTCTCCTGTTTCCTGATTAAATTCGTTATAACCGCCGCCGATGTCCCAGATGATCGCTAACCACAGGTAAAGCGCCAGCAGTAAGCCAGCAGTACCGTAAAGCCCCATCGTTATCCCTTGGGGAATAAATAGCAGTTGAGTGGGATCGCTAAAAGGCAAAAGATTTACTTTGAGATAACTGGAAATCCCAGCTAAGAAAAAACCTGTTGCGCCCACAGATACAACTGTAGCCCACCAATAGTTACTTAACCGACGAGAGCCTAAAATCGGTTGCTTAAGAACAGGGTTATCTGTAGAGATTGTCGGTGCAGCCATGAAATTTTAGTTAAATCCAACGTAAATTTTCAGAAAAATTGCTTTGATACTCCCACTTATTTAAGCAAGTGGGATTAGTGGCACATCTGCGTTTGCTTTCCAGAGTTATTTTCTATTCTATGCCAGAGGAGGGTCACATTCTCACCCCCTGTCCCTAAAATAAGCCATCCCAAGTACTGCGTTAAGTTGAGTAACTAACCCAGGGTTTTATGAGATAGTGCGTGTCAAATTGTAAAAATTCTGATATTTTCAATAAATAAACTTGAATAAACCTGAGACTCTGACTTAATCCATTCCCATCTAGATGAGAATGGATTAGGTCTGATTAAGGTACAAAAGCAAGAGGATTGGCAACGCCTAAACCCAGAAAATGCTCATTCAACCAAATACAAGCGGATTTTGGACACAACCATTAAATAGCTATTGGTTAACTTAGATAGGGCATGAGTATGGCTGTTGTAAATGGGCTAGGGTGTAATAGCCACAAGCAATTAGCTGATGACACACTAGCTGATTTATTCAGAAAAATCCTATCCTTGAACATGGATTAGGGTTGGTACTGCCAAATATAAAATGTTAACTCCTCTGGTATAAGGTGTTGTTCCCCTTAAAAATTGAGGACTTGATTCAAACCAAGAGGTTTTAAGATGACAATTGCAGTTGGACGAGTCCCATCAGAACGGGGATGGTTTGACGCACTAGACGACTGGCTCAAGCGCGATCGCTTCGTGTTCGTCGGCTGGAGTGGCATACTACTATTCCCCTGCGCCTACCTCGCATTAGGCGGGTGGCTCACAGGCACAACCTTCGTCACCAGTTGGTACACCCACGGACTAGCATCCTCCTACCTAGAAGGCTGTAACTTCCTGACAGTAGCCGTATCCACCCCTCCCAACAGCGTTGGACACTCCCTACTACTACTGTGGGGACCAGAAGCCCAAGGGGACTTAACTAGATGGTTCCAACTCGGCGGCTTATGGACATTTGTCGCATTGCACGGAGCATTTGCCTTAATCGGCTTCTGCTTAAGACAGCTAGAAATTGCCCGCCTAGTAGGAATTCGTCCCTATAACGCCTTAGCCTTTACAGGTCCCATTGCCGTATTTGTATCAGTCTTCCTAATGTACCCATTAGGACAATCCGGTTGGTTCTTTGCTCCCAGCTTTGGGGTAGCCGCAATTTTCCGCTTCTTGCTGTTCTTGCAAGGCTTCCACAACTGGACATTGAACCCCTTCCACATGATGGGAGTAGCAGGTATTTTAGGCGGTGCATTACTGTGTGCCATCCATGGAGCCACAGTAGAGAACACCTTATTTGAAGACGGCGACAAAGCCAACACCTTCCGCGCCTTCAACCCCACCCAATCAGAAGAAACCTACAGTATGGTGACCGCCAATCGTTTTTGGTCACAAATATTTGGGATTGCCTTTTCCAACAAACGTTGGTTGCACTTCTTCATGTTGTTTGTACCAGTTACAGGCTTGTGGATGAGTTCAGTTGGGATTGTGGGTTTAGCATTAAACCTGCGGGCTTATGACTTTGTGTCTCAAGAAATCCGCGCTGCGGAAGACCCAGAGTTTGAAACTTTCTACACTAAGAATATTCTGCTCAATGAGGGTATCCGTGCTTGGATGGCTCCTGCTGACCAACCTCACGAGACTTTTGTTTTCCCTGAAGAAGTTCTTCCTCGTGGTAACGCTCTGTAAAAAAAAGTAAAGTTGAATGTAGAATCAATTCATCTTGGCTTTTTGTATTCATTTGTCATACTTCATCTCTTTTAAGAGGTAATACTCTGTGGAAACGCCCTTTAATAGTGCAATGGTTGCGGGCAGTGGTCGTGACCAAGAATCATCAGGTTTTGCCTGGTGGGCTGGGAACGCCCGTCTAATAGATTTCTCTGGTAAGTTGTTGGGCGCTCACGTTGCCCACCAAGGACTGATTGTCTTCTGGGCAGGAGCGATGACTTTGTTTGAAGTCGCTCACTTTATCCCAGAAAAGCCTCTGTACGAACAAGGCTTCATCTTGTTGCCTAACCTCGCCCGTTTGGGTTGGGGTGTTGGTCCTGGCGGTGAAATCACCGACACCTTCCCGTACTTTGTTGTTGGTGTTCTGCACCTAATTTCCTCTGCTGTTCTTGGTTTGGGTGGCATTTACCATGCTGTCCGTGGACCTGAAACCTTAGAAGAGTATTCTGGCTTCTTTGGTTACGACTGGAAAGACAAGAACAAAATGACCAGCATTTTAGGGTTCCACCTAATTGTGTTGGGCATTGGTGCTTTGCTGTTGGTCGCTAAGGCGATGTTCTTCGGTGGAATATATGACACCTGGGCACCAGGCGGCGGTGATGTTCGTGTAATCACCAATCCAACTTTGAACCCAGCAGTAATCTTCGGTTATTTAACCAGGTCTCCCTTTGGTGGTGAAGGCTGGATTGTCAGCGTTGATAACCTGGAAGATGTTATTGGCGGTCACATTTGGATCGGTTTGATCTGTATCTTTGGTGGTATTTACCACATTCTCACCAAGCCTTTTGGTTGGGCGCGTCGTGCGTTCATCTGGTCTGGAGAAGCTTATCTCTCCTACAGCTTGGGTGCGTTGTCCCTAATGGGCTTTATTGCCTCCTGCTTCGTTTGGTTTAACAATACTGTTTACCCCAGCGAATTCTATGGTCCAACTAACGCTGAATCTTCTCAAGCTCAGGCAATGACTTTCTTAGTTCGTGACCAACGCTTGGGTGCTAACATTGGTTCTGCTCAAGGCCCTACAGGTCTAGGTAAATACCTGATGCGCTCTCCTACTGGAGAAATTATCTTCGGTGGTGAAACAATGCGTTTCTGGGATTTCCGTGGCCCTTGGTTAGAGCCATTACGTGGTCCTAATGGTCTGGAACTCAACAAACTGAAGAATGATATTCAGCCTTGGCAAATTCGTCGTGCTGCTGAGTACATGACTCATGCTCCCAACGGTTCACTGAACTCTGTGGGCGGTATTATTACCGACATTAACGGGTTTAACTATGTGAACCCACGTGCTTGGTTATCTACCTCTCACTTTGTACTAGGTTTCTTCTTCCTAGTCGGTCACCTATGGCACGCTGGTCGCGCACGCGCTGCTGCTGCTGGTTTTGAAAAAGGTATTGACCGTGAAAATGAGCCAGTAATGTCCATGACTGAACTTGACTAGGCTCTAAGTTGAGAGTTCTGGTTTTTTGACTAAGAACTGATAATTGATTAGGCTCTTGTTTTTATAACAGGAGCCTTTTTTGATAATTGGTGGTTAAATAGCTCTCTGCACCGTCAGCTATCAGCAGTTAGCTTTTTGAATAAACAGGACTTACGCAGATACACTAAATACAGGGGCAACCACAGGGGGATTGCCCCTACAGATGGTGTTTATTTTCATAATTTGCGTAAGTCCTGATAAAGAAAAGCCTACATAGCAAGATTGCTTTAGAAGCTGATAGCTGATAGCTGACCGCTAATTGCTATAAATGAAACAATATACTGGTAATAGATAACTGATAATTGCTCACTGATTATGCGTGATGCTGATTTGACAGGAATTTTAGAGTGGACGCCTGAAGCTAAGGTTAAGCTGAAGAATATTCCCTTTTTTGTACGGGCGCAGGCTCGGACTAGGGTTGAACAATTGGCTCGTGCTAGTGGTCAACAAACGGTGACAGGTGAATTAGTAGAGCAAGCACGGCTTGAGTTTGGTCAGTAAGCTAATGTTCTCAATATGGCTAATGACTACAGCGAAAAGCAAAGACAAAAGGCGAATAAATTTAGCTTTTTCGCCTTTTGGTTTTAATAGCGCATACTTCATTCAGCCTAGATAACCTAATGATGATTGCTTAAGACTTTTCTACACATACCAAGGGCAACACTGCTAAATACCTAGCAGCAATTTAAAATTCTCTCAACCTTAAGGTTAGTTAAGCAAATAGCTATTTTTCTATGTTTAGGTAGATAATTTTATTATGCTTTTAAACTTACGATCTATTTATAAATATTAAATCTTAAAAAATAATTATATTTTTTGCTGTCACTAATTATTTAATAAAAACTCTAAGTAATTAAAAGTTTAAGAACTACTTGTTGATAATTAACAGGATATTTATGAACCTTAATTTATATATGAAGCATTTTTGTGAGAATTGGATTATAGAATGGTGTGAAGAAAATGGTTGGACAGATTTAGTTATTGATAGTGGTAACTACTGGGCTTTTCCACCTGGTGCAGTTATGCCTGAGCCAATTCCTCCTAGAGCTTTAAAATTGATTAAGGCGAAAAAAGGATTTTGCTTTGAAGAAAAGCTGTGTGTAGCGGCTGCGCTGAGTGTCAGTTTAAGTGCAGCTATTTACGCCTATTTAATTAAGTCTCCAATGCCACTGGTATTAGCTTTTACTTGTACCGCTATTATAGTACCTCTACTTGAGGTTGAAGAAGTCTAAATTGCTAAATCAAAAATACTAATTATTTGGTAGACTGCTGTAAATGGATGAGCTAAACAAATACTACCAAGTACTGGGACTATCACCTGGGGCTTCTTTGGAAGAAGTCAACCAAGCTTATAAGGATTTAGCGTTCATTTGGCATCCCGATCGCATTCCTACAGATAATCCTCGGCTACAACAAAAAGCTCAGGATAAATTGAAAGAAATAAATCATGCTCGCGATCAATTGCGGTTAATTGGAAAGAACCCTCCAACCCCAAAGGCTCAACCGCGTCCATCTAGCCAACCCACATCTAGTTATTATAAACAGCCACCAACGCCTAGTTATTATAAACAGCCACCAACGGCTTCTCAATCTCAATATCAAGAGCGAAAACCTGCTCCAGATTTGAGCGGTACAAATTTGAGTGGTGCGGATTTGAAAGAAAAAGATTTTTCGGGGAGAAATTTAAGTGATGCTAACCTCAGTCATGCTAATCTGAGCGATGCTTTTTTACATAAGGTAAATCTTCAAGGAGCAAATCTCTATAAAGCTAATTTATTTAGAGCTAATTTACTGCAAGCAAATTTAAGTAATGCTTGTTTGCGGGAAGCAAATTTGATTGGGGCAGATTTAAGCGGAGCAGATTTGAGGGGAGCAGATTTAACTGGGGCTAAAATAGGATTTAATGACAAAATAATGGTTAAGTTAACTGGAGCAATTTTGGTGGGGGCAATTTTTCCTGATGGAACAATTTATCCTGGTTAATTGCATTTTTCAGGAACATGATAAGTATCTGACGTGGTTGTCACCACGTCAGGATAATTGCTGATTTTCCCAATTTTTTTGAATCTCCAACCGCCCTAGCAGCTCTATTTTTTTCGGTTAGTTAGCTATACAACCGAGATTATCATTTTTGTGCCTATATCTGTTTTGGGCTGTTTTATAGACGGTCATTCTTCCCGAACAATATTTATCTAAGCGTCTCCCATAACAACTGAGAGTATTTACTTGCTTGGGAACGCGCTTGCATAATACTGCAACTTCATTCGGTTTAGTAGTTGGACCTAAACCCACATTATTAAAGCCTTCAGCGAAGATAGGTTGGGCATATCGAGCAGCCTGGGTTGCCGTCAAAGGGGCGGCTGACGCAACGTCCATCATCCCCACCAGTGCGATCGGAATTATTCTAGAATACTTTAAAAATTGAACTAGATTCATTTTCTGGCTCACCCTTACTTTTAGTATTATAAAACAATGGTATAGAAGGAGAGATTTTGCTGTTGCTCAACTTATAACTGAACTTGTTTTATTGATATTTTACGTCACTCTTGTTATATCATATTCCAGCCAACTTCAATTATCGGGACTTAGGCAAAATATTATGCTGGTAAGATGCCCCAACTATATTGGGGGCGTTTTATTCTTCTCTATTTAATGCTGATATAACAGCTTGTTGACTAACAGCTTGATAAATACTATTTAAATACTGAGTGACAAGTTGGGATAAATTTGAGCCAGGATTTGCTGTAGCATCAGATGCTAGTGGGATTGTTCCAAGTATATCTAAAATATTTTCGCTACTAGCTGCTGGTGTAATCACAACTAGCGATGATTCTAATGGCTCGTTATACTGCCAAAATTGATTTAATTTTAACGGTGTTGGCTGTGGTTTTGGCTGTTGTAATTTAATATGAGTAATTTTTTTGTCTTCTGCGTCGGCTGGTAATGAAACATTGGCGCGACGCAGTTGGCGTAAGGCTTCAAGAATTTGTTCTTTTGTACGACCTCGTAGTTGAAATAATACAAATGGGTCTTCACTGAAGCGATCGCCTAACAAATAGTATACTGCCCCAATATGCTTGCAAGGTACTTCTTGGTCAGGACAACTGCATTTAGAATGAACTTCTGGGAGGGTGAAGGGAAATAAGCTTAAACCATTTGTACTGAATACTTCTTGAATGTTTTGTGGCATTATTTCTGCTAATAATTGAGCAGAAAAAAAGGCTTTTTGGGATAATGTTTCAATGATATAACTCCATTGCTCATTATCAAATAAGTCAAGGGAGATTGTAACTTGATAAGGTTCTGGATCGGTTCCTTGTACTCTGGATAATACTTTTCCTCCTTCAAAGTCGATGTTAAGGACGTTGCCTTGTCTAGCGTAGTTACGCGCTCTTTCTAAACGCTTTTTAAAGCGGGAGGTTTCTAGTAAGTCTATCCATTGTTGCGCCCACCATTCTCTACTGGAAATATTGGTTGAGTTTTGAGGGTTATTTGTGGTATACATGATTCTTTTTGTTAACGCCAAGGGCGCAAAGGAAACGCAAAGGTCGCAAAGGGGGAATGGCGGTGATAAATATTTTTCTAAGCTTGATGTGTTTGGAGTTTTATTCTTCGTCGATGATGGCGCTGCGATCTAGCATTAATAAGTTGCGTAACTGGTTTGTATCCATTTTTGTTAGCCAACTTTCGCCTGCATCTACTGTTTGTTCTGCTAGTTGTTTTTTGCTTTCGATGATGTCGTTGATTTTTTCTTCTAGTGTACCGTTACAAATGAATTTATGGACTTGGACGTTGCGTTTTTGACCGATACGAAATACGCGGTCTGTTGCTTGGTTTTCGACTGCGGGGTTCCACCAGCGATCGAAGTGGAAAACGTGATTTGCTCTGGTTAAGTTTAGTCCTGTTCCTCCTGCTTTAAGGGAGAGGATAAATATTCTTGGTCCTTCTGGATCGTTTTGGAAGCGATCGATCATTTCTTCTCTTTGTTGTTTACGGGTGCTACCGTATAAGAAGATGGTTTCCAAGCCTAGTTTGTCTTGGAGATAGGGTTGCAGAAGTTTACCTAGTTCGGCAAATTGGGTAAATATTAAGGCGCGATCGCCTTCTAATATTGCTTCTTCTAACATTTCTTCTAAACGTTGGAGTTTACCTGATCTTTGATTACTATCTAAGCTTTTTTCTTTTAAGAATTGTGCTGGATGGTTGCAGATTTGTTTAAGCTTGAGTAACAAGGTTAAGATTAATCCATGACGTTGAATGCCTTCAGATTCTTCAATTTCATTTAAGGAATTATCTACCATTTTTTGATAAAGATTTGCTTGTTCTGCTGACAGTCCGCAGAATACGTTCATTTCTTGTTTTTCAGGTAAATCTTGAATAATTGTGCGGTCAGTTTTAAGACGACGGAGGATGAATGGTTGCACGAGCGATCGCAATGTTCTTAATGAGTCTGTATCGCCATACTTTTCAATTGGAATCGCAAACCTTCGCTGGAAAAATTGACGGTTTCCTAAATAACCTGGATTGAGAAAATCTAAAATTGACCAAAGTTCTGATAAACGATTTTCTACTGGTGTACCTGTAAGCGCAATTCTAAATTCTGTTGGTAATTTTCGCACCGCTTGCGACTGTTTCGCTTCTGGATTTTTAATATTTTGCGCTTCATCTAAGATTACACCTTGCCAAGGGATATTTTCTAAAATTTTGGCATCTCGATAAGCAAGTGCATAACTGGTAATTACTAAATCTTTACCTTTAATTGCTTTAGCAAAATTATTACCTTTGGCGCGTTTATCTCCATGATGTACTAAAGCTTGGAGAGTTGGGCTAAATTTATGTACTTCCCTTTCCCAATTTCCTAAAACTGAAGTGGGACAAACTATCAACGTAGGTTTTTCTAATGCACCTTCTTCTTTTAAATGCAATAAAAATGCAATAGTCTGCGGCGTTTTTCCCAATCCCATATCGTCCGCCAAACAAGCGCCTAAGCCCCAACGTTCCAAGAAACTCAACCAACCTACTCCTCGCTCTTGGTAAGGTCGTAATTGTCCTTGGAAACTTGCGGGGGCTGGTAGGGGTGCGATCGCCTGATTATCAGTTAAATTAGTAATTAACTCTTGTAGTACCCCAGAAGCCTCAAAGCTAACTACTGGCAATTTTTCCAATGTCTTTGTATCGCCAGTACTCAAGCGTAAAGCATCTTCAACAGACAAAGATAAATTTTCTGGGCGCGTAGCTAAAATGGCTTCTGCTGCGCGGATATCTTGTGGTTGTAGTGCTATCCACTCACCATTTACTTCTACTAATGGTGTTTTCAATGCCATTAAGCGGTCAAATTCTGCTTTAGAAATAGTGCGATCGCCAACAGCTAATTCCAGCTTAAATTTTAGTAAACTTTGTAAGCCTAAACGCTCTTTTTTCTTGTTAGGAACTTCAGCTTTAATCTTTAATCCCATTCTTCCGCCTAAACCTTGTCCAGGCATTAAGCTAGGTGGAATTAATACTCCTAAACCGCTATCTTGCAACCGCCATGCAGATGCTTTGATAAACTCATATACTTCTACTGGATTTAAGTTATAAGATTGTGGCTGTGGCTGATGCAAACTCGGTTCTATTAAAGGATATAACCGTACAGCTAACCCTAAACCCTTAAGAAAAGTTTCTTGCGGATTTTCTATTGTCCTGTCTTGATCAACTAAATGTTCAACAGGGTTATTCCAAATTGTTTCGGCATTTACTAACAAATCTGGGTTATCAACAGCTTGAAGACAATACTCTAATTTCCATTCGGTAACGCCTGTAGTTGGTGGGTGCAGGATAAAACAAGTACGAAATTGATTTTGTTCTAAGTTTTGATCGATGAAATTAATTAAATGCTCTTGAATTGGTGTTGTCCAAGACCGCAATGTTGTCTCTAAACGGGCTATTGTTGCTGCATCTGCCTCTAAAATACTAGAATTGCTTGCTAAAGATTGTAGCCACTGACGCACTATCAATTCTGCATTTTGTAAAGCATTCATCCCTGATTTAGGAAGCGATGATGCTGCGGCGCGACATTGGGAATCTATAATATTACTTAAGCATCCAAAAATTAATGCTTTTGGTTCTAATGCTAAAAATGCCGCATCAATTGTTTCTGAGATAAATTCCTGATTATTAACTTCTAACTGTTGATAAGTACGGCACAAAGTAGGCATTTGTTGGGCAAATCTTTCTAACCGCGCTTGATCTACAGCACTATCTAATAATGGTTGCCAACAACCCAACACAGTACCATCCAACTGTCGATTTATTCCTGGTAAAAATTTAGCTCTTGCTAGTAAATCTAAACTCCAACGGCAAACATGAGACCAAAAGCGGATATCTCCACCTAAATAAGCATCTGTTGCTTTAAAAGATCCTAGTGGTAATGCTTGTAAAAATTTAATTGCTTCTACAGGTTCAAGGCGATATCCTTCAACTTGCCATAATTTTAGTTGACATTGCTGCAAGTCGATATCGGATGTTTTAGGAGAATATTCCGGGTAGGTTTGTGTTTCTTCTGATCTAGGGGTGGGAAATGCGATCGCTTCTGATTTCCATCTATGTTTACCGTCTGTTTTCGCCTTACTACTTCCCGATGTTTCTAAAAATTTGCCAATAGTAAGATTGCGGGATTTTAAGAAAGCAGTAAACTCTTCTTGCGTCATTGCTAGAGGATGCGATCGCAGATCATCTTCCGAATTTTCAACCGAAGTAATTCTGCGCCATGTTTCTCCCCAAATAAATAAATAACCGCCTTGAGGTTTAGTTAGCCAACTACCATGTAATATTGCCATACAAACAATCCTTATATTGTTTTCAGTCAGACTTTAATCAATAAAAATATTTTCAAGCAATGACAACTAAAAATTAAAATTTAGGGTTGGAATATTTGGGGTTATTGTTGTTTTTTTTGTGTCAGCCAAAATTTTGATAATTAACCACAGATGAACACAGATGTAGTTAAGAATTTTGCGCCAAGCTTATTGTATCCTAATTTTCATCTTTAACCTCTTCCCATTAGAAAATTTGCGTTTATCGGCGGTCAAAAACTAAATTAAGATTTTTGCAATATGTTGATCTTTTACCAATAATTGTTAACTTACTTGAAGCAAGAGGACATAAAATTTTGTCAATAATCA
The DNA here is from genome assembly GCA_963711165.1 of uncultured cyanobacterium. Lineage (GTDB taxonomy): Bacteria > Cyanobacteriota > Cyanobacteriia > Cyanobacteriales > PCC-9333 > Crinalium. The sequence goes on along the minus strand of CAVQDG010000045.1, from coordinate 189,472 downwards.
CACATTAGGTCAAGTTTTATCCAAAAAGCAAATCACTCCTCTCCCCTCTCCCCTCCCTCCTCCCCCCTCCCCTGAGTCTATAAATGCTACGATTGCCACAGAGAAAGAAAAGTGATATAAAAGGAAAAAGTACCGAATGGTAGAATTGGATAAGTCTATATCCTTTGACGGACGGGATATTAGACTGAAAGTTGGTTTACTTGCGCCACAGGCTGGAGGCTCCGTTCTGATTCAATCAGGGGATACGGCTGTTTTGGTGACAGCAACCCGTTCAACAGGCAGAGAAGGGATAGATTTTCTTCCTTTATTAGTAGATTACGAAGAAAGACTGTATGCAGCAGGTCGCATTCCGGGGGGTTTCTTACGTCGTGAAGGTCGTCCTCCTGAAAAAGTAACATTAACTAGCCGTTTAATTGACCGACCCTTACGCCCATTGTTTCCTAGTTGGTTGCGGGATGATATCCAGGTCGTAGCAAGTACGCTCTCGATGGATGAGCTAGTACCACCAGATGTGCTGGCTGTAACTGGGGCAAGCATTGCTGTAATGCTTGCCAAGATTCCGTTTAATGGTCCAATGGCGGCGGTGCGGGTTGGTTTAGTTGGGGATGATTTTGTAATTAATCCCACCTATAAAGAAATTGAAGCTGGAGACTTGGATTTAGTCGTCGCTGGTTCACCAGAAGGCGTAATCATGGTCGAAGCTGGTGCTAACCAATTGCCAGAGCAAGATATTATTGAGGCAATTGACTTCGGCTATGAAGCCGTGAGAGATTTAATTGCTGCCCAGCAAGAATTACTTGCAGAACTTGGGATTGAAATGGTGGTAGAACAACCGCCGGAAGTTGATACTACTGTAGAGAATTTTATTCGCGATCGCGCTACAGAACCCATCAAACTCATCTTAGCCAAGTGTGAACCCGATAAAAATGTTCGTGACGCTGCTTTAGATGAAGTCAAAGAATCTCTAAAAACAGCACTTTCTGAATTGCCAGAAGAAGACCCAATTCGAGTTGCCACAGCAGCAAGTAGCAAAATTTTGGGCAATACCTTCAAAGATTTGACCAAAAAACTCATGCGCCGTCAAATCATTGAAGACGGCATCAGAATAGACGGGCGCAAACTTGATGAAGTCCGCCCCGTATCTTGTCGCGTTGGTCTTTTGCCAAGGCGCGTTCACGGTAGCGGTTTATTTAACCGAGGACAAACCCAAGTTCTCTCCGCTTGTACTCTCGGCACTCCTGGTGATGCCCAAGCATTAGCAGATGATTTACACCCAGAAGACAGCAAACGCTATCTGCATCATTACAACTTCCCACCTTTTTCTGTTGGCGAAACCAAACCCATGCGTGCGCCAGGTCGTCGTGAAATTGGTCACGGTGCCTTAGCAGAACGAGCATTAGTACCTGTACTACCATCAAAGGAAGACTTCCCTTATGTCATTCGGATAGTTTCTGAAGTACTATCTTCCAACGGTTCAACCTCAATGGGTTCCGTTTGTGGTTCTACCCTATCTTTGATGGATGCTGGTGTGCCTATCACTAAACCAGTTAGTGGTGCTGCAATGGGTCTAATTAAAGAAGCCGACGAAGTTCGCATTCTTACCGATATTCAAGGTATAGAAGACTTCTTGGGTGACATGGACTTCAAAGTTGCTGGTACTGATACAGGTATCACAGCTTTGCAGATGGACATGAAGATCAACGGGCTATCTATGGATATCATAGCTAAAGCCATTGATCAAGCTAGACCAGCGAGACTGCACATTTTAGATAAAATGCTGGCAGCAATTGACCAACCTCGCACTGAATTGTCAGCCTTTGCGCCTCGTCTGTTGACAATGAGCATTGATCCAGACATGATCGGTTTAGTCATTGGACCTGGTGGTAAGACAATTAAAGGCATTACTGAAGAAACAGGTGCCAAGGTTGATATTGACGACGATGGCACTATCACTGTCTCCGCCATAGATGCTGAAAAAGCCAAGCGGGCAATTAGCATTATTCAGGGAATGACTCGCAGACTGCATGAAGGAGATGTTTATGCAGGGCGTGTTACTCGGATAATACCCATTGGTGCTTTTGTAGAATTGCTTCCTGGTAAAGAAGGAATGATTCACATTTCTCAACTTGCTGACTACCGTGTTGGTAAGGTAGAAGATGAAGTAGCGGTTGGGGATGAGGTTGTAGTCAAAGTGCGTGAGATTGACAATAAAGGTCGGATTAATCTCACACGCTTAGGAATTCACCCTGAACAAGCTGCTGCCGCCCGTGCCGCCGCCGTTAGCGCATAGGGTTTAATTTTCACTGCCCGATCTTGTACTGACTAGATTACAGGGAGTCTGCCTGCGGTGGGGTTTCCTACCCGCCAAAGCAGACACATCAATAAGGTGTTGTGTTTCATTAGGGAGGGAGGAGGGAGGAGGGAGGAGGGAGGAGGGAGGAGGGAGAGTTATAGGGTTTGATAACTTTTCTATAAATTAAAAAGTTAAAGCAGAATATTGTCAATTAGGACATGAGATGAATTTTTTATTAATATAATTGGATTAATAAAATGGATGATCGTCAGGGATCAATAGCCAATTCAACATTAGATATATCTCCCGAAAATCAGCCTCAACAACAGATAGATGCTCAATCTGTTACTAATCCCTTAACAACAATTACCGACAATGTATCCATTATCAGAAATTTTATAACGGGGGATAATACACTTGTATCTAATCAAGATATACGGATAGAAACGGCTTTAAATTCGGTTCAACTAATCAATAAGAAAGGAGAAGTTCTAGCGTTTATTAAATCGGAAGAAAATCAGAAGTTTTGTTTAATTAAAAATGATTCACCTTATCGAGAGGTCCTCAATTTAATTTTATTAGAAAGTAATTTTTTACCCATTGGGAAATCCGAACAACAGCAGGGATTTTTTGAATATAAACATTCTGATGTACCTGCTGGTTATAAATTAAATTGGACTGAGGCTCAAACTTTATGGAAAATCTGGTGGCCTAGCCAAAAACGTAAGTTTGCTGCTGGGCTACAATTAGATATACTAATTAATCAAAAAAATCAATGGTATCCAATTCAGGAATTTGTAGGTACTGAAGGTTTTTTTAAAATCAAAACTTTGATTGGCGAAATTACTTTGAGGTTCCAAGATAAAGTCGTCTGGATAAATAAAATAAACCCACAAAAATTGACCACCCAAAATGAAAATATGGTGCCTGGTAGTAATCCAATTTTAGGTCAACAACAACCAGGGCAAACAGAGTTAGATATAGAAACAATAAAAATATTAAATGAGTTAAAAATCGCAGCTTTAAAAGTATTAGCAAATTACTTAGCTAATGGTGAAATAGAAAATACCACAGAAATAATGAGAAATGCTAAGGGAGAAATCACGGGTACTAAAACTATTACAGTCCAAAAAGATTGTCCTCAATGGGTAATAGAACAAATCCTGAATCAAAAAGAAGTTTAATGATCAGCCTTTAGCAGTAATTAGTCAGCTATTATAGCGGTACCTCTGTCAGCTATCAGCGTAGAGACGTGCCATGGCGCGTCTCTACATCATGCTTGCTATAGAAGGTGTGGAAAAATAATCCTACTTCCCCAGCCTCCCCAGCTTCCCCAGCTTATTTTAGGCATTGGCAATTTAAACTTGGAATAGCTTACCAAGAGTTTCAGAATTTATTTTGTCCAAACACGGGCGGTTGTTATAACTATTTTTTATTATCCTTAGTAAGAGCCGCTTGTCCCTGACGATAGCGTTGTTCTAATTCTTTACCTACAGGAGGTATTTTCTCCGTTAATGGAATAACATAAGCTGTTTTTCCATCTATATTAATTGTTGATAATTTGGTCTTAACTACCTTGCCGTTATACTCAACAGTTGGGGCTGATTTCATCCCAAAAACTAACATTGCTGTTGCCATGTCAGCACTTTTTTGCTCTGTTTTTGTAGCATAATCTATCCACACTTTGTTTTCTTTGGGACGTACAATTGCTCTGGTGATACCCAAACGCCCATCGGCTTTGATACTTACACCACCAGGTACAGTTAATGACCAGTAATTTGGCTCTGGAAAAGGGTTAAAACCTGCATAAGTACCACTAACAGGTTCAGTTTGTAAGTATGCCATGCGATCGCGCTCCGAAACCAATACCGCGCCGTTTTTCTCTAATCTTCCTGTAGTTCCCTGCTGTGTTAATGTACTATCGCGATCAATTCCTTTTGGTAAATAGGGAAATTGACCATTAACTCGGCGGTAAGCAAACAATTGATCTGTTGGAATATTGGAATCAAACTTGCCTGCATATTCTGGCAGATAACCCACTTCCATTGTGTCGTTACCGCTTTTATAAGTAACATCTAAAGTCTTGACATTTTCCTGCCATTGTGTATCAAGTTGGGCATTTTTGATATGGTCTTGAAATTGTGCAAAGCTTTTGTATTCAGTTACATCACCAGCTTCAATTACAAACCCACCATAAGCGCGATCGATAGATTTCCAGTTGGTTTTGTCTGGATTTAAAGGTGTATTTTGTTGCAGGTTGTAAGACTGGATTAATAAAGTAGGTTTAGCTTCGCCACCGCCTTGCATCTTTGTGACAGCGCCATCGTTAGAAATAACAATTTCATCATTGCGACCTAAATTAGATGCAGGTAAGGGAATTATACCTATGTAACTTATGCCATCTTTAATAGTAATTTTGTCTCTCATTTTCGCTTTAAACGGCATAGAAGTTACTCTTTGGTTATTTACATAAATTTCCCAAGTTGGATTTCCCTGAAAATTAAACAACCCAATAGTAGTCTGTAAACTTTTGACATCTTTTTGCCCACTTAAATCAAATGGACTTGTCAGCACAATCATTTTATTTTTATGCTGTAACGTTGCCATTCCGCCTTGTGTGCCAACAGAACCATTAGCATTATTACCGTGAAGAGTATCTAATAATTCAGTTTTATTTACCCCTGGACGAATTAATAACGTCCCTACCTGATCCATTGTTAGTGCTGGTTTATCCTCACGCCGCCATTGCACCATTGCGGGTACTGTCATATTCCCTGAATCACCTGTATCAATACTGGCTATTCCGTAGTGATGACCGAGATAAGATTTGCGCCAAAGTGGAGTGTTATTAAAATTCCCCCACGCCTTATAATCCATAGTAATTTCATAAGGCAATGGTTTATTATCTACCATATTGGCAACCCAATCTGAAGCCCAAGGTTTATTGAGAGTTTGTAGCGCAATTTGTCCTGGTTTTACATCATTACCTATTACAGGCATTCCTCCAACAATATTTTTATTAGTAGTAAAACCCCTCCCCCCTGCCCCCTCCCCGTTAACAGGGAGGGGGTGAGAATTACTAACATCGTGCAATGCACCTTGAGGTGAAAGTGTATGGAGAATATGTTGCAACCCATCTTGAATTACAAATAAATATGCTAAACCTGTGCGGTTTGATGAACTAATTAACCGTTTCAACCCTGGATGATAGGAAGATGTTAACTCTTCAACTGATTTAGCTAAAATGCTTTCACCCATCATTCTGTCAAGTTGAGTTGGGGCAAAATCAGCGAAGATTTTCTGACTGGTTAGGGATAAAGCGAAGTAATAATGATCGATAGATTCTTGGGTGCTACCGTCATACCATGACCATGTACGCAAAGGAAATTGTTCTAGTCCATTTCTACCATCTGCGATCGCACCTTCAGAATTAATTATTGCACCACCTAATAAAGCACCTGTAACGGCTGTATGATTAAAATTCATCGTACCCATCATTCGAGAATAAGTACGATAAAAATCAGTATTTCCGCGCCAGTCACCAGTGCGATTGTAATATTCAGCTATTTCTTTAGCGCTTGTCCAAGAGTTAAGCAATTCTGAACTATTTCGATCTGGCATTAACCATGCTTTCCAATAGTTTTGCCAATGTTCACGCACTGGCGCAGGCATAGCTTGAGCGTAGCGCATATAAGTTTGCACTTTTTCCGTCGCATCAAATCCATCCCAAGTACGAGGCGATATTGCCAACATACTATCTATCCATTTAGCGTAATCTTCGGGGGTATCAGGAAAACGCCAATCACCGCCTAACGCTTGGAGTTCCTGCACTCGTTGCCATTGCCAGGTAGGCATCCAAGCAGGTTTATTAAAGCCGAAGCGATCGCTCAATTTTTTGATTTCTTCAGCAGTAGGTATAATAGCAGTTGGTTTCCCACCTTTACCATTACTTTTAAGTTGGGCTGCCAGTTGGGGAATATTAGCAGATACGTTAATTTTTCCGAATTTAACAGGTTGATTTACAGGTTTTAGCGTTAATACTAATTGTGGTTTCTTAATTAAAATGCCACGTCCGCCAGTAGCTATTCCCCACTCATAACCACCCTGTATAAAGCGGGCATCATAAGTTTCTAATTTACGAACTAAAAAACCTTGATTTTCTAAAACGCCTAATCTTTCCTCTGGTGTTTTTCCATAAATACTATTAGTCAGCAACGCCGTTACATTCATCCGTCCTTGCGGTTGCTTATAAGAAACTTCCGTAGCGCCAAATACTTGAGGAAAACGATCCTTAGTTGTATCTGCTGCCCCATATTTAGCCCAGTAACCAGCGCCATTTATATAAGAATTAAAAGTAGCCCCTAACTTCAGTAGATGGAAAAGTCAGGATTTAATGCGATCGCCACAAAATTTAGTATCATAAAATACAAAAAGCCTCCAAAAATTAATAAAAAAAACTTATGATAAAATTCCCAATCTTGTTGTTATTAACCAGAAGGCAAATAAATAGTATCAATAACTTGATATATTTTATCAATAGCTTGTCTTAGAAACGATAACATTTGTTTAAAATTGAAGATATTTCGGTAAATTAATCGTCCACCACATCTAGGTAAACTAACTCTTTTCCAAAGTAAATTAACCCAGATATTAACAAGAATAAAGGAGATTCCGATAAATAATAAGCGAATTATTGGTTTTTTATTAGTCGTTTTAATTCGACAAATATTTTTGATTCTATAGCTACTCTCAATGCCAAAACGTCGTCGATAATCTGTATGAATATAATCTAAACTAATTTTTGGGTTAAAAACAACATACACAAAATATTCAATTCCGTGTTTGCTTTTTTGATTTTTTTGATATTTACAAACTATCCATAAATCAAAAGTAACTAAATCTTCTTTGTTTTTCTGCATAGTATAAGTTGTTTTATAGCTTTTGCGACCACGAAGAAATTGTTTAATACCTCCAGTTTTTCCGGTTTTAATTGCTGGCATAATCAAAGGAATTCTTAAAGCTTTTAACCAACGAATTACAGAAATACTAAAAAAACCTCGATCTAAATAAAGAGTTTTAATGTCTATTTTTAAATCAGATATAGAAGCTAATAAATAAGTAAGAATGGCGACATTTGTATCTTGATTACGAATACCTCTAATAGCTAAAGTCAGCCTTTTCCCTTTTTTTATAACATATAAAGTGGCATAAGCATAAAAGGAACAAGTTCCCGATTTAGCTTGACTTCGATAAATATAAGGCATTTCTTCTGAGGTGGGATTGCCATAATAAGGAATTAAATTTAAGTCAATTGCTAGTTTAAGTTTTCCTTGAAAAATCCCAGGTAACTTGCTACTTTTTAATGCTGAATTAATGTTTGTTTCTAACTCTTCAAAATCCTTTATTTTATCCAGATGATATCTAATATTTTTACCGCAAGGGGCTTGCTTTAAAATTTTAGATGTATTTTCAATACTATCGCAGTTACTGGCTGCTCTGACTAAAATCTGATAAAGGTCTGAGGCGTTAAATGCTCCTTGTGTTGATAGAGGAATATGTTCTCTTAAACAGTCAATAGTTTCTTGTAATGTTTCTGATTCTGTTAAAAGAACTGGCAGGTTGAAAGTAGTCATTCTTGAATATTGTCACGAGATATTATCTTTTAAATTGTATCATTCTTGATGTTTTTTAAACCTTTTTATGACTATTTAATAACTGCTTTCCTTTTAAGATAAATAGATAAATTTTTCTTATTATCCAGTCAGTTATTAGTACATTTATATTATTTTTTTGCCAATTTTTTCACCTTTTGTCATTTTGCGATCGCTATGGGATAAAAACTTTTCCATCTACTGAACTTAGCATCTGCTGTCCAAGGTTTGCGTAGCGCCCATGCAACAGCGTGCCATTGTGGTTTAATTTTGCTCCATTTATCACCCAGAAAATACATTCCAGGAGGTAAAGAGTAATTTTCTGCCCACATTTCCGTGTCACGAAAAGGTAACACCAACTCAGCCTTCTCAACTTGATAACCCTTAGCTAACTGCGTAGCAATTTTATTAGCAGCACCAGGAAAACGCACTAACAAACTACGATGCACCGCATCAAACGCTAATGCGCCTGGTTGTGATGTAGACCAAACAGCACTTAAGCCAGTACCCGCATTAGTATGCTCAACTTCCTTAACCGCGCCTTGCTCATTCAAGACTAAAGGTGTATTCCAAAAAGAGCGGAAACCGCTAATACCAGCCGTTTGAGCTTGGTCAATAGTTAAATTAATAGATTGTTTATGATCTTGGGCGTGAAGTGGTTTAGACAACAGCACTAATAAACAAACTGTAGTTGATGACCAGCGAGTTATACAAGTAAAATTACGCAACATTTTTTTCCAAAAAATCTGGTGATAACGACTAAATCTATATAAACATCTGCGTTTATCTGCGTTTATCTGTTTATGCGCTTCGCGCAGGCTTCGCCAACATCTGCGGTAAAAATCAAATCTCTGAAAAATTTAGTGAATCATTCCTAAATTATCTTTAAGCTAACGCGCAAATAAACTTGTACATTTTATAATTGAGAGAAAAGTTATCAAACCCTCTCCCCTCTCTCCTCTCTCCTCCCTCCTCCCTCCTCCCTCCTCCCTCCTCCCTCTCTAAAACATAAAATTTAGAAACACAACAGCTTATTACTGATATCCCGCAGCTTGCAGCGAAAACAGTCTGGCATAACGCCCCTTTGCCTCCAACAACTCCTCATGAGTACCCTGTTCAATCACTACCCCACCAGCTAAAACTATAATAGTGTCAGCCATTCGCACAGTAGAAAAGCGGTGAGAAATCAGAATCGCCATTTGGTTTTTAGTTACTTCTCTTAAGTGATTAAAAAGTTGAAACTCAGCTTCCGCATCCATCGCCGCCGTCGGTTCATCCAACACTAAAATATCCGCCTCACTTCCCATAAAAGCCCTAGAAAGCGCAATTTTTTGCCACTCACCGCCAGAAAGTTCAACTCCAGATTTGAACCAACGCCCTAACTGAGTTTGATAACCAGCAGGCATTGACTCAATTACAGATTTAGCCATACCCTTATCCGCAGCAATTTCCCAGCGAGATTCGTCTTGCAAATGTTCCACATCCCCAACACCAACATTCTCGCCAACAGTAAATTGATAGCGCACGAAATCCTGAAAAATTACAGCATATCGACGGTGCAGTGTTGTAATATCCCATGCTTGTAAATCCAAACCATCCAGCAAAATCCGCCCAGAAGAAGGCGCATATAATCGGGTTAAAAGTTTGATCAAAGTTGTCTTACCCGAACCGTTTTCACCTACTATTGCGAGTTTTTCTCCTGGTTTTAAGTGCAGCGAGATTTCTTGCAACACAAGTTTTTCGCTTCCAGGGTAACTGAAGGAGACATTCTCAAAACGAACTCCATCATTAGGAATTAATCCCTTAGTAGCTTTACCATTAGGTTTGGGAACGTTTTGCTCTAGAAACTTGTATAAGTTAGATAGATAAAGGTTATCTTCGTACATTCCTCCAACTCCAGTTAAACCAGAGGAAAATGTAGATTGTCCTTGGCGGAATACAATCAAATACATTGTCATATCGCCTAACGAAATTTTACCGCCAATTGTTTCTAATACAATCCAGGTATACGCAAGGTAAAATGTAGCTGTACTAAGTAAGCCTAGCAGATAACCCCAAAATCCTCGCTTGATTGTTAAATTGCGGTCTTCGCCGTAAAGTCGATGAAAGATTTCTTGATAGCGCGTTAATAAAATCTTCCCAAGTTGATACAGTTTAACTTCTTTGGCATAGTCTTCTCTAGCTATTAAAGTTTCTAAATAAGTTTGCTGTCGTGTTTCTGGGGAACGCCAACGGAATAAGCGAAAAGCTTCACCAGCAAAGCGAGTTTCGGCAATAAAAGCTGGTATTCCTGCTACTGAAAGTACTACTACTGCCCAAACAGAGAATTGCAATAATAGACCACCATAGGTAATTAAGGAGATAGTATCTTGAATTAGCTTAAATGTACGGCTTACTAAGCTTAAGGGACGGGTTGATGCTTCTCGCCGCGCTTGATTCATTAAGTCGTAAAATTCTGAATCTTCAAAGTAGGCGATATCTAGTGTGAGTGCTTTTTCTAATATTAAAACATTTACCTTTTGACCAAGTAGTACTCGCAGTAAAGATTGACAGACAGCTAAACCTCGCTGTGTACCATTAAGTAAAGCGACAAGTAGCGCCTCTAGTGCTACATAACTCAATGCGAGAATGCGATCGCTCTTTAAACCAGAATTACTAGCATTGATTACCCCATCTACAATTAACTTGCCGACGTAGGCGATCGCACCAGGGAGCAGTCCTGCTGCTAAAGTCATAACAGCAAAGATGATAGTAAGACTAGGGCTAGTACTCCAGACTAAACGAATTGCGCGATCGCTATATTGAAAAAGTGCTGCTGATTGACGTAAACGCTGCCAAACAAATCTTAGCCAGTTGAAGAATTTTTTCTTCTTCATTTTTTATATTCAGAGATTTTTATTGTGGTTAAGCTAACGCACAAAAAAGCTTATACATTTGGAATATTATAGAAAAGTTATCAAACTCTATAACCCTCTCTCCTCTCTCCTCCCCCCTCTCTCCTCCCTCCGCCACAAAGCTAATCCTCCACCTCGTCCTCTAGCAGCAATCATGCCATCTTCTACAATAAAGTAAGAAAAAAACGCCTGCTTGCTTACACTTTCCGTCAAAAATTCCTGTTCCTTTTTCTCTCCACCTCTAATATAGCCTTGATATAAAGTTGCTCCCATTACTTGAATAGTCATCCGAGTAAAATCAAATGCCAGAATATTTTTATTAGGCAAAAACTTAGTAACGCCAGTAAGAGTTAATTTAACAGTACCAAATTCAACCGAATTTTCTACCTTACCTAAATCAAAATTATCTTCTACTTGACTAGCAGAGTAAACAATCTTAATTTTGATCAACTTAGGAATATAACGACCTGCACCTAAAACAATTCCGGCTTTCGCGCGGGTTTTCTTTGTGCCAGTAATAAAACATAATCTCCAAGTTCCGATTAATTGCTCAAAAGAATAGCTAACTTTGTTTTTCTTAGCATTTTTCTCGGCTTCTAACAAAGCTGACACCACGCTATCAGTAGAAGGGCGAGTAGAATTAGCAACCGCTTGTTCCAGAATTAAGTTAGTCATTATAATTTTCTAATATTTAGGGGGAGATATTTTTTCAGATTCATTGTTAAATTGCTCTTTTGCTAGTATTACCCAGTAGCACCTATCAACTACCTCAATATAAGTCAATAGACTATTTTGTAAGTCTTACGATGAATAGGTTATTCCTGGGATAGGTAAATTTTCTGGCTTAAAAGTTAACTTAGTACAATTGCTTGTTCCGCAAACTTTTATTATTGGGGTGCTTGTCCTTGCTGTTGCGTGTATAGGTAAGTTTGTAGGTGCTTACATCGGGTCAAGAGTAGGCGGCTTAAGCCATTGGGAAGGCTTAGCAATGGGTTCAGGGATGAATGCACGAGGGGCGATGGAAATTATCGTTATCAAAATGATTACGCATTTTTACCAAATATTTAGGTTTTAGGGCTTGGGGACGGGTGTTTGGTGACTGGGAAAAGCGATCGCACTATTGCTGTGCAAACACTACCCTGGAAGTAAGTTGTATAATAAATAGCTGCTATGAAACCTAGAAGTTTCTTGTTGATATGCCTACTTGCGATCGCTGCTTGTGACTCAACCAACGCCTCTCTTGAGTCTGGGATACCTCAACAAATTGATAACTCTGCCCAGTCTAAACAGCAAAATCTATCCAAGGTAAAAAACCAGCTTACTACCCAGCAACTCTCACCCAAACCCATCCGCATTAGCATTGCCAGTTTACCTCAACCATTTGCCAGTAATAGCGCTTTTAACTCACCCGATGTCATACCAATTCCAGCAAACCCTAGCCTCAGCGTACCCCCAGGCTTTGTAGTTAAAGTATTTGCCGAAAATTTAGACGCACCCCGTTGGTTAGCACTCACCCCCAACGGTGACATCTTAGTAACCGAAACTCGTCAAAATCGCATCAGACTGTTACGTGATACTAATAGCGATGGCGTTGCTGATGTTAGCAAAATCTTTGCAGGACAACAAAACGGCATCAATATTCCCTTTGGAATGACCTTTGCAGATAATTACTTCTTTGTTGGTAACACTGGTGAAGTGCGGCGTTTTCCCTACAAAACAGGTCAACAACAAATTAACGGAAGTGGTGAAAAAATTGCTACTCTTACCCCTGGCGGGTATAACCAACACTGGACACGCAACGTAGTTGCCTCACCAGACGGCAAAAAACTCTATGTATCAGTGGGATCACGTTCTAACGCTGATGAAGAACCACTGCCCCGCGCTTCTGTGCAAGTGATGAATCTAGATGGTTCTAACCAACAAACCTTCGCTTATGGTTTGCGTAACCCAGTTGGATTAGATTTTCATCCCAAAACCAAAGCACTTTACGCCACAGTTAATGAACGCGATGGTTTAGGTGATGACTTAGTACCAGATTATCTCACTCGTGTTCAACAAGGAGCATTTTACGGCTGGCCCTACGCCTACCTAACACCAAATCTCCTTGATCCTCGTCAACTAAATAATGGTAAAAGCAAACGCCCAGACTTAGTATCCCGTACTAAGACACCAGACGTTTTATTTCAAGCCCACTCTGCTGCTTTAGGATTGCAGTTTTATGATGGGAAAACCTTTCCAGAAAAATATCGCAACGGTGCATTTGTAGCGTTTCGTGGATCTTGGAACCGCAATCAAGGTACTGGATATAAAATAGTGTATGCCCCTTTTGATTCTACCGGACGTGCTAAAGGTTATTACGAAGACTTTCTCATAGGCTTTTTAGTTGATCCTAGTGTTCCCAAAACTTGGGGTCGTCCAGTAGGTCTATTAGTACTACCTGATGGTAGTTTGTTATTTACAGAAGAAGCCAACAACCGAATTTACCATGTTCAATATCGTGGTTAGTTGTATGGAGGGTATATTCGTAGCAATGATAGATTTATGCTGAATTTTTTTGTAATTATGAAAATAGGTACTTTTGCACTTTTAGGTCTATTCGTGTCGCTATTAGCAACCTCAGCCCAAGCAGCAAATCCCCAACACGTTCAGAGATTACTGACAACAAAAGTTTGCCCTGGTTGCGACTTGAGAGGAGCGCAATTAAAAAATGCTAAATTAACTGATGCTAACTTAACTGATGCTCAGTTAGCGGATGCCGATTTAACTAATGCTGACTTAACTAATGCCACTTTAGAGCGTGCCGATTTAACAGGTACGCAGTTGAGCGGTGCGATCTTAGAAAAAGCCAATTTGAGAGAAGCTAAATTAGGAGCAGTCGATAAATTTGTTACTAATTTAAAAAATGCCAACCTTAAAAATGCTGATTTACAAGCAGCTAATTTAACAGGGGCGCAGCTAAATTTAGCTATTTTAGAAAGTGCTAATTTAGAACGAGCTAACTTGAGTGGCGTTGATTTAACTCAGTCACAACTCAAGTTAACTAACTTGATTAATGCTTCGTTAATGGGTGCAAATTTAGAAAATGCTAATCTTACCAATGCCAAACTAACTAATGCTGACCTAACTTACAGCAACCTCAAAACTACTGACTTTACGGGTGCTAATCTGATCGGAGCTAATCTTAGTTATGCTAACTTAAGTCAAGCAAATTTGGATCAAGCTAACTTGACTGATGCCAAACTAACTAATGCTAACTTCAAAAATGCCAAGATAAATAATGTGATTGGAATGAATAGCTCTACTCCAACTTCAACTTCAACTATAATTCCAACTCCAAGTCAAATTTTAGCTCCAACTATAATTCCCAATCCTTTGCCATAATCAATTATCAATTATCAGTTGACAACCTGCTGGTCTCACACTTGTAACAAAAAATATACCTGATCTCAAGCAGTCAATTGCAGTTGTAAGGTAACTGATAATTGTCTTTCAATCGGTTAATCTCAGTAGTAGGTTAATTGTTAATTGATAATTGTTGATTGTTAATTGTTCAACCAGATACCAGCAAAATGTGGTACTATCCCAGTTGCCTATTGCATTAGCAGACTTCTTAGCCAGTCTGGTGCTAGTTAGCTGCAAAGGCTGTCTTTAACTGCTACCCCACTCTAATTTTTGCCTCCATGCAACTGCGAGATTCCCTGCGCCGGACGAAGATTGTCGCCACTATTGGCCCTGCTACCAGTAGCCCAGAAGTTCTACGTGCTTTGATTCAAGCGGGTGCTACTACGTTGCGCCTCAACTTTTCTCATGGCACTCATGAAGATCATCAGCGTAGTATTCGCTTGATCCGCCAGACAGCTTTTGAACTGAATCAGCCAGTAGGTATTTTGCAGGACTTGCAAGGACCGAAGATTCGTTTGGGGCGCTTTGAGACAGGTCCAATTTCGCTTAAGAAAGGCGATCGCTTCACTCTCACGAGCAACCCTGTCCCAGGAACCGAAAAAATTAGCTCTGTTACTTACGAACCCCTAGCAGATGAGGTTCCCGAAGGTGCCGCCATCCTCCTTGATGATGGCAAAGTCGAAATGATCGTCGAAAAGGTAGACAAAACTACACGGGAATTACACTGCCGCGTTGTTGTCGGTGGAACGCTTTCTAATAACAAAGGTGTAAATTTCCCTGGTGTATACCTGTCAATTAAGGCACTAACTGATAAAGACCGCAAAGATTTGGTGTTCGGTCTAGATCAAAATGTTGACTGGGTGGCGCTGAGTTTTGTTCGCAACCCCCAAGATATTTTAGAAATTAAAGAACTAATTGCTAGTGCTGGTAAGCAAACGCCAGTAATAGCCAAGATTGAAAAGCATGAAGCTATTGAACAAATGGAGGCTATTCTCTGCCTCTGTGATGGTGCAATGGTGGCTAGAGGTGACTTAGGGGTTGAACTTCCAGCAGAGGATGTTCCCATCCTTCAAAAGCGGCTAATTACTACTGCTAACCGCCTGGGTATTCCGATTATCACAGCAACTCAAATGCTAGATAGCATGGTGAATAATCCTAGACCTACCCGTGCTGAGATTTCTGATGTTGCCAATGCCATTATTGATGGTACGGATGCGGTGATGCTATCCAATGAAACAGCCGTAGGTAGTTATCCAGTTGAAGCTGTGGAAACGATGGCGCGAATAGCTGTGCGGATAGAAAAGGAAAATCTATTTCGCCAGGTCAAAGATAGCAGAAAGTCAATTCCTAATGCTATTAGTCATGCAGTGGGTCAAATTGCTGAACAGCTACACGCTGCTGCAATTATGCCATTGACGAAAAGTGGTGCGACAGCGAGAAATGTGTCTAAGTTCAGACCCCAAACACCGATTTTAGCTATTACTCCCCACGTAGATGTGGCACGACAGTTACAGCTAGTTTGGGGTGTGAAACCTTTATTGGTGCTAGATTTACCGTCAACTGGTCAAACATCTCAGGCTGCTATTAATGTCGCGTTAGAGAAAAATTTGCTGGTTGAGGGAGACTTAATAGTGCTGACTGCTGGTACACTCCAGGGTGTATCTGGTTCAACTGACTTGATTAAAGTAGAAGTAGTGACAGCCGTTTTAGGTAAGGGTATTGGTATTGGTCAAGGTGCAGTTAGCGGTAGGGCTAGAGTAGCGAAAAGTGCGATCGAAGTTAATAACTTTAAACACGGGGAAATTTTAGTAACGCAGCGCACTAATGTTGATTTTGTAGAGTTGATTCGTAAGGCATCTGGCATTATTACTGAAGATGATAGCCTCACCAGTCATGCTGCTGTAATTGGGTTAAAGCTAGGTGTGCCTGTAATTGTCGGTGTTAAGAATGCCACTGAGGTAATTAGAGATGGCGCAATTCTGACGCTAGATACGCAACGGGGAATTATTTACTCTGGTGCAATCTCAGCAACTTCCGCAAGTGAGGTGAATACTCGCTAATTGCAGGAGGTTTATTATAAGGGGTGCGATCGCATTTTTCCTTTATGAATGCGATCGCACTATGCACTTCTACTATTTTTGATTAATGAGTTAATCTGTCTAAAGTTTCATTCCATTTCTTTTTATGAACTATTTTTATTTCCGAATCTAATTCAACTAAATCTGAGTAATTTTCAATTGTGTATTTAAATTGAACTGTTAATTATTGTCAATTTTTTGTAGTGTGCGATCGCGTAGCTGTGCGCTCTTCACTACCTCTCGCTCGCTAGTAAGCTAACGCGCAAATAAACTTGTACATTTTTAATAAAGAAGAAAAATTATCAAACCCTATAACCCTCCCTCCTCTCTCCTCCCTCCTCTCTTTCTAAAAGATAAAATGCGCGAAACACAACAGCTTAATATTAAATTTAAATGGGTATGCGCTGACATTTACCACCTAATCCTAAAGTAATCGTGCAAGTATTGCTGGTTAACATTCCAATATATGTATCCCCCTGACTACCTGGGGTTCCCAAGCTATCTACAAACAATCCTTGCTCTGCAACTTTGACTTTTGCTTCTTTAGCGACAGTTCTAATTACTTTGTCATTGCCTGTTGCTTCAGTAAAAATCGTAGGTACGCCAGCATTTTCAACTTCCGTCACCAGTTCTTTAACCCGTAATGCGGTGGGTTTTTCTTCAGTGCTAAGTCCCTGTAATGCGCCTTCAATAGTAATATTATAGGCATTGGCATAATAGTTTAGAGATTCATGGGTTGTGACTAATTTGCGCTGTTTAAGGGGAATTGTGTTAATTTGTGCTTTAGTCCAAGCATCTACTTGTTTAAGTTTGTCACTTAGCTGATGAGCATTAGCAGCATACACAT
Organism: uncultured cyanobacterium; assembly: GCA_963711165.1. Taxonomy (GTDB): domain Bacteria; phylum Cyanobacteriota; class Cyanobacteriia; order Cyanobacteriales; family PCC-9333; genus Crinalium. The sequence goes on along the minus strand of CAVQDG010000045.1, from coordinate 172,307 downwards.
TAAAATTGGTAGGAGACAACTTGGTTAGTTGTTCTCGAATTACTTCCACCATCCGAATACCATTCTGGGCATTGTGCCAAATATGGGGATTAGGAACAAGTTCATGTTTAGCTGATTTATCCTCAGTTTCGTGGTGATTTTCTTCTCCCATCAAGGGTTGGGGAACTGCCAATTCATGGACAGCAACTTTGCTGGCAGCTTGATTACTAGCGTTAATAATCTTAATTAATTCCGGCTCAAAGTTATAACCACCATACAAAATTAGTTGTGCTTTCTCTATTGCTTTGCGGTCTTGCGGGGTAGGTTTATAGACGTGGACATCAACACCTGGTTGAATTAAACAAGTTAAATTAATAGTATTTTGAGCAATTACTTTAGTTAGATCGCATAAAACACTATGGGTTGCGACTACTGTAGGTAATTTATTATTTGAGTTGCCATTGCTGCTACTAAGATTATTGGTTTGACTATCAGGATTACACCCAACAAGTAACAGTGAAATTCCCACCGCAGCATTAACCAGAAATTTTTTGTTGAGATTCTGATTCATAATTCCAAATTTCGCCCAGCACAAAGGTTAAGTAGCTACAAGAAGATGTCGTTAGCTTCTGCAATTAATGCACAATAGCAACACTACCATGCGATAATGATATTCATTCTAATAAAAATCAGCGATGCTGGAAGTCCAAAACCTAGCAGTTAATTACCGAGGAGTCTCAGCACTTGAGGGTGTGAGTTTTTCGATCGCACCAGGGCAACTCGTAGGTTTAATTGGTCCAAATGGTGCAGGAAAAAGTACGCTATTACAAGCGATGCTGGGATTAATTCCTATAAAGAGTGGGTTCGTGAGATTTAATCAACGCCTTCTTAAACAGCAACGGCAACAGGTAGCGTATGTACCACAGCGAAGTCAGATTCGACTGGGATTATCCCGTTAGTGTAAAGAATGTAGTGCTAATGGGTCGCATCTGTGATAGAGGATTGTTTAATCGCCTCAGTCGTCAATCTCGACAACTCGCTGAAAATGCCTTGCAACGAGTCGGGATGTGGGAACTTCGCCACCGTCAAATTGGCCAACTTTCAGGTGGACAGCAGCAACGAGTGTTTATTGCCCGTGCTTTAGCCCAGCAAGCAGAGATATTTTTGTTTGATGAACCGTTAATAGGTATTGATAAAAAAACCGAAGCTTTGATTTTTGAAGTATTTGCTGATCTCAAAGCTGAGTGTAAAACTTTATTAGTTAGTTCTCATCAATGGGGACAAGATTTAGCTAAATATGACAGATTATTATTATTAAATCAACAATTAGTTGCTGTTGGAGTACCTCAAGAAGTAATGACAATAGAAAATATTCAACGTGCTTATGGGCAAGGCGTACAGAATCCTGCTAAACCATCTCTTGAAACTTTATATTTTTGTTAAATATAATTTAAGGTTAACTTGAGCAATCATCAATTATCAATTATCAATTTTTAGATGCTTGCTCCACGCCTTGTAGTTATGATAAATCTCCAACTTATTCATGATTGCAAGCTCCCATCATAAGTCGATGGTGGTTAATTGCTAATTGCTAATTGCTAATTGCTAATTGCTAATTGCTAATTGTTAATTGTTAATTGTTAATTGATTATGCTTGATTGGTTAATTGAACCGCTTAACTATGAATTTATCCGTAATGCGATGATGATGGGCATTCTTGTAGGTATTCTTTGCCCGATTGTGGGCAGTTACCTAATCGTTCAAAGGATGGCTCTTTTGGGGGATGTAATTGCCCATGCTGTTTTACCTGGTTTAGCGATCGCCTTCTTTTTAGGCATTGATATTTTAATTGGAGCATTTATTTCTGGCATTTTCAGCACATTTGTGATTGCTTGGATTAAATCTCAATCTCGCGTCAAAGTTGATGCAGCAATGGCATTAACTTTCTCTAGTTTTTTCTCCTTGGGTATTACTTTAATTACATTACTCAAAAGTAAGCTTGATTTAGAAAATTTACTTTTTGGCGATATTTTAGGCGTAACAATTACAGATGTTTTAAGAACTGCGGTAATTGTGGTAATTGTTTTAACATTTGTGAAAATATTTTATAACCAATTATTATTTTATACTTTTGATCCTCTAGGCGCTGAGGCAATGGGATTACCTGTAAACTACATTCATTTAGGGCTAATGACAGCAATTACCCTTACTATTGTTGCAAGTATGCAATCAGTAGGTGTTGTGTTAGTAATATCACTTTTAGTTGGACCAGGAATTAGCGCGTATTTATTAGTTAAAGAACTAGATTTAATGATGATATTAGGGGCGTTTTTAGGAGTAATTACAAGTATTAGCGGTGTATATAGTAGCTATTATTTAAATATTCCTTCTGGACCAGCAATTGTATTATTTAGTTTTGGGTTATTTTTATTAGCAATTTTGTTTAGCCCATCACAAGGCATTTTAACTAGACCAACCTCATTACACTATTACGCCCAAATTTTACGAAAGCTAAGAAACTTGATTTATAGCAATTAGCAGTTAGCATGAGCGCAAATATTTTGAGCAAAACCTATACAGAGCAAGCGAAATAAAAAAGCTAATTGCTAACTGCTATATGTTTGAGGGGGAGAGGAGGGAGGAGGGAGGAGAGAGGGGAACAGAGTTTGATAACTTTTCCCTAAATTCCAAATGTACAAGCTTATTTGCGCGTTAGCTTATCTCAAAAAAAGACAAGGCGACTCGATCACTGATAACATTGACCAAGCCTATATTTACAGATTAGTCGGTAAGCGTAAAGCTCAATGGCTCGGTTCCCTGAGATACAAGCGACTCGTGCGGTTTTAACCGCGTTCAATCTTTCTTCATAAAAACACTTTCGCTTTTACGCCAAACATGATAGCGTAAGGCAGGAGGTAAAAAGATGCTAGTTTTTGAGTTCAAAGCTTACGGGAAGTTAGCGCAACTAACAGCAGTAGATGATGCAATTCGGACAGCACAGTTTATCCGCAATAGCTGCATTCGGCTATGGATGGACGTTAAGGGTGCGGGTAAAAACGATTTGCAAAAATATTGCGCTGTACTTGCAGCTAATTTCCCTTTTGCTGACGAACTTAATTCAATGGCTAGACAAGCCTCTGCTGAACGAGCATGGTCTTCTATCTCTCGCTTTTACGACAACTGCAAGAAGGGTGTCCAGGGTTTAAAAGGATATCCCCAATTTCAAAAAGATTGCCGATCAGTCGAGTATAAAACATCAGGTTGGAAACTTGCAGACAATCGCAAATCAATAACCTTCACTGATAAGAAAGGTATTGGGCGATTAAAACTTAAAGGTACTCGCGATTTGCACTTCTACCAAGTCAACCAAATTAAACGAGTGAGGTTGGTAAAACGTGCAGATGGCGTATATGTTCAATTCTGTATTAATGTAGACCGAGCAGAGAATACAGAACCCACTGGTAACACGGTGGGTTTAGACGTAGGGCTGAAGGAATACTACACCGATTCCAATGGTGTAATGATTGAGAATCCTAAATTTCTCCGTCAAGGAGAAAAGGTTCTTAAACGTTCACAACGTCGTGTTTCAAGAAAGACAAAAGGTTCAAAGAATAGAGGCAAAGCTAGACGGGTTTTAGGTAAGCGCCACCTCAAGATAAGTAGGCAACGTAAAGACCATGCTGTGAAATTAGCAAGGTGCGTAGTTCGGTCAAACGACTTGATCGCCTATGAAGATTTGAGGATAAAAAATATGGTAAAAAATCATTGTTTAGCTAAGTCTATTAATGACGCATCTTGGTATCAGTTTCGTGTTTGGATTGAGTACTTTGGAAAAGTATTTCAGCGAGTCACGGTTGCGGTCAACCCGCAATATACAAGCTCTTATTGCTCTAGCTGCGGTGAAATCGTAAAAAAATCCCTATCTACTCGAACACACATTTGCAAATGTGGTTGCGTAATAGATAGGGATGAAAACGCTGCTAGAAATATCCTTAGTCGAGGATTGAGTACGGTAGGGCATACCGGAACCTTCGGACTAGATCCGAACAACGCTTTGGGAGATGCGACCTCTGCCCAGGCTGAAGAAATTCTGCCTGGGTAAGTCATGTCTTTGATCAAAGAATCTCAGTGGCTTCAGCCCTGAGAGTGTCAATACATTAGAACTTACGCACCGAAAGCCTAAAATGTTAGATCCCCCCTAGCCCCCCATAAATTGGGGGGGAAATTCAAAGTCCCCCTTCTTAAGGGGGATTTAGGGGGATCTAGAAGTAAGTTCTGTACCTATGAAGGCAACTTGGTAGTAGCTGATAAAATTTAGTTGAATATTTTCATTTCTAAAAAGTAGTTAATCAATTTGGTGCTTCATCTGCCTGAATTTGCATATCTTTATCCAACTGCTGAATAAATGCTTCCAGAATAGCCTCTGGATTAGTGCTATTAACTTGCAATTGTTCAGACATTTCTTGCGCTAAAGCCGGGTTTTGTTCCAACATGAACAATAATTCATCTATAGAAAATTCTTGTGATTCTTCAGTTTCAGGAGAAACCAAATCTGGATTAGAGTCGTTCCAAGGATTGAGATTTGGCTCAACATCTGTGGTTTTTTCTGCATCAACGTAGATTACCTGTGGTGAATCTAGCTGCACAGATGTTTGTTGTGATGGTATTTCTGTAGAAACTAATTCTGGGTTAGAGTCGTTCCAAGGATTGAGATTTGGCTCAACATCTGTGGTTTTTTCTGCATCAACGTAGATTACCTGTGGTGAATCTAGCTGCACAGATGTTTGTTGTGATGGTATTTGTGGAGAAACTGATTCTGGATTAGAGTCATTCCAAGTATCTAAATCTTGATCAAATGTCATCTCTTCTGCATCAACGTAGACTACCTGTGGTGAATCTAGATCCCAGGTTTGGTCTGTGGGATCTTGTCTAGTGAGCAAAAGCATTCCAATATCGTATGCCATTACTCCGATTTCCCCACAGCCAATCTCACCTATCTGTACCATCCGTGCTGCTAATTCATTATTAGGAACAGAACTTGCCAGCAATCTATCACCGAAGCGGCGTAGCCAAGCCAACCATTGTTCTTGGGTAGTGCGATGTTGTAGCGCATCAAAAAATTTTAATATCCGTTGTTGCTGCCAGCCATGAGCCACGCCTTCAATGAGTTGCATGAACAAATATTCATAATCTGCATCCTCCAATGCTGGAGGAGGTTCATTATGTGGTAATAACGCTGTTGGTTTTTGGCTGTTGCCGATCCCAAACAAATTTTGAAACCAGTTGACTAAAGACTTCCAATTTCCTTGCATCATTTTGCGCCCTTTGACCTAAGTATTTATGACCTATCCTACCGAAGTAACGGTGAGGATCAATTATGGGTATGAATTAAATCTGGTCATAAATAATTGGGAGAGAAGATTGGTTCAGTTGGTATAACTGATGGGTAATGATCGCAGTTAATGTAGAGACGTGCCATGGCGCGTCTCTACATGGGTGACCAATGACCAATGACCAATCACCGATGACCAATGACCTAAAATTAGGTAGTATCTGCTTCTCACTGCTGCTGTGACTTACGAACCTCTCCATCACAAGTACAGACCTCAAACTTTCGCGCAGTTGGTGGGACAAGAGGCTATAGCCACCACCTTGAGTAATGCCATTAGTCTACGCCGCATTGCTCCTGCGTATTTGTTTACAGGCGCTAGAGGCACTGGTAAAACTTCCAGCGCCCGAATTTTGGCAAAATCTCTCAATTGTCTAGCTAGTGATGTTCCGACATTCAGCCCTTGTGGTAAGTGTGAGGTATGTCGTGCGATCGCATCTGGTTCAGCACTAGATATCATCGAAATTGATGCCGCCAGTAACACTGGGGTAGATAATATCCGAGAACTGATCGAACGCGCCCAATTTGCGCCCGTGCAGTGTCGCCACAAAGTTTACATCATTGATGAAGTCCATATGCTCAGTACCGCAGCTTTTAATGCGTTGCTGAAGACATTAGAAGAACCCCCAGCGCACGTAGTCTTTGTACTAGCAACTACAGATCCACAACGGGTATTACCAACCATTATTTCTCGTTGTCAAAGATTTGACTTTCGTCGCATCCCCTTAGATCCGATGGCGCAGCACTTAAGGCAAATTGCCGAAGCCGAAAATATCAATATTACAGATGAAGCCGTAACTTTAGTTGCACAGATGGCTCAAGGCGGCTTGCGGGATGCCGAAAGTTTATTAGATCAGTTGAGTTTATTAGCTGGTGAGGTGACAGTAGAGAAAGTATGGGATTTAACTGGGGCAGTTCCAGAAAGAGATTTAATATTATTACTGCAAGCGATCGCCGCCAACAATGCTGAAACCGTACTTGATCGCGCTCGTAGCCTGATGGAAAGAGGTAGAGAACCCTTAGTAGTATTACAAAACTTAGCGGGTTTCTACAGAGATTTACTCATAGCTAAAACTGCCCCCAGTCGTGGCGATTTAGTGGCATTGACAGCACAAACATGGCAACAGTTATGTCAAGAAGCTAAAAACTGGGACACTCACAAAATTTTAGTTAGCCAAAAGCATCTTAAAGACAGCGAAGTTCAAATCAAAAATACTACCCAACCGCGATTATGGTTAGAAGTCACACTGTTGGGATTATTACCATCAGCCGTAACCTATCAAACATCTCATCAACCTACACCAACTAGCACTACACCCAAAATTGATGAAATTCGCAGCCAGACACCTGCAAAATCTCCACCACCACAACCACAGCCAATATCTCCCCCAATTACTCCACTAAACAATCCCTCACCTACTTCAAGAGATTCAGAGCCAGTAAAAGAATTACCTAATTCACAGCCCATTCCATCTCCAGCAACAAGTGTTTCATCATCCCAAGTAACTGAAGTTAATTCGCAATCGGATAATCTCGAACAACTTTGGCAACAGGTAATCGCCAATATAAAGATGCCTGGCGCACTAGCTTATGTCCGCCAGAGGTGTAGATTGTTAGTATTGGAGAGCAATGTTGCCCGTATAGGTGTTGCTTCCCAGCCATTGTTAAATTTGGCACAAAGTAAATGTCAATACATTGAAGCTGCTTTTGAAACTGTCTGCCAACATCCGGTTAAGGTGCAATTCCAACTAGATCCTCGTACACAGTCGGAAACAGCTACTATTCAAAAGCCACCCAGCACTTTCGATCATCCCATTGAGCCAGCAGCCAGAAAAAATGATGCTACTCCAGCCAACAACCCATCGTCACAAGCTGCTAATAGCCTGATAGAGCCACCTAAAAATAACTTCAAACCAGCTATTACTCCGCCCAAAGAAACGCCTGCTCGTGAGTCAGATACAGATGAAGTTACTAAGGCAGCTTATAGTCTAGCTAAATTTTTTGATGGTGAAATTGTGGAGATAGTGGAAGATTTAGAGGTTAACAAACCTGCCAGATCTCAGCAATTACAAACTGAAGATAATATAATTAATGCGGCTTTTCTAGATGAAGAATCAGAAGAGCCGCAAGAAGATGAGTATGAAGGCTTTTGATGTTTGCCAGCTACCTGATTAAGATTGTTCAGGAACATCTAACCAAACTTCTTCTGTACCTTGATGCACAGTTTTAACCCATTTGAGCCGTTTAGGTCGGATAGAAATACGAGCGGTAGTACCAGCTATCACCAGCCACCAGTGGAGCATATAAAGACTGCCCCGTAAGGTTTGCAGTAGGGTAACAAAAAAGGTCTGCATACCAGATTCGTGTTTTTGAATGCGGCGCAAACCGATAAACATTCCCCAAAAAGAGAGAGTTAAACCCATACCACTTAATGGAGTTAGTAGGGGTAAACGATGCCGTGCTAGAGCCATCACAAAATCTGGTACAGCAGCAGCCGGAAGGATGTACTGGATTAACATAAACGACCATAAATCCAGCGTTTTTAACAATCCCATCCGATTACTAGCAATTAAACGCCAGTAATCTAAATAGCGCTGATATCCACCTTCAGCCCAACGATTGCGCTGATGCCAAAGTGCTAAAGCGGTTGTTACGCCTTCCTCTTGCACGGCTGGAACTTCCACAAACTCGATATCCCATCCGTCAAGGTGTAAACGGATAGTTAAATCTAAATCATCTGTGATTGTCTCCTCATTCCAGCCACCACAGCTAGAAAGTGCTGCGCGTCGGACAAACTGACCATTACCCCGCAGTTCACCAATTCCACCAATAGCAATGCGCTGTTGCTGAAAATAGCTATCAAGACCCATTTCTGCCATTTGTCCACGAGTCCAGAAGTTAGCAGACGAATTAGCGATAGCTTTACGCACCTGTACCGCACCCACCTGTTTTTTTTCAAAACACGGCAGCACCCGTCGCAAGAAATCTGAAGGCACCTGAGCATCAGCATCAAACACTGCCAGAATTTCACCCTTAGTCAGAGGTAATACCTGATTAAGTGCGCCAGATTTACCACCACTAGCGCCCGCAGGACGGTGCATGATCTGCAACTGGTCGTATTCTTTGGCTAACTTATCTAATAACTGTGGTGTTTTGTCGGTGCTGTGATCGTCAATTACCCAAAGTTCATAACGATTTGCTGGGTAGTCTTGATTACATAACATTCTCACTAAATTGCTAATTACGACTTCTTCATTCTTCGCCGCGACTAGCAGTGAAACATAAGGCAATTCTGCGGATGTTTCTGAAACATAAGGAGGAGCGATTTGGTGAGGACGAGCTAACAACACTCGCACTGCCTGAATCCCCAGTAGACAGGTTAGCCCAAAAATCAACCAGGAACCCCAAGTAATTAAGTGCAGAGCGATAGTCACGCTCCAAATCACTGTTAGCACTACAGCAGCTTTACGCCGCCGTCCTGCCACACCCTGAAAAAAGTCGCTTTCTAAATCGTCAGACAACAGAGAGTCGATAGGATCAAACTCGTTGTCAGAATTTTTTTCTGCCCAAGAACTCTCCGGCATAGGTTACTTGATTCAACCACCAAATATTTATTTGTACCCCTTCGGTCATCTGGGGATCAGCTAACACAATACCGTACATCTCTCGCAAACTGATAGTTTTCTTAATATTGGCGGTATTGTGGCACTTGCTGAGGTTTTCGGTTCACCAATATATTTTGACATCCTCCCACCACCAAACATTACAATTGCAATGCTTTTATCCCCTGCACCCCACGCCTATGTACCCCTGCATTGTTAATCACATTGTTAAAATGCGTCAGAATGATATTGCTGACGGTTGAAGTTCATTTACGAAAATTGAGGAATTTTGATCATGTCTATTGACCAACTCCAGCCAGCAGAGCAAGCATTAGTAGGAATATATGGACCTTACTGCCAAGGCGCTAAACGCAATTTTTTGCCCCAAGCGATTAGCCTTTATCAAAAAGCTGCTCTAGAAGGTGTCCGAAAAATCGAAGGTGGAGATAGTATTCCCTTTATTGCTACTTGGTATGTTACTAAGCTGCCAGCAGAACTTACTCGTTGTCGGTTACAGTTTGATGGCAATGCTGATCTCAGTTATGAAATAACTTTGGAAAATTCCAAATATATTAATTATTTGATTGATGTAATCACCAATTTTAAGACAAATAAATATATTGATTTTCCACAGGAATTTTACCGAAAGTTACTACGGATGGATGAGTAAACATTGACTAACTTAAATATGAGGAGTGAGGGTATGGCAAAATCTGTTAAGTATTTGCTGGTTGGTTCAACAGAAGCTTACAGTGGTAAATCAGCCACTATTTTAGGCATTGCCCATCAGCTACAAGAAAAAGGCATTGCGATCGCCTACGGAAAACCCCTAGCAACTTATTTTGGCGCAAATCACAGCGATGCTATAGAAGAAGATGTGAAATTTATTTCACAGATACTTAATTTGCCAGAAACTCATGTGCGATCGCCCCTTTTAACCTTAAATGAGCAAACAATTCAAAAACGTCTACGCCAAGAAGATCAAGTTGACTACCGCCAATCTCTAAAAGATTACCTGCAACAACCCAGTGGCGATTTAGTTTTATTAGAAGGAGCAGGAACGCTTTCTGAAGGCAGTTTGTTTGATTTATCTTTACTACAAGTAGCTCAAGTTGTTGACGCATCTATATTACTGGTGGCACGTTTTCACCCAGTAACATTAGTAGATGCTTTATTGTCAGCCCAACAGCGACTTGGTAAGTACTTGTTGGGTGTCTTAATTAATGATATTCCCGCAGATCAAATAGATAATGTTGATACATTCGTGCGACCATTTTTAGAACGCAATGGCATTGCTGTTTTAGGAATGTTGCCCCGTAGCTCCTTGTTGCGGAGTGTCAGCGTTAGCCAACTGGTACATCAGCTACAAGCAGAAGTTCTCTGCCGTCCTGATCGTCTGGATTTAATGGTAGAAAGCTTGACAATTGGAGCAATGAATGTTAACTCAGCCCTGGAATATTTCCGCAAGGGTAATAATATGGCGGTAGTCACAGGAGGCGATCGCACAGATATTCAACTCGCAGCTTTAGAGACATCAACTCAATGTCTAATCCTCACAGGTCATCTACCACCACAATCATTTATTATTAGTCGTGCTGAAGATTTAGAAATCCCAATTCTTTCAGTGGATCTAGATACACTAACTACAGTCGAAATAGTTGACCGTGCTTTTGGTCAAGTACGCCTACATGAACCCATCAAGGTACAGTTTATCCGTCAGTTAATGGCAACTCACTTTGACATTAATCGGTTAATGAGTCAGCTAGGTCTAGACTAAATCAATTATCAATTATCAATGACCAATTATCAATGACCAATGACCAATGACCAATTATCAATGACCAATGACCAATGACCAATGACCAATGACCAATTATCAATGACCAATGACCAATTATCAATGACCAATGACCAATTATCAATGACCAATTATCAATGACCAATGACCAATGACCAATGACCAATGACCAAAGCAGTGTTGTTCTTATGTTTTCTGATCGCACAATTCAAAGTATTTATACTGATGGAGCTTGTAGTGGCAACCCTGGACCTGGAGGTTGGGGAGTTGTTGTTTATTACAGCGATAACTGTGTAGCTGAAATGGGCGATCGTGAACTAGCTACCACAAATAATCGCATGGAAATGCTGGCGGCGATCGCCGCTTTAAAATTCATCACCAAATCTGAACAAACACAACCGATTACCCTCTACACAGATAGCCAATACGTTCTCAAAGGTATTACCGAATGGGTTAAAGGTTGGAAAAAAAAAGGCTGGAAAACTTCTCAAGGAAAAGCAGTTCTAAATCAAGATATTTGGGAAATCTTAGATCAACTTAACTCCAATGTACAAAAACAAGGAACGCCTCTAAATTGGCAGTACGTCAGAGGTCACGCTGGTAACGTTGGTAATGAACGCTGTGATGCGATCGCTCGTGGTTTTGCCATCGGTAAACCCCCATTACTTAAACAGTTAACAGATAACCGCTCATTTAGTTCACAGGAAACCGATGGCAGTAGTAACAAAACGATACAATCTACTTGCTTATCCTCAGACCCCCCTACCTTGGATTTTGTCATGGTGGATTCTACGACCTCATTATCTAGTGATACCCTCGACAACCTGCCCTTGGAGGCACGGGTAGCTCAACTCCATAGCCTGATTGAAACCCTGCGAATTGCTGACGAAGTTGCAGATCAAGGTTATTTAATCACAAGTTCAGAATTAGCTGATCTGATGGACGTTAACGCCAGTGCCGTCACCAGTCGCGGAGACGAATGGCGCTGGCGCAACTGGATAGTTTCACGGGTACGCCGCGAGGGTAATCAAATTCTCTGGCAGTTAGAACGTTGGGATCAAACTAACTCTGAATCTGAGCATAACTCCGACCTCGCCACTGGGTAGGGGTACTAAAAGTTGAGAGACAAATTCTCAAAAATGCTAAGGGATATGCCAGAGGCGAAAGACAAAAAGCCAGCACACAAAGGTAAAAGGGAAATTCTTGACTTTTTACCTTTTGCTCTTGACTATCCGGTGGGGAAAAGTCATAAGATGGAGCGATCGCACCAAGCAACGCTACACGAATTGTTAATAAAAACAAATTCAACCCCGCAGCTAACATAACTGTTGCTGATGTTCCCATCATTAGCCAACTAAATAGCAGCACAGATGCGGGTAGTGGTAAACCCTGAACACTCAGCAGCAGCCACAAATCCCCCCATAATTGACCAGAATTAGAGGCATCTTTGAGATCGAGCGATCGCCCCCACTCTTTCCAAGTTTCAACCGCACCCTCATACATCCGCACCTTAATCACCTTAGCGCCATCCAGAAAGCCCACCTTAAACCCAGCAGCAGCAGCATTACGCGCCAGCGTTACATCATCACAAAATGAAGTTCTAGCACTGTTGTAGCCCCCCAACTGCTTTAAAACAGTTCGGCGACATAAGAAACACTGCCCATTAGCCATTACTCGTTCCGAAGTCTGAGTAGTATCACCAGTCGGACCAAATCTATACACCAACGTTAGTAACAAAGCTGGTTGCAACCACCATTCCCCAGGATATTTCAGAATAAATCGTGGTGACAAAGAAACCAGATCATAACCCTCAGCCTCAGCTACCTTAAGCAAACCCGCAACTAAACCAGCGCGAGGTTGTGTATCAGCATCAATTCCCAAAACCCACTTACTTTGCTCAGAACTAGCTAAAAAGCCGTTATGCAATGCCCAAGGACGACCCACCCAACCAACAGGTAGTGGATCATCTGTCATTAGTCGGATGCGGGAATCCTTTTCCTGTGCAGCTTTCACTACATCTCGTGTTCCATCCTGAGAATTACTATCTACAATAATAATTTCTCGAACTTCCCCACCTTGCTCACTTAACCCAGCCAAACATGGATTAATACGTTCAGCTTCATTGAGAGTGGGAACAACCACACTCACAGCACCCAACATTTCTGGTATTGGATGCTGTGGTTGTATAGGTGGATGCCGAGTTGCGCCTTTCAATAAACGTGAAAGTAAAATTAAGGCTGCTGGTGTTTGGATAATTAGCAGCCCTAGTGCAATAGCACCCTGGAGACTTAAGACATCAAGACTCATACGCAGTTGTTTTTATTAGGATTGACACTCTCAGGGCTGAAGCCACTGAGATTCTTTGATCAAAGACATGACTTACCCAGACAGGATTTCAGAGAGCCTGAGCAGAGGTCGCATCTCCCAAAGCGTTGTTCGGATCTAGCCCGAAAGTTCCGGTATGCCCTACCGTACCCAATCCTCGACTAAGGATATTTCTAGCTGCATTCTCGTCCCTGTCTAATACGCAACCACATTTACAAATGTGTGTTCGAGTAGATAGGGATTTTTTGACAATTTCACCGCAGCTAGAGCAATAAGAGCTTGTATAATGCGGGTTAACCGCAACCGTGACTCGCTGAAATACTTTTCCAAAGTACTCAAGCCAAACACGAAACTGATACCAAGATGCGTCATTAATAGACTTAGCCAAACAATGATTTTTCACCATATTTTTGATCCGCAAATCTTCATAGGCGATCAAGTCGTTGGACTGAATTACGCACCTTGCCAATTTCACAGCATGGTCTTTACGTTGCCTACTTATTTTGAGGTGGCGTTTACCTAAAATCTGTCTAGCTTTGCCTCTATTCTTTGAACCTTTTATCTTTCTAGAAACACGACGTTGTGAGCGTTTAAGAACCTTTTCTCCTTGACGGAGAAATTTAGGATTCTCAATCATTACGCCATTAGAATCGGTGTAGTATTCTTTCAAACCTACATCTAATCCCACTGTGCTACCAGTAGGCTGTGTGTTTTCAGAACGGTCTACACTAATACAAAATTGAACGTACACGCCATCCGCACGTTTTACCAATCTCACCCGTTTAATCTGGTCAATTTGGTAGAAGTGCAAATCGCGAGTACCCTTGAGTTTTAATCGCCCAATACCTTTCTTGTCAGTAAAAGTTATTGATTTGCGATTATCCGCAAGCTTCCATCCTGATGTTTTATACTCGACTGATCGGCAATCTTTCTGAAATTGGGGATACCCTTTTAAGCCCTGGATACCCTTCTTGCAGTTGTCGTAAAAGCGAGAGATAGAAGACCACGCTCGTTCAGCAGAGGCTTGTCTAGCCATTGAATTAAGTTCGTTAGCGAAAGGGAAATTAGCTGCAAGTACAGCACAATGTTTTTGCAAATCGTTTTTACCTGTACCTTTAACGTCCATCCATAGCCGAATACAGCTATTTCGGATGAACTTCGCCGTCCGAATTGCATCATCTACTGCTGTTAGTTGCGCTAACTTTCCGTAAGCCTTGAACTCAAAAACTAGCATCTTTTTACCTCCTGCCTTACGCTATCATGTTTGGCGTAAAAGCGAAAGTGTTTTTATGAAGAAAGATTGAACGCGGTTAAAACCGCGCGAGTCGCTTGTATCTCAGGGAACCGAGCCACTGAGCTTTACGCTTACCGACTAATCTGTAATTTTTTAATTACCCCTCACCCCTCACTATTACTTAAGTGCTACTTCTACTGGTGCTACAGCAATTTCAGTTTCTGTTGTAGCTAACGCCTGGGCTGATGCAGGTTTTGCCATCCACCACAGCGCTAAAGCAGGTAAAACACCCAAGAGTAAACCTAAACCAATAGGAACCCAGATCCCCGCGCCAATGCTCATAATTGCTGCAAAAGCAAAGTTACTCAGATAAACCGCTAAGGGTAAACCTAACTGATCTCGCTCCACCACAATGTGCTGCTTACGCCAAAAAATTGCTGCAACACTCATAAACAATGCCCCGGTTCCCATCCAACCAGCAAAATTTTGGTAAGGCATACCAAAGAAAGCACCTGGTTGTTGCCATTCCCAAAAGGGAAATGCCGTTTGACTCATTGCGGGATCAAGCACAAAATCCCATGATGTTAGTAGCAGCGCACCTAGAGCGATCGCACTAATACTACGAATCAAATTAGGTTTGCCTGTCTCTAAACCAGCTTTAGCAATTAGATAAGACACAAGCCCTAAATAAAACCAAGATAAGGGAATTGTAAATGGTACTAAACCCCCAATCTTGTACCCTAAGCCACTTAGATAACCGTAATGACCAAAAGGAAAGCCCCTACTGGTTCCCAGCAATTCACTCCCTAAAGAGAGAAACACTGCTGGGATCATAAAAGTCAACCAGTTCCATAACCCTAGAGTCCGGTAGGCATAAATCGCCGTTGCTGTAGCGCCTAAAATAATATAAACCACACCTCCAGAAGCCATACTCCACTGGAATACAGTCTGCCCAAAGCTTGGTAAATTCAAAATTAATTCTGGATTGGGCAATACCAGTAATAGCCCCGCCAGTCCAAATGCCATCGACACTATATGACCAATTAGACAGAAGCGCTCAATATTGATAAGTTGCTTCATTAAAACCTCCATACACAGGGGAAACAGGCGGGAGTCGCTACGAAAATCGGTATCACTATGCTACTTTTTGGTGACTCCCAAGAAAACGACAGCATGACACATTTCTTAATAGTTTACAAATGTTTATAATAAATCAATTTCGACTATAGCCGTAGCCAGATAGGTGAGGACATTTTAAATTGCTGAAACCTTTTGCTATATAGCAATTAGCAGTTAGCATGAGCGCAATTAGCTTTTCTTAAATGCTTTGCTAGTAAGGATTTTAGCCATAAAAAATGCTCATAGCGCCTTGGCGGTTGCTACAAATACGCATGATTAGCGTGACTGCTATACAAGAATTTTTAGAAAATTTTTCCGTTAAGAAACCCCAAAAAGTAATTTTACAGCTATAGTTAATATAGATAATCTAATTTGACAGAGATTGAGCCGAAATGCTTAAGCTTTGTTAAGTTATACGCTGCATCTTCCTCATCAATAGCTTAACTGGTTAAGTTTTTGAAAAAATTAGCAAATTAGTCTAAAATGCCCTCAAATAGGAGTAGCTTGTTGTGTTTGTCTAAAAAACTTGACTAAATTGATAGTGGGCTACAATTCTAGATTCTAGCTTGGGTTGTTATTTAGTCAGGTAAATAATAACCCAGGATTAAGTAAAATAAATTTAATAAAAATTTTGCTAAAAAAGAATAAGTGCTAGAGCTAGATAGTGTGTAATAACCATATACTCAAAATCCCCGAAACTAGCACAAATTTGGTTGATAAATTCCCCATCAAATTGCCAATTTATGATTTTAGCTAAATTATTAATAAGTAATTTAGTTCTTCCAGTCAAAATTTTGACTAGATCATATTTTTGGCAATATCTAAATTTGATGAAATCATAACTTTAAGTAATAACATTAACCCGCTTATGGTGGGGAGAAAAACTTCATTATGGGATCGAACATAAAGAAAAATTATACTTGCATCTACCTGCTGAGTAAACTTATACTGTGAGGAGAACAAATGTTAACACTCCAGAATGAGTACACCAGCAAATTTTTTTGATAAGATTTGTTAAAACTACCTGGATTTTAGGGTTTACAACCTTAAAAACAATTTAGTTGATGAGGAGTGAAATAGGAAAAGTATGAAAAAAGACAAGCGTCAAAGCCTTAATAAGCAAATCTATAAGAAACCTACATCTTACCTCTTAATTAGCTCAATTTTAAGCAGTGGAATTTTATATAGCACTGCCAGCGTAGCTAATTCAGACCCAATTGAGCCAGCTAACGTAGCCAACTCATCGCCAGAATTGCTTGCGGTTGAATCAAATAAGTCTGATCTGTTAGCGATCGCTGCATCCAATACTACCGCGAACCAGTTGCGTTTAGGCATTCCCACTACAGAAATATCAGCATCAAATTTAGGAACCCCAGAGGTTAAAGAATATCAAGCAGAGACCGTTAACACAGCTAAGTTGGATCGTGTTAGCAACCAGCTTCCTAAAAATATAGTCGTTTCAGCAATTCCTGAACCCTCAGTCAGCCAGCCGAGCCAAACCACAGTAGCTAGTGCTGCCAAAGCTCCCACAACCAGTTTAAAAACTGAAGTACAGCCGGCAAATATCTCCGCGCCAGAAACTCTAGCCACTAATGCTAGTTCCTTAAAGTTAAATACTGAAGCAGTTCCAGAAGTTGCCCAACCAGATCCCCAAAAACTAGCCCAAGCATTGTCATTTCCTGACGTACAAGGACACTGGGCGCAAACATTTATCGCAGCATTAGCTGCACGGGATATTATTGTAGGGTTTCCTGATGGCACATTCCGACCAGATGCGCCTGTCACCCGCGCCCAGTTTGCCGCAATGATTAACAAGGCATTTAACAGAGCGCCAATTCGTCAGGCTGCTAACTTCGCGGACGTGCCAGCAAATTATTGGGGATATGATGCGATTCAAAAAGCTTATACCACAGGCTTTTTGGCAGGTTATCCTAACAATCGGTTTGCACCAAATCAAAATATTCCCCGCGCCCAAGTGCTAGTGTCATTGGCAAATGGCTTAAATCTGACGCAGACAGCAGAGGGGATCAATTTTCAGGATGCTTCAGATATTCCAGCTTATGCCCGTAGCAGTATCGCTGCTGCGACGGCTAACCGCTTGGTAGTAAATTACCCCAATGTCAATGTCCTTAATCCCAACCAGGTAGCGACACGGGCAGATGTCGCGGCGTTTATTTATCAAGCATTAGTTAGTGCTGGGCAAGTCCCACCCTTAGCAGCCGCAGATCTGGGTACCCAATATATTGTGGGCTATCAACCTCCTGTTGTGGTTAACCCCACCCCAACCCCAACTCCTCCACCTGTAGCAGAAATACCTGCCGATCAACTAAAAGATTTACAGGATCGAATTGGAAATCTGGAAAATCTCAGGTTTAGGCAAATCTTTTTATCTTCTCCCTCCTATTCTGGCGGTTCGCCTTCAGGTTTTGGTCTTAATTATGGTGATGCCTTTTTGGGTATTGGGGGTGTAGAGAGAACTCGTGGTGTTAAACAGCCAAATGGTAGCTTCAGTAAAGGAAGCGCCGATGGTGGGATCAGTGCAGGCTTTGGTTTGGGAAATTCAGCCAAATTCTTAGGTTTAGAAGTAGTTCCTACAATTAGTAGCCTCACAGGAGATGATGCTTTTCAAGCAGGAAGTGTAGACTTTAAATTACACCGCATGCTAGGGCCTGATTTATCAGTTGCTGGTGGGATAGAAAACTTAGTTCAGTTTGGCAATCAAGATATTGATCCCACTGGTTACGGTGTGATTAGTAAGATTTTTCGATTACGTCCAAGCACAGCCAGCGCCTTTAGCCGCCTTTATACCTCAGTCGGCGCAGGCGGGGGTCGTTTCCGTTCTGAAGATGACATCCTCAATAAAAAGGGTAGTAATTTCAATTTATTCGGGACAGTAGGCGTGCGAGTACTTGAACCTGTATCAGCGTTTGCTGACTGGACAGGTCAAGATTTAAACGTGGGAGTATCTTTATCACCCTTCAGGCAAATTCCCCTAGTAATTACACCTTCTTTGCAGGATGTTACTGGTAGTGCTGGGGATGGTAGTCGGTTTGCACTGAGTTTGGGCTACTCATTGTCTTTCTAGGGCAATTATTTGTTTGTTAGTCCTGTAATTTGTGAGATATATGAACATTAAATCTTTTTCTACCAATTTTCGTGCTGGTTGTGCAGGTTTAACTGCTGCACTCATGCTATTAAGTTCAACTTCAGCTTACGCACAAACCAACCAAAGCAACGGCTCTACTAAAGTGCTTCCAATACAACAAGGAGGAGCAGCAGGAGGATTAGGGCAAGCAGGTGGCAACATAAATGCTGCAATACAACAATCCGGTGGGGCAGGTAGCACTCAAGCTGCGGCAGTAGTCAGTGCGATCCAAACTGCTGCGGGCGGTGGCGCTGGAGCCGTATCTGCTTTAACAACGTCTTTGATCAATGCCGGAGTTGCTCCTGGTTTGGCTGCTAATCTAGCTGTAGTAACCACCCTCACTCCAGCTACCGTCAACGCTATCCTGGCAGGTCGAAGACCCCAAAGCAGTTTGCCAACTCCCAGGGCTGGAAGTGCTGTAGCGGCATCATTATCAAGCTCAACTGGAACTTTGGTTGCTTCCTCTGAGCCGATGTTTGTGGCTCAGACAAGTGTAACTCCGGTCCAAAATACTGAAGCGGCTGTTACAGAAGCTTACGATGCCTTGACTCAAGCATTTATTGCTGGTGGTGTTTCTCCTACCAACGCCCAAAGCAATGCGGCTAATATGCTGATTGCTTTAGCTAGTGTAAAATATGCCGCCCCAGTTGGTGGTGGTGTGAATGTGGGGCAGATCAATCGCATAGCAACTTTAATCCAACCTGCGATCGCAGATTTACCAGGTTTGCGAAAAGCAATTACCGATAATCCCAATTTATCGTTAGCAACATTTCGACAAATTCAAGCAACCATTGGCATTTTAGAACCTATGGCTCTTTTGGTCAGAGTAGTCAATGAAAATGTCTAAAAAAGCGGAACCAAAGGTAGGCGTAGTTTCCTATCTTTGAAAAGCTAGAGACGATTAAATAATGTAGAGACGTGCCATTGCGCGTCTCTACATTCATTTTTGGAGAAGTATAATGATTTTGCTTTTCGCCCACAGTCTAGTGCAGCCAAGATACACAGAAAGTAGTTAAGATATTGTCAGCTATATTCAGTGCTACAACTCTTGAAAGGTAGTAACCTGGATAGAAATGCTAACCAAGAGCTTACCTGCGCTACTGGTAAGATTATGCCTGTACCAAAAATGACTTCCCACACTAGCCAGAATACCAACAGTGTAATCCGCTCGATTCAATATCGCGATTTGGAAGCTATTGAACAGCTAGATCCTGAGTCGGAAGCGGATAGTTCCTCTGTAGATATAACTCAGCAGCTACAACGAGTGCGTCGGTGGTATGGTCCATTAAAGTTTTTCAGCTTGTTTCCCAATCCTTGCCAATATGAGTTCTGTGCTTATGTTGCTGAACAAAATCAGCAAATGCGGGGGATGATTCAGGTTTCTCCTTTTAACCGCACACGCAGCACTTGGCGGGTTGAACGGGTATTGGTAGCAAAAGATCAAGAACCAGGCAGTGCTAAGGGAAATGGAGATATTGGCTCTCAGTTGTTGCGTCACTGCTTTGAGAAGATTTTAGAGGCAAGCACTTGGTTGTTGGAAGTGAATGTTCATAACCACTCAACTTTGGCACTATATCGGCAGAATGGATTTCAACCACTGGCGCAATTAACATATTGGGCGATCGCACCAGAGTCATTACAAGAATTATCCCAGCATGAACCAGATTTACCCAACCTATTGCCAGTCAGTAATGCTGATGCCCAGCTACTTTATCAACTTGATACCGTAGCCATGCCACCTTTGTTACGTCAAGTGTTTGACCGCCAGATCCAAGACTTTAAAAGTAGCGTTGTTAGTTCTTTGTTTACTGGTGTTAAGCAGTGGCTCAAGCACAATAAAAGCGTCAGTGGCTATGTTTTTGAACCACAACGCAAAGCAGCAATTGGTTATTTTAATATAAAACTAAGTCGGGATGGCTCCCAACCCCACGAAGCTCAATTAACAGTGCATCCGGCATATACCTGGCTGTACCCAGAGTTATTGTCCCAAATGGCAAAGGTTACACAAGATTATCCATCTCAATCTTTGCATCTACCTTCAGCCGACTATCAACCAGAGCGGGAAGAATATTTAGAACAGATAGGCGCAGAAAGAATTGAACATACGCTGCTGATGTCTCGTTCAGTCTGGCATAAAATCAGAGAATCTAAGTTAAAACCTTCTGAAGGTCTGGAATTGGTTCTTCAAAGTCTGCAACCTGCTCGTCAACCTGTACCCAGCCGGATAGAATTGATTAACCAGATTCCTAAACAGCCTCAAAATCCTAAGACTGATGTATCTATTCCACTCTCGGCAACAGTAAATCCGTCTGAAGAGGGAGTGCAGCCGCCAGATGTTACTGATGTTCAGCAAAATAATTAATAGACATCTCCAAAAAAGAATTGTAGAGACGTGCCATGGCGCGTCTCTCTTCTAGCTATCGGAAAATTGTTTAACAGTGAAGTACATTTTGATGTCTAAAATATCGGCGCTAGGGTTAGATGTTGGTAGTAAACGTATTGGAGTTGCTGGCTGTGATGGCACTGGTTTAATTGCTACAGGTTTGACAACAATTGAACATACTTCCTTTGATAGAGATGTAGAGCAATTGCGATCGCTCGTAGAAGATCGACAGGTGCAGGTATTGGTTGTGGGATTACCTTATTCGATGGATGGAACAATAGGCTTCCAAGCTAAAAAAGTCCAAAAATTTGCCAGTAGGGTAGCAGTAGCCCTGCAATTGCCCTTAGAGTATGTAGATGAGCGGCTGACTTCGGTTCATGCAGAACAGCTAATTATGGCAGAAAAGCGATCGCCTTCCCGCAACAAAGCCTTGATTGATCGCAAAGCGGCGGCTTTAATTTTGCAGCAATGGTTAGATGAGCGACGCGCTAATATATAGCAATCAGCGTTCAGCTATCAGCTGTCAGCTTTTTAATTTTCCTTATTTTAAAAACCGCCAAGACGCAAAGAACGCCAAGGAAGAAGAAGAATATAATCGGTAATCTTTTAGTGGGAAGGGAGTAACTGCTAATTGCTAAATAGCACGTTTGCTAGGTTGAGATCACAAACGGTTGGATTTCACTATAAATCCACTTGCGCTCAAATCTTTCAGCAATAAATGGTCGTACTCTAAACTTAGGGGGGCATCCATCTAAGACATCAATGCGTAAAAATGAATAAGGTCGCCTCTTTTGCCCACCGTGACCATTGCGACCGACAAATAATTTGGAACTTGCTACTGTCCGAGTCTTTCCTCCATTCTCTGTAAAAGTTTCCATTAATTCTGACCCTTCACTTCGCTGGCGACGGAGACTGTAACCACTCCCACCGCACACAATCCAGTTAATATCAGAGTCGGCGTGTCCTGTATTACCTGTCTGCAAATACTCTAAGCAGTGAGCATGACCATTTAACACTAAATCAACCACCGCACGCCCCTGAGTTAAATCTCCAACTGCATCCGCAACAGCATCGAGTACCGCGCGTAGACGTTGACGAACTGCTAAAGTTTGCGCTTGCTTCCACTTTGTTGCCTCAGTTACATAAGGAGGATGGTGAAAATAAATCACACGCCCACGTACTTCTTTATTATTCCAAGATGCAATTAACCTTTCTTTGAGCCAATCAAGTTGCTCGTGATCAATTACAGTTGTTTGATTAGGTTGCAGTTGTTTATCAATATCAAGCAAGGTTTCTTCTATTTGCTGTAACTTGGTGCGTAGATCATCTATATTTTCAGCTTCATCTGCCTGATTTAAGTTAAAAGTAGCAGCAGTTGCCAGAATTTGCTGTTGTTGCTGCTCTAACTCCTCTCTCTGATTTGCCAGCAGGCGACGGTAAGCTGCTCCCTCTTGCCCCATAGGAACGGGTGTGGGATCATTAAAAGTATTAGAGTCGAGAGCAAAGAAGTCAATTCCGCCATAACGGAATGTGTAATAACGATTAGGTAGGCGAGTAAATTTTCCAGGTTGATAACGCAAGCAGTAACCTGTTTCAGTCAAACCAGCGTAATGACGATCTAAATGCTGTGCTAACTCGGCTGGTGAATTAAAGGTTTTTAAGTAGTCTATAAATGCCTGGGAATAAGCGTTACCTTGAAATGAGCCATGCCAACCGACATCTAGATCTAAAACTGATTGTAATAACCGCCGAATTGGTTTGGTGGTTTGTGCTATCAGACCAAAGATTAACGGCAAATCATAATAATCATGGTTCCCTGGAACTGGCAGAAAAGGGAGGTTAAAAATCATCTGATTATAGGCAATGCGATCAGGATGTTCACCCCCTAAAATTAACTCTTTATATGGTTCAATAAAGTTTTTTTTGTAGTATTCGCTAGAGCCAACTAAATAAATAACATCACCCGTATGTAATATAAAACTGCAGCTATCTCGCTGAAGCAACATTTGTTGTGCAATCTGTCGTTGCGGGTTATGACCTCGGTGAGCGCCGGAACCACTATCACCTATAACTAAAAATGAGAACTCGGAACTATCAAGATTGCCATCGTCTAAAACCATTCGGGTTTGATCAATTCCCCGATCAACTATGAATGGATCTTGCCACCGTACCCGTTCTTTCATTTTGCGGATTTTGACAGATATCGGTGGATCAGAGACAAATTTCATGGTCATTTAGCAGCAGGTATTACTAATTTTAAAGCTTGACAAATTGCTTGCTGTTGTTCAGCATCATAACCCCAACGTTCTAAAAAAGCTTTGTAACTACCTTCTTTATTAGTTACTGTTTCTAATAGGTTTTGGGAATGCTGATATATTGCCGGAAGTTGAAGCAATTCTATAAGATTGGCTGTCCGTCGGGTTACTATGCCTGAACTTGCAACCATCTCTTGGTTGTGGTTGCGACGATGGGCAACTGCGCTGGCAGCAGACATGGCTAAATTTTTTACTAATAAATCTGCGACTGTTTCTGAATTTGCTCTTAATGCCTGAATAACGGCTTGAGAGGGGTTGTCGGGTAAGGAACTATCAGAGGTTAGATAGCTAACAAAAAATCCTCTAGAACCAAAATCAGTTTTAACTAAATCTGTGAGATATGCTGCTATTTCTCTTTCTGATAATTCGCCAGCTTCTATCTGGGATATTAATGATTGAGTTAATTCAATGGCTTGTTCAAATGTTACTTTTTCTGGAACTTTTAAGCTAAAATCTGGCATAATTTGTTTAAAGTTTAATTAGTTAATTTTCCCGATAATTTCTTATTGTTGCAATACTTACTAAGCTAACGCGCAAATAAACTTGTACATTTTTAATAAATCAGAAAAATTATCAAACCATCTTTCCCTCTCTCCTCCCTCCTCTCTTTCTAAAAGATAAAATCAAATAAACACAACAGCTTACCCACTTGGCATAGCCAGCAAACGCCATTGTCCTTGAATTTTACCAAAGACAGCAAGGTATTCTGAGGGAGAGTAAACAAAGCGATTGTAAACATATCCTTGGCGACCATGCGGTAAAATAACGGGTGTCCAATTATTAATATGATTATTACTTTCGCTTAAGGTTGTTTGTGCTGTGATTTGATGATTGACTTCCACAACTTCGTTGGATAGTAACGCGACAACGGCGCTATTTTTTTGCGGTTGCGATCGCACAGACACATTTTTCCCTATAACTACTACACGATTGATGGAACCAGACACACCTGCGACTAATTCTGAATTATCAACTTGACGACTTAACTGTTTTGTGATATTTTTACAACTCCATAATTGAGATTCTGGATCTAAATCTGGGTAACTCAAATTAGCTTCTGCTGTACAACCAACTGCGATCGCATGATCCAAAGTGAGCCAAAATGCAGATTCTCGGTTTTCCAGCTTGAGATCTTTAATAGGTGTTTCTCCATAACCAATCTTCATTTTATCTGATGGTAGAATGGCTTGGATAAATTTAATATCCTTAAGCTGGGTTGCATAGCGCAAGCGTTGACGAAATTGAGCGAAATCACTTCCAGGTTTAACTTCGTCTACCAAAGTAAAACGCTGATGGGGAAAATCATC
This sequence comes from uncultured cyanobacterium, assembly GCA_963711165.1. Classification (GTDB taxonomy): domain Bacteria; phylum Cyanobacteriota; class Cyanobacteriia; order Cyanobacteriales; family PCC-9333; genus Crinalium. The sequence goes on along the minus strand of CAVQDG010000045.1, from coordinate 147,711 downwards.
AAGCTTGGTAGAAACTAACGCGGCTGTTTTCAGCTTGATTTCTGCTGGCTTTGTCACAGATACAGTTTGATCGCTGATATTTGTAAACACAGCAGGGGGATTTTCTGCGGATGTTGCAGTCGATGACAGAGAATTAAGTAATGAAGTTGATGCCTGAGTTTTTGCAGGAAAATTGTGTAATACCGCTATACTTGCTCCTGCAACGGAAGAGATAGCGATCGCAGAGGCTAACATCAATTGAAAAATTTTCATACTGAACTTTGCTATGACTACCTTTTGTTAACTTTAACTGTTAACCTCCAGTGTCAAGCACAGTTTTAATGAAAATTAAATCAAACTTATGAAAGTAATTTAATTTAGGGATTATACTCCCAAAGGGTATTGACTTTTACTTTTCTTCCACATACATTTCTGGTTCAATAGCAAAATTATCGATCCGCCCTGACTCATCTATCACATAACCAGCAGTAGTGTCTAAGTCAGTACCGTCTTCTTGGTGTTTTGCTGCTTTGAGTTGCTCAACGTTTTGGTTTACATCCACATTAGACGGTCTAAAGCCTCGTGGCTTCCACGCGACCCACGCAAGATTTTGTGAATTGCGATCTGTAGTTGCCTATGACCGAGGTACAGAAAGCTTAATGTTAAAATTTTTGTGTTTCTACGAAAATATCGTAATTACTATGGAGCGGGTATTAAATTCTCTAGGGCTAAGGAATAGCTGACTGCTGACTGCTGATAGCTGACTGCTATATAATAATTAGTTAGAATGGGGCAATTAAGTATAAATATCTAAATGCTCGATTTCAATACCATTTGTGAATTCTCTCGCAACCACTGCGTTGCCATTTGTGCGTTTTTGGTTCCAGCTAACTTGCTGGCGACGATCGCCACAATCATCTTAACAGCACTTCGTACCCCAGCAGCCCAAGTACAGCGAGTTGCTACTATTGGCAACATTTTTGCTGGTGTAATGATTTTTCATGTAGTTACTTGGTTTATGGTTGGGGTGGTGATGGCTCCTACATACGTGCTATTTATCTTGGCAACTACTTGTTTGAGCGTTAATTGCTGGGCGATCGCACATCCATCTAGTATGGTGAGATTAATCAAAGGATTGTTAGCTTTAGTTGGGTATAACAAGCAACAATTGGCAAGCAATGAATAGTAACAAGTGCAATTAAACAGTCAATTAGCTATTTTTGATTGAAGGAGCGATAGCGAGGTTATACGCGCCTGTTTGCATAGCTTTAATATCACTAGCTAACCAAGGACGAGGGGAGTGGCAATTATGAGCAATTAGCAACCCCCATAACCTTCGTTGATTGAGAATTGGCACGACTAAGTTAGCGCGAATTTGCATAGTTCGCAAGAAATCTCGGTGACAAGGTTGAATCGGTTCTAATTCAATATCAGCGATCGCACGCCACCGTCGGGCTTCGTAGAGTGCTGCATATTCACCATTAAAACAGTCATTTGCGCCAGTAGATCCCAGAATCGAAAACTTACTATCACTTAGCGATTCAAAGGTAACTTGTCCTGACCACTGGCGATAAAAGTAATACAACACTACACGATCAACCATGAGCAATTCTCTTAGTTCGTCAGTGGTTCTCTGAACTAATGTATCACGAGCAAGAGTATCACTCAGACGATCAAGAATTTTTTGCAAGCCTAAGTCAGACATCCGATCAAGTTTAATAACCGTTTACATCTCAGGAAAGAGTGCTAGGCGATGATGTAGAGACGCGTTCGCGTAGCGTGCGCGTAGCGCATAATTTCGCGTCTCTACGCCTTTAACAAGCCTTCAAATAACTTCATTCCATCTGTGCCACCTAACACGGGATCAGCAGCACGTTCTGGGTGTGGCATCATGCCTAGCACATTTCCTTGGCGATTGCAAATTCCCGCAATACTATTTACAGAACCATTAGGATTATCGCCTACATAGCTGAACAGAATTTGATTGTTTGCTTGTAAGGCTGCCAAAGTTTCAGGATCAGCATGATAGCAACCTTCACCATGAGCAATTGGTAAGGTGATTACTTCTTCTGCTTGGTAGGCTTGCGTCCAAGGAAGGTTGGTGTGTTCAACTTTAACGGGAACGCGATCGCAAATAAAGTGTAAATCACGATTGCGTACTAGCGCCCCTGGCAATAGCCCCGCCTCTGTCAACACTTGGAAACCGTTACAGATGCCTAAAACGTATTTACCTTGGTTGGCGTGTTCCACAACTTGCTGCATCACAGGAGAAAATCGCGCGATCGCACCACATCTGAGATAATCTCCGTAGCTAAATCCACCTGGAATAACTACTACATCAATATCAGAAATATCTGTTTCCTCATGCCAAACCATCCGAGTTGGCACATTGAGCAAATCACGGGTAATATATGCGACATCGCGATCGCAATTTGAACCAGGAAAAACCACAACTCCAAATTTCACTAATTAGCCCCCATCATTGCCGCCACTTCTACCAAATCAAAGCGATAATTTTCGATTACCGGATTGGCTAACAACTGATCGCAGATTTTATCGAGTTGTTCTGTTGCTGACTTTTCGTCATCCGCAGTTAACATCAACTCTACATACTTGCCAATTCTCACCTGTTCCACATTCTCATATCCCATGTGGCTTAGTCCAGACTGTACCGCAGTACCAGCAGGGTCTAAAACCGAGGGACGGAGGGTAACATAGATCCGAGCTTGATATTTGCGATTCACCTAGATCCCCTAATTTTTTTTGATGGTGCTTTTAAAGCCTCATTATATAATTGTAAAACTTGACCTTAGAAAAATTGTTTCATCGCCTCCTCTTAAAAGATGAAAAATTCACAGAAATTCCGCGCTTTCAAGCGGATGACGTAACAGCAGAGATACTGGTCACTGGTAACTGATCACTGGTAACTGTTATGACCGAGTGCAGTTTGCTGCCTTTAACTGTTTTCAAGTGTTTTAAGGTAGAAACAGTTACAGATTTTGGCAAGACACGCCAGAATAAGATTTAAAGATAGTTGCCATGAAAGCCCAACGCACCCGCAGTCAAGACCGGATTTTGAACTTATTGAAGGCACTCAATCGCAGTGTCTCGGCTCAAGATATCTATATAGAACTTCGCCATCATAATCAGGGTATGGGTTTGGCAACTGTTTACCGCTCGTTGGAAGCTTTAAAACTTGAAGGTGTAATACAGGTGCGTACTTTAGCTAGTGGCGAATCTTTGTATAGTTGTGTACAACAAGATAAACACCACCTGACTTGTTTACAATGTGGAGCATCTATTGGAATTGATGAATGTCCAGTGCATCAACTGGAAACCGAGCTACAAAAATCTCACTCGTTTAAGATTTATTATCATACATTAGAATTTTTTGGTTTGTGCGATCGCTGTGTCACTGAAATTAGTTGTTAAAACACACCAATGACTTCCATAGCAACACATCTATCACAAATGAGATTTTAGTGAAAAATTAAATCTAGGCAATAGGTTTTAATTCTCTATGCCTAGTTAATATACTGTTGAGGATTGTGTTAATTATTGACAGTTATGGTATAGGAGATGAATCTGTACAGCTTCCTTCAGTCATTAGGCATTGCCAACCCCAGTGGTACTGGCTGGCTGGCAGTCGTTTTTACCTTTATTTTGGCTTGGGTAGTAACCTACCGTTTTATTCCCCAAGTCCGCACTTTTGCTTTACGAGTTGGCTGGGCAGATCAACCTAACGCCCGACGGTTGAACCGAGAACCCTTACCTAATGCTGGCGGACTAGCAATTTATGCTGGTGTCTTAGCTGCATTGATTTTAGCAACTTTCTTAAGACCGATAGTTATTGAGGCGGTATTGGCTCAAGTTTTAACTATTCTTCTGGGCGGTTCAATGTTAGTGCTTGTAGGCTTTATTGACGATCAGTATGGTTTACCGCCACTGTTTCGCTTATTAGCTCAAATTCTAGCATCACTGTTATTGATTGCTAGTGGCACAATCATCCAACTAAACTTCGGGACTCCTATTGATTCCATACTATCAGTTTTACTAACAATTCTTTGGGTAGTTGGAATTACTAATGCTGTGAATTTGATGGATGGGATGGATGGATTGGCAGGCGGGATCAGTTTTATTACTGCGATGAGTTTGTTAGCGGTTTCTGCTCAATTTGAAACTCGTGCAGCAGCAACATTAGTGTTAGCGGCTGTAGCAGGTTCGGCGCTAGGCTTTTTACGCCACAATTTTCACCCATCCCACATCATTATGGGGGATGCTGGAGCTTATTTTTTAGGCTATGTACTTGCGGGTACGAGTATCTTAGGCAATTTAAAAGTAACTACATTGTTTGCCTTAATACCGACAGTATTGTTTGTGATAGTACCTGTGCTAGATACAACCCAAGTGTTCGTGCGACGGCTAATGGCAGGAAAAAATCCTTTAAGTACTCCAGGGAAAGATCACCTGCACCATCGCTTACTAGCTTGGGGTTTCTCTCAACGCTGGGCAGCAATTATTCTTTGGACAATTACCTTAGTTTCCAATTGGGTAGCAATGAGAATGCAAGGAATGAGCTTAACAATGATGCTTGCTACTACTATTGGGATTGTCTTGCTGTTAAGTTTTACCGTTTGGCGACGGCTACGGGCAGTATTTAGGGCAGCAAAAGGAATCGCCAGATAGTTGCGGAAATTGAAGTTAAACATAGGCTGATCCCAGCAAGTTGAAAAGCTAACGGCTAATAGCTAAACGCTAACTGCTATATAATCAACTGCCGTTTTTTAAATCTCAAAAGTTAGGTTTATCAGAATCAGTTACAATCGAGCGAATTCCCTCCAGAGTGGCTGGAATACTGCGGGGGTCTATAAACATCACCTTACTACTGTTGCTTTTACCAATGGTCATTCCCATGTCTATATAATTTTGAGCTATTAAAAACTGCAAAGCTTCGCGGGCGTTAGGATCAGTTTTTATAGTGTTAGCAATGATTTGTATAGCATCAGCATTAGCATGAGCCTTGAGGACTTGCTGTTGACGTTCTGCTTGGGCTTTGAGAACAATGGTTTTTTGTTGACCTTCTGCTTCTAAAATGGCAGATTTTTGACGTGCTTCGGCTTCTAAAACTTGGGCTTCTGCTTTCCCTTTGGCGGTGTTAATTGCACCTTCACGTTCACCTTCTGAGTTTAAAATGGCTGCGCGTTTTTTACGTTCAGCAGCCATTTGTAATTCCATTGATTCTTGCACTGCTTTAGAAGGAATAAGATCTCGCAATTCTACCCGCGTTACTTTTACTCCCCAAGGATCAGTAGCTTCGTCAAGTTCTCGTAGAAGCATTTCATTGATTTGACTACGGGCTGTAAAAGTTTCATCTAGTTCTAATTTGCCCATTTCTCCGCGAATTTGTGTTAATACTAAATTCACCATTGCTGCGTGGAGATTTTCTACTTTATAGTATGATCTCTCCATGTCGAGGATGCGCCAGTAAACTACAGCATCAACGGTAATCGAAACATTATCGCGAGTTATACATTGTTGAGGAGGAATGTCTAAAACTTTTTCCCTGACATTTCCTTGAAAAGCAACTCTTTGAAATCCAGGTATCACATAATTTAGACCTGGGGTGAGTTTTTTACCGTTATATTTTCCTAATGTTTCAACTAAAACTTCGTCTCCTTGTTTGACAATTTTAACGCCGGAAAGAGCCGAACCACCGAGAACAACAAATATGATTAGACCGAATAAATCTCCCATTTAAAGCCTCGCTTTTGAGTAAGATTAAATTTTTCTACTACTAATTAGGAATCTAATAAGTTTTTTGGAACTACGATTAGAGTAGTTCCTTGTCTGCCTACGACATAAACTTTTTGTCCTGGTGCGATCGCGCTAGTATCTCCACAAACTGCCCGCCAAGAACCACCTTCATATAACACCCGCCCTGGTTGTTCTGGTAAAATTTCGGTTATTGTCTCAGCTTCAGCAGCATCACTAATGCTAGATGGTTTACGCTTAGGCATTAAGCGATGCGTCAGCACAACAAACGCCACAGATAATCCTAGCCAAATTACTACCTGCAAAGCAATCTGTGAGGGTAGCATCCTAGCAATTAAGGCGACTAATAAGGCGCTAATTCCCATCATAAATGCCGTAAAAGCAGTTGGGACAGCAAATTCTAGCAAGCACAGTAATGATCCTACAATTAACCAAAATACCATTGGGTGAACCTGTAGGAAAAATGCTGTAGGGATTACCACGGAAGGATGAAACAGATCAGATAAAGGATAAAAAAAGCCAAGAATCGGCATCTTGCTCCTAAGTTTATGATTAAAGTTGATTTGATAGTTGATATTTCAGATCTTTACTCACCTGCCCCTTAGTTGTGTAAATAAAAGCTTTCCCTGTTACTTAGGTAAGAGGGGTAAAGCATCCCATCTCATCTAAGGATTTACTACAAATCTTGTTTGCTAGATTCCATTGATTAACCTGATGAATACAGCTTTATTTTGCAGTTTTCAGTTAAATTTAATATTCTCTTTATAACTTGTTAGCTTTATGATTAGTTCCAAACCCCTGATTCACTGTCTAAATTCAACTTGTTCGCGTCCGCTAAATCCTATATCCAATAAGTTTTGCGAGAGTTGCCATACACCTTTAGTTTATCGCTATCTCTGGGCTGCTGATATATCTGCCAAGCTAATCCCCCCTGGAGAGTTAGTCAACGATAGATATCAAGTTATTGAGGAGCAAATTTGGCTGGATACACACCCAAATCTGCCACCACAGGTGAGTGATTTATTACCAGAAGCGATTATTCCTTATCTACGTCTTTATCCTCACTATTTACATTTACCACAGGTGTATGGCTATGCTGTGCTAAGTAAAGGCTCAACTTCAGGGCAAGTTCTGTTACTGGAAAATGTGCCAGTAGAGGCTAATGGCAAGTTACTACCCTCAATCGTACAGGCATGGCAGCAAGCATCTCCCGTGCGTCAAGTATACTGGCTGTGGCAAATTTTGGAATTGTGGCAACCTTTAGCAGAGCAAGGCGTGGTTTCTAGTTTGTTGGTTGCGGATAACTTGCGGGTTGAAGGCTGGCGAGTCCGACTGCGGGAATTATATGCTGATGGGGTAGAAGATGCGATCGCAGATCCTCAAAATAATTCCTCTACTCAAACATTTATCCCAGGAGCATTAAAACCAACTCTAGAACAGTTGGGAACTTGTTGGGCATCTTGGTTTAAAACATCTCACAAGCAGCTAGAAGACCCACTAGCTGCAATTTATCAGCAAATGCAAGCCAAAGATGTTTCTTTTAAGGCTATTGCTAATTCTCTTAACCAACTTCTACTAGAACAAGCCGCGTTATTACCTTTAAGTTGTTTAGTTGCTAGTGCTACAGATCCTGGACCAGGGAGGCAGCATAATGAAGATAGCTGTTATCCCAGAAATGATGATATTTCAGCTTTGAAAAGTAGCAATGGTAAAGCTGCAAGTCACTATAACGAGCAACTAATTTCACACCTATCAATTGTTTGTGATGGTATTGGAGGTCACGAGGGCGGGGAAGTTGCAAGCCAGTTAGCGGTGCAGTCTTTGAAGTTGCAAGTGCAAGCCCGCTTAACAGAAGTTGTAGCAGATCCAGATATTATCACCCCAGATATTGTATTTGAGCAATTATCCGCAGTTATTCGGGTGGCAAATAACTTAATAGCAGCCCGTAATGATGAACAAGGGCGAGAATCACGCCGACGGATGGCGACAACTTTAGTGATGGCATTACAACTGCCACAACAGATAAATACACCTATTGGTGCTGCTAATTCCCACGAACTTTATATTGCTAATTTAGGAGATAGCCGCGCCTACTGGATCACTCCTAAGTATTGCCAACAATTGACAGTTGATGATGATGTGGCAACTAGGGAAGTACGTTCAGGAAAAAGTATATATCGGCAAGCATTGGCTCGACCAGATGCGGGAGCATTAACTCAAGCAATGGGGATAAAGGATGCTGAGTTTTTACGCCCAACAGTGACTCGATTCATTATTGAAGAAGATGGCTTATTGTTGCTGTGTTCTGACGGGGTAAGTGACAACAGATTAGTAGAGCAATATCTGACAGATTATGCCGAGCCGATTTTGGCAGGTAAGATCTCTGTGGAATCAGCCGTTGAGTCTTTGATTAATTTGGCTAATCAAAAAAATGGTCATGATAATGTTTCGGTTGTTTTAAGCTGTTGCAGAGTTAGCCCAGAAAATCCTGTAGTACTGGAAAAAATAGCTAATACCAGTTTGACTACCCCAGTCATTATATCAGCCGAGTTTGTGGAATCACCCAATGTGTATATGGATGCAGAACTGGTGGCACCCGAAGAGGTAAAACCAGTAGATATCGCTCAAGAGCGTAATTGGAAAATCAGTTTAGGAGCAGGATTAGGATTGCTAATACTACTAATTGCTGCTGGCGCATTTGGTTTAACTACTTGGTGGTTACTGAATCCTCAAGGGGTTGAGATGATCCGCGATCGCTTGTTTAGACAAGAACAACCTCCACAACAGCCTCAACCCTTTAATGTAGAATAATTTTTTTTCAACGCAGAGGGCGCAAGGGTAAACGCAGGGGCGCAAAGGTATAATTTGACTTTTGCAGTATGACAACTAAGAGTTTTTACTCATAAACATGATCCCCAAATTTCCCCTCTCCCCTCCCTCCTCTCCCCTCTCTCCGCCCTATTTTCAAGATCTGGTCAAAACGAATGCACCCTCCTATGGCAAAATAGTAAGGTTGTCCTATCAAGTTTAGGAAGAGGCTCTGTTATTGGTACAGTCCGTCTTCTATGAGAAGTAAGATATGAAAGTTGGCGATCGCGTCCGCGTTAAAAACTCTGTGATTGTTTACCACCATCCTGAACATCGTGGTCAGCCCTTTGATATCAAGGATCAGGAAGGAGAAATCTTGGCGGTTGTAACTCAATGGCAAGGAAGACCTGTTAGTGCTAATTTCCCATTGCAGGTGAAATTCCAGCAAAAATTCCGCGCTCATTTACGGGATGATGAGTTGGAGTTAGTAGAGTAGTGTTCAGGTGCGTAGGTGTAGAGCAGCCAGTCCTAGACATCGCGCTTAGGTCATCGGCATTAAATCTTATGCAATAAATATATTGTTCTGAGTTATCGCTTACGGCGATTGAACCAGCCAAAAATGTTGATGTCCCGACGCATTTTTGCTAGTTCTTGTCGGTTACTTTGGGCTGTAAGCTGATACCATTCACAGTAGATTTTAAGCTCTTGGCGATATTCCGCTTCACGGCGAAACTCGTAAGCCATTTGATATGAGGCAAAGATTTCGGCGGCTGGTGGAATTTGGGGAATAATTTGTCTAAATTCTTTGGACATAATTTTTGTTATAAAAAATTATTAATCTTTTGCTGGTCTGTGTGTTCTGCTATACAGCGAAATAAAAAATGTTCTTGTAAAATACCTAAATCTGTTATAGCGGGATTTTTTAAAGCGACACAGGCACATTTACCAGTCACACATCATGCCACCATACAGCCTATTAAATCCTAGCATTGAGCAGTTAGTAGCAGAGATTGTGGCTGTCAATCACGCTTGGAAGGAAGCGCGAGATTTATTAGAAAATGCTTCCCCTTTGGCTATTTCTTTAAGAGAAATTAAGACTCGTTTACAGGTGCGCCTCTTGCGTAGTTATTCACCAGGGCAAGTTTATCTGGAATTAGATACAAAAGTTGAGCAGGTAAATGGGGAATTTGACCCAGAGGCAGAAGCAGGGGAGCCACTTTATGGTTTACTGCTACGAGAGCCGATTAATGGTCGGTGGAATGCTGAACATCTGCCTGTAAGGGTAGCTAAAGAGGTGCTTTCGGAGTCGGAGTTACAGCTATTTACGAGAGTTTAAAGTAGTTTTGTTAGCACAAAGGCAGAAAGATAACTCAAATCAACTGATTTTTGGAGCAGTTTTTGAGTAATGTATTAAAAATTGAGGAGGGGAGAAATGATTGCTAATTTTATATTTATTGGGCTGACTATAGCAATATTTGTGATTGCTGTAGGTTTCGAGTGGCATTTTACTAAAAAATACACTGATTATTTTTCTAAAGAAAGTCAAAATACCAACAAGGCAGTTGAATCTTTAAAGAATCAACTGGATGATAAAAAAAATGCTAAGGAAGTATTAGAGTTAAAAGAATTTCCTAACTGGGATTGGTTAAAAGAGCATATAGAGGGCAATTTTAGAGAAGATGGAGTTTATGCTGCCCAGATCAAGGATAGCCGCTTTGTATTAAGAAAATATCCGGCTGTTCTTACTTGGTCAATACCGCGTAGTTCCTTGAAATTTATACCTGGTATCCTCACAGCAATTGGTATTTTGGGAACTTTTTTTGGTATCCAAATCGGGCTTCAGGATATAAATTTAAATAGTACAGAAAACTTTTCGCAGTTATTACCTTCTATCCAACAATTATTGGATGGAATGAGAACAGCTTTCTTAACTTCTTTGTTTGGATTAGGTTCTGCTAGTGTCTTTACGTTATTCTTAGCATTCTCTGAAAGAAAGCGAACAAAACCTCGGAATAATTTAATAAAACAGTTAGATAAAATTGCTAGGTTAAAAACTGATGCTGATTCAGAATCGAATCAATTAACTGCTGAAGCGATTGGGAAAGCTACGGGGACGCAAGTAAGTTATGCGCTCGCTCCCTTAATTAACCCGATTAATGAAGAGTTAAAAGAAATTAGAGCTATCCAATCTGCTCAAAATCAACTTACCCCACAAGAGATAAGTCAACAAGTTGCATTAGCCTTTGCTCCTTTAATTAACCCTATTTCGGAACATTTAAGAGAAATTAGAGTTGCCCAATTTGCTCAAAATCAGCTTACCTCAGAAGCGATCGGTCAACAAGTTGCATTAGCTTTAGCGCCTGGATTTGCAGAAATACGCAATGATTTATTAGCACAACGCCAAACTATTGAACAGCAAAGACAAGAACTTTTAACCACATTAATTAAAGAATTGCGAACAGAGGTAATTGAACCTGTTGTTTTGCGGTTAGAGGAAAGCGCACAATTAACTAGAGAAGCTTCCCAAGCGGTGAGAGAACTCAAGGACGCATTAGGTGAAATCACTCAAAGTTTAGCCGAATCAATCCAAACAATTCAGAGGTTTCAAGAAAATACACTTGGTCAACTACAACAATTTGCAGTAGATTTACGAGAAATTTTAAGCCAATTTCAAACAGAAACTCAAGGTGTTCTTCAACAAGTAGCTACGGAAATTCAGCAAGCAGTATCTACCAGTATCGAGGGTTTAGCTATCCAACGGCGAGCTTTTATTGATAGTGCTACACAAGCAGCTAGGTTTTTTCAAGGTATTCAAGAAAATTTGCAAGAAGCTTTAAAAACTCAAGCAGAACAACAAAAAGAAATGTTAGAGGGTGTTGAATCGCAAACCAGTAAAATATTATATGAAGCGAAGGAAGCGTTTTTAACTCAGTCTCGAACCCTTGAAACTGTTGGAGTAACAGCTTCAAATTTGATGGATACAGCTAGAACAAATTTAGAGGGAACATTAAATAATATTGACGAAAATCTCCAAAACACTCGGAATACGGTACAGCATGAGTTAGAGAATTTTAGAGTTAATTATCAATCAGCTTTAGTAGAGTTTTTTGAAAAACAAAATAATTTGCTGAATGATACTTTAGGGCTGCAACGTGATGGATTAGCAGGAGTTGTTGCCGATTTACAAAGAGTGTTTGTAGAAGAAGCTGAACAGCGTAGGAATTTAGCCGCGCAAGTAAACGATAGCATGGCAAGAATTAATGGGACTGTTCAAAGAGTTAGTGAACTAGCTAATGTAGTGGGTTTAAGTTCTAGTGAACGTTTAGCACAGTTAATAGAATTATCTAGAACTATTAGCGGTGAGGCGCAGCGTGTAGAAAGAGCTTATCAAAATATGGGTAATCAATTTAATCAAGCTTTAGATAACTGGAATCAACAGATTATCACTTATTTAGACAAAGCTACGAACTCACAGACAACTTTCTTTAATCAGGCAGATAATAGCATGGCAAAAGTTTGTAACGGTTTAAATGAGACAGCTAATGATTTATTGCGTGCATCTAATTATTTAGTAGCGACAGCTAATGAAGCCAAAAATGGAGGAAATAATCAGTGAGTAATTTTTCTCAATTCGATGTAGAATCAGAATTTGAAGAACAAGAGGATTCTAGTTTTTTATTATCAATTGGCGATTTAATGTCTGGCTTGCTGATGCTGTTTGCTTTGTTATTTATCATTGTGCAGATGCAGCTTAGTGAGCGAATTCAAGAAGTTAAAAGATTAGAAACTGAACTCGCGGAATATAAAAAAGCTATTGATGAGTTACCAATTAGAATCCTTAATGCTATTAATGGCAATGTAGGCGGTAAGGGAGTATTTATAGTCGATCCAAAAACAGGTGATGTAAGTATTGCGGAACGTTTGTTATTTGATGAGGGAAGCGCGGAACTAAAACCGGAAGGAAAAAAGTTTTTGCAATCATTTATCCCTGTGTATAGCCAGGTGATTTTCTCTAATAAAAAATTTGATGAGCAGATTACTAGAATTATAATTGAAGGTCATACTAGCTCTGAAGGTTCAGATAAAATTAATCTAGAATTGAGTTTGCGACGAGCTTTGTCTGTTTCTGATTACATTTTTTCTAATCAGCTAAATTTCAAGACTAAATTGCAATTGAGAGATAAGATATTAGCAGCAGGAAGAGGTGAAATTGATGCTAATCAAAAAATTGATAATCCGAGCGATCGCAAGGTAGTTTTCCGCTTTCAGTTTAAACGCGAAGACTTTAGTAAATGGTTCCCAAAAACGCGATCGCCAGAGAGTCAACCATGAATGTTCGGTTTCGTCCACTACATCTTAATCCCTCACAACCTCCTAGTTATCAGCCAACAGAATTAATTGAACTATCTGAAAGTTATTCACCAATTCCTCCAATTATTCCGAAATTTCCCAGAACTAAACCTCGCTCTCTTACAGAAATTTTTTCAGATATTCAAAGTAATCAAATTGAGAAAGTAAGTGTACTAGAGTGGGTTTATTGTCTTTATCATAAAAATACTTGGGATGCTCAAAATCCAGATTTGCGGATAGCTTCATCTCAAGCTATTTGGCAAGCAGCTAACCAAAATTATTGGCTTTTACAAAAGTTACTTTGGCGTGTCGTACTTTATTATAGCGGTCAGCGAGAAACAGCAATTGCTTCTTCTTTAGTTGATACCTTCCCAAGCAATATTAAATCTAATAGTCTGGCTATCCAAATTATTAATATTATTAAACAGCCTGACGCAGCTACAGAATTTGCTCAATTATGCTATAGGAATTTACTGCTACCACAACAGCTTTTAGAACAAGCTCAATTACCTACTTGGATACCTGTAGCTACAGAAGCATTGAATCATGTTGCTGAAGTGTTTTCTGATCCATCGAATATTAATTACAAGCATACAGATTGGTTGCTACGTTGCCTAAATCAAATGTCAGCAAAACAGCAGCTTTTAGCAGTGGACTCTTTACTTAATAAAATTTCGCCAGAATTAGGGGCAAATTTAACACAACTGGTAACGTGGTTAGAAGAAAATTATAGTCCTAGAGTCACAAATTCTCGCTGGGATAAGCTTTCTCTATTTGCTAAGTCAGCTTTACGGAAGTGGATAGGGGCAGTTAACTATAGAGATTTTGCTAATTTAGTTGGTAAGTTATTAGAAACGCTTGATCAGAACAGCCTTGATTTTAGACAACTGCGATCGCGTCGAAAGTTTTGGGCTGATTATAGTGATCGCTTTCAGCGTCTCCGCATTCTTTTTACTCAAAATTCAGTCAATATTTTAGATAGCTATCTAAATAGGCAAGATGTCAGTATTTTAATAGACGATGGCAGCGAACCCACAGAAGTTTGTATATTTGATTTTGGAGATTGGTTTGTGATCGAATTTTTTCGGGGGTGGAGTAGCGAAATTCGCTTAATACCTAAAAATTATGAAACCGAGGCAATTGTTTTTGGATCTAAGCTATCAGTTAAGCGTTTGCGTTGTCTGGGTGGTAAACGTCACGATCACAGATATCTCTGGCAATTTTCTTGTGAAGAGTGGCTTAATCAAAATCAAATTCCCCCTAACTCAGGAACAAAACCTTACCCTAATCCAACTTCCCAACAACTGCAAGATCGTAATCATCAACTGATAGAGTGGAACCGCGTAATTCAAAAACTTGAAAAAGAAGCGCAGGAATATTGCTTCTAATTATGCCCAACCCCGCAGACGATAAATAAATATACCAATGTATTCTTTGATTGCTTTGGTTGACTTTTCTAACTTTTCAACATCAGGTAGCAAATTGAGAATGAAAGCTTCGCTGCTGCTGTCTGGTTCCTGAATTTCTTGCTGAGAAACTAAAAAGTCTGTGGGTGCAGGTATAGCATCAATTTTCTGACGCTTGAAAATAGCAAGCGATCGCGGCATATGCGAAGCCGATGTCACCAATAAGACTTTGTTGAGATTATAAGCTTTAAGAATAGCTCTAACATTAACAGCATTTTCGTAAGTATTAAGTGAGTTAGGATCTTGCAGAATCGCAGATTTAGGAACCCCCAATGTTTGTAAAATTACAGCCATATCTTCCGACTCTGGCGATCCACCGCCACGCCACTCGATCCGCCCACCACTAGAAATTACCCAAGGCGCTTTGCCTTCACGGTATAGCTGTGCGCCATAAAAAACGCGATCGCCTCCTTCACTTAAATCTACTGTCGGACGCGGTGCAACAGCAGGTTTAGTACCACCGCCTAAAACAACAATTGCGTCTGCTACTGGTAATGTTGTTTGGGGGATATTTTGTACTTCAAGCGATCGCACTAACCAATTAGAAACCCAGCCATTACTTCCTAACAGCAAAGCTGTTAATGCTAAAACAACCGGAAATGCTGCCCACCGAGAGCGTTTCCACATCAACACCAAAGTTACAATCATCAGCAGACAAGCTAACCCCAAAGGGTATAAGAAAAGGGGTATTACTTTCGATAGAAATAAAAACATTAATTAACCTAGTTAACTAGCTGGGTGAAGATCAACACTCTTGATGGGTCATTGATCATTGTTCATTGTTAATTACGGCGCTTCTTAGATAATTTAGGGTACTTAGCATTAGTATTTCTCAGCATTTTTGCTCGCCGAAATCCACTCACTCTAGTAGGCACTTCTGATGTTTGTTCTTGATCTACTTTTTCATCTTTACTATTCCACCAAGCAAATACTAAACCGCCAGATAAACCACCAACAGCGCCCAAAAAGATACTAAATGGTATGGGATTTCCTACCAATACAAAGGAAAGCATAAAAAATAACCACAGCTTTAATCCTGCTGAAATACCAGCAGACATTCCTGAGTCTTGCGTAGTATCAGTATCTTTATCTTTATTCTTCTCTTTATTATCTTCTTTATTCACCATAATTAAATTAGCACTCTTAAGCCCCTCCCCTTAATAAGGGGAGGGGTTGGGGTGGGGTTATCTCTTAAATAACTGTTGTAATTTTCCCTGCAAATCTGTTGTAGTATCTAAAGTACTAACATAGCCTTCTTCCTCCTCAGAGAAAGCTTCAGCCGCAGCTTGCTGTGAAGTTAATAAGTCGGCTGTAGCATCAGCAATATCACCTGTACGTTTATTCAGGCGATCGCGCAATACTTCCTCTGGTGCAGTACAGTAGATAATTTGTAATGGTACTTGTTGAGATTGGGCTAGGGTAATGGCATCTTTTCTCAAATCTTGGCGATCGTATTTCGCATCCAAAATCACCGTAAAACCTTGACTCGCCAGCTTAACACCCAATTCTAGTAACCGCCCGTAAGTCTTCTGCGTCATTTTCGCAGTATAAAGATCTGATCCACCTTTCTCTTCTAAACGTATACCACCTAAATGTTTGCGTACCGCATCGGAGCGAATATGAACTCCTTCAGTTAATCGAGCTACCTGCCGTGCTACTGTACTTTTACCAGCACCAGATAATCCAGACATTAAAATCAAACGTCCTTGTTTTGGTTGAGTATATTCCCACGCTAACTTGTAGTATTCAGCCGCAGTCTTAGCAGCAGCATCTTTATCAGCTTGGGGAATAGCCGGATCATCTAATAAGAAAGAAGTTACTTTTGCCCTTACATAAGCCTGACGACTTAAGTATAAAGGTAACACCTGCAAACCTTCCCAATCGCCTGTTTGCTCAATGTAGGTATTTAAAAAAACATTACCTAAATCTTTACGTCCCCGCGCATCCAAATCCATCACAGCAAAGGCGACATCATACATGACATCGGCAAAGCGAAATGGCTCATTAAATTCAATACAATCGAACAGTACAATCTGATCTTGCCAGCGACAAATATTTCTCAGATGTAAATCTCCGTGACATTCACGAATAAAGTTATTTTTTATTCTGCTATTTAAAAAGTCTTGCTTTTCAGCAAAGAAAGCATCTGTAAATTTTTGGGTTTCATCAAATTGCAATTGAGTTTGGGCAATCCCAATATATTTTTCACTTTGCTGATAGTTTTCGTCAAACGCAGCGCGTACTTGCGGAACTTGACCAAACTTGCTGATGTATTCATCTGTCTTTGCTAACTCATGGAATTTAGCAACAATTCGCGCTAATTCCTCAATATCTTTTTCCTGAAGCTGCCCTTGTTCAAATAAATTGCTTAACAGCGACTCTTGAGGAAACTGAAGCATTTTGAGGGTATATTCTACAGCTTCACCTGTTCCATCAAGTTGATATTGCTCACTAAGTTGAGTAATGGGTAAAACTTCTAAATATAAATCCGGTGCAGTGCGTCGATTTAGCCTAATTTCTTCATGGCAAAAATGTTTGCGTAACTCTAAAGTTGAGTAGTTTAAAAAGCCAAAATTTACTGGTTTTTTGAGCTTATAAACATAATCACCAGTTAGCAGCACGTAGGAAACATGAGTTTGAATCAGCGCGATCGGTTCTTTAACAGGATGAGGATAGAACCCTGGCTGCATCATCTGCTGAATTAAAGCGGGGAGAGAAGCATCAGTCATAAGTAAGTTATAAGCTGGAAATCGACATCACAATACATTACTAGGTTATGTAGCAAATCAGAACTAAGTTTAAACAGAGTGGCGATCGCTTTCCAATACCCACCACGCAGGAACAGAAAGGCTCATAGCCCCTAGTTCAACAGCACTCCTACCGCTAAAATTAGTAGCCGTGCGATCGCTTTATTTCTTCCCCTCAGCCTACTCAGATAAATTACAGGTTGAAGAGGCGATCGCTTCTTCTCTAGGATCATAGTAAGCATTTGATCCTAATAAAGTACTGCAATTTCATCCTGATTTCATATATCCCCTTCAAACTGAGAAATAACTACTGCTTTCCTGTAGTGTGAGCAACTTGGTGTCTAACTTAATTAGCATTTTTCTGCTTATTAGAGCAGAACTAGCGGCTTAACCCTCCAGTTCCCTGGAAAGTAAAAAATAATCATCAAGAAGTTTCCGAGTCTGATGAATCTCAAATTTATGCAACCCATTTTAGTAAGAACTAGCTATTTAGCATTTACCATTTTAGCGATCGCTTCTTTTGGTGGGATTCTTACAGCCTGTTCTAATGCCACCCAAAGCGATTCTAATCTCTCCCAGAACCAAAGCCAAACTCCAAACGCCAGCCCAACCGATACGGGTGGCATGAAGGGCATGGATCATAGTGGCATGAACCATAACATGGCAATGGATTTAGGCTCTGCCGATGCCAACTACGATCTGCGATTTATCGACGCGATGACACCGCACCATCAAGGCGCTGTGGAAATGGCAAAAGAAGCCCAACAAAAATCTCAACGCCCTGAGATCAAAAAGTTAGCTGCGGATATTATTAAAGCTCAAAACCAAGAAATCGCTCAGTTAAAACAGTGGCGAAAAGCATGGTATCCCCAAGCAGGAGATAAACCAATGGCTCATAATGCTAAAACGGGTCAGATGATGCCAATGTCTTCTGAGCAAATGAAAGGCATGATGATGAACCAAGATTTGGGGGCTGCTAACGCTGAGTTTGACCTACGTTTTATCAATGCGATGATTCCGCACCATGAAAGTGCTGTGAAAATGGCGACTGATGCACTGAGTAAGTCTAAGCGCCCTGAAATCAAGAAATTATCTCAAGATATTGTAACTTCACAACAAAAAGAAATTGCTCAAATGAAGCAGTGGAAACAAGCTTGGTACAAGCAGTAAAAGACATTTCATCCTGATTTCATTTTTGGGTGAGAAACTGAGATCTGAAAACTGTTGAGCTAAAGTTATTCCAGCATTAGCCGAGAAAATAAGATGCTTCCAAAATCTGTAACATAGCTCGAATCTAATTTAATTATTTCGACACAGCGAGGTCATCCCTTGTTTTTCCTCCTGTCCTTTTTGAAACAATTTGATACCAGAGGCGATCGCGCTTAGTCTGGATCAGCGATGATATTTATGGAGATCGATCACGGCGATCCAGTTGCACTTGCAGCCAGATCAGATGCCTGAACTTCAATAACTCCTCTAAACATATTCATGCCACAGGTAAACTCGTATTTGCCTGGTTTTTCTGGTGTAAACTCAATAGCTGTAGTTTGATTTAATGGCAGTGTTTGAGCAATGTGGAAGTCAGGAAATCGGACTTCCTCAAGGCAACTGCTAGGATCAAGGCGGTGAAAGTTGAGTCGCACAGGTTGACCCGCTTGAACTACAATCTGGCTTGGTTCGTAGCCTCCATCAACTGTGACAGTAACCTCTTGAATTCCCCCTGAAGTGGTTGCTTGACGGGACTTAGGTTTGCTGAGTAGAAACCACCAAAGTTCTAAACTAATTAGTCCCAATCCACCCAGTGTGACTGCAACCTTATTTCCCAACGGTTGTTCAATACGTTGGAATTGTGCCAATGAAGTAGCGTGTTCATTTGGGTTGGTTTGGGCAGCAATGGCTCCTGAGATTGCCCCAAATAGAAAGCCGAATCCTGTTAATGTAGCGAAGAATGTTGCTTTTTTAAACATTGTTATTTCCTCTGTATGATTGATTTAACAACCTCGCAACCATAAATCAAAATGTGTTCTTTAAATTGATAAATTAGCCAAGCGGTTTGGCTTGAAAGTTACGCAAACGCAGTGCATTTGTCACAACTGAAACAGAACTAAATGCCATTGCTGCACCTGCAATAATTGGGTTAAGCAGCCAGCCGAAGAAGGGGAAGAGAATTCCTGCTGCAATGGGAATGCCAGCAACGTTATAGATGAATGCAAAGAAGAGATTCTGACGAATGTTGGCAATCGTAGCGCGGCTGAGTTGGATAGCGGTGACGATTCCTTGTAAGTCACCAGAGATTAGGGTAATGTCAGAAGCAGCGATCGCTACATCAGTTCCAGTACCAATTGCCATACCTACATCAGCTTGTGCCAAAGCTGGAGCATCATTTATCCCATCACCAACCATCGCCACAATTTTTCCTTCCGACTGAAGTTTCTCCACAGTCTCAACTTTTTGGTTCGGGCGAACTTCAGCAAAAACTCGCTTAATGCCTACTTCACGGGCAATTACTTCGGCAGTGCGACGATTATCTCCAGTCAACATTACTACTTCTAATCCCATCTTTTGCAACGTGCGAATGGCATTGACGGAGGAGGGTTTCACGGCATCGGAAATTGCCATAATCGCTTCAATTTTGCCATTAACCGCGATCGCTATCACTGTCTTACCTAAATATTCCAATCGCTCCCAATCTTTCTGCAAGGCGCTACTATCAATATTTAGTTCGTTCATCCAACGATGCGTACCTATTTGCACCTGTTGATTTGATACATATCCTTGAACACCACTACCTGCAACTGCTTCAAATTCTTGCGAATCAGTTAATTCTATTCCTTGAGATTGAGCATATTGAACCACTGCTTCAGCTAAAGGATGTTCCGAATTACGTTCGACAGATGCAGCTTGCAGTAATAGTTTTAGCTCGTTACTATTAGCTGTACCATTGACAGTGACGAAATCAGTAACAGTAGGTTTGCCTTGGGTAATCGTACCTGTTTTATCAAGAACAACAGTGTTTAACTTGTGTGCTAGTTCTAAACTATCTGCACCTTTGATCAAAATGCCATTTTCTGCGCCTTTACCCGTTCCCACCATAATTGAAGTGGGTGTTGCCAAACCAAGCGCACAGGGACAAGCAATGATGAGTACACCTACTGTGGTAATCATTGCCATTGTGACATTGCCCATAATGTTGTACCAGATAATGAAAGTGGCGATCGCGATCGCCATTACCGCAGGTACAAACCATCTAGTTACTTGATCTGCTAATTGCTGAATCGGTGCTTTAGAACCTTGTGCTTGCTGCACCAAAAGTACAATTTGAGCTAAAAATGTATCTTTTCCCACCCGCGTAGCACGAAATTTGAAGCTACCAGTTTTGTTAATTGTCGCTCCAATTACTTCATCGCCAGCTTGCTTTTTCACAGGTACACTCTCACCTGTAACCATTGCTTCATCAATAGTTGAAGAACCTTCAATAATTTCGCCATCGGTGGGAATTTTTTCACCTGGGCGCACTAAAATCACCTCTCCTGCAATCACTTGGGAGATCGGAATATCTACCTCTTTACCATTACGAACTACCCTAGCAGTTTTAGCTTGCAACCCCATAAGTTGGCGAATAGCTTCTGAAGTCTGTCCCTTAGCGCGATTCTCCATCAGTCGCCCTAATAAAATCAGCGTCACCACAACTGCTGCCACTTCGTAATACACATCTGCGGGCAATTTTTGAGCAGTAAAAAACTGAGGATAGATTGTTGGAAACAGAGAATAAAGGTAAGCTGAACCTGTGCCAAGTGCTACCAATGTATCCATTGTTGCGGCATGGTTACGAAGTGCTTTCCTAGCATTAATAAAGAAGGATGCACCACACCAAAATAGTACTGGCGTTGTCAGCAATAACTGTAACCAAGGATTGTGCAACCATGTGGGAATAAAAGGAATCGGCAAACCTGTCATCATTGGTAACGAACTAATGACTAGAATGGCGCTGATAATTCCACTCACCCAAACTTTTGTGACTAATTCCCGATTTTCTGCTTGGCGGGTTTGGAGTTCTGCATCATCGTCGGCGGCGAATACATCATCTGGCATCGGTTGAGCCGAGTATCCCACTGCATCCACGGCATCACAAATTGTTTTTATATCAGTTTTTTTTTGGTCGTAACTAACAGCCGCTTGCTCTGCACCGAAGTTAACGCTACATTCACTTACACCTGGAACGGAGCTAATTGCATCTTCAATTGTATTGGCACATGAGGCACAACTCATGCCCCGCAGTTTCAAATTATTATTTTTCATTCAATACCTCCTCTAGAAAACCTAGACTTCCATCGCTCTTGTTGAGCTAAAAGCTAATAGCTATTAGCTATGCGCGTTAACGAACCACCGTATAACCTGCGGAGGCTATTGCCTCAGTAATGGCAGATTCAGATGCGATCGCTTCGATGCTAACAAGCTTAGTTTTTGGATCAGCTTGAACTGTTGCGTAGTCATTGCGATCGCTTTGACTGCTTTGGTAATGGTTTCGCCACAAGCAGAACACGCCATATTAGGAACTTTAATTTGTAATTTCATCGTGCAAATTTCTCTGAACTATCAACTACTCTCATCTTGGACGCTCCACTACACTGGAGAGTCAAGGGCTGGTAGCAACAAATTTGAAAAATCTATCCAGATGAGTAGGAAATATAGGACTTACGCACCGAAAGCCTCAAACCTAGATCCCCCCTAGCTTAAAAAGGGGGGGGGGAAATTCAAAGTCCCCCTTAAAAAGGGGGATGCGCGGGGGATCTAGAAGTAAGTCCTGAAATAGCTACTTTTAGCAAGGACTTATAGCCTCCATTCGGCTTTCAGCCATGTATATTTACTACCATTTAAACTATTAAATAACTTCGTTCTTGCTTTTGTGTTTAGTGATTCCGATGTTTTTTTCTGGTCAATCCTTGCTCGATTTAATTCTTCGTGAACCATCTTGGTAACATGAAATCTATCTATCGTTGTCACTGTGAATAACTTGTTCAGTAATTGTTTGTGCATATCTATTTGTCAAACTTTTTTTATTCTCAACAAAATCTAAGGTTTCGCTCTTCTGGTTTTTGGCACTGTTCGCACTTAAACTGCCGTCGATTTACTCGCAGAATCACTTCTCTATTACTGATTGGTAAATCTTTAACTAAATGTTTTTTATTTTGATGAAGACGACGACTAATTTGACCACATCTTGGGCAAACTGCTGTTTTATTTTTGGCTCTTACTGATAAAATTATTGTTAATTCTGTCTCGATGCTATTCTCTACTATCACGCCAGGTAAACCCAACAGTTTTGTCATTAACTTTTTCATTTCTTAACAAAACAATTGCTATAAATATAACATTTTAGCAGACTAACTACGGAAGAGCCGGAATCCCAGAGAAAACACATCCCAGCATGATTCATTACCACAATTAATGACCCAGTTTGTGGTAAATTGTCAAGTCCTGCAAGATCTGCACGAAAATAATATTTAACTATTGGAGCTAATACTTCATCTCGAAAAGCTTGTTGATAATTGGGAGCAAATTCACCAACTTCAGAGCGAGGTGAACGACAACCAAGGCGCAACCAACGAAGTAATAAAGCTAGATAAAATCCACAGGGAATTAAAAACAAACCATATTCCAACCAATTCCAACCATCCGGATCAAGATGATATTTTTGCCAGTGGCGGTTAAATAAAATCAGCCAGCCTGAAGGATACCACAGACAAAACCAATCAAACCAACTAAATTTAAAATTGTGAACACTCCCAGCCACGCCATTATTAATCTTGCTATTCTCGGTCAATTTCACCGACCTCAATCAAATCTTGCGATTGTCTTTGGCGCTATTTTAGCTGATATACCTATTTTTATTTTCTACCTTTGGTCAAGATTTATAGAACATATACCTGCACAGGATATCTGGTCAAAAGCTTACTATCAACCTTTTTGGCAAAATATTATCGCTACTTTCCATTCAATTCCCCTAGCCGTGATTGGGATAATTATTGCTCACTATTTCGGATGGGAACAGATGAAAGTTATGTTTATTAGTTTAGTACTGCATTCTTTAGGTGATTTACCAGTACATAACGATGATGCACATAGACACTTTTTCCCGTTTAGCAATTATCGTTTTATTAGTCCGATATCTTACTGGGATGTAACTAAACATGGCAGAATTGTGAGCTTAGTTGAGCGTTTACTGGTCTTTGCTGCAACAATATACGCTTTTCCCCTTGTTCATTCCTACATTGGCAAAGGGTTAATGATTGCGGTGAATGTGTTTTATTTTATAACTTCATTATATTTGTATGCTGGGAAGTAAAAAAACATTGATTAGGTGGAATTAATTAAACATTAATTATCAGAATTGATGGCGTTATTATGACCCATGGATGATGATCCTAATCAATGTAGAGACGCGCCATGGCACGTCTCTACATTAAGGAATATTTAGTTAATAATAATTATTATATTTGATGTTAAAGTAGCCACACTAATTATCTTAGAAGAGTTAATTAAATTCAGAAATATTAATATTTATTTGACATATAATTAGTACTTACTAAGGTTAAAAATCAGCTTTTTTCAGTTAATGGCACATAACCACGGACACGAACACGCACCCACTAACTATAGTCGCGCTTTTGCGATCGGTACGGCGCTTAATATAGGATTTGTGATCATTGAAGCAACTTATGGTTACCTGGCTCACTCTCTAGCCTTAATTGCCGATGCGGGGCATAACCTGAGTGATGTGTTAGGACTCCTGTTAGCTTGGGGTGCAAGTGCGCTTGCCCGTCGCCCCCCGACACGACGTTACACCTATGGATTACGCTCTACTTCAATTTTGGCTGCTCTATTCAATGCGATTTTCCTGCTGTTAGCGATGGGCGGTATTACGACAGAAGCACTACAACGCTTCAGCAATCCTGAGCCTGTAGCGGGAGGCACAGTAATTGGGGTGGCAACTGTAGGAATTGTAATTAATACGATCACTGCCCTGATGTTTATGTCTGGCAGAAAGGGAGACTTAAATATTCGTGGAGCCTTCTGGCATATGGCGGCTGATGCAATGGTTTCAGCAGGTGTTGTCTTGGCTGGTATTGCCATTATGACAACTGGCTGGCTTTGGTTCGACCCCGTTGTGAGCTTAATTATTGTTGCCGTCGTTGTTGTCGGAACCTGGCAGTTGTTGCGAGACTCGGTTAATCTGGCGCTTGATGCTGTGCCAGAAGGAATCGAACCGCAAGCTGTGCAAACTTACCTAGCGGAACTCCCTGGGGTTGTACAAGTCCATGACCTCCACATCTGGGCAATGAGTACCAAGGATACTGCCCTCACTGCTCACCTAGTTATACCGTCAGGATATCCAGGCGATGCTTTCTTAACTCAGACGTGCAAAGCGCTTCACGACCACTTCGGCATCGAACACGCCACACTCCAAGTGGAAATGGGCGACCCAAATCATCCGTGTGTTTTGGAACCCAATCATGTTGTGTAAACGGTTCTCTATTTAGCCTTTAAGATTATAGTAAAAGAAATATGAAAAGAATATGAAAACAAAGGTTTTAAATCAATGCCCTCTTCCCCGAACCCTGTAAGTCGCCCTAGTCTGCCAGAAGTCCACCGCAGCATCAAAGTTCCTAACGTCAAGAGCTTTTGGCGTAAAATGCTGGCTTATGCAGGACCAGGATATCTGGTTTCAGTTGGATATATGGACCCTGGTAACTGGGCAACCGATATTGCTGGCGGGTCTAAGTTTGGCTATACGCTATTGACGGTAATCATGCTGTCGAACTTAATGGCGATTTTACTGCAATCGCTTTGTGTACGTTTGGGTGTGGCGACTGGACGAGATTTGGCGCAGGCGTGTCGAGACTATTTTAGTCCACAGGTTAACTTCTTTCTCTGGATACTGTGTGAAATAGCGATCGCCGCTTGTGACTTAGCAGAATTATTAGGTAGTGCGATCGCATTACAACTATTGTTTGGGATTCCCTTAATTGGCGGAGTGTGCATTACCGCATTAGATGTGTTAATGTTGCTAATTCTTCAGGGGAAAGGCTTTCGCTATATAGAAGCTTTAGTAATTACCCTAGTAGCAACAGTAGGTGTATGTTTTGGAGCAGAAATTATTTTTTCTCGCCCTAATATCACAGGCATACTACTGGGATATCTGCCCACACCAGAGATTTTACAAAATCCTGAAATGCTTTACATTGCGATCGGCATTTTAGGAGCTACAGTTATGCCCCACAATTTATATTTACACTCTTCAATTGTGCAAACCCGCGATTGGCAACCTACATCGGAAAAAAAGTGGGAGGCAATTAAATTTAGCACCATTGATTCCACTGTCGCTTTGTCTTTTGCACTATTTATTAACTCAGCAATATTAATTGTATCTGCTGCCACGTTTCATGTTTCTGGGCATCACGATGTAGCAGAAATTCAAGATGCTTACAAATTACTAACTCCATTGTTAGGAGTCAGTGCCGCCAGTGCTATCTTTGGCTTTGCTTTACTCGCTTCTGGACAAAGTTCAACTCTGACAGCAACATTAGCTGGGCAGATTGTCATGGAAGGCTTTCTGCAAATTCGTCTTGCTTCTTGGTTGCGCCGTCTAGTTACTCGATTAATTGCGATCGTTCCAGCCTTGATTGCAATTATCTTCTTTGGTGAAAGTAGTACAGGCAGGTTACTCGTTTTAAGTCAAGTAATTTTAAGTTTACAGTTATCGTTTGCAGTCATTCCATTGGTGATGTTTACATCAAATCGTCGCTTGATGGGAGAGTTTGTAAATCCTTTGTGGCTAAAAGCTTTAGCTTGGTTAGTCGCCTTTGTCATCATCAGCTTAAATGTTTGGTTGCTTTTACAAACTTTTTTGGGTTGGCTACATCTTAATCAATGAGCAATTATCAATTATCAATTAAGTAGCTCCACATTAAAAAAGATAAAACAAACATCTCCCCCTCCCCTTAATAAGGGGAGGGGGCTGGGGGGTGGGGTTTTACGTTTAATTAGGTTGACTTACTTATCAATGAATAGCCTGAATGTTACGTTTATTTCCACACAGACGTAGGTTGGGTAGAGCGATAGCGAAACCCAACATTTACAGGGTTGATGTTGGGTTTCGCTGCGCTTAACCCAACCTACAAATCATAATTATATATATTTAGGACGGGGTTTTTTCTTACTTGGCTGTGATGTGATGCCTGATGAATTTAGTTCACCGCTAATCTCTTTTTCTTCATTGCTTAATTCTGGTTGGTGAATTGGGAATTTAACAGTAAATTTTGCGCCCTTGCCTTCACCCTCACTATCAGCTTGTACTGTTCCACCATGCAAATCTACTAAATAGCGCACAATTGTCAACCCTAAACCTAGCCCGCCATGTGTTCTGGTACGTGAGCTATCCGCTTGTCGAAAACCCTCAAAAACATAGGGTAAAAATTCAGGTTCAATACCCTGCCCAGTATCAATTACAGTAATTTGAACATCAGATTCAGTCTGCTTAAGTTTAATTTCCACACTTCCCCCTTGAGGAGTAAACTTGATAGCATTTGAAAGCAGATTATTAATTATTTGTGGCAAGCGGTCTGGATCACCTAATATGTGACTGGTTGAGGTATTAATTATAGATGTGATCCCAATATTATTAGCGGCGGCGACTGGACTCATACTAATAATTACCGACTCAATAATAGGGGCAATATTAAGTGGTATTAAACGGATACTAATTTTTTTTCTAATAATCCGTGAAACATCTAAAATATCGTCAATTAGTCTGGCTTGTTGTTTAGCATTGCGCTCAAGTGTTTCTAGTGCCTTAGCGATTGTCTCTGGCTTGAGGTCGCGTGTGCGGAGCATTTGCGACCAACCAAGGATTGATTGCATAGGTGTGCGGAGTTCGTGAGAAACGATCGCCAGAAATTCATCTTTTAAACGGTTAGCTTCCTGGGCTTGTGCTAAGGCTTGCCGTTCTGCTTCATTTAAACGTGCGCGTTCAATTGCTAATGCAGCACGTTCGGCAACCAGTTGTAGTAGTTGCACATCATCTTGGCTGAATTGGCGGGGTAGGAGAGTACCTACTCGGATAACTCCAATTAGTCTGTTATCTAGCAACAGTGGCGCACCAAGCAACGACTGAACTTGCTGCTGACTTAAGATGGGATTATATACCTGAGTATAAGCATCTTGCTGGATGATCAACGGCTGATGTGAAGAAGCAATCCGTCCTGCGAAACCTTCACCTATAGGTATACAAACTTCTGGACTTGTTTCTTCTAATCCTTTGGCAGCCTTGACAACCAGGCAGTTGCGCTGATAGTCCATCATCAAAATTGCTGCTGTATCGGCTCTTAAAATTTCGCTAATGCGGTTAAGTAGCTCACGCAGGAGATCTTCGAGGGATAATGGTGCGATCGCTACATCTGTAATTGCCTGAAGACGTTGCACCATCTCGTTAGCTGTCTCGGCTAAGGCGCGACTAGCTTGCTCACGCGCCAGTAATTGATTGCGCTCTGCTTCTAAACGTTTACTTTCAGTAACGTCTCGCGTTACCTTAGCAAAGCCTTGAAGGTTTCCTGCTGAATCGCGTAAAGCTGTAATTACCACATTCGCCCAAAACCTTGAGCCGTCTTTACGCACACGCCAACCTTCATCTTCACATCTACCCGTCTCTGCGGCTAATTTGAGTACTTGTTCTCCCTTACCACTGTTCAAATCTTCTTCAGTATAAAAGCGGGAGAAATGTTGCCCAATAATCTCTCCTATCTGATAACCATTAATTCTTTCTGCTCCTTCATTCCAACTGACAATGTATCCTTGTGGATCAAGTCGATAAATCGCATAATCTTTAATACAGTCAATTAATAATCGAAAGCCTTCTTCACTGTGGCTTAAAGATTCTAAATGCTGTTGTGCTTCTACTTTATTTAACTCAGAGCGTCGCTGGGCTAATTGTAGTGCTGTAATAAAGTAACTGATCGACAACGCCTCTAGTAAGAAGATTACCAACCGTAAGCTGTCCCCAACAGAGTTACTCGACAACACACTGCTTGGTGCTGTCCATAAATGTCCAACTACACCTCCCAACGCTGTCGCTAATAATGCTGACCCAATGCCACCATACCAAGCACTAATCATAATTGGGACAAAAAACAGCAGGAAAGGGCTGTCTTCTAGCGCCATCCAGGGTTTTAGCATTAGCTTGAGGAATATAGCGATCGCTACTGTAAAGACAGCAACACTATAACCTTGAACTTGAGAGCGTTTGATGTTTAGCATAGAAATGCCTTTTGTGCCTGACTTAAACTTTATGGGTGTTAAGGCACTGAAAATTTTTAATAACAGAAGGCATCGCTGCCACCATTTATCATAATTTAATATTTTTTTGTGATTAACAATACAAATCCCACCCAAATATATCTACCTTTAGATAATTACACTTATCCCAGACAAATGCACCACCCCTGGGCATTAGTTATAGCCATTAGTCACCTACAGGATGTACCTTGATTAATGCCACTTGGTATTAAGCTTTTGCTCTTTAATTGAGATATAAGATTACTAGCAGGGAATATTTAATCTCAAAGTAAACTTTTTTTACGATATTTTTTAGACAGTAATTATTAAAAGGTGCTAAAATCTAATGTACAGAGTTTAATTCGGCTTCAGAGTTTATGTTCTTGTGTTTACAGGCATCTCTCCGAATCAATTCTCGTGCGTAATCAGATGACGGGAGATTGTCAATGTCCATTTATGTAGGAAACTTGTCTTACCAAGTTACTGAAGAAGATCTTACCCAAGTTTTTGCTGATTATGGAACAGTAAAGCGGGTACAACTACCTACTGACCGCGAAACAGGTCGGATGCGTGGTTTTGGTTTTGTCGAAATGTCAACAGATGCCGAAGAAACTGCCGCTATTGAAGCCCTTGATGGAGCCGAATGGATGGGACGGGATCTGAAGGTTAATAAAGCCAAGCCACGTACCGAAAGTGGAGGTGGTGGCAATTTCCGTAGAAGTAGTAATTTCTCCAGAGAACGCTATTAAGTTTCTTTAAAGTATCTGTGATTAAAGTTCAACAGCAAGATTCCCAGCTATTAGCTTGAAAACTTTGCTGTTGAAATTTATTTTAAGGGGGCTACTAATAAGTAATTACCAAATTTAATATAAGCCGTAAATAATTACTAATTTTTGGTAGTTATTAATTAATACATATTAAAAGTTTACTAATAACTGTTAATTTATTGAGCGCTAAAGTCATTATATTATGTAGGGCAGATTAAGCAGGATCAACCTGTTTTAAGCAAATAGGGAACAGATACAGAAGCTAAACAGGTCTATTATAGAAATACTACTCCCTCATCTACCTCACCTCGCTCATATTTGTTACTAACGGGTGTTAACTACACAACTTAATTACTATTGGATCTGTGGATGAGGATCTATATATAGATATATATGAAAGCTCCCTTGCCTGATAATGAAGCAGAAAGACTCGAAGCACTGCGCCAATATAAGATCCTCGACACACAATCGGAAGAAGCATTTGACGATATTACTCGTTTAGCCTCTTATATTTGTGGAACTCCAATCGCCTTAATTAGTTTAGTAGATGCTAACCGTCAGTGGTTTAAATCAAAACTGGGTTTAGAGGCGCTAGAAACCCCACGCGATACAGCTTTTTGCGCCCATGCGATCCTCAAACCCGATGAAATTTTAGTGGTTGATGATCCAACTACAGATCATCGGTTTCAGGATAACCCATTAGTAACAGAGGATCCTAAGATCCGTTTCTATGCTGGCACACCTTTAAAAACCCCAGAAGGACACGCCGTCGGAACTTTATGTGTAATTGATCGAGTTCCACGTGAACTTAGTCCAGAACAGGTAGAGGCATTACGCATTTTAGGTCGCCAGGTTGTCAAGCAAATGGAACTTAGGCGCAATTTAGCTAATTTAGTCCTTGCTACAACTGAGAACAAACGTTCTAAAAAGGTGCGGCATCACTTTTTTAGGCGAATTGCTACAGGCTTTGGGTTAACATCCGCAATTTTATTATTAGTTGGTGGGTTTTCTTACCGTAGTCTTAATCAACTGATCGATGCTTCTAGATGGGTAGCACACACTCATGAAGTTTTGGAAGATCTCGAAAGTGTAATTTCTCAACTTAAGGATATCGAAACTGGTCAACGTGGCTATGTGCTTACAGGAGACCAGGCTTATTTAGAACCTTACAAGACAGCTATTCCCCTGATTCAACAAGATCTTAGACAACTCAGAAGTTTAACCAATGATAGCCCTCTTCAGCAACAGCGACTTGATCAACTAGAACCGTTAATTGGTAGAAGAATAGACTTGCTTGGTCAAGTTGTGCAACTGCGGAGAAATCAGGGATTTGATGCAGCATTGCAGTTTATCCAAACCGATCAAGGCAGACAAGCGATGAATCGAGTTCGCTTTGTGGTCGCACAGATGCAACTTGAGGAGAGAAACTTGTTGGAAGTGCGATCGCAAAAAGCAAAAAGTTTAGCTCAACAAACCATTTTGGTATCTGTAGGTGGCGTTGTTCTGAGTTGCGGTATTCTTGGTTCATTATATTACCTAATTAATCGTGAAATAGCTGAACGTAAAGCTGCGGAATCATCCTTGAAACAAGAGCGCAACTTTATCACAGCAGTTAATGATACAGCCAGCGCCTTAGTAATGGTTCTGGATACTGAGGGGCAAATTGTTCGCTTTAATCGCGCCTGTGAAGAAATAACAGGTTATACCTTTGATGAGGTTAGGGATAGGTTTTTCTGGAATATTTTTGTAATTCCATCACAAGTTGAGGCAGTCAAAGCTGTAGTGGAGGAACTTCTTACAACTAAATCATCTAATCAGTATGAAAGCTGTTGGGTTACTAAAGACGGTAGCCGTAAGCAAATATCTTGGACAAATACACCATTGCTCAACGAGCAAGGCTCAGTTCAATTTATTGTTTGCACTGGGATTGATCGCACAGATAGCAAACGGGCAGAAAGGCGTTTAGCAGCACAATACGCAATTACGCGCGTCTTAGCCGAGTCGGATAATTTAACAAGCGGTATTCCTAATCTCCTACAAGCAATGTGCGATAGCTTGGGCTTGGATGTGGGTGAATTTTGGAATTTAGATCCAGAAACGAATTTGCTGTATTGTGTGAACATTTGGCATCGTGAAGGCAGTATTAAATCGTCAGCAGAAACATCCTCGCCCGCTAACTCAATTTGTGGGAATAGTTACGCTGCTAATGAGTCACTTTTGGAAGAATTTGAGGCAGTAGCTAAACAAATTACTTTTGCACCAGGTAATGGATTACCTGGTCAGGTTTGGAGCGATCGCACACCAGTTTGGATCGATGATGTTATTAATGATGGCAACTTCCAGCGCAATTTACTAGCAACAAAAGTAGGGTTGCACACAGCTTTTGGTTTTCCCATTATCGCCGATCAAGAAATTTTAGGTGTGATGATTTTCTTTAGGCGAGAAATTCAGCAAATAGATCAAGAGTTGCTGAATATGATCGGGGGAATTGGCAGTCAAATCGGGCAATTTATCAAGCGCATTGGTGCAGAAGAGTCACTTCAAGATACAACAACTCTTCAACGTGCGATTTTAGATAGTGCCAACTATACGATTATTTCCACTGATATAGACGGCACAATCCTGACTTTTAATAAAGCTGCTGAACGATTCTTAGGATATACGGCTGAGGAAGTAGTTGGGAAAACAACTGCTGAAATTATCCATGATCCAGATGAGTTAAGGGAATGGACACTTGAGTTATCTACTGAAACGGAAGTTCCTATCGAACGTGACCAAGATGTTTCGATTACTCAGACAGGAAGTTCACAGGAGCGTGAATGTACTTATATTCGCAAAGATGGTAGTCGCTTCCCCGTGTTATTGTCTGTGACGGCTTTGCAGGATGCTCAAGGCAATATTACAGGTTTTCTGGACATTGGCAGCGATATTACTCAACGTAAACAAGCAGAAGATGAATTACACCGCCAGCAATTGCGATCGCAATTATTTACTGACATCGCTCTCAAGATTCGTCAATCTTTGGAATTAGAAGCAGTTCTGAAAACAACAGTCACCGAAGTCCAAAAAATTCTTCAGTCGGATCGAGTATTAATTTATCAGTTATCAGCAGAGGGATTGGGTACTATTGTCACGGAAGCAGTGTTTCCTGGTTGTCAACCACTGCAACAGCAAAATATTTCTGATGCTTGCTTTGGGGAACAATATCGCCAAAAATATCGCCAAGGACGCATTCGAGCAATTACGGATATTGAGCAGGATGAGATCAAACCTTGTCATCAAGAATTTTTGCGAAATCTGGGGGTTAAGGCAAATTTAGTAGTTCCCCTGCTGCTTCAGGAAGATTTGTGGGGTTTGTTGATTGCTCATCAATGTAACCAAGCTAGAGTATGGACTAATGGGGAAATTGATTTGTTGCAACAAATAGCGGATCAAGTAGGAATTGCGATCGCCCAAGCTGAATTACTGAAAGTAGAAATTCATCAGCGCCAAGAACTTGAAATTGCTCGTCGTGAAGCTGAAATAGCTTCCCAGACTAAAAGTGCTTTCTTGGCAAATATGAGCCATGAAATCCGCACTCCGATGAATGCAGTTTTAGGAATGACAGGATTATTATTAGAAACTCCCCTGAATCCAGAGCAGCGAGATTTCGTGGAAACAGTTCGCATCAGTGGTGACGCTCTGTTAACTTTAATCAACGAGATTTTAGATTTCTCTAAACTCGAAGCTGGGGAAATGGACATCGAAATCCTCGACTTTGATTTGGCTAGTACAGTTGAGGACGTACTAGAGTTACTGGCTCCCCAAGCTCATAATAAGGGGTTAGAAATTGCCGCATTAATTAATAGTAACGTCCCTACCCGTCTACGAGGTGATTCAGGTAGGTTAAGACAAATTTTGACTAACTTAATCGGCAATGCGATTAAGTTTACATCTTTAGGAGAAGTAGTAATTAGAGTATTTAGGGAAACAGAAAGCCTTGATACGGCTACTATCAGGTTTGCGATTGCCGATACTGGGATTGGAATTATTCCCCAACAGCAAAGCAAACTTTTTTCCCCATTTACTCAAGTAGATGCTTCCACCAGCCGTAAATATGGCGGTACAGGTTTGGGACTAGCTATTTGCAAGCAGCTAGTTAATTTAATGGGGGGAGAAATTGGGGTAAAAAGTGAGTTGGGGCAAGGTTCTACTTTTTGGTTTACAATTTTGTTCCACAAGCAATCGCAGCCCTACGCTCCAGAAATCAAAGATGTCAGTTTAATCGGTAAGCGAGTGTTAGTTGTAGACGATAACGCCACCAATCGCAAAGTTGTTTACCATCTAGCTAGTCGTTGGGAAATGATTATAGATGAAGCAGATAGTGCGGATAGTGCGATCGCGGCTATACAAGCAGCTTACGACCAAAATCAACCTTATGATGTTGTCTTAGTTGATATGCAAATGCCTAAGACAGATGGCTTAACTTTAGGAGAAAAAATCAAAGCTAATCGGGCTTGGGCTAATCTACCATTAATTATGCTCACTTCTACCAATCAACGATATGAGGTGAAAAAAGCTCTCAGTATTGGATTTGCTGCTTATCTAGTTAAACCTGTTAAGCCATCCAAACTCTTAGATACTATTATGAATGTCTTGGGAACTCAAGCAGGAGGATCTGGGACAAATGTTATTAACATCGAACAAGTATCAACAACACAGTCTGAGCATCTAGACACCGCAGCCAATACGTCTGCACCTGAGTCACGCAAAATTAAGCTGTTGTTGGCTGAAGATAATTTAATCAATCAGAAAGTAGCTATCAAACAGTTGAAAAACTTGGGTTATGAGGCTGATGTGGCAGCTAACGGTGAAGAAGTTTTGCAATTACTAGAAAAAGTTCCTTACGATCTTGTGTTGATGGACTGCCAAATGCCTATCATGGATGGTTATACAGCAACGAGGGAAATTTTACAACGACCAGAAAACTGGTTTGCACGCGATCGCCGTCCTATAGTAGTAGCAATGACAGCTAATGCACTTAAGGAAGATTTACAAAAGTGTCTAGATGCTGGGATGAATGATTATATGAGTAAACCAGCTTCAAAAGACAAATTGGCAGCAATGCTAGAAAAATGGAGCCAGCACATACTGAACAAATAGGAGGCAATTGTGTCCGACCAAGCATATTCTACAACCAACGCTAATTCACTCGATCTTGATTGGGAACACTTGCATGAAATTTCTGACGGTGACACTGAGTTTGAGATAGAACTATTGCAAATGTTTGTTGAAGATGCCCAAACGCATATAGATGCAGTAAAAGAAGCTGTTGAGCAAAATGATTGGCAGAAGCTTGGGCAAGAAGCTCATCATATTAAAGGTGCTAGTGCCAATGTGGGAGCTAAACCTATGCAGTTAGCCGCACAAAAACTCGAAGAAATGGTTCACCAACAACAAGCAGGATTTAGTGATGTTTTATCAGATTTAGAAGGATTCCTTCGCCAAATTGAAGAATTTTTGAATGGTAAATAAGCAAGAGTTTCAAACTATTGTGATGCTTTTTTAGTGTTTTTGGTGAATATAACCAAATACAATTAAAAGATATGTATCTTGGGTTAAATGCGTTGTATCTATGGACTTATGCAAGAATTTTAATCAAGATTATTGTTTTGTGTGCGCTACGCATCATATCAAGGGGCGGGTTAAACCCGCGATTTTGGTAGGATACCTAGAGTTATCCATCGAAAATGGAGCAAGGGGACACCCGTTACAGCGCAGCTTAACGGGTGAGGAATTGCGACCAAAAATATTAATTGAGCTTGGCAACGGATGATTTAAAGAATACAACGTTGATTAATGTTTTAAGAATAACGGATAAGAGAACTGGCGATTAACCATCCGTTTCTTAAAAATAATTGATTAAAAACAACTGCGATTGACCATCCGTTGCTTTCCTTGTTTTTTAGTATATAATAATAGTAGCATTTTTTAGAATTATGCTATCAACTTACCAGTACAAAATTAAGCCAAATCCAGAACAAGAAATATTGATGATGCAGTGGCTAGAATTATTGCGTCGTCATTATAACTATGCTTTGGGTCAACGCTTAGACTGGTTGAGTCGTACTAGATCTAGTATTGATAGATGTTCGTTAATTAGTGAACCAATTGGGGATATTCCTGAGCAATTTCCTAACTACAATTTTCAAGCAGGACTACTTAAGCAAACTAAAGAATTATTCCCAGAATATAAAGATATATATCACGATGTGCAACAGCAGAATTTAAAGCGATTAGACAAGGCTTGGGACAGATGGATTAAACCCGATAAATCTGGAAAACGTGGAGGGAGACCCAGATTTAAAAAAGTTGGTGAGTTAAGATCTTTTACTTTTCCCAGAATTAACAATGCCAAGGCTGGCGCTCACTTAAATAATGGAATTCTAAAGCTAAGTAAAATTGGTGAAATTCCCGTTATTGTTCATCGTGATCTACCAGACTGTTTTGTTCTAAAAACAGCAACTATAGTCAAAAAAGCAGATGGGTGGTACGTTTCAATTAGTGCGGAAGATGAATACGTTCCCAATTTTATACCAATTGATACGGTTAAAGCCTCTGTTGGTATTGATGTCGGACTGAAGGAATTTTTAACAACTTCCGATGGTGAAACAGTACCGATTCAGCAAATATACAGAAAAGCTCAAAATCATTTAGCCCGTCAGCAAAGATTTTTAGCACGTCAGGACTCAGGATCTAATAGTTATAAGAAACAACAGAATAAGATTGCCAGAATACATCAACGTATCCAGCGTCAAAGAAAGGATTTTCATTATAAAACTGCACATAAATTAGTGAGGGCTTATGATCTTATTGCGGTTGAAGATTTGCAGGTTAGGAATTTAGTTAGAAATAGCAAACTAGCCAAATCAATTCTTGATGCTGCGTGGAGTGCATTTGTAACAATATTGGAATCAGTGGCGGTAAAACGCGGTTGCCATATTGTTAAGGTAAATCCACATAATACATCGCAGAATTGTTCAGGTTGTGGGGTTAAAGTTCCTAAAAGTTTATCAGTTAGAACTCATTGTTGTCCGAAGTGTAATTTAACTATGGACAGGGATGAAAACGCTGCAATAAATATTTTGATTAAGGCATTACAAGCGGTGGGACTCATCGTTTCTGCGGGTCGAGGCTTAGTCAACAGACAGCCTGTGAAGCCCGAAGCCTGGGGTTTTAATGGAGTACAATTAGCTCTATTTTGACTCTTGGAAGCTCCCGTTACACCCACAGGGTTAACGGTGAGTTAACGTCACCTCTACCGTTGCGGGAATGGCAGGAGCCGCAGCAACAGCCCTCCTTCTGGGGATACTGTACAACTCTGGACAGTCATTATTATTCTGGTGACAGCAGCGATCGTGTTTTTGGGGCAGTACAACGTGGTTGAAACGTTTTCATCCTATATTGGTATTGCCCGCACCCTTGCTGTAGTAACGGCCTGCGGTATTAGTCTTCCCCAACATTCGTGAGTTTACCTCTGGTTTAGTGCCACAAATTCCTCAAGGGATCTGGTGGTTAAATTCCTAGAACTAGCCTTAGCTCAACATTTCTTGGTTGTAGATCAATTCTTTTGTTGTTTAGATGGTTTATCTAATGAAATCACAAATCTTAAATTCCAAAAAAGTCCTTTCATTTGCTTTGATTCTGGCTCTAGTTCCTTTGACATCCTGCCAAGTAGAACGAGAGCAAGCGGCAAAACTACCGGATGTGAATGTCAGTGTAGAACCCGGGCAATTGCCAAAGTACGATATTAAAGGCCCCGATGTAAATGTAGGCGTGACAGAACGCACCGTTACAGTGCCTAAAATCATTGTTATACAGGAAGAGCAAACGGTGAAAGTTCCCTATATTGACGTTAATATGCCTGGGGCAACCCGTCAGGAACGTACCATCACATCTGAGGTTGAAGTGCCATCGGGTGGCTACAATCTTCAAATTCAGGATGTTTACGCGCTCAACAACGAGGTGTGGGTGATTTCTCGTCTGAGCGAAACCAATCCCAATGCCCCAAAAGCTAGAACCCGAGTTTCCGATCGCATTGTGATTAATGCTCCAGATATGCCCGTGCGTCAATACATTGTTGGCAGCCGTCCCAGCGGAGTCTTTAATGAGCAATATCAGTTCATCGGCAACCGTCAGCAGATTCTATCTCAACTGCAAGCAGGGCGAAAGCTATATGAACGTAAGGCAACCAGCTAAACCATGCTCGATGGGATTGTCCATGCGATCGCCACGTTAAATTACTGGGGAATCAATCTGTTGATGCTCCTAGAAAACATTTTTCCTCCTATTCCTTCCGAAGTCAACATGCCTCTAGCCGGATTTACCGTGACTTAGGGCAAGTTAAACTTTTTCGGGTTCGTTGTAGCAGGAACAGTGGGTTCAATTATAGGTGCGCTTCCTTGGTATTGCAATTTTTTTTAATCGCAGATGTGAGCAGATACACGCAGATTACGCAGATGATAAGCTGTTGTGTTTCTAGATTTTATGTTTTGGGGCGAGAGGAGGGAGGGGAGAGGGGAAAAGGGTTTGATAACTTTTTTATTGATTAAAAATGTACAATGTTTTATGCGCGGCACGCTTATATCTTTTCAATGACCAAGGACTAATGACCAACTTGAATGTTAAGTTTATTCCCGCCCAGCTACTTAATATTTTTTTCTAATTACTAAACATCGACGCTCATCTGAGGTTTTTTCATAGCTTAAATAGTCAGCCATGATTGACATCATTTTCAAGCCGCGCCCACGTTCTCCATCATTTTCATCAAGTTCAGGTATTTCGTTTAATCTCTGATTTAAGTCAAATGGTGGTCCTAAAGACCAGATCCGAATTTCTATAGCATCGTTAGAGCGTATAGCTTCTATATCAACCGGAGTTTCAGGCGGTAACTGTTTGTGGGCGTGTTCAGCAATGTTAGCAAAGCCTTCCTGAAGCAATGTTAAACACTGCCACCAAACTTCTGGCTGAGGTAAGGGTGGGTGGTTTAACTGTTCAAACCAAGACAAAACTTTTTCAGAATCATGCAGGTCTGAGTTAACTTGGAGATAAATTTTCTGAAGCATTGGTAAATCAACCAATCTTTTAGGGTGGTGGTAAACTAAAATGTAGCGTAATTTTATCTCATTTAGTCAAATCTAAAATTAACTAAATAATTTTTCATGTTTAAAATTTTAATTATTGATGATGATCCTACCTTAAGGATGATTTTAAAAAGAACCATACTTAATCAAGGCTATGAAGCAATCGTAGCAAGTAATGGTGAACAAGGGATAAAACTTGCCAAAGAACAACGTCCGGCTTTAATTATCTGCGACTGGATGATGACCCCCGTAGATGGGCTAGAGGTGTGTCGTACAGTTAAAGCTGATCAGGAACTATCTTCCACGTTTTTTGTACTATTGACGGCAAAGGGAGAGGTAGAGGATCGTGTTATGGGGCTTGATGCTGGAGCCGATGAGTTCCTTTCTAAGCCTTTGGATATGAATGAATTGAAGGCGCGGGTGAGAGCAGGGTTAAGATTATATCTGCTCAATGAAGATTTGCGAACTCAAACAAGAGAGTTGGAAGAACTTAACCAGAAGTTACGCACAGAATTGGATGAAGCGGCTGAATATGTGCGATCGCTTTTACCTCAACCATTAAATAAACCAATTATAACAGAAGCATTATTTAAACCTTCGGCTGAGTTAGGGGGTGATTGTTTCGACTTTTATAAACTCGATGATGAGCATTTAGCTATTTATCTGCTGGATGTATCTGGACATGGGGTGGGTTCAGCTTTGCTATCAGTTTCGGTATTAAATGTAATGCGATCGCAATCTTTACCTAATACTAACTTTGCCCAACCTAGTGATGTGCTTAAATCTCTTAACCAAGTTTTTGAAATGACTACTGATAAGTATTTCACTATTTGGTATGGAGTTTATAATCATGTCACTCGTCAACTTGTTTATGCTACTGGTGGACATCCGCCAGCAATTTTACTATTCCCTGGAGCATCTGACACCGAGATTGAGGTAAAACAGCTAGGTATTCCAGCTTTACCAATTGGCATCTTACCTGATGAAGATTTTGAAGATCAATATTGTCAAATAACTAGCAACAGCACCTTATACATCTTTAGTGATGGTGCTTACGAAATTAATTTACCAAATGGTAAACTTTGGGGGTTAGATGCCTTAATTGATGTGCTGCAAGATTTACAAAAAAATCATTTGAATCTCAACGACTTATTAGACCAAATAAAAATTGCTACTTCTGATGGTGCTTTTGATGATGATTTATCTATGTTAAAAGTAAGTTTTATTTAACGCATAATGTAGAGACGTGCCATGGCACGTCTCTACATTAATAGCACGTCTCTACACTCTACTAAGATTCTTTGGACATAGCTTTATTAAACTCATCAACGCTTTCAAAGGTTTCAAATACTCGATCCATACGAGTCAGATCAAACACCATTTTCACTTGGTCATTAATTGAAGATAGATATAGCTTACCACCACCCGTCCGCACTGTTTTGAGCGCTGACACCAAAGCACTTAAACCAGAACTATCCATAAAAGTGACATTTTTCAGGTCAATCAACACTATCTTGGCTCCAGCAGCCACAAGATCACTAATTTCTCGACGCAGGTTATTACCTCTAATTCCGTCTAAAATCCCAGTTGGTTCAACAACCTTAGCTTCCGCACTCATGTAACTTAACTCCTAGTAAATGAAATGGTAAACAATTCAACTTTGATAGTCTAGCGGGAATTGATGCTGATTAGCCAAAATAAGTATAGGTCATAGATAATTGTTAATTGTTAATTGTTAATTGTTAATTGTTAATTGTTGATCAGAATTCTTTGGGTTGCCAGCGAGCAGCTTGAATCACTGCCCAGAGTAGTGCCAAATTATAAATAGACCAACCTGCATTAAACAAATGAACCAAAGGCTGATCTAAACTGCCTGTAATAAAACGATATAGGCTCCACAAAATTCCTAAAATCGTTAAACCAAAAACAATTAATTGTGGCTTCACCAATTCAAAATAAACACCAGCTTGTCGCTGTTTAGGCGTTACCTGGAACTTAATTGGTTTGCCAGTAAACACACTCACAACAGCTTGGATAAACAACGGAAAGAAAGCCACAGCATATTGCTCTGAACGCCAAACTTCTCTAGCAGAAATTCCCCAAGTAGCTGCCAAAAAAGTTAATCTGTTAACGATAAAAGCTGGGAAAAAGTGTAGAGCAAAATCAGTTCCATAAGCTTTTACAGGAATAACACCTGTGAAAAAGAAAATGATTGGGCAAGCAATAAGTATTAACACAAAAAAACCAGAAAAGTAACTATACATTGTCTGGAAATATTGTAATCTTTGCCAAAAACTTAGCCCAGGCTTAGTTAAAGGATTTTCGCGTTGTAATACTTGAATAGTTCCTTGCGCCCAACGTAGGCGTTGTTTAATTGTTGAACTTAAGTCATCTGGAGCTAAACCTTGTGCCAATATTTCATTATGGTAAACAGATTTCCAACCTGCACCGTGTAGGCGCATGGCGGTGTTCATATCTTCAGTAATACTATTACTGGATACACCCCCAACTAATTCAAATTCATCTAACCTTTTTTCGTCCTTAGAATATTCATCAGCAAAATATTGCAACCCTACACTTACAACTGCCTCACGTCGGAGAATGGCATTTGTCCCCGTATAAAAGGCTGAATTCATGCCATCTTTACCTTGTTGGATGGCACCATAAAATAAATTTGCCGAATGCCCAAAAGGATCGCCTAAAGGTAAGTTATAAAAATCTTGGGGTGTCTGCACAAAGGCAATTTTATTATGCTCATATTGCCCATTAAAGACGTTGTAATTATAAAAATAAGGCAGTACACGCTTAAGAAATTGTGGTCTGGGTATATGATCTGCATCCAGAGTAACCACAAATTCTCCTGAAGTTTCACCAGAAAACATCGCGTAATTGATGTTACCAGCTTTGGCATGGTGGGCTACGCCAGCAGGTTTTGGACGAGCAAAGTAACGACAACGGGCAAGGTCGCTTAATTCTAAGTCTTTTTCATGAATAGCTTGTTCTAGTTGTTGTCGATCTGTGCTAATACAATCGCTAACTGTTGAATGATTCGGTTGTAGCCAGAGAATAAATTGGCGCAGGCGCTCTAATATTCCTATAGCTTGTGGATCAAAAACTTCTGCACCTTTAGATGAGAAGTCTTGCCATATTTGTTCTGATAGTTCGATTTCAGGTGTTAATTCTTCTAGTTGTTCCAGGCGGCTAACTAAGTAACTTCGCTCGGCTTCTATTCGGTGTGCTTCTTCCTGCAATAACGGGGACTGCAAATCTTCTATAGCTAGTCTTTGCGCCATTGCCCGCATTTCTGCTGAGTTGCCATCATCGAGTATATAAACCCGTAGTAAACTTGCTGGATAATCCATTGCCAAACTTGCTCTGGCTGTTTCTTCCACCATTTCCGGTGGCTCACTGTAGCAGGTAATAAATATATCCACTGTGGGCCACTTTGATGGTGGCATGGGTGGTCTTAACTGATCAATGGATTTGATTTCTCGCACAAGTGGTCGCCAAAGTCCAACTGTGAACATCAAACCGCCAATGTAGCTATAAATTTCTGCCACTAGCAAGGGAATTGATAGCCACAGAGCATCAAAATTAATTGAATGGGTGATCCGCCAATATAAATACCAAGCCCCCAGAATCAGATTAATTTCTGCAAGATAGCGAAATAGCAGGGTTCTCTGTTTCAAACTAGATCTGCTATTACCAGGAAAACTTTGTGGATGATCGGCAAAGTAACTGCGAGTCATGAGCAAGGACAAAATAGGGAATAAGGATGACAGTGCAAGGCACAAAGAAACATATTAAATAGCGGTTCCTCTGTCAGGTATCAGCGTAGAGACGCGCCATGGCGCGTCTCTACATCATGCGCCAATGTTCCCAAGGGCTTCAGAATTGATGCGTGTCCAAACATGGGCGGTTGCTATAACTAGCTGGGTGGAAATCAACGTAACTGTTACTAAACCTTCTTGCTAGTCATTGTTAATTGTTAATTGTTAATTGTTAAAAGGCAAGGGGACGACGATTTCTAGCTTGGTAAAGTAAACTTTCTAAAATCATCGCATTAGTGTTAACGTCTATTGAAGCCTTTTGATTATTTGGGGAGTTCTCATAACGTCCTGAAAGGTAGCCACGATTTTCTTGAGCTAGGTTTTGGACGTAATTCCGTAGTGTTGCAGCATAAGGATCATTTTGTAGAAGTGACTCGATCGCAAAAGCTGATTTGGTACTCAAGAATTTTACTGGATCATCCGTTGAGGTTTGTTTATTTTTAATTTGCCAGGGCTGATCGTTAGTAGACAGACTGTAGTTTTTAAAGTAGGATTTTTGTGCTTGGGATTGTAACAAGCTGATTAAGTGAGTTTTCACAGCTTCAGGCCACCCTAATTCTAATCCCCAAAGGATATAGGGGCAACCAGTGCGATCGCTTTTTAAGCTAGAGTCGCTAAAGCTGTTTTGAGCAGATGCTAAGGAAAAATTGTCTAATCCTGTTACGTCAACGTTCCAAA
Organism: uncultured cyanobacterium; assembly: GCA_963711165.1. Taxonomy (GTDB): domain Bacteria; phylum Cyanobacteriota; class Cyanobacteriia; order Cyanobacteriales; family PCC-9333; genus Crinalium. The sequence goes on along the minus strand of CAVQDG010000045.1, from coordinate 104,861 downwards.
GATTTAAAATTTTCGCAGCATATTGTGTATAACCTTCTGCCTCTGTGCCACCTCGTTGTAAACCATTTTTGACTACTTGCAATAAGTTTGAGCGAGCAACAAGATTATTAACTCGTTGGCTATATTCAGGATAGTTAGTCTTAATTACGTGCAATGCCAACAAAAATCTTGCTAGATCTACTGCTGAGGAACCGCTAGGGCTTTGCAATTCAGTAGTCGGATCTAGCCGGATCATCTTGGCTGTGCGAGTGTTATAACCTTGGTTGGGTAACTTTGCTGCTGATAAAGGTAGTGTTTCTAGAGTTTGCAACAGTTGAGAGAATCTACTGTTAAATAAATCTGAATTGATGATTGACAATTGCCGGGCGCTGTGCATTCCCAAGATAGCACTTGCTTGATCCCAGATGTTAGTAACAGGATTGTTATCTACTGAATTAACTAAGCCTGTTTGGGAGTTCCAGTTACGCTCAAAATATTGCCATGCAATATGGGCTGCAACTATATTGGTGTCTGTTTGTAGGCGAGGTAGTACAGTAGCAAGGCGATCGCCTGGCGGTTGATTGAGTGTGGATGATGTTGCTACTACTGGGGGAGTACTAGGAACAGGTGCTGTAAATTCTGGGGTTGTTTGTGGGGATGAAGCGATCGCCGAATTATTTACCGTTGGTGGCTGTTGAGAAGTTACTGCTGTATTATTTGCAGTTGGCTGTAGTGTTACTGGTTGGCTCTGGTTAACTGAAGTCCAGTATGTTCCTGAAGCATCAGCCACCAGTTGTGTTGTTTGACTATTTGCCAAAGGTAAACCGCGACTGGAATCTCCCTTAGCTACTGCTTGCCACCAAGGAGAATTAATATTCAGGTTTCTGGTTACAATTGGCTGCTGATTTATGACATTGTACAGCAATGATTGCAGCACTATACTATTAGTGGTGCTTGTAAAAGCTTTAACTAATTGACCTGTGTTTTCTAAAAAGCCTTCATAGTAGCCTTGAGACTGGTCATATAAGTCTATGCTTGCCCGCCATAACTCAGTCGTATAAGTATCTTTTGGATACAGCGCATTGAGAGCAAAAGCGGCTGCCGTGCTAACCGTGCGCTCCTGTGGTACTCGTCTGCCATCATCTGCTAGGGTTGCCCAAGGCTCTGTACCAGCAATTACTGTACTGCGGACAACATAAGGCTCTCGGTCTAGAACGGTAGTACCTCCAGCCGTCAGTTTACCTGTGCGACGGTAGCGTTCGGCTTGCGCTTGGCGAATTGGTTCAAATAGCTGACGCATCTGAGGATCGATGCCGAACTCTAACCCATAAAGCAAGAAAGGATCGCTCACTGTGTACTGATTAGTTTCAGTATTAACATCTGGGCGGATGCGCTTGGTCGGTACGTTAATGCCTTCTACAGCCGCAGATTGATACTCTCCCCCTACGCTGGAGCGCTCAACATCAAATCCCCATAATTGAAAACCACGTGCGGCGTATTCTTCGTAGCCTAAGCGCACTTCTGGATAAACCACACTCAGCATATAGTCTGAGTTGGCATCAGCTTGGGTTTTGTTTCCTTCATGCTTGGCGATCGCACTTTGCAATCTTTGATCTCGTACTACTTTCAGGTATGACCACTGTAATGCCACTTGATCGACTGCGTTGGTGTATTGCGGAAACGCGCTTTTGAGGTTGTACAACGCAGACATTAAACGTCCAATATCTAAGGCTGACCAACCTGTACCTTTAGACACTGCGTTGCCGCCATAATCAACTGGTTGTAGTGTCCGAGGATCATAACTTCGAGATGGTATCTCATCACCATATAAAGGTAATTTTTGCAATGCCCCTAAAAGTAGACGAGTACGGTTGTCAAATTCTTCAGAGGAAATCACATCGAGCGATCGCGCGGCGTGCAAAGCTGCTATATAGTCACCGATTCCCCAAGGAGTTACCCCTTTAACATCACTGCGATCGCTAATCAGCCCAGTATTCGGCTCATAATTTGCTTGAAAGTATTTCCAAGCCGCCTCAGCATAACGTTTTTCTTGCGGCTTTAATGGTCTTGATAGTTTGGGAGCAGCAGCAGGTTGTCCACTTACTGCGGGAATTGGAGCCACAGCGATCGCTTGTGGGGTAGTTGCTTGCGGTTGTTGTGTAGCAGTATTTGTGGATGGTGGATTGACAGGAACATCTACCGATATTGGTGGCGCAGCAGCATTGGGATTAGGGGCAGGTTGTGGTGTAGCTACAGAAGAAGGAGGATTGAGATTAGCAGGCGTAGGAGCTTCTGCCACTAAACCATTGCCTGTAGGCGGCGCATCTGCAAAACTGACAAGATTGGGATTAATTAATGGGCGATTTCCTCTAGCTTTGTAATACAAAATTTCTAGAATTAACCCGTTAGTATTGCCTGTTAAGATTGCGTTGGGTTTTTTAGTTTCCTGATAAAGTCCTGCATAAAAACCATCAGCACTACGCAATTCTTTAGCTACATCAAATATTTTTTGGGCATAAGGATCATCCGGGTACAGATAGCGCCAACCAAAAGCTGCTTTTGTACTTAAACTGCGTAATTGTGGATAAGGCTTGTTTTCATCTGTAATTACTGCCCAAGGTACACCATTAGAGTAAACAGTGCTGTAGAGAAAATAAGGAGGTTGATCGATGTTATCTTCTGAAACTGCTGTCAGTTCCCCTGTTTCTTCATAATGGCGCTTTTGAGCTTCAAAAACAGTTCGGGAATAGTCTTTTAAATACCCTTGTAAACCAAATTCTATGCCATCTAAAATATAAGATTCGCTGACCACATAATTGTTAGCGTTGGTGGTTTGATAGTCACGACTATCAATAGGTATGTTTAGGTTATTAACTTTAACAAACTGAAACGGTTCAACTGCGATCGCGCGCTGCGGTTTAAAACCCCAAAGTTCATAACCACGGGCTGCATATTCTTCATAACCTAGCCGTCCTTCTTGCACCAACAGAGTTTTACCATCCGGTAAAACTACCGCACCATAAAGTTGCCCGTCTTTAATAGATTGCTCTAACTTCCACCTATAAACAACACTTGCCACCCAATCTGCATATTCTGGATGACAAGTACGGATAATGTGAAATGCCGCTAACATTCGACCAATATCCAAAGCCGACCAACCAATCCCCTCCGGCTTGGGATTATTACCGTAATCTACCATCGCTCCAGTAGCAGCATTGTAGACTTTATTCGGCAAAGCATTGTTAAAGAGTGGCAATGCACTTATTCCGGTCAAAAACTTGTTCAGCCGAGCATCAAAATCAGCTTGACTAACAATATTCAGCCCGCGCACTGTACTTAAAGCAACCAAGTAATTTGCCATATCCCACAGGGTTCCAGATGGATAGCCCCCTGTAGAATTAATAAAACCTGTAGCTGGTTGGTAGTTTTTTACAAAAAACTGCCAAGCAGTGCGGGCATATTCTTGCTCTTCTTGAGTTAAAGGAGCAACAATATCTGCACACGCTGCTTGATTTGGGCTAGGATTTTGAGCTAATGCTTGATCTACAGGCAGTGAACCATAGGGCAATAACTGTCCAATAGTTACTCCTGTAAGGGACAGAGCCATTAGCTTTGACCACTGCGTTCCGTTGCGTTCTTGGTTCATTACCCTATGCCATTCATAAAGCCTGTATTCAATTCTAAGCAACCTACTCAGGCGATTCGACACCCGCCCAGACAATTAACGGCTTGCCAACTTTTTTGTAAAGCAAGCTTTCCATAATTACGCCATTATTATTGGCTGTTAAAGCTTTGTTAGGTTCGCGCAAACTTTCGTAATAGCCGTTATACCAACCTTTTTCCGACTTCAAGTTAGTTTGCACAAAATCGAATAACTTCTGAGTATAAGGTGTGTTGTAAAGTACGTGCCAACCCACCGATGCTTTAGCACTAAGGAATCTTAAATTGTTGTACTTTTTACCCGTATCAGTAATTACAGCCCAAGGTTCGCCATTGACAAACAAACTGCTATACACAAAGTATGGCTCGCGGTCTAAGTTATCTTCAGTGACAGCAGTTAGCTGGTTAGTTGCTTCATATCTTGCTTGTTGAGCAGCTAATACTCTGTCAGCATAGCTTTTAGGTAATGCTTGAAAGCCTGTTTCAATGCCATCTAAAATAAAAGGCTCACTTAAGACGTAGTTATTGGCTTTACTTGTCTTAGCATCTCGTAAATCGTAGGGAACTCCCTTGTTATAGAGATTAACAAAGCCTAAATAGTTAGTGGGGTTCAAGGCGCGGTCTACGTTTAATCCTAAGAGTTTTAGTCCATAAGCGCCATAATTTTCGTAGCCTAAGCGACCTTCTTGGTTGTATAGTTCTTCCTTATTTACAACCGATGTGCCATACATTTGACCGTTTTTCACCAGTCGATCTAGTTTCCAACTTTTCCAAACTGCCCTAGCATCGGATCGTAACTCTGGATACTTAGCTGCTACAATTTTCAGCCAAATCGCCATTCTTCCTAAATCTAGTGCTGACCAGCCAATTTCTTCTTCTTGGTCAACTTTGCCATAATTAACTGGGATTAGGGTTTTTGAGTTATATACTTTGTTGGGTAATTCTTGTTTATAAAGGGGCAGTTTAGCAAGACTTTTTAAGGTCGTACCCATTTTTTCATTAAATTCTGTTTCTGGCAGGATTTCGAGTTCTTTGGCACTCACTAAAGCTGCCATTGCTGCTGCCTGATCCCACATTGTTACAGAGGTAAACCCGTCTACGGAGTTAACCAAACCTGTTTCTTCGTTCCAGTTTTTCTCAAAATAACTCCAAGCTTGACGTGCCATGTCTAATTCGGCTGAGGTTAATTCTCCTGCCGTCTTCGCAGCATCAGGCTTTGTAGCGACTATTTCATTAAATGGAACTGGTGTACCAGGCAATTCCATTGACTTTAGATCCTGTTTTTCCCAGGTAGAGGCAACTGTCTGGGTTCCAGGCTTTTTCTCTGTACTTTGATCTTTCTGTATCCTATTTGATACAGATTGTAGAACTGCGATCGCCACCAGTGCTGTCAAGATGCCGCCAACTGTTGCTAATACTGACCAGCTTTTTGGCGGGGGTTCAAAATCAGGATTCATGTTAATTTACACTCCGCTAAACATTTTAAATTGCTTATATCTTAGTTGTATCAGGACTTACTTCTAGATTCCCCGCGCATCCCCCATAAATTGGGAGACTTTGAGCTTCCCCCCAATTTATGGGGGGGCAGGGGGGATTTAAGTTTCAAGCATGAGAGTGCGTAAGTCCTAAGTATATTAGGGTATTTTTTATTTGATGATTCTATTTTAAATTGGGGCATTTTTTTAGATATATATTGTCTATCTTTAATTCTAAAATTTGACTCGCAACACACCTGTAACGGACTGATTATGATATTGGCTATCCCCCGTCTTGCCATTTTGCACATTGGAATAAACATAGCCTAAATCTGCATCTATATCTGGGGATATTTTTCCGGTACATCGACCTTCATAGCTATTAGCATCATTAAATTCTCCACGAATTCTTTGTTTCCCTAAACTAGCAGCTACTCGACAACGCAGAAAATCAAAAACCTCCCTTTCTAAAGCCAATTCTCCTGTGGCAACCAGAAAATCGGGTGGAGAAAAGTAACCACTTTTTTCCTGATAATCTTGGGTATAACTCCAGTTAAATAAATTAGCTGCGATCGAGAAGGAGCCAAGTTTTCGCTCTAGCCTGCTAAAAGATTGCTCTTCAAAATTACCATCATTATAATTACCTAAACGCAACAATGAAAACAAACTGGTATTGCGGTCAATTTGCCAATACAAATTTGGACCATATCGCCAAGTTTTAATTTGATTCTCTAAAGTTTCCGCAGTAAACTTGTAAGCTCCTTGTTCTAAAACCCCCGATAAAGTAATATTGTTAGAAACGGGGACATCGACTTTAGTATTAAAATTAATAGTTGTTGGTAGACGATTAAATATATCAATTCCTACTCCTGTTTGCAAAGTTACTTGATTAATTTTAGTTTGATATCCTAGTGTCAAGGGAATATTCGATACATCTTCTACCCCTGGGTATTTAAAATAATTGAATCCAGTTTTTAGTTGAATTATGTTGCTATTACTTAACTTAAATTGAGCCGTCGGTTCAATAAATCTATTTTCTCGATTAGAATTATCAAGCTCATTGCGAAAGTTGATTTGCAAATTATCTAAAGCCAACGTTGATGAAACCGTCTTTTGAGTATTCGCAGGTGGGTTAGCTTCAGGTATTTGTACTGCTGGGAAGGGAGATGTAGGCGTAGGCGTTGATGCTGGTGGGGATGATGGCGATGGTGGTTGTAACTGCTGGTTAGGAACTAAGTTATTCGGTGCATTAATTATATTAGGGGGTACTTCTGGAGAGCGTAATCTAGGGGTAAAGTTATCGGGAGAAGCAATTAAAATTTCTGGCTTTAAGTGATAGTAACGTTGCGCCGAGTGGCTTTGAAGGTTACTGTCAGACTGTGAAGATAAGCTTTCGTTGGGTTTAATCTGCTGTTTTTGTTCCTGGAAAATTAATTTTGATGGTAATGTGGGATTTTCTGCTATTGGTTCAATATTGTTATTAGTTGCAGCCTTTAACCCAGTTCCGTTTAAAATTAAGAAAAATACACTCCAGCAAACTCCCCATTGTTGTTGCAAGCAGACTAACAGCAACTTCGCATAACGATTTGCCGAAGTCACAAATATATCAGGTTTGATTAAGGTTGCCATCAGTTAAGCTGTTGTGTTTCTCTAAATTTTAGGTTTTAGAAAGAGAGGAGGGAGGAGGGAGGAGGGAGGAGGGAGGGTTTGATAACTTTTCTCAAGAGTTAAAAATGTACAAGTTTATTTGCGCCTTAGCTGATTACCCCTCCTCCTAAGTACTGTAGGGTGCGTTACGCTACTTATAGCGCACCCTACCCACTAGATGTGGCGTACTGCGTAAGTCCTGTAGGTGAGCAATACAAAAGCGCAATTTAGCATGAAAAAGTCAGGCTGTACGTCGATCACTAGATTTTATATATACATCAAGGCAGCCAAAGGTTAAGACTTTTTACATCTACTAGCTCTCAAGTCTGAATAAAGTTGACATTTATGGCTATATGTGCAGATAATCTTAGTTTGTGTAAACTTTAGCTCTTTTAATAAACCCTTGGCTAACGTTGTTGTAATAGGTGCCCAGTGGGGCGATGAAGGTAAAGGAAAGATAACGGATTTACTAAGTAAATCGGCAGATGTGGTTGTACGTTATCAGGGAGGGGTCAACGCGGGACATACAGTTGTAGTTAAGGGTCAGACCTTTAAGTTACACTTGATTCCCTCCGGTATTTTATATCCTGATACGGATTGCATTATTGGTTGTGGGACTGTTATAGATCCTGAGCTTTTAATTCAGGAGCTTGATCAGCTACAAGCGCTGAAAATACCTACAGGCAATCTGCTAATCTCTCAAACGGCTCATGTGACGATGCCTTATCACAGGATGATTGATGAGGCATCAGAAAAACAACGTGGTAATCATAAAATTGGTACAACTGGACGCGGTATTGGACCAACTTATGCGGATAAGTCGGAAAGAACTGGGATCAGAGTCCAAGATTTGATGGATTCAGACACATTGCGATCGCAGTTACGCTGGACTATTAACTATAAAAATGTCATTTTAGAGAAACTTTATAATTTACCACCTCTTGACCCAGAAAAGGTAATAGAGGAATACTTGGGCTATGCTGAACGTTTACGCTCCTATGTCGTAGATACTTCTTTGTTTATTTACGATGCTATTCAGCGCCGCCGCAATATTTTGTTTGAAGGGGCGCAAGGAACCCTTTTAGACTTAGATCATGGCACGTATCCTTACGTTACTTCATCCAATCCAGTTGCGGGAGGAGCTTGCGTAGGTACGGGTGTAGGTCCGACAATGATCGATCGCGTGATTGGTGTAGCCAAAGCATATACTACCAGAGTTGGAGAGGGACCATTTCCTACAGAACTCAACGGTAAAATGGGTGAGTTATTATGCGATCGCGGTGCTGAATTTGGCACTACTACTGGTCGTAAGCGTCGCTGTGGATGGTTTGATGCGCTGATTGGTCGCTATGCAGTTCGGATTAATGGTTTGGATTGTTTAGCAATTACTAAACTCGATGTGCTAGACGAGTTGGAAGAAATCAACGTCTGCGTTGCTTACGAAATTGATGGTAAACACATCAAAGAATTCCCCAGTTGCGCCCGCCAGTTTGCCAATTGCAAACCGATCTACAAAACTTTACCAGGTTGGCAACAGTCTACTGCTGAGTGTCGCTCTTTAGATGATTTACCGCAAAAGGCTTTGGATTATCTAAAATTCCTAGCTGAGTTAATGGAAGTCCCGATCGCCATTGTCTCATTGGGTGCCAGCCGTGACCAAACAATTATTGTTGAAGACCCAATTCATGGACCGAAACGAGCGTTGTTACACGCTAACGGAAGTCCGGTACAATCGGTAGTCTGACTAAGTCTACAGTCAACAGTGAACAGTAAACAGTAAACAGTGACTAGATTACTACCTGTCTAACTGTCAACGTCTTAACCACTAATAACTATCAACAAGTTACTGATTATGTCACTTACGATTGAATGTCAAAAACGACCAGAAGGCAGCAAGCCTAGAGCGCTTCGTCGCAGTGGGTTACTTCCGGCTGTATTATATGGTCATAAAGGTAGGGAATCTATTTCTCTGGTTGTAGACAGTAAACAATTTGGAGATTTGTTGAAAGCAAGTTCTGGTAAAAAACCAGAGGTTGAACTAAATATACCTGAGCTTTCTTGGAGTGGTACAACTGTTTTACAGGAAGTTCAAATCCATCCTTGGAAAAAATTTCCTTACCACGTCAGCTTTTTTGCAACTAAGTCTAAAACTGCTGAAACTGCTGAAACTGCTGAAACTGCTGAAACTGCTGAAACTGCTGAAACTGAATAAGTCACTAAATTGGTTTGAACTTAAGGCTAATTTAGCTAAGTAGCAGGTGAGTGTAATTCAACAACATTTTATCTGTTGCTCAACTGTTAACCTTTGACCAGAGAATTTTAGGACTTACGCAAAACAACAAGCGGGCAAGATGCTGGCACTACTTATGTGGTCAGGGTAAGTTAATTTACCCTGACCACATAAGTAGTGTTACCATCTTTGTCACTGAGGCTTTCTGCGTAAGTCCTGATTTTTTAGAGAGCTTGCTGGATCTAAATTAGATTTTAACCCTGGTTGTTCAGTAATTCTACTGAATTAATCCAGTTACTTAGCAATTTTATCATCTTTTGTTAAAATATTTCTTAAGATAGAGGCATCTAATCTTAAAAAGATAGTCTCGGTGCTTCTATAATTTTCTTCAGATTGTTAACCTAAATAGGACTTACGCACTCTCATGCTTGAAACCTAGATGCCCCTGCCCCCATAAATTGGGGGGGGAAGCTCAAAGTCCCCCTTTTTAAGGGGGATTTAGGGGGATTTAGAAGTAAGCCCTGCTAAAATTTTTTATGAGGCTAAGGATGTTACAACCTATCAAATCTATTCACCAACATTCTACAGATCAAAATTATGAAGATCTAAATAAATTAGAAGCTGACTTTCACTCTACTCTTATTCAAAATCACCAAGATAATGAAGGCAAAACTTATGCCATTTTAGATGATGCTACTTTAATTAAAAAATTTGTCCAAGGCGAAACTCAACTATTAGCAAATCAAAGCCTGAGAATTGATTCTAGTTTTGAACGGATAGAATTAACTACCCGTAAAGGTGTAATTATTGGACTTTATACACTCAACAAGGAACCAATTTCAATTCTTGTTCGCTCTGGTTCTGATTATAATGAACTGCTTTATCAAAGTCTCTTAGAACATCATTTTATTTTAATCGGAAAATCAAATCAAAAAGGATTTATTGAGTATCATCAGTATATTCCTCCTAGTGGCTACAAAGTTAATTGTACAACAACAGTACTGCTGTGGAGAAATTGGTGGATGGGTGAGCGCAATGCTCATAAGCATCAAATTCAGATGGAGATTTTGATTTCTTTTAAAAATAAATGGTATCCAATTTCCGAAATAAATAGTAATCAAGGAGTTTTCAATATTAAAACTTTAGTTGGGGAACTAACTTTACATAGTGGAGAAAAAATAATATGGGTTAGTAAGTTATCTGAAAATTCTCATCAAACCAGTGAAGAAAATATAGTTCAACCAAGCTCAGATTTAGGTAGAGATACAAATAGTTCAGATAAGTTTAATACCCAACAATCGACTTATACTAAAATCCAGGCGAATCCTACTACAATCCAAAATGATAACCAGGTGAATCCTCGTTTAAAAGAGCAATCTAATTTAGATTTAGAACAAACTAATTTAAAGCCAAAACAAGCGGATCAGAAGGGAATTTTGCCTCCTTCTACTAAAGCTATAAATGCCAATTCGCTAAGAGATTCTTCGAGTAATCAGTCAACTTTAAATCAAGCTAATTCTAATAAAAAAGCAAAAAGTTCCCCAACTTTAGATCATGCTCAATTAGAAGATACTTTACAATCGCTAAAAATAAAAGCCATTCAAGCATTAGAGAATTATATAGTTAATGGAGCAACAGAAACTATAACCGCAGAGGTGAGAAATGCTCAGGGACAAACGGTTCAGACCAAAAGCATTACTACCAAAAACAAATGCCCACACTGGGTAATAGACAGCGTTTTCCAGAAAAATGATTTGCTACAAAACTACTCTTATAACTCAAAAAAATCACCGGAAAATAGTAAAGCGGGTTATCTAGATTTTCCCCTATAAGTAAGTTGATAAAATTAGGACTTACGCCAGCCTGACTTGATTAATTTGTTTCAGTACCAGAACCAAAGCGATAACCTTTGCCGTATACCGTGTGAATTAACGTTGTTTCACCATTAGCTTCTATCTTACGTCGCAATAATCTAATAAATGCAGCTAAAACATTGCTACTAGGCGGTTCTCCGTCTCCCCATAAGTGCTGATAAATTTGGGTATGGGTTAAGAGTTGATTTGTGTTACGCATGAAATATTCTAAAAGGTGGCTTTCTTTTTCTGATAGTTCAATAGTGCGTCCTTGACGATAAGCTATTTGATTATCATAATCGAGTTCTAGATCGGCTACTTGCATTCTTGCAGTTGTAGTAGTATCGAGTGTAGTTGCTCGACGTAGTAGAGCGCGTACTCGTGCGAGTAACTCCCTAAGTTCAAAAGGTTTAACTAGATAGTCATCTGCACCAGCATCTAATCCTTGTACGCGATCGTCTATAGTGTCTTTAGCAGTGAGAAATAGAACAGGTGTGGTTTTACCTTGCGATCGCAATTGTTGGCAAATCTGCAATCCTGTAGTTTGGGGCAACATCCAATCTAAAATCAACAAATCATAATCACCCTCAGTCGCTAAAAAGCTACCAACCGTACCATCCTCAGCAACATCAACAGTATACCCCTCGCGGTTTAACACACGACTCAGAGGGATTGTTAACTCTACCTCATCATCAACCAAAAGAATTCGCATATCTGATTAAAGTTGTACTAAATAGCTCTGCCAGTAATCTAAAATTGAAAATTATCAAGATAATCCATCAAGTTATAGAATATTTTGATTAATTTTGATTAATTTTGCATGGTTTGAGTATTGTTGCAGGGAATGATTAAATTATTCTGCTTGTAATGTTTGGGTTTCTATTGGAATTATCTATTACAACTCGATTTTAGGGAATGCGCCTACTATGCAACCACCTATTCCGCCTGGAACTATTTTACAAAACCGTTATCGAGTTACAAAACTTTTGGGTATCGGAGGATTTGGTCGTACATATTTAGCAGAAGAGCAAGATCGTTTTAACGAACTATGCGTGATCAAAGAATTTAATCCTACTGATATCGGGGCTGAAGTTCTACAAAAATCCAAAGAACTATTTAAAAGGGAAGCAGCAGTTTTATATAAAATTCAACATCCCCAAATTCCCAAATTTCGGGCGGCATTTGAGCAAGGTAAACGCCTATTTCTAGTTCAGGACTTCGCTGATGGTAGAACTTATGCGGCGTTGTTGGAAGAAAAACTCCAGCAAGGTAAAACTTTCTCAGAAGCAGAAGTTATAGAGTTTTTGCAGCAAATATTGCCTGTATTAGAATACGTCCACACTCAAGGAATTATCCATAGAGATATTTCATTAGACAATATTATTTTGCGATTGAGCGATCGCTTACCTATATTAATTGACTTTGGTGTAGTAAAAGCAGGACTAGCGAAATTGCCCTCATCTCAACAGTTAACCCATGCAACAACTGTCGGAAAACTCGGTTACGCACCTAATGAACAACTCCAAACAGGACAAGTTTCTCCTAATAGTGACTTGTATGCCTTAGCAGTCTCAGTAGTAGTAATGATGACAGGGCGCAAACCAGAAAAGTTATTAGATGAATCTACAATGACTTGGCGCTGGCATCAATGGCTGCCCAGCCTCACCCCTTGGTTTGGTAAAGTACTCAATCGGATGCTTAGTCTCAGACCAAATAATCGCTATCAATCAGCAAGCGAAGTTATCCAAGCTTTACGCACTTTAGAAGGATTAGTTGGGAAAACATCTCCAGATACCAACAACTCAGGAGCAAACCCACCCATACCTTTGCACAAAGTTACCCGTCGCACCACATCAGCGCGTCCTCAACCTGCTAAAAAAACTTTTAATTTTCAGTTTAATAGTCCTTGGATTTTAGTGGGGCTAATATCAGGAGGATTTTTATTATTAGCTATTGTCCCAGTAATGTTGATCGGTTCAATGTTTCCCACAAGTAATATCCGCTTATCTCCCAAATTGGTAAAAGCTCTTAAAAGCAGTAAAACCATTTCTGCAACCCCTGTAGCAAGCTTATCACCATCTCCATCCCCTACTTTTTCACCTATTGCACAAAGCGAGATTATTAACCCAGTATTAGGGCAAACTACGTCAAAGCAGGGGCGTTTAGCAGCCAACAATAATATGACCTACGTGATTCCAGCCCAACAAGGACAGCAGTTAAATACCTCGGTTGTTAAAGGGGGGGTAACAATCACTGTGTTAGCGCCTAGCAAAGAATTGCTGAGTTTCCAAACCAAACAAGTACCACGCTGGGAAGGAATTTTACCTGTTGCTGGAGAATATTATCTTCAGTTAAATTTGATTGAGGGAGTAAGTGAGAGTGATTACCTGCTAGACGTTAGTTTAACTAATCCATCGGGGGCAGTACCTACTACCAGTCCTTCAAGTACATCGAGTACTGTCACGCCAACGCCATAGCTGAGAAAATATCCCAAAAGTGTATTTACTCCCTTCCCACTAAGAACATATCCGAAAAGTCCTTTTAAGAGAATTTAACCGCAGATAAACGCAGATAAACGCAGATGTTTTTTACTAATTATTTATTTTTCGGATAGGCTCTTAAAGATTACTACTCGTATTCTTCTTCTTCCTTGGCGTACTTTGCGTCTTGGCGGTTATAAAAATGTTAAGTTTATTTCCACCCAGCTACTTAATCAAACTCACAATTTATCCATGATTACCGTTGCATTGCCGAAAGGCGCACTCTTATCCGATAGCATTCGCCTCCTACAAGCTGTTGGACTAGACTTTAGTGCTTTTTTGGACAAAACTAATCGTCAGCTTCAAATTTATGACCCTACTAACACCGCCAAAGCTTTGTTAGTCAGGGCGCAAGACGTTCCGGTGTATGTAGAATATGGTCAGGCACAACTGGGAATTGTTGGTTATGACGTTTTGAAGGAGAAAACATCCCAAGTTGCTCATTTAGTTGATTTAAAGTTTGGCGGTTGTCGTTTGTCAGTAGCCGTAAAAGAGTCAAGCCCTTATCGTTCTGTATTAGAATTACCACCACACGGTCGAGTTGCCTCAAAGTTTGTTCATTGCGCCCGTGAATACTTCAACAGCTTAGATTTGCCTGTAGAAATTGTGCCTCTCTCTGGTTCGGTAGAATTAGGACCAATTACCGGGATGTCTGAGGCAATAGTTGATTTAGTTTCTACTGGTCGCACTCTTAAAGAAAACGGCTTGATTGAAATTGAAGTACTATTTCAAAGCACAGCCAGGTTAATTGCCCATCCTCTAAGTTATCGCCTCAACACAGGAAACCTCAATCAGTTAGTTGACCAAATTCGGGACTCTACGCTGGCTGTAGTTTGATGATCGTATTTGATAAAATGTCAAGCATTGCTAAGGTTGCTGCATGAGTAGGTCGTCGTCAAAGACAAAAGTTGGATCAAATCAAGGAAAATCCTCTGATGGTAAATTATTAAAGAGCGATCGCGAAACTGATTGGCGGTTATTTCTGCGGTTAGTACCATACGCCCGTCGGAGTGGGCGCGAACTAAGTATTTCCTTAGTATTGCTAGTGCCTTTGGCAGTATCAGGCGCAATACAACCGTTGATTATTGGAGAAGCAATTTCTTTGATTCGTCAAGAATCTACAAGATTTGCTTTTCTTCAAGGCAAATCTTTAGAAGAAGGAATCAATCTTCTAGCAAGTTTATTACTAATAACAATGGTCATCCGACTATTGTTTACAGCAATCCAAGGATACACCGTCCAAAAAGTCGGACAAAAAATTACTGCTGATATTCGCGCAGATTTATTTGAACACGTGACCCAATTAGCAGTGCGATTTTTTGATCGCACACCCGTCGGAAAGTTAATTACCCGCCTTACCAGTGATGTAGAAGCTTTGGGTGATGTGTTTACCACAGGCGCTATTGGAATTGTCAGTGATTTGTTTTCAATCGTAGTAATTGCAGTTGCCATGTTTGCTTTGCAATGGCAAATAGCATTAATGCTAGTACTAATGTTAGTACCAGTAACCGCTTTAATTATTTACTTTCAACAGCAGTATCGTAAGGCAAATTATAAAGCGAGAGACGAACTATCTAGCCTCAATTCAATGCTGCAAGAAAATATTGTTGGCGTAAATATTGTACAGCTATTTCGGCGCGAGAAATACAACGCTGAAATGTTTCGCAGCATCAACAAGCAGTACATCAAAGAATTAGATAAAACTATTTTCCATGACTCAGCCGTATCTGCCACACTAGAATGGATTTCCTTAGTTGCGATCGCAGCCGTATTATGGTTAGGTGGATCAATGGTATTAGGCAACACCCTCAGTTTTGGTGTTCTCTCAGCATTTATCCTTTACGCTCAACGTCTATTCGATCCATTAAGGCAATTTGCTGAAAAATTCACCGCCATTCAATCAGGATTTACCGCAGTTGAGCGCATCAATGATATTTTAAATGAACCAATCGAAATCCGCGATCCAGAACAAGCCTTAGAAAAACGTCTTAGCCTCTCATCTCCAGATGATAAAAATCGCTCAGGTGAAATTCGCTTTGAAAATGTTTGGTTTGCCTACAAAAATGACGAATATGTCATAAAAGACTTAAATTTTATTATCCATCCAGGGGAAAAAATTGCCTTAGTTGGTCCCACAGGTGCAGGTAAAAGTTCGATTATCCGTTTACTCTGTCGTCTTTATGAACCAACAAAAGGACGCATTCTAATAGATGGAATTGATATCCGCGACCTACCACAAACAGAACTGAGAAGACATCTAGGCGTTATTCTGCAAGAAGGATTTCTCTTTGCTGGTGATGTCAAAACTAACATCACACTCGGAGAAACTTACTCACTAGAACAAATCCATACCGCCGCACAGATAACAAATGTTGACAAGTTTATAGAACAACTACCCCAAGGATACGATACCCAATTACGCGAACGCGGCACAAATTTATCTGGCGGTCAAAAGCAACTATTAGCATTTGCCCGTTCAGCAATTCGTAATCCGCATATCTTAGTACTAGACGAAGCAACCGCTAGTTTAGACGTTGGTACAGAAGCCTTAATTCAAGATGCCCTCGACCGATTATTGGTAGACCGTACTGCAATTATTATTGCTCACCGACTTTCAACAATTCGTAATGTCGATCGCATTTTTGTCCTAAAGCAGGGCAGTTTAATAGAGTCAGGTAGTCACGACGAATTGTTAAATCAAGGCGGAGTTTATGCCAGTTTATACAATTTACAAATGTTAGGAAGTTGACAATTAACAATTATCAATTATCAATAAAGGCAAGAAATTAACCTCATTTAAGCTAACGGCATTTAAATTGTACATTTTTTATTGAGAGAAAAGTTATCAAACCCTCTTCCCCTCTTCCCCTCTCCCCTCTCTCCTCCCTCCTCCCTCCTCCCTCCTCTCCCTTTAAAACAGAAAATTTATAAACACAACACCTTATGACTTCCACATCATCCGTAGCTCAAGATTTAAATATTACACTCGCATCAAGAGATACAACTATTTGGTCTAACTTGCTGCAACAACTACTTGATAAACAATCATTATCTTGTGAACAAGCATCACAACTGATGCAAGGATGGCTAAATGAAGAAATTCCTTTAGTGCTATCAGGGGCAATCTTAGCAGCATTGCAAGCTAAAAGCGTTTCTGCTGATGAATTAGCTGGAATGGCTCAAGTTTTACAAACCCAATCCTCATCACTATCCACTCCCCACTCCCCACTCCCCACTCCCTTAATTGATACCTGTGGCACTGGTGGAGATGGAGCCTCAACTTTTAATATTTCTACTGCCGTTGCCTTTGTAGCTGCTGCTGCTGGTGTTCCAGTAGCGAAACATGGCAACCGTTCTGCCTCTAGCAAAGTTGGTTCTGCTGACGTTTTAGAAGCACTAGGTGTCAATTTGAATGCTGCTAGTGAGAAGGTACACGCAGCAGTTCAAGAAGTAGGGATTACATTTTTATTTGCTCCTGGTTGGCATCCCGCGTTAAAAACTGTGGCATCATTGCGAAAAACCTTGAAGGTGCGGACAGTTTTTAATTTACTAGGACCTTTAGTAAATCCGCTACGTCCTACTGGTCAAATAATTGGTGTGTCTGATTCTACATTAGTATCAACAATTGCTCATGCTTTAAGGCAGTTAGGTACATCACAAGCAATTGTTGTGCATGGACGGGAAAAACTAGATGAAGCTGGTTTAGGAGACTTAACAGATTTGGCAGTACTATCTAACGGTGAGGTGCAGCTAACTACAATAAATCCCCAAGATTTAGGTTTAACACCAGCAACCTTGGGCGCGTTGCGTGGTGGAGATGTTGCAGAAAACGCTGAAATTTTGAGGAATGTCTTACAAGGAAATGCCACACCATCTCAACTTGATGTCGTAGCTTTGAATGCTGCTTTAGCACTCCAGGTAGGGGGTGCTGTACCTTTAGAGGCTCATGCTCAAGGCATCTCTATCGCTAAGGATATTCTAAATACAGGTGCAGCTTGGTCAAAGTTAGAGCAATTAGTTAAGTTTCTGGGGGATTAATCAACGCCCAGATTGAGTTAAATGTAAGTTGCATTTATAGTTTTATTAAAAACTTACTTACTTTGGCTTAGATAAATTTTGTTAAAAAACTCTATATATTTTTCCGTGAGGATGTAAATTTATACTTATGGTATGTAACAAAAGCTATCTTTGTTAACAGATATTTTCACCTTTTTGAGTAACAGAGGTTGTAGGTGCGATTTTTAGTAATAATTTATTAGTTTAGCACTAACAATAATTAACTAAAACCGCCATGACCATAGGTGTAGTACGAACTGCTATAAATCTATAATTCAGGCTAAACATATCCAAATTACTTAGCAGCTAAATCATCGAAGTGTTAATAGTGAACTATTACAGAAAGCTTCTAGAGCAGAAAGCTATCAAAATAAAAAGTTAATCTCGCCTAAAATTATTATGTCTGTTATTGATCAGGGAAAGACGGATGAGAATCAGCAAAAACAACACCCAGTTTTTGTAATTGAAGATCCTCAAGGTAGACGGGTTATTAACCTTGATAAAAATATTTATTCTCTTGGTCGTAGCCCTACCAACTCTATTATCCTAAATTCTAAGCTAGTATCGCGGCATCATGCTACTTTATTAAGGGTAACTAATCAAGAAAATCATTCTTATTCATTTCAAATAATAGATGGAGATTTACAAGGTAATCATAGTACTAATGGATTAATAATTAACGGGAAACAATGTTTGTCAAAGCTTTTACAAGACCAAGATTTGATTTATTTTGGTGGCGATGTTAAAGCTAAATATTTTGTGGCTAGTCGCGAGTTATTAGATAGTGAAATTCTTGATAATCTTCAAGACGACAATTTTTTAATCGATCCATTAGAAACATTTGTTACCAGCGACCTTCCGATTGAGACATTTAGTGAAGAAGCACTTGTGAGACTAGCTTCTTTTCCCGAACTGCTACCAATCCCAATTGTTGAAATAGATATAAATGGAAAAATTACCTACCTTAATCCAGTAGCTACTGCCGAGTTCACTAATATTTACGCAGTTAACTTACAACATCCTGTATTAGCAGGATTGCTTGTAGAAGTTAAAAATAACAATCAGCAATTTTTTAGCCGAGAGATTCAGATTGAAAATACTATTTTTGAACAATCTGTACACTATATTGTCGAAAGTAGATTAATTAGAAGTTACTTGATTGATATTACTGAGCGTAAACAAGCCGAGGCAAATATTTATCAATTGAATGTAGAACTAGAAAAAAGGGTGCAAGAACGTACACAAGAATTATTGAATAGTAATACTCAACTTGAAGCAGAAATTACCAAGCGGAAACAAATAGAGTTAGAACTTCGTGATGCCCTAGCTAAAGAAAAAGAATTAAGCGAACTAAAATCCAGGTTTATTACAATGGCATCTCATGAGTTTCGCACACCACTAACTACAATATTAGGCTCTGCCGAATCTCTAGAACATTATAGTCACAAGTGGTCTGATGAGAAAAAGAAAACTTATCTCCAACGAATTCAAGAAACTACCAAATACATGACAGCGATGTTGGATGATGTATTGTTGATGGGTAAAATTGAAGCTGGAAAACTAGAGTTTAATTTGAAACCTCTGCTCATAGAAAAGTTTTGCCTCGAACTGGTGGAAGAAATGCGTCTTAGCAATCAGAAACATCACCAACTTAATTTGCTCAATCATAGCGAATACAATTATGTTTGGGTAGATGAAAAGTTATTACGTCAAATTCTTGGCAATTTGATTTCAAATGCGATCAAGTATTCTCTCCCAGAGAGTACTGTGAATTTGACAATTACTGGTGAAGATGAAGTAATAATATTACAAGTTCAAGATCAGGGGATTGGCATTCCTCTAGAAGATCAACAAAGGCTGTTTGAACCTTTCCACAGAGGTAAAAATATCAGCAATATTCCAGGGACTGGGTTAGGATTGTCGATTGTAAAAAAATCTATAGAAACTTATGGTGGTCAAATTATAGTAGAAAGTGAAATTAATGTAGGCACAACAATTACGGTGAAACTGCCATTAAAGGAGGCAACAGAACCACAAGTAAAGATACCAGAGTGGCAGCCTCGCAAATGAATTGGCTACTGTTACAGCCTCATAATTAAAGTTTATTTATTAATAATGGAATATGATTCGTGTAATTGGTTTAATCAGTGGTACGTCTGTAGATGGGATTGATGCAGCTTTAGTAGAGATTAGTGGTAAAGAGGTAGATTTAAAAGTAGAGCTTTTAAGTGGCGCGACTTATCCTTACCCACTGGCATTGAGAGAACAAATTTTAGATGTCTGCGCGGGTAAAGCTATTTCTATGGCAGAATTTGCCGAATTGGATGATGCGATCGCATACCAATTTGCTCAAGCCACCCAAGCTATTCAACTTAACCACAATAATGCTCAATTAATTGGCTCACACGGGCAAACCATCTATCATCGACCTTTAGTTAAGCAGAAATCCACAGCAGATTCTCCTCCTATCAACATGGCATATAGCTTACAACTAGGTAGGGGGGCTTTAATTGCTGATTTGACTAACATCCCCACTGTAAGTAACTTTCGGGTAGCTGATATTGCTGCTGGCGGAGAAGGTGCGCCTTTAGTCCCTAAGATAGATGCTTATTTACTAGGGCATCCCACTAAAGCTCGCTGTATTCAAAATATTGGTGGAATTGGCAATGTTGCTTATTTACCAGCTACAAATGATAGTGAAAGTGTGAATATTTCTGGTTGGGATACTGGTCCTGGAAATACTTTATTAGATTTAGCAGTACAGCAGTTAAGCGCTGGTAGCCAAACTTATGATCAAGACGGTAAGTGGGCTGCTACGGGGACTTTCTGTGATGCCTTAGTCGAACATTGGCTAACTCAAGAATACTTCCAAATTTCTCCTCCCAAATCCACTGGTAGAGAGCATTTTGGCAAAGAATATTTACAGCAATGTTTAACTGATGCACATAGCTATAATCTTAGTCCAGCCGATTTATTAGCAACACTAACAGAGCTTACAGTTGCTTCAATTGTCCACAGCTACCGCAACTTTCTACCCAAAATGCCAGATGAGGTGCTACTATGTGGCGGAGGTAGTCGCAATATGTATTTAAAACAACGCTTGCAAGCGCAGATTGCGCCCATACCAGTATTAACTACAGATGTTGCTGGCGTGAGTGCAGATTTCAAAGAAGCGATCGCCTTTGCAGTTTTAGCTTATTGGCATCAATTAGGCATTACTGGTAACCTGATTCAAGCTACAGGTGCTAGACAACCAGCACTACTTGGGGAACTGAATCTACCTATTGGGTAACTATTGCGATCGCCAAAGTCGAATTTATTCAGTTCTTGCTTTGAGTTAATCTCAACGCCAGCGATCGCGTTTTAGTTACCCAAGATGAATATTCCCAGAGCAAGAGTGAGTATGGTTTTAAGGTTATAATTTAAAAATGGTAATAAAGTAAACAACCATAGTCATTTTGTCTTCTTGTTAAATTCTTCAATGCCCAGTCAATCACAAACTGTAAAGCAACAAAACAACATACCGATCTTTCTTGCCAGATACATCTATTCTTAACTGAATAGACAATTATAGCAGTCGCCAGGGTGGTTAGGGCATTTTTTCTGACTAAAACCCTTAGTAGCAAAGCATTTAAGCAAAGCTAACTGCTAATAGCTAACTGCTAACTGCTATATTAATCGGCATGGTTCGACATTGTAGATCAGGTAATTATCGTGTCACACTCGTTTTTAATGGAACCAGGGCGCTGGACGCTTCAGGGCAATTGGCTGGAGCGTGATGAAACGCCAATAAGTGTCAAAGGCAAAACATTAGTAGCTTGGGGACGCGAAAACTGGTACACGATGGTCACGAAGCTAGTATTTCCTGGTGGCGAACGTGAGGAGATCTCCTTCCAATACAAAGGACATCTTGATATGGGAGAGCGCCAATATACTTTCGTACTACAACATAGCCTTTTAGGTCGTGTAGAGGGCGAAGGTTGGGTAGCGCCAGAATCAATTGTGCAACGCTATTGGGTGCTAGGCGATCGCCAACGGCGAAACGGCTTTGAAACATTTTATCGGTTGAATGACAATACCTATTATTTATCAAGTGGCATCATCGCAGTTAATAACTTAACAAGCGCCATGGAAGTCACTCTAGAGCGAATTAGAGAATAAAAATTAAGATTATTAAATAAGTGATAATTCCTATTGTTAGTCTAGCCCAAGCATCTACCCTCAGCTTGGGAGTTAAGCTAGGGTTAAGATTATGACCTTGTGTAACTGCTCCAAGGTATATCGGGGCAGAAATTTATGAGTACAAATATTAAAAAAGGTCAGTTACTAGCCAACCGCTATCAACTTGTAGAGTTGGTAGGCAAAGGTTCAATGGGCGAGGTATATCAAGCTAACGATGTATTACTCGGAGGCGTAAGCGTCGCCGTTAAGTTTCTCTCTCAAGCACTTTTGAATCAAACAAAACGCGATCGCTTTCAGCGCGAAGCTACTATCTGTGCTTTATTAGGTGAAACAAGTATTCATATTGTTCGGGTTAGAGATTATGGCTTAGACGAAAGAGAAATTCCTTTCTACGTCATGGAATATCTCCAAGGAGAAAGCTTAAGAATCGTTATCAAGCCACAGCCTCTTTCCTTACCGCGATTTCTCAATCTATCTCGCCAAATTTGTTTAGGGCTACAGTGCGCTCATCAGGGTATATTGATTAACGGCAACCTCTCCCCAATTATTCATCGCGATATTAAACCTAGTAACATCCTGATCCTTCAAGACCACAGTTTAGGAGAATTAGCAAAAATTCTTGATTTTGGCATTGCCCAGCTTCAGTCTGATATTATCAAACCTAGATCATTTATGGGTACTCCTGCATATTGTTCACCAGAACAAATGGCAGGCAAAGACTTAGACAATCGCTCAGATATTTATAGTCTGGGTGTGATGATGTTTGAAATGTTGACTGGTGAAAAACCAATTAAAGCAGAGGTGAATTCACTTCCCGCTTGGCAAAAAGCTCATTTCTCCCAAATTCCTAGTTTTGAATCGATCAGATTTAATCTTAAATTGCCCAAAAAGTTGCAAGATTTAGTAATGAGTTGTGTTGCTAAATCGCCAAGCTCACGCCCCCAAAATGTTGCCGAAATATTAAAAGAATTAGCATCTCTCGATCAAAAATTTGTTGCTCACGAACCACCTGAACAGCACTTACAATCTATTTTTACCCAACCGCCGCCCACCACTGAACCAAAAACAAAATCTACCCAGGGACTTGACGAGATATTTTGGGTTACTTCTTGGCCCAAGGATAAACCTCAAGCCGAAATTGTATTTCCTCAAATACTACACAATAACCAGCAGTCATTTGCCACGCTTTGGGTAATGTTTCCCCAAGAAGAAATTAAAAAACGTTTACTTAGCACTCGTTACAACCAATTTTTGTTCTTGGTATCCCCTCATCCAATGATTCTGTGGATTACCACTCTCTACACAAAAGAACACGGCGCTCGTTGGCTTCCTTGCTATCTAGACCTCAAAACATCGCAGGGACAGAAAATTACGCGACTTTTAGCAGAAAATGGGAAATATCGAATTTTACTTTTTGCTATTGAACAACCATCACGTTGTAGTCAAGTTGTGACTGCAACAATTGACCCTGCTCAGTGTAAATTGTTAGAAAACTGGGTTAATATGAGCAATACAGCCATTTCATTATCTGACGGGCAAATGAGTAAAAAACTGCTCAAACAAGAGTTGGATAAACTTAAACCTAAAATCTTGATGAAACTATCAGCTACTCAAACTGATTTGCCTAGAGATATTTCAGGATAAAATTACTGTTATACTTAATTTCAAAATACGCAATATAATTTTTTGATTACATTATCAATAAATCATTTAATAATGTAAATTAATTCAATTAAATAATGTTTTTAACGGTTAAAGCGAAAAAATTTATTAATTCCCATTAAATCAACTGAGCCAGAATAGTGTATTTAGTTGACGCCCCAACATCCCCAGCTTTTTTCCTCACAGGAACGAAGCTAGAGAAGGAGGTCGCCCACCATATAGGAAGGCTCTACTCAAAATGATTATTGGGTTCTAGACCCCATTGGTGCTTGAGCAGATTTTTATAGGTTTCTTCACGCATCATCATCTGTTTGTATAACTGCACTAAAAACTGTTGTGCTTGTTCGTGACTCATGTGTTCCACTTGGGTTTCAAAGGAACGGATACTAAATTGTTGTTCTAAAGACAGTTCAATTGGCTGAGACATAATTAGCTCCTACTAAGTTCGAGAAACTAGGGTTAATTAGTTGAAAAGCCCAGAAGTATAGGGTTTAGCAGTGGTGGGCTACTGATGTGTACCTCTGTATTAAGAAAGATAACAATTATTTGACAAAAATGCACTCCTTCTAAATGGGTAACAATGATAAACCAAAAGATGTAAAAAACTCTGGGAAAGTTTCCTAGCTCAGGCTTATATACCAAGTTGTGATAATTCAACACAGAGAGGACGCAAAGTAGTTAAATAGCGACAGACAAGAGTAGATGTCAGCGATCAACTTTCCTGACGTTAGCTCCTAAGACTTAATCAAACTCGGTATAATCGTAGTTTTAACAGCTACCAACGAGCGAAATTGCTCAAAACGAACAATTTAGGTATATATACTCAAAAAATATCAGCAGGAGATGTCAAGGGTTGTTTCTACCCCTTTCTCCTGCTTACCTACGGCAATGATTAAATTATGTGCCTACAGTTCTGTCACATTATTGATACTGTTGGCGAATTAAAAACCTAACCCCCCAACCCCCTTCCCTACTAGGGAAGGGGGAGTTAAGAAGCCCCTCTCCTTGATTGAGAGGGGTTGGGGAGAGGTCACGCATTGAATTCGCAAGGGACGGTATCCACTATTATGCGGAACTGCTATAGCAATTGATCAGGCATAGCAGCTTAACTACTCAATGGCAACGATCACAACTGTGATATTGTCTCGACCGCCATTTTGTTTAGCACCATCAATCAGAGCAACAGCAGCTTGATCACAGTCAGAGTTGGATTGAAGGTAGGAACTGATTGCAGAATCAGACAGTTCTTCTGTGAGTCCATCGCTACAGAGTAGAATGCGATCGCAAACCCTTAAATCTATTGATTGCACATCAATTTGATAAATATCTTTACGACCTAAGCATTGAGACAATACGTGCCGCCAAGGGTGAACACGAGACTGCTCCTTAGTTAGTTCACCAGCCCTAATTGCTCGCGCTACCCAGGTATGATCTTCAGTAATTTGATCTAAATTAGAACCTCGCAGGCGATATAAACGAGAGTCACCTACATGGGCATACCAAGGCTGATCGTGACGGAACATTACCATCACCGCCGTAGTACCCATTTCTGAACGTTCTGGATGATTATATTGGTCTTGTAAAATTGCCTGATTTGCTTCTAAAAACGCTTGCTGTAATAACTTTGGCGATTCCTCAGCAGAATCCCAATATTTATCTAGAAACTGATAAATTGTCCTTGTAGCTATTCGACTTGCCTCTTGACCCCCTGCGTGTCCGCCCATGCCATCAGCAACTATAAAAAATCTACTCTCTGGGTCGATGTAAAAATCATCCTGATTAACACTCCTAACCAGCCCCGGATCAGTACGACCCGTGAAACGAAATATCATAAATCCTCTGCTTGCCTGTTGAAACTATAGGGGAAGTGAACTACCCCAACGCTCGCTAACGCTATAGTTGAGGCTTCATCATTCACAGGCTCATGCCTCAAGACAGACTTTCGCCCCCCTTTTGGTCTTACTGAGCCTCCTGATGCAGAGACGGCTGTTCCATCCGTCTGTATGAGCCGAATGCCTTCTGCTCTTATATTCTTGCTGGCGTTCTCATCTCTGTCGTGATGTGTGCCACAACTCGGACAAGTCCATTCTCTTACGTCCAATAGCATTTATGACATTTAGTAAAGACAATGAGAACAAGTTTTCGAGCTAGGAAACCATCTATCAATTTCTACTAATAACCCACCTTTTGAAGTAAGTTTATAGTCCAAGAAATTGACACATAGTCTTTTGACTGTAAGAGAAACGCATTTGCTTTTAGCTTTAAGTTTAAGGCTAGGGAGTTGCGAACTTACTAATCGCTCTTAAAACATCCGATCAAACTTGTCCAAGCTCATTAGCAGACGAATGAGAATTACTAATAAACTAACTGCGATCAAACCCACAACTACAGCCAGCCAAACATAATGATTAACCAGCAGGATAGTAGCTGACAGCGTAAAAGTCCCGATCAGTAAAGTATAGTTAGTTCCCAACTGAACACTACTTATACGTCTCAAAACGCGGTCTGTTTCTATAGACCGCACCCGTACCCGCAAGTCTCCCCGTTCTAACTTCTCAATAGTATCTTCAATGCGTCGAGGCAAACCCAAAGCCGTGCTACCAACCTGAGCCGCTTGCCGACCTAACTCATTCAAAAAACTGTTGCCTTCAGAACCACCATTACCATTAGTCATAAGCTGCATTGCAAATGGTTTTGCAACCTCCATAAAATTAAAGTCTGGATCTAAACCCTTACCTACACCCTCAAGAGTAGAAAATGCTCGCATCACAAAGGTGAAAGTTGCTGGAAACCTAAATGGTTGACCGTAAGCAATCTCGTAGAGGTCATCACTAATTTGAGCAACCGACTGATTTTCAAACGGCTTATCCATAAAGTGATCCAGCATATACTGAACCGAGCGCCGCACAGGTCCAATATCCTCAACAGGAGCAAGCGCCCCTAACTCAATCAGGGATTTTACAACCCGTTCAGCATCTTTTTGAGATATACCAAATAGGGTATCCATCAGCTTTTCGCGGGTAATCGGATTAACCGTTCCCATCATGCCGAAATCATAAAAAATTAATGATCCATCTGGGTTAACAGCAATATTCCCAGGATGAGGATCAGCATGAAAAAAGCCATCATTAAGCAGTTGGTGTAAGTAAGCTTTCGCACCTAGTTGAGCAACTAACTTACGATCTATTCCTGCTGCTTCCAACGCCTGATAGTGGCTAATTTTAATTCCTGGGAGATACTCTAAAGTTAATACCCGTGGAGATGCGTAGCGCCAGTAAACACGGGGGACTTTTACCCATTCTTCATCGCGGAAGTTACGCCTAAATGTATCTGCGTTGCTACCTTCGCTAATATAATCAATTTCTTCCCACAGAATTCGGCAGCACTCTTCGTAAATGCCTAGCCAATCTCTACCTCGACCCCAATCAGGATGGTTTTGAAAGTAACGGGTAATTCCTTTGAGAATTTGTAAATCAATAGTGAACAGTTTCCGCAAACCTGGTCGCTGTACTTTAACGACTACCTCTTCACCGCTATACAAAGTTGCTTTGTGAACTTGTCCTAGACTGGCAGCAGCCAGAGGCACGGGATCGAAACTGCGGAAAAGTTTTGAAACTTTTTTACCTAAGTCTTGCTCAATAATACCTTCTGCTTGCTCATAGCTAAAAGCAGGTACTTGGTCTTGCAGTTTAGAAAGTTCTTCTACATATTCTGAAGGAAATAGATCGGCGCGGGTAGAAAATAACTGACCAACTTTGATAAATGTTGGACCTAAATCCAACAGCGTCTCGCGAATCCAAATAGCTTGTTGTTTGCGTCTCTTGGCTTGCTTTGCTTCAGTCACGCCGCCTTGATAACTCCAAGATTTGCTATTTAGCCACGAGCCAGTCATTAAGGTGAAAACAAAACCCCAAATATCTACGAAGCGTCGGTGACGCGAGTAATTTTCGCGATTCCACCGATAAGCTTTGTCCTTATAGGTTTTTCTTAAAGTATTTGGTAGGGCATTGCCAATGTGACGGTTGGGTGTAGCAACGTCGTCAGGAGATACAGACACTCTTGTTTTTGGTGTGATGGTGATTATTTTTTGATTGTTAGTTATTTAAAAGCAAAAAACTAACAACTTTAGACGGAGCTACTACGATAGCGTTGCAACTCAGCACGTAAACGGGCTACTTCTGCTCGTAGTTCGTCAATTGTGACTTGGAGATCTAAGGGTTGGGAACCATGTGGCACGATCGCAGTAGTAGTTCTTCCAACGACAGCCGCTTCTGCTTCCCGTTCCGCTCAATCCATCACTTCCTGGGTGAATTCCCGTAACCGCTCTCTTTGCTCGGCATCAAATTTACCCAATTCACTTAAGGCATTTGTCAAAGCTTCTTCTACTTGCTCATTAATCGCTTGTGCTAAAGCTCTACCGACAAAAAAAGCATGAATTACATGGTTATTCATAAATCAAATTTAATAGTGCGTCCGCCAAAATTATAACCTGCTTGCCTTCAAGGCTGCTTAAAAGGTTTATTCCAGTTAGTGGGTTATGGGTAAGGAACGATCGCGAGGTGTTTGTGGTGGGGTGTCTACTATTGGCCAGTTGCTACGATCCGGAAAAGATTGTTCGGTGTGTAAAAAGGTAGAACCAGGTTCGCTAGGACGCTTTAAGCGCAGTGCTAAACCGAAACCAGTACCAAGTGCGGCGGCTATAGCGGCGGTTAAAATTAGCGATCGCCTCCGCCCATTACTACCAGTATATTTAAATTTACGGTTAGTCTGAGTTGGCTGTTTTGCCTGATCTTGCTCAAGATGTTGCCTAGAGTGTGTACCAGGAGCATCAAGCTTGTTTTCTACTTGAGAATTGACAATACCTCCACCCCGCCCAAATCCTTTGGATTGCGAGGAAACTTGCTCAGGCACAATGGAGGGGTCAACAGCTTCAACAGATGTTGCTGAAGATAATAGAGGTTGCTTTGGCGAATTTACTGGCGATGATTTAGCCGCTAAATTTTGTTTACTGCGCTTACGTCGTGCAGGTGCTTCTTTTGGTAGTAGCGCCATCCAAGCTTCTACTGTTTGAGGACGCTTTTCGGGTAATACTTCCAACCCCCGCAGAATGGCTTGCTCGATTGCTGGGTTGAGATGAGGTTGGAATTGTTTAATATCAGTTAAAGGAATGCGATCGCGCACTGACGCTGCTACTGGTGGCTGTCTTGTTAGCAAGCAATACAAAGTAGCTGCTATAGCATAAACATCCGTTGCTGGAGTCCGCTTGATGTGCGCCAAATACTTTTCTATTGGCGCAAAACCCGATGAAAGTAAACTCGCATGGGTTTGCCTTACTCCCGTAGTTAACTCACAGGCAATGCCAAAGTCAGTTAATACTACTTTATGGGTTCCTGCACGGCGAATGATGTTTTGTGGTCTAATATCCCGATGCAATAACCCACGAGAGTGTAAAGCACTCACAGAGGCACATATTTGACGTATATAGTAAATTGCCTGCGGAACTGATAGTTGCTGATTTGTTTCTAGCAATTCGGTAAGCGTCTGCCCCCGAATGTCTTCCATCACGAGGTAAGGAATGCCATCTTCCTCAAAATACTCTAGCAACCTTACCAAATTAGGATGCTGGCAGTTAGCAAGAATAGGCAAACCTAGTTGCAATCTTTGCTTAAACTGCTCAAAATTAACATTTTGGCGCAGATTCTCCGAAAATGTCTTAATAACGACAGTTTCTCCAGACTTGGTATTATTTGCTCGGTAAGTAATACCAAATACGCCTTTGCCCAGTTTATTGCCAAGGATGTATTTACCGTTTTGCAGGACTGCTTCAGGCGTTGAGTTCATAGATCATTCTGTCCCGTTGCCAACATACATCTTAACGGCGACAGGTAAATATTTATATCATATATATTTGATAAATGGCTAATTTTAAACCCGTTTAATAATTTAATCACAAGCTGAATATTAGCTTTATTATTTTTTTGCTGCTATAGCAAAACCTATAGCGGTTAGAACATTAAACCGTTTGCAATGAATCACAATTTTTTTTATCGCAGATGTGAGCAGATAAACGCAGATGGACGCAGATATTATACAAAATTTATCGACTCTTGCAAAAATCTCATATATTTACATTACTCAAACTCTAATCATAAAACGGAGTTATTTTATTTAACCGGAAACTTCTCTGCTAAAAAAGCCTGAGCGTCAGAATGATTAGTAACATAACCATCTAAAGTAGCTGCTAATAATTCATCTAGGATTTGCTTGTATTGTTTTCCTGGCTGGTAGCCTAGCTGCTTTAAATCATTTCCCTTTAAAGGCGATTGAACATTAGTCAAAATAGTTAAGTATTCCCAAATTTTACGACGAATCAAACGTTTACTTTGAACTGCAATTAAAATCAAAGTCCGCAATTCATACTGACGTAATAATTTAACTAATTCACTGTTAAGCAGATTTTTAGACAATACTTCAACAACTTGATTGTGTGCATGAGCCAACTGCTGTAATCTTTGAATACTATCCATTGGTAGTTGCAGATTTGCAGCTACTTTTTCGCGATCTTCTGCTGCTAAGTGAGCAATTAAAACTTCCAGCCGCATTTGCCAGTGAACTAAGCTTTTACCTTGATCAAAGCGTCGCAACCAGCGATCAAGTAAACGAATTTGTTTCCATAGCTGTTCGTTAAGTTCTAGTGTGGGATGTAGACATTTCAAGGCTTCCAGAGATGCCAACAATTGCAACGCTGAAGCCCAGTATGGAGCCTGCAAAATATATTTTAATTCTGCTTTAAGCCGCGTTTGTAGGGCGGGAGCTTTAGAATTTTCTAGTAGCGATCTATCATAAATTCCACTTGCGATCGCATACCTGATATATCCTTCAGTTTGCGGCTCAATTTCAAATCCCAACCGCACAGCAAAACGTACCGCACGGTAAATCCGTGTGGGATCTTCAATAAAGCTATTAGCGTGTAAAACCCGAATTTGTTGCTGTTCAATATCAATTAACCCGCCAAAAAAATCTAGTAACTCACCAGTATGGGGAGGAGTAAGTCGCACAGCTAAGGCGTTAATTGTAAAATCCCTGCGGTACAAGTCTTGGCGAATCGAACTAGCTTCAACTTCAGGGTTAGCTGCTGGATAAGGATAAAACTCGGTTCTAGCTGTGGCTATATCTACCCAGAGAGATCCCAAAACTTCGTCTTTGTGCCATAGCAGTGCTGCTGTTTGAAAAGAACCGTGAACGTCTAAACGCGCTTCTGGATAAATTGTTTGTAGTGCCTTCGCTAGTTCAACACCCGCCCCAACGTCAGCAGAGCGATGAAAGCCGTCTACTACTAAATCTATATCTTGTAAAAAAAGTGAGGGAGGAGGGAGGAGGGAGGAGGGAGGGGTTAATTGTTCCCCTGTTCCCCTGCTTTCCTGCTTTCCTGCTATGACTAAATCTCTAACTGCTCCACCAACTAAATAAAGATGCCAGCCGCGTTTTTCGGCTTGCTCAGATGCTCTAGATAGGAGATTCCAGAGTTCGGGAACTAAGCGATCGCGTAGTAAATTTAAAAGTAACGGCTTTATATTGTAACGCTGACCATAAGGCGAATTAAGGGATGAGTCTAGCTGTGTAGAATCTTGCCTTCCTCTGCCTTGATGTAGCTGTCGTAAAACATCAGTACGGGTGACAATGCCAATTAGTTGCCCATCTTCTAGCACAGGTAAACGCCCTATATCGTAAGTCACCATCAATGACTCAATTTCTGGTAGTAGCGTATTTGGCTTAATTGTCTTGACATTTGTAGTCATGTAACCTTTCACAGGTGCATGACTGAAGCCGTGATGTAAAGCTAGATCGATATCTCGCCGAGAAATAATGCCTACGAGTTCATGTTGGGCATTGACAACCGATAGCCCAGAATGACCATAGCGCAATAGTATTCTTTGAGCTTCTTCAATAGTAGTTTGAGGTCGAATTGTCCTTACTGGCGATGACATCAACTCTCTTGCTGTTAGAGGTTGAGGAATTTGGGCAAGGAATTTCTCGATCAGTTGATTAAATGTCTCTTTAGGTTCAGTTGTTCGCACAGTTAAAGAAGCTGCTTGAGAATGTCCACCTCCACCTAAAGGTTGAAATAACTCATTAAGATTAGTGCCTTCGATGCGCGATCGCCCTATGACTATCAAGCGATCTTCACCAGCATCACCTAAAGGAAACACACACGCCAAAAGCAGCGCATCACTCTCTGTAATTTCTATTATTTGTGACGCTAAACTAGACAACCCTGGAATGAAAGCAGATGTTTTCACCAGTACCGAAGCAACTGTATAGCCGTGAACCGTGAATTTTTCTAAGTTATCTAAGGCTTCTGTTAACAAAGATTGCAGTTGTGGGGATAAACCTGGATCAATATACTCAGCAATTACCCGCGCCTGCGCCCCCTGCCCCATCAACCAAGCCAAAGCCAGAGCATCTCGCGCTGTTGCTTGTTCAAACGTCAGCGACCCCGTATCAACATGAATACCCAAAGCCATTACCGTAGCTTGGGAGGCAGTTAATTTAATTTGCCGTTGCTGTAGTTGCTCTACGATTAAAGTTGTCGTTGCGCCTACTGGCTCAATTTGAGTGTAAGTAGCTGGAATATCACTTTCGACATTGAGATGATGATCGTAAACTTGAATTGCTTCTAAATGAGGTAAATCGAACCACTCAGCAGCTTTACCAGTGCGATCGCGTAATTGAGTATCCACCACAATTAAAGAGCGAATCTGTTTGGGATTTACAGAACGGCGTTCAATTAAAGCAAACTCATCTCGATACAAAGCCAAAAAATCTCGGACAGCAGGATGCGCCCCCCCTGTCAAGACCACCTTGGCTCCAGTTTGCAGTAGCGTTAGCCCCACAGCCGCACCCAAAGCATCAAAATCCGCCGTCGTGTGACACAAAATTAAGTCCATAGGACTTTAGCTTAAATCGGCAATCTACAATAAAACAACCCTAAATCGAAATCAGTTGGTGATATCGAGTCAATTTTTGGTAGCGTACTACTCAGGGCTGATCTAAACACCAGTTCTAACTTCTCATTCATCAATTGCTGTCTTGGGAGAATAAAAAATGACAATCATCTTTCAACTAGCACTAACTGCTCTAGTTGCTTTATCATTCGCTATGGTTGTCGGTGTACCTGTTGCGTATGCCACTCCTCAAAACTGGGATCAATCTAAAAGCCTAATTTGGCTGGGTTCCGGTGTTTGGTTTGCTTTGGTGATTTTAGTGGGTGTTTTGAACTTCCTAGTAGTCTAGATAGAACAAGCAATCCACCTTAAAATACTTAATTTTAGATAGTAAAAACACAGCCATGGCAGTTTTCGAGGGAACATTTACTCAAGACACACCTCTGCGGTTTGCAATCATCATTGCTCGATTTAACGACCTAGTGACGGGTAAACTCTTGGAGGGGTGTCAAGATTGCCTGAAACGCCACGGTATTGATGTCAACCCCCAAGGTACTCAAGTCGATTATGTTTGGGTTCCTGGTAGTTTTGAGGTTCCCCTAGTGGCACGCCAGATGGCACTCACGCAACAGTATGATGCTGTGATTTGCCTGGGCGCTGTCATTAGGGGTCAAACACCTCATTTTGATTATGTATCGTCTGAAGCCGCTAAAGGCATTGCAGCAGTAGGCTTTCAAACTGGTGTGCCAGTTATTTTTGGGATATTAACTACTGATACCATGCAACAAGCCTTGGAAAGAGCAGGTATTAAAGGTAATCATGGCTGGGAATATGCTATGAATGCTTTGGAAATGGCTAGTTTAATGCGTCAAATCAATAGCCGTGTTTCAACTCCCAACTATCCTGTATATCCACCAAGTGCGGTTGAACCCCCTGCGCTTCCAATTACTCCTCAACATACCGTCAAAACAGTTACAACTGAAAGTTTGAACGAATAACACTCCCCAGATGAAACAATGTAGAGACGCGCCATGGCGCGTCTCTACAAGGTGATAAAACTTGTCATCAGGCAAAAATTTCTAGATTTATAGTTGACAAAATCGTAAAATTATGAAATTATAAAAGATGTCAGTGATTTGCGGGTATAGCTCAGTGGTAGAGCGCAACCTTGCCAAGGTTGATGTCGCGCGTTCGAATCGCGTTACCCGCTTTTAAAATAAAATATCAATAATCAAGATTACTCCTGAGCAGGTTAACTATTTTTCATAGAGAAAACATTGATCTCAAAGTTAAAAATGCTAAAATTAGCCTAAAAAAACCTGGAAAAGAATTAAAATTAGGTAGTTTAAGCTCAACACCGATGAGTAGCTACTGATTAAATTTCAGCAACATAGGTTTTCAGCTAATTAATACAAATCTATTTTTGTTTTGCTACCGCTTGTGCGATCGACTAAAGCTCAGAAAATTGATTTAAATACTGAGTACCCATGCCCCTGTAGGCGGCGCGGTCGTCTGCTACCGATTACACTGACAGAAGCATTTGGTTGCAATCGCTGTCAGCAAATCTTTGTAGTAGAAGATGATGGGTATGTGATTGAGCAACTTTCCACCAGCTATCCATACAAGCAAGCATGGCGCTGGATGGGTAGTCGTTGGAATACCGCTCATTCTGGTATTCGGGAGAGTTACTTACCCGTAGCGGTAGGAATTATTGTGGTATTGCTGATTGTTTGGCTACCTCTAGCACTGCGATCGAGCGCGGGTTCTAGTGTGATTTTATGGGCATTGTTAGCTTTGCTGCTAGCGGTACTACCAGCAATCATGGTCTGGCTGGCTTACCGACGTTAACTTGATGGAAACTAATAATTATACTCCTGCCTTTGATCCTTACAGTGCTGTTCTTAGTGCCTACCAAGCTTCTGTAGAGTTAGCAACTACTAAGGGTATAGAACGCAGTCGTGGTGTAGGTGCGATGGCGCAGGCACTCCAGAAGGCGTTTGATGACATTTTGGAAGCTAATACTCTAGATTTAGAGGCTAGTCGAGAAATGGCAGTTCCAGACTTGCTTTTGGAGTGGCTAAAACTAACACCAGAGCGACTACAGGCAACTATCCAAATTTTGCAGCGAATTGGGGAGTTATCTGATCCTATCCGCAGGATGATGAATGCTTCCTATCAATTGGATCATTCTCAAACTTATAGCCAACTGATGCCTTTAGGGGTGATTGCTTTAATTTATGAGGCATTTCCCGATTTAGGTGCGATCGCAGCAGGTTTATGCCTTAAAACTGGGAATAGCTTAATTCTTCGGGGGGGTTCCGAAGCAAGCCACTCTAATACGGTAATTGCCCAGGCGCTTAAGTCTGCATTGGATAAAACTGGTTTACCTGTGACATCTTTAGAGCTATTACCTAGCGAACAAGGTGCGTCAATTCGTGACTTAATTACTCAAGACAAATATCTTAATTTAGTTATTCCCTACGGACGACCTAATCTAGTGCAGCAGGTGGTACAGCAGGCAACAGCACCTGTATTAAAGTCAGCGATGGGAAACTGTTATTTGTATTGGTCTTTTAATGGTAGTTTGGATATGGCTCGTTGGGTAATTACCGATAGTCATGCTAGTGAACCAGATCAAGTTAATGCGATCGAGAAGGTAATTATTCATCGCGATCAAAAGCCTTCTTCTTTAATCATGTTGTGGAATAGTTTGAAAGAAAAAGGCTTTGAACTGCGCGGCGATCCTATTTTATGCTCTGATTTTCCTGATCAGTTGAAGGTAGCTAAAGATTCTGAGTGGAGTCAAGCTTATTTAAAAAAAATTGTCGCTTTTAAAGTGGTAGATAGTATAAACTCGGCAATTTATTGGATTAATCACTATAGTAGTGGTCATGCTAATTGCCTGGTTACAGAGTCTTACCAGGAAAGTCGGCAGTTTGCTTTAGGTATTGATAGTTCAAGTATTTATATCAATTCTTCTCCGCGATTTGATCGTAATCCTCAGCGAGGAGATGCTGTATTTCTAGGTATGTCTAACCAAAAAGGTCATCGACGCGGATTGATTAGTATGGAAACTTTAACGACTGTTAAGCAGATTGTACAGGGGAATGGACAATTTTAAAATTATTAGGACTTAGCAATATCAAGCAGGAAAGATATTAGACTTGTCTCGAAAATCGGGAGGAGGGAGGAGGGAGGGTTATAGGGTTTGATAACTTTTCTCTCAATTATAAAATGTATAGCAGGAGTCAACCACAAATTTATTTTGATCAACCATTGATCTACATATTCCCGCCCTGACAGATACGAATGATTTATGCGTAATTTTTATTTAAGTAAGAGTGCGAACAGTAATTGAACAGCCATCTCCAAACTTAACGATAGTAAAGTCGTACAATTTTTGAATTTGAGCAATTTTGCCGTAAATTTTTTGTTTTATGGGTTTTTCTGTCTGAACTACCTGTACTAATGTCTCAAACAATTCTGGATTAAGCTGATTTAACAGGTGTTTTATTCCTGACATAGCTGTAAGGGTTTCTCGTTTTTCCCCAAATAAAAGTGCAAAAACGGGATTAACTACTAAATAAACAAAGTCGTCAATTTCTCCATCAATCGGATTTCTCACCGCTTGTATAGCTGCAATTCCATCGAGGGTATTGTTTAATAAATTAGCCAATAAAGTGCGAGATTGATAAAGAATTTCTGCGGTTTGCTGATGGTGAGCAATTGCCTGACGCAGTTCCAGCTTGTGTTTTTGAATTGTTATTTGAGTTTGAATGCGAGCAATTACTTCTTCTGGATGAAAAGGTTTAGTGATGTAATCAACTCCCCCAACTTGAAAGGCTTTAATTTTATCAATAACTTCATCAAGGGCGCTTAAAAAAATTATCGGTATTTCTGAAAGTGATGGTTTGTTTTTTAGGGTTTCGCAAACTTCATAGCCATCCATATCAGGCATTTTAATATCCAATAAAATCACATCTGGCGGGTTATTAGTAGCTGTTTTTAATGCCATAGTGCCATTAGTGACACTGCGAACTTTGTAGCCTCTTTTGTTCAAGATTTCCGTTAAAAAACGCAAATTTTCTACCAAGTCATCAACGATTAAAACATTAGCTTGTTCAGTTTCAATTTGTCCCGCGTCAATTTGTTCTAGTTGACTAAGAGCGTGGTAATTTGTGAGAGTTTGTCTCTCTAGTAAAGAGCGAAAGTTACTTTTGTTAACTTTCACTTGCATGACATCGGAAATACGCTTCCATAGTAGCGAAGCTAAATCTTTAATATGTCCTAGAGTCAAGTACAAGCTGTCAGAAATATTATTGTAAGTCTGGTTTTCCCATGCAGCTTTTAAAATTTGCTTTTCGGGGTCTGTTAATGGCTTTCCTGTTTTAGCTTGGAGGAGAGATTCTACCAATTCTAAGGCTTTTTCAAAATTCATAAGTATGTGGATGAAATTAACTTGCCAAAAAAATAGAGTAGAAAATATGATTTATTTTCCCAAAAATGATTCGGTTAAATCCAGAATTTTTTCAAATTCAAACTTGTTTACCCAGGTTTTAAGAATCTGAATTATTGAGGCGTGATTCTCCGAAATTTCATCAATTATTTGATTAACTAATTTTGAGTCAGCATCAAGAGTCGCTGCGTGCAATTGCACAACCCATTCTTGGGGCATATTTGTCATAAATTCGCTGAAATTGAACGGTGTAGGCAAATCAAGAAGTTGAGGATGTAAAGTTTCGTTTTCGTAGATATAACGAACTTCTAAATATTTAGCTATAGTTTCAAAAATTACTTTTTCTTGATATGGTTTACGAACAAAGTTATCACAGCCAGATGACAAAACTACTGCTTTCTGTTCTTCTAAAACGCTGGCAGTAATAGCAATTATAGCTGTGGCTTGACCTTTGGTTGTGCTTTTAATGCGTTTAGTTGCTTCATAACCATCCATAACTGGCATTCGCATATCCATCCAAATCAGATCCGGCGACCACGTTTCCCAAATTTCAATGGCTTCTTGACCATTAATTGCTCCTCGCAACTCAAAATCTAAGCGTCCGAGAATTTTAAGTAGCAATTGGCGATTGTATTCATGATCGTCAACAACTAACATTCGATATTTGGGTTGATTGGGAGCTAAACCAATAATGCGTTGAAGTTGAGATTTATTTTCGATTTCAACGCTATCAATAACTTTGGGTTTAATATCAAATATAAATGTTGTACTATAATTAGATACAGTTTGATCGTTGTTTGTTTTTTGTGCGATCGCCATTTTTTCTAAATTGGGTGTAAAAGATTTCCCGCCACTAATCGCAGTTATTTCACCCCCCATTAAATTAACAAACTGACGGCTGATAGTTAATCCCAATCCTGTTCCTTCTTGTACTTGTTGACTTGAGGAAGTTTGCCCAAAGGGTTGAAATAGTTTTTCTAGTTCGTGAGTAGCAATACCCAAACCTGTATCTGAAACTTCAAAGATAATTTTACATGGGGAATCTAAAGACGTTTTAGGCAATATCCCGACGGCATTATTCAATTGCACTTTGACAGATACAGTTCCTTGAGGAGTAAATTTAATCGCATTATTCAGTAAATTAATTAACACTTGCCGTAACTTAAGTTGATCTGTACAAATATATTGAGGAACATCTTCACCACGTTCAAAGAGTAACTGTAAACCTTTTTCTTTAGCTTTCAAAGAAAAAATATTAGCAACATCTGCTAGTAAGTAGTAAAGGTCAAAGTTACTTTCATTAAGTGCCATTCGTCCAGATTCAATTTTGGATAAATCAAGGACTTGGTTAATTAAATTTAACAGATGTTCTCCACTGTGATTAATAATATTAAGATTTTCTTGTTCTTCTTGGGAAAAAGTGGTAGTATTCTTCATTAAGTTAGAAAAACCTAAAATTACGTTCAAAGGCGTTCGTAATTCGTGACTCATATTGGCAAGAAAAGAGCTTTTAGCATGATTAGCTGCTTCAGATTCTTTTTTAGCTACTTCTAATTCGGCAGTACGTTCTTTAACTTTTTGTTCTAATTGATTGTAAATCCGGGCATTTTCAATAGAAATGGCAGCTTGAGATGATAGTAATTTTAATATTTCTACCCTATCGGGAATAAAAGCTTTTACAGTCAGATTATTTTCTAGATAAAGGATGCCAATTAGTTTACCTTGATTCAGGATAGGAATACATAAAACTGATTTTGGTTGTTCTTGAATGATGTAAGCATCATTAGCAAAAGTGTTTTCGGTTGTAGCATCGTCAATTAAGATAATTTCTTGGGTGTGTGCGACATAGTTAATGATGCTGGCGGGTATTTCTGCTGCGGCGTTGGTGTAGCCAAACTCAGACATCGCTATTGATGGTAGCAAATTTACTCTAATTTCTTGTGTCTGCGTTCCTATTTCTGAAAGAGCAATAGCCTCTAAAGTTAAATTACCTTGCTCGTGCAAAATAAGTGTGCCTTTAGATGCTCCAGCATTTTCGATGACTACTTGCATTAAAGTAGAAATTAAGCTTGATAAATTAATTTCTTTTGACATAGCTTGAAAAGCTGTAATTACCGTTGCTAAGTCTAAAGCTTCTGAACCTTTTGTTGAGTTAGAAATACTATTGCCTGTAGTTACTTTACTAACCTGGACTTGCATATCAGAGTTAGTTTTTTCATTATATTGAATGTGATTTAGTAAATTAGGATAGCGGTTTTCTAAATCTGTTACTTTGGCTAATGCACCCCAGCGAAAGTAAGCATAATAAGCTTCAGCAAGGTAAGTTTTGGCAATTTTATCTTTGCCCCATGCTAGATAAAATTTAGCAGCTAGTTCGTTAGCCAAAGCTTCTTCGTTTAAATACTCCGAATTCTTTAGCTTCAGCAATAGCTTTGTCATAATATTCCATTGCTTGAACATTTTCACCCATAACTCGATGTTGTTCTGCTTTCACTAGATCGAATTTGTGCAAATAATTCATCGGAGCATGATGCGCCCATTTCCCCATTTTTTCGAGATTAGCTGCTACTTTTTCTAAAAGATTTTTTTGCTCGTCTTCTGAACTATCAGAATATATCGCCAGCCTAACTAAAGAATCGTAAAAATGAAAAAGCGGCACAATTATTGTAGATGTTACGCCAGCTAAGTATTTTTCCGCGTTATTCGCATTTTCAATGGCTTTAACATAATTGTTAAATAAATAATTTAACATAAGTTGAGTAAAATATACTTGACAAGATGCAGTTTTATGGTTTATTTCTATTTCCTGAAAAAGCAGCGATTTGATGTTTTCATTTAGCTCAATTAATGTGATAACAGCATTTTCATATATTTGATGCTTTTCTAAAGTAGCTTTTTGTTTCGTTTGAGTGAGAAATTCACCATATTTAGCCATCTCCTGTCGAACTCCTGACAGTTCCTTACCGATAAAAAATAATGTATTGCAGTATAAGTAAGCGGAAAGAGCGGCAAATTGTAAATCTCCAGTTTCTAAACCATTAGCGTAAGCCTCTAGAAAGTTTGTTAAGGTTTCTTTGAGATGCTCTTTCCAATGTTTTGTCCATACGCAATTATAAAAAATAACTTTTGTTTTAATTTCTGGAGTTTTTAACTTATTCAATAGATTTAAAGCTAGTTGACCAAAGCGATAGCCAGAATCAATTTTTCGTAATCTACCGCAGAGAATTAATCCATAATTAGTGTAGGCGATCGCAGATTCTAAAGCGTTCCCATATTGAATGGATAAATTGACTTGTTTAAATACAATCAGTGATAATAATTCTATATTAGTGCTAAACAAAGAAGAGGTAATAATTGAAAATATTCGCATGGCTGCTAGTTGTTTCAAATCAGTCATTTCTGGTAAGTCAATTAAACTCTCTATTTCCGTAAGAGCTAAGTTTGATCTGATTTCTAATAGCCCATTTTGAACATCTAAACTATTTGGTTGTTCAGGAAGATTTATTTCCAACAGTGCTAAAGCATTTAGGGCGATTTTAATCGCTATCAGTGGTTTATTCTGACTTTGATAAGCTTTTATTTTCACTGCATAAACTTTCATTTTGTCCAGCACTGTTTTAGCTTGTTGCAACACTATCTCTACAACTAAGGACATTTCCTCAAAGTCACCAGTCAGGTAGGCTGTCTCTGCTGCTGACTCATACAATAAGAGTGTTAAATTATATAAATTCAGCCAACTATCTGCTGCCAAAAGCTGCTTACCGATAGTAAAATATTTTAAAGCCGTAGTATAAGCAGTAGAAGCTAAAGCTTTACGTCCAGCAATTAAATTTAATTGAGCTAGTTCATTTCGTTCAGTTTGATTCTTGATTAATTCCCGCCCATAGTTTAACTGGTTGACAATATCAAAAATTCTTTGTTGTCGTTGAGCTTCTGGAATCTTACTTAAAAGTAGTTGCCCAATTTTTAAGTGAATTGACTGCTTTTGATCTTCTGGAATTAAAAGATATGCAGCTTGCTGTACGCGATCGTGTCCGAATTTATAAGATATTTCTTGTGAGTTATTACTGTTTAATTCTAAGATTTCGTCAGTTTTTGAAATGTAATTTTTGCTTTGAGTAACTACTAAGCTTTCTTGTAATGCACTCATTAAGCCAGCAGCTATTTCATCGGTTGATTGTTCATGCGCGATCGCTAAAGTATTCAAATCAAAAGAATTGCCAATGCAAGCTGCTATTTTTAAAATTTCTTGGGTATTTACAGGCAATTTTTGCAACTGAGTTGTCATAAATTCGACAACATTCTCACTGGTATAAAGAGCTTGAATTTCCGTAAGATTATACTGCCATATTCCCTTAGTTTCTTGGTAAATAAAGTAAATTAAAGCTGATTCATAAATAGATTTAATTAACCGAGTTGCAAAGTAAGGATTACCTTTAGTTTTATAAAATACAACTTTTGTTAAAGGCTGGACTGCTTTTTTGGAACAATTTAACGTATCAGCAATTAAAGAATTTAGATCGGATTTATCTAGAGAAGTAATGGTGATTTTGTCAACCCTTGCATGAATTTTTTTAATTTCATCCCATGTCAGCATTAAAGGATGAGCCGCAGAAACTTCGTTATCCCGATATGCAGCAATTAGTAATAAATAACTGGTGTTGCTTTCACTCATTAATAATTCTAGCAACTTCAGAGAAGCTGTATCTGCCCACTGCAAATCATCTAAAAAAATCACTAAGGGATGTTCTTTTGTCGCAAACACCTGAATAAATTTTTGTATAATTAGATAGAAGCGATTTTGTCCAACATTACTCGGTAATGCTACATCAGGTTGCTTACCAATCAAAAGTTCTAATTCGGGAATAACATCAATAAGTACTTGAGCTTGTGTACCTAAAACTGTTAATATTTTTTCTTTCCATGTCTCTAGTTGAATAGAACTTTCAGCAAAGATTTGTCTGATTAAATACTGTAATGCTTGTATCCAAGCCGAAAATGGAATATCGCGTTGAAATTGGTCAAATTTTCCTTGAATAAAATAACTTTTTCGACGCAGTATTAGTTTTTTAAATTCATTAACAACTGCTGTTTTACCAATACCGGAACATCCTGCAACAAACATCAATTCGATTTGAGATGTGGCAGTGTTATACGCAGCTAGGTTAGAGAATTGGTTAGTTTCTTCTATCTCCGCGTCTTCTCTCCCTGATACTCGGTTGAAAGCAGCTAATAGGGTGGCTACTTCGGTTTCTCTTCCATAGAGTTTTTCTGAGATAATCAAGCGGGAGTCAATATCATTTTGAGCTAATTTAAAGAAAGTAATCCTACCTTTTTCTAAAAGTTTTTCTCGACACTTTTCTAAATCTATTTTCAGCCCAAAAGCTGTTTGATAGCGTTCTTCAGGCGTTTTAGCCATCAGTTTCAGGACAATATTACTTAACATTTTTCCAATGGCTGGATTAATTGCTATTGGAGAAATAGGCATTCTAGCAATGTGACAGTGAACTAACTCCATTGCCTCGTTACTTTGAAAAGGTAATTGTCCAGTTAGCAATTCGTAAAATGTTACGCCTAGAGAATAAAAGTCAGTACGATAGTCAATCCCTCGATTCATTCGTCCTGTTTGCTCTGGGGACATATAAGCGATAGTCCCTTCAAAGATATTAAGGTTAATAATTTCTGGTTTTTCTTTGGGTAAAATGGAGGAGATACAAAAATCACTAATTTTTATCTGTTTAGTTGATGGATTAATTAAGATATTATGAGGCTTAATATCTTTATGAATAATGCAATTTTGGTGTATAGTTTCTAGAGCCTGAATAATTTGAATGGCTATGTGTAGAAATTCATTTAAGTTTAAAGCGTTGCTCAAAGAAGAGGTTTCTGTCTGATTGTTAGCTTTGATATAATCAGATAGGGAAATGCCCCCAAAATCTTCTAATACTAAGAGATAACTATGGCGATAGTTTTCTAAACTTAGGTGTTTAATTATTCCTGGGGAATTGAGATTAAGTGCAATAGTGTATTGTTGGCGAAATTGCACCAGTTCATTTAGGCTGGGATACTCGGAAGAGAGCAGTTTAAGAATTACACTTTGTTGGTTAAACTCAGATATAGCTCGATAAACCTGGCTGCGGGAACCAGAATAAAGCTGTTGAGTAATTTGATAATCGGGAATTTTTAACATAAGTTAGAAAAATATTTTATTCAGGACTTACTTCTAATCCCCCTAAATCCCCCTTAAAAAGGGGGACTTTGAATTTACCCCCCTTAAAAAGGGGGGTAGGGGGGATCAAGGTTTTAGACTTTCGGTGCGTAAGTCCTATTATTGAGAAATTGAGATTTATTATATAAGCATCCCACTTTTCCGACTTATTTATCCCGACTTTTCCGACTTTCTTTGTGTGATAATATTAAATTTACCAAGCTTGAAATTTTTCAGGGCAAGCTTATTATCATGGAAGAACCAAATATACAACCGCAAAAACCGATTCAATCTGCCATTGAAGATTTGCAAAAAAACCATTCTCGCTCTTTCAGTATTAGACAAAGATTTTTCGACACTTTAAAGGAAAAATACCCCAATTTTCACACTTTTTATGTATTTTTTAACATCGTTGCTACGTGGGCTGGCTCTTTTACTATAATTGACTCCTGGGCTGGTGGAATCAATCTGTTACAAGCACCGACTATTAAAGTTGCTCCAGAAATTCTTCTGCGCTATGTAAGTGTGTTAATACTTGGTTTGATCATGCTTCTCTTAGACGACTTATCCTTAAAGGAGTTGCTATTCGGGAGAAAAACGCCTTCGGAAAAACCTGTTAAGGCTATGAATTTTAGGGAAAAACTATTTCATAACTTTAAAAACAATTATCCCAACTTGTCTACAATTTATACTCTCATTGCTATCCTATTATGCTGGTGTGGTCTCTTCGGTTTCTTTTACAATATTCCGCTACAACCATTGTTTCGTGCGATATTGTTATTCTTTGTGGGTCTATTTTTGCTTTATATTGAC
The DNA here is from genome assembly GCA_963711165.1 of uncultured cyanobacterium. Classification (GTDB taxonomy): domain Bacteria; phylum Cyanobacteriota; class Cyanobacteriia; order Cyanobacteriales; family PCC-9333; genus Crinalium. The sequence continues at coordinate 61,155 of CAVQDG010000045.1, read as the reverse complement.
GATATGAAGCTGGACGAACTTTAGGGTTAGAGGTAAATAAAAGGAAGTATTTAATGGAAAATCATCAATCAGCATCGCCAGAAGAAATAACAGCTACTCCCTACAATTTAGTATACAGAAAACTTGTGCGATCGCCTGATATAGCATTGTCTTTTCTAAACAACCGACTTTTCCGACTTTGACTTCCGATTTTTCCGACTTGATTTTATATTAACAAACAAGCTTTGATACTAATGAAACTTAGCCGTGCCGACGCACGCTCATATAATTCTTGGAACCTAAGTTTAAACATTTCTCGGACAAATCAATGCCGCTTACTTAGGACTTACGCAGCGAAAGCTTGAAATCTAGATCCCCCTTAGCAGGGCTTAAAAAGGGGGGGGAATTCAAAGTCCCCCTTTTTAAGGGGGATTTAGGGGGATTTAGAAGTAAGTCCTGTTACTAATAAATCAAACAAGATAACTAAGCATGGAAACACCGAAAATTATTTTAAAGGAATTACGACAGGTCTTTACCAAAATTGCTGGAGAAGACAAACAAATTAATCAGGCAGAATTCAAAAAAGGTTTAGGGCTGAAAGACGAATATTTTGCAGACAGGCTCTTTGCCATATTTGATACTGATAGCAGTGGCACTATCAAAATAGAAGAATTCTTGGCAACTGTAGAAAACCTGGTTTTTGCCACTACAGAACAAAAACTAAAATTTGCTTATCAATTACATGATATCAACGGGGATGATGCCATTGAAAAAGCAGAAATTGCTCATTTAATTACTGCCAGCCTCAAGGAAAATAATCTCACTTTCAAGCAAGGACAAATTAACGATTTAGTCGATATCTTGTTTCTAGAAGCTGACACTGATAAAAGCAATCAAATTTCTTTTGAAGAATTTAAAAGTTTAATAGGCAAATTTCCTGATTTAATTGAGGCAATGACAGTTAGCCCGGTTAGCTGGCTCAAACCTCACAGGCAAAACTCCCCAGCCGTCTCTACTCAAGATAAAAAGCGGTCACTAAAGGCTTACCTCAAACATTACATTGAAAACAATTGGGTCAAAATTGCTTTTCTCACCCTCTATATTGCTGTTAATTTGTTTCTGTTCTTCGGCGCAGTTGAGCGATACGAAAATTTAGGAGCAAATGTATATATTCAAATTGCCAGAGGTTGCGGTGCAACCCTTAATTTTAATGGGGCGCTGATTCTTATCCCCATGATGCGGCATTTTATGACTTGGCTTCGCAAAAGTAGCCTTAACGACTATCTACCCATAGATGAAAGCATTGAGTTTCATAAACTGGTAGGTCAAGTCATGTTTGCATTAGCAGTTGTGCATACGGTGGCACATTTTCTAAATTACAGCACCTTACCTACTCCCTTTTTACAAAATTTATTGGGAACAAAAGCTGGCTTATCGGGATTTTTATTACTGCTAGTTTTTACAGTTATGTGGGTAACAGCGCAAGCACCGATACGACAAGGAGGGAAATTTGCGCTTTTCTATATAGCTCACATGGGATACGGTTTGTGGTTTATTCTAGCGTTAATTCATGGTCCAGTTTTTTGGCAGTGGGTGTTATTCCCTGTGCTGGGATTTGTCATTGAATTATTTATCCGTTGGCGGACAACAAAAGATGCAACATTTGTGGTTAATGCTACTTTACTTCCTTCTAAAGTTTTAGGTTTAGAAGTTAAACGTCCGGCATCTTTCCAATATCAACCAGGGGACTATTTATTTATTAAATGTGCCAGTATTTCCAATTTTGAATGGCATCCCTTTACAATTAGCAGCGCCCCGGAAACACCGGATGTTTTATCTTTACATATACGTGCCGCAGGTAGTTGGACTGGAAAGTTATATCACCTTTTTCGAGAGCAAAGGGAAGAATGGATACGCTCAGGGAATGCTCAACTTGAGCAGGGAGTTCCGGTTTATTTAGATGGTCCTTATGGTACACCAAGTACACATATTTTTGAATCTAAATATGCAGTGTTAATCGGTGCTGGTATTGGTGTGACTCCCTTTGCTTCTATCCTGAAAAGTATTTTGTACCGTAATCAACATCATTCTTCAAACATCAATTTGAAGAAGGTACATTTTTACTGGCTAAATCGAGAACAAAAAGCTTTTGAATGGTTTGTTGAACTGTTATCACAACTAGAAATTGAAGACACTAACAAACTATTTGATCTCAATTTATATCTGACAGGCGCACAGCAAAAGTCAGATATGAAATCTAGCACTTTATTTGTGGCGATGGATTTGCTGCATTCTAAGACAGAGGTTGATTTAATCACAGGTTTAAAGAGTCGGACAAAAACTGGTCGTCCAGATTGGGATGAGATTTTCCGCGACTTAGCCAAACAACACGCACCCAATAAAGTTGACGTATTTTTCTGCGGTCCTCCAGGGCTATCAACACAGTTAAAGAGTCTTTGCGGCAAATATGGTTTTGGCTATAGAAAAGAAAATTTCTAGCAAAAATTATCAGTAAACAGTAAACAGTAAACAGTAAACAGTTAACAGTAAACAGTAAACAGTTAACAGTTAATAGTTAATAGTTAATAGTTAATAGTTAACAGTTAATAGTTAATAGTTAACAGTTAATAGTTAATAGTTAATAGTTAATAGTGAGTGTTTTTATCCTTGGGTTTAAGACCCCAACTTGATTTTAAATCTTTGTGGAGCGCGCATTCTGGCGGGTTTGAATAGAACACCATACGCATGATTACTGTTAACTGTTAACTGTTTACTGTTTCAAGGACATTCCGACTTTTCCGACTGCGACTTCCGACTTTTCCGACTTGATTCGATCTTAGCAAATAAGCTTTCATACAAAGGAAGGTTGATTATGCTATTTCGTTATCTAAAAATCAACTCATGGTAGTTGAATTATCAAAAAAGAAACTGCCCAATTAACTGAATATTTTGGAAACAATTTTAGGAGAAATTAAACTGATGATCAGTAATGTAGCGATCGCACCTGAACAAATAACTGAATTTGAACGAGTATTCCAGTTATTTGATGCCAATGGCGATGGGTTTCTCACCCGCCAGGAAATTACAGAAGCTCTAGAAGTGTTGGGGCGGGGAATTTCGTTAATCGATCGCACAAAATTAATCAACACCATCGACGCTGATGGTATCGTCAAGAAAGACGCTTTTACGAACTGGATGGCAAATCGGGCAGATATGGATATAACTGCCGACTTAAAACAGATATTTAACCTGATTGATGTCGATCGCAGTGGTAAGCTTTCCCTAACAGAATTCATTCAAATCATTCGTTGTTTTAATACCACCACCAACGATGCTGAGTTGGAAACTTTAGTTCGACAGGCGGATTTAGATGGGGACGGAGAAATTGACTTTGAGGAATTTCTCCACAGCCAATCTCAAATTTCTGACCTAAAAATTAGCATGACGGCGTTACGCGGCTTTAAAAAAACCTTGATGCAATACATCAAAGTCGCGGAAATCTCATCCCTCGCCCTAATTGAAGTAGATTCTGAGTTAGGAGCAGGAACTCGTGGAGCTTCGACGGGTACTACAGCTTTGAAAAATGCTGCTATTGAGAAACAAGTGGCGCGAATGCACGCAGAAAATGGCATTTTGAGTCAGGATAGTCTGCGGATACAGACAGAAAACACCGCATTATCGCGTATACAGCTACATAAACACGCCAAGTATATTGATGCCATCTATCATGTGCTATCCCGCACAGCCGATTTAGTTGCAGACTCCCTGACTAAAGGGCTGTTCCCCATCGTGCTAGGTGGCGATCACTCAACGGCTGCTGGAACCATTGCTGGCATCAAAAAGGCGTTTCCCGATCGCCACTTGGGGGTAGTTTGGATTGATGCCCATGCCGATATCCATTCCCCCTTTACCAGTCCATCTGGCAATCTACACGGGATGCCTCTAGCGATCGCCACAAACAGTGATAATCTTGACAAACAAATCAACGATCTCGAACCTGAAACCGCAGAAATTTGGCGTATGTGCCAGCAGTTGGGACTAAGCAATGGTGCAAACCTGAGTGTAGACGACATTGTGTATGTAGCCGTGCGAGATACTGAAGAAGCCGAAGATCATCTGATTGAAACTCACCACATCCTCAACATCACCACTGAAAAGTTGCAAGAAATTGGGGCAGAAGCGGTAGCACAACGCTGTTTAGAAAAGCTCACCAACGTAGATTTGATCTACGTCAGCTTTGATGTAGACAGCATGGACTCCACGATTGCAATGGGAACAGGAACCCCAGTTCCAGGCGGTATTTTGGCGGAAGAAGCTCGTTTGCTCAACGCCACTTTAGTCAAAGATCCGCGAGTTTGCTGCTGGGAAATCTGCGAGATCAATCCCTTAATCGACACCCTCAATACGATCGTGGAAAACTCCCTGGGCATCTTTGAGAGCGTCGTTGATGCTGTTGCCGATCGCCTAGAAAAGTCAGCGTAGAGACGCGAAATTTCGCGTCTCTACATGACGCGCCAATAAAGCCTGCGGGCTTCAAAATTAATTTTGTCCTCCCCCCTCCCTCCTCCCTCCTCCCTCCTCCCTCCTCCCCCCTCCCCCAATATGGTTAGCGATCGCATTGCAACACCAGGCGACGAGCCGCTACCGTTGCATGAACTCATCTCCCAAGTTCTCGGCGATGATGACTCATCCTCCCCTTTCGTACTGAACCCACTGCGAGGGCTAGGCACGATGCAGTCTTTAAATCAACGCCTTGCCAAACAACCTCTTTTAGACTTCATCAATTCCCTCCTGCGGGGCATTGGTCAAGTTATTTTTCTTAACAATCCGATCAGTGGATTCCTGATTCTGACGGCTTTGTTTATTCAGTCTCCCTGGGTAGGATTTCTCAGCTTAGTTGGCGTTACTGCCTCAACTATAAGTGCGATCGCTCTCAAACTAGACCGAGATTCCCGTCGTAATGGCATTTTTGGCTATAACGGTATCTTGGTGGGAGCAGCACTAGGCATTTTTGGCTTACCAGGAAACGGATCTGGGAATCTCAACTGGGTAGTGGCGGTGATTGTGTTTGCAGCCTTAACTACAGTGTTGATGAAGACATTAGGCGTTTGGTGTGCGACTAAACTAAATGTGCCGTTTCTCACCCTGCCTTTCAATATTGCAACATTGCTGTTTTTGATGATAGTTTCGCTGCTGCCTCAACCCTGGTTTGACTTGGGGACAACAGCAACGTCCTCAACCTCTGAAACATTGAACGGGTTGCGACTGCTGGCATCCCTGCCCATCGGCTTTGGTCAGGTATTTCTGGCAGACAAGCTGATTGCAGGTATTCTGGTGCTGCTGGCAGTGGCGATCTGTACACCGATTGGCGCAGCCGTTGGCATCTTGGGATGTACTCTAGGGTTACTCTCAGGATGGCTGCTAGGCTTTCCCTTAGAGACATTGTATGCCGGACTATGGGGTTACAATGCCCTGCTGGGGGCAATGGCGATCGCTGGAGTCTTCTATGCGCCCAACCTGCGTAGTCTGTGGATTGGGGCAGGGTGTGCCGTGCTATGCGCGGTTGTCGGTGGAATGCTGGGGCGACTATTCTCGGTTTGGGGACTGCCGATCCTCACCGTACCGTTTTGCCTCGTTACTATTGGCTTCTTTCTAGTATTAAAGCGATCGCTCCCTTCTTTAGTGCCTGTATCTCTCCATACAGTTACTAGCCCAGAAGAACACTGGCATCGCTATCAAGCCGCCAAGGATGTGATCGCAAATTTTCGCCGCCAGTTGCAAGTTGCTATGGAGGGTAAGCTTGCTCGGTTTATGTTAGAGCAGGCATCGGAATCGGTTAAAGGAGACCTGCGCTACATTTTTGATGCCATTGATAGCGATCGCAGTGGTAATCTATCAACATCAGAACTATCCAAACACTTGCGTGCCTCAAATCAGGTGACTTCTGAAGCAGAACTAGCCTATCTCTTCAACTGCCTAGATGTAGATGGCAGTGGTGCCATCGACTTTGAGGAGTTTGGCGAATTAATGTTGCGCCATCGTCGCCTGATGGCTCGCTACGCAGAATTTCGCACTTACTTTTTGCCCATTGATATGAATGGCGATAACTCTATCAGTGTCGATGAGATGAACCTGGCGATGAGTAGTGTCGATGAAAAACCTCTCTCAGATGAGGAAGTGGCTTTTCTCCAACGCCGTAGAGGTAAGGAACTGCTGACTTGGAACCGTTTTCTGGAAATGTTACTTGTGACTTAATGAGCGATTCTCCCATATTTGTACGCCCGCAACAGTCTGTGAACAGTGAAACCATCGCCGAAACTGATCAGATGTTATTGCCACCACCGACTGAAGCCTCAATTGTCTCGCCTCAACCAATAGAAAAGGTTCCCAAGAAGTTAGCTTACGCCGCCCTTTTTGTTGCCTTGGTTGCTATTTCAATCTCTGCAATTATGGTGCGCTTAAGTGAAAGTGAAATCAGTTTCTATGCTACGGCATTCCATCGTTTCTGGATCACCGCTTTAATTCTGGGTGCATGGCTCGGTATTAAGAATATACGCCGCGCTTATTCCTCAATAGAAACAGATGAAGAAGCACCTGCTTCTAGATCTCACTTAATTGATTTCTCGATCATCTGGCGGTTGATTGCGGCGGCGGCGTTTCTGGCAGCCGATCTAGTCCTCTGGGCATGGTCATTAACGCAAACCACTGTGGCAAATTCTACCTTATTGGCAAACCTCACACCGATATTCACCTGTTTTTTGGGGTGGTTGATTTGGAAAAAAACGATTGATCGACGCTTTTTGCTTGGGCTAGCAATTGCGATTGCGGGTGTCGTTGTTATGGAAATTGATGGATTTAGCGTCTCTGTAGTGAAAGTTTATGGTGATATTGCAGCCTTACTAGCGGCTTTAGCTTTTGGATGTTACTTGCTGCTAATCGAGCAACTGCAAGAAGAACTTTCTACGAATACCATCGTATGTTTGACTTCTGCGATCGCAGCTATATTCACGTTACTAATGGTATTACTCGATTCAGGACAGGTGTTTCCCACCTCTTGGCAAGGATGGTTCTTGGTTGTCTCCCTGGCAATAATTTGTAATGTTTTCGGTCAAGGTTTATTAGTTTACAGTCTGAGTTGTTTATCGCCTGCTTTTGTTGCAGTTGTTTTACTGCTCGATCCAGTGCTTGCTGCTATTATGTCCTGGGTTTTCTGTGCTGAACCAATTAGCCTTCTTACTTGGATAGTATTTCTGATCGTTCTCACTGGGATTTATTTAGCCTCATCTAGTAAATCTGCCCTGCACAAGCAGTTACCCCTATAGAGCTAGATCCGCTTCTCTCTATCAACGTTCGACTCATGGCATTTTGTTACCTGTTTGCTAATTGAAGAAGGCTCTTATAAGGAAAACAGAAAAACGTTTGCGACGAGGATTACTCCCTTCCCACGCTCAAGATTACCGATCGTATTCTTCTTCTTCCTTGGCGTTCTTTGCGTCTTGGCGGTTTTTCTCTCTAAGTCATTATTATTCAGTGAGGGTCTTAAACCCTTGCCCCCTGCCCTCTGCCTTTCAAGGGTAAAAATCCCCAATTTAATTCAACAATCTCAAGTCATAAATCATGGAATTATCTACTATATCTAATTTTCCTGCTGCCACCACAAAAAACTGGAGACTCAAACCAGGTTATTTGAGTGCAGGCGGTTCAGATTTTGAGTCTGTTCATATTTTAATGGGTCGTTTTTTAGCAGATAGAACATCTGTTGATCCCTTAGCAGAAAAAGAACTATTTGCTAGTGATGGCAAATTTGAGTGGGGACACGCCCAGCCTTTAGAAAAAGTAATAAATTCACCAGAAGATTTAGATTTTTTGCTCAAAAATCCCAGTTTATTTCGGAATTCAATCACTATTATTGAACCTTGGGAACACGTGGGTTTTAATCATCTGGGCGAAGATGTGAGAGCTTCCAAAAACGTTGCTTTTATTGCTCAGAAAGTTGCGGATATGGACTCGATCTTGTTGCCTGTTTGGTCTAGTGGTGTTCTCGATCTAGAAATAGTCATTCCGGCAATTACTTCTGGTTATGCAGTGATAGTAGAAGGTGGCGACCCGTCAACCTACGATGCTGCGACTTGGACAAGTCCTGTTTGCCCGCGATCAGATATGTTTGCCTTAGTAGAAAAATTATTAATTTCGCGATCGCCCACTAGCGCACCTGCAATCTTCATCTGTGTAGGACACCAACTCGCTGCTGAATGTCACATACAACTGATTCGTCGTGCAGTCAAAGAAGTTTTAGCTATGACATATGAGGCTGGCTCAGGCGACTATATTGCTCTCAAATCATTACAAGAGGTATGCGATCGCATTGAAGCGATGGGTAAGACACTTGTAGTCAAAAAGCGTGATGGGCGTACTGTTGCGACTGGTTGGAATGATGAGCATTTTGCAGTAACGCGCAATGAATCGAAAGAAGTGGGCGATCGCGTATTGTTACCTTATCAATCTGCCGACGGCGATGCAATAGGTATTCCTTGGGAACTCATTCATGCCCACGATGTAACAGCAGACGCACATGAAGGAGTGATTGACACCACGATTCAATACGAGCGTGAAGTATCAATTTCGATGTTTCACTCCGATGAAGTCAACGAAGAAGCAATACTGTTTGCTAACTGGGCTTACCGCAGTATCCATGATGCGATCGTTCCTTATCGACACGCGATCGCTGCAAGTTCTCTCTCATGGCTGATACAACTGCCCGATTCTATAGAAATTCTTTGTTCGACAGCCCATGATGGTGAAATTATTACAGAATGTTCCGCTACTTGCATTAACTACAAAGACTTTGAAACTAAGAAAATTCGACGCTCTTTTACCTGCCAATTTCATCCAGAACTACTGTCAGATTTACGTGCGATCGGTAGTGGTGAAGCTCCCTCCTATTCAACCTTAAAAAATGACGATGGTGTTCGCTTATTTGTACGACTGCTCTATGCAGGAATGCAAGAGTAAGGGTATGATCTTGTGCCACACCAAGTGTGGCACAAGTACTATCAATTTTTTCAATTAGGATGAAAACAAAAACACAAAATTGGTTTAAACTTGCTTTCCAGATCAAAGGGTCAGTTATCTCAGTTATTTATCAACGAGTTATTGGGTTTAGTCTCTATAGTTTTATTGTTTCTGTACTTTACTATTTCCAACTCCCTGTATCCCAACCTATTTTTGGAACTATTATTCCCAGCATCGTCTTAGGCTTATTATTGGTTTTCCGAACTAACACTGCTTACGAACGGTTTTGGGAAGGTCGTAGATTATGGGGAAATTTAGGCAACGATGCCCGTAACCTGGCTTGGCAAATTGGGGCAATGATGAACGATATTGAACCAGAAGATAGAGCCAAAAGAATTGCAGTTTTACGCCTTGTAGCTGCTTTCCTGGTGGCGTGTAAATTGTATCTTAGGTCAGAACCTGTAAATAGGGAATTAGAAGAATTAATGTCTCCATCGCAGTATTTACAGCTAAAGACAATCAACAATCCACCATTACAGATTACCTTTTGGATAGCAGATTATCTACAACAGCAGTATCAACGGGGTAATGCTGTCTTACATTATAGTCATGTAGTTTTTCTGCAAACTACTGTCAAGAGTATGATGGAGTCTTTAGGACACTGTGAACGCATTTTAAGAACGCCCCTCCCCCTAGCTTATTCTATTCATCTCAAGCAACTGTTATTAATTTACTGCCTGTTATTACCTTTTCAGTTAGTTAAAGATTTGGGCTGGGGGACAGGGATATTTGTTGGTTTGATTAGTTTTACATTACTGGGCATTGAAGAAATTGGGCTAGAAATAGAAAATCCCTTTGGTTACGATCCCAACGACTTACCCCTTGATGTTATTTGTGACACCATCAAATACGACATTGAAGAATTTATAAGTTTTACTACCCGCTTTCACTTAAAATAAAACCTATGGAAATTATGTGGAAACACTTTCAGGAAACGCTACTTAATTCAAACATAAGTATTGCAGACATATCCCTAACTGAAATAGGTCTCATCGTCACTATCCTCATGCTCACACAACTGTTGAGAGGATTGTTTTTTTCGATTATCATCAAGAAAATCAAGGATTTTACTAGCGGAACAAGTACCACATTAGACGATGAGTTTGTCCTGATTCTTGAGCAACCATTAGGCTGGCTGATTTTGATTGCTGGACTTTGGATAGTGCAATTGATTTTGGCAGATAACCTACCGCTTCAAGTAAGCGAAATGCTGAGAAAAATTCTTAGTCTCAGTGCTATTGTTGCAGGTGCATATATTGTTTACCGTGCCTCTCCACTGTTGGGAGAGATACTGAGAAAACTCACACTCCATACTAAAACCGAACTAGACGATTTGCTCGTACCCTACGTGCCTCGTTTGTTTCAGACAGTGGCACTCGCTGCTGTAGTTTTAAAAGCAAGTGAAGTGTTGTTAGGAGCATCTACAAATGCGCTTGTGGGTCTGCTAGGTGGAGTAGGAATCACCTTCGGTTTATTAATCAAAGACATTATTTATGACTGGTTTTGTACCATTATTATTTACATAGATAATCTCTATCGACCAGGTGACTGGGTGAATGTGGAGGGAATAGATGGTAGTGTTGAAGTGTTAGAAGTTGGCATCAGAACTACAAAGCTTCGCCTAGCGAAATGGGATTCTATCAAAAAGATACCCAATTCCAAAATGATTACTGGAATTGTAGAAAATTGGTCACAAAATCCTGGCAATGAATCATCATTTGGCATTAATTTAACTCTCAATATTGATAGTATTTCGGCAGAAAAAACTGCTATAATTTGTCATGGAATTCAAAAAATTCCTAGTTCGATCAATTCTTTACACGATCAATGTTTTGTTTGGTTAGACAGACTTGAACAAAATGCTCGCATCATCAACATTCGCGCCTTTAATAACAATCTAGATTTATACTTTGACGCTTGCCAAGAATTAAATTTAGCCATTTTAGCCCTACTAGAAAAAGAGGGTATAGATACCCTACATCTGGAATTTAGAACCTATCTGGAAAACTATCAACAGATTTCGGACAAAAATGGTAAAGCGATAACTTGAAGTTGCATTTTACTGGGAACCTGGGAACGAATTATCGAGGAACCCTGCCTCGTGCGCTAAAGTGGCACTTTACCAAAAATAGTTAATAGGACTTACGCAAGTCCCCCTTTTTAAGGGGGATTTAGGGGGATCTACAACGGCTGAAACGATATGCGAAGAGCGTTAATGATGCGTAAGTCCTGGTTAATTTACTTCACTCTCAAAAAACCTTACTTAAATACTGAAAAAATCGGAGAAATATCAATGAAATTAAACAAATTTGTTCTAGCACAAAATATGGCATTTCTCATATCCCTGCCACCCGAAAGTAATTTGGCGAAGTTACTATCCTTTTGCTTGGCGACAAGGAGGAGAAAAAATATGACCGGAACAGAAATATTAAAGCTCACCTGTGAGCTAATGGAAAATCCATCTAATTTGCCTTACTGGACACAAGACGTAATGGGACTTGATTTAGATTACAGCAGCGAAGAGTGGAAAAAATTGGGAGAAATGGGCATCAAGGATGCAGAAGAATTTATGTCTATTTTGTCGCAAGAGTTGGAAGATTTAAGTTTGTAATATCAAGTTGTGGCTCTTATACACGCATTTTACAGTGAACAGTGGGTAGGGTGCGTTACGCTTCGCTAACGCACCCTACAGTAATTAGCTTAGGTAAAAAATATGTCTTTAAATGTTGAGCTTTTAGAGCAAAGTTTCGAGAAAATTAAACCCCGCGCTGATGAATTTGCCGCCAGTTTCTACGAGAATTTGTTTCAACTTTATCCAGAAGTGCAACCGCTATTTGCCAATACCGAGATGGCAAAACAACAGAAAAAGCTGCTTAATGCTCTAGTTTTAGTAGTAGAAAATCTCCGTTCTCCATCAGCTTTGGAACCAGTTCTCAAAGTACTAGGAGAGAGACACATTGGTTATGGAGCGATCGCCAATTCTTACCCCGCAGTCGGAGAAGCACTAATAATCACCTTTGAGCAGTATCTTCAGCAAGATTGGACTACTGAAGTCAAACAAGCATGGATCGATGCCTACGGCGCAATTACTGCCTTAATGTTAAAAGGCGCAGGTGTTGAAATTACACCTGAAGAAGTGCCATTAGAAACAGAGATAATTCCAGATCAAATTGTAACTATACCAGCTAATGACCAACTAGAATCAGTTCCCGAACCAGAGCCAAAATTAGCCGTTGACCTACTGGAAAGCAGTTTTGAAAAAATCAAACCTCACGCTGCTGAATTTGCCGCTACCTTCTACGAAAACCTCTTTATTGCTCACCCAGAATATCAACCACTGTTTGCCAATATTGAGCTAGAAAAGCAACAGAAAAAGCTCATAAATGCTTTGGTATTAGTAGTAGAAAATCTCCGTTCTCCAGAAGCCTTAGTACCAGTTCTCAACGCCTTGGGAGGCAGACACATCGGTTATGGGGTAATTCCCAAATATTATCGCCCAGTTGGTGACGCACTGCTGATGGCTTTTGAGCAGTACCTCCAAGAAGATTGGACTCCTGACGTAAAGCGGGCGTGGACAGATGCCTACAGAGCAATTACTGGTTTGATGTTACAAGGCACAGGTGTAGAAACTACACCAAATATTGCCCCAGATCAAAAACAAGTAACCCACACGCAACCACAAGAATCACATACAGAATTACTACAGGAATCTCCAACGTTTCAACCGCCAACCGAGCAACTGAAAAAGTTTTTAGGCTCAATTAAGTTGAAGGGTGAAATTATCACAAGATTTTTCCAAAAATTCCTTGATAATTTTTGGACACAACCCGCCTGGTTAGTGGCTAGTGTTTCAGCTATTCTGTTCATCATAATTTATGTGGGGGCAGATGATAATTCTCTGATCGGGGAGATTTTAGAGAGTGCTGATGCTCTCAGTCTTGTCGTTGCCTTAGTTTTATTCATTAAAGAAGCGCCCGATCGCCGAAAGCAATTTCACTACCAAGCTTGGAGTACAGTTGATGCAGCACACGGCGTAAAAGTTAGCTTTGCCCGAATTTTGGCACTGCAAGATTTGAATGAAGATGGTGTTTCTCTTAGAGGTGTAGATGCTGTTGGTGCAGAGTTAGTAGCTATTAATCTCCCTAATGCCAATCTTAGTGAAACAAAATTGAGTGAAACCGATCTCAGTAATGCCAATCTGAGCCACGCTAACCTCAATAATGCTAACCTCAGTTTGGCTAAATTGAGTGGTGGTAATCTCAGTCATGCCAACTTGAGTTTTGCTTGTTTGAGTCAGGTTAATCTTAGTAGTGCCAACCTCAGTAATGCTAATTTAATTTGTGCAGACTTGAGTAACGCAAATATGAGCGGTGTCAATTTGAGAAATGCTAGTTTGAGTGGTGCAAATTTCAAAAATGCCTACCTAAGTGGTGCAAATCTCAAAGGTGCTAAAGTTAGCATTTCTGACTTGAGTGGTGCTTTACTTGAAGGCGCTGTTATGCCTGATGGATCAAAATATAAGTCTCCCGAAGATGTGGTTGAAAACAAATAAATGAAAATTTGCCCACATCTGCGATAAAAAAACTAAGTTTGTGATTTTTGCTGATTAATTTATTCTGAAGCTGAATCAACACCGTTAAGACAGCGAATTGCCTCTAGTAAACCTCTAGCTTTATTGAGGGTTTCTTCATATTCTTTTTCTGGGTCTGAATCTGCTACCAAACCAGCACCCGCTTGGACTGAGACTGTATGTTTACCATTTTCATCAGGCTGTACTACCATTGTGCGGATGGTAATGGCGCTATTTAATTGCCCTTCAAAGTCATAGTATCCATATACACCAGAATAAGGACCACGACGACAGCCTTCGAGTTCATGAATAATTTCCATTGCCCGAATTTTTGGTGCGCCGCTAACTGTTCCAGCAGGGAAACAAGCTTTAAGTAAATCCCAAGCGGTTTTTCCAGGTGCGAGTTCTCCGACAACATTGCTGACAATGTGCATGACGTGGGAGTAACGTTCAATAACCATTAATTCATCAACACTTACTGCACCACTACGACAAACACGCCCTAAGTCGTTGCGCCCTAAGTCAACTAACATGACGTGTTCAGCTATTTCTTTGGGGTCTTGTAGCAAATCTTGAGCCAGTGCGTCGTCTTCTTGGGGTGTTTGTCCCCGCTTACGAGTACCAGCAATCGGTCGCAGGGTGGCTTTGATTTGCCCTTCTGGGGTGCGTTCTGCTTTTACCATGACTTCAGGGCTAGAACCAATTATCTGCCAATCCCTAAAGTTGAAATAAGCCATGTAGGGGGAAGGGTTAATTAATCGCAGTGAACGGTATAAAGAAAAAGGTTCACCTGTGTATGTAGTTGATAATCTTTGGGATACAACAACCTGGAAAATATCCCCAGCTTTGATATATTCTTTGGCTTTTTCGACGTTGGCGCAGTATTGCTCACGGGAAGTATTGCTGATGTAACTTGATGGGAGAGATATTTTATTCTCCTCTGCTCCCTTGCTCCCCTTCTCCCCTGCCCTCTGTGGGGGAGTCCATTCTAAAACAGTGTCTTTACCAGATAGGGGAAGTTGCAACTTGCTGACAAGTTGAGAAACGCGATCGCACGCTTGGTGATAAGCTTGTTCTAAATTCCCACCAGATGATTGTAAATCTGCATAAGCGATCGCCCAAACTTTGCGCTTCACTTGGTCAAAAATCATCAAATTATCTACCTGCATCCACAACCCATCCGGTAAGTTATCTTCAGATGTAGGATGAACAGGAACACGCGCCTCTATCCAGCGAATTAATTCATATCCCCAAAACCCAAACAACCCCCCAATTCCTGCGGGTAAGTGCGGTAACTTCACTGGATGATAAAGTTCTAAGCAGCTAGATAATGCTGCAAATGGATCACCCTCAAATACTTTAACTGAGCCGTCGCGGTGAGTTTGAGTGGTAGTATTTCCTCTGGCTTCCAACACCCACAAAGGATCACACCCTAAAAAGCTGTAACGTCCGATGTTCTCCCCACCTTCCACAGATTCCAGCAAAAAGCTATAAGGTTGACCCGCACATACTTTATACCAAGCAGACACAGGTGTATCTAAATCAGCTACCCATTCTTGGTATACAGGTATAAAATTTCCTTGTTGAGCCAGTTGGGAAAATTGGGAGAAATCGGGAAAAATCATAATAAGTTATAGATTGGGGCGTTCACGCCATGATTATTGCTGTTGACTACAGCAATAAAGTCTAACTCAGAAAGCTACTCTTTTAGTAGAAAAATTTTTGTACATTAGACTTCGTAGCATTATTCAAATTTTAGATAATTAACCACAGATGCACACAGATAAACACAGATGAAATCACGGATTTTTGCAATAAATTTATATATTTATAAATAACAAGTAGGGTGAACAATTGCCCACCCTACTTGTTATTTATGGTGTAATTTGAGCGATTAAGCCTGATCTAAAGAGCGTAACGGCATACCGCGTCACCATAATTTTCACGCCTAGCTTTCAACTCCGATGTTAGGCATCGTAAGTAGTAACACCGCTAAATTTGACCTTAGCAGGTTCTGGGTTGCTGCCAATGTTGCGATCTTTTTTGCCCACATAAGGACGACCTTCATTGACTTTTTCTGGAAAAACGCCATCTTTGGGATGTAAGTATACAGTTTCACCGTTGGGGAATACACGGTAAATTTTGTAGTTGTTGATTTTGAACTTGGCGCGTAGTTGCTGACCGCCCAAAGCGATGCAGTATTCTTTACGTGCTAAATAAAGCAGGTTGTCGCCTTGGTGCATAATGGCAGAGCCGCCAGTAGGCATTTCAAATACTTGCTCTTTGGGGCTAGTCCAAGTGATCGCATATTTCTCTTCTGTTTCTGCTTTGGTCAGTAAGCCACCAGTGCTACCACCGAAAATTGGAGTTTGTCCAGTAAGTTGTTCTGTCATAAATTTATCTCTGAACGTTTTAGGGCATCCTACCACCATGACTATGCACGTCTAGAGAGTTTGTCAAGAACTGTAACAGTTCTATAAATATAGCGGTCAGCTACCAGCGTAGAGACGCGCCCCCTACCCCAAATTTCGCGTCTCTACATGATGCGCCAATGTTCCCAAAGGGATAAATTTATCCCTTATTTGTGTTTCCCGATCGCCTGGGTTCTGAGCGACTGCTGATCATGGGGATAGTGAAGTGAAATGCACTGCCTTGGTCTTTACCTTCTGACTCTGCCCAAATTTCGCCACCCCAATTGTTAACAATCTGGCGACAAATGGCTAACCCTAAGCCAGTACCGCCAGTCGTACGGCGTAGCGCTCCTTCTTCTTGATAGAAACGGTCAAACACTACCTGTAGGCGGTTGGGTTCGATCCCACGACCTGTATCTGTCACCGTAACTTTTAACAAATTGCCGTTGCTATCAGCTTTGATCGTGACATTTCCTTGAGGATGAGTAAATTTGCAGGCATTGTCTAGCAGTTTAACTAGCACTTCAACCAACCACTCTCCATCCGCTCTTACCAATGGCAAATCTGGTGAGGTTTGGCTACTAATTTCAGGTAGATCGTTATTAAGATTACGAGCTTGGATATTACTGATGGCTAGATCAATACACTCATTAAGAGATAAAGGTTCTGGATGCCATTCCACTCGACCACTTTCTAGTCTAGAAAGGGTGAGAAAGTCCTGAATGAGTTTACGCATCCGTTCGGTGTCTGCTAGGGCGGTGTTGAGCATTACCTGGCGTAATTCAAGGGACATATCAGGCTCAGTCGCCAGACTCTCTAGGCAGACTTGAATTGTAGAAAGGGGGGTGCGTAATTCGTGACCTGTAATAGCGACTAAGTTAGCGCGAGTGCGGTCAAGGGCTTCTAGCTGTTGGTTAAGGTCTTCTAAATTAGCATAAGCTTCGGCTTGAATTAGGGCAACGCCTATTTGTGTGGCGATCGCTTCTACCAGTTCTAGTTCATATTGTTTCCAGTGGTGAGTCGTTGTGCTACTGTCGTGCAATTCAACTATTCCTAGCAGTCTGTCTTGATATAAGACGGGTACCATCAACCAAGAGCGAATAGCCAATTGCTGTACTAAGGCTTGGATCGGTGAATTGCTCAGGCGAGGATCGGTAGATGTATCAGTAACATAAACAGGCTCCCGTCGTTGTAAAATTTCTTGAAATAAAGGATTATTTTGTAAAGCCCATATTTGCCCTAATAGCGAAACATTTTGGCAATCTAAGTTATCCGCTACATTGAGATATTCATGCGTGATGGTAGCGTTGCTATCGGTAGCTTTGCAGTAGTAAATTAAACAACGGGTAGTATGAATTGTTAATCCCAATTCTTGCACTGCAACTTGCATAATTTCATCAGGGTTAAGCGATCGCCTGATGGCATCCGTAATTGAATTTACCAGTCGTTCTTTCTGTTCTTGGCTGGCAATGGAACGATAAGCTTTGATTAATTTATACTGACCTGCCTGTAGATATGTCACTAACCGTTGCACAAACGGGTCAGCATTCAAATTATGAGCATCTTGGTTATTGAGTGTTAAATTTTGAGAAGATATCTGTTTCTTCCCTTGTTTGTTGCCTTTCTTCTTAGATGCAGTACCTAAAGATTCATTGGGTTGGCTTAAATGACTAAGACCATAAACATTTTTTGCTTGCTGAATTTTCTCTGCTAACTCTGGTCTGTAAGCCAAAATCCGATTGAGCAATAATTCAGCAGCAATGCTGGCTACCTTACGGTCAAATGTCCAGATGCCTTCAAAGCGACGAGATGGGTCCATCTCAGATACGGCTGTATTATCTGGCGCGGGTGCCAATTTTTCTCGGCAAATCAGGCAAGTAGACGAGTGCGGACTGAGGACAACTAAGTGCCACTCTTTACTAAGCCCGTCTGTAGGCTCAAATGCCACACTTTCATAAACGTCCGAACTACTTTTAAAATCCGTTTCCGGTGCTGCCAGGACGTATACCTGGGGTGTTCGTGCAGCAATTCTGCGGTATCGGTGCGCTTCTTGACGATAAAAACGCTCTCGTTGAAAGCTGGCTATTACCAAAGGCTGCTCTAAACCAGCCAACACCTGATCTTCCATCGCGTGAGACAGGGCGGTTAAAGAAGACTTGAAATAAAGCTGTGGTCGCAGTTCTGGTGCTACTTGCAGCAAGTCTGCCAAGATGGAAGTCAGGATGCTCATTGATATGTTTGTTTAGTTCAATGTCTTATCAGTAAACAGTTAACAGTAAACAGTTAACAGTTGAAATAAACAGCTAACATTATCAAAGCATTGGTCATTGATAATTGTTTATTGAGGCTGGAGTTGCTTAAGTTTGTTTTGTGCAGATAACAAAAGTTCTTGAGCTTTAAGATATGAGGTTGTGCCTGGTTTAATCTTTTCTAGTTGATTAATAATTCCTTGGATTTCGCTAATTGTACGATTGCGGTCTAGTAATTTAGCATCAGTAGGTGTAGAAGCCATCAGACTTTGAATTGCGCTTTGTGATTGTTCCAAAGCTGCTATTGAATCTGCTTCATACTGCTTCCTGATCTTAATTTGCCCTAGATTAGCTTGGTATTCTGCCATAGACTTTTGTGCTACTGCATAACCTGCCAAATCTTCTGGGGGAATTTCTTTAAGGCGAATAATAGCCTCTTGCCACAACTCCTCAATTTGTTGCCATTGGGAAACACTATGGGGTGGATTTTGACTTGCAACTGCGGCTTGCCGAGAAAACTGTCTTGCGGCTGCTATTAAAGTACTGATGCGTTCATTTCCAGCAGCAAGACCAACAATTTCTTGATAATCACGCTTGTAAGCTTCTAGTTTCTTTTGGGCTGTTTTTCCTGCCAAAGTTTCAGATGGTATTTGCTCTAGTTGATCTATTCCTGTCTTCCAAGATGCGATCGCACTTTGTTTATCCGTTGGTGTAGATGCTTGCTGATACTGCTGTTTTGCTGTATTGAGTGCCTGTTCACCATCGGATAGAAACGTTTGAGCATTTTTTTCTTGAAATACTTTAGCTGCCAACTGCCCAATTTTTTGGCGATCGCTATTAAATTTATATATATTAAAATGCCAATCGTACCACCAATATCTGTATTCTGGCCACTCACTTAAAAAGCTTATAGGTAAGGCATCCAGATGTTTTTGTGCCAATGCGACCTTTTTTTCACCCAACTCTAAGTCTGCTGGACTGGTAGGATTATCGACTAACTGTTGCGCTTGTTCAACCGATGCGATCGCCTGCTTATAATCATCTTCCATTTTTCTATAACTAGGCAATAGCAAAATCGGATATTTCTCTGCAACGGCGCTACGAATCACCCGATCAGGTTGATTTGCTACCCAGACTATCAACCAAGGCAAACCTACAAACACAGCCATCAGTATCAATACAAATTTAATTTTTTTTAGCCCGCCTCCCTTGTTTGGAGTTTTTGAGCTTGGCTGATGGGGGCGAGTGGGGATATACTGCGCCTCAAGCTCTTTTTCAATCTCTGCGAGTGTTTTTTGTTGCGGTGTTAAACCTGATTGGGTTGGGATAGAAGAATTAATTCCTATACCATTCTGCTGATTCTGCTGACGGAATTTAAAGGGAAAAGGCATATAAAATTTACATCTACTGATGTTATTATGCCCATGAGTAGATGCTGTAAAGATAAACCTTTATTAACACTTTTAAATAAAGCGTGTTAATTGAACTCGATAACGTTCTTTTTTAGTAACCATAATTTCTCCCACTTCTAAACGTCCTTTGCCACGAGTAGCAATTAAATCGCCTGTTTTCACAAGCTGACTAGGCTGGGTAATTTCCTTCCAATTAACGCGCACATCACCAGCAGAAATAAATTCCACCATTTTGCTACGAGACATCCCAAAGCCAGCAGAAGCGATCGCATCTAATCTTAACGACGCTTCCACAGTCGTCAACTCTTTCTTCTTAGGTTCACGAATTTTTAACTCACTTAACTCAATTCGCCTAGTATTTACAGGCACAGAACGCACTTGAGTTAAATGAGTTTCTAAATACTCCAGCATTTCAGGGATAATAATTGCCTGCGCTCCTTGCTCTCCCAGTACAATTATGTCGCCTGTTTTTTCTCGGACAATGCCACATCCCAGCATTGAGCCTAAAAAGTCTCGGTGAGTAGCTGAGTCAAACAGAAAGTTTCCGGCTATTGAGACGGCAGCTAGAGGTACTTGAGACAAGTCTAAGGGGAGTTCAGAGCGTGCGATCGCCAGCCGTTGTCTTTCTGCCTGCGGATACCCCCCTCCCGCCACTAAATGTACATCCGTTAAACGCCCGAACATCTGTTGCATCTCCACCAATTCTGGAGGAGACAGAAAATCCGTCACTACCACTTCCCAAGTTTTGATCGCCTGTTCAGCTTGATCAATGACACGAGCAGCAGTTTCTCGATTTTCCACCCCTTTTAAAAGTTCTTCTCTTGGCAGCATCGTTTTTAACAATTAACAATTATCAATTATCAATTATCAATGACTGCCAAAAAAGCTGACGGCTGAATTAGAAGATGACTGCGCCGGTAACCGCTATATAACTACCAAGGGAATGGGGTTAGAGGCAGGGGTTATTTTTCAAATATTGCTC
This sequence comes from uncultured cyanobacterium, assembly GCA_963711165.1. Taxonomy (GTDB): domain Bacteria; phylum Cyanobacteriota; class Cyanobacteriia; order Cyanobacteriales; family PCC-9333; genus Crinalium. The sequence continues at coordinate 40,480 of CAVQDG010000045.1, read as the reverse complement.
AAATCTAGAAGTAGACTGGGATTTTCACTCCTATTTTTGCGACTCAAAAAATAGTTTAATTGAGGCAATAAATCTAATACCGTAACCGCCCTTACACTGCTATAACTACCTAAACATCAGTAGGGTCTACATAGCCTTGGATATTTTCTGGCTGCAACTCCCGCAGAATGCGAGTTGCTTGTTGGGTTATACCTGGAGAGCCTTTGACGGCAACAATGTACTTACCAGCATTCAATCTATTGCGATAGGGTAAAGCATCACCACTACCGGAAGCTAATGCTACCCCTCCACCTACAAAAACGCTGCCCAATCCTCCAGAAGCAGCGCCCAACAAACCACCAATCAGAGCATTGCCAATTCCGCCTGCCCAGGGAAAAGTATTCAACCCAGTTAGTAAATTGAAGGTAGCACCAGCAAAAAATCCAAATGGCACTAGCCAGTAGGACATTAGCTTTGCTTGTTTACCAGCTTGCTCATTGGGGTCAATTAAGCCAAATTCATCGGCGCTTTTATATCCTCTACCAAGAATACTTACTTTATCCATTGGGAAACCTTGTTTCTCTAAAACTGAGTAGGCTTCTTCTGCCTGAATCCGATCTGATAAGACAGCAATAAGATAGTTCATGTTTTTTTAAATTAACTTCATCCCAGTTCAGTCAGCAATAAGCTTAACAGTGCTGATTCCACCGCTAAAATACTTAAGTCCTGATTTTGTTGGAGCAAACCTGTCAAGGATTAGCCCTAAACGATGATACGATAGATAATTTTCCACCTGCCACACCCGCTCTCTCCTTCCTAGACTGCGGAACACAAATTACCCCTTAAGACTCACCTGCCGATCATGCCCAAGGTACTTGTTTCTGACCCGATTGACCAAGTTGGAATAGATATTCTCTCCCAAGTCGCCCAAGTAGATGTTAAAACAGGTCTTCCTCCAGAAGAACTGATAAAAATTGTGCCAGAATACGACGCGATGATGATTCGCTCGGAAACCAAGGTCACTAAAGAAATTATCGAAGCTGCTACACAGCTAAAAATTATTGGACGCGCTGGTGTTGGTGTCGATAATGTCGATGTTCCGGCTGCTACCCGCAAAGGAATTGTGGTTGTCAATTCCCCTGAAGGCAATACAATTGCCGCAGCAGAACACGCCTTAGCCATGATGTTGTCTTTATCTAGGCATATCCCAGAAGCTAACCAGTCGGTTAAAAACAATAAGTGGGATCGCAAACGCTTCGTTGGGACTGAAGTTTACAAAAAAACCCTGGGTATTGTTGGTTTAGGAAAAATTGGTTCCCATGTTGCTGCTGTAGCTAAAGCAATGGGAATGAAATTGCTGGCTTATGACCCATTTATCTCTATAGAACGAGCAGATCAAATAGGTTGTCGTTTGGTAGATTTAGATATACTGTTCCGCGAAGCAGATTATATTACTTTACACATCCCAAAAACACCGGAAACTACTCACATCATTGGTACTGAATCAATAGCTAAAATGAAACCCAATGCGCGGATCATTAACTGCGCTCGTGGTGGCATTATTGATGAAGATGCCCTTTTACAAGCATTAAAAGAAGGCAAAATTGCTGGTGCAGCATTGGATGTGTTTGAAAAGGAACCTCTGGGTGAATCAGAGTTACGTTCTCTTGGTAAGGAAGTTATTCTTACCCCACATTTAGGTGCATCAACTGCGGAAGCGCAAGTAAATGTTGCTGTTGATGTCGCAGAGCAAATTCGTGATGTTCTCCTTGGTTTACCTGCGCGTTCAGCAGTAAACATCCCAGGACTTCACCCTGATGCTCTACAAAAGCTCAGACCTTACCTACAACTGGCTGAAACACTAGGTAATATGGTTGGGCAGTTAGCAGGAGGACGGGTGGAATCTCTCAATATTCGTCTGCAAGGAGACTTGGCAAACAATCAAAGTCAACCTGTAGTAGTTGCTGCACTCAAAGGTCTGCTATCTCAAGCTTTGCGAGAGCGAGTAAATTATGTTAATGCCAGTATAGAAGCTAAGGAGCGGGGCATTCATGTTGTTGAAACAAGAGATGCGGATGTTCGAGACTATTCTGGTTCACTGCAACTATCAGCTAAGGGTGCTTTAGGGGAACATTCGGTAACAGGCGCTTTATTGGGAGATAACGAAATTCGGATCACCAGTGTTGACGAGTTTCCAGTGAATGTTGATCCTACTCAACATATGCTGTTTACTCTCCACCGAGATATGCCTGGAATTATTGGTAGAATTGGCTCTTTGTTAGGCAGTTTTAATGTCAATATTGCCAGTATGCAGGTAGGACGCAAAATTGTGCGTGGTGATGCAGTAATGGTGTTAAGTTTAGATGATCCTCTCCCCGATGGCATTTTGGCTGAAATAATCAAAGTTCCAGGGATTAAGGATGCTTATACAGTAACTTTGTAGCATTTAGCGGTTAGCTGTTAGCTGTTAGCTAGAAGTTAAAACTGTTTTTTATGGTATTAAAACTTAATTTGTGCTAATCGCTAATTGTTAATCGCTAATCGAAGGATCGCTAATCGCTTTTATATGGCAAATAGTTGGTGGGAAATTGAAATTTTATCTGATCCAGGGCTAGAAGAGTCGATATTCTGGCGGTTGGATAAGTTTGGTTGTCGCGGAATGTCGAGTGAGTTGAAAGAACACTCTCAGGTAGTACGTGCTTATGTCCCAGAAATTCAAGCGCAACTTTTGGATTTAGCGGCGTTATCTTTATGGTTACGCCAAGATGCTTTAATCGCAGGTATGCCGCTACCAGCGACGCAGTGGCACTTAATTGATGAGGAAGACTGGGCAACTAATTGGAAGCAATATTGGCAACCTCAAGAAATTGGCGATCGCATTTTAATTTATCCTGCTTGGCTACAACTTCCAGAATCTTCAGAGCGAGAAATCTTACGTCTAGATCCTGGTATGGCTTTTGGCACAGGTACGCATCAAACTACTCAGTTATGTTTAGAAGCACTAGAAATGCGATTAGGTAGCGATGCTAAGAATCAAGTAATAGCCGATCTTGGATGCGGTTCTGGTATTCTTTCAATTGGTGCTGTCTTATTAGGTGCTAAAAAAGCTTATGCCGTAGATACTGATCCTTTATCTGTGTTAGCAACAATAAGTAACCGAGAACTAAATAATCTTAGTGAAGAGCAAGTTTTAGTTGAAAAAGGTAGTATAGAAAAATTAATAAAAATAATCAAAGAACCAGTTGATGGTTTAGTTTGTAATATTTTAGCTGAAGTAATTATTGACTTAATTCCAGAAATGTCTGCGATCGTTAAACCTACGAGTTGGGGCATTATTAGCGGTGTTATATTAGAGCAAGTTAAGCCTGTTGCCGATACCCTAGAACAGCATGGTTGGTCAGTAGCAACGCTTTGGCGACGGCAAGATTGGTGCTGTTTTAACATCCGCAGATCTAGCAATTAGGTACTTTTAAAGCAACTTTTATTTGGCTCACTTGATGACACGCTAAAAGCGATTGTTCATTGGGCAAGGTTTATAAATTACAGGACTTACGCAGAGATCCCCCTAAATCCCCCTTTTTAAGGGGGACTTTGAATTCCCCCCCCTTTTTAAGGGGGGTAGGGGGGATCAAGGTTTCAGACTTTCGGTGCGTAAGTCCTAAATTATTTATATTTACCTGCGGATTTCCTGAATTTTTACAACACCAGCATCTCAGGAAAGTGGGTTAATTAAGTGAGTGATATAGTCTGAAAAATCTGTTCGGCAGTCAAACTAAATTGGGGAAAAGTTGGTGATACTATCGGTACATCACCTCTAAACTGGTTAACCTGATATTCACCCTCAACTAACCAGTGTAGCGATAGGGTTGGTTGTTTCGGATTGCCAAGAAAATTTCTACTACCTTTAGCAGCATAATCCACAATCCAGTATTCAGGGATGCCCATTTCTTCATAATCAGCCCGCTTTTTGTAATAATCGTCACGCCAATTAGTGCTAACAACTTCAACAATTAGTTTCACGGATTGGGCGTTTTCAATGATTGATTCATCCTCCCATCTTGGCTCATTGGATAGAACTTCTTGATTTAAAACTATGATATCTGGTTCATATCCAGATTTTTGGTTGTTTGGTTTGATGATGGATTCTCTAGGAATTGTCCAAATACTCCGCTTTCCCATTAAAATAATTGTTAAAATTAATTCTTCTATCAAAAAGCCAGTTACAGTTGAATGTTTGCCTGTGGGCTTTGGCAGTTCGACAATTATCCCATCATGTAGTTCATACCGTATTTCGGAATTTTCGGGATACTGTTGGATAAATTCCTCAAAAGTAACTGCTTTGGTAAAGACTTGCACTATTATTCAACTCGAAGAGTGCGATCGCTACTATTTTAACCTACAAGAAATTCAAGTGGTTAAGTTCTAATTAATAATTATTCCCCTCATATCCTTGAATTTACCCAAAGTAGCAATTAGGGAAACAAAAACCATCAAATGATTATTCTTGATACTCAAATTAAACGGTATATAAAATTACTGGGTCTAATTATTACTGATTTCCATCATCTAGCCACGTAATTACGTTAGCAAAATGTTTAACCAATAATAACTAGACCCAGCTAGATTTTTGTTCTAATTGCGATTACTATTTACCGCGATTAGGAACTCTGCTGAGGTAATCAATGTCAAAAGAAGAAATCCTTTGAGCATAGTTAACCTTGGGATTAAGCGATGCCGCCAAATCACGGAACTTGCGGGGATCTCCTTCTGCCAGTTGCCGTTCTTGGTACTTGCGTCCGTAGTATTTCTCCACTGTGAAGCGCCAATCTGTCTTGGTTGTGCCAGCAACTTCGCGATATGATTCACCATATCGAGGTGTGACGAGATTGAAAGGACGAGCTTCCATCCGCTTGCGCTGGTATGGAACGGTATAGTCACCAAAGGCTTGAGTATACTCGTCACTGTCAACTAAGGCATCTACAAAGCCATGAAAGCCCAAAGTACCAATCTTAATTGACCAAGCGATCTTTTCATCTTGGTTATATGGCTCACGACCTAATAGACGCTTGAGGCAAATTTCTACTAAGCGATAGTTATCGTTAACAGAAACAACTAGGTCATAAAACCGAGGTGATTTAGTTAGTTCGCGGATGAAGTCCCGAACAGAAAGGACTCCATTTGCTAGTTGACTTTCTAGAGTAATTTGACGGTTGAATTTGAGTGTTTCATGCTCGCTGAAAACTTGGCGATAAGCTGCCCAAGTTAGAGCCTTCATTTCGATTGGGGAGTTGACATCCTCCAAGCGATAGATATAAGGCGTATCTTCGTTTTGGTCAGCTTTTCCAAAGCTACTAACCCGTTGGTTTTGAGTTGTAGGTTTGTATTCAAGCAACGGCAATGCCATGCTAAGGTCTCCTAAATGATTAAAGATTAAACAGCAACTACAAGCATTAAATAGACAGGGGAATTGATTTTATTAATTTATCAAAACCATGCCCTTTAATACTTATTATCCCGTATTAGTTGGGCTATATTGACGAAGGGGCAGATGGATTTTCTGCGCGATCGCATTTCCAAGAGCCGCAAACATTTCTACCGGACGGGGAAACTTGCAGATGGGTTAATTGAAACAGCAATTCCTGTTGAATCACCATCCCGTGTGGTATCAGGAATTTGAATGTTAGCTGTATCAACTTTGGTAAAATTGGCTGCTTTGGGATTGATAGAACGTGCCATCTCTAGGAAGTTCTGAACTTTACCCCATTTGTAGCTTTCGGTTTCTTGCTTGTCGCGCCAGTAATCCGCATAACGAGGAGTTACTAAGTTAAATGGGCGATCTTTGTAGCGACGACGCTGATAGGGAACTATATTTTCTCCAAAGTTCTCAATGTACTCTTCGCTATTGATTAATGCCTCAACAAAGCCATCAAAGCCTAAAGTAGCAATTTTAATTGACCAGGCGATTTCTTCGTCTTTGTTGTAAGGAGCGCGACCTAACAAACGCTTTAGGGTAAGTTCAACTACGCGATAGTTAGAATTATTTTCTATTACCAACCGTCGATACACTTGTGATTTTGCCAAACCACGAATGAAATCTCGGACGGTAATCGCGCGGTTTTTAAGCTGCGTTTCCAGTAAAACCTGACGGCTGCTTTTGAGAACTAAATGTTCGCTAAATATTTGACGATAAGCTGCCCAAATTAATTCTTCTATTTCGCTATCCGAGTAGCAATTTTCTAGACGATAAACTCTGGGGCTATCTTCATTAGGAACTTCGTAGCCAGCAACACGCTGATTTTGAGAAGAAGGTTTATATTCAAGTAAGGGAATTGTCATCTGTGATTTAAGAATGAACAATGAATGCAGCAACTATTGATAGAATGCCAGAAAATGTAATTCCTGTTTCTATCTGGCTGTGACATCTCCCGCCACTAAATCGGAGTACCGATTATAGTGGGGGCTTCCAAGACAATCCGGCTATCGCGTAAGGAGGCTCTTGGCTTTAAGGACGAGATGACCCTCCGCCCTATTTTTTATATTTATCGCTGCGTTGTGGTCACGGTCTAGACTGCATCCACAGTTAGAGCAATCATGCCATCTTTCATGCAACTTTTTAGGTACTTTCTCACCACAATTAGAACAATCAAGTGATGTGTTATGGGCGTTTACTGGGATAACCAACAAACCCGCATTTTCGGCTTTATTTGTTAGTATTGACAGAAAACTTGACCACCCAGCATCCAACACAGATTTAGCCAACCGTGTACGAGCTAGACCTTTAACGTTTAGATCTTCATGTGCAACAACATCATATTTTTTCAGTAAGTTATTAGCCGTTTTGAAATGAAAATCTTTACGTTTATCAGCAACTTTTTTATGCTGTTTGCCTAGTTGTTTTACTGCTTTTTGTCGGCGGTTACTTCCTTTTTTGCGACGAGATAACCGCTTCTGAATTACTCTTAACCGTTTTTGAGCTTTACGATAATGTTGAGGGATGGCAACAGTTTCACTCTCAGAAGTTGTCAAAAAGTCCTTTAAACCTACATCAATCCCAGTAATTTTATCTGGGTTGAAATCTGGCTTAATTTCAGGAACAGTCGCATCTTCCATAGATAACGTAACGTAGAACCCATCAGCCTTTTTGGTTATAGAAGCTGTCTTAATCTTAAAGCCTAAGCCCTTCGGGCTGGCTTCGCCTACAGGAAGAGGACGGTGCAGGATCACCTTAACTTTTCCAAACATTGGTAAGTTAATTAAGTTACCCTGTAAACACCCATCTTTCATCTGGGGATAAGTAAATGTACGATAACGATTACGGGCTTTAAACCGAGGTTTACCACTACGTTTACCGTTGCTATCGCCTTTAAGAAATCTCTCAAATGTTAACTTAACTCTTTTAACTACATCCTGCAAAACTTGTGAATAAATTTCACCATAATGAGGATGTGTTTTTTTCAGTTGAGGCAACGTTTTTTTCTGCGAATAATAGTCTGGATTATTCCTAAGTTCTGGTAGATGACAAACTAGAGGACAAGCATTAATAGGACTCCGGTTTTGCTCATACCAATTAAATCTATCAGCCAACAAATAATTGTACTGAGCGCATAGCATAGATAGCCATCTGTCAAGCTCAATAACTTGCTGTTTTGTTGGTCGTAGTTTGTACTGGTATGCAGTTCTCATTTACTTGCCTCCTTAAATTAGGATAACATAAGTGTACCGATATTGCCAGTACACATGAAGAACAAAACACTTAACTTACGCATATCAGAGAAAAGACTTCAGAAACTCAAGGATATTGCAGCATCTAGAGAAAAGACCATGACTCAAATGATTGAAGATTGGATTGATTGACTTGTACCGAATATTGATTGATTGTCTCCGTACCTACGACAATCCGTAATGACCATCCCGACACCAAGTGGAGTACCACTATGGTGTGGGGCTTCCGGCGGTTAGCTAAAACTTCTTAGTTTTGGGAAGGTAGCGGTATGGTAGGGCGGCTTCAGTACGGTGGATTGGTGGTTGAGGTGTAGCAGATTTCCGAGTCATATCGGGAATATTTAAATTTTTGATGCGTGAAGTTGTCTGAGCAATTGTCCGTTGGTAGTTGATTTCAGTAACTAACATCCCGCGAGCCATACTTAAGAAGTTGGCGGGAATTGCTTCAGAAACTGGGCGCTTATGGATATCTCCTGAACGTCCTACTTGGTGGTAAGAACGACCTTCTCTTTCGATGGAGCGATTGCGCCAGTAATCGCCGTAGCGAGGATTAACTAAATTGAAAGGACGACCTTCCATGCGTCGCCGTTGGTAGGGAATGATGTCATCACCGAAATTTTCCCGATACTCCTCGCTGTCAACTACAGCATCAATAAAACCATGCAACCCCTTGGTAGCAATCACAATTGACCAAGCAATTTGCTCGTCTTTGCTGTAACTGGAGCGTCCTAAAAATCGCTTGAAGGTAATGTCTACCAGTCGATAGTTAGAGTTGGTTTCTGCTACTAATTCCCGATAAACTTCTGACTTGCCTAACCCGCGAATAAATTCTTGTACACTAATAGCACGATTCCGCAGTTGGGATTCTAAAGCGGGTTGGCGGTAGCTATCTAAAATTAAATGCTCGCTGAAGATTTGGCGATAACCAGCCCAAATTAAGTCTTGAATGGCTGATTCTGAAGTTGCATCGGTTAAACGATAAGCTTGTGGATCGTCTTCATCAGGAACATCGTAACCTGCTACGCGCTGATTCTGGGTTTTAGGTGTAATTTCAAGTAATGGGATAGGCATATTCACGCTTACCAATGTTGAATGGTGTATAAAAAAATACAGCTAATAGCTGAGTGCTGTTAGCTGAGTGGTGTTAGTTTGAAGTTGCTCAGTAGCCATGATTGCTCTAGCTTTAACTGCTAAGTCGGAATCTGTGTTAGCTATTTGAGCAAAGCGACTGAGTATTTGTGAAACTAACGACTGTGAGGTAATTTGATCGGACTGGGCTAATGCTTGCAAACCCACAACTGCTGCATAACGAATTGCCCACTCGGAATCGTTAGAGAGCAACAGTAATGTGTTTTTAGCTTTTTCCTGAGAGTTCGCTCGCACCTCCACAGGCAATATAGACCAGCGTAAGTTACCTAATCCTTTTGCCGCAGCACGACGCACACTGGGTGCAAAGTCGGTTTCTGCGGCACTCAGCAGGGTATCTAATGAATCGGGATGAGCGATCGCAGCTAATGCCCGAAATGAATAAGCTCTTGCACCGTAGTTATAATCGTCAAGGCGTTCGATTAGGGGTTGCACTGCTACGTCACCCAACTGCACTAGACCTGCAATTGCTGCAACTGCTGCTTCTGGGTTGTTATAACCCAAAACTGCGATCAAAGTGGGTATACCCGCCTCTAACCGTGCCTCTGCTAAAGCTCGAACTGCGGCAACTAAACGAGAGGGGGAATCCGCTTGCTCGACTGATTGAATAAGTTCTAAAGCCAAAGCAGAGTTAGTCATATCAAATTGGGATTTGAGATGGAAAAATTTGAGATTGATACTACCTATAGGCAATGTATCTGAAATTCTTCGACCTTTAATATTATTTACTAGGGCAAAATTGTAACTAAAGTAAAGAGTCCATTAAACTCATTACTTGTTGAGCTTGAGGGGATATAGAAACTGCTTCTAGCTGCTTGAAATGATTTTCTAGCAGGCTTTTGAGGGCAATTAGTTTAAAGCTATTTTCTACAGCCGCATTGGCGATCGCATTGGCTCCGCCCATATACCCACTTGCACCCAAGTCCATCAAGATAGTTCGGCGCAATTTCAAATCGCTAGTAGCGATCGCTTGCACTAAATTCTCCCCATAAACGGGTTCTTGGGTTAAGGCGTACATTGCCCGTGCTGCACCAGATTTAATTCGTGGCACTGGATGTTCCAAAAATGGCTTAATTAGTGGAATTGCCTGAACTGCTTTGAGTGCTTGTAAAGCTTCCATTGCAGCTTCCACTGGTTGAGCCAAGTGAGGTCTTCCTGCTACAAAACTAGCTGCTGCGACACCTCCTTCCAGAAGCTTCAGCAATTGAGGGATACAACTAGCATCACCTAGCATTCCTAGTGATTGAGCGGCTGCTTCCCTGACGTAATAATCATCACACTCTAGGCAGGTAATCAGTGGCTGTACTGCACGCCGATCTCCTAACTTACCTAGCGATCGTGCTGCATTACGGCGCAGGGGATATCCTCCCAATTCAGTGCGGTCTGCTTCGTCTTCAAGCGCAACCAGTAAGGCATCAACGGCTGATGTCCCTGTCGCAAATTTTCCTAGCCACCAAGCCGCGTAGTAGCGCAAGCTTAAATCTGGGTGTTTCAGATTAGCGATCGCCGTCTCTAATGTCAAAAACTCGCCACCGGACGGCTCGTCTGGCAGTGATACATATTCAGAATCCTGCTTAATACTAGGCTCCAGCATGGCGAGGCTTGCAATGTTTAACTTTCAATTAGTCGTTGTCGCTAGCAGTTGCTGCTTCGCTTTTCGCTTCGCTATTACCTTCTAATGTCAAAGGTTGAATGCTGACAATTTTGCCACCCAAGCGATTAATGCGCTGCATTTCTTCGTTCATGCGGCTGTAGGGGACGGTAACAAATGTACTGCCACTACGACGAATTGGGTAGCTCAGTTTGTCAGAGGCATAAGTTTGACGTAGTTCTTTGACTTCAAAACGGTAGACTCGGTTTGAAGCGTCATCCAGAGTACTACTTCCAAGGGCAGTTTGACCAAACATAGCTGAGTTATCTCCTAATTAATGTTGTGACTTTTTTGTTGTCAGTTGTGATAAATTATTGCAGCTTAAGATTAATTTTTAACAACTAACAACTACTCAAAAACTAGGCTGGTGAAACGCTGACTATTTTGCCACCTGTCTTGGTGATTTGCTGCATTTTTTGAGTTAGCTGCTCGTAGGGTACTAAGAATGCTGTAGTACTACGACGAACTTTAGGATAGCCGGGTGAGAGAATACCAGCCACTTCTAGGCGATAAACCCGACCGCTTTCTCCCCAAGATCCGCCCAGAGCTTGTTTTGGAGTTTTATCGTTACCAATGCTTGAGTAACTCCAGCTAGAATTACTGCTTGCTGGTTGCTGAATTGTGGAAGCTTCGTTTTTACCTAGTTCACGGGTAAGACGAGGAGATTTGCCTTCTACTTGTGAGGTATCGCTGTTAGCATAACCGCGATACAAGCGGAACATCCGAGTAAAGCCAACGGTTCTCACTCCTGGCTCTACTAAAAATCCCCGATAAAAAGGCACAACGTTGTTACCAAAGCTATTTTCATACTCCATGCTGTCGATCTGAGCATCGATCTCGGCATCGTAGCCTTTTTCTTCACAAATAGCTGTGTGGTATCCTAATTCCGCTTCATCGTAAGGAGCGCGACCCAACAAATGCTTAAAGTTGAGTTCTACAAAGCGCTGATTTGAGTTGCGATAGAAAAACTTTGATTTATATAAATCAGACTTAGCTATGGCGCGGACAAATTCTCTGACAGTTAATATTCCTTGCCGTAATTGAGATTCAGCAAAGGTTAAACGTTCAGATTTCATCACATAGTCATTGCCCAATACCTGACGATAAGCAGCGTTGAATACTGCTTGCAGATCGCTTTCTGTCCAGTCAGGTCGCAGTTCTACTCTTGAATCATCAAAAGCAGAAAGACCTAATCTTCCTGCTGCTGCTAAATTAGCCGCCACTAAACCACTCATGAACAGCTTCTCCCTACACAAATTTGAATACTTTTATCTCAAAATTGAGAAAAACAACGCCCGGAAAAATTAGCAACTGAAGCGCAAGTACGCCAACACTCGCTAATTCTTCCGGGCGACTAACGCACCGCTCTAGACTAGCTCAGGGCGTTGATAGCGTAGTCAAGGTAGGTATTAGCTTCGTTAGCAGCTTGACCGTTTAGACCGTGATTACCTTTGATGTACTTAAGAGCTTCAACGTACCAGCTATTGGATAATTCAAAGGTACGGTTGATTTCGTCTAAGCCAGCAATCAGGTATTCATCCATTGGACCTGTGCCACCAGCTACCAAGCAGTATGTAACCATACGCAGGTAGTGACCGATGTCACGAGCGCATTTGCCTTTACCGCGTGCATCAGCAGCGTATTGATGCCCTTGCATTTGGGTGGTGTATGGGAATTTTTGGTAAACTGCATTAGCAGCACCATCAACCAATTGTTGAGCTTTGTTGGTTAAAGCTTGAGCAGCTTCCATGCTAGCGGCAGCGCGGTCAAAACGACCGTTAACAGCTTGCAATTCGGTGTTACCGAGGAAACGTCCTTGGGTATCTGCTGCTGCGATCGCTTCTGTAATTGGGGTTTTCATTGTTTTTTATCTCCCGAATATTTGTTCTGTAGCGTTGATCAAAGAATTATTGCTTGGTTTTTAATTAACCAACTGCAGAAGCTGCACGATCAAAGTAGCCAGCTACTTCAGACATCAATGCGCTACAGTCACCCTTGGTGATACCGTTGGTGTCGTTAGCGATGGCGATCGCCGCATCTTTCATCTTTTGTACGCCAGCAGCAACTGAACCACCGGGAACGCCTAAAGCTTGGTATGTTTCACGTAGACCGTTTAAGCAACGATCGTCCAACACACTGGAATCACCAGCTAAGGTTGCGTAGGTAACGTAACGCAAGATGATTTCCATGTCGCGTAGGCAAGCAGCCATACGACGGTTGGTGTATGCGTTTCCGCCTGGTTGAATCAGTTGTGGCTGATCTTCAAATAAAGCGCGTGCTGCATTGGAAACGATGGTGGAGGCATTGCTTGTGATCCGGTTAACGGTATCCATGCGCTTGTTGCCATCTTTTACCATGTTGCTCAGAGCGTTGAATTGATCTGAGGTGAGGAATTCACCACGGGCATCAGCCTGAGAAACAACTTTAGCGAATGCGTCTAACATTAATAAAATCTCCTACTGATTTGGATTGATTGTGGTTTTGATTAAAAACCGTTGAATCAGCCATTAATTTGGGGGCGGTTCTCAACAGACATCGGTTACAACTCACTTCTAGCTGCTCGCTCTTGTTTTTGTGACTGATCACGTACCCATAAATCCGGTTGTTAAAAGTTTATGAGAAACATCCGTTGTTTTATGAGAGACTAGCCAGCTTGCCAAATCCGTGTCGCTTTCACTTTTATCTGTCAAACAACCCTTCCAGGTAACTTTTATACAACGCCTTCAAAGCTTTTTTTATTAAGTTTTGTTAATTTAGCTTAAGTGCCTTTAATTTATACTCAAATTATTGCGGGATAAGGCTTACAGCCTTCACTAACATTAATATTCCTTTACATAAACCTTGAGTATTTGTACTTAAAACTACAACTGAGAGTTTGTTAATAATATCTTAATATTTGATTGTAAGCCAAATTCTACATACATTTGATGGGTTACAGCTAAGTAACAGTAACCGACTAAATGTATATATATATTAAGAAATTAATCTGCCAAAACTTTACGATTGGACATAAAAAACCTTCCTCGCAGTACATCTAGCAGTGTTTGAAAAGCTGGGGGAGGAGGGGCGATCGCTTCGATCAACTCGCCAGATACAGGATGTTGTAACCGCAGTCGCCACGCATGGAGGGCTTGACCTGGAAGGTTTACGCCTACTGAGTGACCAGAACTGTAAACTGGATCACCTACTATCGGATGCCCAATATGGGTGCTATGGACGCGAATTTGATGGGTACGTCCTGTTTCTAATTGGAAATGTACCAGCGTGTAATTTCCCAGGCGTTCCTGTACCCGCCAGTGGGTGACAGCAGGACGACCGCTAGATCCTGTGACTACAGCCATTTTTTTGCGGTCTACAGGATGACGACCGATAGGCGCATCAACGCTACCGCTATCAGTTTTGGGGGAACCGTAGACTACGCCCAAGTATTCCCGACAAGCTGTTTTGGCTTTTAGCTGTGCTTGCAGGTGTTGATGAGCCTGGTCTGTTTTAGCAATGGCGATCGCACCTGTCGTATCTTTATCCAAGCGATGAACAATACCTGGGCGCTGTACACCACCAATTTCAGATAACGGGCAGTGTGCTAAAAGAGCATTAACTAGCGTACCTGTTTCGTGACCCGCAGCAGGATGAACAACTAAACCCGCAGGTTTATTAACAATTAACAAAAAATCATCTTCGTAGAGAATATCCAAGGGAATATTTTCTGCTTGGGTTTTTGGTGGTTCAGCTTCAGGAATAGTTACATGAATGCGATCGCCTATTTTGACTTTGGTATCTTTGACAGAACAAACTTGGTCATTAATCTGCACACATCCTTGTGTAATTAGCTTTTGAATTCGAGAACGAGAGAGATTAGCTAGTTGATTAGCTAACCAAGAATCAAGACGAAATACACTTTCTGCAACAGAATTGCTGTCGGTATCACTACCTACTTGCAGAAAGTACTGTGTAGCTTCAAGACAAGATGAAGGAGCTTGAACTTGCAGATCAACTTGAGATTCAAAAATAGTAAATACCCATAACTCGCTTCTTATATTTTTACTCCAAATGTCAGTATTAAGCTATCATTTGGAGCAATAAGACTTGTTTTAGGGACTGGGAACTTGTGATTGGGGATTGGGAAGAAGCTTGATTTTTTCTAGCTTTGGCAAATATTAATTTTTTAACTCTGCGTAAGCCCTCATCAATTCCACCTCAGTTTTATTGACATTAATTTCACTCGCCTGAACTAATTTAGAAACTTGCTGATCCTTAAGGGTTGCTTCTTCGTAAGTTTGAGCTATATAGATATATGCGAGGGATTCCATAGTTTTAGCAGTAATTTATTTAAATTCAATTAACTTTATTAAATAAGTTATTGCTGTATTCGTGGGGTAAGAAGTAGCCAGTTTGATCAAGTGTCACAATTCAAATATAAGTTACGCAGAGATCCCCCTAAATCCCCCTTAAAAAGGGGGACTTTGAATTTCCCAGAAGTGGAAAATTATTCGCCCTATAGCAACCGCCAAGGCAGTTAGGACAAAATAAATTGCTGAAAGGCACATGATTGTAGAGACGCGAAATTTCACGTCTCTACACTGATAGCTGACAGAGGTACCGCTATATCATTAATTTTCCGCAAAACTTCTACCAAGTCGTGTAGTTAACAGTTAGGCTATTGGTTTTTCTAGGCAGATCACTTTGATTTCCAGCATTTATGGAAAAGGAACTGGCAATTCGTACTTGTGGACTGATTAAGCAATTTGACCGTCAGGTGGTAGTCAATGATATTGATTTAGAGGTACAAACTGGAGAAGTATACGGATTAATTGGTCCAAATGGTGCAGGTAAAACAACTTTAATTCGGATGTTAGCCGCAGCAGAAGAGCCAACTACAGGTGAAATTTATATTAATGGCGATCGCCTTTCACGCGACCAAAGTAACTCTACTTTAAAGCGACGCATCGGCTATTTACCCGATGATTTTCCTCTGTATGACGATTTAACAGTATGGGACTACTTGGATTATTTTGCACGGCTTTATCATTTGCGATCGCCAAAACGTACACAACGCTTGTGGGAAGTGTTAGAAATGGTGCAACTTACCACTAAGCGCAATAGCATGATTGCGAACCTTTCGCGGGGGATGAAGCAACGTCTGGGTTTAGCGCGGACAATTATCCATGAGCCAATTTTGCTGTTGCTAGATGAACCTGTTTCAGGATTAGATCCCATTGCGCGAAAGCAGTTCCGAGAAATTATCAAAGTATTGCAAGAAGCTGGGATGACAATTCTGATTTCCTCTCATGTACTGAGTGACTTAGCTGAACTTTGTACCTCTGTGGGAATTATGGAACTAGGTTATTTAGTGGAAAGTGCTAGTTTAAAAGAACTTTACCAACGTTTTAGTCGCCAACAAATATACTTATCTACATTGAGTGATATTGATTTGCTGAAAGCAGAACTAAAAAAACACTCTTTAGTAGGAAATTGGGAAGTAATATCGCCACAACGGGTGCGGGTTGATTTTACTGGTGATGGGCAAGATTGTGCAGAGTTTTTGCGATCGCTTGTTGCTGCTGGTATTCCTTTAACAGAATTCCACAGCACTCAAGAAGATTTAGAAACAATTTTTCTGAAGCTAGGTCATCAGCAAGCTTCCTAAATTGTTGGATTGAGAAAGTTTTAATTAAGGACAACTTGTATGAAATTAAACTTACTAGATAGAATTGGTGACTGGAATCCCCAGTTATTTAGAGAAATCAAAGGAAGGCTTAAACCCCGCAATTTAACTATGGCAGTAGCAATTTCATTAGTAGGTCAACTGCTACTAATGATGGTTCTAGCTAGTGCGCTTCCTGGTGATTCTGATGTAGCCGATTTTAATCGCTATTGCACTGTCTATCCTCAAAGATGCCCGCGTGATTTTGTGATTAACTGGCAGTTATGGTCTTTAGATGCCTTCATGTTGTTAAGTGTAATTGGCATCTTTGCTTTATTGGTCGCTGGCAGTTATATGTTAATCAGTGACTTGTCACGAGAAGAACAGCGTGGCACGCTTAACTTTATCCGCCTAAGCCCTCAATGTCCTCAAACTATCTTGAGTGGAAAACTGCTAGGAGTGCCAATATTGCTTTATATCGTTGTAGGTTTGGCAGTTCCTTTACATTTGTGCTTAGGGTTAGTAGCGAACATTCCTTTAAGTCTAATTTTCAGCTTCTACTGCATTTTGGCTGCTAGTTGCTTGTTCTTTTACAGTGTATCTCTGCTTTATGCTTTAGTCAGTAATAAACTTGGTGGTTTTCAAGCTTTTATAGGCAGTGGTAGCCTGCTAATGTTTCTCTTGATATTGAGAACTATAAATATCAAACCAGATGGCTACAATGTTTTTGATAATTCCGCCGACTGGTTGATGTTATTTAGCCCCTCATTTTTTCTGCCTTATCTAGCTGCTTCCAGTTCTATCCCTTCAGAGTTGTTGCGCGAATTTAAGCCTAACAACTTAAATTTATTGGATTGGTTTTACCTACCTGTAGGTGCTAATTCTGGGAGTACTACCAGCTTTATGCTGCTGAATTATGGTTTATCTACTTATTTGGTTTGGCAAGCACTAAAACGTTGCTTCCACAATCCCAGAGGCACTGTTCTAAACAAGCGACAAAGTTATCAGTTGACCGCTTTCTTTACAGTAATGATAGTAGGATTTTCTTGGCAACGACCAGAATCGAACAGTCACTCAGAAACTTTCTTTATCAATTATGCTTTCTTGGGCATATTTAACCTACTGCTGTTTCTTGGTTTAATTGCAGCTTTAAGTCCACAACGGCAAACTTTACAAGATTGGGCGCGTTACCGACATCAAAATTCATCTTCCCGCAAACAAAATATCTGGCAGGATTTAATTTGGGGTGAAAAAAGTCCTGCAATAGTTGCAGTAGGAATAAATTGGGCAATTTCAGCAGCAATACTAATGCCTTGGGTGCTTTTCGGCGCTGCGAGTGATTATAAGCGGGCAGCGTTTTTGAGTGTGGTGCTAAGTATAAATATGATCTTGATTTATGCTGCTATAACTCAAATCATGTTGTTGATGAAGGCACCAAAACGGGGAATTTGGGCTGCTAGTACTGTGGGTGGATTAATTATATTTCCACCAATTATTTTGGGAGTGCTATCTCTTGAACCAGATAAGCAACCTATTTTCTGGTTGTTTTCTGCCTTTGGATGGGCTGCTGTTAAAGACGCAAGTACAACCGCAGTATTGATGGCTGTTTTAAGTCAGTGGCTAGGATTAACTTTGTTGGGTTTACAGTTAAGGCGACAATTACAAAAAGCTGGCGAGTCTAGTACAAAATCTTTGTTGGGAGGACGTAAACTGCCTACAGCTTAGTATCTGTTGGGGGCGGGTTTATCTAGATAAACGGTTGGGAAGCATAACCCTTTCAGGACTTCCGCAGAAATCCCCCTAAATCCCCCTTAAGAAGGGGGACTTTGAATTTCCCCCCTTTTTAAGGGGGGTAGGGGGGATTAAGGTTTCGAGCTTTCGGGGCGTAAGTCCTACCTTTGTGCAACCCGCCCCTATTTTTCAATTTGCTGGGATTGTCTAGGTTTGACTTCTACAACTTGTTTTAAACTTTACATAATAGTATCTGTCGGGGGCGGGTTTATCTATATCAACGGTTTGTCAGCATAACCTTTTGTGCAACCCGCCCCTACAAGAGTAATTTCTCTTTGTAGGGGCGTAAGTTTTGTTTCAATTAAATTGTGTAGGTTTAACCTCTACAACTTTTTCTAAACTTTACAAAAGAGTGCTATAACTACTTTTTAAGGGCTTTTTTTACTAAGTCTGGAATTTGAGAAGGGCGCTTTGGTAGGGAAATTTTCGCGTTTTTAAAAGCGGTGATTTTTTCATTGATTGTAGTTTCATCGTTACCGGAAGTTGACAGATAATAATTATTCTGAAACTTGAAATTTCTTAAATGTTTGTCTGCTGGTGTATGAATGCCGACAAAGTAAGTAATTACAGGTTTTTTAATGTTGGTAGCGATGAATTCTGCTAAAGTTTGTTCGTTAGGGTGGTTGCTGTGGCTGATTAAAACTATTACTTTGGTGTGTTGATCTTTATCTAGAGTTTCTAGCCATTGTTGAAAATCAGATCCAATAATTGTATCGCTACCTAAATTAACTACTATTGATTGTCCGATACCTGCTTGTGTTAATTCCCAAGCAACTTCGTAGTTAAGGGTATCACTGTTACTAATTAAGGCTACTGCTCCAGATGTGAAAAATTCGCTATTGTAGGTTCCCAGTAAGATTTTTTCTGGAATAATTACGCCGGAAGTATTTGGACCAATAATGAGTGTATCAGTTGTTTCTACTTTTCTAAGTAGAGATACCATATCGAGTGGAGGTATGCCACCAGTAACGATAATAATTTGTTTAATACCAGATGCGATCGCTTCTAAGGCTGAATCAATAGCGTAGTAAGGTGGTACAAAGATAATTGTCGCGTCCACTTCTCCCACTGCTGACAAGGCTTGCTCTACAAGGTCAAATACAGGAATATCATCTACTAACTGCCCTCCCTCACCAGGACTAATTCCAGCGACTATATTCGTGCCATAAGCTTTCATTTGAGCAGTGTAGACTGTAGCTAATGGTTCTGTTATGCCCTGTACGATAATTTTGCTGTCGGGCTTTAAGTGCATTTTTACTTACCTACAAGATTTTTTTATAATAAGTTAATTTTAATAATTATTATTAAAATTAACTACTAATTAAAAGGATTTATGTTTTTTTAGTTACTGATTTAGCTAAAGAGACTGTTTTGGCGATCGCTTCATCCAAACTATTATTAATATAAATCGGTTGCTTGTCTAAATTCTCACTTGTAACGTTAATTTCATCACCTAGAATACGGACAACAATTTGAGGACTACTAGCTGGGTAGTTGACATTTTTTGGAGCCGGAGATTGTTGTAAATATCCCCTAATCACATCTGCAACTTCTGACTGTAATGCCCCACTAACTATAATATTGATTAGTATAACTTTTATCCCTTTAGCTTGACTTATTTGTTCCAAGGCGCGTTTTATAAGTGAGGGAATAGCTGGTTGAGATCTTGATGCTGGCTGGTTAATAATCAAACATATATTAGGTTTTCCACCGTTTTGATAAAGTAAATCTATAGTAGCGATCGCCATGCCACTGCCAGTACAAATAATAGCAATATTACCTTCCCTCTCTCCCAAATTAAGTTTATTTATTTGAGCGTCAATCCTAATTTCTTCAGGGGATAAAATTTTTCCCTGTTGTTGACCAGGTATAAAAGCCTTGCTTTTACTCGATTCTATCTCAGCAGAATTTAGGGTAGTTGATGGCAAAGATAAAGATATATTCGAGCTAAAAGCTGGGGTGTTCCGATTGATGATTTTTGATGCTAATGCGGGTATGTCTGGATGACGACCCAAGGCATGATCGTTGACAACAATTTTGCCATCTAAAGCCATTACTTCATTGGTGGAACTAATCCCTAATGGATTAATTTCTACTAAATCTAAATCTTTTTCGATAAATAAGTGGTACATTTTTTCAAAAATGTCACCTACCGAGCGAATGAGTGTTCCCTGAAGTCCCATTTTAATTGCTAGACGGCGGGCATAAAAAGGTGAAAATTCTTGCTCGACTACAACTTGTTGCAGATTTTGAATTACTGCTTCGATGTCGATACCGCCTTGTGAGGAACCTAATAATACAGGGCGTTGAACACTCGCATCTAGCACTACTGCTAGATAAAGTTCCCGATCTGCGTCGTATTTTGCCTCTGCTAAAAGAACTTTGGGATACTCACCCAAAATTGGCAAGCTAAAAATTGTCCTGGCGCTGGCGATCGCATCTATAGTATTTTCTACAAACCTGACACCACCAGCCCTACCACGTCCCCCAGCACGTACCTGAGACTTGAGGACAACCGGATAAGGAAGCTGCAAACCCTTGATATCACTCGGATGATCGATTCGCTGAGAGGGCAAAATTGGAATGCCCATTTCTTGAAATAATGCTTTAGCTTGATACTCTAACAAGTCCATAATTTTAATATCAACAGTTAATATACAGGCTGAGATTTTTATCGCTCTTAATAGTGTTAAGAGCGTACAGCTATTATCCCAGGGTAGATCGGAAAATACTAAGTAGATATAGCAATTTTCCCCTCAAGTGAGGTACAAGGATTGAAAAATATTGTAGTGCGAGCATCTTGTTCGCAAGAAATGTCCAGCGAGCAAGATGCTCGCACTCCTGTACCTCATAAAGCAAGAAAACTGCTATAGGCATAACTAAGCTTAAAATTAAAGTCTGTCATTGAGCATCGGTCATGGGTGATTGTTAATTGTTACTATAGGCGCAAGGTTGGGTAAGTTAGAAATAGTGCTGTATAAGCATCTAGCAGTTATCCTGCTCAAGATAAGTAACAAGTAATTTCAAACAGAATTAAGTTGAGTATGTTGAAAGAAAATCTTAAAAAACCTCTTCTAATTGTCTCAGCGATCGCCTTTATGGCTTCTACAGCCTTTGGAACCGCCGCGATGTTTCAGCAGGGACTAAACCCACCCAAACAGGATGCCCAGACAGCAACAGCACCTTCACAAGACTCCCAAATTAAAGCACAAGTAAGCGGATATCAGCAGGTATTAAAGCGTGAACCCGATAACCAGGTTGCTTTGCAGGGATTAGTACAAGGTAAGTTGGCGCTGAATGATTTTAAAGGCGCGATCGCACCTATGGAGAAACTTGTCAAGCTAAATCCCGATAAACCAGATTACAAACAACTATTGACTGCACTCAAGCAAAAAGATGCACCCAGTAAAAGTAAAGTAAATAAGTAGCGATTAATCCGCTTGCAACGCCAGATGGGAAAATAAAAATCAACCGATGAATATAGTAACTACCCTCATCCCCGATGTTTTGATCCTTGAACCTAAAGTATTTGCGGATGACAGAGGATTTTTTTTTGAAAGCTATAACGAAAAATTATTTAGTGAAAAAACTCAAGTAAAAACTCATTTCGTTCAAGATAATCATTCTTTTTCTAAGCAAAATGTCTTGCGGGGTCTACATTACCAAATTCAACAGCCCCAAGGAAAATTAGTTAGAGTAATTTCTGGCAGTATATTTGATGTTGCTGTAGATTTGCGTCAAAGTTCCAAGACGTTTGGGAAATGGGTTAGCTGCATTCTCAGCGCGGAAAATAAACGCCAATTTTGGGTTCCCCCAGGATTTGCTCACGGTTTTTTAGTTGTTTCAGAAGTAGCTGAGGTGTTGTATAAGACAACAGCAGATTACGCACCGCAATACGATCGCACTATCCTCTGGAATGATCCAGATTTAAACATTGATTGGCAACTAAATTCGCCACCAATATTATCCGCCAAAGACCAAGCAGGTAAGCTATTTAAAAATGCGGAAGTGTACCTATGAGCCGTATTCTTGTTATTGGTAGCGCAGGTCAACTAGGTCAAGAATTACAACAGACGCTTGTACCATTAGGGGAAGTGGTAGCTGTTGATAGGAAAACTTTAGATTTATCTCAGGTA
The DNA here is from genome assembly GCA_963711165.1 of uncultured cyanobacterium. Taxonomy (GTDB): domain Bacteria; phylum Cyanobacteriota; class Cyanobacteriia; order Cyanobacteriales; family PCC-9333; genus Crinalium. Next base: position 18,411 of record CAVQDG010000045.1, on the reverse strand, counting down.
GATCAGATTCGTGAGTTAGTTAGACAAATTCAGCCTGAGATAGTGATTAATGCTGCGGCTTACACGGCGGTTGATCAAGCCCAAAAGGAACCTGAAACAGCGAGAATGATTAATGCGATCGCACCGACAATTCTTGCTCAAGAAGTCGAAAAGCTAAAAGCATTACTAATTCATGTTTCTACTGATTATGTTTTTGATGGTTCCAAAAATCATCCCTACACTGAAGATGATATAACTAATCCTCTAAGTATTTACGGTCAATCTAAACTCGCTGGTGAGCAAGGAATTCAAGAAAATTGTCAGTCATACTTGATTTTAAGAACTGCTTGGGTTTATGGTGCTTACGGCAAAAGCAACTTTGTTAAAACCATGCTCAGACTGGGAAGTGATCGTGAAGAAGTGCGAGTAGTAACCGATCAAATTGGAACTCCCACTTGGGCGAAAGATATCGCAGATGCGATCGCACAATTAACTTCTATCAAACCTGATCCAGGTATATATCACTACACAAACAGTGGCGTTGCAAGCTGGTACGACTTCGCCGTTGCCATTTTTGAAGAAGCTAAACAGCGCGGTTTTCCCTTAAAAGTTCAGCGCGTTATCCCCATCACCACCTCGGAATATCCTACACCTGCCAAGCGTCCTACATATTCAGTTTTGTCTTGTCGTAAAATTTCCTCTGTTTTGAATACTTACCCTCCCCACTGGCGAGAAGAACTTAGACAGATGCTTAAATTAGTTAATAGTTAAGAGTAAGCTAACGCGCAAATTAAACTTGTACATTTTTCAGTGAGAGAAAAGTTATCAAACACTTTTACCCTCCTCCTCCCTCCTCCCTCCTCCCTCCTCCCTCCTCCCTCCTCCCTCCTCCCTCCTCCCTCCTCCCTCCTCCCTCCTCTCCCCCTCAAACATAAAATGTGCGAAACACAATAACTTAGTATTGGCGATCGCATAACTTTAATTGATACCGACATTGACCATCTTTTGATCTTAGAAGGTGCTAAGATTATTTGCATTCATCAGAGGATTGTAGATAGTTTGATTGGGCAACCAGCGTAACTAACAGTTGCACCTAAGCATCATAAAGCTTTGCGCTTTATGATTGACGATGATTGCAAAATCGAATTGATGTAAATAAGTAGCTCCACCTTAAAAAACATAAAATCAAAAATCTCCCCCTCCCTGTGGACGGGGAGGGGGCTGGGGGGTGGGGTTTTACGCTTAATTAGGTGGTGCTACTTACTATCCCCATCTTAATTTTCAGGGGTGCATTATTAAAATGACTAACGATGTACGCGCTTACGATGTCATTGTATTTGGTGATGAAGTATACGGTGTTTTAGCAGCTATATCTGCTGCCAGAGAATATCGCCGCCGCACTCAAAAATATCCCAAAGTATTGCTAATTTCTAAAGCTAACTTGCAAGAGGGTATCGGTGGACATTTAGTTAGGGGCGGTCTTTCCTATCTTGATAGAAGCCGAGTCGAGTACGATATTCGCAAGGCTAACAATCTAGATGACTTTGGTGATCCTGCCAAAATTTACCAAGAATTTTTGCAACGATCTGGAGTACTAAAAATTGCCCTCGATCCTAATAAAGCAAGTGCAGCTTTGAAGGATATGATCCGCGAAGCTGGTATAGCTGTATTAAGTAACTTTGAAATTTCCCAAGTTAATAAAAATGGTAATAAAATAGTCAGCTTGACCAAAACCAACGGAGAAACATTTTCGGGAAAACAATTTATTGATGCCACAGTAAATGCCGAATTAGCACAAGCTGCGGGCGTTACTAAATCTCAGGGATTTGAAACATTTGGTTTACCAGATTCAGAATTGCCTGTAACTTTGGTATTTACAACTGAAGGTCTTACTGTACAAAAACTTAAGCAAATAGAGTTAGCATACCTCAAACGCTTCACTAACTTGGGCGATCAAGAAGCTCAAAATTGCTTACATAAAGCTGCTGGCGGTGATGCAAATTTAGCTGAAAAACTTAGGAAAAGTTTGGTCGATATTAAAGGTAATCTTAAAACCTTATGGGCAGACAAAGATTATATAGATATACCCACTCATGCTTTATCTATAGCTTACCATTCCTTTAGAAACAAAAAGCTTTCCCTTGAGGAAACAGGTCTAGTTTTTGACAATGCAAATATAGCTAGATTTCCAGGCGACAAACTTTCTTGGAATGCCCTGCTATTAGCCGTCGATGCTAACCAGGCAGAAGCACTTGCTAGAAATAGTGCTAAACCAACTCCTAAAATGTTAGAAGAAATTGCTTACGTCCAAACGTGGATGAAAAGTTTAGGCGCTATTAATGTCACTCCTGCATCTGAACTTTATATTAGACACGCAGGTAATGTTACTGGTGTAGTCGAACCCCTAAGCGGTGAACAAATGTTACTGGGAGGGGTTCCAGCAAATCAAGCATTAGGTACATTTGGCTATCATTTTGATTCACGCGGCGGTATCTTAGGTTTAATTCAAAAATCTACTGCTAAAGGCTTTTCTGAAATTCATTTTGAGCCACCATTATTTAATATTGGGATTCGACACGCACTAATTAAAGATATTCCCAACCTCGCAGTTATTGGACCTGGTTCTGGATTTCAAGGTTATGGCGCTTCTACTGGCAGAATTGTTGAATTTAATGCTGCTGTTGGGGGTGGATTAGGAATAGCAGCAATTATTGCTTTACTTAGTGGTAGAAATTTAGCAGATATATCTAATCAAGAAGTTAGGCAAGTTTTAGTTGCAACTAATCAATTACCTAAAATTTATGGTGTAGCTTACCCAGAGGAAGCATCTAAATTAAAGCAGTTTGAATCACAACTTGCCTAAACTCATAAGTAACTAAATGGAAATAAAATTAACATTCAGACGGCTCATTGATAATTGTTAATTGATAATTGTTAATTGTTAATGGGGGTTATTACATAATGGTAAATAGTGTAAATGCTTACGATGTCATAGTATTCGGTGATGAGCTATATGGCGTATTAGCTGCTGTTGCTGCTGCTAGGGAGTATCGTCGTCGAACTCAGAAATATCCCTACGTCTTATTAATGTCCAAAGCTAGTCTACAAGAAGGTATTGGTGGGCATTTAGTCAGAGGTGGTCTTGCCTATCTTGATCGAGGTCAAGTTGATAGGTCAATCAGACAATCTTTAGGTTTAGATACTTTTGGTGATCCTGCCAAAATTTATCAAGAATTTTTACAGAAAGCTGGTGTAATTAATATTGCTCTTGATCCAGCTAAAGCTAATGTAGCACTTAAGGATATGCTGCGTGATGCAGGTGTGGCTTTATTAAGTAAAGTTGAGATTTCAAAAGTTAATAAACAAGGCAAAAAAATAGCCAGTATTACAACCTCTAAAAATCAAACATTTTATGGAAAACAATTTATTGATGCCACAGTTAATGCTGAGTTAGCACAAGCTGCTGGTATTAGTAAATTACAGGGGTTTGAAACTTTTGGATTGCCCGAATCAGAACTACCTGTAACTTTGGTATTTACAACTCAAGGACTTAGCGTTAGAAGACTGAAGGAAATAGAATTTGCTTATCTCAAACGGTTTACCAACTTAGGAGATAAAGATGCTCAGAGTTGGTTGCTAAAAGCTGCTGGAGGCGATGCTCAACTTGCTGAATCTCTTAGGAAAGAAATGATTGATCCTAGCGGAAATTTAAAGACTTTATGGGCAGACCGCGATCATATAGATATACGTTCTTTTGCTTTATCTATAGCCTATCACGCATTTAGAAATAGCAAGCTTTCTCTTGCCGACAATGGTATTTTGTTTGACAAAGGAAATATAGCAATACTTCCTGGTGAAAAACTTTCTTGGAATGCTTTAATGTTTGCCGTTAGCGGTAGTCAGGCAGAGGAACTTGCAAAAAATGCTGCCAAACCTACAGTTAAAATGTTAGAAGAAATAGGTTTTGTTCAAAAGTGGCTGAAGAGTTTAGGCGCTACCGTTGTCACTCCTGCCTCTGAACTGTATATTAGACACGCGGGTAATATTATTGGTGCAGTTGAACCGTTGACTGGTGCAAAAATGCTAATGGGTGGTGTTCCTGCGGGTGAGGCATTAGCTACATTTTGCTATCATTTTGATGTACGCGGTGGGATTCTAGGTATTGGCGAAAAAGCTCTGGCTCAAGGATTTAAAAGTAATCGTTTTAGTCCACCAATTTTTAATATTGGTATCCAACACGCTTTAATGAAAGATGTTCCTAACTTAGCAGTTATTGGACCTGGTTCTGGGTTTGAAGGTTATGCTTGTGCTGCTGGCAGAATTGTAGAATTTAATGTAGCTGTTGGTGGTGGAGTGGGTATAGCTGCGATAATTGCACTTTTGAGTGGGAAGAATTTGGCAGATATATCTAATCAAGAGGTTAGACAAGTTTTAGATGCAACAAATCAAGTACCTCGAATTTATGGTATTTCTAACATGGCAGAAGCCACTAGGCTACAGCAATATGAGTCAGTTGTTGCGTAAGATAGCAATTAGCGATTAGCAATTAGCAATTAGCTTTTTAATCCTGAGAATCTGTCTAGGTTTTACCTCTACAACTTCTCCTCAACCTTAAATTAAATCTAACTGCATTGCGTTAGATATAGAAAAACCTAAACCAGAGTAAACATATGTATAGTAGAGACGCGCCATGGCGCGTCTCTACATTTAATTTTGCACTTCGCGGTTGCTATACCTATGGTAATAAATAAAATTAACAAAGACCTATCCGAAAAACATATTTTACGCGAATAAACATCTATATTTATCTGTGTTCATCTGTGTTTATCTGTGGTTAAAAATCTTTTTAAACCAATTTTCGGATAGGTTTCTAAAGGCTATTTATCTAACAGTTAAGCCAAGTCTAAATATTGGCTTGCTAAAACTCTACAGTTAAAGGCGCACGAGGGAAGGGAATTACATCCCGAATATTTCCCATACCTGTCATAAACTGCACTAATCTTTCAAACCCCAAACCAAACCCAGCATGGGGAACTGTTCCATAACGTCGTAAATCCAAATACCACCAGTAATCAGCTTTATCTAAACCTTGAGCCTCAATTCTACGTTCCAGCACATCTAAACGTTCTTCCCTCTGCGAACCCCCAATAATCTCACCAATTTTGGGGGCGAGAATATCCATTGCTGCAACAGTCTTTTGATCATCATTGAGACGCATATAGAAGGCTTTAATCTCTACAGGATAATCAGTGAGGATGACTGGTTTTTTAAATACTTCCTCAGCTAAATAACGCTCGTGTTCCGATTGCAAATCTAAGCCCCAATTAACCGGATACTCAAATTGCTTGTCTGCTTTTTCTAAAAGTGCGATCGCATCACTATAACTTAACCGCTCAAACTGATTATTAATAATATTATCCGCAGTAGCAAGCACAGAGTTATCAATCCTCTGATTAAAAAACTCCATATCTTCGGGACAAGTTTCCAGCACATATTTAAAAATGTACTTGAGAAACTCCTCCGCCAAATCCATATCTCCCTGCAAATCACAAAAAGCCATTTCCGGCTCAATCATCCAAAATTCTGCTAAATGGCGAGAAGTATTAGAATTTTCTGCTCGAAAAGTAGGACCAAAAGTGTAAACATTACTAAAAGCCATCGCCATCACTTCAGCTTCTAGTTGTCCACTTACGGTTAAATATGACTGCTTACCAAAAAAGTCTTTACTATAATCTACTTTTTTACTATCTGTCTGCGGAACATCTTGTAAATTAAAGCTAGTAACAGTAAACATTTCCCCAGCGCCTTCACAATCACTAGCACTGATAATAGGCGTGTGAACCCACAAGAAACCTTTTTCTTGAAAGAACTGGTGAATCGCATAAGCACAAGCGTTGCGTACCCGAAATACGGCGCTGAGGGTATTAGTGCGCGATCGCAAATGCCCTATCTCTCGCAAAAACTCAAATGAGTGCCGTTTCTTCTGCAAAGGATACGTCTGGGGATCAGCTTCCCCGTAAACCTTCACACTCTCCGCTTTAAGTTCAATTCGCTGTCCCTTTGCAGGAGAAGCTACCAACACACCAGCAACTTCCACAGATGCCCCTGTATTTAACCGCTTAACCGCATCTGCATAGCCTGGGATACTGGGATTAAGTACAACTTGCAAACTAGCCAAGGATGAGCCATCATTGACCTCTACAAACGCAAAATCCTTTAACTCCCGTTTTGTCCGTACCCAACCTTTGATCGTTACTGACTCATCAGGCTGTCCATTCCGTAATATCTCTACAATTCGTTGCATTGTCATATTGCTATAAAAAATTAAATGGCTTGTTGATCTTTAGAGTATCTATCAGCTATTACAAAACTTGCACATTTAAAAAAGCAAGCGAGACGCTTGCACTACAGATAGCCAGCTAATTTTTGATCGTGCCATATGTAGTGCGGGCATCTTGCCCGCGTGTTACGCAAGCGTAAGTCCTTCCTATATTAGTAAAAAGCTGAACGCTAATAGCTAAATGCTTCAACTAGCCCAAGACTTTAGTATCCAGCCTATAACAATTCCAAGCCCTCCAAATCGGACAGCTTGCCAAAAAACTTGACTGAGTAACCCCTGCGTGATCCCCTGCCAATATAGCACCAGCAAATCTTTGTTTGATAGTAAACAACTTTCTAGAGCAACTTCTATTTCAGCAAGTTGCTTTTGTATGCGTCGCAACTCTGCTTGCAACTGGGGTAAATGGCTTTGGCGAAACTCTCTTTTGACTTCTTGTGCGCGTTGCTGAAGTTCTGCCTGACGCTTGATGCCTTGTTGCAACTCAGCATAACGTTGTTTTAGAGCTACAAGCGATCGCTCTACTTTTGCCAGTTCATTTTCAAATTCGTCCTCACCAGAATCTATCTCGCTCATCTCTGCGTCTGTAGAAAATGGCTGGGATGGTTCATCAGGCAGCTTCATAACAATTTTAAAATTTAAATTTACAATTTTGGAGGGATTTTCTACTCAACGCACATTTTAATAATTTACCTATAACCCTTGTAGAGACGCGCCATGGCGCGTCTCTACATTCATTTCATGGCGCGTCTCTACATTCATTTCATGGCGCGTCTCTACATTCATTTTTGGAGAGGTCTAATAATTCTAAATCCTAAAACCAAAATTTCACAAGGCAAAATATTTCAAGTAAATTAGGAATAAATCCCTGCCTATAATATGCCTGAACTAACACCACTTTCTCAAACAAGCAACATCAACGAACTAACCACTATAGAACTAGCTCAAGCTCTAGCGGAACGCTTGCGGATCAACGAAAAAGACTGGCATCGCTTAAAATCTAACCGTAAAGCTCGTGCTGCTGAACAAGCTGCGGCTGCAATGGTATTTCTACTCAAAGATCAGCCAGAAGAAGCACTAGCGAGATTTCGCACATCATCCGGTTGGCTAGATAGGTCAATTTCAGCGCCTCCTTGCCCAACACACGGACACCGTAGCAATTAGCGTAAAAGTGCTTGTCTCAGGAAACTATGTTTTACTTGTTTGCAAAGTCTCAGTTCTGTTCCCTGAGAATTCCATTGCACTTGATCAAATATTTGATGTAAAATACACATCCCTCGACCATTTTCGGATTTTTCCTCTGGTAGTTCCTCTGCTAACTCAGCATGGCATTTATAAGGGGGAGAAAATCCGCATCCCTCGTCAGAAATTACCCACCAGTAATTTCCATCCACCACAGAGAAATGAACTACAACCGTCTTGCTGGGATTTAGTTGATTCCCGTGTTTAGCAGCATTTACTAGGGCTTCTTGCAAACCTAGTCTAATTTCTGCTTGAAGCTTGCTAGGAATCTGTGCCAGCAAGAGATCTAAAATCGGGCAAAGAAATAGAGTAGAAGCGAAGCTAATAGTTCCCCAATCCCGTCCGACGGGACGCAGTGAGATAGCAATCACGCAGTAATTACCTCTAGCTTTAACTCGTTGACACTCCCCGCGCTCTCTGCGACGGGGATTCTTCTCTCAGCGAGCCAACTTACCCAAGCAGGTTTGCACCAACTAAGATAGAGGTCGATTCTCCAGAAGCGTTGCCAGTGTCTAGCACTGAGGTTAAGGCAAGCCCTGCCTTACCCAATCCTGAGTTAAGGATATTTATACCAGCGTTGTGGTCACGGTCTAACTTACAGCCACATTGACAAACGTGGGTGCGGGTAGACAAAGACTTCTTCACAATTACGCCACAGCTAGAGCATTCTTGAGACGTGTAGGCAGGACTAACAGGAATTGTTATGCGTCCAAATATCCTTCCAAAATACTCTAACCAAACTCGAAATTGATACCATCCAGCGTCATTAATTGACTTTGCCAGACAATGATTTTTAACCATGTTCTTAATCCGCAAATCTTCATAGACTACTACATCGTTAGATGTGATTACGCATCGTGCCAATTTAATAGCATGATCTTTACGCTGTCTACTTATTTTGAGGTGAACTCTAGCTAATTTAACCCTAGCTTTACGTCTATTACTAGAGCCTTTGACCTTGCGAGAAACAAGTCTTTGTGATCGTCTCATCCTATGTTCCCCTGTTCGGTAGAACCGAGGATTTTCAACTTTGATGCCCAGTGAATCAGTGTAGAAAGATTCTAATCCAACATCTAAACCAATGGTTTTATGAGTTGGTTCGATTACCTCTTGTCTGTCTACTTGGATACAAAATTGAACGTAGTAGCCATCTGCCCGTTTGACCAACCTCACCCGCTTAATTTGGTCTGGCTGATAAAAATTAAGGTCACGAGTACCAATCAATTTCAGTCTGCCAATCCCATTTTTATCGGTGAAGGTGATTGTTTTACGATCATTTGCTAGCTTCCAAGATTGAGTCTTATACTCAACCGAACGGTTATCTTTCTGGAAAGAGGGGAATCCTTTCTTCCCAGCTACTTTCTTTTTACAGTTATCAAAGAATCGCGATATGGATGCCCATGCTCGTTCTGCTGATGCCTGTCTAGACATGGCATTAAGTTTGTTAGCAAACGGAAATTCTTTAGCTAGCACAGCACTATACTTACTCAGATCGTACTTATTCGTTTTTGGATTATCGATCCACAAACGAATACATTTATTCCGAATAAACTGCACTGTCCGAATAGCTTCTTCTATAGCTATAAATTGCTGAGATTTTCCGTAAGCTCTAAACTCTAAGACAAGCATGATTCGACCTGATCACGATAATTATATCCTAGCGCAGTCAGCGTATAATATCACTGATGTTTGCAGAATATCTGGGTTGAATACCTGTAGGCGAATAAATTCGCTCGTGTCGCTTTTTCACCCCGCTCGCATATAGGCGGGGCTATCAACCTCCCACTTATAAGAGCGTATTGACAGGCTGCAATCTAGTTTGCGCGCGTTTTTTATGAGCTTGAATTTTGACCTAAGAGCGGAGTGGCTTTTCTAATTAAAGTACTAAAAAAGCCCTCATATTAATATTCTAGCGAAACACTCAAAAAATACCAGCTTGCTTAAAGCTTTAGAAAAGCGGCTGATTCAACGTGAGATGTTTGAGGAAAGAAATCTGCTGGTTGCACGTATGTAAGTTGATAACCACCCTGAGTGCAGAGAATATTCAGATCCCGTGATAGAGTAGCTGGCTTGCAGCTAACGTAAACAATCTGACGTGGCTGCATTTTGAGTAGAGCATTAAGCACCGCGCGATCGCATCCTTTACGGGGCGGATCTATCAGCACAATATCTGGCTGAATATTTAGTTGTGGCAATAACTTCTCAACTGCGCCCACCTGAAAATCAGCATTCGTTATGCCATTAATCTCAGCATTCAATTGCGCTTGTTCGATAGATGCTGCGTGTATTTCCAAACCAATTGCTTGCTTAACGTGCTTTGCTAGAGGCAAAGTGAAAGTACCAATCCCACAGTAAGCATCTAGTAATACCTCATTACCCTGTAACTCTAGCTTTTCTACAATCACCTCTAACAGCGCCTCAGCTTGCTCTGTATAAACTTGGAAGAAAGTATCAGGGCGCAGTTGAAATTGGAGATTAGCAAACTTCTCTGTTAAGTAAGCTTCACCAGCAATAGTGCGAGTTTCTTCACCAAAAATTACATTAGTGTTATTAGGGTTGTAATTAAGTGAAACCCCCACTAGCTGAGGATAGCGATTAAGCCACTCAATCGCTTGTGCCTTAATCTCTGGTAAATTCCAATCTGTTACTACCAAAGTTAGCAACATTTCGCCAGTGCGCCGTCCAATCCGCAAAGATAAGTGGCGCACCTTCCCCACAACAGTTGTTTTTTGTTGAACTTTTTTATTCAGGACTTTCTTCTTAACTTGTGGTTGCTGTGTTTGTTCTTCGTTATATACCTCCCAACCACGTCGTTGAATATCCTCCTTAACTTCCGCTAACAAAGGATTCAACCGCTCATCTTGTACAGGACACTGATTAAGATTAACTATTTGGTGCGTACCTTTACGGTAGTAACCTGCCTGTAAATTACCAGTAGCAGAGATTCCTAGCGGGTAGGTAGCTTTGTTACGATATCCTAACGGCGATGATGCCTCTAGTGCGGGTGCTACAGTTGGAGCGGTAATTTTTCCAATTCGTTCTATAGCTTGAATTACCTGATTGCGTTTTGCTTCTAGCTGGTATTTATACTCAATATGTTGCCACTGACAGCCACCACATTTATCCGCGACGATGCAACTAGGGCGAATGCGATGAGGAGATAATTCTAACAATTTGTGAAGTTTTCCATCAGCGTACTGAGGTTTTACTCGCACTAAGCGAACCAGTGCGCGATCGCCTGTAACCGTATCAGGAACAAACACCACTCGATTATCCAGCTTTCCTACGCCAACACCAGTATCAGCAAGGTCTGAGATCAGTACCTCAACTAATTCCCCTTGTTGCCATCTATCTACACCAAGGTTATTTATATTATTTAAGTTAGGTAGGGACACAGAATTCTCCTATCTTTATTTGTGTAACCTATAGTAGGTAAACTACAAAGATATCCAAACTGATCGCAATATTATGAGTGTAATTAGCCAATTTATTCTCAAAGCAGACGACGAGCTTCGTTATCCCAGCACGGGCGAACTCACGAGTATCAAGGATTTTTTTCAAACTGGCGAACAGCGGATGCGGATTGCCACTACGCTGGCTGAAAATGAGAAAAAAATTGTTGAACAAGCAAGCAAGCAGCTTTGGCAAAAACGCCCAGACTTTATTTCCCCTGGTGGTAATGCCTACGGTCAGCGTCAAAGAGCATTGTGTATACGTGACTACGGCTGGTACTTGCGTCTAATTACTTACGGCGTACTTGCTGGTGACAAAGAACCAATTGAAAAAATTGGTTTAATTGGGGTGCGGGAAATGTATAATTCCCTCGGTGTCCCTGTTCCAGGCATGGTCGAAGCAATTAGCGCCTTGAAAAAAGCTGCTCTCGATTTACTCAGTGATGAAGACGCAGTAGCCGCGACTCCTTACTTCGATTATATTATTCAAGCCATGTCCTGATTGTTCTGCTTAGTGTGTTAAATTTTGATGTTTCCTCCAGTTAACTGCTGGAGGATATATTGATTTAACTTTCGCTGCTGTAGCTAAAAGTTGCACTTTTAGTTCTGACTGTTGACAGTTAACGGCTAACTGTAACCCGCTCTTAGTTAACAGTCAACCGTTAACAGTTAACACAAGTTTAATGCCTAATTAAATATTTTGTGAAAAAACTGCCCTGGCTATCTTTATCGCTACTACTACTTACTTACATCACTTTTGGCTGGATATTATATACCTGGACTTTATCCTGGCGCGTTTGGCTATTAACAGCCTTTTTTGTTGTAGTGATAGCTTTAGCTTTAACATTTCCTTTAAGAAGTATCCAAATTTTTTTTGCTGGGGCGCTTAAAACCGATACCAGAGCTTTAATTTTTATTCTGGCGTTATCTTTTGCGGCGGTTGCTTTGCTGACTTGGTTTCAAACTTTTGTGCGTGTGTTAGTATTACTCTCCTCTGGGTTGTTAGCTAGGCTAGATCTCCATAATGCTGACTTTAAAGTAATACCCACTTTTGCGATCATAGCGAGTACTTCGCTGTTAGGCTTGGGTTTAGGCTTGTTATTTCATTATTTGTGGATTTTGCATCCACTATTTTGAAGAAATAATCTCAACAAAAAAGCAGCCACCCAAGGCTGCTATAAGGATACATGAGTTAAGTTTCAAGTTACTGCGTTTATATTTAACATTTGCTTTGGTTACTTTTTTTGATACAGCAAAAATGGTAAAAGAAGCGATTTATTGTAATTTTAAAAACTTTTCTAAAGCTGCAACCATCACCGGAGGCCAACGGCGGACATTTTTAACCCAGTCCAAATCCTTGTAGCGAGAATCTAATCCCACAGCAGCTACCCAGTGACTTTCAGCTTCACCTTGTTTACCTTGTTCCCAAAGTGCGGCAGTAAGTGCAGCGCGTACATCAGGAAATTGAGGATATTTGCGAATAATATTACGCATAGTGCGGATGGCTTCTGTGGTTTGCCCAATTTGATAAAGCGCGATCGCATAATTAGCTCGAGCTATGGCAAAATTGGGCGCAAGTTGAGTTGATTTCTGATAATCTGCGATCGCACTCTCCCATTTTTCTAATCCCGCTTCAGCATTACCCCGATTGTTATAAGCCATTGCATCTTTAGCATCTAATTCCAACACCCGATTGTAATCAGCAATTGCTTCCTCCCAACGTCCTAAACCTTCATAAGCTGTACCGCGATTTAAATAAGGATCAGTAGCATTAGGTGCAAGTTCGATAGCTTTGTTATAATCTGCGATCGCATCCTCTAACTTATTCTGACTAACCCTGACATTACCTCTATTACTCCAAATTGCGGGATTAGTCGGAAATTTCTCAATCAATTCAGTCCAATTCTGTTCAGCAGTAGCAAAATTACCACTATTGCCAGCATTTATAGCGATCGCCGCTAACTCATCCCCTACCCGTAATTCCGACTCTGTAATTTCAAGGGCATTTTGGGTTTGTGCCATTACCGGATGCACATCAATCAACCCAATTAATACAACTAACACAATACTTAATAAATTGAGAGTCCAACGAATCATAGACTTGTTTTTAATTGATACGAGTGAGCTTTATTTATGCCAAATCTTAAAATATTGAAACCCTGATCAGGCAACAATTTTATCAATCCGAAATAAACTGAGATATTAACAATTCAATTTGATCTCTCAGTTGTGCTATTAATTGCTCATCTGCGGGTTGAATTTGATCGCTATAAAATGCCAGTATCGCTTTTACTTCCCCTGCTTCAATAATCGGTATCCCTACTGCTGCCTTTAGTCCGGCAGATTTTGCCATATGGGAGCGGTAGTAAATTGCAGGTTGTTCTGAGACATTTTCAATCCATTCAGCTTCTTGCAACATCCATACACGACCAGGCAATCCAGCACCTGCTGTAAACGTAAACTCTTCAGAGAGCCTTCTAAACTCAGCTAGTTCTAACGTATCCATATATACAGCAGGATGGCATCGTAGCACATCTTGGTCTGGAACCCAAATCTCGCCATATTTCCAGCCCCTTATCTGGCAAATTTGTTCTAGAACATTTGTTAAAGCAACTGTCATAGCTTCTGTTATAGCTATTTCCAATGTTCTTACAGATTAGTCGGTAAGCGTAAAGCTCAGTGGCTCGGTTCCCTGAGATACAAGCGACTCGCGCGGTTTTAACCGCGTTCAATCTTTCTTCGTAAAAACACTTTCGCTTTTACGCCAAACATGATAGCGTAAGGCAGGAGGTAAAAAGATGCTAGTTTTTGAGTTCAAGGCTTACGGAAAGTTAACACAGTTAGCAGCAGTAGATGATGCAATTCGGACGGCGAAGTTCATCCGAAATAGCTGTATTCGGCTATGGATGGACGTTAAAGGTACAGGTAAAAACGATTTGCAAAAACATTGTGCTGTACTTGCAGCTAATTTCCCTTTCGCTAACGAACTTAATTCAATGGCTAGACAAGCCTCTGCTGAACGAGCGTGGTCTTCTATCTCTCGCTTTTACGACAACTGCAAGAAGGGTATCCAGGGCTTAAAAGGGTATCCCCAATTCCAGAAAGATTGCCGATCAGTCGAGTACAAAACATCGGGATGGAAGCTTGCAGACAATCGTAAATCAATAACTTTTACTGACAAGAAAGGGATCGGGCGATTGAAGCTCAAGGGTACTCGCAATTTGCACTTTTACCAAATCGACCAAATCAAACGGGTGAGATTGGTGAAACGTGCGGATGGTGTGTACGTTCAATTTTGTATTAATGTAGACCGATCTGAAAACACAAAACCTACTGGTAGCACAGTGGGATTAGATGTAGGTTTGAAAGAATACTACACCGATTCTAATGGCGTAATGATTGAGAATCCTAAATTTCTCCGTCAAGGAGAAAAGGTTCTTAAACGCTCACAACGTCGTGTTTCTAGAAAGATAAAAGGTTCAAAGAATAGAGGCAAAGCTAGACAGATTTTAGGTAAACGCCACCTCAAAATAAGTAGGCAACGTAAAGACCATGCTGTGAAATTGGCAAGGTGCGTAATTCAGTCCAACGACTTGATCGCCTATGAAGATTTGAGGATCAAAAATATGGTGAAAAATCATTGTTTAGCCAAGTCTATTAATGACGCATCTTGGTATCAATTTCGTGTTTGGCTTGAGTACTTTGGAAAAGTATTTCAGCGAGTCACGGTTGCGGTTAACCCGCATTATACAAGCTCTTATTGCTCTATCTGCGGTGAAATTGTCAAAAAATCCCTATCTACTCGAACACACATTTGTAAATGTGGTTGCGTATTAGACAGGGACGAGAATGCAGCTAGAAATATCCTTAGTCGAGGATTGGGTACGGTAGGGCATACCGGAACTTTCGGGCTAGATCCGAACAACGCTTTGGGAGATGCGACCTCTGCTCAGGCTCTCTGAAATCCTGTCTGGGTAAGTCATGTCTTTGATCAAAGAATCTCAGTGGCTTCAGCCATGAGAGTGTCAATCCTATTAGTTTTTTATATAGCAATTTTCAGTCAAGTGAGGTACAAAGTTGAAAAAATATTGTAGTGCGAGCATCTTGCTCGCTAGAAATATATAGCGAGCAAGATGCTCGCACTCCTGTACCTCATAAAGCATGAAAACTGCTATATGATGATCCAAAACTAACTATTCATAACCCAAATGTTTTCTTGCTGCTGGCGTGACAACGCGACCACGGGGTGTGCGATGTAAATAGCCAATTTGTAACAAATACGGTTCGTATACTTCCTCAATTGTCATAGAATCCTCACCAGTGGCGGCTGCTACAGCTTCTAAGCCTACGGGTCCACTATTAAACTGTTCAATCATCACAGTTAACATTAAGCGATCTGCCCAATCTAAACCTTTAGGATCTACATTAAATACTTCTAATCCTTCTGATGCCACTTCTTGATTAATCTGAGGGTACTTTTTCACTTGAGCATAATCCCGTACCCGCTTCAATAAACGATTGGCAATCCGAGGAGTTCCACGAGAACGACGGGCAATTTCCAAAGCACCATCTTCAGTTATTTCAGTTTTGAGAATTTCAGCAGTACGAAGCACAATTAAAGTTAGTTCATCTGGTTCATAAAAACGTAGTCGTTGGATTAAACCAAAGCGATCGCGCAAAGGGGATGATAGTGAACCGACGCGAGTTGTTGCCCCAACTAAAGTAAACTTAGCTAACGGTATACTACGAATTTTGGCAGTTGGACCTTTACCAACCGTGATATCTAGCCTGAAGTCCTCCATCGCTGGATAAAGCAGTTCCTCTGTCATCCTAGCTAAACGATGAATTTCATCTATAAATAAGATATCCCCTGGACTGAGATTCACCAGTAAACCAACAATATCACGAGGTCGTTCTAAGGCAGGAGCCGAAGTAATCTTGCAATTTACTCCCATTTCTGTCGCTAAAATTAGTGACATCGTGGTTTTTCCCAAACCAGGAGGACCATAAAGTAGCAAGTGATCTAGTGATTCTCCCCTAGCCTTAGAAGCAGCGATCGCAATTTCTAAAACACCCTTAAGATCTTTTTGCCCAATATAATCAGCTAACCTTTGAGGTCTGATGCTTTCTTCTTGCTTACCCTCCTCTGCTGTCGCCACTGGTTGCAATATTTCAGGTTTAGGGGAAGCAATATTTTTGCGTTCCCTTACACCCCTACTCTTCGGCGGTTGATCTTTTGGTTCTTCCGAGTTTTGTTTTGATGAGATAATCGCCATGTTGCCGAATCATCGGGTTGTTAGATAATTTCGTGAATCAGGAATATAAATTGCCATGTTAGCTAAACGCATCTTACCTTGCCTCGATGTGAAAGCGGGGCGAGTTGTTAAAGGTGTCAACTTTGTCGATTTACGGGATGCTGGTGATCCTGTCGAACTCGCGCAAGCATATAATGACGCAGGTGCAGATGAATTGGTGTTTCTGGATATCACCGCCACCCACGAAGACAGAGACACAATTATTGATGTGGTCTATCGCACCGCCGAACAAGTTTTTATTCCTTTAACCGTTGGTGGGGGGATTCAATCCTTAGAAAATATTAAACATTTGTTAAGAGCGGGGGCGGATAAGGTCAGTATTAACTCAGCAGCAGTGCGTGATCCCAGCTTAATTAATCGAGCAAGCGATCGCTTCGGTAATCAGTGCATTGTAGTAGCAATTGATGCACGTAGACGGCAAGATATTACTAATCCTGGCTGGGACGTTTACGTGCGTGGTGGGCGAGAAAATACTGGTATAGATGCTCTAGCCTGGGCAAAAGAACTAGAACAACGTGGCGCAGGAGAATTACTCATCACCAGCATGGATGCTGATGGAACTCAAGCAGGATATGACTTAGAACTTACACGCACTATTGCCGAACTTGTGCAAATTCCCGTCATTGCCTCTGGTGGTGCGGGTAACTGCGACCATATTTATGAAGCACTAACAGCAGGAAAGGCAGAAGCAGCGCTTTTAGCCTCACTCCTACATTTCGGACAACTTACAGTTGCTCAAATTAAACAACACTTAACAGAACATCAAGTGCCAGTAAGATTAATCTAGCTATTTTACAGGGTCTTTTTTGAGGAAAAACCGCTTTAACTAAGTAGCAACCCTCCGTCACATTGTGTAATATTAGAATCAACAACTGTTACATTTCGTAAATATGTTGATTCCTATTCTAATTTTTGACGTGGCTCTAGTTGCCTGGTCATTACACCTAATGCAGCAAGCTGTAGACCAGCAGGAATTTTCCTTAATGCTGGCTGGCACATTAGTAGCGATGTCAGCCGCAGCTATGTTAGTTGTATATTTTTTAATGGGAAGCTACGTTGGCTACTTAGCTCAAATGGCTGAGTATCCCTGTGCTTTCTAACTTAATACCTTTAAAATTAATTAAGTTGACGAACTTCTACTATTAGAGGCATAATAGTAAAGCACGTAAGGGGTTATAGCTCAGTTGGTAGAGCACCTCAATGGCATTGAGGGGGTCTGCGGTTCGAATCCGCATAGCTCCATCTCTCTTTTATAACTTGAACCCTAAGCTTACCTGGGACAACAAGCGTTAATTGTCCGCAAATGCCACTTAATGCTTGTAACTGGCTCAAGTCACTTAATGCTTGTCGCAGCAAATTCTGTACCAGTCGATAATTTTGACTGTAGTATAAACATACCTTATTGCTCGCCCTTCAGCGCTCGATAATGAAATTGGAGGGACTCGCTTAAAGCCCTCTAATTCTAAGCTAACGCGCATCTAAATTGTACATTTGATAATTGATATAAAAGTTATCAAACCCTATAACCCTCTCTCCTCCCTCCTCTCTCCTCCCTCTCTCAAATATAAAATTTAGAAACACAACAGCTTATCGTAAGCTTTGATGCCAACAATAAACCAACACGCATATTGCAGTTAAATGCCCCAGTTGATTCGCTCGCTTTTGGTAAGCAAGGCACAGATTTAGAAGGATTGTTGTTTATTTCAAACAACAGCGGACAACTGACAATGGTTGATTTGGCAACGCTGCAACATATAGATATTGCCACAGGAGGTAGTCGTGGCGATATTGTCAAGACAACAGCCGATGGCAGAGTACTGCTTTCGCAGTCGCACCAAATTGATGTCTTAAAACCAATTCAGAATCCCCATGTTATCGGCACAAATCCGCCATCCGATGCCACTATAACTCAACCATTGGGTAGCATTGCTGTTACTTTTGACTCTGATATGTTCTTGGGATCTGCCAGTGATTCCGCTTCAGTGCTTAACCCAGATAATTACCTACTTATCGGTGAAATAAATGGGGAAGTACCTGTTCTCTCGGTTATCTACGACACCTAACTTTGATAGTGCTGGCGATTATG
>CAVQDG010000044.1:0-145092 GCA_963711165.1 uncultured cyanobacterium | reverse complement strand
CTAAGGAAGTCCGCAACAAACGCATCCAAATACGGCTAACCAAGAGTGAGAATGAATTAGCCGAAAAAATGGCATTGGACGAGCGGATAACAGTTAGCGACTTATTTAGAGAACATACACTCAAAAAAGCTCCATCACTAGATGATGCTACCAAGTTCCAATTCGTTGAGAAAACTTCCATTACCTTATCAAAACTGAATAAATACATTAAAGACGCTCCTAAACCCGAAGAAATTGAAAGTGTACTTACTGAGGTAAAAGCAGAACTGATTGAAGCGCGTACCTTGATTACTGATTATTCAAAACGTTCCGGCGTATGATTAGCAAAATCACTAAAGGCGAGAGTTTTAAAGGCTTGCTTAACTACCTATTCTCTAAGCCTGGTGCTGAGTTAATCGGCGGCAATATACTAGGCGAGACAGCATATGATTTAGCAGTTCAATTTGAAGAAAGTAGTCTCAAAAGTGCTAGAGTCCAAAAGCCTGTCGGTCACTTTTCTTTGAGCGTGCCATCTACTGACAAGTTGACGCAAGTTGATTGGCTTGACATTGCATCCAATTACATGAAGGAGATGGGTTACGACTGCAATAAATATGCAGTGGTTCACCATACTGATCGAGATCATGACCACATTCACATCGCAGCTTGCCGAGTAAGAGAAGATACAGGCAAGTGTACAGAACATGATTGGGACTATCGCAAAAGTGAAGCCGTTGTTAAAAAACTAGAACTTGATTACAACTTAACTCCCTCACCTAGTAGTCAGGATAAGGAAAGACGTTCACCCACCACTGGAGAGCGCAGATTACTCGCACGTACAGGTGAAGATAGTGTACGGGTAAAACTGCAAGATACTATTGACTCACTAACGGCTGTTCATCCCACAATGCCAGAACTGATCGACTTATTAAAAGACCAGGGCATTGATGTACAAGTCAAAGAAACAAAAACTGGCTCAATGGGCATTTCCTACGAGCTTGATGGAGTTGCTTTTAGTGGCACTCACTTGGGTAGGGCATACACTTTCAATGGATTGCAGAAGTATCGTGGCGTTGAATATGACCCTGAACGTGATGATAGTGCTATAGCAACAGCTTCCAGTCGTACCCCAGTTCTAACCAGTCAAAACTTAACCACAACTGATTCAACTGATGGTGATGATGATGATAACGAGACTATTGGTGCAATCGCACCAAGTAACCAGAAAGTTGAATTGCCAGGGCAACTACCATCACTACCAGAATTGGAACCACAACTTGAAATTGGTAATGATGAAGCTGCAACAGCTAGTAGTGATGAAGCTGAAGCCGATGATGATGAGAAATTAAATTATCAAGATATTTTTGCTGTTCCAGATGATTTTGATCGAGAATTCCTGTTACAACAGCACCGCGAACAACAGAGGTTTGTCCTTGAAAAACAAGCAGCAGAACAAGCACTTAATCATGCGGCTGCAATAGAGTATAGACGCGCAGAGGAACAACGGATTATTGATATTTACTCATTAAATATCAATAATCCTATATTCAATGAGTTGATACCAGATGAAGTGAAAGCTTTGTTTGAGGAAAGTATTGCTAAAGGTAACACTGGCGCTATCGCACCCGATCAGTTGCAATCAAATGATGCTAACGCACCCGAATATGGCTCAAATCTTAACAGTCAAACCGCTCAAACTGACCCAACTGTTCAACATCAAACTACTAATAGTGATCAACATGACCCAACTACTCCAACTGTTCAACATCAAACTGACCAAACTGCTCAAACTGAGCCGAACCATGATGATGATCAAACTGATGATGAAGAATCAATAAATGTTGATCCAGTAGAAGAGAACTGGCAACCGTTGCGATCGCATCTAATTGAAGAATGCTGCTTACCAAGCGATCTCCTCGATGGACTGCACGAAGAAGGATGGGTCTACGCCAATGATGATGGCATGGTTGTGTTCACTTTGCGGACAAGAGAAAATATTGAAACAGGTGTTTGCGTATTTGACCCATTAAGTGAATCAAATACATGGCGGGATTTAAACCTTGATCCAGAAGTCGAAAAAGAAGTAAATGGAGAACCCGCTTTTTTCTGGATACCTCCACAAAATGACTTACCTATTAATGACGCAATCATTACCAGTGACCCAATCGAAACAATTTCTAGAATCGCTCTAGACCCTACTTTTGGTCAAAACAGTACTCTATACCTCAGTACTGAAAATGTAGACTTCCTCCCTATAGAAGTTTTACAGAACTTGGAAGAGAACGTTGTAGTAAGTCTGAAAGGTGATGAGGATGGTAAGGAATTAGCTAATGAAATTCTGAAAGCTTTACCTAAAAGTCAGAAATTAGAACTCTCGGAAGCTGGTTGGAACGGTATTCTACAAGAGCAAGAGCGAGAGCGTCAGGCAGAACAGATGCAATTAATAACCCAGTACCAGTCACAGCAGGAATCACAAATGGAATTGTAGTCACCCTTGAAAGTGACGCGGTACTTACTACCTGTAAAAATTTAAGCATACAAAATTAAATGATATAAACACATACGAAAATCCCCAAGCAAATTAAAGATCTACTTAGGGATTCAGAACACTTTTAATACAGATCAACTCAATTCTGCTGGATTACCATATCACGGAATAAAACAGTAGAGTAATTATCGGATCTACCATAATTGGAAAACTTGTATGCAATTTCCAACGCTGGTACAGAATTTTGTTGAGTTGAAACATTATCAAAAGTCAAAACAAGATTAATAGAAAGATTAGGATTTAGCCGCGCTGCCACCCTAGAAAGAGAAGAACGACCAGAAACTTTATTACGACCCAATTGAAGTGCGCTTGGTCTAATCTCCTCCCCTGATATAGTAATTATTCTAGAAGGAGTATTAAGGATATCTAATATTAATTGGCTGCCAATATTACCTGTATTTTTAATGAGCAAATTACAGTTCATAGATGTACTATTACCGCTTCTATAACAGCTTTGTAATTCAAAATTAAAGCTGTTATTTTGCACCTGCATTGGCTTTTGTGGTAAATTCCGTGCTGGAGTAGTTAATGCACCATTAGATTGCACTAGATCCCCACAAACAGTATTACCAGCATCCGTCCTGACACAGGCTTTTTGAGCTATTGCTGGATGGTTAAAACTAAATACTGATGCGATCGCACTTAATAAGCTAGTTAAACCGCTAAACTGATAAAATTTGAAACCAAAAAAGTTTGCTGATGATAATTTCTGCATGATTAATGCCTTGCCAACGTATAGTTTTTAATCATTATGGCAAACTTAAATGCAGTACGCAACCAAAATCAACTAGCATTACGCCACAGTAATACAAAATTAAATAAAAAATTTATAGAACCTAAAAAAACTAAAAAGTTACTTATAGTTAAAATTAAAATAATGGTCAACTTAAACTAAATTATTTAGCCTAGAGGCAGCGATCGCTGCCAAAAGAAGTGATTGTTAATTGAGGTTAGTAGAGGTTAGTTAGTATGGACATTATTAAAGAGATAAATGAAACCTTGAAAAAACACAATCTAGAAGTTAAATTCGGAAACAGCAGTGAGGATAAGGAGATCAGAGAAGCAAAATGGGGGATCTATTGTGACAAGCCTATCGAAGCACAATATATCCTATTAGAAGTACAAGCAGAAAAACAAGAAGAAAAATCCAAAGAGCCAAAGAAAATTACCCAAGTATCGACTTGGAATGAGTTGCTAAATAAGATAAAAAGAGAATACGGAGATAAGTTCTTCCGAGATAACAATCTATCTTTGCTAAGAGAAAACAGATATTCTAGTGAAGACAAATAACCCAAAATAATAGTTTAAAATATTCCATTGTGGGGTATTTTCTTGTTAAAGATAATAAATACTAAATTCTAAACCCATTTAAACAACAACCCACCAAATCTAATTTATAAGGCTGCTAGCGCCGCCTATTGAACGTAAAACGGTTACGGTTGTGTAAAATAAAATGGCGCAATTAGAGAATGGAAACAATAATAATAATAGTGATGCCGACAATCATAATCTAGTGCCAACATTAGAAAGCCAAACATTAAACCGCATCAAAATTCAACGTACACTGTTAACTGATTTAGGAGATATTGATTCCATAGTATTAAGATTAGACACGCTACAAAACTATTGGAGTACAGGGGCAGTAGCGGCAGAAGAACTAGATCTAGTAAGCCAACTAGATGCAGCAGTTGGGTGTGCGATCGCACTACAAGCCTGCATCCAACACATTAAAGAAGGTGGTTACAAATTTTTACTCAAAACAGCAATTGAGCAATTAGAAAAACAAACCGATCCTAATTTAGAGCAAGAGTCGAGCCGAATAGAAGAGTCTAGCAGTATCTTAGATTGGCAATTTAAGGTATCTTAAGGGTAGAACTCAAATAATTACAAGTAATCTCACCGAACAACTGTTCAGTGAGATTATTTTTACATATACCAGAAAAATAAGATAATTTTTTGAGGATTTAAAATTAAGTGGCTAACAGAATTAATTTAACAGGAATTCCACAATAAAAAGATTAACTGTTTAACAGGGCGGGGCTATTGCCCCGTTGAGGTTAAATAGTTTAATTGACCTCAAAAAATGATTACTTTACCAAAGCTAGACCCACTAGCCGCATCAATAAACTCATTACCAGGACTAGCACGCGCAGAAGTACTGCAACTTAGAAAACTGGGGATTACGTCAATCAGAAACTTACTGATGTACTTCCCTAGAACTTACATCCAGCACAAAAAAGTTAAAATTGAAGAAGTTAAAATTGATACAACAGTCACCGTAATAGGTAGGCTGAAAAAATATCAAATCACTACACCTGGAAAATTTCTAACAATTGAGAATTGGACAGTTAAAGATAAAACAGGAACAATAGTTTGCAAGCAGTTCCGCAATCACTCATACTATCGTTCTCCGCAATGGCAAAGGCAACAAAAGGGACTGTACCAACCAAACAGTATCGTAGCTGTGAGAGGGGCAGTCAGAGAAGATAAGTACTATGGCAAAATCATTGCCAACCCGGAAATCCTAATAATTGACCCAACTGATAGAGCTAACCTTGAGCAAATCAAGGAAAATAGCAAGAAGACAATATCAATTTACAGGCTGACTAAGGGAGTCGATAACAATACAGTAGGCACAGCAATTTGCGCTGCTATCAGATCTGTTAGACCCCTGGAAGATCCGCTACCAGAAAATATCCGATCCCAATATAACTTGATAGGTTGGGGTAGTGCGAAGCTCTGCGAGCGCGCTGGCGCTATCGCAGAGATTCACTCGCCATCCTCAAAAGCCAACTTAAAAGCTGCCCGCCGTCGATTGATCTTTGACGAGTTTTTCTACCAACAACTAGGACTCTTTAAGCGCCGCCAGCAACTAAGTCAAGTCCAAGATAGTGCTATTTTGCAACCCACTGGCAAACTTATTGACGAGTTCAAGAAAATTTTGCCCTTTAAATTAACTAACGCTCAACAACAAGTAATTAACGATATCCTCAATGACTTGCAAAAACCAACACCAATGAATCGCTTAGTTCAAGGTGATGTTGGTTCCGGTAAAACAGTAGTTGCGGTAATCGCAATTTTAGCAGCGATTCAATCTGGCTATCAAGCAGCATTAATGGCACCGACAGAAGTACTTGCAGAACAACACTATCGCAAAATAGTAAGCTGGTTTAATGCTCTCGGCTTGCCCGTAGAACTATTAACTGGCTCTACAAAAACCGCCAAACGTCACCAAATTCATGCCCAACTACAAGTAGGCGAATTACCACTGCTAGTTGGCACTCACGCTTTAATCCAAGATCAAGTAAAGTTTAACAAACTTGGTTTAGTAGTAATTGATGAACAGCATCGGTTTGGAGTGCATCAGCGAGATCAACTACAGCAAAAAGGCGGGCAACCTCATGTATTAACGATGACTGCCACACCAATCCCGCGCACACTCGCACTAACTTTGCATGGCGATCTAGATGTTAGCCAGATTGACGAATTACCACCAGGAAGGCAGAAAATCACCACTAAGGTGCTGACCAAAAGCCGACCTGCCTATGAATTAATCCGGCGTGAGTTAGCGCAAGGACGGCAAGCCTATGTAGTTTTACCGTTAATTGAAGAATCAGAAAAACTCGATCTAAAAGCAGCCGTTGATGAATATCAACATCTCAAGACAACCATCTTCCCCGAATTTCAAATAGGACTATTGCATGGGCGCATGAGTTCTGCTGAAAAAGATGAAGTAATCAACGCTTTCCGCGACAACAAAATTCAAATAATTGTTTCTACTACTGTTGTTGAAGTTGGAGTTGACGTACCCAATGCCACAGTAATGATGATTGAAAATGCCGAACGTTTTGGGCTATCACAATTGCACCAATTGCGGGGGCGCGTCGGTCGTGGTTCTCACCGTTCTTACTGTTTACTAATGAATTTCTGTACAACTCCAGATGCACGTCAACGTTTGAATGTGCTGGAACAATCTACTGATGGCTTCTTTATTTCAGAAATGGATATGCGGTTGCGTGGCCCTGGTGAAGTTTTAGGTACTCGTCAATCTGGTTTAAGTGATTTTGCTTTAGCTAGTTTGGTGGAAGATCAAGAAGTACTAGAAATAGCACGAGATGCAGCCGCCCAACTAATCGACAACAACCCCAACCTAAAAAACTATCCCAAATTAACTAACGAACTACAGAAACCTTCCTCAAACTAGATACAATTGATTCAAATACACCTTTGCGATCGCATCTATTAAGTATGAATTTATAGTGTGCGATCGCATTCTTTTCTTAATCTTACCTACGAGATTTGCGAGTATTTTGCTTCTTATTAGATCTAGATTTAGTTCTACCATATCCATTTATATTAGATTTTTTAGAAGATTTAACATTCCTAAGATAAGTTCCACGATAATTATTTTTAACCATCATTTTAGCTTCCTTTTCTGTCCAATGCTTATGAGGTTTAACATTAGGAAAATCTTTCAATTGAGCTAAAAAACTAAAATCACCAGTTATTTGATAAATTACCAAAGCAATTTGCTTACAACAGGATTCCGGCTGCGTAACAATCTGCTGTTCAGCAAACCGAATTATTACCCAATTACCATTAAGAAAAAACTGATTGCGCTCCTCATCGGTAGTATTCTGATAGCAATGATGTGGTTTCTGAGTAGCAAAAGCATAAGGTTCATCAACCTCAACTTGAATAAACAAGCCAGTTTTTTTATGAAGAGTCCTGAAGTCAGCCGTGTAAGGAAAAGT
Organism: uncultured cyanobacterium; assembly: GCA_963711165.1. Taxonomy (GTDB): domain Bacteria; phylum Cyanobacteriota; class Cyanobacteriia; order Cyanobacteriales; family PCC-9333; genus Crinalium. The sequence continues at coordinate 137,811 of CAVQDG010000044.1, read as the reverse complement.
TTTACCAGGGACAGGAAAAACACCTCCCTGATAAGTGTCAGGAAAATAACGCAACAAATAAGTATAAAAGACAGCTTCACTTGCCCCTTGAGTAGCCGTACTTTCCCGACTACTCGGTAAAAGTATTTTACCCATTAATAACCCCTGTAATTGCTGCTGACGCTTCAAAATAGCTGATTTGTATTTGCTTTTGTCCTCATTTTTATTCTCAGATCTTGAGCTTAAAGCGATTGCTTGTTGAACACTATACTCTGCTAATTCACGTTGATACTTTTCAACTTTTTGTTTGTATTCTAACTCTAGCTGCCTAGCCATTAAATAATCATATCCAGCAAAAGATAAAGCTACAAATATTGAACTAATAATTGCTAATAAAAGATTAATTAAATAAAATCCTAAAAACCAGTTAATCACTCCCAGAAACATTAAACCAAATAGCCAACACTGAAATATAAACGAATATCTTGGTTTATAGGTAGATGATTTTACTGGTGGTAAAGGCGCTAAAGCGTGTAATCGAGGTGAATTAGAAGCTACAGACGGCTCATTCAACACAGGCAAGGGATTTTTACGACAATATTCTACTAAAAGATTTGGAATAAGAACAACAGGAAAAAACCCTTTTCTATACATAATTTATCCCCTAACAAACAAATATTATTTAATAATTAACGCTTTATTAATACAAAAACTAACTGTTTAATACAGGCGCTATCGCGCCTGATAAATAGAAGTCGCACAATAATATGCCCTTCTTAACACAGTCACCTCAAAGAGTGATTTTTCAACCATGTTGGAACAAACAAATGCTGACGTTGATTTAGAGAACGTTAATTGCCCTCAAACAATAGTTTATGACGAAATGTCTGAACTTACCCCTGATGTTACGGCAATTATTGAACAGATTGAAACTGAACGGGAATATTTAGAAACTTGCGGGAGATGGTAAATAATGCTCAATTTAGTAGTGGATTCACTAAGGCACATTTCAATCAAAGCTGCACTGCTTTGGGAAAAATTGGAGGGTGCTGAAACCCCAGAAGAGGAAGGAACAATTCTTTCTGAAATCTGGGAAAACCAGGAAGACGGGGAAACTGCGGCTGATATTCAAGCTGAGATAGCTGACCAATTAGATGCTGAAATAACTGCACTAAAAGCCCGCAAAGACTACTTTATGCAGCAGCATAATGTCGCAATTGTACGGCTAGAACGATGGCGCAGCGCCTTAGATAACAATATTCTACAACTACATCAGTTGGGAGCAATAGCAACTAGCCTGGTAGGTAAAAGACGGCAGATTGTCATTAAGCAAAATCCTCCAAGCTGTGAAGTGTTGATAGACCCCAAGGAACTACCAAAAGAGTACCGAACCAGAAAAGTAGTTTACACTCCTGATAAAACCAAAATCAAAGCGGCATGGAAGCAAGGAATTCCGGTCGAAGGTACTCATATTGTTCGCAAAGAAAGGGTGGAGTACAAGTTAGTAGCAAGCAATCTTTCTGAAGCATCAGAAAATGTCAAGGAACGATTTAACCAAAATGACGTTGATAATAATGGTAGTAAAACGGAAAAACGTAAAACCAAAACCAGAACAGTTGCCTAAAAAATATAGGCAGTAAATCACAGCACTTCTAATCCAATATTTTAAATTTCTTAACTCTCTACTGCTTACAAAGCTAGAGGGTTAATACTTTTTATTATTTAAACTTACTAATAATTTATCTAATTAATGAGGGCTAACGCCCTTCTATTTAAAACCTATAAACATAAGTAAAAATCAATGACTAAAAAAACTCACGACGATCTTGACCTTGAAAACGAAGAAGATTTGGAACTACAAAGTGAAGAAGAAACTGATAGTGACGAAATTGAACCTGAAAATAATGATTCACCCACTGAAAGTCAAGAGACAAATGCTGAGATTACATATGCGAATGCCACTATCTTGATTGCTATCAATATTCTTCCTGAAACGGAAGTTGGGGCATCAGAGCGTCGAGTGATGATTAGTGCAAGTAACTTGGGTGGCGCACCAGTTAACAAGCTAGTAAAATTCAGCGACATCTCACCATTACCAACAGCGATCGCAGAAATTATTGAGGCGCTCAAAATAGAGTTACCTAGACGGGAAGCTCAACGTAAGCTAAAGCAATCACAAGCTAAATTCAAAACCAAATCAGGAGAAAACCAAAGCAAAAAGTCTCCTGATAATCCATCACCTAAAAAGCCTAATGCCGCTAAACAATTATCGTTTTTCAAATAATTAATTATGCAGACAATCGTTGAAATTGAAGGTCAAACAATCCCAGTTGATGAGGAGATTGCTAATGACGACACTCTTCTGCGACAACTATTCACGCCTTATTACCCTGATGTAGCCAATGCGCGAATCGACAGGAAGGAAGGGGAAGCAATCAAAATTATCAAAGTAGCGGGCAGTAAAGGCTCAACCAGGAACACACCTTTAGAAATGCTTCTACTTGCACCTGAAGAAGTTAACCCTGCTGTCAAAATGTGCCGCGTAGTCCAACATCATGAACTGACTAACTCATTGGATTATGACTCTATGGAGGCATTTGCAGCAGATATAGAAACCGCCATTCGTCTGGGCGCACAAGAAGCTGAGACAGTACAAAAGTCCCTAGTGATTCTCCAAAAAAGTTCGCCAGTGCCGGGGCTAACCCCGATGGGATTTTAACAAGCGCGGGGAGTACAGAACCAATAAGTACTCCCCATTTAACAATACATACTCAAAGCAATTAATATGCAATCACCAGTAACAATACACCCAATCGCTGCTATTCACAAACTCAGGCAGTACCGCAAAATCTTATCGCCAGATGATGCTAGAGCATATTTGGAAGAACAACAAATCAGTTACTCTCTAGAGATCATTTATAGGCACTTCTTTCCCACTGAATTTGCTAATAGTACTGCGCCTTCTTATCCGCCTTACCCTAAACCAAGTCGAGGAAAGGATTATACACCCAAAGAAATAGAACTATTTCATCTAATCAATGACAACCTTTTTCCAATTGATAACTGGGTATGTACTAACTTAGTAGAAGAAAAGTTGTACTACATTCCAATTGCAAGTAATGGTATTAACTGGGAGACAGAAGATTTTGATGTAGCCTATATGCGTCATGGTTGGCAAGCTCTGCTCCTTTTAAGTACTTATTACAGATGGTGGGTAGATTTATCACAATACGAGGAAGATGAAGAGGTTGGTTGGAGTGAATCCACTTTAAAAATCAAACTTGAAAAACTAGCCGACCCTGAGTTAATTGATCCAGAGTTATTAGAAATTCTCTGTGCCAAAGCTGAATCACCCATAAAATTCCTACCATTGGCAGTGAAGCTAATGGAACATAATACCGGAAACATTTGGTTAGATTCATACTACCAAGAAGAATTTAATGAAACACCTGAAGAAACAGAGGAAACTTTCAATTGGACAATTAAAAATATTGAGTTTCTCGCAAGTCAATATCAAGAATCTGAGATTATCTGGAATAAAGTCAATCTACTAATTGACTGGCTAGAAACAGACTTAGTAACAAACTCCAAAAAGGTAATGAAAATATGGAATCTCTCATCACGTCAGAAATAATTCAAGAAATATTACAGAACCCGCCACGCAGCTTGGATGCTATACAAGCAGAACTATTATTCCTTGATGGAGCATACATTTTACACTCGAAAGAAAACAATATTGAAAGATACAAATATCTTTCAAGCACAAGTTTAAGGAATGCTTTTTCAGGAGTGCCAGTAGATTCAGGCTGGCTAGATTCAGGAGTAATCCGTACTGGAAGCAATTTAGTAGGAAGCTGGGTAGTGAAATTTATCCCTCCTCAAATTCACACTATTATCAGTACTGAATTTGGAAGTCTGAGAGTACCATTGCCCTCACTGGTATTTATCGGCGCGTCAAACAAGTATTTAGTATGGGCATTAAGAACAAAAACCTTTAACCCTGACGCACCTTTGTTCTATGCTCCCTTACCGAATGTTTATCAATCAGGTGAGATTTGCTGGGGCAACAATCACCCCCCTGAATGCAGCCCTCAAAGTATGAATGCCGCCTGGGGAATGTTCATTACCAGCCCTTTCAACAATCATTTATCAAATAGCAAATCACAGCGCAATAAAGATGATATTTGCCAACATTTAGCCTATCTAAACTCAAAGAAAGCTAAAAAATATCCAATTTCTGACTTACAACAACCATACATGAAATCAACAACCAACTCATTAATAGATGCTATCCGCTGAGCATTGGACAATAGTGGATAACCACGTGCAAACAATGCAGAGATAGCCAGACTCAGCTAGTTTAACTAGCTACCTTATTTAGGTTATCACACCTATAAATGCTTGCCAGTTTGTAGCTCTGTGGTTAGTAGTTAAACAGATCTATTCGGTTAAGTCAGTGCTACTAACACAACAAACCTAAATAAGATTGTCGAGGCAAACATTACCCGTTCTACGGAGACTCAATTATGAGTAAAGTATTTGTTTTAAACACAAACAAACAACCCCTAAACCCAGTGCATCCTGGTCGAGCTAGAATACTACTATCACAAGAAAAAGCTGCTGTATTTCGCAGATACCCTTTTACTATCATTTTAAAATCAGATGTGAATAACCCAAAGTTAGAACCTTTGAGAATTAAGTTAGATCCAGGTGCTAAAACAACCGGAATAGCTTTATTAAATGATAATTCTGGCAAGGTAGTTTGGGCAGCAGAATTGACTCATAGAGGCTTTCAAATTCGGGACGCTCTTACCAGTCGTCGTCAGTTTAGACACTCTCGCAGAAACCGTAAAACTCGCTACCGTCAACCTAGATTTAATCATCGCCGTCGCCGTGATGGTTGGTTGCCTCCCAGTCTCCAAAGTCGGATTGAAAATATTAAAACTTGGGTAGCTAGGTTGAGAAGATTAGCTCCAATTACTGCTATTTCTCAAGAGCTAGTTAAGTTTGATACTCAGCTAATGGAAAATCCTGAAATATCAGGGGCAGAGTATCAGCAAGGTGAGCTAAAAGGTTACGAGGTGCGTGAATACTTACTGGAGAAGTTTAACCGCAAGTGTATTTATTGCGATGCTACTGATACCAAATTGGAGATTGAACATCTTATACCAAAATCAAAAGGAGGAAGTAACAGAGTTAGTAATTTAGGTTTAGCTTGTAGGACTTGTAATCAAAGTAAAGGTAATCGGGATATTGCTGAATTTTTGTCTGATCAACCTGATTTGCTCAAAAGAATATTATCTAAAGCTAAGAAACCATTAGCTGATACAGCAGCAGTTAATACTACTCGTTGGGCATTATTTCGCGTATTAAAAGAAACAGGATTAGCAGTAGAAACAGGCACAGGTGGGAGAACTAAATATAATCGTCAATCCCGCAATATTCCTAAAAGCCACTGGACTGATGCTGCTTGCGTAGGTGCTTCTACACCAGAAACATTAATTCTTGATGGTGTTGTTCCACTACAAATCAAAGCTAATGGTAAAGGTAATCGTTTCCTGTGTCAGTCAGATAAATTTGGATTTCCAAAACGTACCAAACAAGGTCAGTTAGTCAAACGTGAACGGCAAAAAGTTTACTTTGGTTTTCAGACTGGTGACATGGTTAAAGCCATTGTCAAAAATGGGAAACACGCTGGTATCCATGTCGGCAAAGTCACAGTCAGAAAATCCGGCGCTTTTGACATCACTACAGAAAAAGGCAGACTACAGAGTATCAGGTGGAAGTACTGCCAACCAATTCACAGACATGATGGTTATAGTTATGCTCCACTGCCCACTAATGTTTAGCTTTACACGGATTAGAGGTGTAGCGATCGCACATGATTAAATCTAATCCTCAGTTAGAACTGGTTAGCCACAAGTTAGTCAAAGAACCAACATTACCAGAACATACCAGCCACTTATATGAATACCTGTTTGCTGCCAACGGCGTATTTGTAAGAGCCAAACGACCTAATCTAGAAGTTTTAATGCCTTCCACAATTTACGAACAGCACATTAGAGGTTTAGCAACAGTAACGCCATACGTCAAACTTACCTCTGGTAAAATCCCTGTTGATATTTTGCTAAAAATGCTACAGGCAAGTAGAGATGCAAGCAGCAATGAAATTCTATTTCACCTTAACTACAACAACCAGTGGCAATTAAAAACCCCACTTCAAACACAAACACCATCAAGCTGCAAGCCGCTCAACGACGATAGAAATTCAACTTTTGCTAACGCATTAATAGATGCACACTCACACGCATTCATGCCTGCGTTCTTTTCCCCTGCTGACAATGAGGATGAAACCGGATTTCGTATCTACACCGTGCTAGGAAGAGTTGATAGCCATACACCAGAAATCTGTACGCGAATTGGGTTGTACCAGCACTACTGGGATATCTCATCGCATCTAATTTACGAACTACCGGGTAACATCATTGACCGCAACCAAGCAGGCAACAGGCTCACTTAACCAGACCTGACAAATAGCTATCGCTCTTCAAAAGCAGGATGCAAAACTACGCCTCCTGCTAATTAACCTATGTAATCAAAATCCCAAAATTTAACTACCATGCAACTAAATTACGATTTTACCAAGGCTCACGGACTAAGAGTTCTAAATCACTCGCAAGTGGATATTACGGTCGTCGGACTTGGTGGTACTGGTTCCTGGCTAGCTGCCAGTGTTGTTCGTATAGCCCGCACTCTCAACAATCTAGGGAAGAAAACTAAGGTCACATTTGTAGACCCCGATATAGTTGAAAGTGCGAATGTTTTGAGGCAGTGCTTTTGTGACAGCGAAATCGGACTCAACAAGGCTAAAACATTAGCACTACGCTACTCACTCGCTTGGGGCATGGAAATTTATGCGATCGCAGCCCCATTCAACTGCAAAATGTTAGACCTTCGCACAGATACTTTATTTGTCGTAATAGGCTGTACCGATAATGCGGCTGCGCGAACAAAACTGGCTGAGACACTTAGCGAAAATTATTACGCCTGGTCAACTAGCGTATTACCAAAAGTGTGGTACTTGGATTGCGGCAATAGCAAAACCAGTGGGCAAGTGCTGCTTGGCTCAGACTTATCTACAGATCCTGCAACATACAAATTCTCAGGGATTGGCTGTATAAAACTACCTTCCCCTACAATTCAGCATCCAGAACTGCTAATCCCGCTACTAGAAGAGTTAACGGAAAACGACTTGTCCTGCGAGCAACTAGCTATGCTCAACGCTCAATCGCTCGATATCAACCAAAGGGTAGCAAGCGAGGCGACAACTTACTTATTAGGGCTAGTTACTGGCAACCTTAAACGGTTCGCTACCTACTTCGACACGACAGCAGGAAGCAGTCGCTCAATATATTTAACCGAGAAAGCTGTGTTAAAAACCGTAAAAGCAAGCATTAAGCAAGCTGCGTAACTAAACACTACCCCTTCAAACTTTATGGAGGGGTAGTGTTTCAACTATCTAAAGATAGATAGATAAAAACAAGTGGTTTAGACAAAACTAAATACCAAAATTTAAAAGTAATATCTAAAATAAATTAAAAATCAGTTTTATCAACTACTAAATAAGGAAATTAGCTAATGGGGCAACTAATGGGCGCGATCGCGCCCTATGAGTAACCAAATTTATAGAACTCCTATAACTAGGATACAGGGTCAATAACTACACCAATCAAGTGGTTAAGTGTTCAAGTATAAAACTTTCAAATTTAAACACTTGATTATAGTAGTCAGCTATATTCGATCAATGTAGGAAGGGTCATTGGTTAACCTTTCCCCTAGATCTTCTCCTTCCTCCTGAAGACCACGATATATGGGTTTCAATGAATCGTAATTAGCTGGGATATGAAAGACTTCTGGATCAAGTTCTTCCGGTTCTAACTTAACGCAATTTTTCAATATTTTCTCGCGTATAGCAGGATCACGATTTCTTCTTTCTTCTGGTGTTAATTCTGATTCTTGTTCCATGAAATGAGTCGATAATGTTAACTTGTTCGATTATAGCTTGTCAAATACTTGAGTACCAACAATTAGGATCTAGTAATAGTAATGAAAACTACAATCACCGCAGATAAGGCGTTAGCCATCCCCTTCGTTGATGCTGGTTATAGAGAGCTAAATGAAAGTGGCAAAGTAATAAAACGTGGAAGAACAGGCGAACCAGAGATTCTAAGGAACTCACTTCTGCAAAAGATGTTCGAGTCAGAAGAACTGGAGTCGCTGATCATTGTCAAAACCGATAGTAAAAATCCAGATCCCAAAGACCTCAAAAGACGGGAGTTTGATGATGGGATTGAACGACGAATCATGTTTAGTAGTGGGGGTAGTAACTACTTCGGAGATCAAGAACTCTTCTCTAAAGTTTCGGCTCTATTCAAGACTGAACCAGATACAGCTTGCCGCTATGGTTCCTTGCTAGTAAGTAATTGCATGGAAGGTAGTGCAGAAGTAGAAAATCTACGAGTAAAAATCGTAGACTACGAAGATCCCAAATATGCAGAATTCAAAACTGGTGATTGTCACGGTAAAATTTCGCCCGCATTAGCAGAAGAAATTGGAGGTAGTGATAATCGTGCCACACAGTTTAGATTCGTCTGGTTAGAAAGTTGGGACACTAAAAATGCTGAATCTAATGCACCTAGCGAAAGTTTTCTAGCTAAAGGAACGCTATTACCAGACCCAGAACTAACTGATGATAAAGGATACGATCTTATTCTTGATCGCTCCAGTATCAAAGGTATTAATAAAGCAAAAATTAAAGATCTAATCCCATGTGGAGATTATGAATTCCCTAAAGCTATTCTAGGAAACCGTGAAAACAGTGAAGTAGGACAAGCTAAAAACAGTTGGCAGTTATTCGGGATATGGGCAAGTGAAGAAGCACAAAGATTAGACTTAGTTCCCGAAACCAAAAGGCAAGCAGAGAAATTAGCTAGTTTACAGCAAGACCCTCTGAAACTAAGAGATTACCTAATTGAAAAATATGATAAAAGAAAGGAATTTAGTAGAAGTACTGAAGAAGAAGAATTAGATCCTGATACTAATGATGAAGATTCTGATGGGAAAAAACAAAAACAAGAGATGCGGTTTATCAGTTTACTCCGCGCTGATGAATACGGGCAGATGCTTCAAAACCCAGCAATGGTGGAGTTCCTACAAAACTCTGTAGCTAAAGAATGGAAGGAATTAGCCATTAATACTGGGGTAAGACTTACTTCAGGAATGGTGCTTCCTTGTCCAGATATCCCAGAAGGAACTATCTGCGCTAAACATCTACCGGACGGCGAAGATATAGTTCTAACTCGATATCCAGTTCTCAATAAAGACAATATTAGAAAATACACAAATGACACAGGAAGCTATCCAGAACTAACTAAATATGAAGGTATAATTTGGGTAAATCCTAATGACTTTTCAAAGTATCATCAAGGCGACTTTGACGGAGATAAAGCCGTAACCATACCTGCAAGCAAGATACCTAATATTGCTAAAGAGTTACTACGAGCAGGTGAAGATCCTGAATATATTTCAGTAGTTAAAGCTCAAAAAGTACCTTATACGCAAGCTGTTGATGAAGATGGGAAACAACTCTATGGCACTTTAGCAAAAATAGCTGTAGCCAGTTCTCAACAATCAGTTGGGCTGGTGGCTACTTATATCGGGCGTGTAGCTTCGGCAGTACCTAATGAAGATGAGGATTTAGTAGAGTTTAAAGCTGAACAAAAAAGACTGATTGTCGGACTGTCCATCATGGAACAGTACGAGGTCGATTACCAGAAAAATTCACTTAGAGGTAAAGATGCCAAAGAGATACTTAGAGAAACTGGAATAGAAGCTGGAGAATTATTAACAGTAACTAAGGAATTTTGTGAAGATCATCCAAGTCACTTGTTCGATTACAAAAAGGATGAACGCTTATATAAAGCATTCCCCATGCCAGCAGATGGAGCCAACGCTATTAATGTTGTAGCAAGGGAAGCAGTTAACCCTTACTGGGAAGCATCACGATTAAAAGAACGCGATCGAGACGAATTCACTTACTTACTACAAAAGAAAGGCGAGATTGAGGAAGTAAAAGACGCAGAATGGGCAGCAGACTTAAACCAACGTTTCAAGAAAGAAGTTGGCGCTATTAAAGAGCGTACTAAAGATGACAAAATCGCTTTCAAAGAAGCAATTGGTAACTTGTATGAAGGCTATCGCGCAGAAGTAAATGAATTGTGCGGAAACGACCCTGAAAGACGTATAGAGCTTGCTACAGCACTAATGCACGTTACGCATACTTCACCTAATACATCGAAACACAGACAAAAATGCCAGGAAGTTGCCAAGGAGCTTAAAGTTAGCTTCAGCGTAGAACCTGAGTACCAATTACTCCATGAAGCACTACCTCGTGAAGCTTATGTTCTACAAGTCCCATTCAAAAAAGTACCTACCGAACAAGAGGAGTTAGTAGTAGATGAAAAATACAAATCATCATTCGATAATAGTGATATTAAATATGAACACAAAAAGAAGGAAAAGGTATTAATTGTCAGCGATCCTGATTCTAAAAGAAAAGTCCAAAAAGCCTTTGATCAAAAAGGTCTTAACTATGATACACAAGCAGTTCAAGGTGAATTACCTAATGCTTGGAAAGATAAACTAGATGCAAGAGGCATAAAATATGAAGCGATCGCACATGAAACTCTACCTTTAGTAGAATTTGCCTTCAAGATTCCAACATCTCAAAAGTTACCAGAAGAAACTGCAAACTACATTGAAGCTCTCAAGAATAAATTTGGCAAGAACGAAAATTTAATAGACCCTAACGAACTAACATTGACTGATCCTAAGACTAAAAAAGTTAATAAACTCGCAGTAGTAGCACCAACCGACTGCCCTTGGATTGAGTCAAGAGAACAGCCAGGTAAAAGCAAACTATTCTACAATCTGTTTGCTGATGAATTATGCAAAGTATTGGCAGAGTATAAAGTCAAAGAAATCGGTGTAATCGGAGTTAAACATAAAAACAACGATTTAACAGAAGAAGATTTCACTGACAAGAAATGGAAAAAAACAGTGACTATTACAGTAGGCACAATGAACCTACCAAAAGGACACAAGGATTACATACAATATCATGGCGCTCCTATCCTCCAAATTGATGGTAAAAACTTAGGGACAATTAATGATAATAGTCCTAAACTACCTGTAGGAGCTACATTTGTAGCAACAATTAAAACAACGAAAAACCCTACCGCATTGACTTTAGAAGTTGATCGCGAATCAATAAAATTACCAGAAATAACATCAAAAAAAGAGAAAAAGCGGGAACAACAAGTAAACCCAGAAGCAAAAAGCAAAAGTTTAACACCTATCCCTAATAAAACTTCAAATACTGTATCTAAACCATCAATTACTGAACCCACACCTAAAGTAACAAAAGTTGAAAATTCAGCAACTAAAAACTGGTGGGAGGAAGCCGATGATTTAAATGCTGTGATTGACAATAAAAAATCTGGAACTGTTACACATGAAGAACCAACTGCTAAGACACCAAAAACTAAAGAGGTAGCAACTAAAAACTGGTGGGATGAAGCCGATGATTTAAATGCTGTGATTGACAGTAAAAAATCTGGAACTGCCAAACGTGAAAAATCAACTACTCAAACACCGACAAACACCAGCAAAAGTGAGAAATACGGAAAACTACTAATCGACAAAATTAGTACTCAAATGGCTAAAGGCGATCGCGACTTAACCCAAGAACAGAAATTTACTGTATGTAACTGGGTAGCTACCGTCCGACCGAGCCAAATATGTACTGTTCGAGACGAGGGCAATGACCAAGTTTTCAAGTGTAACCTACGCACAAAGGAAACACTGATGCCTCTAAGCGATTATGACGCTAACAGATTTGATCAAGCTGTCCAACTAAAAAGAGCCGGAAAGCTAAACCAAGTAAGCAGTAGTGTAAAAGCACAGATGGAGGCATAGCTTCCGAAAAATAAATTAACAAAAGCCATAGCTGGCTTTTTTTTTGCGAATAATCAAAATTTTTAACCAATCCTTAACCCATGACCTTAATTTTTGTAGTAGTGCAGAACCTAATTAACATTGTTGACAGATTATTAACCAAATAGTAAAGAAAAATTAATTTTAGTTGACTAAAAATATAATTTATACATTGGTTTATAAAATTAACACTTTATATTAATCAATACAACGCAGGGAAATAAACAAGCAGAAAACCTACCTAAAGAATGAGATTCAAATCTATCTATAGGGTAAACAGTAAAAACACTCATAAATATAATTATTAATAACAACTAAAAAATTACACACAAAAAATAATCATCCAAAACTTGGCATACCAGAAGACATACCAATAGTAATTGCGAACAATAATTTAATTTATCACTTAAAAGCGACAGGGGATTAAAAACTCACTGGAAATTTTCGCTGGCAATATTTAAATAATTAACTTCTATCTGAAACAAAATTTCAATTATAAGGGCAAAGACATGGCAGTTAAACGAACAGCACCAACAGTAATAGCAACAGCACCTAAACCTAAATATATAACTAACGATGATGAACTACAGTTCATGGCAGATATATTAGACGGAGTATTAAAAGACTCCAATATAAAAAATCTGACAGAATTTAACGAAAAGTTAGAAGAAGAGAGTAGTAAATATACACTAAAAAATAACGACGAGGGTGAACTAGCAATCCTACCTAGAGAGAAAGGCGACCCTGATCTAACTTTTCAAGCTAATTTCATGGCTTTAACTGGTGCAAATGAAGGAAAAGTTGGAGTTAACTATAGTTTCAATGAAGAAAAAGATCGTACAGCAAGCAGTCTTTCTATCTGCAAGGCAGACGGTAAAGAAAATAACTTTGAGTACTCAATGGGGACACTATGCAAAAAATTAGATATTGATGGCGCTAAAGAAACCAAGAGACTACTTAAAGATTTAGAAGCAGAGACAAACGAAGCTGCACCCCCTTCACCCAGTAAAACTGCAACTCCATCTGCAAAACCAAAAGTTGCAGCTAAAGGGAAAGCCGAAGCGAGCTTAGACGATGATCTATTGGACGACGATATATTAAAGAATTCCAATGTAAAACCTGGCATTATGGATGGGCTTGGAATAGATAAAGGCGATAGCAAAGTTGTTATAGACGACCTTGATAGTTTATTAAGAGGAATAGATAACGATGATGAACTCGAAGAGGATGTCCTTAATAAGGTAATTCCAGACAGTAAAGAGAATGTAAAAAAGGGTGTACTTGACGGATCTTGAGGAAGTTAGAAAAACTGCCAATATTGCTGAAGAAAATAATCCTGATAATATAGTTCCTGACAGTAAAGAGAATATAAGAAAAGGTGTACTTAATGATCTTGAGGGGCTTGAGGAAGCTAATGGAACTACAGAAAACAGTAGTGATGATGATACTGAAACTAACGCCAGCAATAACCCAAGAAGCAAACCTCAACCTAGACCTCAACCTAAACAAAGAAATGGCAGAGCGGTTGATAGAGAAATACAACACTCAGCTGAAAGAATGACAACAGCAGGTCAACAGGTCACTGGACTAACTCTTATTGGCGGTATGGGGCAGTTAGTCATGCTAGGAAAAGTATTAGGCACAGAACTTCTTGAAGATTTAGGGAACTTGATAGATAGTGTCAAAGGAACTGAACAAGAAGACAGAATTGAAGGGATACTAAAAAATATTCAAAAAATTTCTGAACGTACTGAAAATCTTTCAGAACGGATGGAAAACGTTAATGAGAAACCCACCCCCGAAAGTCCACATAAGAAATTAGAAAATGTATCGACTGAAAAACCAGCTACAGAACCAGAGCAAGCCGATCCATTAGCAAAAGCGGTCAACAATATTAGTGAAAAGCTTGAAAAGACAGTTGGCGAACTAGATCCAGAAAATAAAATATCACCCTTAGAAATTCCTAAAAACAGTAGTGTTGAAAAAAAATTAGACAAGATAGAAGATTACCTTAACCAACTAAACAAACGCTTAGATCGCTTAGAAAGTGTAGTACAAGGTTTGGAAAACAAACTAGAGAATCAAAATGCTGAACCTACTACCAATAGTGAAAACATTGAGAGAAATAAACCTGTGCAAAAAAATAAAGAAGAGTTTACTGAAACAGTAGCTACACCTGAAACAGATGAAAAAAATGCTGCTGAAAATTTATTTAATTTTGCTAAAGCTATCGAAAAAACAGAAGGCAGAATACCCAGAAGTGGCATAGAAATAGATGATGATACAATCTTAACTCTACTTGAAAGTGATAACGAAACAGAGATATTACTCAAAAGTAATGATTCAAAACCAAAAACTTTATTTTCAGCAACCAAAGAAGGTACAAAAGAATGGGAAATATTAGATAATAATTTAACTAAAGAAGCCTTGCAGTCAACAAATGACCTCCCACAAACAGAAAAGGAATATAAAGAATTAAAAACTATTCAAGCCGCTGAAATTTTAACTGATGTTATTAAAGAAACTTTCCCTGAAAGATTTGAAAGTAATAGTAAGCCATTCACGTTAGGTAGTTGTGTATTTAAAGGTGATGAAGATAAGCTAATAGCAATTGACAAAAATAGTTCTAGTAAAATCCCAATATTTGAAGCCAGTATAGATGGAGATGAAATAGAAGTTAAAAAATGCGATATAGAAGTAGACGATATGGAAAAGATTACAAAAATTGCCAAAGAATTTAAACAAACCCAAGAAACCGAAGCAACGTCAAATAAAAAGAATATTGAAGCCGAAGATGATGATGAGCTTGAATTATAACAAGGTAAAATAAGAGGTGTTTAAAAATGAAAGGGGAAAGATTGCCACCCACAAAAAGTTAGAGACCAGCTATCAAATAGCTTAATTTAACAGAATTAAGAAACTTTAAAATCAACATAGAATTATCGGAGATAACAATGACTAACTACTCAAAAGCATTAGCACCCTCAAAAAGCACAAAACAACTACTAAGCAAGTTAAAAATTACTAAAGCTGACTTAGTTTACGGAACTATGTTAAGTGTAATTTTAGCTTACTTGATTGTTAGAGAGCCATTATTTGTTTGCGTACTTGGCTGCGCTAGCTTAGTAGCAATGGGCGCGGTAGGTATAGTACGAGCAATTCCAGTTTTGGAAAAGCAGCTAAAAACTAAAATTAAATTCTGGCATATATCAAGTTTAATCCTTGCTGCAACTGCTGTATTTGGTACTTTCGGAGCGCCAGCACAAGCTGTCTTTTTAACTGGGCTAGAAGCATACATGAAAGAGCTAGTAGCCAATAGCGGACAAGGAATTGAGGAAGATACAATTGGTCTAATTTTTAGTTCTTTTAGAGGGGTATTTCTTCTATTAGCTGGAGGAGCAGGACTTTACGCCTATAATCAAGGGCAACAGCAAAATGATTGGCGGCCAATTGTTACACAAATTGGATTAGCTTTCGGAATTGTATTTGCATTAGATATCATCACTTTCTTGTTCATTGGAAGTGGTACTGGTACTGGAGGTTAATAAATAAAGTACAAACCTAACCGCATATTAGGAGTCTTAGTAGGAGTCATCAATGGCGATAAAAGATCCAGATCGAGATTTTATTAGTGTTAATAAAATTCTTGGAAAGCAAGCAAGCATAGCCTTCATTCCAGCTTCACAAATAATTCCTTGGTTCGCAATCATAATCTTTTCCTACACAATCACCAATGGATTAACAAGTTTAGGAATGACTTGGTTTTTTGCAATCAGCTTCTGGCTAACTATCAGTTGGTGGCTCCTGACCGGAGACAAACCGAATCAATTCATTGATTCTTTAAAAAAGCCTCCAGGTAGAGAATGGTGTGATGGAAATGCTATATACATTTCTCCAATACCAAGTCTAAGAAATTTTCGACAAAAAACTACTGAAATAAAAGATTCGCAAGTTAGAGTCAGAGTAAAACCAATAATTGTACCTAAACAAAGTGGAGGAGTGAATAAATTCATGCCATTCCAAAATGAACTAGATCTTATTGGTATAGTTGAAATAGAAAAAGATGGGAGAAAAACTTCAGGTTTTTTACTAACCAGTCAAGACGGTAGTAGATTTCAGATAGTATTTGGGTTCAAGAATCAAGGTTTGCACGACCAGTTATTTAGAAGTGAAATAGTTGAATCTGCTTCCGCCATTGAAGAAGGCATGAAAGACTTAATGGTAGGTGAAAAAATCACTTTTCATTTAAGTTGCAAAAGTAATGATAAAGATAAACAACAAGAATTAACTAAAATTGCTGATAACTGCAAATTAAAACCTATTGCAGTCTTAATTAGGAATGAACAAGTAAGAATTAAAAAACTTACACAAAAAGGTAAAAGACAGACTTGGAACGCGATCGCGTTCTGCACTTACACTGCTGACAATACAGGCGAACACAATTCGCGCGACATGATCGGTAAATTTATCGACTGGGCAAAAGATTTACGAGATAAACTAGCTGGAACTGAAAAATACCATCAAGAACAATTTTATATAAAACTTTTACGTCAAGCATTCGATGAAGGTTTTGTACCTTGGGAATTATTACTAAATACCAAAATAGGGCTAGATTGCACTCCGATGGATAGTAAACAGCTATGGGAGTGGTTGTGGGAAAGATTTAATAATGAAGTTGCGCCAGCAATTCCTCAGATTATTAGGATGACTGAGACTGAAACAGGGTTTGATATCAAGGAAGAAAGAACTACTGACAAACATCCAGTAACAGTATTAATTAAAGGAAGTAAAGGTAATTCAGCTTGTCCTGAACACCGCCAAAGCAACAGCCGGGTGTATTTAACAGGAATAGATAAAGTGTGCGGTGCAATGGTTCTAGAAGAAGCTCCTAGTGGTTGGGCAAACACACGAGAGCAAATCAAATGGATGTGGAAAATATTATCTAATTCCTACGTCCACAATACTGAAGCTTGGGTAGAACTTAGTACCACAAATAACTTTATAATTAACGACAATCTAGCTCGTCAAGCTAAACAATCAAAAGGTGCTAATACCCGCGCCCTAACTAAAGGGCAAGGAAGAGATATTGGTGCTGAAATCAAACAAGAAGAATCTTTTGATGCACAACGCCGCCTTTACAAAGGTACTAAAGCACTCAATTGTGCAGTAGTGTTCTTGGTATACCGCAACACTGCAGAAGAACTAGAAAGAGCTTGTAACCTTCTTAGTCAAGGTTTCGGCAATGCCAAAGTGCTAAGGGAACGCAATATTGCTTGGGAAATTTGGTTGCAAACTCTCCCAATAACTATGAAATGGTTATTGAACAGTGGATTCGCAGTTTCAGAAAGGCGAATGACTTTAGATACGGAAACTGTTGCCGGAGTATTACCCCTAACTATCCCACGCGACATTGACCGTAAAGGAGTTGAATTTATTTCAGAAAAAGGCGGGAAGCCATTATTTATAGATTTGTTTGAAGATCAAATTAGTCGGGCTTTAATTACAGGTGAGTCAGGAAGTGGTAAATCTATTTTAATTGCACGATTTGCGATCGCTGCATTAGCTCGCAATATCCCCGTAGTGGGCATGGATATTTCAGCAGGCGGAAGTAGCACATTCAAAACACTGATTGAATTATTAGGGGATGAAGGTGCTTATTACGACATTAGCAGCCATAACTCTAACCTAATGGAACCACCCGACTTAAGAAATTTTGATAAAGCTGAAAAAGAACGGCGGTTAGATACCTGGAAAGAGTTTGTTAGGAACGCCCTGGTCGCAATTGCAATGGGGAAAATCAACCAGCCACACCTTGCTCAACGAGTTGATTCAGTCGTTCTTCGGATGCTCGAAATGTTTTTGCGCGATCCAGAAATAATTGAACGCTACAACGCGGGATTTGAAAAAGGGTGGAAATCTATTGAATGGCAACAGATGCCTACCCTGCACGACTTACTAAGATTTTGTAGTAGAGAACGATTAAATCTTAAATCCTTTGAGGATATTGATAGGATTGCGATTAATCAAATCAACAGTCAAACACAAGCACTACTCGCTACCCGCGTTGGCAAATCATTAAGTAAACCCAGTTCATTTTCACCAGAACCTGCTATTAAATTCTTTGCCCTATCGGGCTTGAGTAATGAACAAGATTCTTATCTCATGTCCCTCAATGCTCAAATGGCTTGCATTCGCAACGCACTATCGCATCCCAGAAGCTTATTTATAGGTGATGAGTTAAGCGTATTACTCAAGAAAAGCGGGTTTGCTAGTTCAATCGGTGAATTGTGCGCTACGGGACGGAAAGAAGGCATTAGTGTAGTTCTATCTAGCCAGGATCTTGATGCAATTTGTCAGTGTTCTGCGGGCGCTCAAATCATGCAAAACATGGTCTACAGAATTACAGGCAGAATCACTAATGCTGGGGTTCAAGCTGCTCAAAAATACCTAAATTACGACCCAAGCATTATCAGCAAAAATGCCACCGAAGCTTTCTTACCAAAAAGTGCAGATTTATATTCCTGTTGGTTGCTGGAGAAAGGCGGACGTTTTTGGCAAACCAGATTCTACCCTGGCGAGATGACATTAGGTGCGTTAGCTAATAATCAAAATGAAAAAGAAGCTCGCGATCGCATAATGTCCCAATACCCCAAAACTTTAAAGGGACAGTTAATGGGTTTAAAACACTTTAGTAATGAATATTGCCAAGCAATTAAAGAAGGTATTGGATTTGATCATATTGGTCAAAAAATTAATGATACAACTTTAGATTCACCACCTAAAATTAAAGCAGGGATAAATCCTTGATGAATTTCAAGTCAGAAAATCACCATGAAAAATTTAAAAACTCAAACCAAAATTCTCACTATTGCAGCACTAACTGTTGGAATAGTTGCCATCGCGTTAAAAGCTGAAGCTAACACTCAAGATCCCTTGAACTCTGCTAACCAAATTACCGCTACGAACGGACAAGGCGTTATTCCAGGCAGCACACCAACTATAAGCCAAGTAGCTGACTTAGGATTAAACGCAACTAATAATAACCAACAAGGTGGTAGTCAATATACACCACTATCTGGCAATCAGATAGGAGGGTTTATTAATGAGGTAAGCAACTCTGTAGTAGATGACATTTTAGGCACTATCGGCGGTTTAATTGACTCTACCATTGGAGCGATTCAAATACCGGATTTTAGTCAGATTGCCAGTTTAATTATGGGGGGATCGACCTCAAGTAACCCTGCAACTGTACTTTCAGAAAAACTAGAAACTAAGTCAGGGATCAGCACATCAGGCTCTTATGGGGTTTTGGATGACTATAGCAAAGAAGCCCAACGTACAGCAGCTATCAATACAGCGAATGCTAATAATTTAAACGCCTCTGCTCAGGCACAAAGTGCTGCAATGTTGGAGGCTACAAGACAAAGCACTGAAACCAACATTGGGTTAGCCAACGATTCTCAAAGCCAAGATGTAACTCAACGTATCCTACAAAATTTGTCACAACAGACTGCACTAAACGCTCAAACTAACGAAAGGATATTACAGGAAACTCAAAAAGTAGGAAGTAACGGAGCCATTAGTAATGTGCTTGCTGCACAAACAGCTTCATTAGCATCAGAAAACAATACATCAGAGCGCCGTCAGGATATTGCTACAGGAAATCAAGCCAGCAGACAAGCAAGTATGCTAACAATGCCAGGTGGATTTACACTCAAAGACCAAGAAACCAATAATAACGATAACTGGTTTACGAACTAAAGACAATCAAATCTAATATAAGCCCAATAATTACAACCCTGTATAATTTTTAAACCCAAACCATGATTCAACTATTAATGCAAACAAACCCGCCAACTGGCGGGGAGAATGACGGGCTTGGCATGATCACTGGGGCGATGGATGTTGCTAAAGCAACCGCAGCAGGTTGGGAGGAAAGTTGGACTACTTTATTTGACCCAAATACAGGGTTGTGGGCTGGATTAGTAAAACTAGGAATTGCCTTAGCTGCGGTAAGTATTTTGTACCTGAGCATGACCAGTGGAAAAGAAATAATTGATCGCCAAAGCTGGTCAGAACTGATAGCACTATTTATCTGGCCCATAGTAATTATGTTGTTCTTAGGACAGAACGGCAACTTGTTAGCAAAAACCATCACGATGGAAAGAAATTTTGCTCACAAAATAGTTACAGATGTTCTAGAAGCACAACTTGGGGAGGTGACTTTTAAAAAAGCCATCACTGATGTAACGCTAACCGGAACTTACAAAACACAAATAGAAAATTTATACAAAGATTGTGAAGGGAAAGCAGGAGAAGATTTAACAACCTGCTGGACTTCTAAACAACCTCAAGCACAACAAATACTAACAGCAGCAGAACAACAAGCTGGAGGAGCATTACCAGGTTTAAGCAATTTTATAAATTCAGTACAAAACATGGGTACAGGAGTAAATGAAATTATTGGATCAATATTCAAAGCAACAATGTTTCAAATAATAAGAGTTATACTATTTAGCTTGCAATGGGCGTTTACAAATATGCTAGAGGCTGCCCTATTAATGACAGCCTTGTTTGCGCCTATAGCAATGGGAATGTCATTACTTCCACTCCAAGGTCGTCCTATATGGGCTTGGGCGAGTGGCTTTATTGCCCTATTTGGAATACAACTTGGCTACAACATTGTAGTTGGATTATCAGCAGCTATCCTCGTTAAATCTGGAGCAGAAGAAAGTTCAGATATAGCATTCTTATTCTTTTTAGCAATATTTGCACCAATTCTTGCAAGTTTAATAGCTGGTGGTGGCGGAATCGCCCTTTACAACGGAATTGCTTCCAACGTAAAACAATTAATTGATGTGGGAAGCAATCTAGTTGGAGCAACCACAAATATAATAGCCAGTGGGTTAGAAAGAAGATAAAAAAATGAAACTTAAGCGACTAACTGAAAAAACGCAACTACTTCCCGAAACTAAAGAAATCCTAGCCCTATGTTTCGTTGGAATTGCTGGAATTCAAGCATTAATACTACTTTTTATACTTTTCATCTCCGTTAAAATTAATGCAACAGCAAATCGAAAACCAACAAACGTACAATTATTAAATGGGCAAACTTACTATGTTTCTGAAAAAGATCAATACTGGAGGTATCCTACAGTAATTCAAAAGTTTGTCCGAGATTGGTCACAGCTAACTTTTAATTGGGATAGCAAAGTACCTGGTACGGACGAAGTTGATCGAGGAGTAAAAGTAGGTAACAAAAAAGTACCAAGCAGCACTTATTTTGCTTCTTTATTGATGGAGCCAAAATTTGGTAAAGCCTCTCTAACACAAATAGCTGATTTAGTACCTACAAGTATCTTCTCTGGCAATCTGCGTGCAGCTATTATTATTTCCTACATCTCAGAACCAAGAGAAGTAAAGCCGGGGGTATGGGATGTAGATATGATTGCTACTAGATTGCTAGTTGACCGAAAAACAGGGAGTGATGAAAGATTAGAATTTAATCGCACTTTCAGGATTAAAGCTACAGATATCCAAAACCCAACGTTCGGTAAGGACACTAATGTTTTTGAACAGAAAGTGTATGAACTAAGAGCAAGTGGCTTAGAAATACAACAACTCAGTGAATTTATCCCATTAAAATAAAACTTAATGACAAATGAACCCAGCAGAATTTGAAAATCCAGATAACCTAAATACAACCATCCAAAACAACCATAGTAATAATGGAGACAATAATCCACCCCCACAAAGTCCTCCCATTGCTCAAACTATTACAATTACTGCTAACGACGATGATTTAAGTCTAGAAGAGCAAAATTTATTAGCTGGAGTACATACACATACACATACAGAAGATGATGATGAGCTACTAATACCGGAAGAACAACGATTACAACAAACTGAAACAGGGGAAATAAAAGCCACATCTCAAAAACCAGGAATAAGATTACTAACAATCTTGGCTATGGTAGGTGGAGCCGGAGCTTTCTTAATAATGGTATGGTTTGGAGTATTTGCACCCAGACCAGTTAAAAAAACCGTTACTGAAACAAAAACAACTCCAACACCCGCACCAGTTGTGGATAATTCCGCTGAATTAAAAGCCAACTTAGCATTTCAAGATCAACGTAGAGCAATTGAATCAAGTCCTGCACCTACCCCAGAAACCACTACTACCACTACCACCATCCGCGATCGCAAACCTGAATCCACAACAGCTAGAACCACAACAACGAGAACTGCTGCACCACCCCAAACAAGGGTAGTTACACGGACTGTACAAGCTCCACCAAGGGTAATTACCAGAACAGTTGAATCGCCACCAAGAGTAGTAACAAGGACTATTACGAGAACTGTCCGAGTACCCGCAAACAATCCGCAACCCGCACCTCAACCTAGAATTGCAACTCCAACTAACACACTGCAACCTCGCCCGCAAGTAGAGCAAGTAGATCCAGCAGAACAATGGGCAAGGCTAAGTCAATTAGGTGAAGTTAGAGCAGAAAATAACAAAACTTCTCAAACAAGTGCTACCAACTCATCTACTACTAATACGACAGAGGCACGCCCCAGTCCATATAGCACCAACATATCGCCTCCAGAAACACAACAAAATATTGGATCGGGTAGTAACAGAACTACATCAAGTTCCACCACAATCCCTACCGTTACTATCGGAGATGGTAATGAAAGTTACACCGAAGAAACTGTAGAAGAAATAACAAATAGACAAAGTAGTAACATACCTACTGATGATGGAACAACAGTAGAAACAGTTGCCTATACTACAACCAATTCAAGTAGTAATGGAACCATCAATAACAATGAAATAAACCAATATCAAACTCAAACTGTTGTTGACAGAACCCTCGTAGCAAGTGCAGATTTCCTAGTTTATAGTGGGGGCGACAGCGGTAACAGCGACAGCAATAACGGCACTAGCACAATAGCACTTAGTGACGGCGAAGAGGGGATAATCAATCGTAAACCTAGAAATCAAACAGGCACAGGGATAAGAACAACAAGGGAGATTGCTATAGGCAGATCAGCTAAGGGGCGGGTGATAGTACCTCTAAATTGGAATGAAGCAGGGCAAGACCCATCTAGAAGTAGGACAAGTATTGAACTAACAGAAAGTCTGATGGCAACTGACGGATCAATAGGACTACCCAAAGGCACAGTTCTAATTGCCCAACCAGATAGCATAGCCAGCAACAAGTTTGTTTCTTTAAGTGCGATCGCAATAGTTTATCAAGATTCACAAGGTCGAACGCGACAACAGCAAATTCCAGCCGGAACTATCACAGTAAATAGTAAAAACAATGAGCCTCTAATTGCCAGAGGGCATTTCGATCCTGGTGGAGATATAGCCAAGCAAGATCTGTTAGTAGGAGCTTTAAATGGTTTAGGTAAAGTTGGAGAAATTATCAATCGTCCCCGCAGCGAGACTATATTTGATTCTTCTGATCTTGGCAGTAGTCAAAGAACTAGAACCACTACAAGCGAACCTAACATTTTAGGGGCAGCACTTGAAGGATTTTTCGGAGCTACAGCTAGACGATTAGAACAAAGATCTGATCGAGCGACAGAAGAACTATTAAGAAGACCAAACATCAATGTAGTACCAACAGGAACTGAAGTAACTGTAGTTACAAACGCGTTTTTAAAACTCAAACTATAAAAGGCGAGGAGGTGTATATTAATTTATGATACGCCTCCCTGTTTACTCTTCGCATAATTAATAATCATAAATTTATTATCTTCAGAAATTTTAAAACTTATAAACAAACTATATAAGTTAAAATTTATTTTTATATTTTAATTAATTAAATTAATAGATTTTTTGAAAAATGACTAAGCTATCTGAAAAAGAAAGAAAAAACCACAAAAATTTAACTTATAAAGAAAGACAACGGGTTAGAGAAATAGACGATGCTACCTATGGTCAGGGAACTATTTATAGTGATTTAGTTGAATGGTTAGCATTTTTATTTATTGCATATTTTTTCATCTGTTTGCCATACTATTCAGCACGTTTACTAGGCATAATTATTTTTCTTATAAGTTTTTATTGGATAGCTTGTATTGTTTACAAACTATCTAAATAAAAACATTTATTAATTACTAAATTTTTAAAAATGTTGTATAGCGTTTCCCAGTCAGATGAGGTACGGCAATCAATGTTATGGGTAGGGGCGAAGCATTTGCAAAGAAAAACCTTGATATTACCGATAGCTTAAAGTGCAAATGCTTCGCCCGTCGAGGTGTACCTCACTAGATTAGGAAACGCTATATAACAACACCTTTTGTATTTGCGTATAGTGTATAAAATGTTTCAATAAACTAGACAGTATAACTTCTTCAGCAACAATAAAATAAATAAAACTGCTATCGCAGAGCGTCTCCGAAAATAAATCACATAACTTCTAAAAGCACATTAATTAAATAGTGAAATACAATTTTGCTTGCATAACAGCCAACACAAGGCAAGCATCAAACTTTTTCAATTATCATCATCCAATAATTGTATGTTAATAGATTTTTAATATAGAAAAACTGCACATTGTATGATATGCTTAATAGCTAAAGCTAAAAAAATTAGCTTTATTTTGTGTGTTTACTCAGTATAAAATTAAACAATAATCAACAGTTGTTAAAAAATCCTGAATAATCAATTCAAAAACATGAAAGCTACAATCAACAAAATTAAAGGGTTAATTGCCAAAACTATATTAATTGCAACAGTAGTAACTATACCTATAAAAGCAACGGCTCAAAATACCTCATTGATAACAATAGACAGAGAAACTGCTATAAACCGCACTGTAAATGTTCCAGTTTGGGCTGGACGATCAACGATAATTGATTTTACTAAAACTGGAGAAATAATCACTTACATACTTCTAGCAGATCCGTCCAGAACTGTAATTAACACAGACGCAACACTAGACAGCCAAAAGGCTAAGACGATATTTTTGAAAGTAATCCAGCCTTTACGATTCCCTGGTGCTACAACAAGATTCATTACAAACCTATCGGTAAAAACGCGCTCACCTGATGGGGAAGAGCAAATTTACACATTCAATATAGTTCCCAATTATGGACAGGTAACTAATAATGGCATCACCATCTCCCCTTTCTCTCCCTACATAGAACAAAGAATTTTAGTATCAGGAAACCGTGTAGCTACCTTAAGCGATATAGAGACAGGTTTAAGAATTGCTATCAATAGAGGGTATACAGACGCTAGTGATCCAATAATTTTCAGAATCAAAGAGTTTCTAGCACTAGCTAGAAATTCCATGCCCATAGCCAAAGCCGCAGCAAAAGCAAAGGTGTCACTATCAGTAATTACAGCTTTAGGAGAGATATCGCTAGATTATCTCAACGACCAAAATATGCCTCCTCTTCCTCCCAATCCTGAAACGCCAACAATCCAAATACCCTCTTCACCGTCGCCTTCATTACCAACACAACCACCGAATATCCCACGCACCATTCCGCCGAATACCTCACCATCTGAACGCACCTTACCAAGCATCTCACCAGATCCACGAACATCTCCAACCCCAACCTATCCACGCCAAACCAATAGAAATCAGGAAAAAATAAATAATCAAATTAGCATAAATATTAACCAGGGAAATTAAAGCTAATTTAAAGGCGGAAATCAGGCTGAGGGTATGAAACAAATCTAATTTTCTGTAAAACCCAATGACATTTACGTCTATGTTCATTAGGCTGCTGGGCTTCTTCTAATTGAATTACAGTAGGATTTGATGAACAAGATATAAATGCGGGTAAAATTTCCACATTATCAGGGTGCAAATCCTTTAAATTATTATCACTTTTCAAATCTGACTAACTAGAAAGCAGATTTTGCTGATTCATCACTTCAGAACACGCATACTAGAAACAGAATTCATAGCTGATTAGAACGGTTAAAAGTTCAAAAAATCAGTATTTTTCAATAAATATAACAAACCGATGTATACGATCACGTATACGATCAAAAAAACCTAACTAAAAAATTAGCATAGCAATCCAAAAACACAGGCTTACTGTTTTGCAAAAACACAGCGATCGCTGTGACAACTGTGAAATAATTGTGTCAAGATCATGAATATTTACAAGTTTAACCAGCAGTTGCTAAACAAGGGAAAAATTGAATATGTAGGAAGGGGCAAATCCTTAGCTGAATTAGGGTTAGGGAACCCATTTAGCCACAAACCTACAAAAGTAGCAGTTTGGACAGTAGATACGTTAGAAGAATCAATTTCAGAATATAGGAAATGGCTTTTCAAACTACTGAAAGCTGCACTTGCAAAGGATACTAAAGAACTAGAAACTTGGGAACAACAGTATCTCAAGAAAGTGCTTAAATTGGCGAAAGATATAAAGCAAGGGAATATTGAAGGATTAATGTGCTGGTGTATCAATTTAGCTAATTACGAACCTGATAGCAAAGTGTCTATAAAATGCCACGCGCAGGTGTTATATAAAGGAATCATTTGGTTATTAAAACAGTTAAGAAGCCAAAACAAGGAAGGACGATTAATAACTCCAAGATTGGTCACTAAATTAAAGCCAAATCAAATATTTTGTTTATGGTAGTAATACCGAAGCGACGGCATGGTAAAGGCGCGGCTAAATGCGCTTTTGGTGATTATCCACATAAGCCAAATACTATCGGTAAATGGGCAGTTTATGGAGTTGCCAAAGGATATATGCAAGGGCTAGAAGGTGCAAGTTATGCAATTGTAACTAAAGAGTTGCGATCGCACAAGCCAGCAATAACTATCGGACAAATACAAACGCAAGTTAGGGAGTTCTTATTGTGGGCTACTGAGCATCCAGATAGGGAATGCTTAGTTACCATGATTGGTTGCAGTCTAGCAGGCTTCAAAGTCGAGCAAATTGCAAACTTATTCAGCAACATAAATATTCCAGAGAATGTTGCACTACCCCAAGAATTTTGGGATGTCCTAGATAAGCATTAATTGCTCCAATATGTCAGTAGTAAAGCCAACCATGCTAACTACTGGCATACTTTTTAATCACCTAGTTTAACCGTCACTAACGTCTGCGACCGCCTAGCGGCGCGCAAGCTTCGCAGACGTATAAAGGAAATTATAACTGGGTAAGACTGTGAGACAAAGTAAATATTTCGCTGTACTAGGTAAAACTGACTATCTACTAATTAACCAAAAAAGATATGGATTTTGGGAATTATTAGAGACTCACTTGCAGCCATTCGGCTGGCTATGCTCAATCTTCTTTAATCAAGCAATAATACCGACTAACTTACCGATAATTTGGGACATAGGCGCGTGGTCATATAGATGGCAAGAAATTCCTCAAATTCGCGGCAATCTAGTTAATGCAGCTTGGGCAATTTTAGAGTACCAGCGCCGTAACGTGAAACCTGGTGATATTATCATCCCCCCCGACATGATCCTGCTGCCAGGAACAAACTTAACAGCTAGGCGAGAATTTAACAGAAGTAATGCGATCGCATTCCTCGAACTAGCAGCCAGAAAATTACCCTGGTGCAAACCAATGGCAGTAATTCATGGAGCTAGTTTAAACGAAAAACTAGATAATGCTGAATTACTTTACCAAGCTGGTTATAAAGCTTTAGCAGTTGGAGGAATGGCATCACAAGCGGGTTCCAAACAGAATAACTTGCAAACTATTACCGCTATTCGCAACTTTCTTCCAGACAATTGTTACCTGCACGTACTCGGATTATGTTCACCAAGTTATGCTAAAGCTTTCAACAAAATAGGGATTGATTCTTACGACGGTTCAAGTTATCTAATTGAGGCAATTAGAGCAGGTAAATTCTTAATTGCACAAGGTGAGAATCTGATTAAACATCAGATTAAAGAGCTTCACTCTAAAATTAATATTCCTGTATGCAGTTGCTATCCCTGCTCGTTACTAAGATTTAACGGTTTTGACACTAGGACTTATGGTTCCCACCAAAGCAATCATGGCAGAGCAACGCATAATTTAGGAGCATTAGTATTAGCACAGAAGGCTTCTACTCAACAAAGAACGGTAGCATTAATTGCCTGCGTTAGTAAAAAGAGTACCAAATCTGCGATCGCATCAGAACTATATATTTCCCAGTGGTTCAAAGCAGCCAAAAGATATGTAGAGAAACTAGGAGTGGAATACCTGTTACTAAGTGCTAGACACGGTGTCCTATTACCTTCCGAAATGCTGGAACCTTACGAGCAATCACCCTACAACCTAACTATTCAACAGCGACGGGAATGGGGAGTAAGAGTTGTAGAAAAGTTGAAACACTTAGCCCCTGAAAATACAGAATTTATTATATTTGGAGGAAAACACTACCGAGAATTTGTAATCCCACCGCTTATTGAAACAGGTTATCACATTAGATTACCCTTGTTAGGGCTTGGCATTGGAAAACAACTACAATGGCTTAAACAAAGAGTTGCATATTGATTTCATAAAGCGTGCAAAACTGTTGACAAATTAAAATAATCAATGCTAGGTTAACAATATTTAGAACTGAATCAAAAGTAAAGAAAACAATAGAAAAAGTTACACTCTCGATTCAGCCAAAAAATATTGATTAAACAAGATCCGGAACTGCTAACGCAGTTTAGAAAGTGAACAATAACCTGACCTATCACTACACAAGGCAGGTTAATAACAAATAAAGGAATTGGAAAAGTGGAAGACCTAATTTTCTCAACATTAGTTGGAATCATGACAACTGTGGGCATGAGTTTAGTAATGTACCAGCCCAAGCCTAAAGCGCCTAAAGTTGTTACAACAACGATAAAAACTGAAACCATAACAATAGCACCAACTGTAATCAATAGTTCTGTAATTGACGAAGAAGTAGAGTGCGACTTATGGAACACTGCATCATCTGAGGTAGCGAACCGACAGGTCGGCGCTTGCGCTATCGCAGTTGCAGAAATTAATGAACCAGTTGCAGAAATTGAAGCTGATGAAACGGCTGAGATTGAAACAACTGAGATTGACGAAACAATTCTAATAGTTGAACCAGTTGAAGAAATTGCTGAACTAATTGAAGCTGATGAAACAGTTGCAGTAGTTGAACCAATTGAAGTTGAAACAACTAGCTTAACTTTGGTTAATAACGATGTCGATCTAGACAAACTACCACTAACAATCTGTAAAAAGATTGCTGGAAAAATAACAAAATTAAATCCCGAACTAAAGATAAGCCAAAGCGTTAACGGAGAAAACAAACCTGTTAGCCAATTAAGGGCAGAAATCAAAAATAGAGTTGCCAAAGAACCAGAAATAGTTATGGCAATCATTCAAAATGTGCTGACATCTGAATCAAAGCCAAGCACCAAAACTAGCACCAAAAAGCCAACAACAAAAACTCGCAGTTTGAAAGCTGTTAGCTAAAGTGTAAAGTCCCCGTCCGATACGGGGATTTTACACATAAAAAGTAATCACCAAAAACCAGAATTAGGAGAAAAACAAATGAAAATGATCTGGGTTCGATTTATCCTGGCTGAAGAATGGGACAAACCGCAAGGCTGGCGACGATTCGGGTGGACATGGAACTACATTAGCTGGTTTAACAAAAAATTACTCATTATTTACGGCTGGGGAACAATTGAAACTGCTCAACTTTGGCACTTAAACGAGTAATGCAAAGATTTAAACCTTAGTAATTAAACTAAGGTTTAAATCTTTATACATCCATTTTTATGGCTTTACTCATAAGTTGGCGGATTCGCCACTTTATGCTTCCAATTTCAAACCTTACTTTTTGAAAAACGCAAAATCTAAGACCAGCGATCGCTGGTCTTGACCTCAATGGTTTAGTGGAAAGGAAGGTTTAAAAATGGTGTCAGTACTAAGCTTAAACAATAATATAAATACTTTGCAACTAACAGTACAGCAGTCAAAAGCCCTTCGGAAAATGGAGGCATTTATTGACTCTTCAGAACTATTCTTTGGGCTATTCGGCTACGCTGGAACCGGAAAGTCAACAGTAATATTCAACTTAATTGAAAAATTGAAATACTTAGGCAAGAAAGTAGTCCTAACTACTCCCACGAATAAAGCCTTGGGGGTGTTAAGAAAAATGTCAAAACAGAAAAAAATTAACGTAGATTTATGCACAATTCACCAACTGCTAGGACTTGCCCCAGTTAAGGTTGGAACTGAGAAGATCCTGAAACAAGTATCCCAGAACAATTTGCACTACTACGATGTAGTGGTACTAGATGAAGGCTCAATGGTTCCTGGTGAATTGTGGGAGATAGTCAAAAAGGAAATCAACAAAAATAACTCATTATTTGATGGCGGAACTAAACTGATCGTCATGGGCGACCCGGCTCAATTACCACCAGTCTCAAGTAATGGGGTGAATGAGAAGCGATCGCCATCGTTCAACATCAAGAATAAAGCGGTATTAACAGAAGTAGTCAGACAAGGTGCTGACTCTCCCTTACTAGAATTTGTCACAGCTTGCCGACAAGCAGTCAAAACGCGAGAAGTATTTCGACCATTCAGCTTAAAATCGGCTGACAAGAAAAACGGCTCTCTAATAGTAGGACAGGAAACCCTACTGAAATACAACCTCAAAAAGTTCGCAACAAAATTTGACAGTAATCCTGATTGCTACCGGATGCTGTGCTACACGAACAAGCGGGTAGACTACTGGAATAGCCAAGTCCGCAAATTCGTTTACGGCAAAAAGGCTCCCAGGTTCCTAGACGGTGAAAGATTGATCGCCCGCAGCCCAATCATGGCACCGGACGGGAAAACAACAATCTTCCCCACTTCCACTGAATTCCAGATTCTAGACGTAGAGGAAGACTTCTACGCTGGGTACGCTGCCTGGAAGCTCCAAGTCAAAACTGACTACGATGAGGACTGCGGCAGAAGTGATACAAGACAGGTTTACTGTCTACATGAAGATGGAAAAGAATCGTTTGATAAGGATAACCAAAGGCTACTAAAAAGTGCAAAAAGCAACCCAGTTTTATGGAAAGCTTGGTACGAGCATAGCGAAATCTTTGCAGATGTTCGTAACTGTTGGGCGCTAACAGTCCACAATTCACAAGGTTCTACCTTTGAGGAAGTTGGCATCGACGGGAGGGATATCAATAGAAAAGCCTTTGGGCAAAACGGCAGCATTCGAGAATGTAACCAACTATGGTATGTTAGTGCTTCTCGTGCAAAAAATAGGGTGCTAATCACAAGCTAAAAGCTGTTGTAAAAAAACAATAAAGTTGGAAACTAGACAATAAAGTTGGAAACTAAACAATAAAGTTGGAAACTAACCCAAATAATTCTGTGAACCAACTGAAGTTAAGTGTACTATTTAGCTATTTGACCAGCCATAACATTTGGCTGGTATTTTTTTCAGTTGTACTTAACTTCAAGTCTTAGTCCGGTTAAGTGTAAGCCAAATAAAATGCTTCTTTTGCTAGAGAAAGCACTATCCGAGGAATTACTATAATTGTATTAATTACAGATTAATCAACTGGAAAGACCCTTTAAAGTCAGCAAAAAAGCTGCCTTCGTGCCATTTTAGAGTTGCTGACAGCCAAACCATAAGTGTGATGTCCAGTTGTTGAGCCAGCACCACTTGAAGAGGGGACAACTGCATGGCTAAACGGAACAGGGCTATCAATCAAAAACTTATCACTAAAAGTAGCAGTGATGCTTGGATGCAAGCTAGAGGTGCTGATTATCAGCCGTGGTTGCTAATACAAGATGTACCCTCGCTTGGTCTAGTCAGTCGCATCAAAGGCTGGAAGACCAAGCGAGTTCATCACTTGTTGAGCAACCTAGAACTCAACTACTTTTATGTATTGGAATGGTCGCCTACAGTCTGTGACATTCGAGAGCAGTATCCACTATTACCTATAGAAGAAACAATAGCTATCGCTCAAAAGTGCTGCATCCGCCACCCGCTAGACCCCAAAACCAAACAACCAGTCGTGATGACTACGGACTTCTTGCTCACTGTTCGTCAGCACATAGGAGTGAGTGAGCAGGCTCGGACAATCAAACCATCTCAAAATTTGTCATCACAGCGAACGTTGGAAAAGTTAGAAATTGAACGTCAATACTGGCAGTCCAAAGGAATCGATTGGGGAATTGTGACTGAATCCGAAATTCCGTCAGTTTTAGCGAAAAATATTGAGTGGTTACACCCTTTCCAGCAAACAGAAGACTTTTTACCACTATCAGAACTGGACATCAGTCGCATAGCCAAAGCACTAACTTTAATGATTTCTAAAGATAACCAACCGCTCTTTAAAATCGCTGCTGATTGTGACGACGCTCTGGGTTTGCCACCAGGAACTGGTTTATCAGTTGCTCGTTATCTGATAGCCAACAGGCAGTGGTTGGTGGAGATGAATCGACCTATTCAACCCAGTGAGCCGTTGGCACTACTAGCTGTTGGAAATGAAAAATTACAGCAGGTAGCAGGAGGTGCTTGATGAGCTTATGGGTAAATATGCTGCTGTTGTTTCATTTGTCTAACGATCAAGTTAGCATTGAGCGCATACTGTGGATTGACTCGTCTGGTAAAGACGTAGTGACAATTGAAATCAACAATCCAAAAGCCTTACCGATATGGAAACAAGGCCAGGAGTTAGAAGTAGCACTTCATAGTGGCACTGCCACGATTGTAGAATTTGACCCCTATGGGACACGGCTATGTACTGACAGTGAAATTCCTGAAAGCCACCGCCAACATCGGGAGCAGGCGTGGGAAGTGATTGCACCGCTGGTTAGCAATGAAAGTATTTTCAATCAAAGTACGCGCGGGTCGCTGGTAGAGGCGACGGTTCAACGTACTGGATGTATTAAGAAGACCATTTATAACTATCTGCGGCGTTACTGGCAAGGTGGACAGACGAAAAACGCTTTACTTCCGTTATTTGACAAATGTGGCGCTAAGGGTAAAGAGCGAGAAAGTAGTAGCAAAAAGCGAGGGCGCAAGAGCAAAATCCCGCAAGTTACAGATTTACCAACTGGTATTAATGTCAACACTGAGATTCGGGATAAATTTCATCGCGGAATTCGACTTTTTTACGAAAACACTGAGGGCAGAACCTTACAAGGCGCGTATCAGAAAACCCTGGAAAAGTTTTTCCACAAAGGATACCATCTGCTACCAGATGGAACTCTAGCCCCAATGCTTCCTCCTTTGAGCGAACTACCTACATTTGGGCAGTTTCGCTACTGGTATGAGAAAGAAAAAAATCTAGCTCAAGCCCTAGAAGCACGATTGGGAAAACGTAGATATAACCTTCGCCATCGTGAGGTTTTAGGAGACTCAACCGCAATGGCGTTTGGGCCAGGGTCACTATATCAAATAGATGCCACAATTGGCGATATTTACTTAGTCAGTTCTCTAGACCGCAACCGAATTATCGGTCGTCCTGTCATTTATTTCGTCATCGACGTTTTCAGCCGAATGATTACAGGATTAAGCGTCAGCTTAGAAGGACCGAGTTGGTTGGGAGCGATGTTAGCTCTAGAAAATGCTTTTTTAGATAAAGTGAGTTTTTGTCAAGAATATGGGGTCCCAATTGATGCAGATGATTGGCCTTCTCAGTACTTACCAGAAGCAATATTAGCAGATCGAGGGGAACTGGAAAGCAAAAATGCGGATAACTTAGTCGATGCTTTAAACATTCGTATATCCAATACTCCACCCTATCGGGCAGATTGGAAAGGCATTATCGAACGCAATTTCCGCACTTGCAATGATAAAATTATTCACTTTCTGCCTGGAGCAGTCCATCGCCAGAGAGAAAGGGGCGACAAAGATTATCGGCTTGAGGCAGTTTTAGATCTCCACCAGTTCCGCAAATTGATAATTTTGTGTGTCCTCGACCACAACCAGAATCACCGTATGGACTGGTATCGCCTAGATGAATTTATGATTCAAGACCACGTTGATCTATATCCCATTGAACTATGGAACTGGGGAAATCTTCATCGAGCTGGTCATCTACGAAAAATGGCACCAGAAATAGTACGGTTAAATCTGTTGCCCTCGGCTGAAGCTTCAGTTACTCCAAAAGGAATTTACTATCAGGGTTTATATTATAGCTGCCCTAGGGCTTTACAAGAACAATGGTTTGTCAAAGCTCGCCTCAAAGGTAGATGGCGAATTGCGATTGCTTATGACCCACGCCGACTTGACACTATCTACCTTAGACCAGAGGGAGGTAGCGGGGTAGAACCATGTCACTTAACTGATCAAGAAAAGACATTTCTTGGGCGAGATTGGTATGAAGTAGTGGACTACTTTGAGCTTGGCAAACAAAACGCTGAAGCCGCCAGAACACGCCAAATTCAAACTCAAGCCGATTTTGATGCCCAAATAGCAGAGATAGTTAAACTTGCTAGAGCACAAACCAATCAAGCCCTCATAGCTACTCAAAGTAAGCACTCCCGCCTGAAAGGAATTCGCACCTCACGACAGTTAGAACGCTCAAGTGAGCGAGACAGTCTTGCTTGGCAATTGGGGACAAATCAGAATAATCATTATTCCACTCCTCCAGACAATTCGCCTCCAGAGTACGTGCCAGCACCTACAGAAACTGAAATCATTAACGAGGTTTTAGGAGAGATTTGGCGCTATGACCAGTAATACATCGCCACCCCTTGTCTTAGTCTGTAAAGGGCAAGAGGTTTTTGCCAACTATCGCAATCCACAAATCCCTGACTATCAAGGCAACCCCCTGATAGAAGCTTTACCGCCAATTCTTGGTAAACGAGAGGCACTCAAGCATTTGGCATATTTTCCCACCTATGATGAAGAGCATAGACATTGGGATGCCCACCTGCGCTTGCATTTACTTCCCAATACCCTGAAATTTTTTACACCTTTAGGGATTCATATGCAGCTATTGTGGCAGATAGAAACCCTAATTCGGCTTTCATACGTTGCTCGCAATCCAGCCCATATTGGGTTTTGGCAAGATATTAACCAGCGAGTTGATTCAATTGATGCAGATGGTTTTGCCTTAAGACGCGAGCGGTCAACGGCTAAGAGTTTAACAATTATCGGTGTGAGCGGGGTCGGCAAAACGACTGCTGTCGAGGAAATCTTACTACTTTATCCCCAAGTAATTAACCATAGTCATTATCAAGGGCAAGACTTTACCATCAGGCAGCTAGTGTGGCTGAAACTGGAGTGTCCTTATGATGGTTCAGTTAAAGGTTTGTGCCTGAACTTCTTTCAAGCCGTCGATAGTTTACTGGGAACCTCTTACTACAAAAACTTGGCTAAGGGACATAGAACCATAGATGAATTAATTCCAGATGTGGCACAGGTCGCATCCAATCAATCTCTAGGGTTACTGGTAATTGACGAAATTCAGAACTTGAGCGAAGCCAAAAGTGGTGGTGCTGCAAAAATGCTCAAATTTTTTGTGCAGATGATTAACACCATCGGAATTTCAATTGTGCTAGTGGGAACTTATAAAGCTTGGTCAGTTTTGAGTGGAGAATTTCGTCAAATTCGTCGCGGTACAGGACTAGGAGATTTAGTTTGGGAACCAATGAAAGAGGACGAAACTTGGCAAACCTTTGTCAAATCTCTGTGGCGATATCAATATGTTCGTCACCCCTGCCCCCTCACACCAAAACTTAGCCATACTTTGTATTACGAATGTCAAGGGATTACCGACTTTGCTGTCAAACTTTACCTGTTAGCCCAAGTGCGAGCAATTGTCACCGGACAGGAAAAAATTACAGAGTCAATTATCAAGTCAGTTGCTCACGATTGTCTCCGCACAGCTAGATCAGTTCTGAATGCTTTAAAAGAAACTAATGAAAACAAAAGGCGACAGCTTTTAAGTCAGTGTGAGGATGTTTATCCAATTGATATTGAACCCTTTATTGAACAAGCGTTAGTAAACATTCAGACGGCTGATGAAATCAGTCAACTAAAAGTAACTCAATCAAATGATCTTGTTGAGGACATAGACCAGTTGAGGCAGTTGGAAACTGAGAATCAGCTACCTGAAACAGAAAATATCACTAACTTGCCTACTCAAGCTCCCCAAAAATCAACTAAACCTCGTCAAAAGCTTACCCAACAGCAACAAACATTACCAGAAATTGTAACCAATACATCTCAAAGTGTTTCTGCTTATGAAGCTCTCAAGCATAAAAGCATTATGCGTCCTTCTTGTGAATATATCGAGTAGGAGACAACGAAATGATTGGCTTCTTTCCGCGTGCTTATCCTGATGAATTGTTCTACAGTATCTGTGCTAGGTACTCTGGGCAAGCTCGCTATCCGAATAAAGAATCAGTCCTATCTGATTTATTTGGAACAACCAGAGCGACAGCAATTATTTACTTACCGTGCCATTTAGAACATTTAATTCAAGTGCTACCGCCAGGGCATAACTATACAATTGAACGACTGATTAACGAGCATACTTTATTACCATTTTTTAGCCCTTTTCTCCCAACAGAGCGAGTACAACGTCTGCGCTCAGATATGCAAGGAGATCATGGTGTTAATATTTATGGATATTTGGGTGTTCATGTTGGTAATATCAAATTTCCCCAATGGTTTCGATTCTGTCCTCTATGTGCATCAGAAGATGAAAGTGAATTGGGTGAACCTTACTGGCATCGTCTTCATCAAGTTCCTGGTGTAGAGGTTTGTCCAATCCACGAAGTTTTTTTGGAAAACAGCCATGTACCCATACGACATCGACGCAATGCTCGTGAGTTTATCTCAGCACAAGTAGGAATACATCCTTTGCAACCACGCTTATTAAACCTATCTAATTCAGTTCACCAAAGTTTGCTCAAAATTGCTCAAGACGCTGCTTGGTTGTTAGCTCAAAAGGATTTAATCAAGGAACCTATTGCACTACGTCATACTTATCTTTGTCAATTAGCTAAATTCGGACTAACTACTTACAAGGCAGGTAATACTAATCACAATAAATTAATTGCTGCCTTCAAGAAACACTACCCTAATGAGGTGTTGGTAACTCTTAGTTGCACGATTAACGAACAATCTCAAAGTAATTGGTTGTTTGATTTAGTACGACCTGGTAGTAGATCTCATCATCCATTGCATCATTTACTAATGAGCAATTTTCTGGGATATACTATAGCTGAATTTTTTCAACTCAAAGAAGAGTATCTTCCCTTTGGTGAAGCTCCTTGGCCTTGTTTAAACCCAGTTTGCCCTTATTTTCAGCAACCGCAAATTACACAATATCAATGCCTTGATTGGGGTACATTCTTAACTGGTATCTTTACTTGTAGTTGTGGGTTTGCCTATTCTCGTGTTGGGCCTGAGCGCGAGCCATCTGAGCGATTTCGGTTAGGTAAAATTCAGTCTTATGGTTCGGTATGGGAAATAGCTTTGCAACGTCTCTGGTCAGATGAAACTGTCACTCTCAAACAAATATCACACCGTTTGGGAGTTTGCCGTGTTACGGTTAAACGTCAGGCGGCTAAATTGGGATTAACGTTTCCTCGCCCTGGTGGTAAGACTGCACATATTCCCGTGCTACCACCCCGCTCTGGTTCCACTAAAATCAATATTACTACTGAAATAATTGAATCTTACCGCAGCACATGGCTGCAAGCAATGCAGTCCCATCCTCAAACTGGACGCACAGCTTTGAGAATCGAATTTGGACAAATTTATACTTGGCTTTACAAGCACGATGTTGAATGGCTCAAAGCTCATTTGCCACCACGCACCTATAACCCGCAGGGAGTGGAGAAAGACTGGAAGAGCCGTGATGTTGAATATGCACAAGCTGTTAGACTATCAGCTAAACGTTTCAGAGATGCTCCAGGTCGTCCGGTAAGAATCAGTAAATTTGCCATTGGTAACGATATTGGTCAACCAGCAATTATTCTTAAATCTCTTCACAAGCTACCACTGACCGCTATAGCATTAGCCTCTGTGGTAGAAAGTTATGAGGATATTGCTATCCGTCGCCTGTGGTGGGTTGTGGATTGCTATCGTAGAAAGAAATACTGCCCTACTCGCTCACAATTAGTCTCTAGAGCCCATTTAAGTCAGGCTCATCTAGTGGCTGCACCTGCGGTACTTGAGGCAATTGAGGCGGCTTTGTCTATTCTTTCTTCTCTAGTTGCTAGTTCTCCATCACACACATCCGATTCCTGACTATCTTCGCGGCTGAGATAGTTACTAAAAGTCCTTTACAAAAACATGGTTAAAAAAAGCCTCTAACATTAAAAAAGAAACGGGAATATCGTTCAAAACTGGCATTAGTATTCCGTATTGGAAAAGCTAATTCAGCCTGTAACAACAAATTATTACTAAAAGTCTGCCGTACTCCCAACCCTGCGGAACTTAGAGCATCTTGACTATTTTCCGCAGCCGTATAAAACTTTCTAAATACCTGCCCATAATCGTAAAAAACGTAAGGTTCAATACCTATAACCCCCAAGCTGGAACTACGATAAGCAAACTGACGCTGGAGGGAAGCACGTAAACCATAACCAGAATCTCCTAGAACTTGTGAAGGCTCAAACGCCCTTCCAAAATCTTCACCTCCTAGCCCAAATTGCTCAGAAACTAACAACGCAGTACCCGTAAGTTGAGCAGTACCCGTAAGTTCTAAAGTCATTCCAGCAGGTAGCACTTGTAATCGGCTCAGATTCAAATTAAGTTTAGTAAAATCAGCACTACCTTGACTACGAGATAAAGGTTGATTAGGCGTACCAAAAGTCGTAGCACCTAACCCCCCTATCCCTTGAGAAATTCCTACACCAGCAGAAGTATATCCCTGTCTATCACTTTGATCGAAGTTCAACCCTGCCCGCAAAACCCGCAACCTATCCTCACTTAAAGTCTCACTATTACCCGTAAATAAAGTTGTAATATGTCGGTTGTTATAGTCAAAATTAGCATTCAACGATAAATTGCTAACTCGTGAGCGAATTAAAGGATAACTTACCCCTAGTGAAGCAGTATAGGTACTACCATTGATGTCATATTGACGTAACTCACGACCAGGGTGGACATAGGTATAAGCATTGTTGAAAGAAAAACGCCAACCTTCATCACCAATTGGTATAGATATATTTGCCGAAGTGTCAGCTAGTGTAGTGGTATTTGTAGGATTTGTAGCTCCACTAATAGTGATGCGTTCACCTTGTCCTAAAGCCGAATTTAAAAACAGTACCCCTTGAAAAATACCAGGGCCAATTGTTTGGCTACTACGATTATTGAGAACAAAAGCCTCATTAGAAGGCGTGTAACCAACGTTAACTGTTAATATAGCTGCACCAAAGTTTTGACCAGGACTTAAAACTGAGCTTACCTTAATGCCTGCTAAATCATTGGCTAGTAGTAAATATCGCTCTAAATCACGTATATTCAGAGGATTAGATGCAATAATCTTCCTACCGAAACCTCTTAAACGATTAAGTTGAGGTGACGGCGCATTGACAAAATCTACTTGCTCTACAAACCCTTCTATTACCTGGATTTTAGCAATCCCATCACTAATTGTTTGTTCTGGAACGATCGCCTGAGATAAAATATAGCCATCTTGACGATAAAGTTGAGTGATGCGGTTAGCAATATTATAAAGGTCGCTTAAAGTAATAAATTTCCCTAAAAAATTAGCGTAAAGTTGTTGCAGTCGCTCTGTTTGATAAACTTTAGCACCAACAATTTGTAGAGAGTTAAGCTGGAATTTTTGTTCCGAGGCTTCAGTTGGAGGCGCTGATGGTTCTGGTGTAGGAATATTCTGTTGTTCTTCTGAGCGTGGTGGTGGAAGTGGTTGTAATTCCTGTTGTATGCGGCTAGGGTCAGTTGTAGATGGAAGTGGCGGGACTGTTTGTGCTAGCGTGATGCTTGGGGCGATCGCACAACAACTATTTAATAAGATAATCTGGGATAACTTACACTTACGCTCTTTTCGGCTTTTTCTCTTGAACTGTGTCACTCAGGTAAACGCCAATCTGCAAAACGGCTGTTGGTTGAGAATAACATATACAGGTGTTTTAATCGGATTCCGGAATATAACTAACAAATATTAATTAATTGACATCCACCACTAGATAGATATTTTATGTTACTCTCAAGTAAGTTATCAAAGCATCTATCTGAAAAAATACTAGCGGCTGATATATTTACCCAAAAATATCAGGAGTTATGCCCAATCCTTAGATAGCAGGAGTTAACGAGGGTTAACTCTTTATTAATGCTGTGTATGTTGTTGAGCGTCAATTCTTTTTATCTAAGTAGATTTATAAAATCTGGCGCTTGTCCTGAGTGATTAATTATCTGACAAGAGTACTTGCACCCAATCAATTATAGGAATTTCCATGTCTAAATTTTCCCGAAAAAAAGTCAACGCCAAGCAATTACCTGTTGTTAAGAAAGGCATCAATAACACACAACTATTTACTACTACAGGATTAACTGCATTAGCTGTTAGTAGTAGCATGATTATA
Source organism: uncultured cyanobacterium (assembly GCA_963711165.1). GTDB lineage: Bacteria > Cyanobacteriota > Cyanobacteriia > Cyanobacteriales > PCC-9333 > Crinalium. The sequence goes on along the minus strand of CAVQDG010000044.1, from coordinate 97,293 downwards.
CCTCAAACTGCTCAAGCTCTCCCTACAGGTGCAACTGTGCAATCAGGCACAGTGCAAATTAAGAATCCCAATAGTACAACTACCAATATTACCCAGACAACTAACAAAGCAGTTATTAACTGGACTGACTTTAATATTGCTGCTCCAGAAACCGTTAACTTTCTGCAACCTAGTACTTCATCTGCTACACTTAACCGCGTCACTGGCAATCAATCTTCCAATATCCTGGGAAAAATTAACGCCAACGGTACTGTTTTATTAATCAACCCCAACGGGATTATTTTTGGTAATACAGCCAAGATTAATGTTGGTAGTTTATTAGCAACTACTTTAAATCTTACCAACAACGACTTCTTAGCTAACAACTATAAATTATCATCAGTAGCCGGAAAGCCAGCTACTACTGTGACTAACAATGGTTTAATTACAGTTAAAGATGGCGGATTTGCTGCTTTAGTTGCACCTGGAGTTTCTAACAGTGGTGTAATTAATGCCAAACTTGGAAAAGTCGCCCTAGCTTCTGGCACTTCTGCTACTTTAGACTTGTATGGAGATAACTTAGTATCTGTAGCAGTTGACCCCAATGTTACTTCTATTGTTGATACTAATGGCAATGCAGTTACCGACTTAATCCGCAATACAGGTAATCTTAATGCTGATGGTGGATTAGTTCAACTCAGTGCGGCGAGTGGTGCTACGGTAGTTAACAATGCAATTAATACCAGTGGTATTATTACTGCTCGTAGCGCAGAAATGCGTGATGGCAAAATAGTTTTAGATGGCGGTAAAGGAAATGTCGCCATTAACGGGAATTTAAATGCTAGTGGTAAAGGTGCTAGTAGTATTAATGTATTAGGTAATAATATTGCTGTCGGTGGTAGCAGTATCACAGCAGGTGGAGATATCAATCTGCAAGCAGCTAATACGGCTAAGGTTGAAGATAATAATCAAGCTAGTACTAAAGTGCAAGCGCAAGGTAATCTTCGGATTGCTGGTAACAATGGTGTCACAATTAATGCTAATACTGCTACGGGAACACCGATTAGTAGTGGTAAAGATACCAGTTTAATTAGTGATAGCACGGTTGATACGAATAGTCGCTTTAATAGTAAAGGCAAGTTTACTATTAATAGTAATTCTGGTACACCGATTAGTTGGACAAGTGCTGGTAGTACGGTAAATGCTGGTGATAGTGTCAATATCAATGCTGGGTACACTGGGGCATCTTTATTGGTGCAATCAAACAGTGGTATTCGGTTTGCCAATGGGATAAATATTACTGCGCCTAATAGTAATATTGATGTCACTAATACCGATACGGCATTGTTAGCAACTACGAAGACTTTGATTTTACGCGGTGGTAGTGGTGGTGCATCCTTTCAACGTGGCATCAATATCGGTGCTGATGTGACGGCGGCAGGTGGCAATATCTTCCTTTCTGCTACACAGGGAGATATTAATACGAGTGCATTGTTGGCAAGGACAGATGATGGAACTCGTGGTGGTAATGTAATTGTCAATGCAGGTAATGGCAATATCTTTGTTGGTAGTGATATTAGTGCTAGCAGTCGTAACGAAGGTATTGGTGATGCTACAAATAGTGGCAATGTGTTTTTAAGTGCTAAGGGTACGGTTAACATACAAGATGTAGGCGCAAATAGTTCTGCTACAGAAGGCAATGCTGGTAAGGCTGGTAATATCAATATCACTGCTACTAACGGTAGTATTTTATCTCAAAATATCGCCACAGTAAGTACAGCCGTCAATGGAGATGCTGGTAATGCTGGTAATATTACTTTAACTGCTGGTAAGGACATCGGCGCAGAGAGTGTAACATCTCAAAGTCAAGGTAGCAATAATGCTGGTAATGCTGGTAATATTACTTTAAAGGCTGCTAGTGGTAGTATTTTATCTCAAAATATCGCCACAGTAAGTACAGCCGTCAATGGAGACGCTGGTAATACTGGTAATATTACTTTAACTGCTGGTAAGGGCATCGGCGCAGAGAATGTATCATCTCAAAGCCAAGGTGGCAATAATGCTGGTAATGCTGGTAATATTACTTTAACTGCTGCTAGTGGTGATATTAATGCCATTGTAAACTCTTCTAGCCAAGGTGGCAATAAGTCTGGCAATACTGGTAATATCAACTTCACTGCTACTAACGGTAGTATTTTATCTAAAACTATCGGCGCTCAAAGTCAGGGCTTCAATGGAGACGCTGGCAATACTGGTAATATTACTTTAACTGCTGGTAAGGGCATTGGCGTAGAGAATGTACTATCTTCTAGCGTAGGTAAAAATAATGCTGGTAATTTTGGTAATATTACTTTAAAAGCTGCTAGTGGTGATATTAATGCCATTGTAGACTCTTTTAGCCAAGGTGGCAATAATGCTGGCAATGCTGGTAGTATCAGTATCACTGCTGCTAACGGTAGTATTTTATCTCAAAATATCAGCACTCAAAGTAATGCCGTCATTGGAGACGCTGGTAATGTTGGTAATATTACTTTAACTGCTGGTAAGGGCATTGGCGTAGAGAATGTATCATCTTCTAGCCAAGGCAAGAAGTCTGGTAATGCTGGTAATATCAACATCACTGCTACTAACGGTAGTATTTTATCTCAAAATATCTACATTCAAAGCATTGCTGTCAATGGAGATGCTGGTAATGCTGGTAATATTACTTTAACTGCTGGTAAGGACATCGGTGTTGCAGGGCAGGTAGCATCTTCTAGCATAGGTAATAATAATGCTGGTAATACTGGTAATATTACCTTAACTGCTGGTAAGGGCATCGACGCAGGGAAGGTAGCATCTACTAGCGGCGGAGGTATCAATAATGCTGGTAATGCTGGTAGTATCAGTATCACTGCTGCTAGTGGTGATATTAATAATACTAACAGTGTAACATCTATTAGCCAAGGTAAAAATAATGCTGGTAATGCTGGTAGTATCAACATCACTGCTACTAACGGTAGTATTTTATCTAAAACTATCGCCGCTCAAAGTCAGGGCTTCAATGGAGACGCTGGTAATGCTGGTAATATTACTTTAACTGCTGGTAAGGGCATTGGCGTAGAGAATGTACTATCTTCTAGCGCAGGTAACAATAATGCTGGTAATTCTGGTAATGTTACTTTAAAAGCTGCTAGTGGTGATATTAATACTACTGGCTTTGTACTCGGTAATAGCATAGGTCACAAAAAGTCTGGCGATACTGGTAATGTCAACATCACTGCTACTAACGGTAATATTGCATCTATATTGGTTGGCACACTAAGTCGTGCCGACAATGGAGATGCTGGTAAGGCTGGTAATGTTACTTTAACTGCTGGTAAGGGCATCAGCGTTGCACAGGAGGTAAGCTCTTCTAGCGAAGGTGGCAATAATACTGGCAATACTGGTAATGTTGCTGTAAAAGCTGATAGTGGTGATATTAAATTGGGGGCTATTTCTACTAATACCAAGGGAGTTGGTACTACTCAAACCGCAGGTAATGTTAACCTGACTGCTAGTAATGGTGGTATTACAGTTAACACAATTAATACAGAAAGTTCTGGGACTGGTGGCAAAGTCAGTATTACAGCAGGTAAGACTTTTCAAGCTTTGAATAATATTCTTGATGCCAATGGTAATAATACTGGCAATAGTATTTCTACTGCCGGAGCCTTGGGTGGTGGTGCTGTAACAATCAAAGTAGGTAGTCCTGGTGTACCGTTTATAGTTGGTGATGCTACTACTAACGGTACTAAGGGAGCAATTAATACAGGTAGCTACAAGATTGACCCAACTAAAGTTATTACTGGCACATACACCAATGGGAATATCAAAGTGATTAATACTCCGTAAAGAACCCTAATGCTGGTGAAATGAGCAGTTAACTCAACTCAGTAGTGTATTGAGTTGAGTTAATCAATAAGTTTTAGTTGGATTGAATTTGGCTCATCAAATAAACATAGTCGAAAATTAGATTTTCATTAAATATCGAAAAGATAACTTTAAATAGTTGCTGGCTTATAACATATAGCGAGCGACATCGTGCTGTTTACAAGTTAAGTTTTAGAGAAAGTTATACATATATATAAAAGCTGGCACGGCTCAACCATAGCCTTGCCAAAAAGTATATTTTCATCATCTTTTTTTAAGAATTGATGTGACAAAACTTGATGTTAATTGATGAGTGAGTATGTATTTTATTTGCAACTTATCTTTACTTAAATACATATTAAAGTAACGTTTTGTGGGAAGTTATACGTTTCTGGCGAAGTTATACATTTACGTATACATGAAAACAAACATTCACGATTTATTGTTTTAAAAGGTACTCAAACCGATTTTGCGGGAAATCTCAAAAAAAGGAGCAAAGTAGAATTTTTAATGTTTTATTGTTAACGGGTTAAATTAGTTGACAGACATAAGTTCGCGCCTATAATTATGCCCAGAATCAAAATAAATTTATTGGTTAATCAACAGAGATATTTAGGTAATTGAATATGAAATTAGATGCTCAAGTATCCATTCAATCGGATGGAGCCGTTTCACTGCGGCATAGCGTAGCTTGTGCCTCAAATATCGACTCGGTTTTTTGGCATCAATGGCAACAGTATCGAGATTATCTTTATCGTTGCTGCATCAAGTGGATGGGAGGGAACTCTACTGATGCTGAGGATGCCCTTAGTCGGGCAATGCTGAAAGCTTGGGAAAAGGCACAAAAGTATGCGGGAGAAATTACTAATTTTAAGGCTTGGCTAACAACGCTGACTCGTAATCTTTGCGTGGATATTCATCGAGAACGCAGTCGAGGCGCGAATAGAGTTGAGGATATAGAAGTTTACGCAAGGAGTGAGGAGCAAGGACTGGTACAGAGTGAGAATACGCCCCTATGTGCAGTGGAGAATAGCGAGAGAAAGATTGTGATTCGTCGCGCTATTGATAATTTACTGACAAGGCTGCGCGAGACGTTTATTCTGCACTTTTATCAAGAACTTTCTTATCCAGAGATTGCCGAACAACAAGATATCTCCTATCAGAATGTCTGCAAGCGCATCTCCCAGGCGCGGAAGATTTTGCAAGAGGAGTTGAGGGGATATTTTATCGAAGAGGATGAAACGGATACGGATAAATCTGTTCCACTGACTGCAACAAAGTCGGAAATAAGGGAAATGTCCCTTGGGAATGAGGGAGTTGAAGCGAGAGCAGAAGAAACGGTACTTGCAGTTGTGGTGGAGGAAGTGGAGATTGTTGGGGGTGAAGTAGCGCAAGAGGTAGCGCGCGATAGTTTGCGCTCTGAGTCGGTGATGGTTGGGGCGACTAATGATGGGAAGTTAGAGGTAAAGAGCGATCGTTGTCGGTGTGTTGAGGTGGTGCTGTGTGAAAGGCAGCCTGCCCCAATTTGGGCGTTAGTTCAATTTGATGAAGAGACTGGATATTGGGGTAATTTCTGTCTGGTGGTGCAGAGGATACAACAACAGCTTCAGGTGGGGAAAGTTGCGGGAGAATTTGTGCTTGTGCGATCGTCTAGCTCTCCTCCTTTGTATTGTCATCCCTATTTTCAATTTTTTGTCAAGAGTCAATTGGGTATGAAGATAAGGGTTGGTTTCTTTCGAGTTTAACTCAATCAAATAAGCCATATCCAAGGGCAACTTTTGACGATACTTTACTAAATAGAAGAAAGGAAAAAACGACAAACTTAATCAATTCAGAAAACAACTACAGGAATCGTCTCCATCTCAGGAATAGTCCGAAAAGTCTAGTAAATAGAGGATGGATAATACATGAAATTTATCATTAAAGTCTTGACTGCTTTTTGCTTAGCAGTGACTATAGCGTTTGGTAGTGTTCATAGTAATGCTAATGCACATATATATTGGGTAGCTCCACCTGGGCAATTTCAGATAGACGCAATACGACCAGCCTGGATGGATGCAGCGGCCGCGATGCCAGTACTCGCAGGTCAAAGCCTAAATCATATAATTCCATTCGAGGCCATTCAGAACGATTTGGCAATAACACTCAACGCTATTGTGAACAACAACACACCAGCGAATCAACAACGGTTAATTAATCTGACTGACGCACTGTTTCCAACGCTCGGCACTGTAGCTCGGGGAAATATGGTAATCGCTCGCACTGCCCTGCTACAGTCAATCAACGCTGGTGCAGTAGGAAACTACCATAACAATTCGCGAGCCTTACTCTCCCGTCTCAATAGCTCTCCGGACAATATCCGAGCGGGCAATGCGGCAATCAATCTAGCCATAGGACAGAATCTAGACGTAGACTTCAACCCCGGAACAATACCGTTCCCTGGCATACCAGTTAACACAATCGGCCCACCGCCTGTGGCGGGTACGCTGATACTAACTCTTACACCAGCTTCAAACTTAGTGGTTTACCGATACCAACTCGTGACGACACAACCAATGACCTTCGTGATAAGCCCTGTAACTAATCGACAATTATCATCGGTCGCTGCACCGACCGTAGGGCCTGTCGCACCTCCACCACACCCAGTACTCGTAATCGATCCTGTAGGAGGTGGTATTCCCTTTCTATATCAATAATGTGTTCGCCGTTCTTGTAGGGTTAGTCAAAGCATAACACATCTTCTCAACTGTCAGTGCGATCGCTTTGTGGAAGGCGATCGCTTTTTAAGCCTACGGAATGCTTCTTATACTTGAAGTCGGTTTTAGAGAGTGCATCAAACTAGAACAAACAGTTTATACCTCAAAATATCTCACAAATTGTTATTTGGATTCGTCTTAAATACAGAATAGTTTTTACCGAGAACAGTTGAAGACTTATCCTCAATCAAAACAGTAACTAGGAAGTTGAAATCATGGACAGACAACAAGGAATCATGCAACTCATTTATAACAAGATCAATGACACGATCGGGGCTGGAAGCCAACTATTTTGTATGCAATTTCCAGCCCAACCACTGAACTATCGTATGTATCAATATGATACAAGCGACCGAAATAGTGTAATGACAAAACCTTATACTGTTCAAGAAGCCGAATTTCGCCTGTCAGAAGAACTTTTTGACATTTCTCCAATCACAGCAGGATCGAATGGGGAAAAATTATCAGTTGTTTACGATACTCTAATCAATAATTTAATCCCCCGGTTAGAACATTTAGCTCCATTTATCAAAGATTGAGCAGGTCTTGGTAGTTTCTTATTGGAGGACAGTGGCAAAAAAGATGAGCAAGGTAATTCTATTTCTCGTATTGAGCTTTCCAAACAGCTTTATCAAATATATTTAACAAAAAAAAATGAATGGGAAAAAGAAAAAGCAGAAAAGTTTAAGGAATTTAAACAAAATAATGATCTTGAGGGCTATACCAAGTGGCATAGTTCTGAAGGAATGGCGCGTCTAGAAGAGTTGAACAGTCTCTATAATAATGCGGTTGTTAGAGGTCATCTGCATGAAGTTTTAACAATTCTAGGCTATCTGAATGCTTCATCAATTGCCGAAGAACTGGAGCGGGCGAAGCAAAAGATGAGGAACTCTGCCAGGTTATCTCTTGATGAATCCATGACCGTTTATCCAGTAAAATTTCAACCAAATAATTGGTTTAAAGCTCTAACTCCAAATCTGAACCCACAGGATTTGACAATGGCTCAAGAATCCATTCGGGATCAGTATGTAGCCAAACAGCGAGAACTGTCGCGTGCCAAAGCCGAGTTACAGCAGATGGAGCTATTATCTGTCAATCAAGAAGAAATTAACAAACTAGAGCAAAATATTGAACAGCAAAAGAAGGAGCTAAATGAGGCAGAAACCAACTTGATTAACCAATATGGTGACGGCGTGGTTGGTTTTGCCAAAATTTATATTAAGGCAACAGGAATATCAACAGCGATTGATAGTACGAAAGCAGTGATTGACGCTGATACTGCAAAAATGGTTGGTGCTATTGATGTGTCTAAAAAGTATCTAGACGCAGTGGATGACGCAATTAAAGGGATATCTCAAACTTTAGGAAAGCAACAGAAAGTCATTGATGCCATTTCAAATCTTACAGAGTTAAGAGCCAAAAAAGTACAACTGGAGTCACGCGATTGGAAATTCAATAAAGCCAGTCTAGGACAACGGATTAACGACTTACAAATTGATGTGAATAATATTGCTGATTTACTAGCGAGGGTTCATCATGCAAAAAATATTCCACAGACTACAGGTATTAACCTGATTAAAAAAGATTACAAAAACACCACATTAATCTATGATATAAAAATTTCATCAGAGTTAATAGGCGGAAATTTTAAATTAAAGATAGGCGATAAAACAAGCAATGTAATCACGGTACCCGTGATAGAAAAGGATTTTCAAACCGCAGTTTTACCCCTTGACAAAGATTCAACGGTGAACTTCGACAGCGAGCAGGCTACTTGGACTCTGACTATACCAAATCAGTCCACTGAATTGCAGATTGAACTGGTAGAAAACAAATCAAAGCCAAAAGAAAGCGAACTGCCTACTTTGTCAATACCAATGACCGAAGCTGATGCTGAGATTAGTGGAATGTTTACCGACATCCTGCTCAAAATCACCAATTCTGAGGAGAAAACTGATACGAGCTTCGATGCAGCAGCAAAGAGTAGTAAGTGGAGTGTTAGTACATGGTTTGGTTCTGCTGGTGGGCAATCTAGCTCGTCAAGTGCCAGTTCCACCCAGCAGAGAGACTTCTTCAATCAAGAGATAGAAATTGGCTTTCGAGTCGCTAAAGTATCGTTTGATCGGGGTGGTTGGTTTAACCCACAAATATTCAAGATGTCTCATGCATTTTACAGACTGGCTGATTTGAGTATATCACCAGGGCTGTCTATAGACGACATTAAAGGTAAGAATCAAGATCAGCTAAAAGCTCTGACAGAATATCTTGACAAAGATAAAAAGAAGCTCAAACACATTATGCCAGCCTTTCCCGTGGCAATAGTGATCGCAAAGGATATCACCATCAAGGTGAAAACAACCACTGAAACTAGCAAAAATGCAAAATCAGTTGTTGAAAATGCGAGTGCAAGTGGCGGTGGTTTTTTCTGCTTTTCAGTTTCCAGTGCTTCATCAAGCAAAAGTTCTTCGGAGTCTACATACCACGGCGCACATGGCGAATATTACTATATTCGCATCCCAGGTCCGCAGATCATCGGTTACTTCTTACAACTTGTTCCACAAGATAATTCTGAACCTTATAAGCCCACCTTCACCGATAAGGGTGATAGTCCTGTCATCGAAGCATTTAAACTGTACCATCAAGCCACTGAACTAAAGCAATTAGCAATGTCACAGATGCCAAAAGCCCCAATAGGTGAATAATCACTCATTACGGCATTGCGATCACCCTTCATCTTAAATTAACGCCATTTTAACCAGAGCGCGATCGCACTACTCATCCATACAACGATCACCCATTCATCTTGAATCAAAGCAATTTTAACCGAAGCGCGATCGCCCTACTTGTCCATCCAGCGATCACCCCTTACTATGATCGCTCGTAGGTTGAGTTGCGCTACGGCAAAACCCAACATTTCCTAGCTCAAATAGGCAATAACAGATTCTAATGATTCACTTATTGGAGGAAATGTAATGAAGAGTATTTTATCTATTGATGGTGGTGGCATTCGCGGAATTATTCCTTTAAAAGTGCTTGAATATATCGAAGAACAGACAGGCAAGCAAATTCACGAGCTATTCGATGTCATCGGCGGAACTTCAACTGGGGGGATTATTGCTCTAGGGTTGAACTCAAAATCAACCGAAACAAAACAAATATATAGAGCTAAAGATTTGTTGAAATTTTATACTGAAGATGCTGGTCAAATTTTCCAGACAGGTAACCAAGAAGCTAGTGAACTAGAAGAAACAGTTGAAGCTGATAATGAGCTACGTAACCCAGGATGGTTGAATCCAACATATTCTTCTCAAGGAATTGAAAAGTATTTAAAACAGAAGTTTGGTTTAGATACAAAGATGTCGGACTTAGCAACAAAGCCAGACGTGACAGTGTTTAGCTACGACATTCAGAATGACTGCCCCTACTATTTCAATAGCAAAGATAATTATTGCGTTTGGCAGGCTGCCCGGTCAACATCAGCCGCTCCTACTTTTTTTCCAGCCGCTAAATTTTCTTCTGAGCCAAACGCACCTCTGTTCGTAGATGGTGGAGTCTACATTAATAATCCGGCGCTTGCGCTTCTGATTCAAGCTAAAGATTTGTATCCCGATGAGCAAAACTTTCTCCTGGTTTCTCTTGGTACTGGAAATTTGAAAGTATCACGTCCCCAATTAGAAAACGCAGGAGCTTATGGATGGATGTTAAACATAAAGCATCCTGGAGCATTATTAGAGGTTATGATGAATGGTGTTTCTGAAACTACCCATCAACAGTTGCAAGAACTGGTATCAGGTAATGGTGATTCAAATTCTGGGTTTAAGATACCAAGCTTAAATCGGTACGAGCGATACCAGCAAGAGTTGACAGAAAACATTGCAATGGATGGTATTAAACCTGAAACCATTGAAAAGTTAGTAGAGCTAGGGGAAGCTCTGGCAGACAGAAAGAAACCCGATCTGGATAAACTTTGTGAGGCGCTAGTAGGAAGTTAAGTAGCATGGTTGATTAAAGCGTTGAACGCCTACCATCTCAGATAAACATTGTCCTAGTCCTGGTTTCAGGTCCAGGGCAAACGCATCTTGTAAATCTTGGGCAAATATTCCAATTTATTGCGAAAATTATCAATAAATCGCCCTTTATTGACAATAGAATTTCTACATATAGCGTAGGTGGACACTGAAAGACACTATGTATATTCTCTGATCAATTTAGGTGCGTTTGCCCTGGTTTGAGGTCTTCTTTCTTCGCTTCCACCAAAACCACAACAGGCGCTTTAATAAACAACTGCTCTGGAGAACGACTAATCAGAAAATCCACATACCCCGTCAAATCAACCTGTAGCTGCACGTTGAATTCTTCACGGAAAAGACACTAAGAAAGTCACAGGATTAGGATATAGGCTCAACACCCGTAAACATTGTAGTATGAGTTTCCAACTTTATTGTTTTTGATCTCAACAGTTGAAAGCACTAAACTGTGATAGAGTTTCCAACTTTATTTTTGTATAGTAGTGAACTAACTACGGAAATTTAAGGCTTTGAGGCGTTAACCAGTTTCCAACTTTATTGTTATTTTACAGCTGTTGTAAAAAGTAAATAAAGTTGTACACTACTTCAACCGATTTTCACTCTTTAATAACACACCAATGAAGAGTTGATGCTGATCATTGTACAACTTTATTATCTATTACTACACAGGTTTTTTAAGAATCTTAGTAAAAGCTGCAATTAAAGGAGTGGGTTACGATCTTCGTTGGCGTATATTAAGCGCATAGCATCCCCGCTCTTGAAGGAATCGCACTCCCTTAGTAATTGCTCATTAAAAAGCTCTAACAATAATTATCAAAGTACAAACTACTACAAAATCAAGGTTGAATTTGGCGGCAATTGCCGCCTTTTTTTTTAAATTAGGTTTACAAAACACATGAATACTGTTAGCAAAACATCTGCAACACTAGATAGCAAAGCAAACAGCACAAAAAAAAAGGCTACTACAGCGACTGATGATAGTAGCAAGAAAAAGTCTCAAACTACTACAGTTAATAACAATAGAACCACAATTATTGATGATGACATTGACATTGATGATGACATTGACGCACTTGCTGCGGCTGATGCCAAAAGAGCCAAAGCCGAAAGGGTTGCAGCTAAAAAGGCAAAAGCTGAAGCGGCAAAGTCATCCGTAGTAACGAAAATAGCTGAATCAGAAAGCCCTAAGTCGGAACCAAAATCAGAACCAGAACTAACTGAAGTTGTGACAATTGTTCCAGCTAAAACTAAAACCAAAAGTCAAGAAATTAAGATAATTTGCAACCAAGCTAAACTCAAAGAAGCTTTAGATATTCTGACGGGTATTGCACCTGCAAAACCAACACATCCTATATTAGCTAATGCCTTAATCATTGCCAATAAGGATACTCAATCGTGTAGCTTGACTGTTTATGATTTAAGCATTGGTGTTCAAACTGTCGTTGACTGCAAGGTGACAGGAGAGGGTGAAACTACACTTCCAATCGCACTGCTAACAGACATTGTAGGACGATTCCCCAGTGATTGTGAAATCGTAATCACAGGGAAAAACGATACAATTAACATCCATGCTGATGCTGGAAAATACTCGATTAGAGGGATATCATCTAATGAGTTTCCAGAATTGCCATCAGTATTTACGGTCACAAGATCTATACCCGCAGAAACCTTAAAAGAGGGACTTAAAGCCACTATCTTTGCTGCGAGTAAAGACGAAACTAAGCAAATACTAACTGGAGTGTTCTTCAAACTAGAACAAGACAGAATCAAATTAGCAGCAACAGATGGAAGTCGTTTAGCTGCTATAGAAGCTTCCACAAAAGGTATCGGTAAAAAGGAGAACACAGAGGTTCTAGAAGAAATTAAATGTACCATACCTGCGCGGGCAATGGAAAAGCTGCTTGTCATCCAAAACAGCACAGGGGCTACATCAGTTGAAATGCTATACAACCCAGAAACAGCCACGATCGCATTTCAATCTGGCAAGGTAAAGTTAGTCAGTCGCTGCTTACAAGGCGATTATCCAAACTATCCCCAATTACTTGAGCAAAACTGCTTCCAGCAAGTAATAGTTGACAAAGCAGGAATAGTTAAATCTCTCTCTAGATTAGGGAGTTTAGCCGACAAAAATGAGAAAACTGTCAAAATAGACATCAATGTTAAGGAGCAAGAAATATCACTATCGATCATCAGAGATTTTGGTAGTGGTGAAGAAGTTTTAGCAGGTGCTATTACCTGTATAAACAACGAAGAAACCACAAACGAAACGTTACTCTTTAATTTGAGATTCTTGGCAGAAGGACTAAAAAATTTACCTAGTAGTGAAATCCAAATTAATATGACAGGAAGCAAAGAAAGTCCTGTCATATTAGTCCCATTTGGAAATATGGGGAACCCAAGTTTGGTAATGGATTTCAAGTATATGTTGATGCCACAGTCAGATGGCTAGTACAAACAAACACCATGTTATCTGCTCAAGAATAGCCCCCAAAAGGGGGCTTTTTTTTGAAAAAGATTAAATTACTTCTAACACAAATGCACACTCCATTAACTCTAAAATACCGCCCTCAACTATTAGCTGACCTAGTAGGTCAAGACTGCTTGAGTCAAACCTTAACGAATGCCATCAAGTCGGGGAGAATTGCACCAGCTTATTTATTCACAGGCCCGAAAGGAACAGGCAAAACATCAACAGCAAGGATATTAGCTAAGTCCCTAAACTGTTCCAATAATTCACTACCCACTGTTACTCCTTGTGGGAAGTGCCAATCGTGCCGTTCAATTGAAAAGAGCAGTAGCCTTGATGTTAGCGAAATTGATGCCGCTAGTCACAACGGCGTAGATGATGCGCGAGCTTTGATTGAACGCAGCCACTTAGCACCAGTAGGACACGGCTACCGGATATTTATCCTTGATGAAGTTCATTGCTTATCAACGCAGGCATTTAACGCCCTGCTGAAATGCTTAGAGGAACCACCAGCTAAAGTAATTTTTATCCTCTGCACTACAGAAGCGCACAAAGTTCTACCAACTATCATTAGCCGCTGCCAGGTCTTAAATTTCAAGGCAGTGTCAATCGGTAATTTGACCAAACAATTAACCCATGTTGCTGAACTTGAGGAAATTGAGATTGAGGAAGCTGCACTAACAGCTTTGGCGCGTACTGCTGGTGGAGGAATGCGGGATGCACTACAATTACTCGACCAACTAAGTTTAGTTGGAGAAGAAATTACGCCTGAACACATTGCAGAAATCTCAGGGGATGTTAGTCCATCTGATTTAATTGCAATTCTCAAAGCAATCCGATCTAAAAACACAGCTTCCCTACTACAGCTATCTAGCAAGTTACTTGATAGTGGCATTTCGCCAAAAACAATCTTGGTATCACTGCTAAAAGTGTACCGAGATCTATTAGCGATCGCATCCGATCCAACATCCAAAAACAATGACTTGCTAATTAGCACAGTCAGTGCGGGGACAATACGCAAGGTTGCAGAAAGTCTTGGATACGACCACATTCAGTCAAGCTTACAACAGCTAAGAGAAGCAGAATATCAACTAAAGCAAGCTCTGCAACCTGCTCTGTGGGTAGAGGTGTGCTTGCTAGGACTAATCCCAGAATCAACAATCAGCACTATCAACTCATCGAGTGAGAATGCCCCCATTCCTGCTACCACTGCACCAAAACCAAAACCGAAAACCGACACTCCGGCTAAGATCTGGCAAAAAACTCTCGCAACTACAACCGCCAAAAATCAGGCAGTGCTATCTATTGCCAATTTGTGCAAGTTAGAAGAAAGTACTGCTGAACTCGCTGTACCCCAATCGCACCTAACAAAATTTGAGGGGTATAAAGCCAAAATTACCAAAATGTTGGGACAAGTTACAGGCAGAGAAATCACTTTAACCTTAGTGGCAGAGAAAAGATGATAATTGCATTAATCGGAGATGATGATTACAACATCAAGAAAAGAATAACTTCACTACTGACAGAGCTTGATCCAAAGTGGAAAGACTTTAATTACCATAAATTCTGTGGAGATACTCACTTAAAAAGTGCCATTAACTGTGCGCTCACACCAGCTTTTGGGGATCAAAAACATAAGCTTGTGGTGATAGAAGAATGTCACTTTGGCAATTGGGGAGAAACAGCCCTAAAACTATTTGAGCTACTACCTAAAATTCCCTCAAGCACTAAGTTGGTGTTTGTAAGCACGAATATAGACAAACGGTTGAAAGTTGCCAAGGGATTACTAAAACACGCCAAATTGGTAGAGTTCAATCTAGCACCGCCCTGGCGAACTGATTTAATCAGCGATGCGATCGCAGCCCAAGCTAAAACCTTGAAGCTAACCTTATCCAGAGAATGCCTTGATTATCTAACAGAAGCCATAGGCAACAACTCTGCACGTGCTGAATCCGAACTCACCAAACTAGCAACCTACAGTGCCACCCAGAAGCTAACACTACGAGATATTCAAGAGTTAGTACCAACGCTTACTCAAAATAGTTTACAACTTGCAGAAGCCATGAGAAAAAATGATCCTCATAAAGCGATGGCATGGCTAAATGAACTTCTGGCTCGCGGTGAAATGCCAATTGTAATCGTAAGAACATTGCAAACTCAATTCAGAACTTGGCTATGGGTAAAGGCTGCGATCGCATCAGGAATGAAACAAGATTTAGAAATAGCTAAATTCTGCAATCTTGGTAATCCTAAGCGAGTTTATTTCCTTAAGCAGGAAGTAGCAAAGTGTACAGTTGCATCCCTAACAAAAGCTAACAAAATGTTGCTCAATTTAGAAGTAGCACTAAAACAAGGGGAGTCTCCAACCCAACTGATGCTTCCGTACATTCTAAATGTTACCAGATTATTTTAGTCTGTAATATTGTATACCTAATTCAATAATTAGGTATTTTTTTGCAATGAATTAACAATGATAATATTACTGTGTTTTAAATTATATAAAATCAAAAATTTTATAAATTAATCTGTTACCGCTAACGCGGAAACCAATTAAATGTTATTAGTGTTTTACCATGCCAACAAAAATAGAAAGAGATCCCAACGATCCCTTACTAAGACCAGACTATATTCGTTTTAGCTGGAGAAAATCCAAACCACCAGAAGATGAAATAACGAGAAAACAAGAAAATGATGAAGATCAACTAAGTCAATACTTGTTGGATGTAGAAGAAAGTTTAGAAGATAAATAACCATTACAGCTAGATTTTAAAACCCAACATTTTACATCCCTAAAGGGTGTTTTTTTTCGATAAATCACCTTTCGGTGATTGTATAGGAAATTTAGTTACAGCTTAAGCAAATGGAACTTACACAAACCGACATAGACCAATGCACCCGAACTCAAAAAACCTACGTGCATAGAATAAATGTACAGAATATAGGCATAGCAGAAATTCATTACACCGAAGGAGTGCATTTAGTAGCCAGCAAAGGCAAAGCGTTTTGGCTACTAGCGGCGATACTTTCATATCAGAATAGCCCAATCATAAAGCAAACTGAATTAAAAGATTTGCAGCTATGGGAATTGAATGTTTCTGAGAACAAAACCGCAGTATTAACTTGCAGAATTGATGATGATTTACCTCCGCTAATTTCACAAGAAATTGCCATCACAGATTTCCCACTACCCTACCTGCGATTAATCTACTTCAGCGATGTACTCAGATTATTTTCAGAATGTCAGTAAAACCCAACATAAAAAAAAATGAGTGACACATTATTTAATTTAAAAGATTACAATGGCTCCCCACCAATTCAAATTCTCAATCGCGAATCTATTCCCACAAATGCCAAAATTCCAATCCCTGCTGGGACTTATAATTCAATCAAAGGTATTAAACAGCACTGCAACAACTGCCAACGCTGCCCACTTGGACAAACCCGCCAGAATGCTGTTGTAGGGAGAGGCAGTCGTAATGCGGCGATCATGTTAGTTGGCGAAGCACCTGGGGCGCAAGAAGATGAGACTGGCAAACCGTTTGTAGGCGCTGCGGGCAAAGTACTGGAAAGAATGCTGAGAAAAGCCAACCTTTCAAGTGCAAAAGATGGAGATGTTTACTTGTGCAACATTATCAAGTGTAGACCGCCAGATAACCGCCTACCAACTCATAAAGAAATAGAAGCTTGCAAACCTTACCTGTTAGAACAAATTCGGATGGTTGATCCGAAAATTATCGTATTAGTAGGGGCAACTGCTGTGCGAAGCTTAACCGGAAATCAAACCGGAATTACCAGGCTTCGTGGCACTTGGATTAAATGGGATAAACATTTATGTATGCCTATTCTACATCCAGCGTATTTGTTAAGAAACCACGATTACAGCAAGGGCGGCCCCTGGTGGCTGACTCAAAGAGATTTGAAAGTTGTACGAAGAGCCAGCCAGAAATTAGCAACAATAACTAAATAAGTTGATTGCTAATTGATTGTACATAATTAGCTATTACTGGCTCAGTTAACAACAATTTCTTAACTTTTGCAACTGAGTCGGTTGCGCTTAGAACTTTTGACCCTAAGCGCAACCAATCAGTTTCAGTTGGTAAACTATTCGGTGCTGTAATTCCTTGATTATAAAGTACCTCATATTGATGCGATCGCAATCCTTCAACAACTCGGACATTACGGAACAAAGTATTCAAACTCTCGTGTGCATCAAGGATGTGTGTTAAAAGATTGGTATCAAATTTTTCATTTTTTAAAAGCGTATTTACCTCTTGCTGCAAATGTGCAGGTAAAGAATCTGGCATTAGAGCAAGCGACACCAGAAATGCTTGCAGACCTATTAATTCTAAAGCACCCATAGGTTTGAAAAGATTTAAGATTTTACAGTATAGCCAACGCGATAGCGTTGGTATTTGGTATTAATATTAAGTAAAATACAAAATTACTGCTTAAAAGTATGTACACCAACTCTAAAATAAAAACCAGCACTATAAACGGGATTAGAACTATCAAAACGATCTTTTACTGGGAGGCAATCTGGAAGGCAGCCAAAAAACGCGCCTTAAGCCATTGTTTACTTCGCATTTACATTGACACCAAAGCTAACCGTGTCGCCATCATTGCGTCGGAAGTAGAAAGCAACAAAGCAAATATTGGTATTGGTCGGGATTTTGAAGGTTTTGCTTCATGTGTAATTAAAGAGTTTGGAGATTTGCTAAATATCCCTTTGTCCCAAATAATTTGGATTCAGCATTACGGACGTTTTAGTGAAACTGATTGCTACGAAAATTCAGGGATGCGTGAGAGATTCTCTTCCTATCAATTATCTCTGATAGAAGCAGAATTTAAGGGAGAACAAACTGTACTTAGTTCAAGAAAAGTTCAAGAATTAATTGCTTGGACTAACTTAGAACCTGTAGAACAAATTCTTCAAGAATTTTAAGGCATGAATCAAATTATAGGCAGAAATATCCTTCGTGAGGTCAAAGCCAAATGTGAGCCTTTCAAAGAAGAATTTTCCAACAAGAAAATCAACATTATTAGGTTCGCGCCCCCACCTGATGAAACAAATAACATAACCCTCGCCAAATATGAGGCGGCAAGATACTCAACAGAGCATAAAGTAAAAACATTTAAGTTCATGAATTGTCAGGTTGATAGCCAGCTTTGGCGCGACGATACAACTGCTAAAGAATTTGAAGATATTATAAGCGCAGCAAATCTTGATTTAAATACAATAGGAGTAATTGTACAAAATCCAGTACCCCCCAATCTCAAAGAGATCCTTGAACTAATTAGACCAGAAAAAGATTTAGATGGGCTACAAGAAAACCATCCATTGTTTTCCGCTTCTGCTACTTCTGAAACAATAGCGCGTCTAGTTAAGTCTTTTGCATCAAAAGACTCTGTTGTTGCTGTCGTAGGTGGAAAAGGTTTTGTAGGGCGAGGAGTAATCAAATTGCTCAACCTAGAAAAAATTAACTGTTTATCTCTAGACGTTGGCGATAACCTACTAAAAACTCTGCAAGCAGACATTATAGTGTCAGCTACGGGAGTAAATGAACTTCTAGATGAACGCCATATCAGACCCTATCATCAGTTAGTTGTTGATGCAGGCTTTATTCCCTTACACAATAAAATCTTTGGAGATGTCAAACAATCTGCTTACGAAATCCCTAAAAATTTGACCCCCGTGCCTGGTGGTGTCGGGCCATTACAAATGGCTACATTGTTGGAAAGACTAATCAAAGTAGCAACCAACAGAAGTATTGAACCCTGGATTTATATCGATCGCAGTTGAAAAAGTAAGGCTAGCTTCAACCCCAAATCAGATCAAACATTACAAACAAATATTTATCCACTACAACTAAGTTTTGCGCTTATTAATAATTCCTGTTGCTGTCAGCGTGTTCCAACTTGAACGAGAAATGAAGCCAATCCCACTTACCCATGAAATAGAATTATGAAACTAACTCTAATAACAGCTACACACCATAGGGCAGAAACTTTAGCAACGGTAGCACTACCGAGCGTACTTTCCCTAATTAATCGCAGCGCCTTTGAGTGGGTAATAGTAAATGATGGCAGAGATATCCAAACTCGAAAGTTAATTAATGAATTTCAAAAGTTAACTAACTTAACAATAACGTATTTAGAAATGGATCACCCATCATGTGGATTTGGCTTGTGTCATGCTCGAAGCATGGGACTTCTTCATGCCTCATGTGAAATTATCGCTTACCTTGATGACGACAACACGCTTAAACCGAACTTTGTGGAGTCTACTTTGAAGTTCTTTCAAAACAACCCAGAGATTCGTTGCAGCATGGCGCGTCAAAACCGCAGAAGGGATATCGTAAGGGATGGTCATTCACCAAAACAAGGCAAGCCGTTCCTTTCCCCAAGTGCTTCAACAACCGCTTATTCATTAATTCAGCAGAGAGACATTTTTGATAGCAATGGCTTTGCTCACTATCGACATGATGCACATAGATGGAACCCAAACTATCGAGTATTTGCAGATTATGAGTTTTTTCTACAATGTACAAGTCTATGGGGGGAAGCTAGATTCAGACTCAATCCTGAAATATTAGTGAATTATGTACAATCGTCATCTGGAATCATAGGACAATCTAGTTACGCCGAGTGGGTAAGAGAACTCAAGGAAATTTACTCCAACTCTTACCAGTACAGCGTTTTAATAGATAAAGATGTAACTTCTTGGTTTCCCCAGATCATCCAAAATTATGAAAAAAAAGTAGTGTCTGGTTTAAAATTACCAGCTTTTGCTAACAATTGAAAATTCCTAATCGACTCACATATTGTAGAGGCGACGATTGTCGCCTGTTGTTGAATAATTCAATTCAACAACCTAATGTTAATAACATTAAATGATTTAACTTCCAAAAGCGAAACTGAGTACACTACCAAAGATAACAACCAGTACGAACAACAATTCCAGTTTCAATTAGCTGTAAAACAATTGCTACTAAAACTACCAGTAGAGCCAATACTAGAAAGTTATCCGCAAGTCAAAAACTGGGTAGAAGAAATACAGCAACTACTTCCGTCATTGTTTACTATATCTGCTGAAAAGTTACATTTAGATACAGCTTTTAGCCAATCAATCAATGTTGGAGAAACAAATGCTTGCCTACAAATCAGTACTAATGCTATTTTTAAACGAAAAAGCACCATTTTGATAGAATGGGCAATCAGAAAGCCTACAGCTAATTGGGCAGATAAAACTAAACTCTGGGTTGCTTGTGAATACTTATCAATTCCACCAGAAAGTTTAAAGCTAGTTATTTTAGCTGTTAATTCACAACTACCAGCAACAAGCTTAATAGTGAAATGGAATGAGGGTGAACACAAGACAACTGGAAATTGGTTGAAAAAGAAATTGGCGAGTTTAATGGATGAGCCAATAAATGAAACCCCACCTGTTCTAATTCCAGATATAGATCTAACAGATAATCGTAGGTTAACGTTAGCAGAAATCCCCGAAGTAGCAATTTAAAGATTAAGTCCTGCAATTAATAATTAACCTTTAATTGCAGGACTTAATCTTTATGTACGAGTATTAAAATTTCTCTTAACTCGAAGCGAAACTTTTATTGGTGGCTCTTCCTCAAGAATATCAATTTCTTCGTTTTCAGAAGTTGCAGTAGAAGAAGCAATAGGTTGAGATACAGGTCTAGCAGCAGGTGGAGGTGGAGTTTTCCCTGGCTTAAACGCAGAATTACCTTGTTGCAATTCAGGAGGAAGCGGCAACATTTCTTCCGCCGCCGCCAACCGTTTGTTTAATTCTTCGGTCAACTGCTCAGAATTGAAGAGTGACACACGCTTTTCTAATTGTGGACGGACGTGAGAATGCCACAGTGCTTCTGATTCCTGCCCTATCTTAATATCTGAGGGCGGGACAGGGATACTGAGGATATAGGGTATGAAGCCTTCTTGACCCGACTTGTAGCCAGGGCTGGTAATAACACATCTACCTTGTGGAAACCTCAGAATCTCATCAGGACTTAAAATCGGCATTTTCTGAAGTGATTCATTTTGACTCTGTGTACGATTTCCTTGAGTTTGGCTGGTCGATTTATTTTTTATTAAGTAATTTCTTTCTCACCATAACGCTCCGAGTATTTCTTAGCAGTATCAGGATTACCAGGATTGAAAAGTACATGGGTACTACAAGCACTAGCGATCGCAGCACCCTGATTTTCCCCGTACTGATCGTATAATTGTTGTAAGCTCTGAATTCCTAATATAAAACAAGCACCATTAGAACGATATTCGTTTAGCCATTGAGTGATCCTGTCCAACCTTATGCTAGGAAATTCATCAAGACAAACAACTAATGGTGTATCTCGTTTTGTACTAAAATTATTAACAACAATTAGATGAATAGCGGCTGCTAATAATGGCCCAACTATACTTCTTCTGGCATCATCTAATTTAAAAATAACAATCTCTTTCTCTTTTAGTCGAGTAGGAATATTAGAATGCCCTATAAAAGCTTGCAACAAATCAGCCTGAATAAAGCTACTAAAAGTACCAGCAGCAGTAGTTAAAATACCTGAGATAGTCTTTTCTGCTTCTTTCGCACTTAAAAACTGTACAAAACTGGTAGCAACCCAAGGATTCATTTGTCCGCTTTGTACAGCATGATCAATCCGCTTTACTAAATTAGGCAACCGCAGCAAGGCATACAACAGTGCCATATCGTGGTAATCAGGATTTTGATAAGTCTTAACTAGCTGTAATAATCCCTTAGCTAACATATCACCAGCTTTCGAGAAAAATTCATCACCTTTAGAAGAACCAGAACTAGCATTCCTATTAATAACTTGCCCTAATTCTCCAGCCATTACCGAATCTTCTGGAGATTTAATAAAGTCAAGTGGATTAATAATTCCAGAATAAGGTTCGCCAGGTGCAAAAACATGAACTTTGTAACCGTAACGCGCTGCCAGTGGAGCGTGTAGAGCTAACTGATCTCCCTTTTTATCATATAAAACAATCGGAAATCCTTGTATCATTGCACTCTTTACAGCAGGATCAATTGTTGAAAAAGTTTTACCAGAACCAGGACTACCAATTACTAATGTGCCACGTTCAGCGTGAGGTAGCCAGATAGTAGGCATAGAACCCATTGCTGTTTGAACTTGGGAAATTACACCTTTTAATTTTTTACCTTTCCACCAATATCTCGGACTACCACACCACAAACAAACTTGATTATATTTACGTTTCTTAATTTGGCTAAGAGCTAAAGCTGTTGCTGCCATTCTTTCTGAAGTACCGCAAATTTTGCCTGTAGTAATTTTGCCTTTAGATGAACTTAAAAACATTAAAAATATAACAACAAAAATTAAACCACCAATAACAGTAAGACCTTCTGGATTATTATATTCTTTAAAAATACCGCTAATATCAATAGATGATTTAAACCCAGAAGATTTGCCAGTATATTGTTTAGGTGGAGAAGAAGTTTGTGCTATGAAGGTTGGTAATTGAGGTTGAGCAATCAAAAATTTAATTTCAAAAGTCATTTCAAAAGTCCTCTTAATAATATATAGATAGGAATACATTACAGTAATTGTTTAAATAGTAATCAACTACCTAGCGGAATAGCTGTTATAAATATTTATCTATCAAAAGACTCGTTTGAATGACAGCTATTTAGTTAACAGGAAAGTGCAACAAAAGCTCCCTAATGGGAGCTTCAATTCAACCATTACTGGTACAGCAACTTAACATCCTTTTTGATGACAAATCTTAAAGTTAATAGCTGTATCAAAAGGGGGCATAACTGCCCCTTTATGGAATGAACACTTTCACTATTTACGATTAATACAGAATGGTTAGCACAAACGGTAAAACAACAAGAAAGAAAGCAAAGGTAGTTGAAGTAGTTGAAGATTTCAATCTAGACATTGACCCTGAACTCATGGAACCAGGATACAACCAAATCCGACGACCACAACTTCCATACGGGATTGTCATTAATGATTCTCCAGCAGGGATCATCATTCCTGTAGATCAACTAGAAAAAGCTGGTTGGTTAAGGATGCCCGATGAAGAAGAACTGACAACTGTAGAGTTTACAGAAGATGTCACAGGACTTCTGATACAAAATGCTCGGATGTTAGTGCTAGGAGCAGTACCAGAGTATATCCGGTACAAAGCAGATGTTGAAGATCTGGCTGGTACGATGGTGGGACTGTACGAAGACCACAAATCTCAACTGGATAAGAAAACAATGGAAGTGTGCTGCGAACACGCTCTTGTGTTCTTAGACGAAAATAATCGTCCCCTGCACAGTATCGCTATTGTCGTCCGCTTCAAAAACGTGGCGCTTTGGAGTTTCAAAGCAGCGCGTGAAGAGTACTATCGTCAGCTAGAAAAAGCGTTTGCTGATTACTGCGAAGTACCTTACTCCGGTAAGAATGATAAGTGGCGCAGCTTGGGCGTACTGGAAGTTGAGTTCAAAGCGGTAAAGGAAGGTGAAGGAAAGAACAAACACTTCTGCTGCAAAACAGTAAGTATCACCAAACCTACAGCAGAAAACTTCCCAACTTTGTTTCTAGGTTCACCAGAACTTAAAGGAAGAATTTGGGGTTTGCATGACGAAATTGCTGGATTCAACGAATCTACTGTACCAGCATTACCACCTGCAAAAGAACCATTAATTGAGGTTTTACCACCAGCATCTAAAGGTAGTCAAGAACCCAAAAGTGTAACTGCAAAACGCCAAAATCGCCAAGCTAAAGTTGTTGAACTCGTAGAAGATGATGATTTTGAAATTGAAGATGAAGAAACCGAACTAAATGTGGATGAGGAGGAAAATGAAGCAGAAGATGACGACGATCTAGATTTCGACGATGAGGATGAGTCAGACTAATAATTAAGTTAATACCCAGCAATTATTGCTGGGTATTATTATAGCTTGACTCGCTGGTATGCTAATGATGTAAAAAGCAGAAATAAGAAAGTGATTGGATCTAATTGTCAACTTTTAATAACAAGCTATAGAGTATGTTATAATGCTAATACTAAACAACTTACCCGCTCTAAATTAACAAATTTCGTCTAATTTTTACCAATTATAAAAACATGGAAAAAGTTGTTACTAAAGTCAATAAAAATGAGCAAAAAAGCGATTTTAGTTATTGGCAAAAACAACCTTATCAAAGCCGCTTAGAAGCTTTAGAACAAATTCGTCAAGAATATCACCAATATAAATATAATGCTGAACCAAGACTTCAAAGAATTTATACAATTCTTAAACGATAATCAAGTAAAATATTTGGTAATTGGTGGTTATGCAGTAGCAGTACATGGTCATCCACGCTATACCAAAGATATTGATATATGGGTGGAAATGAGTACAGATAATGCTCAAAATCTGATAGTAGCATTAACTCAATTTGGCTTTGGAAGTTTAGGTTTAACTACAGAAGATTTCCAGACACCAGATCAAATTATCCAATTAGGTTATCCACCTAATAGAATTGATTTAATTACTACTCCAGACGGGATCGATTTTGAGACTTGTTATCAAGCTAAGATCGAGGTACTTGTTGACAATATTACTGTTAATTTTATTGATTTAGATAATCTCAAAAAAAATAAACAAGCATCGGGAAGATTACAGGATTTAGCTGATTTGGAGAATTTAGAAGATTGAAATATATATCACTTAAAATTGCTTAAATCTTATTCCTTGTTCTATACATAATTGCAAATCGAGATAGTGCGCTATCTGTTCTAATATTGCTGTCAATGAAAACTAGAAAATATGGCAAAAATACCCAGAGAAATAACGCAAACAATTGTCTGACTAAGACAGCATCTATTGGATACCATTAATAGTGCTACAGAAGACCGAGTTTGAACTATTTGAGAAATTTGGCAAAACAGAGGACACGGTTATAAATTAAACAAAATTGAGGGTTAATATGAGCGATTTTACTATGCCTGAACCACAAAAAGTCAAACAAACAAGCGTTAGAGTGCGTCGTGCTGTTCAAAAAATGGAAATAGCTGGGTTGGAACTACAAGAAGCAATTGATAGGTTAGAGGAATATGATAGGCAGCAACGTTTAACAAGATTAAAGTCTGCCATTATTAATGCCTGATTGAGAACACAGCGATCGCTCTTATTTATACTGACGATAAAACAGAGCGATCGGCAAATAAAAAAGTCGGTTTGCAATTAAAAAATGATTACTCAATCAAACTTTATTCTTACTGTTAATTTTTGTTTCTAAAAGCGTACTCCGTGATAGCTGATAATAGCTACCGTTGTAACAGTAAGAAGACTGACGCAATAACGTTTTTTCGGGTTGAGTAACCTCTAAGCAAGGTAAACTCAGATCATTGTTAGAAGTTGTACCTGCAACAAATAAAGCTTTACCAGGAGGCAAATTAGGACGTAAGTAGCTTGAAAAAACTTGAGTGGGTGCTTGCTCTTTTTTGATTAAATAACCAGTATAAAGACATCCAACTGCACCACAAAGACCAGAATTATTAAAGTCAAACAAAACTAATTTAGTTCCTCGCCCATTAGCAGTCCAAGCTAGCATAGATGGTGCAATAGTTTGAGGCGCTGGAACCTGATTTAAGTCAGTATTTTGCTTGACAACTTCCTGTAAAACTTGTGCTGAAACAGCCTTTTCAGCCGAGTGCCAAGAAACTGTACCAGCCGCCGAACAAGAAGAAAGTAGCACGCTCAACAGTAAAAAAAGACCGATTCCTAAACGAAACCAACGTC
This sequence comes from uncultured cyanobacterium, assembly GCA_963711165.1. GTDB lineage: Bacteria > Cyanobacteriota > Cyanobacteriia > Cyanobacteriales > PCC-9333 > Crinalium. Next base: position 71,394 of record CAVQDG010000044.1, on the reverse strand, counting down.
CGATCGCAAACCACTCAGCAGGAGGTTTTTCAGGTTGTTCAAATTCAGCTTTAAAATCAGCCAACTTAGCTCTAAATTTACGTCGCAGTTCACCTGGAGATAATTTTCTAGAATTTGATGGTACAGGGGTAAATACTGGTGGTAGTAATTCACTGTCTAATGCTGCTAAATCAGAATAAATTTGGTCATCCATCATTTTAAACTCCTTGAGCTTTATATCGTTTCAAAACTTCTTTACCGTAAGACTTAATAGTATATCGACCAAAAGCATCAGAGCCGTCCCCATCTACCTTGCTATAATTTCCTCCAAAGTGTTTTTGAGCTACTCGTTCAATTAAGCGATCGCCATTAAAAAGCTGTCCTGTAGTCGGGTCTACTTCAGTAGAAACTGTAGCTAAAGAATTAGCTAGATCGCGCTTAAAAATTGATTCTTGATCGGCTGGAGGAAAATATTGAAATATTTCTGCATCAGTTGGTTGATAACCTTTACTTTTAAGTTTGAGTAAAAAATCATTACCACCTGGTTTAGATGCAATCAGATTTTTTACAGTGTCGTTATACGACATATATTGATATTTACCCAAAGCATAACCACAGTTATTACCATTGTCGGCACAAACATAAGGGCCAACCACATTGTAATTTCCACCGCTCTCTAAACTAGATGTGGTTTGAGCTAAAGTATCAACATTTACACCTTGCACCAATCCCACTGAAGGAGTAACGTTTGCTGAAGCTACAGCACTATTAGATTGAATGTTTTTATTCAAGCTATTGGTGGCAGTAGCAGTAGATGTAGGAGCAGGAAGCGAATTGTTAGGTACACTAACAGCAGCAGCCGCATTGCTATTTAATAACCCAACAAAGATAGGTGCATTAACTCGGTAACTGAAAAATGGAACAGGCCCAATAAAATAAGGTGTCGCTCCACAAAAAGCTTGTAGCCGAAAATAAAGAGCGGTATCCACTGTGTCAGTCTTTTCGTTAGGCTCCATTACCACTACCTTAAAAGCACTACCAAAGGGCAATCTCCCCGTTGGTTCCTTACCACCATTAACACCTTTAAGACAACCCCAACCGCCTTCTACCTGCTGGTACTTGCCACTAATCCATTGTTTACCTTCAAGCGAGCCACGCGCCTGACGACCTACGTTTTCTAAATCATCCAGTTCAACGTAGGCACAATTTTCACCGCAACCTTTATTAAAACCAACAACATCAGAACCAGAAATAGTATTTTGACGCTTACTTTCAGCACCTCCATAAATCGCATCAATCCGCATAACAACCCCACCCAACTCAGCAACAGGTGTAGGAAATTGCGATAAAGCTAGATTAGCCAGCCCTGGAACATCTTTTACTAAAGCACTTTGCCATCCATTGAACTGTTGAAGCGGTGTTGCATCTAAATTAGGAATCGAAGATAAAGGGAATTGCTGTAAATCAATTTCTTTGAGCTTGGAATTGCCTACTTGTGGAAACTGGTTGAGTATTGATGATAAAGATAGATTCAAAGAATTAGTCAAACCCTTGGTAGCTAATAGAGCAGCTACAGGTGGAATATTCGCAGCTTTAACTTGCCCAAGTGAAGAAACAGCTTCGACTAACTGATTCAAAGTCTGTTCCCCAATCAAGGGAAAAGCACTTAACGCTATGCTTTTTACATCCAAATTAGTCTTCTTTCCTACTTCACTAACTGGAAGCAACTCACTCCGCAAAGCCTGACTAATATCTCCCAAACTGAGAAATTGATCTGGAGTCTGACCAGTTGTCCAACTACGACTCACACTCCCCGCATTAACGCTACCACCCGAATTAATTGGCGGTAGTGAACCAAGACTAATTTGACTCCACTCTGGCAAAAGCGCATTAGTTGAATCAGCGCCAGAAGTCTGCAAAATTCTAGTTGGTAAATTAGTCTCAACTGCTGGCTGCGAAGGCGCAGGCTTAATATCACCTAAAAAGAATACAACCACAAACAGGGCAGATAATGCCCAAATTAAAAAACGTCGAGAGTGCAAATATAAAATTGCTAGCATTGCCAATACTTTTTAAAAATGAAGTTTTCAGCGATTCCAGTAGCTTGACCGATACAAAATCACACCCACCCTGACTCTTAAGACCGACAAATATTAAAAATTAAGTTTATTCAACAGCGACAAGCCTAAAACCACATCTATCAGTAGAGAGAAAATATGCCTATCGGCATAGTTTTAGAAGAAAATCTAAAACTAAGGCATTTTTATGTGCAAGCAGCTTTCCATCCAGACCGAGAGTGAAAACAAACGTTGGGAACGTCGCTGTTTAAGGAATCTTAGGCAGATGAGTCAAAGACAGCAATCATTAAGCTTTAAGAAAATCAAAATTTATTTCCAGTACCCAACACTTCCAAGGAACTGGAACGAGACTCAAGCATTTTGATCATTACAGTACAGTAAGTAGGAAATCTTCTACTTGCTTTAAACCTACAACTTATTAATAAGCAGCAAAAAAAAATGAAAAAAGTTCTAGAAAAGCTTTGGAAACAAATAGGCGAAGAAAAATTTATTGATGAATTATCAGAATGGCTAGCAATTAAACAAAAAGATCAAGCCGTTGTTTGGACAGTCCTAAGAGTTCCGAGCTTATCTGTTAAATATCCTGATGCCTTAATTAGAAAGGCGTTCTCTAATAATAAGGGTAGCTACAAACGAAAACATAAAGATAAACGTCAAGTTAGAAAACGTCAACACATGAGCAAAATAATAAGAACCTGCAATAATTAAATTAACGGGTTCGCATATGTTACTCTGGCTTCTAGTTAATTATAAAAGTTAGTATAACTTGCATTTAATGTTCTTGTTCTACTAACTTTTATAATTAATTCTCAAGGTTCTAATTGTAGTTGATCGTTATCATAATCGCTATAGTAAGACTGATAAGAAGGCTCTGGTTCTGAACTGGTATAATCAGTGCGCGGATTAGCATAATCAGTGCGCGGATTAGGATTAGACCAGGACTCGCTCCAAGCGTTATCCATCGGATTAACCTCGAAAGGGTTTTCCTGATAAGGATCTGTTATAAAATCTGTTGTTAGTGGGCTATCTGCGCCAAAATTACCTGAGTCCTGACCACCAAAAAGTTGACTATTATCGTATCCAGAACTTGAATTAGAATAGCCAGATTCCTCAGTGTTATATCCGCTACTGTTCCAACCTGATTCAGAGTTATCACCGTTATCGTATCCACTCATAACTTAAAAACCTTTTAATCTCAATAAACACTAACCCTAACCAAAAGTATAAATAGCTTATATCTATCAAGAGATAGAAAAAAATATTAAAAAATAATTAACCTAATCAAATTTAACAGCTTAAATTATGAATAGCTACGATCCTAATTTAACAATTCCACTCCTATACCACAAAGTACTGCGAGAGTTACCTTTTTCCTGGTTTCCTACCTCGCCAAAATTGATGAGCTATATGCTAAAACTAGCTGCGATTAAAGATGGAATTACTGCACTAGATCCAACTGCTGGGTGCGGATGCTTGGCAGAAGGGATGCAATCATCCGGCGCGAAAGTAGATGTAATTGAGATCAATCCATTGTTAAGGCAATTGCTCTATCAAAAAGGTTTTAACCTTGTAGGAACTGATTTCTTTAGAACAGAACCAATACGACAATACCAGCTTATCTTAGCTAATCCCCCGTTCAGCAGCCCAACAGAAAAAGGGATTGACACAGAAATTATCATGAGGGCTTACAAACTATTCCTGCAACCTGGAGGGAGATTAATTAGTATAGTTTCAGCCTCAATGCACATTAAAAACTGCCCCAAAGCACAAAGTTTTAGGTCATTTTTAAAAGCAACTAATGCCAAGGTAATTGACTTACCACTAGAAATTTTTTGGGGTAGTAAAAGGCAAGTTACGGTTGAAACTAGCTTGGTGATAATCAATAAAAAACAGGTAAAAATCACAAAATAATCAGAGGAAGCTCTGCAAACGACTTGTCGTTTGCAGAGCTTCCTACTATAAATACAAAAATTATTATTTAAACCCAAGTAAGAACAATTAGTTTAGCAGTATTCAGTAAATATCAACGCTATCGCGCTGCATAGGAAAATAAACACAGTGCCTTACAGCCAATGCTTGAATTAACAAATCAAAATCAACATTCGCACTTTTTATTAAATTCGCTCGAAGCTTCACAAAACCCAACAACGAAGGCGCACAAAGTCAAAGTAGTATTAGTACCACCAGAGTTAAACGAGTGCAACACATTTCAAAAAGGCACTCTAGTTAACATGAAAATGAAACACTTTGGCATTGTCTATAAAGTTATTGCTAATTCCCTAAGTCCTATACAAATCTTATGGTGGAAACCCAATTCAGAAGAGGTTGATGAAAAATTTGACTATTCATTTGATGCTTTGCAAGCATTAAAGATTGAACCACTTCCTATGCTTATTCCTCAAAAAACGTTCCTAACTATCCCCTCTGGAACGGTTGTTTTGAATGAAAATAATGAATGGGTGCAATGGAGCGAAACATTATTTTGGTTGAAAAGCATTGATGAATCTGGATACCATCTTATTAACAATACAGAATTTTGGTTATTCCCGCCCTTAAATTTTCCCGGTATTCCGTTTGCTTGCATCAACGAATTAGTTAGCCAAGCTGCCCTTGTTGCGTCTCGCTACAAGAGCGAGACTGACATTAAAATCAAAGCTTCGCTATGGCTGGACAAAAATAGTCCTCTCAATATATTAGAACGGCTAATTGAGTATCCAAAAATTCATGACAATTTTTCGACCAATTCACTCAAAGTAAGTATTTGCAAAGTGAGAAATATAAAGATGAAAATTTAACTACAGGGTGGGAAAGAGCTTTTGCAGAATATCTCGATGAGAAAAAACGCACAATTGGGTTATTTAAATTTCAAGAAAACTGCCGTGTTGTTCAACTTGTACCTGACCATGAAAATATTAGCCACCTCTGTAATTGGGAATTCGGCACAGTCATAAGCATAGAGCCTAGTGCAGAAAAGCCGATAACAATCCAATGGGGACAAGAAGAAGACATCAGAAGTTATTCAAAATATGAACTTACTGATAATTTAATCAGTCCAATCCTACCAATAGTAAAGCTATCAGAGCAAGTTGGTTACGAAATTAGTGCCGATGGCAGATTTTATCGCGCTTTTGTAGGATTTTCCTCAAAAAGTATTGGTAAGTCATGGTGGAGAGAAATTAAAAAGGAAATAGGACAAATTAGTGATTTATTACCAGACTACAATCCTCAAGTTCAACATTTAGCAAGCTGCATAGATGCTAAATATTTCTATTTAGCAGCCCATCCGCGCGAAAAAAGTTTAGCCGCACGACTGCGACATCTTCAAGAAATTGCTAAGTTGGACTTAAATAAAAAGAAATCTAATTGGAGTTAATTATCTTCCGTAAACTAATAATAATTCAACCAATTAATACCAAATAAGCTTAATTAATTTGGTATTTTTTTCAATAAAAATAATAAGCAATTTACTCAGAACTTTTCAAGAAAGCTAACGCTTTTAGTTAAAGAAGTGAGTTGCGAGGGCATACGCCCCGCTACGCGAACGCATACTATGACTACAACAGTAAATATCCCCGATTACAGCCACACTGCTAGAGAACAGTTAAGGCAAATAATGAAAAATAAATATCGGGGGAATTTTGACAAGAAATTAGATCCTAATTTAAAAAGAGAATTACAACACGGTTGGTTACTATCATATATAGGCGAAATTGACCGCCTTCTCTGGGGACGTTGGGACTATTGGGCTAGGTGTAACGCTATGCCAGAACACGCCTACTCAAGGTTAAAAATGGAACCAGCATTAGCTTTAATTGAAAACAGACCTATTGAAAATTTGCCGAAATTTGTAATTGAGGAAACACTACCTAAAGAACCAATACCTCAAATTGAATGGGAATATTCTCCTATTGTATCTAAAATGCTAGAGCGCACTTTAGATGGCATTTCCAATTCTTCAACTTGGAGAAGTTGGGGCAGTTGTTGGGATTACATTCGCTACTTTCTGAAATGGTCATTTTATGGTTTAGGACATCCCAAACAACCAGAACTACCACCAGAACCACGACACTGTGAAGGCGCATCAATGCGATTGTATCAACTGTTTGATGCAGGCTTAATGTTACTTTTTCCTGAAGACTACTGGGGTAGGCTAATACCAGAAATAACTAGCAAGTCCAGCCAACAAGCAAGCGGGTTCTACCCTACTCCTTTGCACATCATGGAGTTCATGACTCAAATAGTAAGTACAAAAGAAGATGATCGCGCCAGTTCGTTCTATGAACCCGCCGTTGGTAATCTATTACAAAATAATTATAATAAACAACAACAACAAAGAGCGATTTTTCAATTTGTTGTTAAACTATAAATTAATACAGATTTTTTCCTTATATGTTGTATAGTGCCTATAACTCTTCAAAAAGGAATTGACCCCGCTACGCAGGACATCATCTGGTTAGTATTGGATGAAAACTATCAAGTAATAGAACCGATTCAGCGTTACTTGACGTTCCTGTGTGGAATTAAATCCCCCAATACAGTGGAATCCTATGGCTACAGCTTAAAAGCATGGTGGGAGTTCCTACAAAGCAAAAACCTTGACTGGAAAGAAGTAAAACTGACGAATTTAGAAGATTTTGTTTATTGGCTGAGAGTAGGAGACATCAGTAAAATCGTGTCCATGCAGCCTATTCAAGCCAAACGGAGCGAACGCAGTATCAATCTAGCGGTAACGGCAGTAACAACTTTTTATGAGTATCATATAGCCCATCATAGCGTTGACTCTAAGACATTTGACCGTCTGATTATTACAAGAGGAACAACCCGTAGAGGATTCCTCGACGGTATCAGTAAGTCTAAACCCACTCGACAGAAGCTAGTCAAACTTAAAGAGCCAAAGAAATTCCCTGGCTGTTTAACCGATGAGCAAATAGAAATTTTAGTCAATAGCTGTCATCGACTCAGAGATAAATTCTTAATTCTATTGCTAAATGGGACAGGAATAAGAATTGGGGAATTACTAGGATTACAACACGAAGATATAGGAGATGGAAATGATTACTTTATTTATGTAAGAAAACGTCGGCACTCTCATAACGTAAGAGCTAAAGGACAAGAGAGAACAATTCCTGTGATTCCTGAACTTCTACAAATGTATAACAATTACCTAATTTATGAGTACCCTGAAGTGGAATCAAACTATGTGTTTGTCAACATTTGGGAAGGAGAAATCGGGATGCCGATGAAACAGGCTGTTATTAATACTATGTTTGCTAGATTAAGTAAAAAAACAGGAATTAAAGTACATCCTCATTTATTTCGTCATAGCTATGCAACTCGTTTATTAAAAAATAATTGTTCACCAGATCGAGTAAAATATTTATTAGGACATAGTTCTATACAAACTACATTAGATGTTTATTCTCATGTCATCGCAGAAACTGATTTAAGAGTTATTATTGAAGAGGAAAATAACTATCGTGAGTAGCCAAAACAATGAAGAATTAGCAGTAGAAAATTGGTTGATAACACAGAATAATAATACTAAGCAATTGTTAAAACATCCTTTGTTAAAAAAGGATGTTTGGCAAACTATCGAAGATTTAGGGTTGGAAGTTACTCCACATAAAAAAACACTAACTATTAGTTTTAAATCTATTAAACAAGATTGGTTAAAATTGTTGGTAAAATTATATACTTTGGTGAGGAGTCAGCGTCAAATAGCAACGAAAACTCTTTCTGGTAACGTTCAGGCATTTACCAAAGTTTCATATTTTTTCTACCAACAAGATATTCTAATACCTGAGCAAATCAATGAACAAGTTATTGAAAAATTTGCGTGTTATTTACAGGATGTTCATTTATCCAACAACACGATTTTTAATTATTTAAAAGTTTTGGAAAACTTCTTCTATGTATGTCGTCAAGAAGGATGGTTAAATATTAATACTCGCTGGTTTAAAGGAAAATATAAAAACTCCACTCCCAAAAGTAACAGAATTGAATATATTCCTGAAGAAATTTGGGAACAATTAGACAGAAATCTTTACCATTTACCTGAGCCTATACAAAGAATGGTATTACTTATTCGAGGAACAGGGCTAAGAATTGGGGAACTCCTCAATTTACCTTTAGACTGTTTACGCAAACGAAACAACCAGTGGCGTTTAAGATTTCTGACCGAAAAGTATAAAAGTGAAGATGAAATTCCGATTTGCGCTGAATTAGCAGCCATTATTCAAGAACAGCAAGAATATATTAGAGATCATTTTGGTGATAGCTATTATAATTTATTTGGCAGTAATGATGGAAGCCATATTTACAAGCCCGCTCCTAGAGTAATGACTGCAGTAACATTTAATAATTGGCTAAATAAATTATCTAAAAAGCAGAAAATACAACAAAAAAATGGTAAAATTTGGCATTTTAAATCTCATCAATTTAGAAGAACTGTTGCTACTATCATGACTAATGCAGGAGTCAGAGATCTAATTATTCAAAAGTACCTCAGACACCGTTCTCCTGATATGCAAGATCATTATAAACACCTACTTAAGCAGGTATTAGGTGAAGAATATCAGGAGTTAATGAAAGGAAGTAAGTATGTTGATAGTACAGGTAAGTTAGTTGCCACTCATAAACCCCAAAATCTCATTACTGAAACGGTACGGCGTAAAATGTATCAGATTACCACTCAGTATGGAGAATGTCACCGACCTGTTTTAAAATCACATTGCCAGACAGTTAATGCCTGCTGGCGATGTGAGCATTGGCTAACTTCTACTGCTGATTTAGGTTATCTTAAAGAAGACATTCAGCGCCTAGAGAATGAAATAGAAATAGCTAATAAATTAGAAATGGTTAGACAAGCGAAGGAATTAATTAGCGATCGGCAACAGTTAAAAATCCGTATTCAAGGATTAGAGAAAGTTAATGATTAAGATAAATTGGCAGGAAGATTATCAAGGTGAATTTATTTGCCCTAAATGCGAAAAAAATCAAATAAAAGTTCGAGGAATAAAACAACAAGTATTTTTTTGTTCCCATTGTAAACGGATACATCAAAAATTATGTAGAATTCATATAAGATCTATAAAAGATCCGATAAACACGGGAATTGTTTGGTACACTAATCATATATATAAAGATTTTGTTTGTACAGAATGCCACAACAAAAAACATAATTTTATTGGAATTCAATATAATAGAACTAAATTTCAATGTAAAAAATGTAAAAAAATTCAATCTGGTTTTTTTACACTACATAATAATATGAGTAGTTACTTTAATAGTAGTTCATCATGTATTGCCATCTTTGAATTTAATAATGATCGATGGGATTTAAGAGCCATTAATCCTAACTTTGATCCAAGAGATCGAGAAGAATTCATTGCTAACTTTAGTTTGATTGAAGTCGAGTGGTTTAAACAAGAGGTAAAAAGATACATTTATCATTTATGCAAATCCGGTCAATCTAATACTTTTAGCACGATTCAATTACATCTATCAGCTTTATGTTTCTTTTCTCGTTATCTGAATCAAACTAATATAACTGGATTTAACCAAATTAATCGAAGTGTAATCTTAGATTACTTAGTTTCAGGAAATAAAATCAATAAAAATAAACTTGTAGGACTACGCAGCTTCTTTATCACAGGAACAATTAGAGGTTGGTTTACTCTTGAAGAAGATATTATTCGAGATGAAGACTATCCTAAGCAACATCAAGGTAATCCAGATCCGTTATCTGATATCGTTCGGGAGCAAATTGAACAACATTTACATAAATTACCTGACCCGATTGCTAGAATGTGGATTATTTGTTTCTTTGCTGCTATGCGTCCTAGTGAATTAGCTCTGCTAAAAAAGGATTGTTTAGTTCAAGAAGGACAACACTGGAAGTTAATCTGGCAGCGTAAAAAAGGAAAGGATTATCACGAAGTTCCTATTAGCAGAACCATTGCTAAAGTCATTCAACAACAACAAGAGTATATCAATAACTTATGGAATGAAGATTGGGAATATCTTTTTTGTCATTATCATGGTTTGTCTACAATTCATCCTTCACAACTTAAATTAAAAGCAGTTAAAAAAGTTATTCCTAGGAAAAAAGATCCCTTAGTAATGGCTATTCGTTGTTTAATTCATTCGGAAAATATTTTAGATGAAAATGGACAGATTGCTAAATTTAGCCCAAAGCTTTTAAGACCTACTCGTTTAACTCAATTATTTGAACAAGGACATGACTTGGCAGTAGTAAGTGCTTGGGCAGGTCATCAACATTTTGCCACTACCAGTACTTATTATACGCAAGTCAGTTGTGAATTAATGGAACGCGAGGCAGGTCATATTCAACAAGCGTTAGTAAACAGGGATGGACACCGCTTACTATATGAATCTCTACCAAAATCATTTTGGGAAAAACCTCAAGCTCACTTTTTAGAATTGACTGAAACGAACATTAATACACCAATTTATGGATACTGTAGCCTTGATCTAAATCAAGACTGTGATAAGTTTCGGGCTTGCTATACCTGTAGCTGTTTCGTAGCAGTTCCTGAAAAACTTCCCCAATATATTAAGGTTCGAGACCAATTAAAAGCTAAAGAATATATTGCATTAGCTAATGGTCAAGATGTACTCGTAGAACAATTTGGGCGACAAGCTGAACAACTCGACAAAATCATTGCAGGTTTACAGGGAGTAGCATGAGTGAACATACTAGAGAACAACGCATTCAAACTCTTAAAGCTACTCAACAGGCTCGTAAAAAAGAAACCATTACTAAGGTCAACAAAGCCATTGAACGGCTACAAAGAACAGGGGCAAAAATTAACTTTCAATCAATTGCTAGAGAAGCTAACGTAAGCGTTCCCTATCTTTACAAATATCCCGAACTTAAAGAACGTATACAAAACCTGCGTCATCAGCAAACCATATTGCCTTCCGCTCCCGTTAATCTACCTCCTGTAACTGCCAAAGCTCATTCGCAAGTCATTACTCGACTGAAAAAACGTATTCACCAATTAGAAGAAGAAAACAAAGAACTTAAGCGGAAAAATGAAGCGTTAGCCGGACAAGTTTATCGAGTACATTCCCTAACTGAACAAATAGAACGCCAAAAAGAAATTATTGCTACTTTGGAATCCCGTATAACTTCTTTTAATGAACAAAAAGCGGAAACTAAGGTAATTGCTCTGCCCTCTAAATCGAAAGCACAAATCAGCGAGTTTGTTAAAGAAGAGTTAGAAAACTTAGGGATTCATTTTAATACTACTTTAGTTAAAAAGATTAAAGCTGCCCCAGAAAAACAAATATTAGAAGCGATAGAAGCTTTAAAAGATCAACTGCTCAGAGGAGAAGTCAAGAACCCTGGTGGCTGGTTAGCCAGCGCCATAGAGAATGGTTGGACAAAATCATCCTCTATCCCTAAAAAAGAATCTGTATCTCCGCCAATTACTGTTTCTTCCCTGACTCCACCAAATGATGAAGTTAAAGAAGTCATAAAGACTGATACTTTAATCGCTAGATTAAAACAATTAAGAAAATTAGGAAATAACCAAGATGATTGAGCAACTTCCCCCACAAAATGTAGAGGTAGAAACTACTATTTTGGGAGGAATCTTATTTGACCCAAAAGCGATAGGACGAATAGCAGATATTTTACCAGCACAAGCTTTTTATGTACCAGCTTATCAGAAAATTTATTCAGCAGCCCTAGCACTTTACCATCAAGATAAACCTACTGACCTAATGACTGTTAGTAATTGGTTAGAAGACCATAAACAGTTAGAACACGTAGGAGGGATGCCTCAGTTAGTTAATTTAATAGAAAAAACGGTGTCGGCAGCTAATATAGACCGTTATGCTGCCATCGTAGTTGATAAATACATTCGTCGCCAGTTAATGACGACAGGTTATGAAATCGTTGAACTGGGAATAGATACTACTATTGATTTAGAGTCAGTCTTACAACAATCTGAGGAGAAAATCTTTAATCTAACAGTTAGCAAACAAGACCAATTTGAACCTCAATTAATTAATGATTGTTTAACCGCAGTTTTTCATCAATTAGAACAAGGGCAAACTCCCAGTTATTCAACAGGGTTAACTGAATTAGATGCCCTAACAGGCGGTTTGTTTAGAAAAGATTTAATTATTATTGCTGCTAGGGCATCTATGGGTAAGACTTGGTTAGCTTGTTACCTAGCTAATCATATAGCAGTAGAACAAAAATTACCTGTAGTGTTCTTTAGCGCCGAGATGTCAAAAGAACAATTAACTAAAAGGTTTTTAGCGATGCACTCTAACATTGATTCTAATCGTTTAATGAGAAACATTATTTATGAGGAAGAATTTAATAATTTAGCCAAAGCTGTTGAAGTAATAGCTGAGTTACTAATTATTATTGATGATACCCCTGCCAGTATTCAAAACCCTTCTAAAATACGTTCTCTATTGAGAAGAATTAAAGCCAAGCATGGTCAAATAGGGTTAGTGGTTATGGATTACATACAAAAGTTAGGAGATAGAGGAGCAGGAAACAGAGCGCAGGTAGTGGGTAAGTTTTCTGGTGCTTTTAAGGACATTGCCAAGGAGTTTGATGTTCCGTTTATAGCCCTAGCTCAAATTAATAGAGGAGTTGAATCGCAATCAAATAAACGTCCCTTTATGAGTGATATTAAAGATTCAGGAGATATTGAGCAGGATGCCGATCAGCTTTTGCTGTTGTACAGAGATGAGTATTATTATCCTGATACCCAAGATACTGGAGTTATGGAGATAAATATTGGTAAAAATCGTAGCGGGGCTATTGGGATATGTAAGGTGCAGTTTAATCCGATGATTGGCAAGTTCTATAACCGTCAAAGCTCCTAATCAAATTTTTTCTCGTTTCAAACCAAATTAGTACGATATAAATTTTCCAACAATACACGGAGCAATCAGTTTGCCCATGAGGATGAATAAAATAATACCGATCCAATACAGTGCTAGATATCATCATTATAAAAAAAGCATCTGTCAATACATCTGATAATACTTGCCCCTCTTCTATGATATACTCTTTCATTCTCCTGGCACTTTGTTGTAAGTCAGAAATAGATAAATCAGGAGCTAAAAAAGAAGGTTTTGTATCAAGAAGTTCGTCACCGACAGCAATCAATAATTTTTTATATGATTGTGGAAGTGATATTTCATATTCCGACTCGATTCTCTGTATCTCACTTTTAGTAAAAGGGATGGTTGTTATTTTAAAATAGTTTCTAATTTTAGAGTATATTGAATTGAGCGGCTTTTAATCTGATTTATATACAAACTCCAATTGAATATTAGGGCGAATCCTCCTGTAAAGAGTGAAAACTGTTTTCAGTAGTTAAAACTGTTTTAATAGTGAAAGCTGTATGAATACTGATTACAGGGATAAAATTAAGCCCCTTTTCCCGCCGCCCTATAACCCCAGGGCGCTAGCCCTATTGTTAGCTGGTGCAACTGCGGGTGTTACCTATATAGTGAGAGCATTTATTGAGTTTGTTTGCTAAGTTTATCCACTATCTTTAACATGGTTGGAATTCTATATTGACCGTGCATTTTTTCAATTAGTGATTTGGCTGCCTCGTTACTAATACCAATAGCAGTCACATACAATGGACGTTGACTATTAGATCTAAATACTTCAAATTCACCAGAAATATCTTTAAAACGGGTTTTTGCTACACCTATAACTATAGATTTTCCCTCAATAGCATCATATAAATGTTTACCAAGTCCCGCTTGTTGTATTCCGTCGAGATAAACGTAACCATCAACAATGATATATTCGGGTAAGCTATTTAGCTCATCTAATAATTTGAGTAGACAGGGTAATTCGCGCTTGTAGAAGTAACCTGGTTCGTACTCGGCTATTTCATCAACTCTAATAACTGATTGACTATTAGGTCTGGAGTCTTCCCAGTTATTGAACATCACACCTGCGGCAGCAGCATATGTCTGACGGTAATCTACATCCACAGCAAAAATTGTCATTCTTGAACTTGAGTTGGATAAGAGTTCAATTGATTATTGGGAGTAATAAAATAATTAATCCTCTGTAGGCAACACTAAAATTGGCGAACTTAATAATAAATCCTCCAAATTAGAACCAGCATATAATGATTGATTAATAGCTTTAAGCTCAACACTTCTAGATACAAGATTCATCCAATACTCTTGACAATAGCTAGATTGAGATAGCGCAATACTGAGAGTCTCTTGAAAGAATGGTTCATCTTTCAACTGTTTTGTTATTTTTGTCTTGCCTTGAACTTCGATGATACATTCATTGGAAAAAGCAACTCCTGAAGAGTGCATTAAAATACGATTAAATGCCAAAGGAACAAAACAGACTATTCTCCAAGCATCTTGTCTAGATATACCTTGAGATATTAACTTCTCTACTATTACTTTGTTGTTTACTTGTGGGAATTCTTGAAAAACAGATAGTGAAGACTCAATTATTTGCTTTATTTGGTTTGTCATAGATAATTTATTTAGTCAAATATTTGACACATAAAATGTTAATCGTTTGGCAAACGCAACCCTTGTAGTTGTATCAGATCATGAGGTTCGATTTCCCAATCCTTAACCAATGTACCATCGGCATCCCACTTTTGATGCTGAACTAATTTACCCTTCAGGTAAGAATGGACTTCTTTAATCGAGCCGTCATCATACCACTGAGTATTTGTACCATGTAGCTTTTCGTTGACAATGGGAGATGCTTTTGGTGAAAATATATCCCAATCATCTTCATTAAGAGTTTCCCATCGCTCAGTTAAAATACCTCGCTCGTTCCACTTTTGATGATATGTCGTAGTGTCATTTACTGACTCTTTTAACTCTTTTAGAATTCCATTTATATACCACTCAGCATATCTACGACAGGGATTGTTTTTTTGATGACGAATCAGTTCCGATCTCAATTGCCCTGGCCCCCACCAATATCGGGAATTCCCATGTGGAAAACCATCTACATATTCTTTTTCATAACATAATGTTTCCGTTCCATCATAACTCAATTCATATAAAATACCAGTAAATTTCTTGCCTTGGTACATAATTATATCATCTGTACCACTATCAATATCATCTATATTAATACGTAACTTCATATTTAACCTCCAGATTGTTTATTAATTATATCTTCGATTTGTTGTGATCCAAACCTCTGTAAACTTGATCGCAATCGACTAATATAATAGATGCAGAAGAGCCAATAAATAGCGATCGCGTTTACCGAAATTGATCGAGCGTACAATGAGTTTAAATTCTGGCTCTGTCTTGATTTGAAGCTGTGGACATTGCCCATCCTACTGGCTATTTAAAGTGATGAACACTACCCACCCTACATTTCTACTGTTCTATCCTTGAGACTCCAATCTTGGATGGAAATCATAATTATTTCTTGATCGTCATCTAGATGATCAAAATCTCCACCTTCTAATATAAATAATTCTTCATCATCTACCCCTGAATAAGGTGATAGTCCTGTATAAAAAGCAATACCTATAATCCCCGATTCTTCAGATGGATAATATGCTTCATCTCCACTATCATATTCAAATTCAACAAACTTTCTAAGCTCTCCCAATGTTGAACCTATTCCTATCTCCCCAAATACTTTGCCTTCAAACCCCTTATTCATCAGAGCAAAATAAAGAATATTTTTTGAATTAAAGCACAGCATAATAATATCATTTTTGTAATAGCAGACTGTTCTAACTACGACCAATCCATCTTTTGAAAGAAAACGTTCACAGACCCATCCTACAGAGTCAACTAAGTCTATGTAAGAGTTTATAGGCTTTTTAAGCCATAATGCATCATCAAGAAAAGTACACTCAGATAAACTAGAACCAATAGTAATTACTCCACAAGATTTTAAAGGTACTATCTCTGCTTTTAAATTTGTTTCGATTGTCATTCCTACACTTTCCATTTACCTTTTACAAAGTTTATACGATTTCCATACTGTTTTTGTAATAGTTAAAACTGTTTGTAATAGTTAAAACTGTATGAATACTGATTGCAGTGATAAAATTAAGCCCCTTTTAGCCGTTGTCCTACAACAAGAGGGCGATAGCCCATAAAGTTAACCTTTTAGAATTATCAACTGTTACGTTTTCACTTCAACATTTTCACCAATAAGTTGTATTACAGTATTACAGCAGGGCGAAATGGGAGTTAGTAGTATATATATTAGGTTGCCCCTGGTTGCACGAACCTTCTATTTACGCCTACTGGCTACGGCTGCCCATCAAACATTTCTAGATGCACTTTGCCTATTCCTCACCTAACCTCCAGTTGTGAATACAGAAACCATATATTCGTTGTGTAGGGTCTTCTTCTAACGGCATTTCTGCTGCTATTACCCCAATACCCTTAATTCCTGATTCTTCAGATGGATAGTGTATTTCGTCACCACTATCATATTCGACACTAAAAAATTCGGATGTTTCAGATAGCATCGAGCCTATTTTAATCCGATCAAACAACTTGCCTTGATATTCCTCAAATGTATATATAGCATATAAGATTCCTTTGGTATTAAAAACAAGCCGAACCCAACGATCTTTATAATATAAAGATGTATTATAGTAAATATTTTCCTCCCATCTTCCTGGTATCAATATCCACCCTTGAGAGTCGGCTAACTCTTTATTAAAATTGATCGGCTGCTGAAGATCGATAGTTGTTGCGGAGCTTACGATATCTTTCATATTCTCTAAGCAATCACCTATTTTAAATCCAGCAGCAGAAATTCCAGGAACTATTGCTTCATCGAGATTCAACTTACACATAATAAAAACAGCTTTTATTTAATAGGTTATGGAGTCGCATCAAACAATAAAGAGAGGAATGTTATTAGCAGGGTGCGAGAGCGTTGCGCCGACCTGTCGGTTCGCACACCAGTTTCAAGAGTTGAGGCGGATAAATTGTTTCGTCTTGCTAGAGAACAAGGTTTTGTACACGCTCCTCAAAGTAGCGACTATTTATAACTTTAATGGAGAAAGTGATTTTCGCAACATAATTTTCACTTTAAAATATAAATTATTGGTTACATCATAATTCTGCGAATTATACCTTGGATTTTTGTGAATCTAGGATCGCCATGATAACCATTGAGCAACTGAAAACAATGAGTTCTACCATCTTCCATGCGAACAAAATAAGAGTCATTGTAATTATTCATTATCTTGGGATTTTCATCCATTTGAAATTCTAAAATACCATTGTGTTCTAAGCTTTTTAGGAATTTGTCAAATATTTTCGATCTAATCTCTTTGCTTATAACTTCTGGAATAAGATCTTTGTCTAAAGTTTCTTCCATATAACTTTGGAAATAATAGCATTTTTTCTCTCTGTCTTTGTACCAAATTAAAATATCATGTCCTTCTCCTAGCCATTCTCTAAAGCGGCAAAAAAAAGCCACAGAATTATTTAATGTATCTTTACATGGCAAGTCAAATATTTTTTTCATTCTGCTCTCCATTGTGCTGCTTGTTATAGTAAGGCTATATCTTCATCATAACTTTGCCTAAAATGAGGCGAACTGGCGAACTAGGCAATGTATGAGAAGTATAAATATTTGGCTACTTTACATCGTGATAAATTTTGCGCGTATCTTGTCTTTACCCTGCAAAGGTTTACTCGTGGGCAGTACTCACCCTACTTTTCTCCAAATTTCATTTAAAATTTGATAGTAATTGGTAAGCTGGGGATTTGGGGTCAATGTTTTGTATATATGATTTTAAAATCATTAATATTTTTTTTAGGTCGGCTTCTTCATCAGTTTTAAATGACTTCTTATTATTCAAATAGGCAATAGCAACTGCTTCGATAGGTGATGGTACAATCCGCGATCGCACAACCTCATTCTGTTGCTGTAGCATTTTGTTGGTCAAGCAGTTGGATCAGATACTTGGGAACTTAGGCAATCGCCCTATCACTGCAATCAACAGGCACAAGTTTGGTATTTGGCGCAAGAACCTGCAGTTTGCAGACTGGTAGTAGGGTTCCCTCATTTTCTTAAACTATACTTTATTTTTTCATAACAAATATTTTTTCTTGTTGGAGTCACCATGTCTAGTCTTTTGTTGTTGTAGAAACCATTAACAACATTAAAAGGCTTGCGGTGTATGTTGTATAAAGGTTTTGTACAACATAATGTAGGTACGGGATCGGCAATGTTAGCTATGTCCAATCATTGCTTATCGGGAGTAGGTCAAGATATCGATCCACTGCTGCTAGATTGTGCCTTGTTTCAAATGTACCTATACGCTCCCTGGATGGCTGTACCAATTTGGTGGTTGGGCAATACAGACTTGCTACTAGGCAATAGTTTATCAGCAGAAATCCCAACATCTATAAATGCTAAATACTGGTATCAGCAGTGGGGGGATTCAGATAAGTCAGAAGACAATTCAGACACAACTGAACCATTACCTACACCAGTAGAACATAATCCTGTACCCGTAGAACTGAAACAATCTTCAACACCAGTGGCCATAGAAAAGCTGCCACCAAATCCTCAAGTGGCAAAACTTGTTAAAAGCAACAAGAAAGCACCCGCCAAAAAGCAGTTGAATTTATTTGATATGAGTGCGTTCACAAGCGATTCACCAAAACAGAAACGGGGAAGATAAACTAAACGTCAATGCTGTTAGCTAGTAGCTAGCAGCATTAATTTTTTCTAAGCCAACTAAGCCAACTTGATTCAATTGTTTTGTCCAATCTTTATCAGCATTAGAAGTCCTACCACGCAGCGTCCAAAACTTCTCAACCGCAAAAACTAAAGAGAAAAACTGACAATCATCAAGCTGTCGCAACTTAAAAATCAACTCCGAAAGATCAACATTCCACTTTTTATCTAACTGATGGAGCAAGACAGCTTCCTCAACAGCAAGCCAAAGTGCAGTTATGTGAGAAGGGGATAAATCAACCCCAGTACGACTATTGTAGGGCAAAGCTTCGCAGATTAAGCAAATCTCAGCAATAGTGAAGATTCTATTGACAGCAGCAATATTTCTCGAAACCAAATACAAATACCGTTTGAGATTCACCCTAGCAGTACCACCAGGACTATCACCAAGCGAGTTCATAGATTCCCAAATTTCATCATCTCGAAAGTGGATAGGTTTATTTGTTCTAGTAGCTGAGTCTATTGCGATCGCCATATCCATACAAGGTAGGTTATTAGGCAGCTAAAAATTGCAACTTGCAACCATAGTTGCCTATTTACATCATAACAATCTAACTTATTTAAATTCTGGTTGCAAATATGTTGTATTTTGCAACCAAATACAGTTATACTTAAAATTAAGCAAACACCCCAACGCCGATCGGCGTTGAGGCAGAAAAAACCCCTTTCATTAACACGGATATGCGAAGCTTGCGCGCCGCCTTGCGGCGGTCGCACAAAGGCTACCAACCCGCGATCGCATACCCGCCCGTTAAAAAAAGGGAGAAACAGAAAAATATATCAACCTCGATCATGACACATACAACGGCATCAAAGCTGGATCAGCTAACTTCTGCTCAAACACGGAACAAAGTAGCCGGAGGAGCCTTTATTGGTTCAATCATCGGCTGGCGCATTAGCAATGATGTGCGCGTTAAACGCCATCAATTGTTGCAAGCCGCAAACTCATACGGAGTCCCGTCATCTTATCTTCCGAAAGAAGTTAAACCTGCTAAAGCATTCAGAAAAGCTATCGAGAAAACTCGCGGCAGTGCTAAAGATAATGGTCTTCTATTGCGGTATATTGGCTCATCTCCAAGCGATGAAGATCAAAAAATCGTAGTCGGATTAGTTGAGGAAACTGCTGATCTTAAAACAGAGAATTTGGAGTATGTACAAAAAGGAGTTATCAATTACTCCGCTGGAAACATTACAGAAAATATTAGCAGTAATTACCCAGAAATAACTGAGGAATTAACTGACTATTTTGAGTTTTTCAGCGAACATACGGCTGATGATATCAGAAAAATTTTGATATCATTTACCTCAAAATGCGCCGCACGGCTAACGCCTTCAGGTGGTAGCTATTTTGTGCCGTTTACCAACAATTCAATTCTTAACTCTGTTGACAAATTTTTCAATGAGGTTTGTCAAAATACCGACAGCAAGATCTTCACTTTTGAGATATACGACTCACCCCAGAATCAGAGCGATTTAAGTACGGTTGCCCAAGATAACCTTGAGAGCGAAATTCAAGAATTAGCGAATGATTTGTCAAGCTTCTTAGCAGAAGCTAAAAGAGCAAGTAGTAAATTTGAAATTGGACTAAATCACCGCGCAGAACAAGCTACAGAACTAAGAAATCGAGTTCATGCTTTTGGCTCAGTTCTTAAGTTTCAGTCTAACTTGCTATACGACAAACTTAATCAAATTGAGCAAGCTATTACTCAAAAACACATAGACAGGCAAATCCTCAAAGATAGAGTAGCAGCAATGTCGAGTGGTGATAGTGAAGAAAGCAAGGCAACAGTTTCACTTCTTATTGACTCAACAGATTTGGATTTCTAATCATTGATTATTCGCAATGCTGTAGACGATTATCAAACTTAATCTACAGCATTATTTCACCAATTCAAGACTAAAAGTTTAGGCATACTTATGACCACTGCAACTGCTCAAAATAACGGTAATAAACGCACCTCTTCTGTCAATTATCAGAAACAATTAGCTGTATTGCAAAAGGAACTTAATGCAGTTTTCCTAGAACGAGGAGAATTAATTAAGTTAATGCTAACAAGCATCATTGCCAAAGCTAACGGCTTTATGGGCGGCCCACCTGGAACTGGCAAAACCCAACTTACTAAAGCAGTAACAAAAGCTTTTGGAGGATTCAGCTTTTATTACCTATTAAATTCTACTACCACCCCTGATGAAATTATTGGTGCAGTTGATTTAGCGGCTTTACAAAACGGACAATTCCAACGGGACTTAGACCGAAAATTAGTTACAGCCGATAGTGCTATTTTTGATGAAATTTTCAAGGCTAATTCTCCAGTATTGAATAGTACCCTTGGCATCATTCTTGATAAAGAATTTGTTAATGGTAAGCAGACAGTGCAATGTCCACTAAACTCCTTGTGGGGTTGCTCTAACGAACTTCCACAAGATGAAAGTTTAGCAGCACTTTGGGACAGATTAGCACTGAGATATTGGGTGCATGATGTAGCACAACCAGCCAAAAAGATCTTGATGATGCGGCGATCTGGCAATGCTCCTAGCCCTCAAATCAACGTGCAATTTAGCTTAACAGAGCTTCATGACATCCAGCTTGAGGCGATCGCTACACCAATTGATGAAATGATCATCGACTGCATCTTAGATATCTCAGGATTTCTAGAAAAAGATGGCATCACAGCTTCGACTCGTAAACATCAGCAAATCATTGACCTGATTCGCTGTTATGCGTATGTTTCAGGTGATGACCAGGTGGATGAAGACCATTTAGACATCCTAGAACACATCTTCTGGAACACGCCAGCCGAACGAGCATTAATCAAGAAAGCTATCAAACAGTTTGGCAATCCCCTCTCAACTCAGGCGCAGTCAATTCTAGAAGCTGCGCTGCAAGTACAAGCACAGATTATGCCGCCTACGGCTGGTATGAATCGCGGTAAGTGGATGCAGGACATCGGCGCGTTCGACATCCAACTTGGAGAAATGGAAACTAAACTCGACGGGTTAATTGGCTCTGGTTCACAAAGAAAAGCTAAAAAAGTTAAGCACGTTAAACAGCAAGTTGGCGATATGCGATCGCAACTTCAAGAAATGATCCAAAAAGCTTACAGTTTGCCTAGCAAATAACTTGGCTTAGGGACAAGGGGAGACAAGGGGAGGGGGGGACAAGGGGATAACAATAAGGAGTCAAAAATATGACACGAGAATCAATAAAAAATCATCAGGATTTAGAGGTTTATCAAATGGCTTTTGATACGGCTATGAAAATCTTTGAATATTCCAAAAAGTTTCCTGTTGAAGAACGTTATTCATTAACTGACCAGATTCGTAGATCATCTCGTTCAGTTTGTGCAAATTTAGCAGAGGCATGGAGAAAGAGAAGATATGAAGGAGCTTTTATAGCCAAACTTAGTGATTGTGAATCTGAAGCTGCTGAAACTCAAACATGGATCGAGTTCGCAGTTAAATGCAATTACTTAGATGTCGAAATAGGTCGGGAACTCTACGGAACTTACAACAGGGTCATAGGGGGATTAGTAACCATGATCAACAATCCTTCAGTTTGGTTAATCAAAAAATAAGCCTTTTTCCCCCCCTCCCCTAGTCCCCTTGTCCCCTTGTCCCCTTGTCTCCCCCTCCCCTAGTCCCAAAATCCCAATTTTCTCTACACAAAAACTATCATCTACTATGTACAAATTTAACCCAAATCCCAATCAACTCGCTTATGAAGTTTCCAAATGGGATGCTGTGCAATGGGAAGACTATGCAGACAGCCACCCAGAAACCCAGAAACCTATTAATGTTGGCAAAGAAAAAGTACCAACTTTCGATGTATTTACGACGGAAATTTTCCATAGACTTTATGCACCGGAACCAAAGCCTTTAGAAAATCCTCGTCCTGAAGACTGTTGGGCTGTGCAATCGCACTCCCTCCTTACTGAATTATCAGACTTTGATTCTCTAATCACAACCATTGAAGTTGAAGCTACGGGGGACAGTTTCAAAAAGTGGTTGCTGTCAGGCGTTGGTACTACTAAATTCTCCGACTATGTAGCGCAAAGTTTACCCAAACCTCGCACGCCACTAACCAACCCTCAACCATTGCGACAGCAAACGTTAGCACTAAAACGACAAATTAATTCACTAAGGAAACAAGCAGATGCAGAACTTAACCCTCAAAAAGCTGAAGAAATTAAACAACGTCTTGAGGAATTAGAAGAAGCGTTGAAAAACGTCATTAATGAGGGTAAGAAAAGCGTTGTTACAGCCGAAAAGTATGCAGAACGACTTGAGAAAACAGGCGTTGGACTTAAAGGTATTTTAGAGGAAGCAACGCAAGTCGCGCAGGAAGCCGTTGAATATGCAGCAATAGCTCTTAGTGCCTTCGGCTGGGGTGATGGCAATGGCTTCGGTTCAAAAGGAATAAATTCGGAACAAAAAATCCAATTGGCTAAAAAAGTAGCTGCTAATAAGAAGTTGCAAGAAATAGCCAAGCTTGCCGGACGTATGAAGCTGCTTGCAGCTAAGAAACAACGTACCAAAACTAAAGAATTAGCGACTGAGATTTATTCAGTAACGACAGGTAACGATTTAGCTCATCTCGTGCCTTCAGAATTGGTGAAGTTGGTTGTACCAGAACTCAAGCCACTGTTTCTCAAAGGCTACTCTGAGAAATCGCTACTGCAATATAAACTCAAGTCTAAAGAGAAACAAGGACGCGGCCCGATTGTTGTCTGCCTCGATTCCTCTGGCTCAATGGCTGGAGCAAAAGAGCAGTGGTCAAAAGCGGTTGCGATCGCACTACTTACTATTGCTAACCAACAAAAACGTACCTGTCGAATTCTACATTTCTGTAGTAGCGTTTGTCGAGTTGATGATTTTCCTGGCGGTCAACTTGACCCAATAAAGCTAGTAGATTGCATGGAATGTTTCTACAACGGTGGCACGAGTTGGTCAGCACCATTGGATAGCGCACTTGCAGTAATTAAATCAGAATCACAATACAAAAATGCTGACGTTATTCTGATTACTGACGATCAATGCAGCGTTTCATCGCCCTGGTTAGAAAGCTTTAAGCAATCCCAGAAACAATTAGAATTTAGCACCTTTGGAATTATGCTCGGCAGTTCTGATACAAGAGCGTTATCACAAATTTTGGATACTGTTATTGCTATCCCCAACCAAAACCTTGACCAGGAAATTGAAGCAGTATTCTGCATTTAACTGCTAAACATTCACAAAAATCAACCACAGGATCTAATGGCAAATATTATCTCAAAAATCTGCCTTGAGTGCCGAAACGTTTTCACCAATACTTACAAATTCTGGCAAGCTGAAATTAATGCCGATAACTACCAATTAACTGTCAAATGGGGCAGAATTGGAACCATAGGGCAAAGCAAAACTCATCAATGTAACAGCGTTAGAGATGCCGAATCTAAACTAGAACAATTGAAAAGAGAAAAACTTAATAAAGGGTATACTGAGCTAGTCCAGCCAAGCATAGTCAAAAGGAATACCATCAGTGTAAACAATCACAAAAAAACTGTAAATCGTGTAAAAACAGATACTAACTTAGCTCAAGTAAATGGAGCATTACTACTTTTAAATGCCATACGTCCTTATGTAGAAAAGGGTAATTTCAACAACCCAGTTTATGCAAGGATGTTAGAAGATCTTACTGAACTTTCAGAAGATATCACTGAACTTGCACCATTTCTTAAAGTAGATTCATATCCACAAACAGCATTTAAAGATGTTGTTAGTTTAGAAGATGCCAGAAGAAGACTATTGTTAAAAATCGCAGCATTACAATAGCTATACAATAATTAGCTTGATCGGAAGAAATACCTAATCAAGCTAATAATTTTTAAAATATATTTTTTAAGATTTGTTAAATTCAGCTAAAACTAAACATTAATTAAAGCATGAAAGCAACAATAATACCACCAAAAAAGAACTGCCAAAAATTTGATATCTTCACCAATGGACAAAACAATATTGCGGCTACAATTGTCCTAATACCTAAGAACGGCGCACCAGAAAACAGTGCTATCAAGCCTAAAACCGCAAACGAGAAACTTAGAATATAACGACAGGCTTTAATAATAAATTCCAAAATATCTCCGAACTGCTTAGAACCGAGAAAGTCAAGGATCTTGCTAAACAGTTTAGAAGGTAAAGATCTCAACATAACGCAAAACCTTGAAAATATACCTGATTTAATATGCCCACATCTCCAACGAAATGTAACTTTATTCCTCAAGATAGTGGTAAAAATAATTAAAAATTCTAAAAGTCCCATTAAATCAAGGAATTTAGCCCTCCAACCTAAGATTACTGACCTCGTTACCTTGTAGGTTCCGTAGAAATACTACAGGAATACGGTAGCCATTAATTGCAATATTCCTAGCTAAGAGTGAAGTGTGGAACCGCTGGTCAAACACTGATTGAAATAACATAGACGGGCGATCGCCCGTTTAAGTTGCAATGTTTTTAAGAGCAACAATGCAACTTAACCTATTTGAGTACAAAAGCCGGACAAGTAATTCAACAACCAACAATCTACTAACGCTACCCCAAAGGAACTTAGACTATTTAGCCGCTAATACTTTAATAGGAGAAAAACTGCGGAGAACTGCTGACGCAATGCAGTCAGAAATTGATAGCAAACTAAATTCACCAATCATGGAGCAACGACAAACTCAACGTCGTGCATTTATGGCGGAAGCAATAGTAGCCACAGGGAAGAAATTGCAAACCATTCAAGGGTATTTGTACCGATTAGCCGATGCTTGGGACAGTGGCACTGTACCACCAATTTTAGGAAAAATTAGATCAAAAAAAGCCCTGGAATCTTTACTACAAATAACTGGACTTAGCAAGCTAGAAAAAGGGTATTCACCCAAAGAAATTTACGCGAGTTGGAAGGAGCATCCAGAGTTTCTGACCGATTTAACTAAAATAGGAATAACCAGTGCAGAACTGACAATTGATGCCATTGACGCGCTACTGGAATTTAATCTTGAACCACCAGAACCCCCGACAATTCTCAAAATTCAAGAGTTACAGAGAAAAATAATCGGCAAAGTAATATTTGATTATTTTCCTAGTCCACCACCAGTAGCTAGACGAGTAGTTGAAAAAGCTCAAATTCAGCCTGGTGAGACAGTATTAGAACCTCATGGTGGAAGTGGCGAACTTTGCGATGCTGTACTAGAATTTTGCCCAGATGCCATCTTAGAAGTAGTAGAAATTGATTTTGATTTGCAAAATCTTCTGATTCTAAAAGGTTATAATCTGGTCGGCAGCGATTGCCTCAAATTAACTGGAAGCTATAACAAAATTGTAGCTAATCCACCCTTTACAAAAGGAGCAGATTGTCTTCATGTGCGCCACTTGTATGAACAGTGTTTAGCTCGCAAAGGCAGACTGGTATCAATTATGTCACCAGCTTGGTTAACGAATAATCGAAACCCTTACAAGGACTTTAGGAACTGGTTTGAGTTAATGAATGGCAAGTACGAATACCTACCAGAAGGTAGCTTTAAAACTAGCAAAAGATACACAGGAACTTCAACTATTTTGATAACAATTGACAAGTATTGATTCATCATACTGGGCGCTAACTGACAAGTCAGAACTTGCGCTATCGCGCCCAATATTAGAAATACTTTAGTTTGACTAAACTAACCATGCCAACTACAAATCTTTTACCTCCAGCTAGTACACCAATTACTAAATTCCTACCGCCTTACCCTACGTCAAAACAAGCAAAAATGCTTGATGCGATCGCTAAATTAGAAGCGACAGTCCTGTTTTTAGTTTCAGAAAACTACGATCCAGAAATTGTTTTATTGTTCGCAGAGCTTGCTGCTAGCACAATCTGGAGCGAAGAATGCCGCAAAAAAGTTATTGATATTGGTATGCAAGCAGCCTTAGAACTTTACGATCATGCTACGATCAACGCTGATTATGCACAGATTCAGAGGGATCTTGATAACCCCAGAAGGTGGAAACTTTATCAAGAAGCTACCGAAATCTGGAAAAGACAGGAAAAAGAACTAGGTACTGAACCAAGATCCTAATAGGCTTAATAATTATAAACAACAAAAAACGACCTTGCTTAATAACAAGGTCGCCCAACGATTCAGCCAAACTAAACGTTCAATTGGTAACATTTTTTTAAGATATTTTAAACCGTTAGGTATATTCTTTTTCAGTGATATAAGTTATGATTTGTGTCGCAGCGAATGCTGCAACTTTACTGATGAGTTTTCAACAATAACATGAAAATTTACACTCATTTATTTTTAATTCTAATACTAATACTAACACTAGGAATTAGCCTTGGTAGTTGTCAAACTCGAAAACGGTGTGAATTTATCGGAGAATTCTATTCACCAAACCCAGATAGCAACGAAAAAACTTGCTCATACAATTGCAAGGGATATGGCGCACCCGCAAACTTTCCTTGGGCAAAGAACAAGCCTTGCCCACCATCTTTTGACGGCAACTTTCCTGGGCCTTAATTAAAATAATTTCCCCTTTAACTATCTAATAAAGAGGAAATTATTTGATCAAACTATAAATAGTCGCTACTTAAAGGAGCGTGTACAAAACCTTGTTCTCTAGCAAGGTAAAATAACTTATCCGCTTCAACTTGAGATGGTGCTATGTTCTCACTACCTGCCAACAACATTCCTGCTAAATTGTTTGATGCAACTCCATAACCTTGTAAAGATGACTTTTTGTACCATTTAGCAGCTTCAAGGCTATCAACTTCTACACCTAGTCCTAATTGATACATACAGCCTATTAAACATTGCGCTTCCGCATTTCCTTTATGGGCTAGCGGTAGTAACAAACTCAATGCTGTTTTGTAATTTTGAGCAAAGAACGCTTTTTTACCTTCAGTAATATTCGACATAAATTTTACCGTATTGAAGATTATATAATTATTTCTGTCCCAAATCACTTATTTCTTAATAATAACTCCCAAATTTCATTATTACAATTACAAGTAATAATTAGCACATAAAATTAATAATAGTTATCAAAATCATCCTCGCCGCTGTAAAAATCACGTGCAGAGTATCTTGAAAAAGAATATTCCTCAACTTTAGTTTTTAACTTGCAAGGAAAATTTGAAGCAGCCAATCCAAAGTAAGGCAAAATCTCAGACAACGGGTAAATTATTTTCTCTTGCTCAGAAATTTCACGATCTATTTGAGGATTGTCTTCAGCTAATGGTAGTGAATTAATATCAATGACCGCATTCCATGTTGACACACGATCGTATGGAGCATAGAAAACAATCTCAGGAATTTCTTGAGACTGAAATTCTACCAACCAATAACCTGTTACAGAAAAATTAACCTGGTGCCACATATTATAGTCGGCGTGGTGTTTTTTATAATTGTTACGATGATCGGTAAAACACCGCATTCCAATAGCTTCCTCAAAATCTAGATCGAGGTCGGCTAATTTAGCCCAAATTTCCTTGGAGTCTTTAAGTTCACCACTCAACACCTGTTTAAAAATAAAAAGTGCAGATTCAATTTCATTGTTCAAATGGCGATCGCGAATCGCTTCTTCCAAGTCACAATAGATAAAATCCTCGTCAATCTTGCTATATTCATCTGGAACAGCGCAAAACTTTCTTGCCCAGTTAATAGCTGACTCAACTTGTTGAATCGAACCAGGAACGTAAGTTTCAAGATCTACTGAGTATTGTCTTGAGGGAAGTTGAGGAGGAGTAGGAAAAGTTACAGCAGGAGGCTGGACAGGTTTAGGAGCATCAAATTCAAACCCTTGCTTTTCTAAGAAAGAGAGCGAGTTTTTTGTAGGTTGTCGATTTTTATTAGAAAATTTAATTTTTACTTTATTGTCTCGCGCCCAAGCGATCGCAGAAGAAACTTTTGCCCTATGCCAAGCAGTATAATCTCTATTATATTGTTTCATAATAGACTTTTGTTTCTCTGCTTCAGCATCAGCTTCTTCTTTGGCTTTTTCGTAAGCTTCAATTAATGATTGAAATGGTGCAATCATCAACTGATAAACTTCTTCTGGGTAGTTAACATTAAAACCCAGATCGGGATCAGCCATGCTAGTAAGCAAGTTGAAATGTTGATACTCTTTCTTATCAAGAATATCCCGCATAGAGCAATTAGAATTTAAAAGAGTTAAATCTGCACCTTGATTAGCGATTGCTGTCCTCATACCTTGAATTGCACTTGGCTCAGGACGAACAACAACTTTTGTTGCTATCATCGCACCTGATTTAATCATTTCAATGATTTTGGCATCTTTAGTAGCAAGCAATAAATTAGTATCTTTCTTATGAAAATCTTTCACTTTAGCCCAGCGATTAAGCCAAACCAAACGCTCAACTGGCAACATTTCTTTAAGAGATTTTAGACCATTAGGCAGATTCTTTTTCTGTGACATGAATACTCCAATCTTTTTGTTTATCTTATTAAAGACAATCTCAAAAAACAATGATGTTTGATATAATTATATACAATATTTAGAAATCGCAAAAACTTTTAACATCGGCTTTGTATTTGCCGTAATAAGAATAACAAAAATGCTATCGCATTTAGAACAGAGTTAGCGCGAGTAGGCTGCGGACAAACTGTTGTTTGCGACCTCCAAACAAATGCAAACCGACAAAGGTTAAAAGCAGCAATAACCGCGCAGATGCCAAGTACAAACTAATCTAATTAAAACAAATGGCGATCACAAATATTGAATGGACAAAGCGCGTCTGGAATCCTACGGCTGGATGTACAAAAGTAAGTGCTAGTTGTAGAAATGAGCCTCAATATGCTGATATTTACCTCAGTAATCCACAAAGACCGTTGCGCTTGTGGATGCGGGGAGCAATTCACCAAATTTGACAGCAGTGGTCGCATACGCAAATTTGTTTCAGGGCATAACCGCAACAAAAATAATTCAAAAAGGAAATAAACATGGGTGATACTAATATTGAATGGACTGATAAAGTTTGGAATCCAGCAAGCGGATGTACAGCCGTAAGTCTCGGATGTAAAAATTGCTACGCAGAAGCAATAGCTAAAAGATTCTGGGGCGAACGCAAATTTTCAGACGTGCAGTTTCACGAAGACAGACTGGACGCACCCCTTTCATGGAAAAAACCAACCAAAGTTTTCGTTAACTCAATGTCGGATTTGTTTCACAAAAACATAACCAATGAACAAATTGACCAGGTGTTCGCGGTAATGGCTCTAGCCAACCAACATACATTTCAGATTCTCACAAAACGTCCTGAACGGATGATGCAGTATTCGCGCACTGCCAAAAATAGAATCAGGATGGCGACGGTTGACTTGGGCAGAAAATTTAACCGAAATACTGAACTATTTGAAACTTGCGAGTGGGATTATCCATTACCTAATGTCTGGTTAGGTATCAGTGTTGAAAATCAACAAGTTGCTAACGAGCGCATACCATTATTACGCCATACTTTAGCCACTACAAAGTTTCTTAGCTGCGAACCTTTGTTGGAAAAGGTATCAATATTCGATCTTGACGAGGAAATTTCTGAATTAACACAGAAGTATTGTTCTAAATCTCAAAAAATGGTGGCTCCAGCAGACTTTATAAACTGGGTGATCGTTGGCGGTGAATCCGGTTCAGGCGCTCGACCATGCCAAGTTAATTGGATTGAAGACATAGTTGAGCAATGCAAACAATATCAAGTACCAGTATTTGTCAAACAGTTGGGAAGCAATTCTCTAGTTCCTAACTTAATAGGGCTGTCAAAACAGAAACTAAAAAGTAAAAAAGGCGGTGATATAAGTGAATTCCCAGAAAACCTGAGAATTAGGGAAAAAAACATTTGACGAGTTTATAGACCCTTTTAAAGGTCGGTTCCCGTTCTGCCAAGCAGACGTAATCCGATTGGTAACAAAAAAAGGAGTAAATGCTCTAAAACCAATGTGCCAAGAAGCATTAAGTTTAATTAAAGCTCATAAAGAGCAAGCTAAATAAGAATAAGAATTAAACCCTATTTTAGTTTAGGGTTTAATTTTTTAATCAATTAAAACTATTACAAGTAAAAAATAACTAATAAATAAGAACGCCTAGCGGCGTAGCAAAAGTGAAGTTGATGAGACAAGTATATGCAAGTATTTAATGGTACAACCGATAATGCAGTCGCTCAAGCATTAAGCCAAATAACATGGCAAATCCGTTACAACCTACTAAGCGGTGTAAGCCCAAACAATAAATTATTTGATGAAGAAATTGGAAAGGGTGAAGTTGAGGGTGAATTTGACATCACCGCAGCGCCGATGTCAGGGAGTCAAGTTACGACGATCCAGTGGTATCGCGATGAACAGATAGTGCGCTACTCCATAAAATCTATAAGTGAAGCAATATAATCCATTAATTCGCATCCAACTATTGGATGCGAATTAATGGATTATTTTTTTTATATTTAATCAAGTATTTAAACTCGTTAATATTAACAATACAGTGACAAAATATTCTAAAGTACTTGTATATAAAACATACCAAAAGTAGGCGATCGCCTACTACTGTAAAAACATTAATAATTAGTTGAGATCAT
This sequence comes from uncultured cyanobacterium, assembly GCA_963711165.1. GTDB lineage: Bacteria > Cyanobacteriota > Cyanobacteriia > Cyanobacteriales > PCC-9333 > Crinalium. Next base: position 40,013 of record CAVQDG010000044.1, on the reverse strand, counting down.
AAATGGTAAGCAGTACGAACCAGAGGCATCATGGTTTAGCAGTGTTAGAAATTAATGGCGTTAGATATGCGATCGCACAATCATCAGTCATGGCTGTGATCGCTGCCAAATATGCGACTAACGATCTAGAATTACTCGAAAGTCAAGGGGCAGCATATTTCTTAGCTTCGGATAAACACGAATTAAAATTAGGAGCATTTCACCCAGATACACAAACAGAAATTTTAAAAGTAGTCAACAATCTTCACATAGGAGAACTGCTTTTCTATAGAATTTTACAATAATAACTTTTGTACAAAGTAGTTACTTATATTTATTAACAAACAGTAAGTAAGTAACTATTATTAATCTAGCTACATAAATTTTAAAAATCGCAACTGAAGAACTGAATGGCGCAGTTTTAAAAATGAAATCGGACAAAGCCTAATAAGGAGATTGTTTATCATGTCGATAACAATTCTTTGTGAATTACCAGAATCAGTTAGCTTAGAGTTACAAAGAGCTAGTTAAGCAATACGGCGGGTTATATGTTGAACCTGCCCCTTACGGTGAGAACCATTACAGAATTATCAAAGGTTACGAGGCTTGTAATTTTGATGGTGAACCTGCTGGATACAAACCAGGGACAAAAGAAGGTGATCGAGAAGTTTTAGAACGTAGGTTCATTCCCAGTAAGAAAGCTGAAAAAGAAGAAACTTTAACGGTTAGATACACCAACTTTTGGTAAAAATCCGTTTTTTGAACACTACAGATTATTCAAATGGAGATAAATAAATGACATTAAAATCAAAAAATCAAATATATAAAAAAATGAGGGATCTAAACCCCAATGAAAATGAGTACATCGGGATTGCAAGCCCTATAGTAATAGGATGTGTAATTGACTATCTCATCTTCTGGGGTGTCCCTTACAGGCTGAAATGGACACCAGAAGGGATCGAAATTTGGACGGATAAAGATGGCTCTGAAACAGCCGACTATTGCTTTGATCTAGGTGTGCGTTTCTTTGCTGTTGGATATTACCATATTTGTCCATCAGTAAACAGAGAAACACAATTAGAAAAGTTTAAAATGGAAGCAAATGAAGACCATTATTGATAAATAACAAGCAGGCTCTCAAAACCAACTGATCAGGCATGGGAGAAAACCAGAAAACGACTGAATTGTTAACTCAGTTCTCAATTTAATAACTGCAAGTGCAAACTGACTCGTCATCTAAGTGCGATCGCATTAAATCTACAAAAAGCTTTGCGATCGCTAATTAACCCCAAAACAGGCAAATATCAGGTACTACAGAAAGTTAAATTATCCGTACAAATAACTTCTATTCTACTATAAGAAGGCTGAAACAATGTTGATGGAAAAGCAAGTGTCTGAAGTATTCACTATGACAGTGACAGGGCAAATTGTCACCCAAGCCGATACAACTGCGGCGATCGCTACATTAGAAGACACCCGCTTGCGCGTTAATCCTCATCCCAACTTTCCATTACCTACAGGTATCCACACCTGGTACGTTTTACCCGCCACCGACTCTACAGCACAAATATCAGGAGTGCGGATCTTGGGTTACGAACCTGTAAATGATCAACCACTTGGCTGTTCATTCACAGGTAGAGTAATTCAAGTTAGCAAACGCAATACTCAAGTATTGTTCAAAGTGCCATTTGTTGGTCAAAAAGACCTGAAAATTACCTTATTATCAGCACTCCCACAAATGAAATCAGGTGAGTTGTGGCGAATAAGTGCAGTTGTACGGGAAGGCTATCTATATATTGAACAGGCAGAACCAAAAGACGTAACTACCTCTACAAAATCGCCATCTGCTGATTCTGTACAACTATCCAGCCCAGTCCCAGTAATTGAAACAATTAAACGCATTGTCCAGGGGAATACTACATTAGAACAACCATACTCTTCTAGGGTAGTTACAGAAACATTTGAGGAAACAACAGCACGACTTTTAGCAATTGCTAAACAAGCTGTAATCGCTCAAACAAGCCAAACCCAATGGTTTTTTTCCTCCCCTGTGCAGCGAGGTAAACTGTGGGAATGGGAAGCTGTTTTGTCCGATGCAAATGCCCTGCAATCGTGCCACGACTCCACAGGAACACTGAGAGCCAGAATTCAAGTAAATCCTTACACGGAAGTTGCCCAAGTACTATGGTTTTCTAACAAATTTAATAACCATGTCGAAAATGCTGATTTAGAAACTACAACTGATACAGAGTCTCTACACAGCGTTAGCGAAGCTCGCCAAAGGCATCGCTTAAGTGTCACACCATTAGGCGCTGCCAGAAGTATCGGCGCAAGTTGTTTTCGAGTATTAATTGGCCCTTATGAAATTGTCCTCGATGCTGGTACTAGACCCAAAGGCAGTAACCCCTTACCAGCATTTGAACATTTAAAAAATCCTAACCTCATCTTAATTACCCACGCCCATCAAGATCATATTGGGGCATTGCCTGTATTACATAAACACTTCCCTGCTACTCCGATGATTTGTACTGCGGGAACTAGGGAAATTGCTCATGTCATGCTGACTGATTGTTTAAAAGTACAACAATCCAATGAAGATTTTGAGCAATTATTTGATGAAATTGACCTAGACCAAACATTATTTCAACTGCAAACTCAGCCCGTAGGTCAAGATTTTGAACCCCTACCTGGATTAAAAGTACGGTTTATTCACGCAGGGCATATAGTTGGTGCAGCTTGTGTTTATCTCAGATATGGCGAGCGCAGTCTTTTATATACAGGCGATTACAACACTACTAACAGCAGAACTACTGATGGTTTAAGACTTGCTGATTTGCCTTTATCTGATATTTTAATTACTGAATCTACTTACGGTGCAGATACTCACCCATCTAGAAAAGCCCAAGAAACCGAATTATTACAAGCAGTTGCAGAGGTTGTATCTAAGGGTGGTAATGTCCTAATTCCAGCTTTTGCTTTAGGACGCGCCCAGGAAATCATTTTAGCAATTCGCACCAGTGCTTTATTCCATAAGTTGAAAATTCCTGTATATATAGATGGTTTAGTCAGAGCAGTTACCGATGTATTTCGAGACCATATAGATTTCCTACCTGGAAGTGTACAGAACTTTGCTCTTCAACAAGAACCGTTTTTTGACCCCAATGGTAAACCGCCAATTATACCAATTGGTCATCCTAGAGAGCGTCCATTAGCTATAGCCAAACCTTCTGTAATTATTGCTAGTTCGGGAATGCTTAGTGGCGGAGCTAGTGTTTACTACGGTCAAGCATTATTAGAAAGAGATAATGCAGCGATTTTTATCTCTGGTTATACCGATGAAGAATCTCCTGGTCGTTTTCTGCAAGCGTTACAGAAAGGTGATGAAGTTGAAATTGAAGGTAAAAAGTTAACAGTCCGTGCTACTGTCAGGCGGTTTAATCTTTCAGCCCATGCGGATAAGGTTGGGTTGACACAAGTAATTCATCGAGTTAATCCTAAACATCTAATTTTAATTCATGGCTCGACGAATGCCTTACAGGAACTTTCCCACACGGGAGATTTGAGGGATAAATACTTTATTCATATTCCCGCAGTTGGTGAAGAAATTGAGTACGGTGCTGTACCAGAACAAGTTAGTACTCGTCAGTTAAGTAAGATCGAAAGTACTCAAGAGTTTGAGGTGACGGTTGAGGCGGAAGTTGAAGGTGCATGGATACGCATTCCTGAGTCGGTATTAACTGATCCTCGTTGGGGAAATCTGAGTGCAACGGGTGTGTTAAAAGCTAAGTGGAGTGGTGGGCGATTAATTTTGAGTGCAGTGTCAGCCTTAGAAACTGCAATCGCATCGGCAAGAGCTAGTGGTGAAGATTGCTGTGCTGTGTGTGAATTTTTTAATGATAAAATTTGTCAGTCCTCTCTTAGTCCGTTATTTTCTCTTCAAGTAGATCCTCGTGGTAAGTGTTTGGAGTTTCAGCGCCAGCCAGAATTCGAGCAAGGTTTGATTTCACTTGACCAGAATTTAGATGAAAACTACGATGACTTAGATTAAATTTAAGTTCTAAAATGTTGAAGGCGATCGCCCTATCAAACAAGTAGTTTAAGAAAAATTATGGAACTTAACGAAACTGTTGAAAATAAAAAAAGTCTGGGAGCAAAGCCGTTTACATCCACAGATTCCCCCACCACATTTCAAGCAATAGGCATTATTAGGGGACAATATTTCCCAAGTCAAGATAACCCAAGGGAGGGGATAGTAGTAACAGAGTCAGGTACAACATTAAGCGCCGATTTACGCCAATCGGCACAAAAACAATGTGCCGGAGATTTAGAAAAAATTACTGAACCGCAAGTTTGGTCGTGTTACCCACGACAAATCGAAGAAGCGCCTTGGCTCAAGCTAACACTTAAAAATATCAGATCCCCAAAAACTCTTCCAGAACATATCAATTTTTTCCTAGTTCGAGGTGTGATAGTTGACCAGGATTCAACAGCAAATACATTTGAAATCGAAATTCGCAGGAATTTACAACCACCAAATAATGGCAAACAATGGAATAAATTTAAACCTTTTACTTTAAATATTGTAGGTAGCTTACCATCAAATTCAGTTAACCAATTCTGGGAATTAGCTTGTAGTTTAGATGGCTATAACCTTGTACTAGAAGATGCACATTTAGTCAGTGCAAACTTTGTAGACTCAGACGAGGTAGCTTTGTCTGAACCAACTTCAACCCCAACCCCGAAAGCGCCAGTAGTAAAGCAAGCTGACTCATCAGCCAAAAAAGATCGTCCAACAATTCAAGCTAACACATCGAAAAATATTGACTTAGGAGATAACGAGATGGCAACAGCAGGCAAATTAGAATTAACTATTAAAATTAATAGCTTTCCCGAAGATGTCAAGACAGTAGAAAACGGCTGGAAACGTTTTGAACTTGACTGTGACGGTGTAATAGCCAGCATTACAGTTAAGCCAAAAATTTTTAAAAAGTTGGAAGATGCTGTAGCAAATTATCCTATGTGGGTAGCTGCGATCGCAGGTAAAATGGGCAGCCGCACTAAAGATGGTTTTGTGCTAGAGAATGCCAGCATTACTACATTTGAGCGTAAACCCAAAGAATCTAATCAAGAATCTGTAGCCACAAAAGTTTAAAGCAGGGCAGCGAAGCTGCAAGGGCGCTCCTTCGTTCGCTGCCATTAAAAACGCTCACATCAACTACCCCATCCTCTGAGTGGGTGGGGTTTTATCGTCAACGTAAATATAAGGGTTACAGACGCTCAAATTTTACAACTTTTTATATTTATTACTAAAATCAATCCACAATTTTGACCTTTTATCACACAATTTAATTCCCTAGGAAAATAGTACAAATGTATTACCAATAAAATTACTACTTTAATTCCTTAGAAAAACAGTACAAAAATTATCTTCAGCCCCAACAACAACAACGTATACGCTGAGAGTGTTTTACCTTATTTGTATGTCTACAAAGTAGAGAAATTCTACAAAGATCAGGCTAAAGGCTTGGTTAACGTTTTGTCCTATCTTGGCGGATGGCTTTAAAATGCTACACACTGTGTATCTGCGTACTACAAAATAAGGTCATATGACTTTACCCATAAAGTGGCGGATTTTGGAAGCGTAATGTGGACAAGTGTAGAAATGCAGACTATGCTGAAATTAGCCAGATACATAGGGCTAGTAATTACAGAAGATTGGGTTTACAAACTGAAATGGAATTAGCAATATCACCATTAATTGTAATTTCTGTATTTTTCTTCATGACATATTGCTTCGCCTGATGTTGTACCCTACGACTACAAAGCTAGCTATCTTAAATGTTTGATTATCGATCTAAAAATTTCTTTCCAGTTTTTATTTAAACCCATACTATTTATTGTCTATTTTCGTTTTTCGCTCGTCAATTGTGATGCACGATCTAGTAATTGGTTTATTTATGAATAGAGTCGCTTTTGGCTTAACTATTCCTTGAACAACACATCTGGAACAATACCCATCTTCTTCAATCGTCATCATCATCATCATCATCATATTCTTCATACTTTTCATATTTGCTAGCATCGCGTTCAAAAATAAAATCATTAACTTCACCTTCTGGTATCTTTATTGGGAATAGGCTACTATATTCATTATTAATATTAAATGGTCTATTTAAGTCAAAGGATTCCAAAGCATCCAAAAATTCCTGCGGCGGCTTATACTGATGTGCCAGAATATAGTGATAAATCATTGTAGGCAGGACATAAAATCTATTTTTTTCCAAACCAGGTATAATAATTTCATTTCTTCCTAATAAAAATAAATCATTCCCCGAATAGTATTCTAATCCGCTAGGCTCAACAAATATTTTTTTATTTTCCTGGCAAAATTCACATTCATGTGCTGAACCCCTGGTAAAATTTTCATGGACTATAATAGCCTTATCTTGATCAAATATTTCTTTTTTTTGATCTTCAGAGTTCTTGAGATGAATGAATAGAATTTCCTTCAGTTTTTGAATAAGGGTATTAGGAATGTCCCCTTTCTCATAATTGAATCTGCTACTCAACCACCCAATATTTATGAGGGTTGGATATACTATGCTTATTTGGTTGTCAACTGAATCGATTCTATAGCAAGTTAAATCTGGATAATACATTATATTAATAACCCTGTTTTGTACAAGTAGCTAGGCGATGCCAACGATTAATCAATCCCCAAATAGCTCTCCAGCATGAGTTAAAATCATCGATCACGATCAAGTCTAACAGGGCGATCGCGATTAAATGTGTTAAATTTGCCCCCCGTGACAGCTTCCGTAACATTAACCCAAGTTCGTCTGTAGGCAGATGCCCACACTACATTTCTGATAGGTCGATGAATTTATCTATTTCTTCTTTTCCTTTTGGATCGGGATAAACGCAGAAAAAATGATTAATTGCCATAGTTATTAGTTTGTTAAATTCTGATTTACTATATTTTTTCTCCTCGTCTAAATACCATACTGTAACTTCCTCCACAGGATCTTCATATTCATCAAAAAAACTGAATCCCCATAGTTCATGGACTTCATCGTCTTTCCAGGTCAGGAGATTTTTAAAAATTTCAATAAGATTAGGCTCGTTAATTAGTATGTCGAAAGAAATTTTAAAAATGAAATCAGTATCGTTTGGTTCTGCTGTAAATAAATATCTCATTTGCATTCTGTTTTTATTATTTTAATTCTGGGATGACCGGATGTATGGCTCTAACAACACCAGTTGTTTCGTCAGTGTACAATAATCAGTTGCAATGCAGTAATTAGTTGCAATGAAACAAGGAAAAAAGTTTCAACAATCATGGTACTTTTGGGATCAGCGCCACGATAGTGGTGCTAATACAGCATACTGATTTAAGGGATATTGATAGTGCGATCGCACACTATAAAGTTAGGGGTAGCCTATCGGCTCGCTGTTATAGACTGTTGAACAAATTAAAACCTGCTATTGCAGTGTAAATAAGGGCATAAAATCTTCTGCTTTACAGTTGCTCTCACTTTTAAGTTCTAACAGTTTTTACAGTCTTTGCTCGAAAAAGTTGAGCTTATTTTGATTTTTACTTATTAGTTAAACAGCTTGCTATCAGCCTATTTTGCTAAAAATTGATTCAATTTTAAAATTAATATTCAATTATAATTATCAGTTGGGCTGCTTGTATTGTACACAGTGCTTAGGCTTTGATATTTTAAATTCAATTTAACTATTGCTATAAATTTGCTACAAATTGTTCAATTTTAGTTAGTTTTACTTAATGTTGTAAAACAATTTATTTCATATAATTCTTTCAATTCATTATAGCAACCTCAAAGTTAGTATTTAGATTGTTGACGGTATGCCTCCGTATCAAGGAAACTAGCGAGCGCCATTTCAATAACTGCTTCAATCGGATACTCAATTTCAATAGCACATGAGCTATTAGTGCAGATACTTCTACTACGGCTGACAAATAGATGGAATGGCTTCGCATAAAAACCACTCCCAAAATTCTCTTCTTCGGGGATCGTCATTAGTTTTTTCTTCCCAAATTGCACTACCACAGTAAGCAGTAGATGCATAAAAGGAGGCAGTCCAACTATTTGGCTCGTCAACATCAACTTCTGGGATTCCAAGGGTGTCAAAATCCATGCCCGATAGCACAGCATTTGCTGCTGATATACAAGCAAAACCTGCATATGCAGAAATCAAAGGTTGTGGATCTTCCTCAAACAAACTATCTGCTTGACTGTAAAAATTGTATTTCCTTTCTCTTAAAATTTCATGACTAAGGTGGCCCTTTAAACATTTTTCGCATAATTTGATGAATTTATTAGCACAGATAGTAACAGATTCATTGCTATCCCAGAGTTCGCTGACTTTTGATGCACAAATAATTTCTAGCTTTGCTTGAAAAAAATGAGCAGGAATTTCAGCTTCACTAGACTTAATACCAATTGTTTCATATACTTTTTTACGATATGTGCTTGACAGTTCACCTCTATAATTGAATTCTGAGTAACCTTCATCAATCAGTCTTGATATTAATTCATTATTGAATGCCATAGTTCAGATTGCTTCCTTACGATCAAGAAATAGTACCGTCAGTTAGCTCATTAATAAACTGCTCTAATACTTTACTTGCAATTGATGGTGCTATGACAGTCTGTTGCGTCTCACTAACTTGCACTCTTTTATTGATGCCCTATACAAGACTGAAAGCAACGTCATGATGAAAATTTGGAAGCATAATGTGGCGAGTTTAATTTGGAAGCATAAAGTGGCGGATTCGCCACATTATGGTAAAAATCATAAAATTTCAGCTATGATAATATTATCAGTTTCTCTGTTTGCATGAAAAATCTCTATAAATTCTGACAGCTTCTTGATATCCATAGATTATATATGCTTAAACATTATTAACGATTGACGAAATCAGCTTTTTGTATTGTTCTACTTTCTCGAAAAATTATGTTTGACAATATAGTATTGTTCAAAATATTCTTAATTTTTTTTGGAAGTATTTTTATTGTAATTGGTTGGACTGGGAAGCTCACCCTAAAGTATTCTTCAGACACAGGTACGGCATCATGTGAATCGTATGAATATAATCCTTTTGAAGCAATTTGTAAATTCCAAAAGAATACTGATGCTCTTATTTCTGGAGTATCTGAAATCAATATAACATTATCGAAGGCTTTTGAATCTATTTGACCTTCAGTAGTTATATCTAAATACTCTTCAAAAAAAATTAGAAGCGTGTTTAAATCGTTTCGAGACTTACGGACGCTTGAAGGAAGGCTTCCATAAGCACCCGAAGTAAGCCAAGCTATTTCACCGATACTATCAATAGCAAACCAATCAATGTCTTCGATAGATATTTCTAAGTCAGAAATCATGAGTTAATAAGTTTATTGCAGGTAAAATTTAAAAACCAAAAACTATCTCTGCTTTGCTCTTCTCTTCAAATACTCCAGCGTCCAACCACGCTCCACATAAGACTCCCAAGAAGCCCATTGACCTGTATTGTCTTGAACAGAAAATTCTGTTTCTGTTTGCTGTTTAGCTTTAACAATTCCCTGTGCTTTAGCCAATTCAAACCATTGGGAACGCTCATCTTTTGTTTGCACTTCGCCCTTAACTGAAAGCGATTCATTTGGTTTCCAGCCCTCATCAATTGCGATTTTTAGCCATGCCCCAGGCTTCTTTATATTTTCAGTTAATAGAGCTTCTTCAAATGCTCCCATAGCATTAATGACTGTTGACTCTGTTGCTGATTTAATAGTTTTAGCTAATGTCGAACTAAGTGGAACTCCCAAAGCCTCCAACTTTAGTTTAACTATATTAATCATATCTAACTTGTTAGTAGCTTTTTCTGTGGCTACCTCATAAGTTGGACGTGATTTAAGCGGTGTAACTTTATTCACAAGTTGTTTAGGCTTGTCCTCATCTAACTCAGATGCTTGCTCATTCAATTGAGATGGCAAACTGGAACCTTGCTTCAGACTCTCGGTTTCCGCTCTAGACTCAGCCAGTAGTTTTGTCAAACGCTCAATTTCTCGGCGTAGCCCTTCATTTTCATCTACTAAAGAACGCTGTCTTCCATGAATTGCTTCTAGGTGATCTCGTAATCCCCGATTCTCTGCTTCTACCTTCTGTATCCGTTGTTTTAAAGCCTGGTATTTGGAGTTGTTAGACGCATCATTAGCTTTTTGATTAGTAGGAACTGATTTCTTTTTTCTAGTTCCCTGATCTCTAAGATGCTCAATACGTGCTTTAATTTCAGGCTCTTTGTAAAGCCAAGCAGTAGAAACATCTGCAACTTCAGCAACAGTTTTGAAATTAATAGAACGACCTTCTTTAATTAACTGTTGAATTCCTTTTTCTGTACGCTCAATTGCATCTTGTTTTTTCTTCTGAGCATTTTGGCGCAACCCTTCAATATTACGTTGGTGTTTCATTAGAGTCCCCTTCTAATGAGTTAATAATATTTTCTAAACTTTGTTTAACCTTCTCGTTCATCTCGACTTGACGCTGCCATCTATTAGCTTTAGCTGTCTCAATAATTTTGTTAGTCTGCTTTAACTGTTTCTTATGTTCATCTAGAAACTCGGAGGTAGTGCGAAAATGAGTACAGCTAAGGCAAGCATTGGCGTGTGGACATTGACCAGCTACGACAGGTAAGGCGCATGAACCATTAGGTAGCGATTGAGCCAAAATATTTTTCTTAATCCATTGCACTTCAGAATTTTGGCTTATGGAGTTCTCTTGTTCAACTACTTTTCCTGCAATATCAACAATCTTGTTTTTGAATTTGGCAAACTCCTCTTTAAGGGTTTGGTCGTGAATGTGAGCGTAATGATTAGTCATTTCTGGAGATTCATGACCTAAATAACGCTGAATGATGTGTTGCGGAACGCCCATATTAATCATTCGAGTACCAACCGTGTGACGAAATTGATGTGCTTGAAAACGCCACAAGTTTCCAGAACTATCCCTAATTTGTTGTTCGTAAGCTACTTGATTAAGTGCCTTAGTGAACTGAGCTTGTTTAATAGGTTTATCTCCACGATTCGCTTTGGGAGAAAAAAATAAATATTTACAATCCTGACCTCTCTTTTGCCTGACGTATTCCTGTTGCTCTTGAATAACAGCTACTATTTCTTTTGAAATTGGAATAATATGTTCCTTTTTCATTTTGAATTGATAATAGAGTAAAAACCAATCACCGTGAACATCTTGGCTAAGACAGTTAAATTGTAAGCAACAAAGCTCACTAATTCGCATTCCACATTCCTGAATAATCATTACCATCCGCATAATATGAGGCGGTAATTTATCCAAATGTTCATTAAGTTGACTTAATACATTTTCTGGTATAAAGCGAGGTTTGTTTTGGCTTAAACGTGGATAATCTTCATTGTAGATAAGCCTTTGATTTGGCACATCTGCCCAACCTTCTCTAGCGCATAGTTCTAAAAATGTGTTCAAGCAACTTATATGCTTACGTATAGTCTTACTTGATAAACTCGTTTTCGATAATTGACTTAGATATTCAAGAATTAATTCTCGATTGATTTCTGATGGTTCTAAATCTGGATAATAATATGCTAAAAAAATCGAAAAATCGCCCATTTTCGATAATCTATTTTGAGCTTCGCTAACTGAGTGGGTTGATAAGCTATACTTAATAAATTTTTTCGCCGCTGATTTTATCCAAGGTTGAACGATTTTAGAAAAATTTAATTTGTGAATTGGTTGAGAAAGATTAGATGAATAACCTAATTTTCTTATATCCCAAATATCCCTATCATACTCATCTCTGTCATCAGAAAATTCTTGAATTACTTTGTACACTTGGCGTAAAGTGTTTATTTGATCACCATCGTGTACATATTCACGAATTTTTTGCTCCTTATCTAAATTAATACCTTTGTAAAATCTAAAGCTGCCAATTTCAACTAAATATGAACGAAAAGAAATTTCTAGAGTAGCTAAATCTCTTTCTACAAAAGATCCAATATTCATTGATGATTGGTTTATCCAGTTGCAAATATCTCTAATATTTCCTACTTTCCCCCATAGTGTATTAGTTTTCCAATCACCTCGTTCTAATTTTTGCCAGCAACCATATTTTAATTCACTATTCAAAGTGGAGGACGAGCAGGTGAATTTAATTGCTCTATCATAAGAGTAATCTTTGCATCCGTCTTGGACAGGGCATTCACCAAATTTCCAGGTATCTTGCGCCCAATAACCAACCAATAAACTTTCTAGCTCTTTTTGTTTAGACTTAGATAATTTTAATGAGGCAGCATTTACTTTCATAGAACTATTTATCTCTCTTGTTTAAGTAATCTTGATAAGCTGTTTTCATGTCTTCATTATTAAGATGAGTGTAGGTATTAAGGACTGTTTGCACTTGTGCGTGTCCCAACCTTTTTTGTACATGAGCCGCATCCCATCCACTACGAATTAGTTCTGTTGCATGGGTATGCCTCAGCATATGAGGACGTGCGTGAATACCAGTTTTCTTGCTTAACCTTTCAAATAAATCTGCTACTGCCCCATATTTCATGGGTCTTCCTATAACTCCATCCCATAAGTTTACAAAGACATAATCACTGTCAATGTCATCAAATTCTTTGAGTAAATACTCAGTATATAAACCCATTAATTCCTGAGAAACATGGATGTTATTGGTATTTCTAGTTTTTGCCCTAGCTCCATTAGCATTATTTTCTCTAGGCACTATACAAATTAGGTTATCCCAAGAGCGAATATCTTCATGCCTCAGCCCTAGTGCTTGCCCAATGCGTATTCCACTTTCGTAGAGCAGCGCAATTAAAAACTTGTCTCTGAGGCGGTCGCAGGCATCAATTAATTGTTTGACCTGCTCTTGAGCTAAAGTTTTCGGAATCCGTTTCGGTTCTTTCAGCTTAATTAACTTTGTTCTAACTGGCTTGCTTTTGTTGATATGGTGCAAAAAGCTTTTGTAACGTCTACCTGACTGCATAGTCGTTCTGTAGAGCGGAATATTTTCTACAACGCCCAGACGTTCTTGAAAATCGTAGAGCATACAGACTGAGGTAATTACAGCATTTACAGTCGCCTCAGTACGTTTTGATTCTTGTTCTTGCATGGAAGTAGTCCCAGGTTGAGGATTTCTCAGCCATGCGACAAAATCAGCCAGTTCTGACAGCCCTACCTGCGTCCAATCTCTGCTTGAAAAAGCAAGGTATTCCCAATAGAGCTTGAGATGATGGACGTAAGACCTAACTGTATTAGGACTTCGCTCAATGCTTTCTAAGTAGCTAATAAACTGTTCAATCGGACGGATAGGGAAGTAATTATCGTCCAGCACTGTCCAGGTTATTCTGTCGCTGTTAGGGATGCGAACCCGTTGAACTTTCACAGCACTTTGTAGACTTTGTTTACAGTGTAGAAAAGTTTGCTGTAATTATTCTATAAAGTAAAGATCTATAAGTCAATATGTTGTTGTTTACTTTATATAATTTTTTTAAGAGACTGTTGTTTTCATACCTACTATCAGTCAATTAACAGATTTAATTCCCTAGGAAAATAGTAAACTCTACTGCTTTCCTAGGGAATTAAATTGAGGAAGTAGTTAGCGGTACAGTTGTACTATTAATTGATTCATTTAACAACTGGATAACGTTTAACCAAACATTTATAAACCAACCACCGTGTAACACAATAACGGTGGTTTTTTAGGCATATCAAATTAAAAATAATTGTACAATAATTCTATAGCTTAAATACTACCGCTATCGCTATTTGTTGTGGATATTCGGGTAACAAAGGAATTCATTAATTGACCAAAAATGGAAATACTAAAATTAAAAGTTCCACAGATGAACCAGCAGCAAATCTGCTCATTCATTAATGGAAGGTTTGCCGAAGAAAGTTGGTTTACCCCGATCAGTGCTTACGAAGAAGCAGAAGTAATCATAGATAAGTTCCAAAAACCTAGAACTTTTGATAAGGTTTTCCCTGACACATACACCTTTGTCGGCAACCAATACTACGATTGCGATTATTTAGCAGAGGAATCAGGATTTACCCCAGTCAAAAATGATCTGGTGCTATTGGGATCTGCCTCAATATACAAAGAGCTAGAAAGGATAGTGTATATTGATCCCTGTATATATGCAGAAGATAGCGATATACCACCAGTACCACATCCAAAAACTATGAGAATATCATTTAGACAGTACAGAAAAATGCTTGATAATCTCAAGAAGGAGATTGAAAAAGCAGAAAGCCTAGTCAATTAATATGCTCAATTTAAAACAATAAATTAACACCTAACGGTGTTTTTTTTTGACCTTTCATTCCTTGAAAACCATGCTAAAAATGATCGGCAGACTCAACAGCGAAAGCCAAGAAATTTTAATAAATAGAAGCACCGAGCTTATTGGCTCAATGGAAAAAGACGTATCTCGATACGCACCCAACAGGCATCGACTATGGCTTTTTCATCAAGCCAACCTACAATCGCCTCCAGAAACTAGCGAGGCATATTTTGACGAGTTTTTCTGGAAAATTGCACAAAAGATCTATCCGGGCTGCCAAATAGCATTGCTAACATTTGGCGGAAAAACTAATGAGATAAATTCTGATGCCAGAATTGATTGGCATCGCGATCACACATATGCTGAAGAAACAGCTTTTGGAATCAACTTCGGCGCAAGAGCCGAGTTTGGCTATGATTTCCATCGGCAAGCTGGCGACAGAAGAACCATTACGCTTCAGCCTGGTGACATCTACAAATTCAACTGCAAGCATACGCACGCGCTCCTCTCTCACGAAGCTCAACGATTTAGCTTAATTCTCTGGAAAATCAGAAAAGATAGCCGATACCCTGGATTGAAGATATGCGAAGCTCTGCGAGCGCGCTGGCGCTATCGCATATCTGAATTACTGGCTAAATAACGAGCAGAACATAAACCCTATAACTGCCAACGCGCAGTTATTATTTTTTGCTGTTCCTGATTTTACTCAACGTCGATCGCGACAAGTGCGACAAGTGCATTGTTAATACATTTATCCTTCTTAACCACTCAATAAATTAACTACTGAATGTGAAGCGCGAAGCTATCCGTTCGCGTTGGCGAAGCCTGCGCGAAGCGCATAGACTTACAAGTACGGAACATGGTCAAAAATCATAAGTTAGCCAAGTCAATTAGTGATGCAAGCTGGTCAATGTTTCGTGACTGGATTGAGTATTTTGGTGAAGTGTTTGGGAAGGTAACAGTTGCAGTCCCACCTCAATATACAAGTCAAAATTGCTCAACCTGCGGAACAGTAGTTAAAAAAACTCTAAGCACTAGAACCCATATTTGTAAATGTGGTTGTGTGTTAGATCGGGATCATAACGCCGCGCTCAACATTTTGACACTTGGTTTAAGTAGGGTAGGGCATACCCCAACTCATTACGCCTGTGGAGAGTTCGACCTCTGCCAGATAGATGTAAATCTACTTGGTAAGTTGTCTCGGTGAAGCAGGAATCTCCGTCGCCTGACTCGCGGAGAATGTCAATATGGCTAATGCACTCACTAATTGCTCAAATGAACACAGCTATGTAAAATTCTTGTTACATAAATGGAAATACCTCTGTGGTAAGATATGATATATTGTAGTCTAGTATATGTAACTGAGACTAAACCAAAAGCAAACTGCACAGAGTACTAAACCAATAAAAGAGGCATAAAATGATACTAAGAAAGGCACAAAGTGACCCAAAGTCGAAAGATACCACCATGACGCTGCGCGAGTTGCAAATGGAAGAGATAGAAAGAATAAGAGGGGGACAAACGAGACCTATCTGTGCTAACAGAATGTTTGCAGCGTCAGCTTGTACTGCAACTCCTTATGGTTCTAACTTCTTATGTCCTCGTGGCTATAGGTGTGAACCCATACCCACAAACGGCACAATATTTTATGGTTGTTGCAAGGTATAGCCTTGACATCCATCCGTTAGGGTCGAGGGAATTTATTACTAAACTCCCTCTCCCATCCGAAACCGAGAAGAGCGACTTTCACCGCACACGGCTACTCAATAGTGTTTCCCTTTGTCACTGAGGGACTTCCTGACCGTTTCTTTTCCTTAACCATTGGGATATCGTTCACCCACTCCCATTCATACTTATCCCATTGCTGGCATAACTTTTTAAAATTATGGGCGTGTTGTTTCTTCCGTATTTCTATCAGGTCAATAGCGGTCTTTTCCGGAGTGACAATGCCGATGCAATAGTTGTAGATTTTTGTATTCATCCTTACCGCCTAGAGCTTTAGGAATGGTATGGTCTACTTCCAATACATCCCAATTTTGGAAACTTAATCCGCACCAGTGACACTTTCCCTTTTGTTGTTTTAACAACTTAGCCGTTCGACTCGACAGTTCAGGGTGTGTCCCTAGTCTTGAACTCCAATAAACCAGGTCGCCGTCGAATGGGCTTTTATCACCTTTAACATTTCACATACGGGCGTGCTACTACTGCCAAATTCGGTATGTGTTAGTAACCGTCGGTGGGTTCGCGTTCCCTTCCCTGGTTGCGAATACCCAGTTGTTGTTGCCGATAGTGCGTAGTATTACAGAAAAGGCAAGTCCATTCTCTAATATTGAGTTCCTTTTTCCCACCTTTTTTACCACAACACGAGCATCTTTGAGATGTTGGCTCCCATCGGTTAATTACCCGTAAATCTCTACCATACTTCTCAGCTTTGGCTGTTAACATTTCTCGAAATGTTTGCCAACCTAAATCTGAAATAGCACGTGACAATTTACGATTCCTAACCATTCCACTGACATTTAGATCATACCTGGTTGAATCAGAGTATAGTAAGGTTCTGCATTTTTCAACCAATCAATTAGTTCTAATGTTCATATCCTAATTTTTTTCACTTTTCTGGGCATTTGATAGCTATGACACAAGCAATATATTCATGCTTTTAGCTTGAAATTGTCAAGAAAATCGTTGCACGATCGCACTGAAATTATTTTTTGTCTAGGCTCTAAGTCAACTAGCTCCTGTCGCTACTATTTATGGCTACGAAACGGCTCTTTTAAGGAATTAACTCGGATTGAGTAAAACAAAAAAGAAGTCAAAAGTTGAGTATAATACTCATACTACCCATTTCTCTAATGAAAATTTTGATATAAATGTTTAATGATATTGTAAATCTATCCTCAGTACTGGTAGGGATCGTCTTTGTTCTCACTGGTGTTGCCAAAGTTATAGAACCTTGGAAATTTTTTGAGCACATTGCCACACTCAGACTTTTGCATGAATTTCAGTCAATTAGATTGACAACCCTAACGTTTACTGGCATTGAATGTGCTTTAGGAGTAGCTCTCATTTTAGGGGTGTTTCCATCACAGTTAATTCCCGTCAGCATTCTGTTATTGATTGGACTAACGGTGCTCACCTACTGGAGTACTTTTACTGGGCGCACAGAGGACTGTGGATGTTATAACGGTTGGCTGAAGGTGACTCCCATTCAAAGTATAATTCTCAATCTTGTTTATATTACTCTATTAGTATTTGCTGCTTTTTTTGGCAACTATCAATCTACAGTTTTGTGGCAGTGGATAGTGGTATTAGTTACTCTAATTACTAGCGGTGCTTTAGCTTCTGGTTCACTAGAATATTACGGGAAGAACGGTCGCCCCTATATTGATTTAACCCCAATTAAAGCAAACCGGACTTGGAAACCAGAATGGTTCGGAGAAGACTCTGATGCAACATTATTTATGTCTGGTTCTAAACTCGTGGTTTTTTTAGGGATTCAATGCCCAGCTTGTAAGAACTGGTTGAATATTCTCAATTTAGTTCACTATCGAGATGATTTACCGTTCGTGATCGGGATGATCGCATTAAACACAATTGAAGAAGGACAAGATTTTGTAGACAGCTATGGATTAAATTATCCCATAGTACCAACTGAACAAAAGCAACAGCAAAAGTTAGGAATCAATGCCGTACCTACTGCTGTTCTCTTGGAAAATGGAGTCATAAAGGAAAAGTGGACCGGAACAATGCCAGAGTACTTTATTGAGCAAATTCACCAGGGGGATTTGAGTTATCCTGCATAAATTAAAATTGTAGAGTTCTATGACCGAAGAAACGCAACGGGGAAATGAAAACCAGCCCGATTCACCAGATGAAAACATTGCCCCGGAGGAGTTACCCAGGCAGATATTCCGTCAAGAAGCCATAGACTACTTATCTTCTCCAGAGCAACTGGATCGGCCTATACGTTTATTGCGTACGATGGATTGGCTGACATTGACAGGATTTGGCACGATGGCGATTTTAAGCCTTCTTTGGGGTATTTTTGGCAAAATTCCCATTACCGTTTCCGGTCGAGGCGTATTGGTGCGTCCTGCCGTAATGACAAAAACCGCAACCCTGAAAGCGGTGACTTTTCTGGATATGTTAGATGGTCAGCGAGTTAAACCGGGAATGAAAATTCAGATAACACCAGACATTGTCAAGCGGGAGAGGTTTGGCTCTATTGTGGGCAAGATTATTTACGTTTCCCCGTTTCCCGTTTCCAAAGAAAGTGCAAGTGAGGTAGTGGGAAATCCAGAAATCGCTCAGAATATTATGGGTCAAGATGGGGAAAAAATAGAAGTTATTGCTCAACTGCAAACCGATGGCAATACTCCTTCAGGTTTGAAATGGTCTGCTTCTACCGGGCCGGACTTGCATCTAATCGCAGGAACCACAACAATGGCAACAATCACTGTGGAAGAGCCTCCGCCCCTATCGTTTGTGCTGCCATTCATCTACGAGTGGAAGAAAAATTAAGTTATAGATGTTAAATGCCATTGCTAGAATTTTTGCCATCAAACTCCAGGCGAGTCAAAACTCCCACTGTTTTACAAATGGAGGCGACTGAATGTGGCGCAGCCGCTCTCGGTATTATTCTCGCCTACTACGATTGTATTGTTCCTCTAGCTGAACTACGAGTAGAATGTGGCGTATCTCGTAATGGCAGTTATGCCACTAATCTCGTGCTAGCTGCTAGACGCTACGGTATGATAGCTAATGGCTATACTATCGAACTAGAAGATCTCCCCAAGGTTACATTACCTTTTATTGCTTTTTGGAATTTCAATCACTTTTTAGTGGTAGAAGGGTACAATCGGTCTAGGGTTTTTCTCAACGATCCGGAGGGCGGAAAGCGACAGGTTTCTTGGAAAGCATTCGCTCGCAGTTTTACTGGTGTCATCTTACAAATAGAACCCAGTCCAGAATTCACTAAAAGTGGACACCAATCCAACGTATTTTTATCACTAATAGACCGTTTGCGTGGTTCTTTTGGAGAAATATTATATTTAATTGTCGCTGGTTTTCTGCTTGTCGTTCCCAGATTAGTTCTTCCCGTTTTCAGTCAAATATTTGTGGATCGCATCCTTATAGAAAATCATTTTGATTGGTTGCAATGGTTACTTTTAGGTATGGCTTTTGCTACCCTTTTAGAGGGTGCATTAATTTTGCTGCAACTGCGCTTGTTACGTAAATTAAAAGTGAAATTAGCAGTAGTCATGTCAGCTCGCTTTTATCATCACGTGCTGAAATTACCCGTTCGATTTTACGCCCAACGGTATGCAGGGGAAATTGCTAATCGTGTCGATATTAATACCAAAGTTGCCGAAATTCTGTCAGGTCAATTGGCAACAACCGCAATTGATGCAGTAATGATGGTATGTTATGGGGCGATCATGTTTGCCTACGATCCGATCTTAACATTGATTGGTATTGGCTCTGCGATCGCTAATATCCTCGTATTACGATGGATGTCACAAAAACAAGTAGATGCAAATATGCGCTTACTTCAAGAACAAGGGAGAATGACCGGAGTTGGCATCTCTGCAATTCAAAGCATTGAAACTATTAAATCTTCTGGTTTGGAGTCAGAATTCTTCACTCGCTGGTCTGGCTCCTATGCTAATATGACAAATGTCCAACAGGAACTTGAAGTTTACAACCAGATACTACAAACTGTACCAACTTTGTTAACCGCTCTCACAACAACCATCATCTTAATAGTGGGTGGGTGGAGAGTGGTGTCAGGTCAATTGACTATCGGTATGTTATTCGCCTTTCAAGCCTTGATGGGTCAATTCCAAGCACCTGTCAATACTTTAGTCCAGTTTGCTAGCCTTTTGCAGGAGTTAAAGGGAGACTTAAACCGTTTAGATGATGTGTTGGATAATCCCATCGATGTGGAGTTAGAGCAACGGAAATCAACTGCAAGCCAAACGGTCGCCCAACTTACAGGTCGAGTAGATGTTAAAAATATTACTTTTGGTTATTCTCCCGTCGATCCGCCATTAATCGAAGATTTTAGTTTATCTTTAGAACCGGGACAAAGAAAAGCACTGGTAGGGGCAACTGGTTCGGGGAAGTCAACAATAGCTAAGTTGATTTGCGGTTTATATCAACCTTGGCAAGGTGAGATTTTGTTTGATGGCACTCCTCGGATGCAGATTCCTCGTCCGGTACTAGCGCGCTCGCTCTCTTTCGTGGAACAAGAAATATTACAGTTTGAGGGAACAGTACGGGAAAATCTCACCCTTTGGGATACTAGCATTCCAGAGGAACAATTAATTAAAGCTGGCAAAGATGCCCTGATCCATGACGTAGTGATGGAGATATTGGGTGGATATGATGCTAAACTGCGGGAACGCAGCACCAACCTCAGTGGCGGTCAGCGTCAGCGATTAGAGATTGCCCGTGCTTTAGTGAATAATCCAACTATTTTAGTTATGGATGAGGCCACTAGCGCTTTAGATTCTGAGACCGAGAGGCGGCTTATAGCGAATCTGCACCAACGTCAATGTAGCTGTATAGTTGTCGCTCATCGATTGAGTACAATAGCTGATTGCGATGAAATTATTGTCTTCGATTGCGGACGAGTGGTACAGCGCGGTACCCACGAGCAGTTATGCGCCGTTGAGGGAGTTTATCGAGAATTGTTGGGTGCGGAGGCAAAACTAGGATTGAGTTAGCAGAATGAAGGAAGCATTAAGAAAACTAGCAGCTATTCTAAATTCTGAGATTGAGCCTTACCCAACCGAAAATTCCCTATTAATTGCTATGGTGGCAGTGGGCAAAGTATTAGATATCACCATTATTCCTCCCAAAGGTAACAGGAGCCAAGTAAACTCAGTAGAAGCGGTTGCGCGGAATTCAGGGTTTCGGGTACGACGAATTACTTTAGATGATGTCTGGTGGCAGCAGGATTACGGCCCCCTGCTGGGATTTATTGCCACAGAAACAGAAGAACGCCCAGTGGCTCTGCTACCTAAGAAGGGTCGAGGATATGAAATTTTTGACCCCGTAAATTTCAAGCGCATTCCTGTTGGCTTTGCTACTGCCAAGCATCTCTCCCCTAAAGCCTATATCTTTTATCGACCATTCCCCGATCGACCACTTTCTCTTCTCAATCTTGTGCAATTTGTCTTTCGGGGTCGTTATAGCGACATCATCAATACAATCTTATTTGGAGTTTTAGCCTCCTTGGCGGGTATGCTAGTTCCCCAGGCTACGGCAGTACTGGTTGATTCTGTTATTCCCGATGGTCATCGGGGACTGTTGCTGCAAATCGGTATCGGTCTGTTAGCAGCAAGCTTTGCTATGACCATACTACAACTGACTAGAAACATCCTCACCCTGCGGTGGCAAACAGCTATGAGTGCGGATATGCAAGCAGCAGTTTGGCAGAGGTTGCTGCGACTACAGACATCGTTTTTTCGCCAATACAGCACCGGAGATATCCAAAATCGGGTATCGGCAATTTCTCAAATCCACAGTAGCCTCAACAGCACCCTGATGACTACCCTGCTGAGTAGCTTTTTCTCGTTGTTGAATCTGGTTTTATTATTTTACTACAGCATTTCCTTGGCAATGGTAGCAATTGTTGTGGCTGCAATCACCAGTGTGGTAACTATCATTGTCGGAATAATTACTCAGCGAAAGTTCCGACCTTTGCAAGAATTGAACGGTAAAATTTTGGGATTGATGGTGCAAACCTTAGATGGAATAGCTAAGTTGCGGGTTGCTGCCGCAGAAGACAGGGCTTTTACCTGTTGGGCAAAGAAGTATAGCCAAAAGATAAAGCTGACACTGTCTGCTCAACAGGCGGAGGATTTTCTGAGCCTGTTTAATACAGCCATACCTGGAATGACTGCGATCGCCTTATTTTCTTTCGCTGTCGCCAGCCTCAGCAAAACTCCAGGAGATGGGGGTTTGTCAGCAGGGCAGTTTTTAGCATTTAACGCCGCTTTTGGTGCTTTTATTGGTGGAACTACCAGTCTCAGCAGTACTATAGTTAGCGTGTTGGAGATTTCGGTGCTATGGGATCAGGCACAACCAATTTTGCACGCCGTTCCGGAAACTACCAACCAAGGAGCCGATCCAGGAGAGTTGTCTGGGGCGATCGAACTGGATCGCGTCTGGTTTCGTTACGGTCAGAATCAACCTTGGGTGTTATCTGACTTGACTTTGGAGGCGAAACCGGGAGAGTTTATCGGTATTACTGGACTCAGTGGTAGTGGTAAATCGACAATCGTCCGGTTATTGTTGGGATTTGAAACGCCAGTGCAGGGGGTAGTGATGTATGATGGACGAGATTTAACGACTTTGGATATATCAGAGGTACGCAGTCAGTTAGGAGTGGTATTACAGAATAGTCGGTTGATGGGAGGTTCAATCTGGGAGATAATTGCAGGAGGAGTGCCGATAACTCTCGATCAGGCTTGGGAAGCAGCAAAAATGGCGGGGTTGGATCGCGATATTCACCAAATGCCGATGCAGATGCATACAAGAGTTTCCGAGGGAGGGGGGGATTTTTCCGGCGGACAGCGACAGAGGTTGTTAATCGCCCGGTCTTTGGTTCGCCAGCCGAGAATCCTGATTTTTGATGAGGCTACTTCTGCTTTGGATAATCAAACTCAAGAGTTGGTGACTCAGAGCTTGGAAAAATTAGGGGTGACGCGGATTGTTGTAGCTCACCGTCAGAGTACAATTCGGGGGTGCGATCGGGTTTATCGACTTTGAATAGTAAAAATCCAGGATCGGGGGTCAAATGAGCAACCGTTGTCCATTAAAGAATTAATGTCCAACAGAAGGCTGTTGAAGTATTGTACCGTCAAAGTAATACTCTAGGAAGATAAACTTCAATTCTAACCCTGTGCAAGTCACTCTAGGCAGATGAAAATAGTAAATCAGGGTTAAGCTGAGTAAAAATATTGAAGGAGTTAGGTGATCGATCGGATGTTGAAGCTGATAAAATCCCCAAAATAATTAGACATCTCCAAAAAACTGCTCTTTACGACAACTTGCCATTTTTAGTAATAATTGCCCCTTGTACTTTATATTGCCACAGCGTAGGCGTAGCCCGCCGAAGGCATCGATCAATTGACAACTTCTTCCTTGAAGAGCGAAAAAACGGCGGTCTTGAGCAAAAATTTGATGCGTTTGCCCTGTTTCCCTCCCCTGTCCTTGTAATGCCGTAATGTGAGTGCGATCGCAGACTTATTCAGCAAGCCCTAGCTACTCTCAAACATCCACGCATTAAAAGCAGCACTACAGATATTGCTAAAGCCAAAACTTGAGAACTATGAACAAAAATACCAGGCTCTGATACTCAAAACCCTTCAGAAAAAAGCCGACTTCCTTGGTTTTGAACTTGTTCCTAAATCAATACTTCCAACTTGTGTGTCTTGAAAGAGGTTATTCACAATACTCGGAAAGTGACAGAAGAAGGGTAAGTCCCGTTACCACGATAGTGACACTAGGGGCTAACTAGCTACACTTACTTTGTCCCTGGTGGTACGTTCGCGTTAATTTACCTTTATTTGAGCCATTTGCTAAGAGTAATTCCTAAAAACTGTTCCATTTGAGTAACACTGTTGAGATGGTTAATAACAGCATTAAGTTCTTGATTTTTAGCATCAACTAAACTTTTTTCAAAATTAATAATATCCGTCATAGAAATATTACTACTTAATCTCATCCTTTCTTTAGCATTAGTAACTTTGGTTTCAGCTAACTGTCGGGCTTGTTGTGCTAATTTAATCTGTCGAAAAGTATCTTCAATATTGCGGATTTTGGTTTTTAATTCTTCCTCAAGATTCTTTCGATTATTTTCTAAAGCTAACTGAGAACTTTGCAAACTAATTTGGCTTTTATCTACAGAATTATCTTTACTAGGATTTCCGAATTCACGGCTTAAGGTAAAAGATGAATTCAAATTACTTGTATCTTGAGAGTTAGTAGCACTATTCAACCCAGAACTCAAGTTAAAATTTAAATCCCACTGTTGTTGATTTCTTGCTTCTATTACACCAAAGTTGGCATTTTCTACAGAATTTAAAGCGTTCAAATAAGCAGTATTGTTAGCCAAAGTTAAGTCTAACATTTCTGCATAACTAGGTAAATTAAAAGAGGCTGGAGGAGCAGGAGTTTCAATAGCAATTAGCTTTTTCGGTACAGGTAAGTCTAAAACTTTATTTAAATCAGTTATTGCCTGTTCTAAAGCACTTTGAGTGTTAACTAAATTGACTTCTTGTTGGGCAATGTCTGCTTGACGCTCAACAAGATCATTTTTAGATATTCTACCAAATTCAAAAAGTGCTTGCAGCCTTTCCAAGTCTTTTTTAGAATTCCCTACAGAGATTTGCTCAATTTTTAACCTTTCTTGTGCTAACAACAAATTTCTATAACTTAATATCGTATTGGTAATAATTTGAGATTTCGTACTGACAAAATTTAAAAGGTTAGCTTTCTCTGCTAGTCGTGTTTTTTTGATATTAAGTGTATTAATCTGTGTGCCAAAACCTCTTAACAAAGGTTGGGTAAAATTAATACTTTGATTCAGACTATTAGCATCAGAGCGGTTAGATAGTGAATTGTTTTCTGATAGCTGGTTTTGCCCTTGCAATGTTAAACTTATGTTACCACCTGTGGGCATTTTCCAATTAATACTAGCGCCTAAACTAGCATTTCTATTATTACTGAGGCTGCTACCATCTTGAGCATTACTAGAACTCACAGAAATTTGTGGTGTAAATGTGGGATTAAATTGAGATTCCGTTTCAGCTAATTGCTTTTTATCTAAAATACGTTGAAGATAAGCTATTTTTAATTCTCGATTATTTTCTAAAGCGAAATAAACCGCCTCAGTTATGGTCAATGGTAATTCTTTACTATTACTATCTAATAATCGTAAATTGGAACTAGAATTATTTGAGACATATTGACATTCTGCTAAACTAGGAAATAACAAAACTAAGACTATCACTAAAAACTGGACTTGCCAAAAGGAATAATTCATAAACGTTTAATGCTCCTGAACCTTGAATTAACGCTTAGTTGTTAAGAGCGTAGAGCTTCAACTGGATCTAGTTTACTCGCTCTATAAGCAGGCAGGAAACTAGAAATAAGACCTACTACAACAGCAGAGCTTAAAGAAATTAGAGGGGTTTGATAATTAAATTGATAAGGTAAAGTTAACATATTTACTGCTAAAATAGTAATTCCTTGGACAGTAGCGATCGCTAAAATTCCTCCTGTCATGCTAATAATTGTTGCTTCTAATAAGAATTGGATTAAAATATCTTTCTGAGTTGCGCCAATAGCCCTTCTTAAGCCAATTTCAGAAGTACGTTCTACTATTGATGCTATGGTAATATTAGCAATTCCTACTCCTCCAACCACTAGAGCAATTCCTCCAATTAGTAAAAGAATAATAGTTACGACATTTAAAACCTGCTCAAACATTTTGATGCTTTCAATATTACTATAAACATAAATATCTTGATTTGTAAATCTTTTTTTTAGCAATTCAACAGTTTGAGATTGAAGTTTTTCTAGATCTTCTAATCTAACTGGTGTAATAATAATTTGTTCAAAATCAGGATTAGAATTCAAAGATTGATAGAGCGACAAAGGAATTAAAATTAATCCTTGTTTTTCACCATCTGGGTTAGTTTTTTTATATTGAATAACAGCTTTCACATAATAAGGCTTATTTTTAAAATAAATCATTTTTCCAATAGGATTGCTACCTCTAAACAGACTTTGAGATACTAATTGATCTATCACAGCGACTGGATAATTTTGTCTTAAATCGTTATTTGTTAAAAAACTACCTAAAATTAACTTTCTGCCAGAAGCTGATAAAAACTCTGGTGCTACAGCTTGAGCTTGTACGTTTATCTTTTGATTTTTGTACAAAATATAGTCCTTACCAGCATTAGCGATAGGAGTAATATATTTCCAACTAGATAAACTTTTTTTTAACCATTCTAAGTCTTCCATTTGATAATTTTTGGTTTTGGCTGCCGCTAAACTACGAGGTGCATAAACAAAGATTTGTGGCGATTCCATTGTTTGTAATTGGCTTTTGAGAAAAGTTTTACCAACATCACTTGTTTGTAATGTTCCGCTAATAGCAAATACTCCCATAAATACACCTAAGCTACTCAAGAATGAGCGCAAAGGATTACTACGTAAAGAGTGAAAAGTCAAAAACAATAAATCATTAATTTTCATAAAAGCAAAATTAAACTCACTTAATATTATTTAACAAAAACAGACTGCCCCTCATTTATTGGATTTTCTACAGAGGGAATCAATACTTCATCACCGACCTTTAAACCTGATGTAATTTCAACGTTATCTAATCCTTGTAAACCAATTTTAATACGTTTTTTAAATGCTTTATTTTGTGTATCTCTCATCCAAACAAAAGTTTCTGACTCAGTTTGTTGAATTGCTTCATTTGGAAGAACTAGAACTTGAGCGCGTCGAGATACAATTAAAGCAACCGTGACTGGGGTACCAGGAACAATATTTTGATTAACTTGATCTAAGCGTACAATTGCCGTTACTTTTACACCCTCTGAACTTTGAGTATTATTTTGTTCTCCCGTTGCTAGTAGAGAGATTTGCTGAACTTTTCCTGTTAGTTTTGTTGACTCTAACCCAACTACAGTAACTTCAGCTTGTTGCCTTAGTTTAACTTTAGTTGCGTCTAAAGGAGATAATTTTAATTCAACAATTTGTTGAGAAGGATTGCCAATGAGCAAAATATCTCCTTTTGGTTCAATCACATCACCTAATTTTAATTTTATATCTAGAATAACACCATTATCAGGAGAAGTAATTACTGTTCTTCTCAAGTCTTCAACAACTTGTTGACGTTTAATTTTTAATTTATCTAGTTCTCTAATAACTTGATTTAATGCTAATTTAGCTTGATTTACATCTTGTTGAGATTGTTCAACTTTAGATTTAGCTTCTTTAAGCTTTTGCTGAGGTTCAGAGCTATTTTCTTTAACGCTTTGAATAAAATTTTGCCAATCTAATACTTGCTTTTCTAAGTCCATTCTACTCACATATAATTCGGATTGAGCATTGTTTAAATTTATTTCTGCTTGACTAAGTTTCTTTTCTCGTTCTTTTAACTCATCCTCAGAGATAAAGCCTTTAGCAAATAGTTGTTTATCCTCTTCTAATTTTACTTTTACTTCTGCTAAATCACTTGTGGCTTGGCTGACGGCTTGTTGTTTTTTATTGATTTCTATTTTCTGCTTTTCAACTTTCCAGTATTCTTCTTTTTTTTTTGTTTCGATATCTTTCAGAGAATCTGTTTGAACATTTTGATATTCTTGATTAAGGTCAAATAGTTTTTTTTCGGTTTGTTGTAGAGTAGATATTTTATCGCTAATTTGCTGTTTTTTATCTGCTAATTCCGATTCACTTTCCTGTAACTTAATTTGAGAATCTCGATTTTGAAGGCGAATTAGTATTTGACCTTGTTTTACTACGTCTCCAATTTTTACTAATATCTGCTCTACTGTTCCTGTTGCTAAAGATTTAATATTTCTTTGATTATCTAGTTTTAATACACCACTTTCTCCAGTGATTTTATCTTCTACTTGACCTTGAGTTACTGTTACCAGATTAACATTTATATTTTGAGTATTACTTCTCAAAAAAAATCCGTAAATTATCAAAACTCCCAAAGTTAATCCTGTTAAACTGCTAGAAACAATTAACCATTTAAATCTTTGTTTTAATTTAAAAATTTTCATTTATTAACATGGAAAATAGGATGAAAAATACCATGTGTACAAACAGGATATGTGCCTAATATGACACAATGTAAATATTTGTAACAATATCTGGTTAAACTATTAATTAATTCACAAAGGTTATGGACTTTTGTTAGTTTTATGATATTTCTCTTCTGTCGCTCTCCGAAAAAATTGGCTCTTCCGTAGTTAGTATGCTGAATTTTTAGGAAAATGTCAAAATGCTTTGGTTCTTTCTCCAGCTATATTCCCTACTCAATAGACTTCTTGCAAAAGTCATGCGATCGCCATTGGGCAGGGAGGTATAGGCTAGGCTTAGGGAGGTAGGAAGTGCATTCATAAATGACATACCAGCAGGTAAAAACACTCTTTGCCAGAAGAGTTCAAACGCTTGTGCGGAGTGCGACCAGAGACGGTATTTTAGGCGCTCGTTGTAGGCGATCATAGTTCCCAAACCTTTGAACCACTATGGGGCATGGTTAGTCAATGGAAATGCCATTTTTATGTGACAGATGGGTGGAAAGTTTACCCAATGTTTATTCCCGATGAAGATCAGATTATTAGCAAAACCTATACGATCAGAGTTGAGGGTGAAAATACTAGATTAAGACATTATTTAGCTCGGTTGAAACGAAAAACTCTTTGTTATTTTAAGTCTCTACAAATGTTAAAACATTCAATTCGATTACTAATTCATTATCTCAAATTTGGAGATGTTCCAATTCCTTATCAAAATCGCAGAAATTATTTTCTGTGTAAGCGATCGCATTCTTCCTTAATCATACCTTAATTCAGCAACGCCGGAAAATTATTCAAGTTTAGATAAACTCAAAGAACAGGTAAATACAATTATCAAATCTCTCACGAATGAAGAAGTTTTATCTCTCTGTGGTTGGGACTATATCCTTGAAGCTAGATTAAGTGCAACTTCATAGTAAATTGGTATTAACAGCAAACTGAACATTGCAACTTCCTTCAATTAATTCTACCGCCAACTCTAGCGCAGTGAAAGGATTGTTACTCTTGACAGCCTGTTGCATATCCTGAGATAACTGAACCATATTCAACACACCCAAGCTAGCATCTAGCCAATGGTTGTCTTTAAGTTCACATTTAGCGTATTCTAAAACATCACCGATTGTAGGTTCTCGCAAGACCACAAATTTGTGCTGAGCATTTGCTTTAAATCCAAAATGCAGCGCTTCAGGCTTTTGGTTGATCGTGATGGAGGTCACAACTCCTGCGAAAAGACAGATCATCACATTGTTGGATAGCCGTTCCAGCCTCAGAAGTTTAAGTACCTTTTCCTGATGATCTATTCCTTTGATTTCCAGGCTAGGATAATGTTCAATTACTTGCGATCGCAACAAGAAACCCGTAACTTCTTTTAAATTTTGCATACAAGGCAAAATCTGTTCCTTACATTGCTGATAATGTGCTTCCTGAGTTAGAACGTCACCAATTCCAAAAGCACCATCAATCACGCACTCTAGCCAGGTAGGATCTACCTGAAAAAAACGCAGAGACTCTAAGGGAAGTAAGCCTGGATTTGGCACTAAATAATTAAAAGGGATACTATCCAATCGAATCAGATTTTGAAACCAATCAAGAATGCTTTGAGGCACATTGCCAGTTGTAGTATTCGTTTGCTGAGGCTGAAATAGGAGCTGAATGGAGTTTTGGCCAATCTCTGTAGACTGACCAGAAGGCTTCTTCTCATCTGGGCCACCCGGGGTATTCCTAAGCGTTCCTGTCATCATCTGCTGTTGAAGATATTGCCGCTTCCAATTAAACAGATTTACAGACAGGGATTTATCTTGTAGCGCCAGCAGCCTGCCGAGCTGCCATGCAGCAGCGTAGGAACTGTCGAAAATCCCAATTTCTCGATCATAAACTAGAAGTTGATCAGCAGATCTAACGGGAAACTTAAATGAAAACGGTTGTTGATTTTTGCCCGGTAAGAGAGGGCTATGATACCAGGACACAGTGGTTTGAAAGTTGCGGAGGTGGTGCTTAAGGGGGACATAGCCTTTGTTGAGATAAGGAGCGACAGTTTTATCTTTGCTAGCCAGCTTCAAAGTCCCTACATCTAAACTAGTTAACAGGTTTCTAAAATGATCTTGAACATTTGTTACTTCACAAACAAAGTCCCAACTATGTAGTGAAACAATAGCCGTAAAAGTGCCATTATCCTTGTCTACTTTCTGTTGCTGTTCCTCCTGCTTTTTAGCAGTCTCCGACTCTGCTTTCAAGTCAAAGAAGTGTTCTAAAGAAACCAAATGAACGGTATTAATCCCAGGTTTAGGTACTCGACTGCCAATGACGACAGATAGTTCAATTTTGCTACCATCTTCGTGGGTACCTTTTCGCACATGGGACAGTAGTTTCAAATCAGCGTGCGAGGGAAGTAGCTTTTTCAGAAGTTCTGTAGGAATTTTCAGCAGAGAAACAGGATCTTCTTTACTTTGGGTAAGGGATGCTTGAGGAGGAGGTGAGAGTTCACCCACGGTAACCACTTCAGGTTGACCCACTTCGCCTTCATAAAACAGCAGCAAGGCTAACCAGGGTGCTTGTGAATTCTGGGACTTTGCAGAAGCATCTGCTGAAGCCTGTTCTTTCCAGGGTGGTTGTGTAGCGTTGCGTTCCCAAGGCAGAGTGCTGCGCTTCAGGATTATACTGGGGAGTATATTGGTGTAGCTTCCTCTACTACTAGCAGCAGGAAAAACTGAGTAAACCGTTTGTGGGTTAAGAGAAAACCGATCTCCCTCCACATGAAAGGTGCGGGTACTCGAAAACGTTGTATCAGCTCCAATTTCAGAGTGACTAAGGGTTTGGCTGACAGTAACGGTATACGCACCTGACTGTAACGAGGGCTGGTCATTCTCAATAAATTGCACCACTTGAGGTGTCATGGTCATCTCTGTCATAACCATCAAGCTCCGATTATTTGGGATTGTTAGATAAATTGATTAAGTGAGGCTCACCCAGCAATTCCTCCATAAAAGAGCCATCGATTGTAACGTCTCGATCCGGTAAGAATCCAAGGTTTTGCAAGAGTATATTGCGCTTGTTCCGAATAGTCTCTGCATTTATTTTCTGTTTCAAATTTTCCGTATCTGATGCACTTCCAGCCTCTAAACTGGGCAAATCAATAGCTTCCCATTGATAGCTCTCGCCAGCATCAAGAGCACCTAACAATAGTTTCTCGTATGCAATTTTTTGGCTTTTCTGGGTTTCCTTTGGTGGTTTAGGGATGATATTGAACCCACATAAGGCATTCTCCATAAACCGTGGAGCATTGGGATCGCTGGGAATAAAGCCCTCACCCCAGAGTGCGGTTGGGACTTTCTTGAAGATAGGCTGCCAGGAAAATTCGTGATTAACCAGCTTATCCTGACGTTTAATTTCAATATTCTGCGTACTGTTCAAGCTGGATTTCAAGTCCATCGGTCGGATTGAAATTTTCTGTTCCCAATCTTTGTACTGAGTGGGGTCGGCCATATTACTGGCAGTAGATGGAATCGCAGAATCGGTAGAAATCGCAAATTCCTTAGGATTGATAATCCACTCTTCTACATTGTCACGCTTAGCTTTCCCGATTAGACCATCAGCGACAGCCATGTTGCAAATTTCGGTATTAGCAGGTAGCAGGGAAGCTTTAAATTCTTGCCAGGTGAGAGCTTTCGGTCTGGGAGAAAAGGAACTGCCAAATCTGAGTTCAACGGATACAGGGCCAACTTTCAGGAATGCTCTGCCAGAAAAAGGAGGGCCCCAGATTTGCAGACTTGCCCGGATATCCAGCGAGATGGTTCCAAAGCAAATTTTTACAGAGGCTCTAATTTCTAGAGCAATAGTGGCTTCGTAAGAGAACGGCTTCCAAGCAATCAGGAAGTGAGCTTCAATTTTGAAACTGGCTTTGATATCTCCTTGTTCAAAGCTAGCCTCCAGACAAATCCCTGCCATTAATGCAGAAGCGGTGAGAGCAAAGTACCCTTCTCCCTTAATAGAAAGGTTTTCATTCAATTGCCACTCCAGCTTGAGTCGGGGCACTTGGGGATAGTGGCTGGGAACTTTAAACTTAGGATGGTATCCGCCCAATGTAAGGACAAAATCTCCTTCATGCTCGCCAGAAAACCAACTGTAAAAAGCAAAACCTCCACTGAGATGACATTTCTTAGATAGGATGTAAGACCCTTCTTGCAGGTGTGCTTCAACCCCCAAAATCCCTTCATCCGGAATAAAAACAGCTTTGAGGGCAAGTTTCGCTTCTGCAACGGGTTCAATGCCCAAATCCTCTGCACCAGGGGGCGCAACTAGGGAAGCTAGCCCTAAAA
The DNA here is from genome assembly GCA_963711165.1 of uncultured cyanobacterium. Taxonomy (GTDB): domain Bacteria; phylum Cyanobacteriota; class Cyanobacteriia; order Cyanobacteriales; family PCC-9333; genus Crinalium. Next base: position 7,553 of record CAVQDG010000044.1, on the reverse strand, counting down.
TATGAAATTCTGTACGTTTACCCAGTTTTACGATAAGGAGAATAAAGGCATTTACAATCTTGAAGGAGGTAAACTTAATGCCAATGGCAAAAAACATCTCCCCTGATGCAGGCTGAATGTAAGGCCCTAAACTATCAAGTATTTTTAGCAGATCTTTACCTTTGTCCTCGCCCCCCATTGCAAGCTTCACAAAGGGAAAATCTTCCACAGCTTCAACGGTTTCAGGCGGATTTAATCGACGGTTGTAGCCAAAGCCTGCGGCTAAACCCGTTACAAAGAAGGCTGGGGGCCGCCAAGAGGATAATCCAACAAGGCAAAGATAAACAGCGATGCCTCGCCGTTGACTTCTGCGTAAGAGCCAATAGCTGAGAGGGTAATTTTTTTACCTTTAATAGTGGTGCCAATAATGACAGCACCGCTGTATTCGTCATAAGTGACAGAATTCCCGTTATCATCTAGTTTAATTGCACCCTGTTTGTCTTTAAGGGTCATGGTTTTGCGGAGCAAAGCACCACCAATCTCTAGACAGTCTCCACCGGAGTAGTGAATGCCCAATCCGTTCAGCCGGACTTTGGGTTTGAACTTGGTGAGAGATGAGCCAACGCCTAAGCCATTGCAAGAAAGAGTAATGCCGCTAAAAGACAGGGAGGCATTCAGAAAAAACCACAATTCTGAGTTCTGGAACTGCATCCCTACCTGTTGCAGGGTAAGGGGACCAAGCTTTTTGTTGATGTCAATCCAGGTAATAGTGTCATCTACGTTAGGAGGAGCCTGGGCTAATGCCTTGAATTTTTCGTTTTTAGGATTTTGCTCGGTTTTCGAGATTGATGTTTCAGGCTTCCGTGAGGTAGCGTCAGCTTTTACAGTATTGGTAATTCGAGCCGTTTGAGAGGCAGCACTAGAGCGGTTTTTTTTGTTACGAGAGAGTGGCAAAGTTACCCATTGCGGGTTATTTTCCAGAGTGAGGCAGGCACTCAGATATAGTCCTGACTGTAAGGCAGGAGGCTTTTCTGTTTTTTCTGATTTATCTGATTTATTGGAAGAGACGGATGGTAATGAAAGACCTTGCGGTAATTTCAGGGTGTTGACTAACTCTAGGGCAATGTCCTGATAGGCATAAAGAATTTGGACGCCATTGATGCGAGGGGTAAAATCCGTAGGTAGTTTGTCGCCGATGAGGGGCAAATCAGCAAGGTTAATATCAAGCCCCAATGTAGCGCCGACTAAAAAAGTAGAAGATGCTTGAGGTTTGTTTTTAGGTGAATCGGGAGCTTCTTGATAAGCCAGAAAAACTTGGTGAAGAGATAATACTAACCCAGTGGGCAGTTGCTCGGCAATACTGGGAATAAGATCGCCGATCAGTTCTGCAATATCGACAGAATAACCAGTTTCATTGCTGTAGGCAGCGGTAAAACCCGCAAATGAGTCGGTAGAAGTAGAAAGGATGGCAAATTCAAATCGGCGCTGCTGAAGGATGAGGTAGACTTTTTTCTGTTGAGAAGCAGGGTCAGTTTCAACAACTAGGAGAAGGGAAGTTGGTTGATCGCCCAAGGCGAATTCTGCTTGAAAACCAAGCGTCAGTGAAGGTGATTTGCTCATAACTACTTCTGCCAGTTTTTAGCTGCCTCAGTGGTCTTTTTAGCTCCATCTGTAGTTTCGGTTTGAAACAATATTTCGCCTTTTTGAGAATATACAACTAAGTTACCGTTTTCCTTCTGAACTAAGCGATTGTTTCCACTGGTTTTGGTAGACCATATCGGCTCGTTCTTGGAATTAAAGAGAACAAAATTTCCATCTTTTAAAGCTGTAAATTTTTCTGCAATCCCGTTTGTACCCGTTGCCCAAACTACTTCCTTACTAGAAGTTTTAATGTTATAGAGAACCAGATTCCCATCTTTTTGAAAGACCAGCGTGTATCCTGTTGCTGTATACCAGCCCATGTCTTTATTCTCATCTCTTTTAAGGATTAAATCCTCAGATCCAGTTGCCAATATATCTATATCTCCCATCCGAATCTTCATAATGAAGCATAAAACATAATAAGGTGGCATCTGATCGCTTTCTTGAGGCTTTATAGTTGCTTCGTGATTATGGCTATTGTTATTACCTACACTTAAGGTACTATCACTGTTCTGTGCGATATTACCCCAGTCGACCTTGAAGCCAGAAGCATCCATCCAATAGTAGCCACCTCCTCCATGATCTCTTCCCCCATCAGGTCGTCCGTCAAATCGATTTGCTATTCGATAACGATGACTATGTGAAGGGATTTCTGCCTCAGTTAATTGATGTCCAAGAACTTCAACTTTGTAATTATGAGATTTGTTACCTCCGCTTTGATTTAAAGCATATCCATTTCCAGCAGATAGAATAAATTTTCCCGTTAGATCGGGGGTTCCTTTGGTTCCATCACAAAGTGCCCATCCATAGGGAAGAGCATCTGCGGCTCCGCTCCACATCATAATCATGCCTGTCACAAAGGCACCTTCACCCTCAAACTTTCTTGCGCTTACGGTATTGTTAACCTTGAGGGAATTTGCCACCGCCTCCCCCTTCACTTCTAAGCAATCTGCTGCTATTTTCCCCTTTACATCTAGATGAGTTTCAGGATCGGGATACTTGTTAATTCCAATTCGTCCATCACCAGCCCCACTCTCTTTCCGTTCAGTAATACAGGTTTTCGTCACATCTAGTATTCTTTTTCCATCCATATATCCTGGCAAATTGTAATAAGCTACATATAAATTACCAATACCTGGACGAAGTGAAGATTTAAGGTTGCTTATTGTAACGAAGAAATCTTCGTTCTGCTTAAAGGTAAATTGCTTTACTCTATCCTGTTCTCCATCCTCTTGATTTGATGCGAAATTTGGTCTAACGATCCAGGTCGGATCTTCTAAGTCTTGCTTTGGTTCTTCTATAAGCCAGTATTTTTGATTTGGGTTATTTTTAAGAAAAACTTTAAATTTTATTGCCTCATCTTTTTTGGCAAGTGCCCAAGGTTCTTCCCGGTCCCCTTGTGCATCAATTGTGATTTCAAACCTCGAATTTTCGTTTAAAGTAATTGCATCTGAGCCTGTATTGACAATTTGAAGTACGAGGGGTTCGCTATCCGAACCATTGTTGAGAATGGTCGGTGCATAGGCAAACGTAACGGTCAAACTGGCTTCTCTTTTCCCCGAAAAATTGAGAATTGTGAGAATGACAATCTGTGTTTGAGGGTCAATATATTTTCGTTGTGCATTAGCATTTTCATCAGAGTTATCCTGTGCAAAGTAGAAATCTTTGTAATTAATTTCTAATTGAGTAACTCTTGCTCCCTCAATGTAATTCGCGCCAAGACCCACCAATGTAATAAATTGAGTTCCTTGTTTTTCTATGACCAAATCTTCCTTTCGCTTGAGGAGAAAAAGCGAAACCGTGCGATCGCGATTTTCGCAAGGCCGACTTATACTCCAGTTCTCTTTACTCACTTCACTCAAATCAATCTTTTCGCGGGATCTCTGTGAGAGTTGGTTGGGTCTGAATTTCAGCTCTATATGATAATTATTGGGGCTAGGAGCTTCTATATTTGATTGGGTAGATTTCCCAAGAGTAATTGCCTCGGTGGAGAGATTTTTGATTTCTAAATTGAATCGCAGGTCATCAGGATTATCGTTTATGTAAAGAAGATTGTAATCATTGCGTTCATAGTAATTATAGAGACCAAATGAAAGGGGGTTTTGCTGGAGAAAATATTCATGGGTTTTGTCAGCCACGGTAGGACTCCTAATCTTTTAATATTTGATAGGGACTATTCAGCCAAGTATTAATTTATGAGAGATGCAATTTGAAATGAGTTCAGGAACTGCTGCTTTGGCGTTCGCTCTTTTTCAATTTGAGCCAGCCTTCTCGTAACTCCTGCTTGGCAAAAACAGCTTCCATCTGCACCGGACGAATTTTTACTGCCCAGATATCCAACGCCATTTCAATATGTTTTTGCCATCTTTGATAAGGTTGTTCTAGCTGGCGTTGCGATCGCTTGTCATAGGGCGTGACTAGCACTTTATAGTTTTCTTCTGCCAGCCAACCCACATCAGGTTTTAGTAGATGTTCCCAAATTGTTTCTGCGCTCAAATTATTTTCTTTATCTTGATTCAGGAGTTGGAGATGTTTGACAAATAGTTCTCGCTGAATCTCTCCAATCATGGAAATTTCTGACCAGTTCCGATCTTCATCCTGCTCCAACCAAGACCATGCGTAGCCCTGTTCTTCAGGCAGGGGTAAATGTATTCTGCGAGGCGTCAGAATAGGAGCTGTTAAGAATGAAATGGAAATTGTCTTCAGGGCATCCACATAATGTTCTTTGGGAATGGAAATGTCTTTTGTCGGCACGATTCCCGTTACTGCATGGACTTTCGCTCTAGGATCGATCAGTGCCGTCACGACCTGGGGAGCAGCTTGTACTGTTTGGTAAAACAGATGAGGTGTGGTGACAATTCGCTCGTGATTTACATCTTGTGCTTGGGCTATATACACCTGCTGGCTCAGATTGCCAGCGTCGTCTTCTAGCCAGTAGCCCACCAGTCCATCACTGAGCTTGCGATAATCACCCAAGCGAATGGGAAATCGTACCTGTTCAAATTGATTGGTTTCCCGCTCTGTGCGTTCTAAATCTTGTCGAAAAACCGACCAATCCTGGTTGATGGCAGGTTGTCCTTGTAATTGGAGATTCAGCACTGCCCGTACTACTGCAATGGGTTGCCCCATAATCAGCGCGATCGCAGGGTCACGGTCTACATCCTCCGGTTCAATATTATCCCATGCCGTCCGCAGTGCTTGTATAAATTGCTCTAAAAACGTATCTGTTGCATCTGTACTAGCCCCTCCGCACAGCGTCTGCAATACTCGCTTTAAATAGAGGTTCTCAATGCTGTCAAGGGTGTGGGCAGTTTGGGGCGCACTGCGCCAACGCTCCTCTCCAGCTTGATGTATTTCTATTTCCCCTAATGAGTGACCTGCTGCATCGTAAATTTCCAGGGTGTTGTCAATAAAATCGGGCAGAATCCACCCGCAGATGGGGTTTAAGCAGGGATGAGACGAGGCTTCTCCTTCATAGTTAGGATTGCCAGAAAGCCAACGGAAATTAAGTCGGGTTCCCTGCACTAGGCGTGGCGGCAGGGCAATGGTTTCTATAGTTGCAATAGACTGGTTGGTTGCGTTGTGGTCTTTTGTACGGATAAGAGTGGGTTTGAGATGGTCTGGAGTGAGGGTGCGTTGCCATTGTAAGGTTTGGGTCTGCCCGAAGGTATCCACCAGCCGCAGCCGCAACACCTTCAGACTTCCGGCTCGAATCGGGTTGAAAAAATTCAGCGGTTGTGGTGCGCTGATGATACGGCTGGCTACAGCACTGCTGACCAGATCGGCAAAGCTTTGATACTCTGGAAAACCAATGGGATCGGCGATATCGAGTTGTAGGGTTTGCCGACGGCCTAACAATGCCTGGTTCAATCCACTCAAACATTGGGAGAGGCAAACAGTCTGCCGCAGTTCTTGATAAGCACGCAATAGCGATATGTAGATTGCATACTGTGCCTTCTGTGGCTCAGAATCCTGGCTATCTGAAGCCAGCAATTGAGTTTGCAACCATTCAATAAAATTGTCTACCTGTGCTGGAAAGAAATTCCCTTGTAAAAGTTGTTTTTGTTGGCAGTAGAGTTCAAAAATAGGCTGCTTGCTGAAGTAATCAGTAATTCGTTCTTCGTGGTGCAGTGTCGCATGGGTACTTAGGAAACTCCGACCACTATAGATATCTTGAACAATCGTGCTGTCAGTAAAGTGGTTTTCTAGCTCCTGGTGTTTTAGAGCGATGGCGTTGGAGTCGAGATCATAGTGACGGGTCAGAAAATTAGTTGGATAATTGCGATTGAATGAAAGGTTACTACTTTGTCCTTTGGTGGGGTAGAACGCAACTTCCCACTCCAGCATAAAAGGATTCCAGGGCTGTTCTTGCCAGATGGTCAGCCCTGGGTGGTCTGTTGATTCGGTTCCGATGAATTGGGTTATTTGTCGATCTAATGCGTTTAAGAGTTCATCGGCACTTTCAGGATTGATTTGAAGCTGACCACGCCAAAAAGATGTGAGATCCTGGGCAAAGCTGGATGGTTCTGGGTTCCAGAGGTTACAAGTCAGGAACTGATCCGCAGAAATAGGGGGGGTAGTAAACCTTGCCACTTCTCCAACCACCATGACGACTGGTTCATTGGGCTGCCAATAACGAGGTGCAGGAAGAGGTTGCAGTTGATAGGCGATCTGTGATGCAGTTCTGGTGTCACGTTCAGTTGGGAATAAGTTATCTAATTGCTGGACGAGAAAATTGATCTGATCAGCAATTCTTTGCGCTAACGAATTCGGATTGTTTGCAGAAGTCTCTGGTGAAGCAGCAGCCCTGATTACTTTTCCTTTATCGTCGGTTTCTAAAGTTAAGATGCCTGTTTCAGACTTCAGACGATCTAAGGCAGCAATGCTTTGGGTCTCGATAAAGTGCTTGACTTGATCGGGTCTGGGATACTCAGTCAGACTGCCAATTGGCGGATAGGCACAAACGATGTACTTATACCAATCCGCAAAGAGTTGGTCTTGTCGGGACTCTATTTCGCGAAGCGCTCGATTGTATTTTTCTTGCAACTCATTGAGGTGCAAAAGTGCGCTGGCAAGCTCATCAGGAATCAAGGGTTCGGAGGCATTTTTGGCAGTTGATAAAGGATTGCCAGACGCTTCATTCTCGGATGGAATATCCCAATCCTTTTTAGGGTCTACTTTTTCGATACGCCAGAGGATACCTGCCGCTAATGCGGTGAATCCTTTTTCATGGCGGGCTTCCTTGAGTCGAGCGTCTAAGTCTAAGTGATGCCCCTCCAAGGTGGCGGACAGTTGTAGCGCTTCTAAATAGTTCTCCAGTGCCTGTTTGGATGCCCCTGGGGTTGCCTGTTTTGTGGTGACTTGCTCGGCTAGATACGCAGATAAAGCTTCTGTCCCGGTATTCGCCAGCGCAATTGTGACCGATGTATCACCCTCAGATTGTGCTTTGTTGGATAACGCTTTCCCGAAGGTCAGGCGACCATAGCAGAGCATCTGAGTGGGTTGTTCATCTCCCTTGACAATCCATTTCTGTTCATCTTCTAAAGCCGCTTTAAATGATTTCCCTAATTTTGAAATATTCTGCAAGAACTGCTTGAGATAATCTTGATCTGGATCGCTGTACCATCCCCAAACATCATAGTTGAGATTCTCAATTGCTTCCTGAACTTCGGCATCATAGCAGCCAAAAACGCTATAGGCGTTGGGATAAAATGCAGCAAACGCAGGATCACCATAGCCAATGGCAGTTAATTGACTACCCCAGTATTCTGCTAGTAGATCATCTAGCGGCCAATCCTTCAAGAGTACCTGGCGACCTAAATAGCGAAAGGGTTGATGTTTCCCTTCGTTAGGATTCGGGGGAAACGGGATACAGACATTTTTAGCGGTACTTTTCTCAGGCCACAGATAGTCACTCTCCACAACCCAGGCTC
>CAVQDG010000043.1:0-107703 GCA_963711165.1 uncultured cyanobacterium | reverse complement strand
ATGCGTATGGCTCTTGGATTCAAACCCGCCCAACCATCGCGCTCCACAAAGATTAAAAATTTAGTGGGGGTCTTAAACCCAAGGATAAAAACACTCACTGTTTACTATTAACTATTAACTATTAACTATTAACTGTTTACTGTTTACTGTTTACTGTTTACTGATTTTGTGGTGTGATTAATGCGAAACAACCTTGCAGCAAATAAATATGGTTTAGGTATTCACACCAGCAGTGCTGAATTAGGTTTAGCAATTAGTAATTTTGCTGGTGACTTCCGTACTCAAGCCTGGGACTTGGGAAGAGATTTATCTAATGTTTTCCACCAGTATTTACTTGATTTTATCTCACCTCAAACTTGGGCAGATTTAGGGTTTATTGCAGTAGCAAAAGGACCTGGCGGATTTACGGGTACTCGTATTGGTGTAGTTACTGCCCGTACACTAGCACAACAGTTAGATATTCCCTTATTTACGATATCTACCTTAGCAGCTTGGGCATGGGAGAAAAAGCCATTAGAAACAATTTTAGATAGTGCGATCGCAATTCAAATGCCTGCACAAAGAAATCAATTATTTACTGCTATTTATCAGGTATCAGGCGATAAGTTAGGACTAAATGAGTTATTTCCAGATACAGTAATTTCTTCTGAAGCATGGCAACAAACCTTAGATAATATGAAAATGCCATATCAGCTTATTGAAATTCCATCTGGGATAGGATTAGGTGAATCAGTCACCAGTTTGCTAGAACTTGCTTATATTGAATGGCAACAAGGAAACTCCCCACATTGGTCAGAAGCTTTGCCTTTTTATGGTCAGCATCCTGTAGATATCAAGTAGGAAAAGGGCGGAAATTCAAATTCCCCCTTTTTAAGGGGGATTTAGGGGGATCTCTGCGGAAGTTTTGTTCAAGTTTTTAATTAAATATAAAAATTTCTTCTCTCCCCTCTCTTAATCAAACGTAATCACACTCCGAATAGACTTACCTTCGTGCATCAAATCAAACGCTTTATTAATATCTTCAATTGGCATTACATCAGTAATTAACTCATCAATGACAATCTTCCCTTCCATATACCAATCAACAATTTTTGGTACATCTCGCCGCCCTTTAGCACCACCAAACGCGCTGCCTTTCCAAACACGCCCAGTGACTAATTGAAAAGGACGAGTAGAAATTTCTTCACCTGCACCAGCAACACCAATAATTACAGAAGTTCCCCACCCTTTATGGCAGCATTCTAAAGCTTGACGCATAACTTTAACGTTGCCAATACACTCAAAAGCATAGTCTGCACCACCACCAGTAAGATTAACTATATAAGGGACAAGATCTCCCTCTACTTCTTTGGGATTGACAAAATGTGTCATCCCTAATTTTTCTGCTAAGGCTTTTTTGTCGGGGTTAATATCTACACCGACAATCATATTTGCCCCAACCATACGGGCAGCTTGAATTACATTTAATCCAATACCGCCTAATCCGAATACAACTACATTATCGCCTACCTGTACATTGGCTGTGTTAATTACAGCGCCTATTCCGGTAGTAACTCCGCAACCAATTAAACAAACTTTATCAAATGGGGCATCGTCGCGGATTTTAGCTAGGGCAATTTCTGGTAATACGGTGTAATTAGCAAAGGTGGAAGTCCCCATGTAATGGTGTAACATTTGACCATCTAGGGAGAAACGGCTAGTACCATCGGGCATGACACCGCGCCCTTGTGTTTCACGAATTGCTTGGCAAAGGTTGGTTTTACCGGAGAGGCAGAATTTACACTGGCGACATTCTGGGGTGTAGAGAGGGATAACGCGATCGCCTTTTTTTAAGCTAGTAACGCCAGCACCGATATCAACTACTATACCCGCCCCTTCATGCCCTAAAATTGTGGGGAAAAGTCCTTCCGGATCAGCACCGGAAAGAGTAAAAGCATCGGTGTGACAAACTCCTGTTGCTTTAATTTCTACTAATACTTCTCCCTCTTTTGGCGCTTCTAAATCTACCATTTCTATGCTTAATGGTTGTTTGGGCGCGAAGGCAACTGCTGCTTTAACTTTCATAGTGGTTACTGGTGACTGGGTAGTAATTCAGCTTTTTTTAATATCCCTGTTGGGTTATTTAAATTTTAGATAATTAACCACAGATGCACACGGATAAACACAGATACAATCAGTTATTTTGGCAATAAGTATAATGTTTAAGCCTGATTCAACTATTTTGATACATTTATTTAAATTTTTAACGAAATAGTTGCGGATAAATCTTTCTCCACGCTAACACGGTGCAAACAATAATCCACACTACTATTGATAACAATTCCAGCAACCAATATTTAGGCACTTCTAATTGCCAGCGTAATAAATCAACTAAAGGTGAAAGAGGTAATACACTCGCAATATGTCTCATTACTGGTGGTAGAGTTTCACGCGGGAAATATGTACCGCAGACTGAGTACATAGGTACAACTAATAGAAAAAGGGGAACATTCATTTCGTCCAAGCTGCGGACAACCCCTGTGGTTAGTAGTCCCATTGCAGCAAATAAAAGACTACCTAAAACAATTAGAGGCAAAGCTACAAAGAAGTTCCCTACAGGATAAAGCCCACAAATAACTGTGACAAAAGCAGTAATTACACCGGAAATACAGCCGCGAGTTGCAGACCAAAATAAATCACCTAAAAATACTTCTGTAAATGTTAGGGGTGCTGTTAATAGTGCTTGCCAAACTTTTTGAAGTTTTAAGCGAACAAAACTACCATAAGCGCCTTCAACATATGCTTGTGATAATACCGCAATTCCAATCATTCCAGGAGCTAGAAATTGTAGGTAACTAATGTTTTTATTAGCATACATCGCTACACCTACTAGGGGACTTAAACCAAATCCAAAAGCTGCTAAATAAACTAATGGCTCTAACATTGGGGGTAAAAAATTTACCAGCCAAGTTTTTTGATAAACCTTGAAGTGACGATACCAAGCTGAATATACTCCCCAAAATGTAATTTTTAAATTGCCTTTCATAATTTTAGAATTAATTGTTAATTGTTCAAGACATTTCCTGTTAACCGTAAAAAAACATCTTCTAGGTTGGCGCGTCTGCGTGTCAAATTTGTAGGGTGAGTAGATACAATTTTTTCCCAAACTAAGTTGGGATTATCTAAAGGTAAAGTTAATAAATAATTGTTGCCAAAGGCACGATACCAACTGTTTGTTTCCTTAGCTAATTGTTGAATAATTGCTTCATTAACACCCTCAATTTCTACAACTTCCTTTCCGATGATTTGCAAAATTAGTTCTTGAGGAGTACCTTCATTTATTACTTGACCTTGCTGAAGAAGCAGGAGGCGATCGCACAATCTCTGCGCTTCATCCATATAGTGAGTAGTTAGCAGAATACCACAATTATTTTGCTTTAATTGACTAACAAGTTTCCAAAATTCTTGACGCGCATCTGGATCTAAACCAGTGGTAGGTTCATCTAAAAATATTACTTTGGGATGATTAATAATTGCCCGCGCTAATACCAGTCTGCGTTTTAACCCGCCTGAAAGTTCATCGGGTTTATATTTAGCGTAATCTTGTAATCCTACTTGCGCGAGTACTTCCCCTGCACGATGTAAAGCTTTTTTTCCTACTAAACGGTAGTGATGAGCGAAGTAAATTAAGTTTTCTATAACTGTAAAATCTTGGTCTAAATTATCTTCTTGAGTAACAATACCCATTTGATAACGTGCTTGCCGACCTTGAGTAAGCACATTCCAAGATCCTAACTGTACATGACCACGACTAGGAATGACTCCACCATATAACATTCCTAGTGTAGTGGTTTTTCCTGCACCATTGGGTCCTAAAAGACCGAGAACTTCCCCAGGGTTAAGTGTAAAACTAACATTTTCTACGACAGTGCGATCGCCATATACTTTCCACAGATTGTTAGCTACCAGCGCCATTAAGCTATTATTATCGCTGGTTTCGACTTGTTTAACCTGAAATTTTTCTGCTTCCATTTGCGGTTGTTATACATTTTTTACTTAAATTTAGATTTCAGCAACAAGTCTAATACCAGAATCAGAAGTTTTAACAAATTAAATTTTTTAAATACGTTGCCAATTAAGGTAATATCTTACCTTAATTCCATCTTCTTGCCAATATGAACTACTTATTGACATTGTGTTTTCTGTAATTTCACTAAAAAATCGTTCTACAGTAGTTCCCACAAAATTTGGGTATGAGCTAACTTCAGGATAAGAAATAACTTTCTTAAGATCTGCTACAATTTCATATTTTCCCCAATAGCTCATGCAAGTCTCAGCAGCCGCTACAACTTCTTCTGGATTGGGTTCATTCTCATTACTATATTTAGGACGGTTAGCACTCATTGCCTGAAATGATACATAGCCATTGTCAGTGTAAACTGTGTAACCAATAGCATCTTCACCCAATGGGTAATCAACTTCCCCATTTTCCTTTTGAACTTGCCAAGATATTAGTTTCCAAGTTCCTAAAAGAGGATTTTCCATCATTTGTTACTTTCCTTTAAACTAAATATTTGCTAACCAAGAAAAAAGTTTAGTTAGTATTTCCAGTAGATATACACCAGACAATTAATAATATTATATCTCCTTATGGATAGGAAGCTAGAGAATCCGAAAGGTTTATTCAAGATACAATTTTAGCTTTATCCCCAAAAATTCTATTTTTGGCTCATTCATAATTGTATAATGATTGCCTGGAATAGTATGCAATTTTATCGGTTCGCTGGAAAGTTCCCCCCAACCCCATGTATTATCTACATCAATATCAGTATCTAATTGTTCTGTTTGGAAAAGGGGAAATACTTCGCTAGCTTGGAATAAAGTTATTTTTCCAGAATAAATTTGCGGGACATAGTTAGCTAATGCTTGTAAGTTAGATTTGAATACCTGTATTAAGGGGCTAATTTCATTAACACTAGCTGTAGCAGGTAAGATATTAGCTTGTTGTGCTTGTTCAAGAATATATTGTAATTGTTGTTCTAAGGTAAGCTGTCTTAGTTGATCAGCCAAAACATTAAGGTTGTTAATATTTATTCCTAAATCAGTAGCAAACCAAGTTAATAAATCTACATCATCTAATTCCGCAAGTTTCTGATTATATTTGGGGGCGCTGGTATCTAATAACGCTAATAATCTAACTTGTTTTCCTTGTTTTTGTAATTGTTGCGCTATTTCAAAGGCTACTATACCTCCAAATGACCAACCCCCTAATAGATAATTTCCTTGCGGTTGAATTGTAAGTATGGCTTTAATATATTCAGCCGCCATATCTGTAATGTTAGTTAGTGGCGGAGTACCATCTAATCCATTGGCTTGTAGGGCATAAAAGGGTTGATTTATTCCTAGATGACGGGCTAATTTTGTATAGCAAAAAACGTTACCGCCTACGGGATGAATAAAGAATAAAGGGGGTTTTTCACCAGTAGCGCGAATAGCTACTAATGGTGATGTTGTTGTTGGCTTAGATAGTTTGGTAATGATGTTTGAGTTAGATATTTGCGGTTGAATTAAGTCTGCTAGTTCTGCTATTGTTGGTGTCTCTATTAAAATTTTGGAAGATAATTCTATTGATAATACACTCCGTAATTCAGATATAAGCTTAACTGCTAGTAATGAGTCTCCACCTAAGTCGAAGTAATTATCATAAATACCTATTTCTTGTATACCTAAAAGAGTTTGCCAAATATTAGCTATTTTTTGCTCTAAATCATTTCTGTGGGCAACGTAACAATTTTGTAAGGCAGGTCTTTGATATAGTGATTCTGTGCTGGTTTGAGCAGATGTTAAATTTTGTTCGTAGTTAACTGCGTTACCTAACGATAAGTCTAATTTGTTCGGTAAGTTTTGATCTACTACTAAACTTTGAGGATGAGGATGATTTAATTGTTGTGGTGCTTCTATCCAATAACGTTGACGTTCAAAAGGATAAGTTGGTAAGGGTATACGATCGCGTTTTTCATTACTATAATATTTAGACCAATCTATCTCTACGCCTGATAACCAAAGTTTGCCGATTGTAGTTAATAAAAATGCTATATCTGGTTGTTCTTCTTGGGGATGACGGATGGAAGAAAGTACGATTTGCTGTTGAGGTTTTTCTGGATGTCTTCTAGTTAATGTGCTTAATGTTTGCCCTGCACCAATTTCTAGTAATATCTGATCTGGTTCTGTGAAAAATTGTTTTACTCCTGCTGCAAAACGTACTGTTTGACGTAAGTGTTTTGCCCAATAATTACGATCTGTTGCTTCTGCGGCGGTTATCCAATTACCAGTTAAGTTAGAAATATAGGGAATTTGTGGCGGTTGGAGATTAACTTGTCTGACGCGCTGTGTAAAAGGTTCTAATATGGGTTCCATCATCGCTGAATGGAAGGCGTGGGAGGTATGGAGATGGCGACATTCTACACCTTGTTGATTTAATTGTGATTCTAGTTGCGCGATCGCATTTTTATCCCCAGATACCACACAATTAGTTGGTGAGTTAATGACAGCGATCGCAACTTCTGCATTAAGATATGGTTGCAAGTCTTGTTCCGACAATGGTACAGCAAGCATTGACCCTGGTGGCATTTGCTGCATTAATTGTCCCCGCGCTGCTACTAATGATAATGCTTCCTCTAAAGGAAAAACTCCCGACAGACACGCGGCGACATATTCCCCAATACTATGCCCAATCATCGCTTGGGGAGAAATACCCCATTCGATCCATAATTTAGCTAAGGCGTATTCAATTACAAAGATAGCTGGTTGTGCGATCGCAGTTTGCTTAATTTTCTCGGTAGCTGCTTCTAGTTGTTCTTCACTGGGATATAAGATATCACGCAAGTCAAGTTTTAAGTAAGGCTTAAGTATTTCTGCACAATTATCAATTTGCTCTTTAAATATTGGCTCAAATTGATATAGTTCTAAGCCCATATTTACATATTGCGAACCCTGTCCAGAAAACATAAATACGACAGGACGCTGCTTCGATTGGAAGTTACTAAAAACGCTTTGATCAAGTGTTCCTAAAGCATTTGTAGCTTCTTCTAAGTCACTGCAAACAACTATCCGCCGATGGTTAAAAGCTTTGCGACCAACTTGTAATGTATAAGCTGCATCTGCCAAGTTAATATTAGGATGTTGTTGGAAGTGTGCGACTAAATTTTTAGTAGCGGTATCGAGTGCAGTTAAAGTTTTAGCAGATAGTAATATTAATTGTGCTGGTCGAGATTCTAAGGAATTTTCTTTTATGGGAGATTCTTCTAAAATAACATGGGCGTTAGTACCACCAATACCAAAAGAACTAACTGCTGCGCGACGGGGAGAACCCCACCCCCCGTCCCCCTCCCCGTTAACAGGGAGGGGGGGTAAGTTATCACTATTAACTGTTTTCCATTCGGTGAGTTTGTTATTTACATAAAAGGGACTGTTGGCGAAATCAATTTTCGGGTTAGGTTTTTTAAAATGTAAGCTAGGGGGAATTAATTTATGTTTGAGTGCGAGAACTGTTTTAATAAAACCTGCAACTCCAGCAGCAGTATTTAAATGTCCAATATTAGTTTTAACTGAACCGATAGCACAGAAATTTGTTTTAGTAGTATGTTGGCGGAAAGCTTGTGTTAAAGCAGCAATTTCAATCGGATCACCTAACGGGGTAGCGGTTCCGTGTGCTTCAATATAACTAATGGTTTCAGGATCTACTTCAGCTATTGCTAAAGCTTGGGCGATCGCTTCTGCTTGACCATCAACACTAGGCGCAGTGTATCCGACTTTCATCGCACCATCATTATTAATCGCAGAACCTTTAATTACAGCATATATATAGTCACCATCTGCGATCGCATCTTCTAATCTTTTCAGTAAAACAACCCCAAGACCATTGCCTCCAACAGTACCCTGAGATTGAGCGTCAAATGCTCTACAATGTCCATCAGGAGAAAGAATCATTCCTTCCTCGTATAAATATCCCGTATTCTGCGGTAAAATAATAGAAACACCGCCAGCCAAAGCCATATCTGATTGATAATTTAATAAGCTTTGACAAGCCATAGAAATAGCAACTAATGAAGTCGAGCAAGCAGTCTGTACATTGATACTTGCTCCTTTAAGATTTAATTTATAAGATACACGGGTAGGCAAAAAATCTTTGTCGTTAGCAATATACATTTGATAATCACTAACTGTTTTTTTTAGGCTGGGGTTATTATAAAGATTAGTTACAAAATATGTGTTTAAGCCATTAGCACCTGCATAAACACTAATTAATCCTGGGTAATTTTCTGGATTATATCCCGCACTTTCTAAAGCTTCCCAAGCACATTCTAAAAATAGACGGTGTTGAGGATCTGTAATTGCGGCTTCTTTCGGAGAAAGCCCGAAAAAAGCCGCATCAAATAAATCAATATCTTCTATAATACCATTTGCTTTAACATAATTAGGATCATTTACTTCTTCTGTCGTAACTCCAGAAGCTAACAATTCTTCATCAGAAAAAACCGAGATTGATTCTACACCATTTTTAAGATTGTGCCAAAATTCATCAATATTTGTAGCGCCTGGAAATTTAGCAGACATCCCAACAATTGCTATGCCTTCTATAGCATCATCCTGAATAACACTTTCTTCATTGTTCATTGTTCATTGTTCCTTGATAATTGTTAATTTTTGACTGTTTACCGCCTACGTTGCTTTTGTCGGTTTAGAGCTTGTTTTTGCTTCTGGGCGCGAGACTCCAAAGCAGTCGCATCGCTAACTTGTTGTAATGGTGCTGACTCATCTTTTTGTTGACTTAAGTGTTGAGCTAAAGCGTTGATAGTTGGATATTTAAATAAATCCACAATAGGGATATTTTTATTTAAAATTTCTTGCAGTTGACTTTGCACCTGCACTATCAGCAAAGAATGACCGCCCAAGTCAAAGAAATTATCATTTACTCCTACTATTATAACCTGTAAAACTTGCTGCCAAAGTGTCGCAATAATTTGCTCAATTTCCGTTTTTGGTGCAACATCAACAGCTTCCCCCTCTGGTTGTAAACGTTCGGGATCTGGTAAAGCTTTGCGGTCTACTTTACCGTTAGGGGTTAAAGGTAAACTACGCAGTAAGACAAAATTACCAGGAATCATATAATTAGGTAACTGTTGCTGTAATAGGTTTCGTAAATTTTGGGTAATTGTTCGCTGTAATACTTTTAATAAACCTTGTGTTTCCAACAGGTAATCTAGGCTTTGATGTAACTGTGTTTGTTCAGTTGAGTTAGTAGTAAATTGAATACCAGCTTTTTGTCCTCGCTGCCAAGCAATATTACCTATTAACCAGCATTCCTCTGTCTTACCTGGAAGTAGCAAGCGCAAACGCACTGTTTGACCACTTTGTAAATTATTAGGTAATCCTACTAAGCAAATGCCACCAATAGAAATATCTTCTGCTGCTAATTCTACAATAGTCTCGTCAACTTCTAAACTGACTACAGTTTGATATGGTAAGCGATCGGGAATGAGATTAGAGACAAGATAGGCAATTAAACGTTTGTCACCCCGACTATCCCGACGTGCTATGACAACTACTTCGCGCACGTCTGGATGTTTTAATAGTGCTGTTTCAATTTCACCTAATTCTATACGGAAACCACGTACTTTTACTTGATGGTCGATGCGTCCTAAATACTCAATATTACCGTCTGGGAGATAACGCGCTAAGTCACCAGTTTTGTAAAGCCGATCTGAAGTATGTTGCAGATAGCTATTTTTCTCCCCTGCTTCCTTAAACGGGTTGGAAATAAATTTTTCAGATGTTAATTCTGGACGATTTAAATATCCTCTAGATAAACCAGCACCACCTATATGTAATTCACCCAATACACCAATAGGAACAGGTTGCTGATGACTATCTAATAAATAAATTTCTGTATTAGCAATTGGGCGACCAATTAAAATTGGGATGTTTTCTTCATTAACTTGGTAGATAGTAGACCAAATAGTTGTTTCTGTAGGACCATAAAGATTCCACAAACAACTACAGCGTTTTACTAACTCGTTAGCTAATTGTTGCGATAAAGCTTCACCACCACAAAGTATTGTTAATTGCTGAGTCCCTTGCCATGCTGCTAATAATAGCATTTGCCAAGTGGCAGGAGTAGCTTGCATAAATGTCGCGCCGGAATTAGTAATTTTATCTGATAACTGCTGACCATTAGTAGTTATTTCTCTGCTAACTATTTCTACAACCGCTCCTACAGTTAAAGGTAAGAAAATTTCTAATCCAGCAATATCAAAAGATAAAGAAGTTACTGCTAGGAAAATATCTGCTTGTGTGATTCCTAGCTGCTGACGCATGGAATTTAAGAAATTAACTACAGAGGTATGACAAATTTGTACACCTTTGGGTTTTCCGGTAGAACCAGAAGTATAGATCACGTATGCTAAGTTATCTGGTGTGGCGATATTAGTTAAATTAGTCTGACTTTGTTGGGCAATTGTTTCCCAGTCAGTATCTAAACAAATAACTTGAGCTTGGTGTTGTGGTAAAGATGATACTAAACTTGCTTGGGTAAGTAATACTGATGCTTGGGCATCTTCTAGCATGAAGGCGATGCGGTCTTTAGGATAAGCTGGATCTAATGGTATGTATGCGCCGCCAGCTTTCAGGATAGCTAAAAGTGCGATCGCCATCTCCAAAGAACGTTCTACACAAACACCAACTAACACCTCTGCACCTACGCCAAGCGATTCGCTACGCGACAGCTTCGCTGAACGCAACTGATACGCTAGTTGATTAGCTTTAGTATTAAGCTCACTATAAGTAAGTTGTTGAGCTTCAAAAATTACAGCAACAGCATCAGGTGTTTTTTCTACTTGCGCCTCAAATAACTGATGAATACAAGCATTTATGGGATAATCTATCTCTGTAGAATTCCACGCCTGTAACTGTTGCTCTTCTATTGCTGTTAACAAAGGTAAATCAGCAATACTTTGTTCTGGATTTACAACAATAGCTGCCATTAAGGTTTGAAAATGCCCTGCGATCCGCTCAATTGTTGTAGCATCAAATAAATCGGTATTATATTCCAACTCTCCAAAAATTTCGCCTTGAATTTCGTGGAATTGCAAAGATAAATCAAACTTTGCAGTACCAGTATCTACAGATAATTCGCTGAATTTCCAGCTAGAACTTAATTGTGGAAAAGGAATATTTTGCAGAGAAAACATTACTTGTACCAAAGGACTTTGGCTTAAATTTCGCTCTGGTTGGACAGTTTCTACTAACTTCTCAAATGGTAAATCTTTGTGAGCGTAAGCTTCTAAAGTAACTTCCCGTATCCGTTTTAATAGCTCTCTAAAACTGGGAGAACCTGAAAGATTAGTTCGTAACACTTGAGTATTGACAAAAAAGCCAATTAAGCCTTCAATCTCCGACAAATGCCGCCCAGAAATTGGGGTTCCTATTAAAATATCTTCATTACCTGTATAGCGGTAGAGTAAAATTTTGAAAACTGTCAATAACGTCATAAATAAAGTGGCATTTTCTTGACGTGACAGTTGCTTAATAGCTTCAGTTTGCGTTTTATTAATTACCAGTGTTTGATAAGCGCCTGCAAATGTTTGCACTGCTGGTCTAGGTCGGTCAGTAGGCAGTTGTAGTACTGGTAATTCGCCACTGAGTTGTTGTTTCCAATAGGCAAGATGTCGCTCTAATACTTCTCCTTGTAACTGTTGCCGTTGCCAAATCGCATAGTCTGCATATTGAATAGGTAACTCTGGTAAAGTAGAAGGTTTTTGTTGAGCAAAGCTTTCATACAAGGCAATTAATTCTCGCGTGAACACACCAAAAGACCAACCATCAGAAACGATGTGGTGCATGGTGATTAGTAAGATGTGTTCAGTTTCGGTTAAATGTATAACTGCGACCCGCAAAAGTGGATTTTGTTCTAAATTAAATGGTTGCTGTACTCTTAAATCAACTATGTTTTGAGCTTCTATTGATCGCAAATTAGATGATAATTCCCTTAAATCAATCACCTCCATATTTAAGGGAATTTCTGGAGCAATAAACTGTACAGGTTGCCCCTCTACCTGAGTGAAATTAGTTCGTAAAGCTTCATGTCTATGGATAATTTCTTGGCAACTTTGCTCTAAAACAGTGATATTCAACAAACCTTTATATTCCAAAATTAAAGGTAGATTGTATCTAGGACTTCCAGGGCTTAACTGTTCTAGAAACCACAGCCGTTGCTGGGAAAAGGAAGTAGGTATAAGCTGAGGGCGGATAAATTTTTGTAGTGGCGTTAGTTGAACATCTACGTCTTGTTTGACAACAGGCGCATCATCTAATTGGAATGATGAGTGACCCATTAATTCAATTCTTTGCGCCATGCCTGCGACGGTAGGAAATTCAAACAAGCTACGCAAGGGTAATTCCATCTTAAATATGTCACGCAGTCTGGAAATAACTTGCATTGCCAAGATAGAATTTCCACCTACTTCTAAAAAGTTGTCGTGAATACTAACTTCTTGCCCCAAAAGTTTCATCCAGATTCCTGCTACTACTTCCTCTACAGGTGTGCGTGGCGCTACGAAACCTGTGGCAAACTGTTGTGGGTTTTGTGGGGGTACTGGTAAAGCGCGACGATCAATTTTACCGTTGGGAGTGAGGGGTAAGGAATTTAAAATTACAAAGCGATCCGGCATCATGTAGCTAGGTAGTTGCTGTTGCAATAATTGGCGCAAATTCTGCGTAATTGTGCGGTGCAAAGCTTTTAATAATCCTTGCGCTTCTAGCAAGTAATTAACACTTTTTTCTAGCAATGCTTTCTCAGTTAAATTGAGATCAAACTTAACCCCAGCTTTTTGTCCTTTACACCAAGCAATTTTAGCTTTTAACCACTGTTGTTGAGATGTTCCTGGTAATCGCAGATGCAACCGCACATTTGCACCTAGCGCCAAATTAGTTGGTATTCCCACTAAACATAAACCGCCTACAGATATGTCTTCTGAGGTTAATTTAAAAATATTTTGATTAAATTCAATTAAACATTCGGTTTCTATTGGTACACGATTAGGAATTAGGCTAGAGACAACATACGCGACAAGACGCTTATCACCAGGTACATCTTCACGCGCGATCGCAACTGCTTCTTGTATGTCAGGATGTTGTACTAGCAAAGCTTCGATTTCGTCTAGTTCAATGCGGAAACCACGAATTTTTACTTGATGATCGATCCGTCCTAAATATTCAATATTACCATCGGGCAAATAACGCGCTAAATCTCCAGTTTTATATAAACGAGCTTTTGAGGGGAGAGGAGGGAGGAGGGAGGAGAAAGGAGAATTTTCACTAAACGGATTCGGTATAAATTTTTCAGCAGTTAAATCTGGTCGATTTAAATATCCTCGCGCTAATGATACACCACCAATCAATAGTTCCCCTGGAACTCCTACAGGTACTAAATTAAAGTGTTGATCGACAATATAAATTTGTGTGTTAGCAATGGGGACACCAATGGGTGGATGATATTCCCAGTGATCGGGATGATTAGTTAAGCTTAAAGCCGTTACTACATGGGTTTCTGAGGGTCCATAGTGGTTGTGGAAAGCACAATGAGGTAAAGATTTAAACAAGCATGCGATCGCAGGTGTAATCTGTAGTTGTTCCCCTGTTGTTGTCACTTCCTTTAAATTAGAAAACATCTCCGGTTGTAACGCTGCAATTCCTCTCTCACCTAATGACTCTGCTAACTGCTGCAACAACACTACAGGTAAGATAACTTTCTCAATTTCTTGCTCAGAAATGTATCTTCCTAAACCAATCACATCCAGTCTTAAATTTTCTGGAATAATAAATAATTTTCCACCCGTTCCCCAAGCAGCAAACATTTCATGGAAACTCGCATCAAAGCTTAAAGAAGCAAATTGTAAAGTCCGCGCTCCCGTTAGCAAAGACGAGTAATGCCAGTGCAACAAATTTAATAAAGGGCGCTGTTCTAAACAAATACCTTTTGGTCTACCTGTAGAGCCAGATGTATAAATTACATAAGCTAAATTATCAACAGTGACACCACTGCTAATATTTTCCTGATTGAATTGGGCAATCTCCTGCCAATCATTATCCAAGCAAACAACTTTTGCCTGATGTTCAGGTAATCTACTCACCAGTGGTTGCTGAGTTAATAACACAGATACTTGCGTATCTGCCAACATAAAAGCTAATCGTTCTTGAGGATAATTGGGATCTAAAGGTACATAAGCGCCACCAGCTTTTAAAATCCCTAAAATCCCGACTGCCATTTCTAAAGAGCGTTCTACACAGATACCAACCATCACATCAGGTTTCACACCCAATGATTGCAAATAGTGTGCTAATTGATTAGCTTTTTGATTTAACTGTTGATAAGTTAATTGTTCATTTTCAAATGTAACTGCTATGGCATCAGGTGTTTGGGATACCTGCATTTCAAACAACTGATGCAGACATAAATCTTCTGGGTAATCAAACTCAGTATTATCCCACTGTTGTAACTGCTGTTGCTCTGCTGCTGTTACTATCTGTAGATCAAAAATATTTTGATCTGGGTTAGCAACAATACTTTCTAATAAAGTGCAATAATTCCCCGCCATCCGTTCAATAGTTGCAGCATCAAATAAATCTGTGCTGTACTCAAATAAGCCGGATAACCCTTCTGACCCCTCATAAAGTTCTAAAGTTAAATCAGACATGGCTGTGTTGTTTTCCACATCCATGTAATCGATGTTCCAGCCTGAATCTAAAGTTGGCATAGGAGGATCGAGGAGGAACATTACCTGGAATAATGGGTTTTGTCCGAGACGGCGATGCTCTATTTGCAGTTGATCGATAAGCTGCTCGAAAGGCATATCTTTATGAGCATGAGCTTCTAAAGTTACCTCCCGCACCCTATGCAAAAGTTGCCGGAAACTAGGTTTGCCCGATAAATCAGTCCGCAATACCAATAAATTGATAAATAACCCAACCAAGCCATTAAGTTCTGGTCGATTAGGCCCAGCAGTGACAATACCCACAGGAATATCTTCTTGATTGCTATAGCGACAAAGCAAAGTTTTGAAGGCTGCCAGTAATGTCATAAATAAGGTGGCACCTTCTTTTATTGCCAATGCCTTGAGTTTTTGGGTGAGAGTTTGAGATAATTCCACCCTTTGCGTAGCGCCTCGATAACTATCTACTGCTGGTCTAGGACGGTCAGTAGGTAATTCTAGTACAGGTAAATTTGCTAACTGCTTCTGCCAATACTCTATATGAGGCTTGAGTAGATCTTGCTGTAGCCCTTGTCGTTGCCAAACTGCAAAATCTGCATACTGAATTGACAGTTCGGGCAGGGGTGATGGCTTGCCTTCACAGTAGGCTTTGTAAATAATTTCTAATTCTGGATAGAAGACATTATTGAGAGAAACACCATCATAAATGATGTGATGTAAGGTCAGTATTAAACAATAATTAACTGCATTCAGCCGAATTAATGTAACTCTTATTAACAGATCTTTGGTCAGATCAAAAATTTTAAATGTTTCTAACTTAGCTAATCGTAAAATCTCAATTTTTTGTTGTTCTTGAGGAAACTCTTCAAGATTAATAATTGGTAGTGCAAGAGTTGCAGTTGGTTGGATAATTTGCACTAGCAACCCATCCACAATTGAAAAAGTGGTTCGCCATGCTTCGTGACGTTTGATGATGGTATCCAGGGCTTGTTCTAGGGCTGCAACATTAAGTGAACCAGGCAACCACAACAGCATGGAATTGTTGTAGGAAGGAAGATTTGGTTGCTGTTGAGCAAATAACCACATCTGTTGCTGTGGAAAAGATGCTGGCAAAATCTGCTCTCTAGATACTGGTAGGATTGGCAGAACTTGTAGTGTATTTTCTTGAGTTGCTGATTCTATAGTTGCAGCTAAACTAGCAATTGTCGGAAATTCAAACACCTTGCGTAGAGGTAATTCTATTTTAAAAATACTGCGGATGCGAGAGATTAACTGCGCTCCCAGTAAGGAATGCCCGCCTAATTCAAAAAAGTTGTCATAAATACCAACTTGTTGCAGTCGTAAAACTTCAGTCCAAAGTCCGGCTAATACTTCTTCTATAGGAGTACGGGCAGGAACAAAAGTTGCTGCTATTTCTGTTATATTCTGTGCGGGTGCTGGTAAAGCACGCCGATCTACTTTGCCTGTAGGTGTGAGGGGTAAACTTTCCAACATTACAAAGTGGGAAGGTAACATATATTCGGGCAGTCTATGTTTGAGGAAACTGCGTATTTCGAGAATTTTGGGTGCTTGCTGTTGCGTGACAATATAAGCTACTAGCTGTTTATAACCAGGATGATCTTCTCTAGCTATAACTACAGTTTCTTGTACTGCGGAATGTTGTGCGATCGCAGTTTCCACCTCACCTAATTCAATCCTAAAGCCACGAATCTTGACTTGATGATCGATCCTTCCTAGATACTCTATATTTCCATCTGCTAAGTAACGCGCTAAGTCTCCAGTTTTATATAAACGTGCTTCTTCGTTTTGACTAAAAGGATTTGGAATAAATTTTTCAGCCGTTAAATCTGGTCGATTTAGATATCCTCTTGCTAAAGATACGCCACTTATATAAATTTCCCCTGGAACTCCTACAGGTACTTGGTTGAAGTGGTGATCGCAAATATATATTTGTGTATTCGCAATTGGTCTACCAATAGGAGGATGATATTCCCACTCATCAGGATTATTAGACAAGCTAAAAGCTGTTACCACATGGGTTTCTGAGGGGCCATAGTGGTTGTGGAAAGCGCAATGAGGTAAGGATTTGAAAAGTTGTGCGATCGCAGGTGTAATCTGTAGTTGTTCCCCTGTCGTCGTCACTTCCTTTAAATTAGAAAACATGGACGGTTGTAACGCTGCAATTCCTCCCTCACCTAATGATTCTGCTAACTGCTGTAACAACACTACAGGTAAAATAACTTTCTCAATTTTATGTTCAGAAATATATCTACCTAAACCAATCACATCCAGTCTGAAATTTTCTGGAATAATAAATAATTTTCCACCCGTTCCCCAAGCCGCAAACATTTCATGGAAACTAGCATCAAAGCTTAAAGAAGCAAATTGTAAAGTCCGCGCTCCAGTTAGCAAACAAGAATAATGCCAATGTAATAAATTTAATAAAGGGCGTTGCTCTAAACAAATACCTTTTGGTTTACCTGTAGAGCCAGAAGTATAAATTACATAAGCTAAATTATCAACAGTGACACCACTGCCAATATTTTCTAGATTTAATTGGAAAATTTCTTCCCAATCACTATCCAAGCAAACAACTTTTGCTTGATGAGCAGGTAATTTACTTGCTAAGTTTTGTTGAGTTAATAGCACAGGTACTTGCGTATCTGCCAACATAAAAGCTAATCGCTCTTGGGGATACGCTGGATCTAAAGGAACATAAGCGCCACCAGCTTTTAAAATCCCTAAAATCCCCACTGCCATTTCTAAAGAACGTTCTACACAGATACCAACCATCACATCAGGTTTCACACCCAATGCTTGCAAATAGTGTGCTAATTGATTAGCTTTTTGATTTAACTGTTGATAAGTTAATTGTTCGCCTTCAAATGTTACGGCTACTGCTGATGGGGTTTGTTCTACTTGCATTTCAAATATTTGATGCAAACAGACATTTCCTGGGTAATTCAACTCAGTCTTATTCCACTGTTGTAACTTTTGTTGTTCCCCTGCTGTTAATATCGGTAGCTCAGTAATTTTTTCATCAGGATTAGCAACAATTCCAGCTAGTAAGGTTTGATAATTTCCTACCATTCGCGCAATGGTATCAGCATTAAACAAATCTGTATTGTACTCGACGTGATAAAATATTTCATTTTCTTGGTCATCGACTTCAAAAAACAAATCAAATTTAGATGTTTCGGTATGCACATCTAAGTGAGTAATCCGCCAATCTCGATCTGCCTCTGCCATTGGCGTGTCCAAGATAAATGCTACTTTAAACAATGGACTATGACTTAAATTGCGTTGTGGTTGTAGTTCTTCGAGCAATTTTTGAAATGGCAGATCTTGATGAGCATAAGCTGATAGAGTTACTGTACGCACTCTTGAAAGTAATTGCCGAAAAGTTAAACTCCCAGACAAATCTGTGCGTAACACTAAAGTATTCAGAAAAAATCCCATTACCTTCTCAAGTTCTGGGCGGTTGTGGGCAGATGAAACAGTACCGACCACAATATCTGTTTGACCAGAATAGCGTGACAGTAAAATTTTAAATGCCGTCAACATTGTCATGAATAAAGTTACACCTTCAGAGCGTGACAATGCTTTAATTTGTTTAGTCAAACTTGGCGATACTGCAAAAGATTCCCTAGCGCCTCGGAAAGTTTGAATTGCTGGTCGAGGACGATCTGTCGGTAGTTCTAGTATAGGTAAATTATTTAATTGTTCTACCCAATAAGCAACTTTTGTTTCTAATACTTTGCCTTGTAGCCATTGTCTTTGCCAAACTGCAAAATCTGCATATTGAATATTTAAATCTGGTAATAATTTTTCCCGACCGGAACTCAGTGGATTTTGAGCAAAAGCTTTGTAAAAAATTGCTATTTCTTCTAAAAATAAATTCCGAATGGAAATGCCATCAAAGATGATATGATGTAAAGTTAAACATAATCTGTAATCTTGTTCAGTAATTTTGATTAATTTAGCTCGCCAGGGTGGACTTTGGAGCAGATTAAATAATTGTTGAGCATCTAATTTAGCTAAACGTAAAGCTTCTGCTTCTCGCTCAGTTTCAGGTAAATCTTCTAGATGAATTACAGGTAAACTAAAATCCCACTCTGGATGAATAATTTGCAGAGGTTGTCCATCTACTACAGAAAAAGTAGTGCGCCAAATTTCATGGCGTTTAATAATTTGTTTGAGACTTTGTTCTAAGGCTGCTACATTCATTGTACCGTTGAAGTACAGCGTCATTGGCTCGTTATAAAACGGGCTACCTGGATACAGTTGTTCTACAAACCAGATGCCTTCTTGAAGTAGGGAAAGCGGTATGTTTTGGTTACGGGGAACAGGTACAATTGGCGGAGGAGAAAATTCTTGATCTTGTTGTAGGGCTGTTTCTAAGTGTTGGGCAAAACTAGCTATAGTCGGTGATTCAAATAGCGATCGCAAGGGTAATTCTATTTGATAACTCTGACGTACACGGGAAATAATCTGCACTGCTAAGAGTGAATGTCCTCCTAATTCAAGGAAGTTATCATAAATCCCAATTTGCTCTAACCCTAAAACTTCTGCCCAAATTTGAGCTAAGATTTCTTCGATCAAGGTGCGGGGAGGAACAAAATTTTCTGCTGTTTCAGGTTTTAATACTGGTGCTGGAAGCGATCGCCGATCTATTTTACCGTTAGGAGTAAGCGGTAAAAAATCTAGCATGACAAAGCTAGCAGGAACCATATAATCAGGCAATTGCTTTTGGAGAAATTGGCGGAGTTGTGGCGCTAATTTCCGCTCAATTTTACTTCTTAAAGGATTATTAGCATAGTAATTCCAAGGCTTAATATTTTGTGTTTTTTGCCAGTAATAATTAACTGGCAATCTGACTGCTTCGCGATGTCTCAAAATTACGTCATAGCTACCAGTAGCGCCGTCATCTGACCAACTAATATTGATGTCATAAGGTAACTCATTGCTTAATGTCCAGATCTCTTCTGGATCTAATCCAATGACTACCTCTTGTAACTTCTTTACTCTAAATTCACCTACAATTTCCTTTGTCTTACCACTAGCTAACCCTTCTAAAGCTTTTATTTCCGTAATTAAACGGGCATTTGTCACACTACTTAGTGCTAAAATTTCTGGTTGATTGTCCAGCAGTAGTTGTTTAATTGCGGGTACTGTAAGCTGTTCTAGCTGCCAATTTATCCCAGGAAAATCAACTGTATAATTAACTCGATCTCCGATATGTAACACAACATCATAGCGAAAGCGAGTTAATTCGTTGTGATGAACACCACGCTTAAGCTGAATTTCCACATCATTAATTTGTGGTAAATGCTGCTTTAATGCTAAGAAAAAGGCAGGATCGATAACTAATTCTTCTTCTTGTGCTAGACGACTACGCACTCGCTGCTGTAACTGTTCATTAGATAATGAATCTGGTGCTTGATGTAGTTGCACAGAAGTATGATAAGCCTCTAGTAGTGGCAAACTCCGCACATCTCCAACAAAAACGCTACCACCAGGCTTAACTGCATTAACCGCACCTTCCATTACCTGCAACATATAGTCAATACTTGGGAAGTGCTGACTGACGGAATTGATAATTACTGTGTCAAAAGTTTGAGCTACAAATCCCTCAAAATTGTCTGCTGTTCTGTGTTGTACTTCTACCTGTGGTAGTGCTTGTTTTCCTTGGTTTAACTCCTGCTGAAGATAATTAATAATCTCAGCAGAAAAGTCTGTGCCAAAATAGCGATCGCACAATGGCGCAATTCTAAACAGCAATAACCCCGATCCACACCCTATTTCTAATACACTCTTCGGTTGTAAAGCTAAAATTCTTTCTACAGTTTGGTTTACCCATTCCCGCATCTCTGCTTCTGGTATCGGTAAACCCGTATAACTACTATTCCAACCAGCAATATTAAATGTTGAATCTGGTTTAACAGCTATTTGGCTGTATACTTCATCAGATAAAGTTTGCCCTTGTAAAATATGTTCTTCATACCAATCTACCGTTGCTGCCTTTGCTGAAGATTTTTTAATTTTTATCTCATTATCCGCAAACAATTCTTGATAAAATTTATGATGTTTAAATACTTGTTTGTAATGAAATGATGTATAATCAAAATTAATTATTTGACCATCTTGCTTAATTAATCTACCTTTAACTTGATAATCTATATTCAGGTTATTTTCACACAAATTTCCTGAAATAACCGCTTCAATCCTATCTCCTTGATCAACAGCAATACCTGGATGAAACACAGGCAAATATACTGGAATCAAACAATAATCGTATTCAAGAATATCAATTAATTCAGTAGTATTAGTATATAAATTCAACCATACTAAAAAGCCATTAATGCGAGAATTTTTAGTAATTTCTAGCTCGATATGCCTTTGATATTCTGAGGATAGAGGCTGAATAAAATCTAAATCCTCAAATATTTCCACATTAGATATCAAAGAGGAGTAAGATACATTTTTCACACCTAACCTTAAATCAAACTGATATCCAACTTGCTCAAAGATTTTTTGAGCATAATATCCCGAAACTTCCGTAAAACCTGGATTACTTAAAAATTCTTCTGGTAAATTTACGGCAGCAATTTTAGTCGTGCTTCTTTGGGGAATCATTACCCCCTCTGGTTTTAAAAACCTTCTGGCATTATTCAAGATATATGCACCACCTTCAGCACCACCGATCGCACCGACTATTTCCGATACACAGACATCAACTTTTTCTGGCAATTCCACCTGAGTAGCATCACCATTAATCAAAATAATTTGCTCTTGCAAACCTAGTTCTTTGATGCGATTACTAGCTTGATTAAAACTTGCTTCTAATAACTCAATGGCATATACTTTTTTCGCCCCCGCCTCAGCACAAAATCTCGCTAAAATTGCATCCCTACCAGTACCAATATCTAGAACTACTTTATCCTTAACACACTCATTAATAGCAACTTTATAACTATTATTCCTGCGTTCATCATTAGTCATTACATGATAAAGCAGTTCATCATAAATATAAAACTCGGCAATTGACGGCCATAACTCTAATGGTTTAGTTGCAGCAGATTGATCTTGTTGATTTGCTACAAAATAAGCAATTAAACGCTGATCGCCAGGAACATCTTCCCGCACTACAATAGCAGTTTGCTGTACAGCAGGATGTTTTGCTAAAACTGATTCAATTTCACCTAACTCAACTCGATAGCCACGAATTTTGATTTGTTCGTCAATTCTGCCTAAAAATTCTAAGCTGCCATCATGCAGGTAGCGTACTAAATCACCAGTTTTATATAAACGTTCTGCTAAGTTATTACTAAAAGGATTTTGGATGAATTTTTCCGCCGTCAATTCAGGACGATTCAGATAACCTCGCGCTACTCCCACACCACCTATATACAGTTCTCCAGTAACGCCAGCGCTAACTTGCTGCATTTGGCTATCTAATACATAAACTTGGGTGCGAGATATGGGATAACCAATTGATAATGGCGCGGCGCTATCTTTAATAGCGGCAACTGTAGCACAAACTGTTACTTCTGTTGGCCCATAAGCATTGAAAAAGCTACGCCCTGTTACCCAATAATTAATTAAGTTAGGAGGGCAAGTTTCTCCAGCGACAATAATTGTCTGTAAATCAGGTAAATCTTCCGCAGGTAAAAGTGCTAATGCTGTAGGTGGTAAAGTAACAGTAGTAATTCTCTGTTCGCGCAACAGACGCATTAAAGCTAATCCAGGCATCAGAGAATCACGGTTTGCCATTACTAAGGTTGCACCTGTAACAAAAGCCATGAAAATTTCTGATACTGAAGCATCAAAGCTAAATGAGGCAAATTGCAACACGCGGCTATTAGGTTGCACATGAAACAATTGTTGATGAGCAACAGCTAAGTTAGATAGTCCACGATGTTCTATGAGTACGCCTTTAGGTCTGCCTGTAGAACCTGAAGTATAAATTACATAAGCTAAGTTTTCAGGATTAGCACTGTTTGTAGGGTTTTCTGAACTATGTTGGTTAATAGTTTGCCAATCACTATCTAAGCAAACAACCTGTGCTTGATGTTGAGGTAAAGATGAAACATGATGCGCCTGCGTTAGCAATACCGATACTTGCGCGTCTGCTACCATGAACGCTAAACGCTCTTGAGGATAAGCTGGATCTAACGGTACATAAGCGCCACCAGCTTTAAGTACGCCCAAAATACCTACAAGCATTTCTAAGGAACGCTCAGTACAAATACCTACCAAAACTTCTGCTTTTACGCCCAAAGTTTTGAGATAATTAGCTAGTTGGTTAGCTTGAGCGTTTAACTGTCGATAAGTTAGTTGCCGATCTTCAAAAACTACAGCTATAGCGTCAGGCTCTCTCTCCACTTGCGCTTCAAATAACTCGTGGATACACTTCTGGCGATCGCCCTCAAATTGCCGATCTAACGAGCCATTAATATTATTAGTAGAGAATGCCATTTTGACTTACCTATGCTGTTTTCAAACTTGCTTTATTGGTGATGGGCGCTACTAAGCCAAGGTGGGAATTAATAAAGCTTCATCTTCTAAAGGTTCAATTGGTCGGTAGTCCCGACTGACAATAAATTCTGGTCGGGGATTTTCTACAGGTACAGGAATATTTTCGACGCTGTTATAAGTAATAATCGCAGTCGAACGAGAGAACGGGGATATATTACTTGGTGAAGCATGGGCAATATTGCTATCAAAAAACACTACGGAACCAGCCGGAGCTTTGATAGCATACATCCCATGCTTTAATGCTAATTCTTTTACTATTTTTTGAGGTAGAGAATATTTCAGATTAGCCGTAAAACTCAGCAGCCATTCCTGTTTTTTTTCTGCGGTTAGATTATTATTTATTTCATCAAGCTGTTGTGATGTGATATCGATCATACCTTGCTTGTGAGAACCAGGGATGACAAATAATGCGCCATTAAACTCATTCATATCATCCAATAAAATCATGGCGTTAATTATTCTGGGTGTCAGGAGTCCATCTTGTTTACGCCAAAAGATAAAATCTTGATGCCATTGCCAAACATCACCACTAAAAGCAGCTTTGGCGTTAATCTTAAATTGATAAACATACGCTTGGCTACCTAAAACTTGCATAACAGGTTTCACAAGTTTAGGATGACGAGCTAAACGTTGAAAAATCTGATTAGTCGTATGCGCTCCATGTACAGACCTGACGGTATTGCCTTCTTTTTCTAATACTCTTCTCGGACTATCTTCAGCAAATAAACCTGGCAGTTCTCCCTTCATATTTTCTACTTCCGATTGAGAAAAGTATTCAGAGACAACCAAAAAACCTTGCTGATTATAACTGTTAAATTGCGCTGTAGTTAATTCCATGACGATTTATGCTCCCTGGGATTATAGGTATTTATACTAAGTTGTGCATTTGCAAAAGCAATTCTAGAATCTAGCAAAGGTAACAGCAAACAAAAAATTACAAACTTGTATAATTGGCGCGCTTAACTATCGAATTAGCTGCTTTTAATAGTTACTCTCTAGACAAGCCTTTACTCTGAATATGCTATGTAATCAATGAATAAACTAGAGTCGTAAGATTTATTTAGGTAATTCACAGGAGTTGCGATCGCCATAACCAGCTTTGACTACCTAATAGCATCAGCACTATCTCAGAGCTAGAATAGCAAGCTATTCTAGCTTATCAGTATTGTTCCCACTCCTATACCCAATCTAACAGATATTGAAGAAATTATAAAATAAGTAAAACTTACCGATAATTTTGCTGTATTTTTACTAAGTTAAGTAATTTTTTTGGTTGTTGCGCCTCGATCAAGTATATCCTTAAGCAGATGAGAATGGGGAGATATAAATTAGTTTTATTTATCATTGTCAGCGATAGAAAACTTAACATTCAATTTTAAAGCAACTACCAAAAACCGGATAATTATTAAATTATTTAAATAAATTGCGATCGCGCTCTTTTTTGAGCTACAAACAAACTATTCAAATATCATGGATTTATCAATAGATGGATAGCAATTTAGAACCCAAACCTTCTAATTACTTACTCAACAAACTCAGTGGCAGCACACTTGAGCAAAATTTTATCAAGCTGAATAGCGATCAATCTATTCATTATGATGGCAAACACTATGAGAAAATTTATGAGCATTTTTTTGAAATTGGTACAGAAGATAGTGATTTCTTGATTGACATTGCTACTGAATCTGGCGATTCAGTATTAGAACTGTGTTGTGGTAGTGGTAGATTGTCTATCCCTATAGCTAAAAAAGGTCTTCAAGTAACTGGAATCGACATTTCCGAATCAATGTTAGAAGAAGCTAGGCGTAAATCTTCCCAAGTAGAATGGGTAAAAGGTGATGTCACTAATTTTCAAATAGACAAAAAGTTCTCTTTAATATTTTTCCCCACTAATTCCATTACGCATTTGCTAGATTTAGATTCCTTAGAAAGCTGTTTTAGCTGTGTCAAAAAGCATTTAAAAAGTGATGGTAAGTTTGTAATTGATATATTAAATTTTTGCAATAAAGATATCATCAATCGCTTATTCAGCACCCAAAAAAATCTTTACTCAATTTATGAAGATCCTGATGGTCAAGGAACTATTGTGATCACTTGTCAAAATGATTTCACTCTTACCGATCAAATCAACAGAATGAAACTGTTCTTTCGATTTCCAGGGCAGAAGCAAGAAATAGTAGAAGACGTAATATTTAGGTACTACTTCCCTCAAGAATTAGCAGCATTACTAAAATATAACGGATTTAAAATAGAAAACCAATTCGGAGATTATCATAAATCACCTTTTACTTCAGACTCTCCCAATTTTATTTTAGTCTGTAGTTTAAACGATTAAATCTCCGTAAGCTAAAACATAGGGAGTAATTACCAGTTATTCCCTTCCTTCTCTCATCCCTCTTGTTGAATAGGAATAGTAATGATAAACTCTGCACCTTTACCAGGTGCTGAAATACACTCCAAATGACCACGATGTTTTTCAGCCACAATTTGATAGCTAATAGATAATCCTAGACCAGTACCCGCACCTACAGATTTGGTTGTAAAAAATGGATCAAATATTTTTGAGCGTACTGCTTCGCTCATCCCAGAACCATTGTCAGCCATGCTGATTCTTACTTGATTACCATCTTTTAAATCTGTATGAATGCGAATAGTACAGGGATTTTGCTGTCTTTCCCATCCTGAGCGTTTAGAGTCATATTCTTCTAAGACATCAATTGCATTACTGACAATATTCATAAATACCTGATTTAGCTGCCCAGGATAACATTCAATTTTTGGTAAATCGCCATATTCTTTAATAATTTGAATCTCACTATGGTCGGACTTGGCTTTTAAGCGATGCTGCAAAATCAGTAAGGTGCTATCAATTCCTTCGTGAATATCAACTTGTTTCATATCCGCTTCATCTAAACGAGAAAAGTTGCGGAGTGACAGCACAATCTGGCGGATGCGCTCTGAACCTATTTGCATAGAATCAAGCACTTTAGGTAAATCTTCACTGAGAAATTCTAGGTCAATGGCTTCTATCTCATCTTGGATTTTAGGCGTACTATTAGGGTATTGCTCTTGATAAAGATTAACTAAATTCAACAACCCATCAATATACTCAGTAGCATGAAGTATATTGCCATGAATAAAGTTAACAGGATTATTAATTTCATGGGCAATCCCAGCAACTAGCTGTCCCAAACTCGACATTTTCTCAGTTTGAATTAGTTGAGCCTGTGTTTGCTGTAATTCAGTTATCGCTTGTTGCAAATGTAAATTTTTATCTTTTATTTCCAGGGTTCTTGTTTCCACCTTTTCTTCCAAGGTGCGGCTGTACTCCTCTAATTGGCTATTAGCAGCTTTTAGCTCTTCCGTCGCTGTTTCTAAGTTGGCATACAGCATCGCGTTTCTAAGGGAGATAGCAGCTTGGGTAGAAAGAATCCTTAACACCTCAAGCCTTTCTGGGGTAAACGCCCCAGCAGTTAAATTATTTTCTAAATAGAGAATACCAATTACCGTACCTTGATTAATAATAGGTACGCACAAGATAGACTTAGGTTTGGCTTTGACAATGTAAGTATCTGTAATAAAATTACCTTCTCTGCCAGCATCTTTGAGAACCACATTCTCTTGTGTTCTTGCCACATAGTTAATTAAAGATAATGGCAATGTTTCACTATCCTCAAGTGGGATAGATGGAAATAAAACAATATCATTTTGCTCTACAAATACCATTGCCTCTACTACGAGCTTGCCTTTCTTATCTAAAATTAAGCAGCTATTTTGAGCGCCAGCATTTTCCATCACAATCTTCATCAATTTCTCAATCAAATCATTGAGAAGTATTTCCCGACTTAGTGTTTGTGATGCTTTCATTACTGTCGTTAAATCTAAAGCAAATGTACCGACAGCCGTTGTTAATGATGTTGTTCTATCTAGATCTATACTAAATTTTTCTCTAGCCAGGATCTGAGAAAATATTTGAGGATACCTTAATTCTAAATCTTTAACTTTTGCTGTGGCTCCCCAGTGAATATAAGCGTAGTAAGCATCGGTGAGATAGGTAGTAGCAACTTTATCTTTACCGCGTGAAAAATAAAAGTCTGCTGCTAACTCATTAGCTAAAGCTTCTTCTTGGATATATCGCTGCTCTTTGGCTGCTTTAATAGCGCGATCGTAATATTCCATTGCTTCGCCAATTTTACCCAATACCCGCGCTTTTTCAGCTTTAATCAATTCATATTTATGTTGATAATTAGCTGGAGCTTTCTCTGCCCATACTTGCATAGCTTCTTGGTTTTTATCGACTTGCTGCATATACTGCTGTTGCAAGGTGCTATCCACATGAGGATATGCAGCTAAAAGCGCTAATGAATAGTAAAAGTTATGTTGGGTAAAGTGGATAAATCCCGCTATGGCGGCAGTATATTTTTCCGCAAGCATGGCATTCTCTACAGCTTGCTGATAATCTTTAAAGAAATAACCTAAAAATGATTTACCAAAATATACCAAAAAACTCAAGATGAAATTATTAGTTTCTAGGAAGATAGGCAGCATTTCTACTTCATTAAAACTACTGCCGACTAAGGATAAAGTATCTGCGGATTTCCCTTGAAGATTTAAAACAATTTGATTAAATATTTTGGCGTAGTATAACTGACTTTCTTGTTGTAATTTCAGCATCATATCAATATATTTTGACTGGTGCTGATTCACAATATCTAGAGGTTCGCCTATATAAAATATGTAAGCACTAGAGGTGGTGGCGCTATAACAGGCATATTCTATATCACCAGTTTCCAAGCCAATTTGAATTGACTCCAGCATTGGCTTGATCGTTTCTCTAGCATGAGTTTTCCAATGAAACACAAAAGCATTTAAAACATTAAAGATCTTGGATTGGAATTCTCTAGTATTAAATTGATCCAACATCCTCAAAGCCAACTTACCAAAGCGGTATCCTGAATCTATATCTCCTAAAAAAGCACAGACAATTAAGCCATAATATGCGTAGCCATAAACTGCGATCGCCGAATTACCATATTTTATACAAAGGTTAACCATTGAATAACCGATCGGCACTACTAAGGAAGGATTAGCAAACATTGCAGCCGACATCAGTGTCATTAATATCCGCATTGCTGCTAACTTATACGGATCAACTACTTCTGGTAAATTAATTAAATCTTCAATAATTAATTGCGGTGGTGGTGATTGCGATAAAGGTTCCCCCAACATTTCTAAAACTTGTAGGGATATATCTATCGCTATTAACATTTGGTTTTGAGCTATATGAAAAAGCATTTTATTTTCATATACTTTGACTTTCTCTAGAAGCGTTTTAGCATTTTTCAAAACAACTTCTGAAAGTTTTTCTGCTTGCTCAAAATTAATATTTAAATATTCTACCTCTACAGCTTCTACATAAAGTGCAAGTGCCAGTTCATACTGATTTTGCCAGCTATTTTCAGGAAGTAAAGCTAAAGCCACATTTAAATATTTACGTGCCGCTTCATAAGCATTGGCTAATTTAGCTTTTTGACCTGCAATTAAATTCAATTCAGCCAACTCATATTTTTCGGAATCGCTGGCGATTAATTCAGTGCCAAAATTTAATTGGTTGACTAAAGCAAAAATGTTTTCTTGGCGTTCCTCTGGATTAGTTTTTTCCAGCAGCAGTTGACCAATTTTTAGGTGAGTTTCCTTTTTATCAGTTTCAGGAATTAAGGAATAAGCTGCTTGTTGCACTCTGTCATGCAGGAACTTGTAGGAAACTTGGAAATCTTGTAATATCAAAGCTCCTGATTTATTTTCATCAAAAGACAGCGGAATTTTGTAAGCTTCGTTAAGAGGGAGAATTAAACCTGCTTGCAGTGACGACCACAAATTCTCTGCTGTTTCCGACTGAGATTTTTCATTGACGATCGCCAGAACGTCTAAAGTAAATGTGTTACCGATACAAGCAGCTAATTTTAATACTCTCTGCGTGCTTTCTGGTAGTTTTTGAATGTTTTTCGCAAGCAGTTGGACTATACTATAATCCGTAATCCCAATACCTTGAATTTGATCAATATTCCAGTGCCAGCAACCTGCATCGAAGTCAAATATTAACAGCTTTTTCTTGGTAGAGGGACTGTAGTAATTGTGTTAAGAAAAAAGGATTACCTTGGGTTTTATTAAAAACCAAGTCTGCTAATGGCTCCGATCTATTTATCTGATCGTGTATAGTGTCAGCTACTAATTCTTGAACGTGGGAAATATCCAAAGGACTGAGGACAATGTTATTGATAATTGACCCAAGTTTTTGAATTTCCTCCAAGGTTAAAATCAAGGGATGAGTCGGACTGACTTCGTTATCACGATATGCTCCGATCAATAGTAGATATTGACTATCTGGGTCAGTTATTAAAAGCTGAATTAACTTAAGAGAAGCGGAGTCTGCCCATTGTAAATCATCTAAAAATAAAACCAGGGGGTGTTCTTTGGTGCTAAAAACATGAATGAAGTTTTGGAAAACCCGATTAAAGCGATTTTGAGATTCTGTTGCTCCCAGTTTTGGTACATCTGGTTGCTGACCAATAATTAATTCAACATCAGGAATAACTTCAGTAATTACTTGCCCATTTTCACCCAAAGCATTAAGCAGTTTTTCTTTCCAAATAGCAATTTTAGCTGATGTTTCTGTTAGTAATTGCCTAATTAAATCTTGAAAAGCTTGAATAACGGAGGCATAAGGAATATTACGCTTAAATTGATCAAATTTACCCGATATAAAATAACCGCGATCGCGAACAATTGGTTTATGAACTTCATTAACTAAAGAAGATTTACCGATTCCTGAATAACCGCTAACTAGCATCATTTCGGCACTACCTTGACTAGCACGCTCAAAGGCAGCCATCAAGGTAGCTACTTCCGCTTCTCTACCATAGAGTTTTTGGGGAAGAACAAATTGAGCAAATAAATCTTGTTGACCTGGAATAAAGTTACTAATAGTGCCAGTATTTTGTAATTGATTTAAGCAGATTTCTAAATCTGCTTTTATTCCTAACGCACTTTGATACCTGTCCTCAGCAGTTTTTTCTAACAATTTCATCACTATGTCAGAAATAACTTGAGGAATTTCTGGATTTAATTTAATCGGTGGAATTGGTTGTTTGGCAATATGGGCATGAACTAATTCTATAGGTTCGGATGATTTAAAAGGTACTTCTCCAGTAAGCAATTCGTAAAAGGTAACCCCTAATGAATAAAAGTCTGTACGGTAGTCAATTAGCCTATTCATGCGACCAGTTTGCTCTGGCGAAATATAAGTTAGAGTACCTTCAATCCAATTATTCTTGCCAATAGTGGGGTTTTCTCTAGATAGGCGCGAAGAAATACTAAAGTCTGTTATTTTTACTTGTTTAGTTATTGGATGAATAATAATATTATGCGGTTTGATGTCTTTATGAATAATGCTATTTTCATGCAAAACTGTTAGTGCATCTGTTAGCTGTATACCAATTTTACAAAAATCTTTTAAGTCAATTTTATGAGTATCTATAAATTTTTTTAGATCTAATCCTCCTAAATCTTCTAATACCAGAAAAAGACCATTTTGATAACTTCCTAATTTATATGTCTTGATAATTCCTACAAAATCGAGATTTTTGGAAATATCATACTCATGTCTTAATTGAGTGATTTCTGCTAATGTAGGATATTTAGCTTTAAGAACTTTAAGAATAACTGTATGATCTTCGATGTCTGGTTGGGCGCGATAAACCCCAGTTTCTACACCATCGTAAATTTTTTCTATAATTTTGTAACCTGGGATGGCAATCATAATTTTTCCTTGAGAAATTATTTGTAAGTCTACGACTTACTACGATGCAACTGACTTAATCAGCTAGTGATAAACTGCCTTGAAAAAAACACTCAACTACAGTGGTAGTCTCCTAATTGATTTTGCACCCTATTTGATGATAACTCTACTAAGTTAGAGAGCTATTTTAGTATGCCCATCACCAGAGCTAAAATTTCTCTCCTGTGGGAAATTGTACCTTTTCTCTAGAACTAGGATAACGAGTCTCTTAGATCCGGCTGAGATAAGTAAAAATACTTAAAAATTTAGGGCAACTATGTAGAACTTGAGGATGGGTATGAAGGCGATCGCACTTGTTCATGCTAAATTCAGTTAACTACCGACTACAGTAGGATCAAAGATGCGATCGCACTATAGCAAACAGTCTAATATACAACCAGTGATCACGATCAGTGGGTAGAAGCATTAGGCTCATAACAGTGCAACCCTTGAGAATTATTAGGCGTAATCCATTTTTCTAAGCCTGAGTTATTAAATCCGGATTGAGAAAAGCTTAGTCTTAAGGCATCATGTGCATCCCAAACTGAAAAAATTTCTTGTCTACCATCATCAAGCGTTGCTGAATCAATGCAATAAATCTTAATGCGATCGCCCTGCCCTGAGTCTGTAATATAAGATACTTTCAGCTTTAATCCTAATAAATTTAAAACTATACTCAGGATTTTAATACAAGAAACACCAGCGCGTCCATCAATAGGCAATTTAATTCCCAGTGATCTGTTAATATGCTTATTGTACAATTGTGCTTTAAGTTTCAGATTAATTACATCTGAGTCATACGAGTGAAATTCACGCTCAGGTTCAAGAAATTGCGTAACTCCCAAAGCTCTCAATGCCTCAATTTTTAGTGTATAAGTTTTCAAATCTGGAATAAAAACCTTACCATTCCCCATCCATAACTGCTGATACCATTCCTGTTTATCTCTAATTCTAAAATATTCGCTGTCATGGGTCAAATAGTAATGAAGTAAAAGCTGTTGATAATATCCCGTATCATCTAATTGTTTTAATCTAGGTATGACGGTTATACCATAACGTTGCTGCAAAACGTATTTCTGTAATTTGTAGCTTTCTTGCTCAGTTATCAAACGATTATTTAACAATTCATATTCTCTGTAACTAATGTCAGGTGCATTAGCAACAGCATCAGCTGATTGTAATTCTTTTTCCTGGCGAATCTGGCGAATGTGGGTTTTGATAGATTTAGATTTTTTGCTGTTATCAATAAATTCTTTTTGAATTTTAACAATTTCTCTTAGGAGTTTTTTAGACGTTTCCCAATCTTGGGTTGCGGCTGTTATCAAAGCCTTGCGTAATTCTGTTAAACGCTCTTTTGTAAAAGTATCACTAATTACTTTAACTTGATGCCCTTCAGCAATTAAGCCTGCTTGCATTGAGTGGCGAAATAAAGTAATTGAAGCATTTACTCTGGCTGCAAATTTAGCCCAATTTCTTAAATGAATAAAGTCATAAACTAACGGTAAATCTACATCCACTTTATGAAGTGGACTCATCAAAGCCAAGTTTTCCTTGTGATTCTCCTGATACCAATGAGACAATACCCGATAATTTTTGCTGCCACTACCAATTAATCCTACACCACGCTTGGCACACCAGACATGGCGGGTAAGATTAGGGCGTACTCTAGCTAATGCTTGTCGCGCCTCCCAATCAGGAATTACGCCTTGAAAGATGCCATAAACGCTATCAAAATATTCTACATCAATGCTAACTCCTGTACCTAAACTGGGTGTCACAAAAACCGCGCTATATTCTTTAACTTTTTGATTAATATCTTTAATAAAATCAAGTGCTTCGTGGTTGGGTGTACTGGTTGTTTGACTACTAACTACTAATGTTTTTGGATACTTTTTGTGAAATTGTTCTAGACGCTGTTTAATATAGTTATCAATTGCTTCTGAACTATAGCGTCCAGAGCGACTATCGGTAGTAACATAACACTTAAGTCCGGCAATTAAATCTTGTTCTAATTGTTGAATTAAAGCTGTAGGATTGGGAGTGTTGTAAAGGATAACATCGCAACCAGATTGAGGTTTCCACTCATTGACTACAACCCAAGGCTCAATCGGAATTTCTGCAAGCCCTTTTATATAGTCTAAAGAAAGGTCTGATAAATCTGCGTCTTGGGCAATCACTAATCCACCTGTTTGCAATATAGTCGAAATTAGTTGCTGGAATTTTTTTAAAATTAATACCCGCTTGTCTTTACAGGTGGAACTATTCAGCAAATGCCATAAAGATTGCTCAACTTCATCTAAAATTATAATTGCACCTTGCCAATGTTCAGGTTTTAGCTTCCAAAGGGAATCAATACATAGTCCGAGTGATTGATATTTTTGATCGGGAAGAGAATTCAGAATTTCCCCACCATTGAAATAAGAAGTAGAGACGCGCCATGGCTCGTCTCTACACTGTTGTTTTTGGTCAGTTTTAGATGCTAATAAATTATTGGTATTCTCCTCTTCTAATTTTTTCTGGTTAATCCATTCCACACCAATCTTGTTACATAAAAACCGCCCTAGTTGAATTCTATGAGTAAGTAACAAAACAGGCTGATGGTTTTTTTTAGCTTCTGTAACTAAATCTAAAAGTGCTGTAGTTTTTCCTGTTCCTTTAGGTGATTTAACCCCAACTAATCCAGATGTGGGAAAAGGTAATTTTCCCAGGTAGTGACGGTTAAGTGTAAGTGCTGGTTTATAGGTTAGTTGGCTATGAGGTTTAACTGTGGCAAGATCTATTTCTAAGTCAGCACTGGTTTGATATACAGTTAGAAATGCGATCGCACCTTTAGCAACAATAAATTCATCAACACCTTTTTCTAATCCAGGTAATCTAATAACTTTGACTGTACAAGCTGTTTGCTGTAAAAGTTCACCTAATTGCGCGATCGCATGATTAACTGCATTAATTGTCTTAGGTTGAGTTTCGTAATCAAAACAAATATAAAAGGTGCGTGCAGATTGCGTAAATACTGCTAAATCTGGGATTAACTGCCGCCCCATCACTTTGCCAAAACAGTCTTTAGTAACACGATAGCCGCTAGTAATTCCAGGTAATGCGATCGCAGCATAACCTTGAGATAATAGTGCGGCGGCTTTCTTGGCACCTTCACAAATAATTACAGAAATATTATTTTCCACTACCCACGCCCAAAATCCCACCGCTTCCCCTGATTCTGTAATTATGATGTTTTCTGGCATAGCAACGTGGTAACGTGACGAAGTTCGCTGCCATATCTCCAGAGTTACCCTTAAACAAAACATCCGCGTAGGTGTCAAAGGTGGATGCTCATACTTAATCAGTTTGCCATCTTGGTTTTGCCGAGGAAAATCTGGCTTATAACACCCCCACTCCATGACACCCCAATTATCGAGCGGATCTAATCCCGAACACCACCAGCCGCCTTTTTCCCCATCTGCGTAGCGTTGTAGCAACCCATGACGAACCTGACCTGCATTATTACGGGGAATGCGATCGCAAATCAACAAATACTCGTAAAATAGTCTTCCTTGCAGTGATTTGAAATTTAGGTAAGCCAAATTAGAGTCAATACCACTGCGAGTGGCTAATTCTTCCAAGTGTTGAGCAGATAAAAAGCGATACATTGGGTAAAGTTGAAAATGAAGCAAGATATCACACATTACACTACATATAGTATTTTGTGAAGTATTAAACGCTATATATAGTGTGACAGAGTAGAGCCGCACCGTTTCTAGGCTAAAACAACAACAAGGAATATTTATGAAAGTAGGATTTATCGGACTCGGCAACATGGGTCAACCAATCGCCAGTAACCTGATCAAAGCGGGGCATCAGTTGACAGTATATAACCGCACCCAGAGTCGTGCAGAAGAACTACTATCCTTGGGCGCACAAGTAGCTGATTCCCCAGGTCAAGCAGCCCAAGAAGCAGAAGTATTAATCACCATGCTGGCTAATGATGCAGCAGTAGAGCAAGTAATTTTTGGTAACGAAAATAGTACTGGTGCAATTGAGGAATTGCCCACTGGTGCAATCCATATCTCCATGAGTACTATTAGCGCAGCCTGCGGACAAAACCTAGCATCCGTACACGCGCAAGCAGGACAAGGTTACATCTCAGCGCCAGTATTTGGCAGACCAGAAGCAGCAGCAGCAGCAAAACTTTGGGTAATAGCAGCCGGAAATTCCCAGCAAATTGAACAATGTCGTCCCTTATTTGATGCCATTAGTCAGGGTGTATATATAGTAGGGGAAGAAGCATCAAAAGCCAATATTGTCAAATTGGCAGGTAACTTTATGATTGCCTCAATGTTAGAAGCATTGGGAGAATCATTTGCACTGATGCAAAAATCCGGCGTAGAACCCAAGCAATTTTTAGAAATTATCAATACAGCCTTATTCAAATCACCTATTTACGAGAACTACGGTAAATTGATTGTGGAAGAAAAATACGAGCCTGCTGGGTTTAAATTACGGTTAGGACTTAAAGATGTGGGGCTAGTTTTAGACGCTGCGGAAACAGCCACCGTACCTATGCCCTTAGCCAGCTTAATTTATGACCATTTTCTCTCAGGAGTTGCTCGTGGATATGGCGATATTGATTGGGCGGGTTTAGGGTTAATTAATGCCCTTGATGCCGGAATTGAACAAAAGCCTAATCAATAAACAATTAACAATTAACAATTATCAATGACCAAGAATTAGAACTTACGCAAAATAAGAAGCGGGCAAGATGCCCGCACTACTTATGTGGTCAAGATAAAATGTAAATTTTTTACTTTCTATACTCCCTCTACCTCGCCTGCTGCGATTCAGACTCAACGCTTTTGTCTTTTGATGTCAATCAATCTCTAACATTCCTCTTGTTTGCTCAGAAGTAGCAGTACCATCGAGTAGTTGATCAAGAAGCTTGTTTAAAGATAAATTTTTGCTTACATGATTAGAAAATACTGGGGAGGTTTCTAATCTTCTACTCACTGCTTTAGCTAAAACATATTCTTCAGAACTAATAGCACAAAAATCGCTATCTAACTCTCGAAATGCCAGAAGATATATTAAGGATATTAAAGCATCCTGCTTCCAAGATTGCTCTAATTTAATCGTCAACAAATGATTTGCAATCGTTTTAAAGTGATGCCTATAATCAAGCCAGTCACCAGCCGAATTATAATCATCTATATACCATAAAAATAAACGGGCGTATCCCCATATATAGTCTGAAATTTCATAAAATTCTTGATTTTTACCTTGCTCATACTTCTGATTGAACAATGCTATATAGAATTTTTGCCGCTCTACCGTTACGGCTAATCTGGCTAGAACTTTTATATATTCTCTCCTATGAATGCTAAAATTAAATGTGGGATAGCTATCGTTAAATAAAAACTCAGCCCTTAAATTATTAGAGATACCATATAATTTTCCTGTGAAAAGTATAAATTTATTGTATATTTTGTTCTCCTTCATAACAAATCTGATCTGCTTCCGTACTACTAGGAACGTTGATCCAAATTTCCTTACCTTCTTGAAGCACTTGAAATGAGATGCGATCGAGATATTGACCATAAAGAGGAAAGCTTTGGTGTTGCTTTTGCTGCCAAATTTGCTCAAATTCAGCTTGCTGGTAATTAGGAACGATAAAAGCTTGGCTGAATCTTTGGCGCAAGTTGGGTAAAATGGTATATTGACCAACTAAAATAAACTGATACTGAGGATGATTATGAGCGATCGCATCTAAATTTTGA
This sequence comes from uncultured cyanobacterium, assembly GCA_963711165.1. Taxonomy (GTDB): domain Bacteria; phylum Cyanobacteriota; class Cyanobacteriia; order Cyanobacteriales; family PCC-9333; genus Crinalium. Next base: position 70,813 of record CAVQDG010000043.1, on the reverse strand, counting down.
CTTTGAATTGCCTGTGCTACAATCTCCTCAATCTTATTAATATTGAGCCTAATTTTCTGATAATATTTCTCTTCTCCATTCGGTAATTTTAAAATAAATTCAACATCTTGGGCGTGAGGATTTATTAAGAGATATTTTTTTAAATACTCAAATAAAGGTAAATGCTGTAAATAAGCGACAATATCTAAAATTCGACGCTCATCTGCACAAATACTACGGGCAATATCATTACAGATGCGGTTGTATAATTCTCTAGGATTAAAATCTAGTTCAATTCCTTTTTTGAAATCTAAAATCGGAATCTGAGTAGAAACATTATGGTGAGAATCAAACGTTACTGGAAAGTATTGGTTGCAAGGGAAACTATCTAAATCTAAAAATATAACAGGCTTACTTGTTAATAAAGGTGCGATTTGCGAGATATAGTTCCAGTAGTGATAGGGACTGGTATAAAGATAACTTTGTCTGAGATCCCGTAAATCAATAGGGCGACTATCGCGCACCAAAAAACAAGAAATGCGGGAATTATCGGGAAGTTGTCTCCCTAAAAATTCTGCTTGGGGAAATTGAGGATGTAAACTTAATTGAGTTGGACAAGTAGCTACAAGTGCGGGAGTAGAAATAAAGGGGCGATCGCCACGTTTTTCTAAAAATTCTTTATAAGCAATGGGGAGACTGTTTGGCGAAGGAATTAATGCTTGTGGCGTTTCTCCAAACAGATAACTATAACGACAGCATTCAACATAAGATTCTAGATTCAATAATCTTGTCATAGCAAGCTAACCCCTTGGAGAGATTGATCAATATCTTGGAGCAATTTTTTCTCGGTAACTTTATAAACTAAGTCAATTTGAGAAAATGCCTCTGGGCGAAACTGAAAGTTAATTCCTCCCAAATATGCAACTTGATCGCCTAAAAGAGTAATTTTGGCGTGGAGGTTGGAGACAACGCGCACGTTGAGATCGCGATCGCTACAGGGAATAGCCACAAAGATTTGACAGTCCAGCAATCGCAACAACTCTTTAATCCTGGGTGTAGGATAAAAATTGCGGGTATAAATTCTAATTTTACCCCAAGGCTTTCGAGCAAATTGTTGTAATTCGGCGTATAAATCCGATTCGTATTGACTAGAAGAAAGAAAACCAGTTGCACTAACTAAACGATTATGATTTGGCAAATTAGAAAGCGATCTGATTTTTATCCCTGTTTCTGTTGGTGAAGCTTCGCAATCGCTATATTCGTGCCAATACTCATAAAAACGCTCAATTAGTTGCTGATGTTGAGGGCAGTTGCGCCAAACTATCCCCGCTTCATAATTGTAATGGAGACTACCAGGGGTAAGATTACAAGATCCTAAGTAGGCGTATTGTTCGGAAATGTAGGTTTTTAGGTGATAAAGTCCGCCGCGTATTCTTACGCCAGCTTTGATCAGCTTTTTAAAACAAATATCTTTACGTCGATCGCTTGCTTGATATTCTTCCCGCACAGAGATACGATTTGCCATATCAGGATCGATGCGATCGAGTAATTCGTTGCGTAAATCGGTAAGTATCCACACCCCTTGCGGAAGTTCTCTTGCTTTCTGACAAATGCGATCGACAATATCCTCATCTTCAATCCGAAAGCTAGAAAGACAAAGAAATTCTTTAGCTTCGTCGATCAAAGTTTCTAAAAAGCGGCGATGAGTTGGGCTAGTTTGGCTGGAGATTGATAGCCATCTCCCCGCAGACAGAGAAGCGTTAGGTTTTAGGTTTGATGGTAAAGTGAAACGACGATCACTATAAGTTTCTTGGTAACGTTTGACAATGCCACGAACTTCTTCTGAAACTAGCGTGATTGCTGTTTCAATATTATCCATCCGTAACAAGGCGATCGCTTCTTGCCAAATAGGAGGCAACTCTTTAACCTCTATCCAGACTAAAAGATGAGGATGCAGTTGCGAGAAAAAGCGATCATAATCGGGATATATGACTGCTTCCTTTAGCCATTCCCAATTGGGATTATTTAAATCTTGTTCGATTTGTAAAACTAAATCTTGTAAATGCTGCGGTAGATGAGGAGGCAATGCAGAAGGTGAAAATACTACATTATATGTCCCTGGTTGGCTTTCAATCTCCCTATCCAAAATTGGTATTTGCGGATCATCTGGCGCTAGGGATAAAACCAAATCTCCACTGGTAAATTCCCATTTACACTGGTTAACTGATAAAGTGGTTGATTCAGATATTATCGGACGTAAAAGCTTGTAGTGGGGTGCTATATATAAAGCCCTAGAATTTGGGGTAGTGTTAGTTTTTTGTAAAAGTTGTTCTAATACGGCTTCAGGAATAAAATTCAACCCAAAATTACTCCGCAAATAGTCGAGAGAGTAGCGGCGATGTTGCTGCGCTAATGATTGAACTTGCTGTAAAACTTCTGACAATGATAAAAATTCATCTGTTTGATTAGTACGGCGAAAATCACCCTGCAACTGCCAAAAAATTTTCATGTTAGTTCCCTATCAACTTGAATAACATCAAAAAGTTGGGAGAGTAGCGAGGTTGACATCTCCCATTGAGATAAATCACCAAAAAATACTAAAGATAGACAGCCACGAGTTAAAAGTGTGCGCGTTTCTATTAAATCAAGCTGTTGGGGTTTACCTTCTACTCGCACTAGCACTAAATCTCGTTCTTCTCCTACCCATTCGCTAATCGTAGCAATATAAATTAGATTCTTTAGTTCTTCGGGACAACTTGATTGTAATTGTTGCTTAGTAGTATCTGAAAAAGTTATAATTCCCGTGCGATCGCGCCAATTTATCGGAATTTCTGTTTGCACAAATCGCCAAATTCTCTCATTTTCTTCACGACTGCGAATATCTTGCCACAACAGAGGATTATTTAAGGGAGAATTAACCTGTCGCCGAAAAGAAGTATGAATATAGCGATTAGCAAGTAGGGGGAGGATAGAACGAGCTAAACTGGGAGATGATTTGCTAGTATTAATACTCGATGTTCTTCTTCTATTGCTAAATGAACACCAGCACGAGCAATACGGGTTTTTCCTGTACCATGAATTCCTGAAATTAATGATATGGGACTATTAGAAAGAACTGTTTCTAACGCGCTTTCTTGAATTGGGTTGAGAGGAAAGGGAGATTTAACTTGAGGAAAATTAAGAGATGTTCTTGTGGATAGATACGCACCCGACTGTTGAATGGTAATCGCGATCGCTATTAACGGCAAAGTGTTTTGCTGCATTGCCTGTAACAGTTCAAGATCAACTGGCATTTTCTGCTGTTGCAGAAATGATAGAAGTTCTTCCATCAATTCCCCTCCCAACGATTGATACTTATTAATAAGTATTTAGCCAGATTATCTACTGCTGTCAGCCAACTTGTTTCGATCCAAGCGGAAAGGAATATCAAATTTAATCGAGAATTTGATTGTAAAGGCTCATTAGGAACAACTTGCCAACAAAACATAATTCCCAATGATTTTAGATAAGTGTTTGCTAGTTCCAAGCAAGGCTGTGATGGAGGATACCAAAAACTCCAGATCGGAATTTCCAGATTTTTAATTTTTCCGTCAATCAAGCTTTGTTGAGTCAAACAAAGAAGCCAATCGCATTTGATTATATCAGTTTTTTTTATACTAAATTTCCAGATTTTATCCTGTAAGAAAACTGTAATTGGTTCTGTAGCTCCATCACTTAAATAACGTCTCCAGTTAGGTATGGCAGAACCAGGTAAGGTAGCTAAAGGAGAAACAGAAAGACTTTGAAAACTCAATTTCATTCCCGGCGGAGCGTTGTTGCGGGGGTAATTTATACCATAACTTATCTCGAAGAGCTTGTAGAGCCACCCTCGCGCTATTTTCAATTTCATTAATCTCGCCTCTGAGTCGCTGTAAGATTCGTTCTAACTCCTCTTCCTTTTGTTCAAGATCATGGATGTTATTTTCTAAAGCTACTCGTTGAGATTCTAAACGTTCAATCTCACGGTGTAAGCTTGCTAATTCCGATCTTTTAGCGCGAAGCTCTGCATTGATTCTTTCTATTTCTCTGCGTAACCCTTCTGATTCCTGGTATTTATGCGTGTTTTCTTGAATTTCTCGCAGAATGCGATCGCGTTCCTCTTGAAGGCGCGTTACTTCTGGCTGCAAATCATTTTTTCGCTTTTCTAATTGCTTTCCTTCATTAAACAAAGCATCATAAATAAAATATCTTAACTAAATATAAATTATTTAACAGAGTAAAGAAACTTTTTGTGTAAATTTTGTGCTTTTTCGCTTTGTCCTAATCTAGGAACAGTCAACAGTTTTCAAGTTAAGTTTATTTCCCTAAACCTAGATAGTATGCCAGGTGTAGAAACGTACCCTAGTACATCTCTACATCAAATATTTGCCCAAACTCATTTTCCGAATTGGTTAAAACTTACGCACCGAAAGCTTGAAGTTTAGATCTCCCCTAGCCCCCCTACCCTATGCGCTCCGCGCAGGCTACCCCAACGGGAAGGCTATGCGCTTACGCGCAGGCTACGCCAACGCCTATAAAAAGGGGGGAAATCAAAGTCCCCCTTTTTAAGGGGGATTTAGGGGGATCTAGAAGTAAGTTTTGTTGGTATTAGAGCCTCAATTTTTTAAATAATTCGCGGATATTGTTGTTATGAACGCACTATCTGCTTCCTGATTACGTCGATTTAATCAAGTAATAATTATCAAGCTCAAACTGGCTGAATATCACCAACCAGGTAGTTTCTTTGTGCCATTTTCTCTCTTCGACCAATAAATTGATACTCTCATCAACCGAAATTGGCACTTTGCAACCTGTAGTGATTAGACACTTGAGAAAGTGGTTACATCTCGCCACACCAACCTGAGTATCCAGATTTAACTATAAATATAAGCAAGTTAGCAAAACAGTTTCAAAAGCCTCTAGGACATTTATGAATCAAGCTATAAATCAATCTATCCCTGCTTCTTGGTCAATGATTGAAGCATCTAACCCTCAAGCTGTCGTACAACCCGACAAGCTTGCCAATTATGACTTAATTTTACGCTGTCAAGCGGGGGCGCGTCCCGATCGCACTGCCTTTGCAGAGTTAATGCGTAGATATCAATCCCACGTTGATAAAATTTTGTATCATCTAGCTCCCGACTGGCAAGACCGCTCAGATTTAGCGCAAGAAGTATGGATTCGGATTTACCGCAATATCAATCGTTTACAAGAACCGGAAAAGTTTCGCGGTTGGTTAAGCCGGATTGCGACTAACTTGTTTTATGATGAGTTACGCAAACGCAAGCGTAAGTCTCAGCCCTTATCCCTCGATGCTCGTTACACTACACAAGACAGCGAGATGGATTGGGAAATTGCTTCCGATGAGCCTAGTCCAGAAGAAAATCTGACCACAAGGGAATTTTACGAGCAATTGCGTCATGCGATCGCACAATTACCAGAAGTATTTCGTACTGCCATTGTACTACGTGAAATTGAAGGTATGGCTTATGAGGAAATAGCAGAACTCACTGGTGTATCCTTGGGAACTGTCAAGTCTAGAATTGCCAGAGCTAGAACCAGACTACAATCTCAGCTACAGCCATATTTAGACGCTTAGTAGGAAGGGATTTTGAACAACACCTATATATTACTAAAAAGCGATTTCTTCGCTCCTAACCCCTGAAATGGGGTTTATTTATTTTGTAGAATAATTAACTCAAAAAATAGCAAACAATTCAAATTAAGTTATACATTTACTTATACGCGATCGTATACATTGAAATGTCAAAATATAATATGTGACATAACACCGTGGCAGGTAAATATTTTGAAAACTCTACAAAAGTTACGTATCGGTGAACTCCTAGTTTACAAAAAAGTAATTCACCCAACTGAATTAGAAAAATTCTTAGCCATGCAGAGTAGCTGTGGCAAAAAGTTGGGTGAAATAGTAGTTGAAAGCCAACTACTTGGTGAATCAGACTTAGAACTAATTCTTAAAGAGCAGCATTGGCGGAATAATGGTTTTTGGGTAATTGATTAAAACCCTTGTAGATTTAAATTTATTTTGGGTCATCTACCCAGTTTAAGGACAAAGCAAAGTATCGCGTGTTTGCCTCCCTGTAGTTGGGTTGGTTCCTGTGGCGATTTTGCACAATTGTTTTTGGACATCTTGACGCAAAAGTACATCAGTAAAATCTGCGCCATCAATAATTGCACCATCAAACTTGGCGTTAAAGGCAAATGCCCCTTCAAGTACAGCGTTTGTTAAATTTGCTTTAGTAAATTTAGCTGTATCTAGAGTCGCGTTAGAAAGATTAGCGCCTTCTAAGTTGACAAATTCTAAATTTGCACCAAATAAGCTAACACCTTGTAAATCTGCATGACTAAAGTTGCTATTGCGGAGATTTGCTTTAGTAAAAGTAGTATCTGTTAGTACACGATTGGAAAAATCAACATTAATCAAAGTTTGTTTGGTATAGTCTTCAGCCCAAGCGGGAGTTGCGATCGCACTTACAGCCACTAGACATAGAACTACTAATAACAAAAATTTATTCAAGACAGCACAACAGATCTGGTAAAGCCTACGATTCATGCGCTTGTTAGTATATATACACCTTTTCTGCTGTTATATTACCAGCAAAGGGAGTACGCAGATGAAGGCATGGGGAAGACTCAATCACCAATCACCAATCACCCGTCACCAGTTATCAATATTGGTGAACTAGGAGAACAGCTTGTAGCGCAATGGTTACACGCTCATAACTGCGAAATTTTGCATCGTCGTTGGCGTTGTCGGTGGGGAGAGTTAGACTTAATTGCACTGCTAAAGCCATCTGAGGATGATTTGTCTTCAACCGAGAAGCAGTTATTATTTGTGGAAGTAAAAACACGCAGTCGGGGTAATTGGGATAGTGATGGTTTAATGGCAATTACCGCCCAGAAGCAAGCAAAAATTGGGAAAGCAGCGCAAATGTTTTTAGCTACATACCCAGATTTAGCAGATTTACCTTGTCGATTTGATGTGGCGTTAGTTAGATTACAACGGCGCGTTAAATCTTCAAATATCCGATCTTCTCAAGAAAGTGATTTATCTGTTATTAAGCCAAATTCTCAAGCAATGCTGGCTTTACAAGGATATCAAGTTATCTTGCAAGATTATATTCCAGCAGCTTTTGATTCAATGCTTTACTAATTATAGCAATTTTCAGTCAAGTGAGGTACAGAGGTTGAAAAAATATTGTAGTGCGTTAGCGTAGCTGTGCGTTAGCACTGCATCTTGCTCGCTAGAGATTTCTAGCGAGCAAGATGCTCGCACTCCTGTACCTCATAAATATGAAAACTGCTATATATGCGCTAATTGTTAGAGACGCGCCATGGCGCGTCTCTACATTGGTTTTAGCTAACGCGCCTTTAATTTATGGAAATATCTAATTTATATAAATTTAAGCTAAAGTTTCTGGGCAATATCCCAATCCGCGTGTGAATTGCTGGCGAAATGCTTCAATATGGCTAGAATCTGGACTACCATGAGAAACTACTGCAACTTGGTAACGGCGCATCACATCAATTACTGATTGTCCTGTCTCTAAACTCCAAAGCGCCATTTGCATCCGCACTTCTGGGTGGTAGGGAATACCCAGTTCATACATGAAAGCCCGAAAATCACCATGCTGTTCAGGGGTTATCGGTGTAGCCATTTTTACTTTGACCACCCAACCATCAATCTGATGAATTACTGTAACGAACTTAACGGGTAAACGTGGTATTTTACGCAAATACTCGATTACTCTCAGAGTGAGGCTGGCGTTTGCCAGGAAGAACATATATTCCATATTGCCGCTCATAATTTACTAACGTTTGCTAACAAACTGAAATCTTCCTGCTTCAACTCGGAGAAGGCGGCTTCACCCAATCCACAGACTGACATGGTGTGGCTCACCACGTTTTTCAAATTAATTGCGGCGTTCAAATCTCGATCAAGGCTGAACCCACAATTCTCACAATTAAATACTCGCTCTGATAAGCTGAGTGCTTCTTTTTTGGTTCCACAGGTCGAGCAAGTTTTGCTTGAAGGGAACCAGTGATCTGCAATCACAAGTTCCGAATCGTACAACTTAGTTTTGTATTCTAGTTGACGGCGGAACTCGTAAAATCCCATATCAGAAATTGACTTAGCAAGCTTATGATTAGCCATCATTCCAGACACATTTAAATCCTCAACAACTATCGTGCTGTGGTTCTTGGCAAGATAAGTTGTGAGTTTATGGAGCGTATCTGAGCGGATGTTGGCAATCCGAAGATGAAGTCGAGCTATTTTTGTTTGTGCTTTTCTCCAATTAGCAGAACCTCTAACCTTATGGCGATTCAACCATTGCAACCGAGATAATTTAGATTCTAGGTTGCGATAAGCTTTTGCTCCTTCAAAAACTTCGCCAGTTGATAAGGTTGCCAGAGATTTTATCCCCAAATCTACGCCCACCGTATTAACTGATTTCGGTGTTTTATGCGGCTCTACCTCAATTCGGAACGAAATAAACCAACGATCAGCTTTACGGCTAATTGTGACGTTTTTTATGGGTACTTGCGGTAGATCCTCGTAGGTTCGCAACAGTCCGATTTTAGGGACTTGGATGCGACGAGCGCCACGAATTTTGATTGTGCCGTCCAACTCAAACGAGTCTGAGCCTCCTTTTTTCTTGAATTTGGGGACACCAGATACTTTCTTAAAACATCTGTCCCATGCAATCCGCAAATCACGTAACGCATACTGGGGAGGGCATTTCGATGTCTCAAAATACCAGGGGTGATCAGGCTTTACCAGTGCAACTAACCACTTATGCAAATCAATTGCAGAGGGAAACTTAATTTTCTGCTCTGGATTCGCCTTGTTGTGATCTAGTATTTGCTTGGTTAAGCCAAGTCCCCAATTCCAAGCATGACGAGCCGTACCAGCGTGTTTTAGTAACTCGGTACGAGATAGTTGATTATTTAGCCTGAGTTCGGTCTTGAATCCTAATAGCATATAATTATTGTACATCCTTTTTATGTACATAACTATGTCTATCAGAGAAAATTTCAGGCTTTCAGACAAGGAATCTGCAATACTGGCGATATACTGCCAGCAAGAAGATCGAAATAAGACAGATGTAATTAGAGAATTGGTTAGAAGCTTAGAGGGCAAGCTAACGAGCGAAAGTGAGCAATTGTTAGCGAGTAGAAGTAAAACGACCACTATTGCTTAACCCCTTGGCTTTAAGTCTAAGCAAATGCTATACCTAGTATTTTCGCAACTATTACACTTGGCGACAAGGGGAGATGTCCCCTATTCTCTATGGGTGAAATTACCCAAAATTGGGTATCTGTTGGGTAATAATATTCTAGGTAAATTAACGTAATGGCACAGATTGAGTTAGATCGGTTACTAAGCAGCTATGATTATGAACTACCAGAAGAATTAATTGCTCAAACACCTTCTGTGCCAAGAGATAGTTCACGATTACTGGTAGTAAATTCTTCTGGGCAACATACTCATAGTATCTTCAGTAATTTAACTGATTTCTTGATCCCAGGAGATTTGCTGGTGTTGAATAATACCCGTGTAATCCCTGCCCGCCTTTATGGAAAAAAGTCTACTGGCGCACCAGTAGAGGTGTTGTTGTTAGAAGAACAGGAAAAAAACTGTTGGTTGGCTTTAGTTAAGCCAGGTAGACGGCTTCAACCAGGGGCAACGATTGTGTTTGAAGCTAACAAGTCAGTTAATAAAGATGCAATTTCTAATTTATCTGATGTTGTAGGGGTACAAATACCTAGTATTTTAACGGCATCGGTGTTAGCTAAAGATGAGGCAACTGGGGGGCGTTTATTACAGTTTGATCTACCCACTGAAATTAATTTTGCTGAGGTGTTAACACAGTTTGGGCAGTTACCACTACCGCCTTATATTACTTCATCTGAGTCAGAAGGGGAACAATATCAAACAGTTTACGCTCATAGATTAGGTGCGATCGCAGCCCCAACAGCCGGATTGCATTTTACCACTGAGTTAATGCAGCATTTATTGCAACACAAAATTAAGCAGGCGTATGTCACACTTCATGTAGGCGTGGGGACATTCCGACCTGTGGAGGTGGATGATATTACTACTCATAAAATGCACCATGAATGGGTAGAAGTACCACCGTCTACGGTGAAACAAATTAGGGAAACAAAAGCTAATGGTGGACGTATTATTGCTGTAGGTACAACAGTAGCGCGATCGCTAGAAGCAGCCGCTAGTAGTGGTGAGTTACAGCCTTTTTGTGGTAAGACAAATTTATTTATTTATCCAGGCTATCAATTGCGAGTTATAGAAGGGTTAATTACCAATTTTCACTTACCGCGTTCTAGTTTAATGATGTTAGTGAGTGCTTTAATTGGACGACAAAGGTTGCTAGATTTGTATCAGGAGGCGATCGCACAACGCTATCGTTTTTATTCTTTTGGCGATGCTATGTTGATTTTACCCGAAGCGAGAATTTAGTTTGGTCATTGTATGAGGGAGGAGGGAGGAGAGAGGAGAGAGGAGAGAGGAGAGAGGAGAGAGGAGGGAGGAGGGAGGAGAGAGGAGGGAGGAGGGAGGAGAGAGGAGGGAGGAGGGAGGAGAGAGGAGAGAGGAGAGAGGAGAGAGGAGGGGGAAAATAAAGGTCATTGATAATTGTTCATTGTTCATTGTCATTCAGGTATTTTTATGTTAAGCCACAAAAAAGCTATTTATCTAACTGCTATTAGTTTAAGCATTCTAAGTTTGACAAAGGCTGGAGATGCTTTAGCTGGTGAAGTTTTTAAAGGAAAATTAGGAGAATCAAATCTACGCTCTAAACAGTTAATTGAGGGAATTTATTCTGACAATATTGATGCAGCAATTTTACTTCAACAAGGACTTAGGGAATATAACCGCAAAAATTACCAAAATGCGGCAGTCGCCTTACGCAAAGCACTGACATTTGACCCTTCTATAGCGATGGCTCATTATTTATTAGGTAATACTTTAGCAGAAATGGGTGATTTGCCTGGAGCGGTTAATGAGTATCTAGTTACAATTAATTTACAACCATCACTACCAGAGGTTTATTATAACAATGCTGTAGCTTTATCTAAATTAGGGCGACTAGACGAAGCAATTAATCAATATCAGTATGCTTTGAGTTTCAATCCTAGCTTGGCAGATGCCTATTATAATATCGGTTTAATATTGGAATCACAAGGAAAAACTGATGCTGCGATCGCACAATACCAACAAGCAATAAAAAGTAATCCTACCTATGCGGCGGCTCAATATAATTTAGGGTTATTATATTTAAAACAAGAGCAAACAGAACCTGCGATCGCAGTTTTTCAACAAGCTGTTAAAAGTGACCCTAGCTTTGCCCCAGCACATTATCAACTAGGATTACTTTTAGCTTTGAAAAATGATTTAACTGCCGCTAAAACTTCATTAGACAAAGCTGTTGGGCTTAACCAAGGTTTAACTCAAGCTCAATATGGCTTAGGAGTGGTTCTTGCTCAACAAGGTGATTATAAAGCTGCTATTGGTAGGTTAGAACAGGCAATTAAGCAAGATCCTAAAAATGCCAATGCTTATCGGCAATTAGGGACAGTATTAATTCAAAGAGGTAATTATAAGGGTGCTATTACTACTTTTAAACAAGCAATTCGCCTTAGCCCCGATGATGCTTTGACACACTATAATTTAGCGGTGGCATTACATCGAGAAAAACAATTGCCGGAAGCTATAGCAGAATATAAGGAAGCGATCGTACTTAATCCTAATTTAGCCGATGCTTTTTATAACTTAGGTTTAGCTTTGCAACAATCTAATCAGCGTCAAGATGCTATCTCTTTTTTGACGGAAGCTAGAAAATTATTTAATAAGCAAGGCAATCAGGAAAAAACTGCACAGGTTGACCTGTTTTTACAGCGTTTGGCTTTACCAACCACACCTGCATTACCTCAGAAATAATAGCGGAGAATAGGTTGGCATTTGTAGGGGCGGGTTGGTCGAGGAAATCAAATACTTACAGATATCTTGGTTAAACCCGCCCCTGCTAACTAACTCAGGACTTACGCAGTTACGCCACATATAGTGGGTAGGGTGCGTTAGCAAAGCATAACGCACCCTACAGTACTTAGGCTTTGCGTAAGTACTGTAACTGCTAATTGCTAATTGCTAATTGCTAATTACTAACCGCTAGATACTAATCACATAAATTTGGTAAGCGATTAATATCTTTGTTTGAGCCAATCACAACTATTGCTGAACCTTTAAATAGTAGCTGGTTGGGTTTGGGATTAATCTCAAACTTATTATTATGACTTACAGCTAACAAATTTAAACCATAACGACTACGAAGTTGAAGTTCTGAGATAGCTTTCCCATCAAATTCATCAGGAACAATAATTTCGACAATACTGTGTTCAGGATCTAAATCAAATCGGTCTAAAATAGCTGGTTTAGTAAGCGATCGCGCTAAGACACAACCCGCTTCATTCTCAGGAAAAACTACCAGATCTGCCCCAACTTTTTTTAACAACTTAACATGAATATCAGAGGAAGCTTTTGCTACTACATGAGGGACACCAGCTTCTTTAACATTCAAAGTTGTAATAATGCTTTCTTCTAAATAGTTACCGATAGCAACAATCACAGTATCAAACTCAAAAATTCCCGCTTCTTTTAATGCTGAACACTGGGTAGAATCTAGTTGCAGTGCATGATTAGCAATTTGATCGGTTAAAGCTTGAGCAACTTTTGCTTCATCAATATCAGTTGCTAATACTTCATGTCCTAATCCCCGCAATGTCGTACATACAGCCCTACCAAAACGTCCTAAGCCGATCACAGCAAACTGTTTGTTATCTTTGCGTAAACTGCTAAAAAATCGTAACCCTGATAAACTCACTATTTAACCTCAATATTTTATTTGAACAACTATTAAATCACCCAACAATTAAGTTTTCTTCGGGATAACGAATAGCACTAGGTTTGGGATCTCCTAAAATAGCTGACATCAAAAGTAAAACTCCTACCCTTCCAACATACATAGTAAGAATTAAAACTAATTTTGCTACAGGTGATATAGTAGCAGTAATTCCAGTTGATAAACCAACTGTAGCAAAGGCGGAAACTACTTCAAACAAAATTTCGATAAAATTTAAATTCGGATCAGTAAGTGCAATCATCATTATTGCTAAAACCACTGTACTAACTGAACCTATTAATACACCCACAGCTTTTAAAATTAGAGAAATAGCTACTTGTCGTTTATATAAAAGTACTTGCTCTTGACCTTGTAAAATTGCTTTAGTACAACTGGTTAATACTCTTAATGTTGTGGTTTTCATCCCTCCGCCTGTACCACCTGGGGATGCGCCAATAAACATTAGAGCAATGGTAATAAATAAACCAGCAGTAGTCATTTTACTAAAATCAACTGTATTAAATCCTGCTGTTCTAGTTGTTACTGATTGAAACCAGGCTGCCATGATTTTGTTTACTAAACTCATTTGCCCAAATGTTTCAGGATTTTTTAATTCTATTAAGAAAAAAGATATTGTTCCCAGGATTAACAGTATAATAGTTGTGGTAGTAGCAACCTTAAAGTTGAGGGAAAATAGCAGCCTTTCAGGTTTTTTGGTAAGGCGATCGCGTATCCATAAATACAGTTCTATAATTACTTGGTAGCCAATACCACCAAAAATAATTAATCCGGTTATTGTAAAATTTAACAAGCCTGAAGATTGATAACCAATTAAATTATCTTTAAACAAACTAAACCCCGCATTATTCCAAGAATTGATACTATGAAATATTGCTAACCACAATCCTTGATAAAATCCATGTTGAGGTATAAAAACTGGTAAAAGTAGAAAAACCCCGGTTAATTCAAAAAATAGTGTTGTAGCAATAATCGAACGTAAAACTTGATCGCTTCCATAAATACTTGAGCGATCTAAAGATTGTTGAATAGCAATTTTATCTCGGAGGCTAAATCTCGCACCAATGACTAACAACAGAAAAGTGGTTGCCGTCATATAGCCTAGTCCGCCAATTTGGACAAGAACAACCATCACAAATTGTCCCCAGAAAGAAAAATATGTACCTGTATCTACAACGCCTAAACCTGTAACGCAGACAGCAGAAGTTGCTGTAAATAAAGCCACGAGTGGATCGTTCCAGTTACCGCTACTATTAGAGAAAGGCATCAGCAGCAGAATGGTTCCTACTGCAATCACGCTGAGAAAGCCCAGGCAAATTGTTCGAGAAACTGTCATTAGGGAGTTTTAGCACTTAGCAATTATTTTAGAGTTTACTCCTAAGTGTTAAATATCCGTCTGAGATTGTATGCGAATTAGCAGCATCGTCTGGTAGGCTGATTTCCGTCTAACAAACGTGCAATCTTATGACTGAGACTCTATATCAGCAAATTCAGCAATTTTATGACTCTTCCTCTGGTTTGTGGGAACAGACTTGGGGGGAACATATGCACCACGGCTACTATGGTGCAGATGGTAAACAGAAAAAAGAGCGCCGCCAAGCCCAAATAGACTTAATTGAGGAATTGCTTAACTGGTCGGGAGTACAAAAATTAGGTACAAATTTAGAAGATGCTCCCCAAATCTTAGATATCGGTTGTGGTATTGGTGGAAGTTCTTTGTATTTAGCACAAAAGTTTAATGCTAGGGCAACAGGCATCACTCTCAGCCCAGTGCAAGCTGCTAGAGCAACGGAACGCGCTGAAGCTGCGGGGATAGGGAAGCAGCTTAAATTTCTGGTGGCAGATGCTTTAAATATGCCTTTTCCTGACAACTCCTTTGATTTAGTTTGGTCGTTGGAAAGCGGCGAACATATGCCAAATAAACAGCAGTTTTTGCAAGAATGCTACCGAGTTTTAAAGCCTGGTGGCACTTTTATTATGGCAACTTGGTGTCATCGCCCTACTGATGGGGTAGGAGGAAAACTCAGTGCAGAGGAACAAAGGCACTTGTCAGAAATTTATCGCGTCTACTGTTTACCTTACGTGATTTCGCTACCAGAATATGAAGCGATCGCACGTAATCTTAATTTCCAAAACATCCGCACCGCAGATTGGTCAACAGCAGTAGCACCTTTCTGGGATGATGTGATTGCTTCAGCTTTTAATTTCGATGCCATTATCGGGTTGCTAAGAAGTGGCTGGACAACTATTCAAGCTGCTTTGTCAATGGGATTAATGAGTGGAGGATATCAGCAGGGATTAATTAAATTTGCGTTGCTATGTGGACAAAAATAGACATTTTCTTTCATGGGAATAGACCTCTTACAAAAGTCGAAAATACCCCCCTTAATCCCCCCTTATCAAGGGGGGAAACTAGCTCCCTCCCCTTATTAAGGGGAGGGTTGGGGTGGGGTCAGAGACATTTATGCTCATTGGTCTAATGTAGATCTGCGCCATCGCACGTCTCTACACGATATTTAAATTAGAAATCAATCAATCTCAGCAATATCTCAATTCAATATCTCCTCTTAATTGCAAATACTTATGAGCCAAATTTCTTCACAAAAATCCTCCCTACAATCTCTTAACTCAATTCCTCTTAAAACAGCCAAAAAAACAAATTCCTGGCTGTACTCTTTTTGGAAGTTTTCCCGCCCACATACAATTATTGGTACTAGCTTAAGTGTTTTGGGATTATACTTAATTTCCCTAGCACTTGCTTCTAATAATTTTGAAACTACTCAACTCACTCAACTTCTAGCTAGTTGGATTGCTTGTTTATGTGGAAACGTCTACATTGTCGGGTTGAATCAACTAGAAGATGTAGAAATTGATCGGATTAATAAGCCACATCTTCCAATAGCTGCGGGTGAGTTTTCTCATCAACAAGCGCAGTTGATTGTGGGTATTATGGGGATTTCTGCGCTGGTGCTGGCATGGTTTCAGGGGGCTTTTTTATTCGGAATGGTGGGGATTAGTTTAGCAATTGGAACTGCTTATTCTTTGCCTCCTATACGGTTAAAACAGTTTCCATTTTGGGCAGCTTTATGTATTTTTTCTGTGCGAGGAACAATTGTTAATTTAGGCTTGTTTTTACACTTCAATTGGGTGTTAACTGGGAGTACTAAAGTATTTGATAGTATTCCGCCTGTTGTGTGGGCGCTGACGCTATTTATTTTAGTGTTTACCTTTGCGATCGCCATTTTCAAAGATATCCCAGATCTGGAAGGCGATCGCCAGTACAACATTACTACCTTTACAATTAAGCTTGGTGCTGCGGCGGTGTTTAATTTAGCCCGTTGGGTGCTAACAGTATGCTACTTAGGGATGATTCTTGCTGGTGTACTATGGCTTCCCAATGTCAACTCAACATTCTTGGTGGTTAGTCATCTGTTGCTATTAGTTGCAATGTGGTGGCAGAGTAGGAATGTTGATTTACAGGATAAGAGTGCGATCGCAAGTTACTACCAATTCATCTGGAAGCTATTTTTCTTAGAATATTTCATTTTTCCAGCAGCCTGTCTATTAGCTTAAACAATCTGCACTCTTCAGCCTTGAGAATAATACTTCTTTAGGAATAAAACCTTAAGAAAAAATTACATCTCATGCCAGATGAAATCATTGAATGATTTAATCATAGTTAGCTAACTTCAACAAAAGACCAGCATTTGTAAAGTGGGATAGTCCTGACCATCACTTTTTTATTAATTGTTGGGTAAATTTATAAAAAGGAAAAAATGTTTTGAAATGCCAAAATTAAAGCTGATCAATCAAATCACGACAGATGATAGCTCTAGCATCACAGAAAATCCCATAAACCAAACCTATCCAGAACGCCAAAAAGGTTTACGTGCAAAAGCATGGTTACTTTCAACGTTGCTGACGTTGCCACTTTTAACAAGTTGCGGAGGTGGATCAAATACTCCACCGCCACCTGTTGATGATACGCGCGGTGGAATACAAACAGCACCTAACAGAAGCCAGCCTCAAGTCAAGAAAGGATTAAATAATACCCAAAAAGTAGCTATTTTGGCAGGTGCAGCAGCTTTGTACTATCTTTACAATCAGCATAAAAACAAGAAAAGTGAAGGAGCGCAAGGACAGTATTATCTTTCTAAAAATGGGCGTGTTTATTATCGGGATGCTCAACATCGCGCTCACTGGGTAACAGCACCATCTGGGGGTATTAAAGTACCAGAGGAAGAAGCTTCACAGTACCGCGATTTTAAGGGTTATAACAATCAACCTACAGGTCGTGACTTAAGTGGTTTGGGTCAAGATGCAGTCCCAGCACAGTAAGTGTTTTTGCCTGGGTCTGTTTTAATTCAAGCAGCCAACTGGGAATAAAAACCAAACTGTGACATAAATTTCGAGCTTATAAACCTATTTCACTCTTCAATTTAATTAGGAGAAAAGTAATGGTAGATGAATTTTTCAGAATGGTACAGAATGCCGTAGGCGGCGAGCAAGACAACAACGACGATCAAGACCGTAATGTTCGCCCAGCAAGTGAAGACCCTTATGGTGACCCTGCTGACCAAGAGGGAGGCTACGGCGATGTACGTTCAGCAAGTGAAGATCCTTACGGAGATCCAGCAGATCAAGAAGGCTACAGCTAAAGAAAGTGCGATACTCCTCTTGTCGTCGCTACGCGATACTCCTCTTGTCGTCGCTGCGCGATCGCATTAATGCCATTTAGATGTCATTAAGTCTTCACACTTAGGAACTATCTTAAATATGCCCTTGTTTTTCAACATCACAACATTTGCCCCCTCAATCAATTGATGGGGCATTTTATTTGTATAAGTTTTTATCAATTATAAAATGTACAAGTTTATTTGCGCGTTAGCTTAGGCGCTTCAGTTCTGCTCTAGTTGTTCAGATATGACCTTTAATTCTTCTAAAGTACAAAGCAAACGTGGTTGGTCAAGATTAGTCAAATCTAACTTATCCCAAGGTACTCTATAACCGCCATGAAGCTTACGCGCTCCTAAAGCGTGTAATATTGCTAGTCCAATTGTCCAAGCTGATAATCTTTCTAAAATCGCAGGGTATCCAATTAAATATTCTTGAATTAACCATTCATCGCCTTGTTTTTCTGCTCTAAATTCCTCAATGCGACCCACTGATTTTCCAGTTGAATCTAAGACAGGTTTACCTACTAATAATTCTAGATAAATTTCCTGTGTCATTATTTCCCCCCAGGAATACGTTTAATAACTTTTTCTCGGAGCCATTTTTCCCAAGCTAATATTGGCGTTTCTTCAGCATCAATTTCTACATCTACATCAATGCCAATATCTTTTACTTTTGACCAAGGAATACGAAACGGTTCGCTATGTTTAGCACCCCATTTATTTTCAATTGCTGCTATCCAAGGTTCTAGTCTTGGATGCAGCCTACGCGCTAACACTGGTAAACCTACTTCCAGATAAGCTAGTCGTGGTGGTTGTCCTTCGCGCAATTCTACAATAATACCATCCACTTTTCCTATTTTGCGTTGATTGCGATCAACAAGTTGATTATCAAGAACATCTCGAATTACATCCATATTTAACCTGCTATAATTTCTAAAGGAATAGCAAAAATTGCGAGTACAAAAGAGAGTGCGATCGCAAAAATTACCACACTATTACTAATCCACCCATTACGATACTTTCCCACATAAGATTCATCATTCATCAATACTAAAAAAGGGATGATTACCAGTGGCAAAATTAGCGTCGTCAGCGCCATTGAAAATAAAGTAAGTTGTAATGGATCAATCCCAATTACCATTAACAACGAAGATAGGAAGATAAACACCGTGTAAACAAAACTAAATCTGGCTGCTTCTTGAGGATGTACATTTTCTCCCCAATTCCAACCAAAGGCTTGCGACACAATATAAGCCGTATCTAAACTGATTTCTAGTGACGCACCAAAACAAGCAATTCCTAGAGATGCTGCAAACAATGCAAAACCCCAGTAACCAAACGTATCGGTTAACATCAGTGCAGCTTGATCGTAGCTATCCACCTGAATACCTTTAGGATTAAGTACCAGCGCTGCCATAATTAACACGCCTAGAGATACAATGCTACCAAAACCCATCCCTACAGTAGCAATGGCACGATTAACACCAATATGACTTTCATCCCACCCATCTTCTACCGCACCAGATGAATAAAAATAAAATAGATAAGGACTAATTAATGCTCCTAAAATTCCCACTGCAATAAATAGATAATGTGCAGTATCTTGGCGGGGTAAACTTGGCAATGCACCAGCAGCAAGTTGAGTTATTGATGGATGCCTTATAACTGTAGCTACTACAAAAACTAAGGTAATTAATCCTAATATAGAAACACCGTTTTCTATAATTTTTAAGTTGCCTTTCCAAATCAATAACCAAATAGCAAAAGCGACTGGTATTGCCCACCACTGAAAACTAATACCTGTAACCAGTTGCAAGGCGATACAAACGCCGCCAATTTCAGCAGCTAAAACGAGAAAATCAACTACAATTTCTGCTAACAGTGGCAGAATATAAAATTTAAAGCCAAAACGTTCGCGTACAGCATCAGCTAGGGTATGTTTACTAATGGCGGATAATCTTCCAGACATTTCTACCAAAAAAATCACACAAATTGTGCCTAACAAAATTACCCAAATTAGTTGAAAACGGAAGACAGATCCAGCTTCGGCGGCAGTGGCAATTGCACCCACATCCAAAAACCCACCAATACTTGTGAGAATTCCCAGAGCAATTTCTAATATTTTGTTCATAACTATCCGCCTATTGTTTCTGCAAATGCCGTGATTTCCTGCTCTTCTCTAGATAATTGCTGCATCTGCTTATTTAACTCAGTATGATCTTTTATCTCAAGTGTATTCGACATTTTGCTGATGGTTTTATCAAGCTCATGCAAATAATTTATCAGCTTTTTATCTACAGCTTTTTTTACTAAATTATTTTCTGATCTTTTTAGTTCTTCTTGACTCTTTTGTAAAGTTTTTTGAGCGTAGGGCGTTGGAATAGCACCACGTTTCCAGGCATCACCTACCATATAAGCTGTAGCCGTCCATGACTTAACTGTAGTTAACTCTTTTTTGATATCGGCGGTTGAGGATTGGCTACTACAACCGAACAATAATATAGGCAGCCATAAAAAGCTACCTAAACTTAGACGTATGATTGGCATTTTTATAATTTTCTAGATAAAGTAATATATATTTTACCATCTACAAAATAATATATTTATATATCATAAGCATTATCTTATTGTTAGCTGAATATTATTTAATAATGATTTAAAAAATTCCTATTGCATTATAAAAATGATTAACAATGACCAATAGACCAATGAGCATAAATCTGAAAAACCCCTCCCCAGCCCTCCCCGAAACGGAGAGGGAGCAAGATTTCTTCCCCCCGCATCGGGGGGACCATCGGGGGGTCAATTTGACTTTTGCTCATTGGTCTAATGACCCATGACCAATGACCCAGGACCAGTAATAACATCAAAACATGAATCAACAGAAAGGCAAAGTCTATCTTGTAGGCGCAGGGTTAGGAAATATAGACTACCTGACAATTCGGGGACAACAACTGTTATCTCAAGCAGATGTAGTGGTATACGATGCGCTAGTAGATACACAACTTTTGCAACTGGTGTCAACTAATTGCCTCAAGCTGAATGTGGGAAAACGTGGCGGGCTACCCTCAACCCCACAATTAGAAATTGACTCTTTGCTAGTTAAACAATGCCAATTAGGTAAGCAGGTAGTAAGATTAAAAAGTGGTGATCCTTTTATATTTGGTCGTAGTACTTCAGAAATTCAAGCATTAATTGCTGCTAGTTGTGAATTTGAAGTAGTACCAGGGATTTCATCAGCACTAGCAGCGCCATTATTAGCAGGAATACCATTAACTGATCCAATCTTAAGTCGAGGTTTTGCAGTTGTAACAGCCCATGAACCAGATGCTTTAGACTGGAAAGCGTTAGCGCGGATGGAAACCTTAGTAATTTTGATGGGTGCGCGTAATCTTAGTGAAATTATCCATCATTTAGAAAAAAATGGGCGATCGCTCTCTACACCAATTGCAATTATCCGTTGGGCGGGATCTCCTCAGCAACAAGTTTGGACATCAACCCTAGAAAATATCATCAAGAAAACCTCTGGAATTTCCCTCTCACCAGCAGTAATTGTCATTGGCGAAGTTGTGCGATTACGGCATAATCAATTAACAATTAACAATTAACAATTATTACATACGCACTGAAACGAAAGCCTGGAATCTTAATCCCCCCCAACCCCCCTTAAAAAGGGGGGGGAATTCAAAGTCCCCCTTTTTAAGGGGGATTTAGGGGGATCTCTGCCTAAGTCCTGTATGAATTACTCTAAAATGGGAGCTAAAGTAAGGGCGGGTTTACCTAAATCTTGGTATGCTACAAACATCTTAACTAAACCAGCCCCTACAAAATGCAAGTGAATTATTTACCCTTCGGGATTAAGTTGAGCAATTAGCGATTTTAATGTTTCTTCTGCTACATCAACAGCAACTTGGCAAGTTCCCGCATTAGCATGACCGCCCCCACCATACTTTAACATCAATTCACCAATATTTACTTGAGAACTACAATCAAAAATTGACTTACCAACTGCATAAACTATATTTTGTTTCTTCAGTCCCCACATAACGTGCATAGAGATGTTGCAGTCAGGGAACAACGCATAAATCATAAAGCGATTCCCTGCATAAATTACCTCTTCATTTCTCAAATCTAAAACAACTAACTTGCCATAAACAGTTGAACATCTTTTAATTTGCTCTTTGAATTTCTCTTCTTGTTCAAAGTAAAGCTCAACTCTTTCTTTAACATCAGGCAAATTGAGAATTTCCTCAATACTGTGATTTTTACAGTATTCAATTAAGTGCATCATTAAGTTGTAGTTGGAGATTTGAAAATCTTTGAATCTCCCTAAACCCGTCCTAGCATCCATGATGAAATTTAATAGTACCCAGCCTTGAGGATGTAAAACTTCATCCATAGCAAATTTGGCTGAGTCAGCTTTATCAACTGCTACCATCATTTCCTGCGAAATGTCAGGAAATTTATCTTTGCCACCAAAATAATCATAAACAACCCTAGCAGCTGAAGGAGCGTTTGGATCGATAATGTAGCTTTCTTTAAGAATTGGGTTTCTGATAGTTTCACTTAAATGGTGATCAAATGCTAAACCAACCCCTTCTACATAGGGTAAATTAGTGGTAATATCTTGATTTGTAATTTCAATCTTGCCATCCTGCATATCTTTGGGATGGACAAATTTTATTTCATTGATGAGATTTAAGCTTTTTAATAAAACTGCACAAACAAGACCATCAAAATCACTTCTAGTAACTAATCTATATTTTTTGTCGGTGAGTAGCATAGAATTTTCCCCTAAACAGAATTTTGAGAAAGCATTGCTTAAATAGCTTTCTCATTAATTGTAAAACAGGCATGACCAAATGCCCTTAACTTAGTTTTCCCCAATCTCCGCTTGAATCAACACTTCTAAGTAGAGTAATCTGAGTCATTGATAATTGATAATTGATCATTGATCATTGTTAATTGATAAGCTATGTCTACAACTGAACCATTAATTTCCAATCCTCAACCTGCGATCGCCAATTCTCAAGCCCCACTTGCTTCTCAAACTATTTTGGTTACGCGATCAGCAGGGCAGTCAAGGCAATTTAGCGATCGCCTCAAGCGAGAAGGCGCTACAGTGATTGAAATGCCTACATTAGAAATTGGTCATCCTTCTAGCTGGGAAGCGTTGGATAGTGCGATCGCCAACCTTAACAGTTTTGACTGGCTAATTCTCACTTCTGCCAATGGTGTAGAGTATTTTTTTGAAAGACTAGGAGCGCAGGGTATATATACTTATGCCTTAGCTAATCTGAAAATTGCCGTAGTTGGTAGGAAAACAGCCGCGTATCTAAAACAGCATGGCATACAAGCGGATTTTATTCCCCCAGACTTTATCGCAGATTCCTTAGTAGAACACTTTCCAGAACAATTAGCAGGTAAAAAAGTTTTGTTTCCGAGAGTGGAAACAGGCGGGAGAGAAGTTTTAGTTAAAGAATTAACCGCCAAGGGTGCAGAAGTGATAGAAGTAGCAGCTTATGAGTCTCGGTGTCCGAGTGCGATCGCACAATCAGCTTTAGATGCACTTCAGCGCCAGCAGGTAGATATCATTACCTTTGCTAGTTCCAAAACAGTCAAAAATTTTTATCAGTTAGTAGAAGCTGCGGGGGGTGTGTTATTAAATGGTGTGGCGATCGCTTCAATTGGTCCTCAAACCTCAGAAACTTGCCATCAGTTACTAGGCAAAGTAGACGTAGAATCACGCGAATATACATTGGAAGGATTAACCCAAGCTATTATCGAATGGGCAAAACCCTTAAATAGAGTTTAATTATTTTGAGATCGTTAATTCCCAATTGTTAAATTTTGAAACGTATAATCGGAATTACTGGCGGAATTGGCACTGGCAAGAGTACAGTTTCTAATTATCTTGCCGAGCGCCATTTGCCAGTTTTTGATGCAGACATTTACGCTAGAGTTGCTGTACAACCAGGTTCAGCAATTCTTAATCAGATTGCAGCACGATATGGTGCTAGTATTTTGCTAACAGATGGAAATTTAAATCGGCAACGTTTGGGTGAGATTGTATTTAGTAACCCAGATGAGCGTAGCTGGTTAGAGCAGCAAATTCACCCTGATGTGCGTCAACGTTTACAAAATGATTTGAACTCAATATCTCAGCCAGATGCGACGGTGGTAATGGTAATACCGTTGTTATTTGAATCTGGTATGACTGATTTAGTTAATGAGGTTTGGGTGGTGTATTGTTCACCGAAACAACAAATAGAGAGATTGATAGAACGCGATCGCTTAAATTTAGCACAAGCGCAAGCTAGAATTAACAGCCAAATGCCCTTACAAGAAAAATGCGATCGGGCTGATGTAGTTTTGGATAACACATCAACAAAAGCCGCCTTACTCAAACAAGTACATTTAGCTTTAAATTCGCCTGCACGCTGAAGGGAATAAAATAAAAGTATCGCAAGCGCCTTGGCGCTTAGGACAATTTGTATACTCCCTTCCCACTATGGCGAATACCTATTTTATAAACCGCCAAGACGCAAAGAACGCCAAGGAAGAAGAAGCAATATAATCGGTAATCTTTTAATGGGAAGGGAGTAGTTAAAATCTATACAGCGCAAGCAGTTGAAAAAGCTAACTGCTAAAAGCTAATTGTTAACCGCTATATTACCCATTACAAAAAAAATGATTGCAGCCAAAGACAACGCCCCCCATCTCACCCCCGAAGAATATTTCACTTGGGAAGAAAAGCAACTAGAAAAACATGAACTGATCGACGGTCAAATTTACGCCATGACTGGCGGTAGCGTCAATCATGGTCGCATTGCCATCCGGTTTACAGCCATGTTTGATGCTCATTTAGGGAATAGCAGTTGTATAATCGGCAACTCTGATATCAGAGTTAACATTGTTGGTACAAATAACTACACCTACCCAGATGCTAGCGTCACCTGCGACGATCGCGACAAAACCACCACCCAATACATCACCTACCCCTGCTTAATCGTCGAAGTTCTCTCAAAAACTACCGAAGCCTACGACAGAGGTGGCAAATTCAGAATGTATCGCAACAATCCAGCCTTACAAGATTACTTATTAGTGAGTTCCACTAGCATTGAAATGGACTTATATCATAAAAACGAAGCAGGTGAATGGTTGATTATCAACTACAAAGCAGGCGACACGATCGAACTCAAAAGCATTAACCTCAATTTCCCAATTGAGCAAGTCTATCGCGGTTTAACCCTTGAACCAGAGAATCAGGAGTAAAACAGAAGCGTTATGAAGTCTTGGCTAAAGCCGAATAAGAGAGTTGAACTCTTGACCCACGCATTACAAGTGCGTTGCTCTACCTCTGAGCTAATTCGGCAAGGGGGACTTGGTGAGCTAAGGACGATTACAAATCAGTTGCTCTACCACTGAGCTACACCAGCACGATTAATTATTATAGCAAAGTTTAGCTAGTTTGCAAGAGAAAAACAAATTTTTAGCTAAATCAATAACGACATTAGCGTTATTGCTATTAATCGTTTGTTTATTATGCCATGCAAAGCTTATTTTACTAAATATTTTTGCCATCTTTACAAAAACACTGCGATCTGCGCTATCATCTATGGCTATACGAAATAGCGGTATTCCGACCGAATAACCGGAGTATAAGGAGAGCGTTTGATGCGTCTGTGGGAAAAAAGTACTCAATTAGTAGCACCCAATCAGTCAATAGTAAGGCTTTTGAGTTTGCTAAAGCCAAGTTCCCTCAAGGGGTTTATGTCCTTGTTTTTGGTAGGGGTGAGTTTGAGTGTGGCGATCGCATCCTGCTCCCCAAATACCTCCGGTGGTAATTCCAGCCCTAATGCGAAAACCGGAGATCTGGAGCTAACCCTCGTCTCCTACGCCGTTACCCGCGCTGCCTACGAAAAAATCATTCCTGAGTTTACAGCCAAGTGGAAACAGGAACACAATCAGAATGTTACCTTCAGTCAAAGCTATGGTGGATCTGGTTCCCAAGCCCGTGCAGTAGTTGATGGCTTAGAGGCAGATGTTGTCGCCTTAGCCTTAGCGCTTGATACCAAGAGAATTGAGAAAGCTGGTTTGATTGAACCTGGGTGGGAAAAAGAAGCACCTAATAATTCAATTTTGACCAAATCTGTCGCTGCTTTAGTCACCCGTGAAGGCAATCCTAAAGGAATTAAAACCTGGGAAGACTTAGCAAAAGATGGTGTAAAAGTGATTACCGCTAACCCTAAAACTTCTGGTGGTGCGCGTTGGAATTTCTTAGGTATATGGGGTGCAGTCACACAGACAGGGGGTGACGATGCCAAAGCCCAAGAGTTTACTACCAAAGTCTTTAAGAATGTCCCTGTGTTACCTAAAGACGCTCGTGAAGCCAGCGATGTCTTTTTCAAACAAGGTCAGGGAGATGTCTTAATTAACTATGAAAATGAAGTAATTTTAGCTGCACAGAACGGTCAAAAACTTCCTTACGTTGTACCTAATGTTAATATCTCCATCGACAATCCCATCGCAGTTGTAGATAAAAATGTTAATAAACACGGCACTAAAGAAGTTGCAGAAGCGTTTGTCAAGTTTCTCTACACACCTGAAGCACAACGAGAGTTTGCCAAAGTAGGCTTCCGACCTGTAGATCCGACGGTCGCAAAAGAAGTAGCTAAACAGTATAGCCCAATCAAAACTCTCTTTACTGCCCAAGATTTAGGCGGTTGGGACGAAATACAGAAGAAATTCTTCGATGACGGGGCAATTTTTGACAAAATCCAGGCTGGCAGCTAAGGAGAGAGGAGGGAGAAGGGAGGAGGGAGGAGTAATTTATTATACGGTTTCCTATTCCTTGTTCCCTGTTTTTGAACGTTCAACCGCAGTGCATTCTCCGTCCATGTACTTATGGGTCAATGTTAGATTAATTATATGTTAGCAACACGACGCACAACATTTCGCTTATACCCAAATCAAGCTCAAACGGCAAAATTGTTTGAGTGGCGACGGTTACATTGCTGGCTTTATAACCAAGCGTTAAGTGACCGTCAAATTGCGTATAAACGAGATCATAAAAGTGTTAGCTATTACGACCAACAACGTGCCGTTAAGGTTATCCGCCAAGTATTACCAGAATTCAAAGAACTAGGTTCCCACGCCTTACAAGCAACTATTAAACGTCGCAACGGATGGGTTAACTGTATACCACCAGATCTAACTTCGTTCTTGACAACGGATGAGATATCGGCTCAAACCATTAACCCATCCGTTTCAAAGAAAATCAAGAGTACTCAATCTGGCGATATCCCATCCGTTGCCAGGGTTGATTTTGCCTACAAGAGATTTTTTCAGGGATTAAGTAAGTATCCACGCTTTAAGTCTTTAAGACATTATTCGGGTTGGACTTATCCTTGTACATCTGGATGGAAAACACATACATGGAGTGTTAATGGTTATCTCGATATTTCCAATTTGGGACCAATCCAGATGAGGGGAAAAGCGAGAACCTGGGGTAATCCTACTACTTTAACCATTGTTTATCGCAATGGAAAATGGTACGCAAGCATCACCGTGACTTGTGATGTACAAAGGGAAACTTCAACGGGTGCAGTTGGTCTTGATTTTGGTTGCTTGACTGCGGTAGCGATGTCCGATGGGACCTTAATAGAAAATCCTAAATTAAGTGCGTCTACACAAGAAAAAGTTAGGAAAATTTCCAAGGCTAAACGTAGGACTAGAGTTAAAACCTGAAAAAACACGGTTAACTCACACGCTCAATCCTGAGTTGAGTGAGGATGGAAAAGCCGGATTTGACTTTTTAGGTCATCATATTCAGCAATTCCCATCAGGAATTTACCGAAGCAACACAAATGCGTATTGCACAGTACTAGGTTTTAACACACTCATTACCCCATCCGCGAAGGCGAGTAAGGCACACCAAGAGGAAATCAGGAGACTCATCACAAAACACAGGTCATCGCCACAAGAGGCATTAATCAAAGACCTTAACCCTGTAATAAGGGGATGGACTTCTTTTTACACTAAATCCGACGCTCAAACCGTTGGAGAACTATCAAAACAAGATAACCTCACATACCTGAAACTTCGACGATGGGCAAGAAGCCGATGTGGAAACATTAAGGATGGTCACATCAAATACTGGACTACCATCGGCAACAACAACTGGGTATTCGCAACCAGGGAAGGGAAGTCGAACCCCCTCCGGTTACTTGACCATTCAGAATTCAGTTGCAGTAGTACTGAGTACGTCAAGGTTAAAGGCGATAAAAGTCCATTCGACGGCGACCTAGTTTATTGGAGTTCAAGACTTGGGACACACCCCGAATTGTCAAATCGAAAGGCTTTGTTGTTAAAACAGCAAAAGGGTAAATGTACCAAGTGCGGATTAAGTTTTCAAAACTGGGATGTCTTGGAAGTAGACCACATCATACCTAAAGCTCTCGGCGGTAGGGATGAATGGAAGAATCTACAACTGTTGCATCGGCATTGTCACGACGAAAAGACCGCTATTGACCTGATAGAAATTCGGAACAAACAACACTCCAAAAATCTCAAACAATTAGCCCAACAATGGGATAAATATCAATGGGAGTGGGTTAACGATGTTCCAGTAATATTAGGACGAAAGAACGGCTCAGAAAATCCTAGTTCTAAACAAATTGGGGAACAATCCAAACTTGACTATACGGAAGTTTGGAAGAAAGGCATCAAAGGGGAAACCCTCACAGAAGAAGAAGAAAAGCTTTTTCGAGTGCTGCTGAACTAAGGTAAAAAGGAAGTCCCTATGACAACGGGAGACACATTGAGTAGCCGTGTGCGGTGAAAGTCGCTCTTCTCGGTTTCGGATGGGAGGGAGAGGTTAGTAATAACTTCTCTCGACCCTAACCATGTCTACCGATATTTAGAAATTTATCTTTCATAGTTTCCTATGGCTGTATCTGCTCCTCACAAACCTACTCCTATTTGGCAAAGCCCATTTCGCCAACTCAGTAAGCTTTCTTGGCCTTGGCGGATTACCTTGGGGTATCTCACGCTGATGCTATTTCTACCTGTATCAGCACTGCTATTAAAAGCTAGTACCGAGAATCCGATTAAGTTTTGGACAATTGCTACCAGTCCTATAGCTCTTGCCGCTTATGATGTCACCTTTGTTACATCGTTCATTGCTGCTTTAATCAACGGAGTCTTCGGGTTTTTAATCGCTTGGGTTTTAGTTCGCTACGATTTCCCATTCAAACGAATTATTGATGCAGCAATTGATTTACCCTTTGCTTTACCAACCTCAGTTGCGGGTTTGACTCTCGCCACCGTCTACAGCGATAACGGCTGGATAGGCTCATTGCTCGCTCCTTTAGGAATTAAAGTAGCGTTTACTCGCTTAGGGGTAGCTGTAGCAATGCTATTTATCTCGCTACCTTTTGTTGTCAGGACATTACAACCTGTAATGCAACAACTGGAAAAGGATATTGAAGAAGCCGCTTGGTCTTTAGGAGCATCTCAATGGCAAACTTTTTGGCGTGTAGTTTTGCCCCCCTTAATGCCAGCACTTTTAACGGGTATCGCACTAGGGTTTTCCAGAGCAGTTGGCGAATACGGTTCGATTGTAATTGTGGCTGCCAACGTTCCATTTAAGGACTTAATCGCATCTGTGCTGATTATCCAGAAGTTAGAACAGTACGACTATAGTGGCGCAACCGTCATAGGCACAGTATTGTTAGGAATTTCCTTATTAATTCTATTGGCAATTAATCTTTTACAAAGTTGGGGGCGACGTTATGAACTATGATTTAGCGGGGCATTCTTTCTATCCACAATCACCAGATTCCAAGCCATCAAAGAAAGCCAAAGAACATGGCTGGATCAAAGTTGTTTTGATTGGTGTGGCGATCGCATACCTTTTCTTAATAATATTTATTCCCGCCATCAACGTCTTTGCACAAGCCTTTAAGGAAGGATTTAAGCCTTTTTTCAATAACCTCACAGAACCTAATTTTCTTCATGCCATACAACTTACAATCTTGATCGCCCTAGTTGTCGTCCCGATAAATACAGTATTTGGACTTTGTGCCGCTTGGGTAATTGCACGGCATCAATTTAGAGGTCGAACTTTTCTAATTAGCCTTTTAGACATTCCCTTTGCAGTCTCTCCAGTCGTAGCTGGATTGATGATTGTATTGCTATATGGACGTAATGGTTGGTTTGGTCCACTGCTAGAAGCAGCAAACATTAAAATCATTTTTGCTACCCCTGCAATGATTCTGGCAAGTGCTTTTATCACCCTGCCGTTTGTCGCCCGCGAAGTAATTCCCGTTTTAGAAGAAGCAGGTTCAGATCAAGAAGAAGCAGCTAAAACATTAGGCGCTAACGATTGGCAAATATTCTGGCGCGTCACCCTGCCTAATATTAGTTGGGGTTTGCTATACGGTGTAATTTTGACCAATGCTAGAGTCATGGGCGAGTTTGGTGCAGTTTCAGTTGTGTCTGGCAATATCACTGGTAAAACTCAAACTCTGCCACTTTTTGTTGAAGAAGCTTACAAGCAATACCAAACTCAGGCTTCTTTCTCCGCAGCAGTTTTACTTGCGGGTTTGGCATTTATTACCCTCGTACTAAAAGAAATTTTAGAGAATAAAACCAAGATTAAAGAAGTTGATTGAAACAGTAAACAGTAAACAGTAAACAGTAAACAGTAAACAGTAAACAGTAAACAGTAAACAGTAAACAGTAAACAGTAAACAGTAAACAGTAAACAGTAAACAGTAAACAGTAAACAGTAAACAGTAAACAGTAAACAGTAAACAGTAAACAGTAAACAGTAATCATGCGTATGGTGGGGGATTCAAACCCGCCCAACCATCGCGCTCCACAAAGATTTAAAATAAAGTTGGGGTCTTAAACCCAAGGATAAAGACACTCACTGTTTACTATTAACTGTTAACTGTTAACTGATAACAAACCAGGACTTACGCCTTTGTGAAATACCGCTAGGAAACTAACATGAAACCTCAAAACAGTAACAATATCTCAGATCCTCAATTAGAAACTTCTGATCTTAGCCAAAAAGCAACAACTGCTAACTTTAAGCAAAACAATACAAGAACTAAAACTCGCCTTCGAGTTCGTATTCCCAAACATTACCGTCAGGAACCAGTAATTTCGCGCTTGATTTCTCAACATGGTTTAACAGTCAATATTGCTGCTGCTATATTAGGAGCAAATGGCAGAGATGATGGTTGGTTCGACCTAGAAATTAGCGGCACTGCCCAACAAATTAGCAGCGCCCAAATTTATCTCAATGACTTAGATCTAGAAGTCTTGTCTGAGCATAAAAATCAAGCATATTGCTGGTAATTAGTACTTGCTTTTATCAACTGTTTTGAAATTAACAAGGAATAAAATATGACAAATGCTGTAGACAATAGACCAACCAAAATCCGCATCAAAATTCGCA
This sequence comes from uncultured cyanobacterium, assembly GCA_963711165.1. Lineage (GTDB taxonomy): Bacteria > Cyanobacteriota > Cyanobacteriia > Cyanobacteriales > PCC-9333 > Crinalium. Next base: position 39,710 of record CAVQDG010000043.1, on the reverse strand, counting down.
TTCCCAAAAACTTTCAAGAAGAACCAGTAATCTCGCGTCTAGTTTCTGAACACGGCGTAACCGTTAATATCGCAGGAGCATTACTAGGAGCAAATGCCAGGGACGATGGCTGGTTTGACCTAGAACTACTAGGCACAACAAATCAAATCCAAAGTTCCTTACTCTACCTAGAAGAACTAAAATTAGAAATTTGGAGCCAATCAAATATCGAAGAAGATGCTTGGTAAAAATTGGGAATACCAGGATTTGAGATTTTAGATTAATTATCCAAAATCAAAATATAAAATATTGAACAGATTTAAGCCATGTTAGTTTCAATCGCCCAGCGAGCTAGTTCTGTACGATTATGTAAACCTGTTTTTCCTAACATATTCGATACGTGACTTTCAATAGTTCGCTGGCTAACATTCATCAAATCTGCGATGTCTTTATTTGCCAAGCCTCGCGCCACCAACTGAACTACTTTTAGTTCTGTAGGAGTTAATTCAACAGACGCAGGAACCTGAATTTTAGGGTTTACTTCTGATCCTTTGTTAGGGTGCTGCATTAAGCGGTTAGCTTGTTTGAGCGATGATTCTACTTGCGCCACCAGTTCGTCTGGCTCAAACGGCTTCACCATGTACACATCTGCGCCAGTGCTAAGACCTTTGACTCGATCTTGGCTTTGACCCTTAGCAGAAAGAAATAGCACTGGAATCCAGCTTGTGCGGGCATCTTGTCTAATATGCTCGACTAGAGCATATCCGTCCATCTCTGGCATCATTACATCACAAATAATCATGTCGGGAATTTCTTTGTCTAAAACTTCCAAAGCTTCCCGACCATTTTCTGCTGTGATCACTTCATACCCTTTAAATACAAGGTAGTCCTGAACTAACAAGATTAGGTTAGGGTCATCATCAATTAGCAGCAGTCGTTTGTGATCTTTTACACCATTGTCTTTCATGTTGTAATACTGGCTACGCCTGCATTAATAAAGTTAGTCAATTTTGTTAATCAGTATTATCCGCAAGATCTATATCAGATCTTTGAGCTACTATATCCACTGCTTTTACAGGTCTAACAGGTAATATATAACCTTGATGGAAAAATTATAGCGTCGTACCTGTTGACCATCCAGAAAAATCTAGTAATGATACGGAAGAATTTAATGTATGTACTATGTTACTCTATAAGGTTTTCCAAAAATCATTTATGATACATACTGCAACTTAAGGACGCAGAGGTAGAGACGCGTTCGTGTAGTGCATAATTTCGCGTCTCTACAATGGTTATAGGTAATGCACCTTTAATTTTATGTCCCGGGTCTATTGAGGAATTTGTGTAGGTTCTGGCAGAGCCTGAACTAAGAATGCGTATTCTTGAACAACTGTATTGCCGATTAAATGTTCTTGGATAATTCGCTCGATTACTGGCGGGGTGGCGGAGTGATACCAAACTCCATCTGGATAAACTACCATAATGGGACCTGCGACGCAAACTCTTAGACAGTTGGCTTTGGTGCGGAAAATGCAGTTGGGGCGATTTGCTGTCGGTTTGTCAAGTTTTAACTCTTTAAGACGCTTTTTTAAGTAATTCCAAGCTTCTAAACTAACTTCCTTTGAGCAGCATTGAGGCAGTGTTTGATCGGCACAGATAAAAACGTGGCGCTGAATCTGATTAAGTCCTAGTGTTTGGACACAAGCTAAAAGCTGATCTTTTTCGGGATTATTACTGTTTTTTAGAATATCTGAGCTACATTGCTCTACTTTGTTGTCAATCATTATTGCTGTAAATAAATATAAGTCTAATTTTTTTTAGCGCCAAGGCTTTATTACCTATGGCATTGAGCGCATCTACCCTAATGATTAAGTTCGGGAACCCGTACAGCATACTTTCTTGCGATCGCACCCCTTTAAACGCTAAATTAGCACTCAGGAGTTGAGAGTGCTAATTCATTAAAGCATCAACGTGGAGAATTTTTTATGGCAGCAGTATCTCTAAGTGTATCTACAGTTAAACCATTAGCCGATCGCGTATTTGTAAAAGTAAGCGCCGCAGAGGAAAAGACGGCTGGTGGCATCCTTCTACCAGACAACGCTAAAGAAAAACCTCAAGTTGGTGAAATTGTTGCTACTGGTCCTGGCAAGCGCAACGATGACGGTTCTCGCCAAGAATTGGAAGTAAATGTTGGTGATAAAGTTCTTTACTCCAAGTATGCTGGCACCGACATCAAGCTTGGCACCGAAGAGTATGTTCTGCTATCTGAAAAAGACATTCTCGCGGTCGTTTCATAAAATTTTGAGTTCTGACTTATGAGTTAGCCAGTTAAAGAAGGCTGGCTCACACTTAAATACTCAATTCTTAATACTAATTCAAAGCTCAAAACTGTAGAGGCAATATGGCTAAACGCATAATTTACAACGAAAACGCCCGTCGCGCCCTTGAAAAGGGTATGGATATTCTAGCTGAAGCTGTCGCCGTTACATTAGGACCTAAAGGTCGTAACGTTGTTCTAGAGAAGAAGTTCGGCGCTCCTCAAATCGTCAATGATGGTGTCACCATCGCGAAAGAAATTGAACTAGAAGATCACGTTGAAAACACTGGCGTTGCTCTGATTCGTCAAGCCGCTTCTAAAACAAACGACGCTGCTGGTGACGGTACAACAACTGCAACCGTTCTCGCTCATGCGATGGTAAAAGAAGGACTGCGGAACGTTGCTGCTGGTGCTAATGCGATCGCACTTAAGCGTGGTATTGATAAGGCTACCCAATACTTAGTAGACCAAATCAAAGCACACGCTCGTTCTGTTGAAGATTCCAAGTCTATTGCCCAAGTTGGTGCTATCTCTGCTGGTAACGACGATGAAGTCGGTCAGATGATTGCCCAAGCTATGGACAAGGTGGGTAAAGAAGGTGTGATTTCCTTGGAAGAAGGAAAATCCATGACCACCGAATTAGAAATTACCGAAGGGATGCGCTTCGATAAAGGTTACATCTCTCCTTACTTCGCTACAGACATGGAGCGGATGGAAGCTGTTTTCGACGAGCCTTTCATTCTTATTACCGATAAGAAGATTGCCTTAGTACAAGATTTAGTTCCAGTATTAGAGCAAGTTGCTCGTGCTGGTCGTCCTTTGGTAATTTTAGCTGAAGATATTGAAAAAGAAGCTTTAGCAACTTTAGTAGTTAACCGTCTACGCGGTGTACTCAATGTAGCTGCGGTTAAAGCTCCTGGGTTTGGCGATCGCCGTAAGGCTATGCTGGAAGATATCGCTATCCTCACTGGTGGTCAACTAATCACCGAAGATGCAGGCTTGAAGCTTGACAGCGCCAAGCTAGATATGCTAGGTAAAGCTCGTCGCATCACCATCACCAAAGACAACACCACCATTGTTGCTGAAGGTAACGACCAAGCTGTTAAATCTCGTTGTGAACAAATCCGTCGTCAGATGGAAGAAAGTGATTCTTCTTATGACAAAGAAAAACTTCAAGAACGCTTGGCTAAATTGGCTGGTGGCGTAGCAGTAATTAAAGTTGGTGCTGCTACCGAAACCGAAATGAAGGACAAGAAACTGCGTTTAGAAGACGCTATCAACGCAACTAAGGCTGCTGTTGAAGAAGGTATTGTTCCTGGTGGTGGTACAACCCTAGCTCACCTGACACCTCAGCTAGAAACTTGGGCAAACGGAAACCTGAAGAATGAAGAATTAACAGGTGCTTTGATTGTTTCCCGCGCTTTAGCTGCTCCTCTGAAGAGAATTGCTGAAAACGCTGGTCAAAACGGTGCAGTTATTGCTGAAAGAGTCAAGGAAAAAGACTTCAATGTTGGCTTCAACGCTGCTACCAACGAATTCGTTGATATGTTTGAAGCTGGTATTGTTGACCCTGCTAAGGTAACTCGTTCTGCACTACAAAATGCTGCTTCTATCGCTGGCATGGTGCTGACTACCGAGTGTATCGTCGTTGACAAGCCTGAGCCTAAAGATGGCGCTCCTGCTGGTGCTGGCGCTGGTATGGGCGGCGACTTCGATTACTAAGATTTGATTGGGGGAATTACTTCTAGATCCCCCTAAATCCCCCTTAATAAGGGGGACTTTTTTATGTTCCCCCCTTATTAAGGGGGGCTAGGGGGGATCGAGATTTTGGTGTTTAAGTTCTAATTTATTGATTAGCTCTTAGATAAGAAATTGAAAATTATTTAAGTCGTAATTATGTTAATTACGACTTTTTTATTAAGATTATCTATTTATTACTCAGTAAAGTTTGCCCCGTTTTACGCAAAGCTCTGACTTTTTAGAAAACTTTGTAATAAATCTTAATAATTTTCTATAATGACCATTACCCTTCAGGGTGTGGAACCATACGAACAAAGCCTGCCTTCGCAGGCTAAATCAAAATTTTATGTAGGTTGGGTTGAGGTACGAAACCCAACATCACCAATACTTTTTTGGGTTATTCTCTACGTGCAAGTTACGCCTATGTACGGCGAAATAGCTAACGAGAGCGGTTAATAAATTCTTCTGGTTCAATATCTGCTTGTTTAAGAATTGCCCTTAATGTTCATAAAGGCATATCACCAGTATGATTGGGAATAGTAGTATAGCAATCTGTTTCAGGATTCAACCAAATTTCATGGCTCCCAGCAGCTTGACGGTCAAAAATAAATCCCAAGGTTTTAAGGATTTTAACAATTTTTCGATCACGAAATCCAGCTAAACGACCCATTACTTGATTATTTATTTACAACTAATGGATAGTCAAATTTATCTGCTACTTGCTGTAAGTAATTAGGTTGGTTACGTTCAGCCCTTGCTGCTAGTAACTTTTGCGCTACATCACGGGCAATTTCCAAAGTTTCAGCAAGTGTTTTGCCTTGAGCAACTAACCCTGGAAGTTCATCTGATGTTGCTAAATAAAATTCTTCTGGCAGTTTTTCAATATGCAGTTTTAGGAGTTTTTCCATTTCAGGATTAACTTTTAATTAAAATTTATATCTCCTATTGTACCTTGACAAATTTACATATTAATAAAGTAGATAAAAAAATAATTTGCAAAAACAGAGGGTACTTCAACCAGTTTGCTATAATTTCAGCTTGGGGTTTGATTGCAGAAAAAACTAATCTCTATGTTTAACTTAAAAACTTTTACCGCAATTGTTGAAAAAGACTTTGACACTAATCTCTATGTTGGTTATGTCCCTGGCTTTCCAGGGGCGCATTCTCAAGGCGAAACTTTAGACGAATTACAAGATAATTTACGCGAAGTAATTGAGATGCTTTTGGATAGATTAGGTATTGATACAAAAATCTAGAAAAGTATAAAAATATTCTGAGGTAATTAACAATAGTTTATGTCTAAAATAAAAATATTACAAGAAGGTCAGTCTTACACATTTCGTTCCTACTTTGAATTACCCTATGAGGCAGACGATATTTTAGCTGAGTTGGGCTACTCACTAGTCAAAACAGAGCTTGATTTACCTAAAACTTCTAGACAGCTAGAAAATCTTCCCGAACTTAAGCAAAAAATTAGAGATATATTGCCTTTTATTAGTCTCAGCAATGAAACTGCTAGAAGAGAAACGCTAGTATCTCCAGTATTATTAGAAGTAATTCGATATTGCAAATGCCAACTCCGAATTGAGTATCCATTAAATGTTAATAACTGGCTTAAGGGAAATCTTGATTATTTATTACGCTCTCACAACAGTTTGTTAGTAATTGAAGCTAAAAATGATGATTTGACTAGAGGGTTTACTCAGTTAGCGGTTGAATTAATTGCTCTATCTCAGGTGGAAGAAAAAAATGTGTTGTTTGGGGCTGTAACTATTGGTGATGTTTGGCGATTTGGTCAGTTAGATCGTAACGAAAAACAGATAATTCAAGATATTAACCTTTTTAAAATACCTGATGATTTAGAGAATTTAGCTAATGTATTGGTAGGAATTTTGGAATGGATAGGGGAAAATTTGCCATAAATTTCTAATATTGTGGAGGGAATACAAAATTTAGCGACCTATGCAATAGGTATAGCAGTTTTCAGGCTTTAGGAGGTACAGGAGTGCGAGCATCTTGCTCGCTATATATTTCTAGCGAGCAAGATGCTCGCACTACTTTCTACCTCACTCTTTCTGAAAATTGCTAAGCTAAGGCGCATTTAAATCTTACATTTTTAATTGAGACAAAAGTTATCAAACCCTGTTCCCTCCCTCCTCTCTCCTCCCTCCTCTCCCTCTAAAACATACAATTTAAATACACAACAGCTTATCTTTATGTTGGCTATATCCCTGGCTTTCTAGGGGCGCATTCTCAAGGCGAAACCTTAGACGAATTACAAGATAATTTACGCGAAGTAATTGAGATACTTTTAGAAGATACAGAACTAAAGTTTGAAACAGAATTTGTTGGTACACAGCAAATTATAGTTCAGATTTTGTAATTAATTCCTCCTGCTTTTCTGATGCAATCAGGAAGGCTACTTCTTGCAAAAGTTCGTTTTGCTCTTGTCTGATTACTTCTAGCCTGCTAGTAATTTCTATTAACCTTTGTTGTTTATCTTGTTCAATGGATTGAGGAGTTGTAGCTGCTGGTAAAGCTAAGGTTTCAGTACTATTAGTATTTGCTTCTTTTCTCAATAGTAAATTACTAACCTTACCTAATGATTTGAAAATAGCTTTAAGAAATACAAAGATTAATTTAAATGGAGCAAGTAATAGGGAACGGCTGGCTACTTCAATTAATTGACCAATAAGTTTGATTAAGTTGAGCGCGATCGCAACTACCACTATAAAAATAACAAAGCTCCACACTGGATGATTACTCCCCCAAACAAGCATCTGAACTAGCTTTAAGACGGCGGGATGAGTTTGCAGCCATTGATCGGCGTTATATGCGATCGCTCTTTGAATCGGATCAGACATAAAATTAACCAATTAATTCACTATTTTTTGAGTATATTTCCCTATACAAATATTACTTAATGTCAACCGACGCAGAAAAGATTAATATTATAAGTTTTGTATCTGATCATACTTTTCTTTCAAGCTTAGAGGAAAACTAAAGTAAATCTTAAATACTACTGGCATTGATAAAACCTTTAGTTAAGGAAGTCCTAGCGTAATGAATGCAAGCGAACTGATTAAGCTTTATGAAGAAGGTCACAGAGACTTTTCTGGCGTTGACTTGAATGGTGCAGATCTTAGTGGCGTAAGTCTGATTGGGATAAACCTTCGATCAGCTAACTTGATGGGTGTTAATTTTTCTAAAGCTATTCTGACTAAATCAGATCTCAGTTGCGCTCAACTCAACTGGGCTAACATGAATTTTGTCAAAATGAGCGATAGCAAATTGCTAGATGCAGATTTAACTAAAGCTAATTTATCCGGGGCTTTAATGTTGAAATGCAAATTACCAAGAGCGAGACTGAGTGGTGCTAATCTCCAATATGCTAACCTGCGAAATGCTAACTTGCGAGAAGCTAATCTTAGTAGTGCTTTTCTACAAAGAGTTAATTTGCGTGAAGCTAATCTTAGTGGCGTTAACTTCAGGGGGCGACAAGCGCCCCCAAAGCTTTATGTGCAAAGGTTTTTGCGCTTTAGCGCCAAGCAGAAAATCGGCGGTTTATTGACAACAGACTCTAGATAGAGAAAAAAGTATTAAGTTATGTTAAAAAGGAACGGTCTCGCTATCAACACAAGACCAAAACAATAATGTTGCCATCATTTTATCAAAAATACCTGGAAAGATACCTCAAACCAGCACAATTAATCACCCTAAAAATGCTAGTGTGGTTATTACAATCCCAGAAGCAAGTACGCATAGAAAGATTAGCAGCGACTCTACCCTTACCCATTTTAGAAAACAGTCGCCGCCGCCATATTCAACGTTTTTTATCTCTGGGTTCACTAAGCGTGCTGGCTATATGGTTTCCCTTAATTAGAGAGATTCTTGATCATCAAATTAAAGCTGGATCTCAGCTAATTATTGCTATTGATAGAACTCAATGGCGAGAAAATAATGTCTTGATGGTTAGCGCCATTTATCAAAAAAGAGCTTTTCCCATATTCTGGACATTGTTAGATAAAAAGGGTGCCTGCAATCTAGCAGAACAAAAACAAGTATTGCGCCCAGTAATTCGGCTATTAAATAAATATAAATTAGTGATTGTGGGAGACAGAGAGTTCCATAGCATAGAACTTGCACAGTGGTTACACCGCCAGCACGTAAGCTTTGTACTTCGTCAAAAATGCAATACAACTTTTCGGGAGAAAAGACAAAATTTTCAACCTTTAGGTAATATTCCACTTCAACCAGGCATTCGGCTTTTTTATCCCCATATTAGTTTAACTCAAAAAAAAGGTTTTAACCGCTTCAATTTGGCTGCTTATTGGAAAAGGAAATATAGAGGTAAGCAAGAGAAAGAACCCTGGTATTTGTTAACTAACCTCCCTAATTTAAAAAGTGCTGTTCAGATCTACAAACAACGTTATGGTATAGAAGCTATGTTTAAGGATTGTAAAACAGGAGGATATAATCTTGAAGATTCCAAAACCTCTCCTGATCGATTAATCAAATTAATACTTTTAATAGCTTTGGCAATGACTTCTGCATGGTTGCAAGGAAAGAGAACTCAACTACAAGGGCAACACCAATATGTTTGTCGTCCTACTGAAACAGGTAGAACCAGAAGAAGGCATAGCAACTTTTGGATAGGCTTGTATGGAGAAAGTTGGCTGGTTGCTTTCGAGTCTTGCCAGTTATGGGTAGAGGAAATGCTCAGTCTTATTGCAAATAAAAAGTCATTTTATCAACGAGGCTTGAGAGCTATAAACCTTATAGACCAGCCGCTCTAGCGGCTTGGTCGCCCCCTGAAGGCGTTAACTTTAATTGGTGTAATCTTTTTGAAGCAAGACTTAGTGGCGCTAAGTTGTATGGAGGATCATTCTATGGCGCTAACTTTAGCAGAGCTTTTTTAAGGGATGTAGATTTGAGTGGATTTGATCTGCAAGGAGTTAGTTTTAAGCAAGCAAGACTTGGTGGCGCTAACCTAGAAGGCGCTAATTTGGTAGCTGCTGATTTTAGAGAAGCGCATTTGCGATTAGTTAACCTCAAAGCAGCAGATTTAACAGGTGCAAACTTATCGAGAGCATATCTTGATAAGACAAATATGGTTTGGGTTAATTTAACTAAAGCCGACTTAACTGATGTTGACTTAAGCCAAGCAAATATTAAGGGAGCAATTTTTCAAGGTGCTGAATTAACTAACACTATTTTTCCTCGTGATTGGAAAAACTGTGATATAGTAGCATCTTGAGAATTTAAAATTAAGTATGTTTAATCAAATTGAAAACGGGAGCAAGATGCTCCCACTACATATAAGCTGATTAATTGGGATTAACATCAACGTATTGTCTTCCCGTAGCGATCGCATAGTGCAAACGCCTCATTTAAAATCCAGTTATTGAGAAGTTGTGTTTTTATATAGCCCCAAAATTCTATTTTGGGGCTATATAAATTAATTTCACAAACCCAAGTCTGTGACAGCACCAACGCTGCTAGAAGATACTAATTTGGCATACTTAGCAAGTACACCTTTGGTATAACGTGGCTGAGGTGGTTGCCACTGATCACGACGACGTGCTAATTCTTCATCGGATATGTGCAATTGTAATAAGCGGGCGGGAGCGTCAATTGTGATGGTATCGCCTTCTTGTACAAGTGCGATCGCACCCCCAACTGCTGCTTCTGGTGCAACGTGACCTACAACCATCCCATAAGTACCACCAGAAAAGCGTCCATCGGTAATTAATCCCACAGAATCACCTAACCCAGCACCGATAATAGCAGAAGTGGGAGCAAGCATTTCTCGCATTCCAGGACCTCCTTTGGGACCTTCGTAACGAATGACAATGATATCTCCAGCTTGAATTTGATTAGCTAAAATTGCTGCGAGACTTGCTTCCTCAGATTCAAATACCCGCGCAGGACCAGTAATTTGTGGCTTTTTGATTCCGGTAATTTTAGCAACAGCGCCTTCGGTCGCTAAATTGCCTTTCAGGATAGCTAAGTGTCCTTGTTGATACATGGGATTATTCCAAGGACGGATGACATCTTGATCAGCGCGGGGTTCAGATGGCACATCTGCTAACACTTCCGCAATTGTTTTTCCGGTAATTGTGATAGCATCCCCATGTAATAAGTCATGATCTAATAGCATCTTCATAACTTGAGGAATACCACCAGCTTTATGTAGGTCTGTGGCTACATACTTACCAGAGGGCTTTAAGTCACAAAGTACGGGTACACGACCGCGAATTGTTTCAAAATCATCAATTGATAACTCAACACCGATAGTATGTGCGATCGCTAACAGGTGCAATACAGAATTTGTCGATCCACCCACTGCCATAATCACAGATATGGCATTTTCAAAGGCTTTGCGGGTAATGATTTGGCTAGGTAATAACTGGTTACGAATTGCGTCTACTAGCACAAATGCGGATTTTTCAGCACTTTCAGCTTTTTCTGCATCTTCTGCTGCCATTGTGGAAGAATAAGGTAAGCTCATGCCCATCGCTTCAAAAGCCGAAGACATCGTATTAGCTGTATACATTCCCCCACAGGAACCAGCACCAGGGCAAGCTTTGCGTTCTACTTCCATCAACTCAGCCGCGTCAATTTTACCTGCGCTATATTGCCCTACGGCTTCAAAGGCGCTAACAACGGTGAGATCCCGCCCATTGTGATGACCAGGTTTAATAGTGCCACCGTAGACAAAAATAGCCGGAATATTTATGCGGGCGATCGCAATCATCGCTCCTGGCATATTTTTGTCACAACCACCAACAGCTAAAACCCCATCCATACTCTGCCCATTACAGACAGTTTCAATGGAGTCAGCAATTACTTCTCGCGATACCAGGGAATATTTCATCCCCTCAGTTCCCATTGAGATACCATCACTGATGGTAATCGTGCCAAACATTTGCGGCATAGCACCAGAGGAGCGCAATCCAGCTTCAGCACGAGTCGCCAACTCGTTTAACCCCATATTGCAAGGGGTAATAGTGCTGAAGCCATTAGCTACACCTACAATGGGTTTAGTGAAATCTTGATCGCCAAAACCAACAGCACGTAACATAGCTCTATTAGGCGATCGCTGTACGCCTTGGGTAACTTCTTGGCTTCTCAAGTTGTCTGGCATTCTGTAATCTTCCTGTGCAAACTGTGGATATAATTTGTCCGTTGTTCAACTGTTGATTAATTAGAGACGGGATTACCCCGCATCTATCTACGGACACTTGTTTTTAGATTGTCTCAAAATGCCTGAGTCTTTGCATTGCTGTTTACCGGAAATTCTGGGTAAAAGCCCCGTCATGACCGCGCAGCGCAGGACGGCTTTTTTTAAATCCATGCTATTATGAATTTATCGCAAACCCAAACGATAAACCATGCTCATCTACGAAATGAAGCTAGAAGGAGTAAACGACCAGTACAGACGGCTTGACCAGGCTATCCGTACTGGTCGTTTTGTTCGTAATAGCATCATCAAAGCGTGGATGGATGGTGGAATCAAAAGCCGTAACGATGCTTATGCCTACTGCAAAGTATTAGCTGACAACCCTGAGTTTCCTTGGGCAAGCCAGTTAAATTCAATGGCTAGGCAAGCTCATGCAGAAAGAGCTTGGGCATCAATAGAGAGGTTTTATCGCAACTGCAAAGCCAAGACATCGGGTAAGAAAGGTTATCCACAGTTTAAAAAGGAACAAGTCAGAGCATCAGTTGAATATAAAACGTCTGGGTATAAGTTATCAGAAGATAGGCGTTATCTAACATTCACTGATGGATTTAAGGCTGCTACTTTTAAACTTTGGGGAAGTCGTGACCTACATTTTTACCAACTAACTCAGATCAAAAGAGTGAGGGTTGTTAGGAGACACGACGGTTATTATGCACAATTTTTAATTGATCATACCAGGGAGGAAAACAAGGAATTAACAGGTAGACAAACAGGTTTAGATGTAGGTCTAACCCATTTCTACACCGATTCTTCTGGCGAAAAGATTGATAATCCTCGGTTTCTGAGAAGAGATGAGAAAAAGCTTAAAAAGCTACAACGTAGGTTGTCTCGCACCAAAAAAGGTAGCAAGAACAGGATTAAAGCAAGGAATCGTCTAGGTAGAGCGCACTTATCGGTTTCACGCAGACGTAACGATTGGGTATGCAAACTAGCCCAGCGCGTCGTACAGTCTAACGACTTGGTAGCGGTTGAAAACCTAAAAGTGCGTAATATGGTTAAAAACCATCATTTAGCCAAATCAATTAGTGATGCTGCTTGGTACAGGTTCAGGGAATGGTTGGAGTATTTTGGTAAGGTTCATGGTGTCCCAGTTGTTGCTGTGGAACCTAAATTCACCAGTCAAAATTGTTCTAACTGTGGTGAAAAAGTCGTTAAAACTTTAAGTACCAGAACTCATGCCTGTCCTCACTGCAAGTACGCGGCTGACAGAGATGAAAACGCAGCAATTAATATTCTTAAATCAGCCCTAAAGCAATTAGTAAATACTGCTGGGCAAGCAGGAATTAACGCCTCTGGAGAGAATGATCAATGCTTGGCAGGGGAAACTCAGCCAAGTAAATCAACTCGTAGAAAGAGGAAGCCTTAAGAGTGATCTTGAGAATCCTCGCGCGTTCACGCCGAGGAGAATGTCAAACGGAAATAAGGTTAATCGACGATAATTCCACTAGAATTCCACACCACTTCAAGAGCAGAGTATTAATTGTGTAATGATCAAATCAGCGTAAGGGCAAGTAATGATGAATGCGGATGAACTACTTCAGAGATATGCTGCTGGTGAAAGAGATTTTAGAGAAATTTCCTTAATTGGGGCTGATTTCCAAAAAGTTGACCTCAGTGAAGTCAACTTTAGATCAGCCGACCTCAGTGGTAGCAATTTCACTGGAGCATTATTAAAAGGTATTAACTTACGGGAAGCAAATCTCACTAAAGCCACCCTTACAGCTAACTTAAGTGAAGCTAACTTAATTTCTGCGAATTTACAAAATGCTAACTTGAGCGAAGCTAATTTAACCGATGCCAGCTTACGGGCTGCCAATCTCAGCCTAGCTAACCTAAGTCGAGCTAACTTAAGTCGAGCCTTATTAAATGAAATTGTTTTGCGGGATGCTGACTTAAGCCAAGCTAAACTAACTGATTGTGTCTTATGTCGAGCAAACCTCACTAATGCCATTTTGATGGGAGCTAATTTGGAGAGAGCAAACCTATCCAATGCCATTTTGAGCGGAGCTAATTTGGAGGGAGCAAACCTCACTAATGCTATTTTGAATGGAGCCAACGCCACTGGTGCTAACTTAGCTCAAGCCGAGTTGAGCCGCGCCAAAATCAGTGGCACAAATCTGACTAAAGCTATTCTCAGAGGAGCTAACTTGAGAGCAGCACAGGTGACTTGGACAACTTTGCGGGGTGCTGATCTCTCTAGGGCAAAATTGACAAGGGCAAATCTTTGCTGGTCAAATTTAATTGGAGCGATTTTAACCGAAGCCGTTCTAATTGATGCTAATTTGAATCATGTTAATCTGCGCGACGCTGAGTTAGGTGGAGCAATTCTGCCTCAAGGAGAAACACACACTTACAATTAAGTTGTTGGGTGGAAATAAACTTATAATAAAGGCTGGTCATCGGTCATCGGTCATCGGTCATTGATAATTGTTTATCCTGATTGATAAGCTGTTGTGTTTCTTTGATTTTATATTTTAGAGAGGGAGGAGAGAGGAGGGAGGAGAGAGGGTTATAGGGTTTGATAACTTTTATATCAATTATCAAATGTACAATTTAGATGCGCGTTAGCATAGTACTTTTACAGTTGGGATGATCAACTCAAGTTTTGATTAAGATTGTTGAAGTTTAAATCTGAAAAACTTAATAACAGTCAAGGCACTTTCTGAGATAAATTTGGGAAATATAGAATTATACAAACAAAATTACTGGAGCCGAGCGGGGGTAGTTAGATGGACGCTGATGAACTGCTGAGGCGTTATGCCGCCGGGGAAAGAGAATTTAGTGAGGTCAACTTAATCGGGGCTGATCTCGAAAAAGCTAATTTAGTAGGCATTAATTTATCTAGGGCATATTTGGCAACTGCCAATCTCAGCCGTGCCAATCTTAAAGGAGCTAATCTGAGTGGAGCATCCTTATACAGAGCAGATTTGAGCTTTGCGAAGGTAAACGAGGCAAGACTGACAGAGGCAGACTTAACCAAGGCTAACTTGAAGGGAGCTTACTTGGTTAAGTCTTTGCTAGTAGGCACAAAACTCAGTGGTGCTATCCTTAAAGGGGTAAATCTGGGTTTAGCTAACTTGTGCGGTGTTAATTTATGCGGCGCAGACTTACGCGGAATTAACTTGCGTTCAGCTAATTTAGTAAATGCTAACCTCAGTTGGGCAAACTTGAGTGGTGCTAGATTGAGTGGTGCTTTGTTGCGCGGAGCCATACTCAATGGAGTGCAACTGAGTGAAGCTTATTTGAATGGGGTGGATTTGAATGGAGTTGACTTAGATGGGGTTAATCTTTCTGCTGCAAAGCTTAGTGGTGCAAACTTGAGTGGTGCTAATTTGACAGCAACAAACCTCACGTTTGCTCAATTAAGAGTTGCGCTTTTAGCTCGCTCAAATTTACACGCAGCTAATTTGCATGGATGTTCCTTGACAAAAGCAGACTTTTGTGAAGCAAATTTAAGTAAAGCAGATCTAAGCGGCACTGATATGAGTGCAGCAGATTTGACTGGCGCAAATCTGAATATGGCAAACCTGCATGGTGCTAATTTGAATGCAGCAAGTTTGCGGGGTGCTTTTCTGTGGGGGGCGAATTTGAATGTGGCAGCAATGCGAGGTGCAGACTTAACTGGTGCTAGTCTGCGGGGAGCCTATTTGGAAGCAACAGATTGGCATCAGGCAACTCTTAGGGGCGCAATTATGCCGGATGGAACTATTCACGAGTAGGTGTGATGTTTTGTCGTGGGATAGTTTAGTAGTGTATTAAAAATAGCGATCGCGACAATTCAAGTAAGTAGAGCAACGCCAATTAAGCTATCTTATAGTGGAGGTTGGGTTGAGGAACGTTGGCATAGCCTGCGCGTAGCGCATAACCCAACATCACCAAGGCTTTGATGGGTAACGCTTACGCTCTACTCATCCTACAAATAATTAAGTGCTTCTACTTATCTAAAAATACTTACAATCCCTTAAAATAAATTTTTATCTTGATTACTTAGCGTTAAAGCTTTTTCTGCTATTTTCATCAATTGACTAGGGGATTTTTGGCGATTAATTGTTAATCTCGGAATCTCGTAATAGTTCTTGTGCCAGCCTAATCTCAATACTTGGCTATTATATAAATATCCTGATTTATAATACTTACTAGCATAATTTTCTACTTCTTGGTTATATGCCCCATAAGGATAAGCTACATGATTAGCTACTTGATTTTCGGGAACTACCCCTGATATACACTTTCTGATTTTAATTTGTGCTTGAGATAGTTCATTAACTAAATCTTTAGTTGTTATTTTAGTAAGATTTTTGTGAGCATAACCATGAGATTGTATATCATAAAATCCCTTCTTTAGACCTTCTCTTAAATCTTTACAAGTCAGATGTATTGAGGCATTGCTTTCATAATCTGCAATGGTTCCAGGATTAACAAATAAAACTAATTTAAGTTTTTTCTGATATTGTTTTTCTATTTTCTCTAAAATCGGGAGTAAGTTGGTATGAATTGTTTTATACCCATCATCAAAAGAAAGCATAATCGGCTTCTCGCCTAAATGCTCCACAGGAATTTTTTTGCTTTTAATTAAAAAGTAATCATAAAGCTCTTGAGTAGAGATAGACCAAAATTTATTGCCAGCTAAATAATCCAAAAACTTTTCAAAGTTTTCTTTAGGATAATTCATCACTTCAATCTTTTGATCTTGAAATACATGATCTTCTGGGTTTTTAGAATTAATGATGCCATGAAATCCCAACAAAGGAATTTTTGGCGCAGTTAAATAAGGTATAAAAACTTGTGTTATAAATACCAATAAAACTACCAAAATAAATAAAACAATAAATTGTTGGTACTTTTGATAATTAAGTTTAACTAGGTTGAGCAAGTGCATTTTTAAATCACCCTGTAGCGTAGATATCTATTCCCTAACTGATTCAGTAATGCTTACGTCCGCCACAATAACTTCTTCTTAGTAAAGAAACTAACAATATATGCGATCAACAAAGTAGAAATCAATCCTTTAATAAAACCCATCAACGGCGAGTTTGTATAATTTATAATTACGTTCTCCAATCCAGTTAGATTTAAAATTGGCCAAATTAAGTTAGCAAATGCAACATAGGCAATCATGGGATTCTGACCATTATCTATTAAAAGTTGTAAATATTTTTCTTTGTTGAAAATATTAACTACTATTGTAAAAATAATTAAAACTAAGAATGCCATTCCAGTTGTTACAAAGTAATAGCTCATTGTTGATGGATCTTTTTTTATTCCACCACCAAAAGGTTCAAAGAGTAATCCCAGCATCAGCCAGTAAACACCCCATTTATAAAAATTATTTAGTAGTTTTTCTGTAGGACTGATGGGATTTTTAAATAAAAACCAACCAAATATACACAAGATAGCGCTGATCATAGTTGTTTGCCATACTAATCTAGATTGTAAACCAATTAGCAATATTAGACAGATACTAAACATTAAACCAAGAATCAGATAAAATTTTCTGGATTTCCACTTATTTACTAAGCTTTCTTCCAAATTATTTTGCGAACTTCTCAACCAATCTAAAATCAAATCTCCGGCAATAGTGCCAGGAATAACTATAAATAAATATTTCAGATAATCAAACTGAAAAATCCACGGAACGGGAGAATACGACCAAAAAGAGGCAATCCAACTTGGATTAGTAGCAGATAAACGCAACGCTAGTAATAAACCTAGTAATCCCAAACGTACCAACAACTTCTTTCTGGTAAACAACCAGACTAGCGATCCAAAAACAGCCATATTTGTAAGAGCAATTAAAATAATATCACTGCGCTCAAGGGAAAATCCTGGTTTATTTGCATCTGGATATTTTATTGAAAATACTAGGATAGCTGTTGCTAACCAAGCAGCGACGGTTATCCATTTGGTATACTTAGCTAATTTTCCAGAGTAGGGCCAACGAACAAACATTAAAAAGAGTAATAAAAATCCTAGCAAGCCAAGCCACCACTTAGTCATATCTGAATCTTGAGAATTAATAATATGAGGTCGTAGGTGCTGAAGAAGTATAGCAAATGACCCTAAAAGAAAGCCTCTTTTAAGAATTAGAGTAATTAATTGAAGATTAGATAATCCTTTGCTGATGCGCCGAGAAAAAGCTAAGGGTATAGCTGCGCCCATTGAAAATAAGAATAGGGGGAAAACTAAATCAACCCAAGTTAAGCCAGCTAAATTAGCGTTAAAATCATGAGTTGGTGGTGGTTCTTGGGCATGGTACATCCATGCTGGTAATATTTTGTATCTAATTGTGCCGGATAAAACCATCATTAAGATAGCAAATCCTCTAAGTGCATCTAATGCAGTTGCACGTTTTTGGATAGAAGAAGCAGTATTGTCGTCAGGTGCAACTTGATTCATGTAGTTAAGTTTTAGGGATAGTTACATATTAAGCTGCTGTCCCGAAAAGTTCTAGTGTTATCTTTTGCTGTTGGCGGTTAACCAATATTTGATCGGCTTAGGCAATAACTTTACTATTTAAACCTAATCCTCAAGTTATGTTGAAAGTTAGCATTTTTTCTTCAATTAGTGCTTGTGGTTATCATCTTTAAATGAACTAGCACTAGGACTAAGTGTGATTAAATCTTCAAGGTTACATCGCATTGTGGCACAAATAGCATCTAAAGGCAGATTGTTTGGATCGTGACCAAAAGGATTTTCAATTTCTTCTCCAATTTCTTCAATTCCAAATAAAGTAAAACTGATTAAAGCTACAATTCCTCCTGTAGCCCAGCTTAATGACTCAACAAATTGAAATGGGAGTAGTAAACAATAAATTAACAATAATTGCTTAAGGTGAATAGAATAAGCTAAAGGAATAGGTGTTTTTAAAATTCGCTCACTAGCACCTAACATATCTACCATACTATTCAACACATCATTTAAAGCATTTAGTTGGTATAAACTAAGACAATTACGTTGATACTGGCTTTGAAAATAATCTCCTATCCAAAAGGCAATTTCTAAAGGAGGATTATTCATAGTTTTTAATTTGAAATAGCGAGCAGGTGGCATAAGATCCTCTAATTCACTATTTACTGCCTGTGACCTTAAATGTAACTTAGTTGCAATTGCAAATGCTACTAACAACCTCATGTTATTTTCTTTCTCTTTTCTATTTTCTAAGCTTTTTTCGTCAATTGCTACCCAAATTAATCGAGCTAAATTCCGTACATTATTAACTAAAGTACCCCAAATTTTTCGGCCTTCCCAAAAACGCTCGTAAGCGGTGTTAGTTCTAAAAACCAATAATAAACCTAATACAATGCTAGAAACTACACCGTCTAAGTTGGGAAAAGATACAGGTATGCCAAAATAATCTAAAATTGAAATTAATAATCCAAAGGCTCCACAAAATATTACTCGTTTATAAATTGCTGGAATAACTGAGCCTTTCACGGTTAAAGCTAATTGAAACCAATTATTGTCTCTCATACATTTTTTCCTGTGATTATTTACAGGGCTAACCTAAAGATGCAAAGAACTCAAGATAAAAATATACCAAATTGAATAGATTTTCTGATTCCTACCCGCGCAGGGCTAGATCTCTCTTTAAAAGGCGTAAGTCCTTAATTTACTTAGCTGCTTAATTTATAAGTGATTACCTTTGGCAGAGAAATGCCTACCTTGCTTAAACTTGACAGGAATTAGAAATAGGGTTAAATTAATAGTACGTGCGC
Organism: uncultured cyanobacterium; assembly: GCA_963711165.1. Classification (GTDB taxonomy): domain Bacteria; phylum Cyanobacteriota; class Cyanobacteriia; order Cyanobacteriales; family PCC-9333; genus Crinalium. The sequence continues at coordinate 20,716 of CAVQDG010000043.1, read as the reverse complement.
TAAGTAATTTTAAAAATGGTTTCTCCATTAATAAAGCAAAAATTACCACAGGGATGGCAGGAAGTCTTAGCTCCTCACGGACTCGGCTACCGGATCAAGCTGCTTTCCCAATTGATGAGTCGTAAGTTTCAAGAGCAACTTGAGCCTTATGACTTAACTCCTTTCCATTGGGTGGTGCTGTGCTGTTTGTGGCAAGAGGATGGTTTGCCTACCTCTAGTTTGGGTGAAAAACTGCAACAAGTGGGAGGTACTTTAACAGGGGTTTTGGATCGGATGGAAGAACGCGGGGTGATTCGTCGGGAACGCGATCGCCGCGATCGCCGGATCTGGCGGATCTGGTTAACTGACGCAGGAAAAGAACTACAATTCGTTTTACCACCAATTGCTGTGCAAATGCGAGAGCAAGTTATGCAAGGGATGTCGGCTGCGGAACGCCAATTATTGTCACATTTGGTTGATTGCGCGATCGCAAATCTTTCTTAGGTTTCCTCTGAGCGAAAGGTAATTATCCCTAGAGGTGGAAGGCTAAGTATTAAGTTTTTTTTAATAATTACTTACACGAAAGGCATTTTGGCTTTTGTAACCAACTGTAATAGTACGCATACTAAATAAACGCCTTCTTATCAAACTTGAATTTTTCAAAAATTACACTGATTTGGATTTTAGGTAGATAACGAGAATGAAACGCTCAAACGGTGCATTATTAAATGGAAGTCAAACTACCACTGAACGCCAAGAGTTAACCCCAGACTCTCAGGAATTTAGTAGTATGGCTCAAGAGCAAGCTGAGATTGTGAAAGATGAGCAGTTAAAAACGCTCCCAGAAACTGCACCAGATGTCGAGCAGATACCAGAGGAAGCACCACCGAAGAAGCGACCGATTAAATTCATTTTGGGAGGGTTAGGTGTAGTAGGTGCGATTGCAGCAGCTAGTTATGGTTATCACTGGTGGCAGTTTGCCTCTACTCACCAAGAAACAGACAACGCCACAGTTGCGGGTCATATTCTACAAGTGAGTAGCCGTATTAATGGCACTGCTTTTGAGGTAGCAGTCAGTGATAACCAGGTAGTAACTCCAGGTCAACTACTGGTTAAGTTAGACCCCAGAGATTATCAAATTAAAGTTACTCAAGCACAAGCTGCGATAGAAACGGCTCGTCTACAGGCAAATGCAGCACAAGCAGCTATTGGTTTAGCGTCAGAAACGGCGGCAGCTTCTACAACTCAAGCCCAGGGAGATGTCGGTGGCGCTGAGGCTGCTATTTCTAGCGCCCAAGCAGCAGTTGTGGAAGCACAAACTGGAGTTCCGGCAGCGCAAGCAGCAATTACAGAAGCACAAGCAGGCATTCCGGCAGCGCAGGCGCAATTAGATCAAGCAAACGCCAATTTACAAAGAACCCAAGCTGATTACAACCGCTATAACAATTTATATAAACAAGGCGCAATTCCTCGCCAACAACTAGATACAGCTAAAGCAGCCTATCAAGTTGCTGTAGCTCAAAAGAATGGCGCACAGCAACTCATACAACAAGCACAAGCAAGGTTAGCTCAAGCCCAGCTTGGGGTTGCAAGAGCGCAAGCCAAAGTTGCCCAAGCAAGAGAAGGAGTAGCTACCGCCCAAGCCAAACTTGCAGCTTCCAAAGGAGGTTTACAGCAAGCTAGTGCTAAAGGTCAACAAACTCAAGTAAACCGCAGTCAGTATCAAGCGGCATTAGCTGCAATTACTCAATCACAAGCAGCACTGAAAGATGCTCAATTGCAACTTTCTTATACGAATATTACTGCACCTAGTGGTGGGCGTATTGGTCGTAAATCTGTAGAAGTTGGGCAAAGAGTGCAACCTGGACAACCTTTAATGGCTATTGTCAGTAACGATTACTGGGTAGTTGCCAACTTTAAAGAAACTCAGTTGGAAAACATGAAGCCTGGACAACCTGTAGAAATTAAATTAGATGCTTTTTCTCATCACGCTTTTGTAGGTCGTGTTGAGAGTATTTCACCAGCTTCAGGCGCTCAGTTTGCCTTACTTCCTGCCGATAATGCTACTGGTAACTTTACTAAAGTAGTACAACGTATTCCTGTTAAAGTTGTCTTCGATCCTCAAAGTATCCAAGGGTATGAAGCAAGAATTAACCCTGGTATGTCTGCTGAAATTAGTGTGGAAGTTAAGTAAGTCAATTAACAATTAACAATTAACAATTACCTAAGAGGACTTGTCTTGCCATAAAGGTGAGAAAAGATGACACAAAAATAAGCAAATAGATAGAAAAAAACAAAACTATTTATCTGTTAATAGTTAAGGATTGGTTGACAATTGTAGTTCATGCCCGCTAATCAGGAAAATCCGGTTTTAATTTTCTCTTTTTAAAAATTAACGTAATTTGATGAAATCCAGAGGTAGCAAGAATGAAAATGATACCTAATATACCAGCATTAAGATCAAGAAATTATCGCTTATTTTTTGGAGGGCAAGGTCTTTCTTTGATAGGAACTTGGATGACACAAGTTGCTACGATTTGGTTGGTTTATCATTTAAGTAGTTCGCCTTGGTTGTTAGGAGTGGTTGGTTTTACTAGCCAAATTCCTAGTTTGGTTTTACTACCAATTGCAGGCGTGTTAGTGGAGAGGTGGGATAGACACCGCGTATTGTTGGTAACTCAAGTATTGTCGATGATTCAATCTTTATCTCTAGCCTTTTTGACGCTAACAGGAACTATTGATATCGGGCATCTGATATTTTTAAGTTTATTTCAAGGAACTATAGGCGCATTTGATGCACCAGCACGTCAGGTTTTTATAACAGAAGTAGTTGAAAAGAAAGAAGATTTAGCAAGTGCGATCGCGCTCAATTCTTCTATGTTTAATGGGGCGCGATTAATTGGACCAGCTATTGCAGGTTTAGTTATTGCTGCTGTAGGTTCTGGCTTTTGTTTTTTAATTGATGGTCTTAGTTATATAGCTGTGATTGCTGCATTACTAGCAATGAAGATTAAGCCTAGAAACATAGTAACTAATCATACTCATCCTTGGACAAGTTTTAAAGAAGGATTTGTATATACATTCAATTTTCCACCAATTAAAGCAATTATCATGCTACTAGCATTGGTTAGCTTTATGGGAATGCAATATACAGTTTTAGTACCGATTTTTGCAGATCAGATACTTCATGGAGGTCCACAAACACTCGGCTTTTTAATGTCATCAGCAGGAATTGGATCTTTAATAGGTGCAGTTTATTTACTCAGTCGTAAAAGCGTCATAGGATTAGGCAATTTTATTGCTTACTCTCCAGCAATTATGGGAGTTGGGTTGATTGGATTTTCTTTATCTAGAATCTTGGGTTTATCTATGCTAATGATGTTGATAGTTGGCTTTGGCTTTATTATGCAATTTACATCTAGCAACACTTTATTACAAACAATTGTTGAAGATGATAAACGCAGTAGAGTGATGAGCATCTACACAATGGCATTTTTTGGTATGCTCCCTTTAGGTAATTTATTTGGTGGAGCTTTAGCTAATTATATTGGAGTAACTAAAACATTAGTTATTGCGGGGATAGCTTGTATTTTAGGAACAGCTTATTTCTCACAACAACTTCCTGCGTTAAAGCTTTTAGTAGTCCCAGTTTATAGAAAATTGGGGATTTTAGCAGCACCCCCCTCAGAATTAATTCAAAAAGCTTAGTAAATCAATTACCAATTATGATTCACCGGAATTGAGAGAAAAGTAGGTTGGGTAGAACGAAGTGAAACCCAACATTTATTCATATTTGTGCTGTGTTGGGTTGGGTTGGGTTGGGTTGGGTTGTGTTGGGTTGTGTTGTGTTGGGTTGTGTTGCGCTGCGCTTAACCCAACCTACAAATCATAAATAATTAATAATATATATGGTAAAAACGCAGAAACTAAAAAATAATCCAGCTAATCAAACCCACAGCAAAGGATGGCTAAAATGGGCGATCGCAATTACGGCATCATTAGGGGCAATACTAGAAGTTATTGATACCAGTATTGTTAACGTTGCCCTGACAGATATGCAAGCCAACTTAGGGGCAACAATTACAGAAATTGGTTGGGTAGTAACAGGATATGCGATCGCCAACGTCATAGTCATTCCCCTAACAGCTTGGTTAGGTGACTTCTTTGGTCGCAAAACCTACTTTATCTTCTCCCTAGTCGGCTTTACTCTAGCATCAGTGCTGTGTGGATTAGCTATCAATCTGCCCATGTTAATTTTCTCACGCATCTTACAAGGATTATGCGGTGGCGGACTACTAGCTAAAGCGCAAACAATTTTATTTGAAACATTTCCACCAGAAGAACAAGGACTTGCCCAAGCAGTATTTGGAGTTGGTGTGATTGCGGGTCCAGCTATTGGACCAACTTTAGGTGGTTTTTTAACTGATTCTTTAGGCTGGCGGTGGATTTTCTTTATTAATATTCCCTTTGGAATATTAGCAGTGGTAATGGGGTTAGTGTTTTTACCCTCAGATAGTTCTTATGGTAAATCTAAAAGTAAAGCAGTAGATTGGTTAGGAATTGCACTGTTAACCATTGCCGTTGGTAGTATTCAAACCTTCTTAGAAGAAGGAGAAAAAGAAGGTTGGTTTGAATCTGGTTGGATGACAACATTAGCGATCGCAAGTGTGCTGGGACTGATACTATTTATTTGGCGCGAACTCTCTATTTCCAACCCTGCCGTAGATTTAAGAGTTTTACGCAATCGTTCATTAGCCGCAGGCAGTGTTTACTCAGCAGTTTTGGGGATGGGATTATATGGTGCATTATTTGCAGTACCCATTTTCGCCCAAAGTGTCTTGCATTTCACCGCTACACAAACAGGAATGTTGTTATTTCCTGGTGCTTTAGCCTCAGCAATTACAATGGTAATGCTAGGAAAAATCAGTAGGAAATTTGATCCCAGAGTGTTGATTGCTGGCGGTGGAATAATTACTAGCTTAGTGATGTTTTCGTTAGGAAATATTAACCCTGATACTGGCACAGAAGCCTTATTTTTGCCCTTAGTATGGCGGGGAGTTGGTACAGTCCTGATGTTTCTTCCCTTAAGTTTGGCAAGTCTGGGTTCACTTCCTAAGCAAGATATCGCTGCCGGATCAGGATTTTATAACCTAACTCGTCAATTAGGTGGCAGTATTGGTATTGCACTATTAACTACGTTGTTAGCTCAAAGAGAAGCTTTTCACCGAGCTATATTAGTTGAAAAATTGAGTATTTTTAATCCTATCGCTAATCAACGTCTAGACGCACTAACTGGAGCATTCCAAGGTAGAGGAATGGATGCAGCGACGGCTCATAAGCAAGCATTAATGGCAATGAATCAGTCAATTAATTTGCAATCTGCAATTTTATCTTTTGAAGATATATTTAAAGTAGTAGGAATCGCTTTTATTTGTTCATTACCTTTGCTATTGTTTTTGGGTAAACCTCCCAAAGGCTCTAGCGCACCCGCAGCCCATTAACAGTAAACAGTAAACAGTGAGCAGTAAACAGTAAACAGTAAACAGTAAACAGTGAGCAGTAAACAGTAAACAGTAAACAGTGAGCAGTAAACAGTAAACAGTAAACAGTAAACAGTGAGCAGTAAACAGTAAACAGTAAACAGTGAGCAGTAAACAGTAAACAGTAAACAGTAAACAGTAAACAGTAAACAGTAAACAGTAAACAGTAAACAGTAAACAGTAAACAGTAAACAGTAAACAGTAAACAGTAAACAGTAAACAGTAAACAGTAAACAGTAAACAGTAAACAGTAAACAGTAAACAGTTACCAATGACCAGTTACCAATGACCCATGACCAATGCCCAATGCCCAATGACCTATGACCAATACAGGCGTAACTAGCAAATCTAATCAACATCCAGCAGCTAAACCTCAACAAATATCCCTGAAAACATGGATTGGTGTTTTAGGTAGCATTCTAGGCGCTTTTATGGCGGTCTTAGATATTCAAATTACTAATTCCTCCCTTAAAGATATTCAAGCATCTTTAGGTGCAACATTAGAAGAAGGTTCTTGGATTTCTACAGCTTATTTAGTTGCAGAAATTGTAGTAATTCCCATGACTGGGTGGTTAGGACGAGTTTTTTCTATTCGTAGATATTTATTAGTCAATGCAACCTTCTTTATTTTCTTTTCGATGTGCTGCGCTTGGGCATGGAATCTACCTTCAATGATTTTGTTTCGTGCCTTGCAAGGTTTTTGTGGCGGTGTTTTAATTCCTACAGCATTCGCAATTATTTTAACAACATTACCTCCTGCTAAACATCCAATTGGGTTAGCAATGTTTGCAATTACTGCCACATTTGCACCATCAATTGGACCAACAATTGGGGGCTGGCTGACAGAAAATTATGGTTGGGAATATGTATTTTATTTAAATTTGGTTCCAGGGTTATTATTATTAGCAGCAGTTTGGTATGCGATCGCACCTCAACCCATACAACTCCAACTACTCAAACAAGGAGACTGGGGCGGTATCATTTCAATGGCAATTGGCTTAGGCTGCTTACAAGTTGTGTTAGAAGAAGGTAGCCGTAAAGATTGGTTTGAAAGTAACTTTATTGTCCGATTAAGTATTGTTGCCGTTATTTTTTTAATTGCTTTTTTCTGGATAGAATTCACCCGCCAACGTCCTTTTATTAATCTGCGTTTATTAGGAAGACGTAATTTTGGTTTAGCAACAATTGTTAATGTCTCACTGGGAATTGGGTTATATGGTTCAGTATTTATTTTGCCTCTTTATCTCGCCCAAATTCAACAATATAACTCCATGCAAATCGGCGAAGTAATTATGTGGGCTGGACTACCTCAACTATTAATTGTGCCTACTGTACCTAAATTAATGCAGCGTATTGATGTGCGCGTGATGATTGCGATCGGTGTTAGCTTATTTGCTCTCAGTTGTTTTATGAACTCAACAATGACCCATGATACAGGAATTGATCAACTGCGTTGGTCACAACTTGTACGTGCATTAGGACAACCATTAATTATGGTGCCACTATCATCAATTGCGACAGCAGGAATTGAAAAAGAACAAGCTGGATCTGCTTCAGGATTATTTAATATGATGCGAAACTTAGGCGGATCAATGGGAATTGCAGCACTAGCAACATTATTAACCCGTCGAGAAGCATTTCATTCTAATCATTTAGTGGATGCAGTTTCCATGTATAATCTAGCAACTCAGCAGCGCATTGACCAAATGACCCAGTTTTTTATTAGTAAAGGATTTGATTATACTCAAGCACACAATCAAGCGATCGCATCCATCAGCAATATTGTTCGCCGTGAAGCGTATGTAATGGCTTTTAATGATTGTTTTTACTTTATCGGTTGGGCATTATTACTCAGTGGTATTGCAGTAATTTTCTTTAAAAAAGTTAAAGGCAGTGGTGGCGCTGGCGCTCATTAATCATCTAGCGATCGCATAAATTGATAAAATCTTGGTTGGCATCTGCGTTATCTGCGTTTATCTGCGTTTATCTGCGGTTAAAACCTCTTAAAAGCACTTTTCGGATATGCTTTAAACCCACAACTATCTATGGAACTTAGTAATGAAAAAATTAATTAAAGGTCTACGTGAATTCAAAGCCAGCTACTTTAATACCCATAAACAACTGTTTGAACAACTTGCACATGGTCAAACGCCCAGAGTACTATTTATTACCTGTTCCGATTCCCGTGTAGATCCCAACTTAATTACACAAGCACAGTTGGGTGAATTATTTGTCATTCGCAATGCTGGCAACATCGTTCCACCTTACGGTGCAACCAACGGTGGTGAAGGCGCGACAATTGAATATGCTATTCAAGCCTTAGATATTAAGCAAATTATTATCTGCGGACACTCTCATTGCGGTGCTATGAAAGGGCTAATGAAGTTAAATAGCCTTCAGAAAGAAATGCCCCTCGTTTTTGATTGGCTCAAATACGCAGAAGCAACCCGAAGGCTGGTTAATGACCATTACAGTGATTACGAGGGAGAAGAACTGCTGGAAATTATGACGGCAGAAAATGTCCTTACCCAAATAGAGAATTTGCGGACGTATCCAGTTATTCACTCAAAACTGTATCAAGGACAACTCAGCATCTATGCTTGGATTTATCACCTGGAAAACGCAGAAGTTTTAGCATACGATCCGCATAAACACGCTTATGTCTTGCCTCAAAGCCAAGTAAAAGAACGAGAGAGCGATGATACGTTGTTAAAGCAATTTCCCAATTGCAGTTTAGCAATTAATTCTACGAACATTCAGCAACTCGAAGTTGAATCTTCATCAGACTTCACTCAAAGTATAAGTGAACGGCTGCCAGCGACACCGCTTTCTCCTGAGCAGCTAAAGCGAATTTATCGAGGAGCAAATAATTAATTAGATAAGTAACTCAACATAATTAAACATAAAACAAACTCCCCTCTCCTTAACAAGGGGAGGGGCTGGGGGTGGGGTTCTTTTTGATGTTTTTTAAGGTGGTTTTACTTATCTATTAAACATTTCCAAAAATTAAAGGTTGGTTACCTAAAAATGTAGAGACGTTGTATACAACGTCTCTACATTTTTCTGAAAAGAAATGTCTATTGACCTTTCTTCTTTAGTATTTATCGTTTAGTTAAAAGCATTCTTGATGCCATCAACAGCCTTTTCAACAGCATTCTTAGTGTTGTCTACTGCTTTTTCAGTCCGCGCAGCATCTTCTTCTGCTCTTTTGTGAATTGTTGCTGCATCGTCCTTAGCTTTGCGTTCAAAAACACTTCCACTATCCGTTGCATCATCTACTTTAGCGGCATTGCTGCTTGCAGCATCTTTAACTTTATCTTTTGTATCTTGGATGAAATTCTTGGCTCGTCCAGCATCTTCACTAGCTTTGCCTTTAACCTGATTACCTGCGTCTGCTGATGCGATCAAGTTTGCAGTAGGTGAAGCCATTGCTGCGGTGTTAGATAAAAATCCACCCTGCCAAACGAAGGCTATAGCAGACACACAAAACAAAGTTGTTGCTAGAAAGCGTCCTACAGTTGAAACCCGTTTCATCAAAAAGTTTAGTTTCATAAAATACAATCTTCATTTTTCGAGAGCATTTTATTTTTACTTGATATTGCTCTCACGCCATATCGTTCCGTAGGCAGAGGTTTTCCCGTGATCTGTGGACATATATCTCTTGGCTGAATGCTGAAATAACTTGCTTTTTTCAATTAAGTGTGACATAATCCCATAATTAAACTACTATATTTCTACCAAATTGCGGTAGTTTATCAAACTTTTTGGCACTACGAAATTTAATCTCATCATTATTCGGATTCATGTCCGCTTGAAAACTTATGTTATTTAAAAGTTTTTTAGCTCGAAGAAAAGAAGGAAATTTTTGCATTACCTTTTTTCACAGTGACAGAAGAGCGAAATATGGCGTTAAATGCAATTTTCCATGTAGATTTTGCATAATTCAAATTTCACCCTTCGACAGAGGTAGAACTAACCCTAATAGATATACGCTCAAGGCAGCCAAGCGTTAATATTTCTAATGCTTTGAGTAAAAGCAGGATAACCAATGATCAGCCAAGACACTATCACCGACACATTACGGATTAATGCTAGGAAAACCGACGCTTTCGATATTTTCAATATTAGGCATTATATAGGGGCTAATCCATATTTAGATACTGCTGCATTAGTATTTGATTGTGCTTTAACTGGGCATTTGCCATCTCGATCGCTAGATGATTATGTAGCAATTGTGAGCGATCGCTACCCCCACCTGCGCGATAAAACTTATGAATCTTACGCTCATCTGTTTGCCCAGACAGTCTCAGAAGTTGGCAAACTTGATATAGATTTGCATCTCAACCGTTGGAGTATCAAAACATATCCAGAATTTGCCAGAATAGCCATTCAAACACTCCATGCACGCACCACACGCTCAGTGATTTACTGTGTTTGGGATTGGTTTGAAGCAATTACTCAACAGCAAGATTTTCCCTTTGAAGTCCAAATTAAAGAACTTCAAGATAGCTTCAATCAATCAGTCTATGGTGGACCAACAGTTTATGCCTTATTACGCACAGCCTATAACAAAGGTATACCCACATTTTATTTGTGGGATGAAGGGCTAATGCAATACGGATATGGAAAAAAACAAATTCGCGGCGTAGCTACTACATTTAACTCAGATAGTCATTTGGATTCCGACTTTGCTACTCGTAAAGACGATTGTAAAACTTTTTTAAGCACACTAGGCTTTCCTGTACCTAAAGGTGATATCGCCTTCACATTAGAAGAAGCAAAAGGCATAGCTAGAGAAATTGGTTATCCAGTAGCAGTCAAACCTGTAGCGGGTCACAAAGGCATTGGTGTAACGGCTGATGTTAGAGATGTAGAAGAATTAAGATTTGCTTTTGACAGTGCGATCGCCAGTATACCAGAAAATGAAACAAAAGAAGTAATTATTGAAAAAAGTATCTCTGGTGTAGATTTTCGCTTATTGTGTGTTAACGGCAGATTTGTAGCTGCCACTGAACGCCGTCCCGCTTCAGTTGTTGGTAACGGTAAATCTACCATTGCCGAATTAATTGAGGGTGAAAATCAAACACGCGCCCGTAAAGATACACCCACATCCCCACTTGGCAAAATCAAGTGCGATGAAGCATTGGAAGTGTATTTAAAGGAACAAAAATTATCTTTAGATAGTGTAATTGAATCTGGTCAGATTATTTATCTCCGCAAAGTCGCCAATCTTTCAGCCGGAGGTTTAAGCGTAGATGCTACACGCATTGTTCACCCTGACAACATCATCTTGGCGCAAGATATCGCCCAACACTTCCAACTTACTTGTCTAGGCATCGACGTAATTGCCCGTAATATTAACAAATCTTGGAAAGACGGCGACTTTGGCATCCTAGAAATTAATTCCGCCCCAGGGATATTCATGCACCTTAACCCTGCTGTGGGAGAAAGCGTTGATGTACCTGCCTACATCCTTAACACCTTTTTTAAGTCAGCACAAGCTGCCCGGATACCAATTATTACATTTAACAAAATTTCCGTCCAAGAACTCCAAGAAACTATTGACCATATACTGTGGCAACATCCTGATTGGACTGTCGGCGCTGTTTGTCGTGATGCCGTCTTGATTAATCGTTCAGAAAAATTTATTCACAAAGATTACAATACCAACGTCCAGAACTTGCTGCGTAATCCCAGGCTAGATTTGCTAATTACCGAGTATAGGGAAGATGTCTTAGAAACGGAAGGGATGTTTTACAAAGGTAGCAATATGGTAGTTCTCGACCAACCTACAGAAACAGAAATGATGCTAACGCGGGATATTTTTGAGAATTCGACTGTGGTTGTTAAACAGGCAGAAAACATTTCAATTCGCCGCCAAGGTTTGCTCGAAAATTATAAGCTAGGTTCAACTGAACCCTTTACCCGCGTCTATCTCAAAGAAATTGGAACAATTTTGTAACCGTTACACTGATTGCACTTGGGACGGGATTCCGCAGTTAACATTATGTCTCAGTTCTCTTGACAAGATGACACATTTATGTGCAAAGTACAAATACTTAAAAGTGTGAGGAAAATATGAACTGGAAAGTACTTTGTTTAATTGCTGGTTTAGCCTTAACGAGCGGTTTGGCTGCTTGTTCTGAAACTAATACTACCTCTCCCAATACGACTACCTCGCCTGCTGTTGGAACCAGCCCAGCCAGTGATGCCCAAAAGGCGGCTGAGACGGCTAAGGAGAAGGCGACTGAGCCTAAGAATGCTGCTGAGACGGCTAAGGTGAAAGCGGCTGAAGCTAAGAATGCTGCTGAGACGGCTAAGGAGAAAGCGGCTGAAGCTAAGAATGCTGCTGAGGCTGCTAAGGCTAAAACACCAGCAACTACTAAGCCATAAGCTGCAAAATTTTTCTTAAAACTTAACCAGCACAGGTAGTTCAAAATAAGCCAAGTTAGATTAATAGTGAAAATTATCTGCTTTACGCTAACCAGTGCTGGTTTTTTGATTTTATAAATAAATTTTATTTTAATGCCGTTGGTAAAAATAGTCCTCTTTAGTCACGCCAAAAATAATCTTTAGCTAGAAAATATGGGATGAGCTTAACTGTGGTGTGAGGATTGGAAGTAGGGATGTCCAAAATTTGGTGGGATTCTCTGCGAGTCAGCTTATTTTTTTTAGGAGTGACTCTGGTAATCTGTGGTAGTGCAACTGCACAAGAAACTCTTGTTGAACTAGAAACAGCACCGACGAATCAGATTACTAACATTGCTGATACTAATGCTGCACTTAATCAGGATGCAGCAAACTCAAGCTTGGCAGAAAATATAGCGCCTGCAATAGTGATAGACAAAGCATCCCAGGCAAAACCAAGCTTAAGAGCAGAAATTGCGGAATCTAGCAGCGACACTGATATAGACGAGGCGATGAGTCAAGTAACGAACGTTTCTCAACTAAAGGACGTTCAACCTGGTGACTGGGCTTATGAAGCAGTGCGATCGCTTGTGGAAAAATATGGTGTAATATCTGGTTATCCAGATGGCACTTTCCAAGGCAACCGCAGCATGACTCGCTATGAATTTGCTGCTGGTTTACAAACTATTCTTGAACGAATTAATCAACTACTGAAAGCTAACCCTAACAGGATTAGTAGAGAAGACTTAGCAACAGCCAAAAATTTAGCAGAGCAATTTACATTAGAACTAACACTGTTACGTGGCAGAGTAGATGCAGCTACAGCTAGGATTCGTGATGTAGAACTTACCCAATTTTCCCAGACTACAAAACTACAGGGAGAAGTAATCTTTGCAGGCGCTAGTGTAATTGCTGGAAATAGCAGCAACCAAACGACACTTTTTGGTCAGCGATCGCGTTTGAATTTACAATCTAGTTTTAATGGTCGAGATTTACTCACAACACGCCTACAAATGGAAGGCTTTGGTTCCCTTACCTCTAACCTCACACCCGAAGGCGAATTAGCTTTTAGTGGCGATACTGATAGTAAAGCCTATATAGACGCTCTTTTATACAGTTTTCCAATAGGACAGCGCACTCAAGCTGTACTTGCTGGTAATGCTACTGGAGCCGATGATTTTACGAATACCGTTAACCCTTATTTCGACGGCGATGGTGCTAGCGGTGCATTATCTCGCTTCGGAACACGCAACCCCATTTATTACCTAGTTAACGGTTCTGGTGTCGGCATCCAACACAAATTGAGCGACAAAATAGAACTGAGTTTAGGTTACTTAGCTAGTGCGGCTAATAGTCCAGCACCCGACGGGGGTTTATTTAAAGGCTCTTATGGGGCAATAGCACAGGTACTTTTCCAGCCTAGTCAACAATCAAGCATTGGTTTAACTTATGTCAATGCCTACAACAATGATTTAGAAACTGGTAGCACAAATGCCAACTTAGTTAACCAGCTAAACTTGCCAGTCGTTACAAATTCTTATGGTATTGAGGCATCTTTGCAAATTAACCCTCGGTTTGCATTAGGTGGTTGGGCTGGATATACCGCAGCGCGTGTTATTGGTGTGGGAGATGCTAACATCTGGAACTGGACAGTAACATTAGCATTTCCTGATTTAGGTAAAAAAGGTAATCTGGGCGGTGTTGTTATTGGTATGGAACCCAAAGTTACAGGGGCAAATTCCCAGCTTAGAAACATGGGGATTAATGACTCCGATACATCACTGCATCTAGAAGGGTTTTACCAATACAAACTCACTGATAATATCGTGATTACACCGGGCTTAATTTGGTTAACTGCACCCGACCATAATCGTAACAACGATGATATTGTCATTGGCGTAGTGCGTACTACATTAAACTTTTAAATCAATTATCAATTAACAATTAAGTAGCTCTACATTAAAAAAGAATCAAACAAAAATCTCCCCCTCCCCTTAATAAGGGGAGGGGGCTGGGGGGTGGGGTAAAACGTTTAATGAGGTTGACTTACTTAACAATTATCAATAACCAATGACCAATTTAACTGAGTGCTAAAAGCTATTAATGATGAATATCCAGATTTAGAATATAGCGACCGAGTTGCAGATTTTCTGACCATAACTCATACTCTACTTGCAGATGCTCAGGCAAAGGACTACCCTCTAGGATTAAACTACGAGTATAATTCCGTAAACGTAATGAACCCTTAATACTAGATGAGTCGTTGTTCAACCAATAACGACTAATTCCATAAACGCCTGTTTCCCAATGGTGGCGATAACTCAACTTACCACTGGTTTGCATTGTCATAATTACCCGATAAGGGGAAATTTCCAGCCATATCAGTCGAGGTTTGTGAAATTCTACTTCTTGATATTGCGATTCCCAGTCAGGAATAGCTGGTTCTGTTAAAAGTATGTGAAATTTATCTCTATCCTTTTGATACAGTGTAGCAGCCGTTTCCAGAGTAGACCAGACTGGCAGGTCGGTAGACACCATAGAAAGGCAAACAGGTCTGCGGTGATGAGCCAGCATGGCAGTTAACCATAAGGGATATGATTCAGCATAGCTCTATAGTGGATAGTATGGCTGATGCTTTAATGATGGTAGACTTCGCAGCATCCGCAAAAAAAGTTTTTCAAAGGGGTTGCCAAATATTTTTTGTTTTGCTAAGATGTATAACTGTTGGTAAGAAATTACTACACATTCCTCAGTAGCTCAGTGGTAGAGCGATCGGCTGTTAACCGATTGGTCGCAAGTTCGAATCTTGCCTGGGGAGTTAAAAAAAATATAAAATTGTAGAGACGCGCCATGGCACGTCTCTACAAGGGTTAATATGACATATCAAGTTCGGCTAGTCAATCCTGCGATCGCTCTAGATCGTACAATATCTGTACCAGATGATCAGTACATTGTGACGTTGACTCACCGTTATACCCGTAGGGTATAACGGGAGCTTCTTAGGGCTAAAATAGAGATAGCTGTACTCCACTAAAACCCCAAGTTTCGGGTTTCACAGGCTGTCTATCGACTAAGCCTCCACCCGCAGAAGCGATGAGTCCCACCGCCTGTAACGCTTTATTTCAAGTTGGCACGGCTTACTTGCATAAATATGAACATTTTACTATACGAAAAATCTGTATCTTATCAAGGGCATTTAATTATACCCTTTGTTTATAGCTTAATTCAAGACCAAAATATTTATTCTTATAAATTACTTTCCGCGCGGGGATATAAAGCTAAATTTCATAAATCAGAAAACCCTGCTGCTATCTATTCTGGTAGCGTTGAGGGCATTATTCAAATTGCTAAAGAGCATCTTAATAAGCATTATGATTTAAAAGAACAGATAGACAATTTCAAATTTAGATATACTTATCAAAATAATTTAATTATTATTTACGAATGTGCAGGTAAATATTTTTATGACCATTATAAGTCTGAAGATTTAACTAATGTAGCTGCACCTAAGATATTTCAATCAGAATACGACTGTATTAAATGGGTGAAAGCAGGGCTTGATAATTCAAATACTACTCAAAATGCTAAATTTTCTTAGCGTATTGCACTACTGACGATTCATTTGATCAAAAACCAAACGAGAGATTTTAGGAAAAATTTTGCTATCGTTTGCGTAAGCAGAAGAGTCGGCAAAAATTGATAATATATAGCGTGTTTTACCGTCTGGAGTTTGAATAAATGCAACTTCATTACGCGAGCCAGAAGTCCATCCTGCTTTGGATACAAATTTTAGGTTAGATGGCAAAGATTCACCAAAGAAGCTTTCAATAGGATTAAAGTCAGGATAAATTTTTCCCCAGACTTGCGGATTTAAGTTTCGTGTTAATAAAGTAGACATTTCCTGACTAGCTGATGGTGAAACAGCTTGATTATTAACAATTTCATACATCAAACGGGCTGCTTGCTGACTGGTGATTTTATTCCTAATAGGTGCTTGGGAATTACCACGCATCCACAACTCTGTACCCTTTGGCGATGAGAGATTTAAATAATAAACTGGATATGTCTTTTGATGAATGCTAATACCTTGATATCCAGCTTTATCAAAAAAACAATTAACTTGATTACGTCTGGTTAACCATGATTGAAACTCGGCATCCGTTAGCTGAGACTTTGACCAAGATTGTGTTGCTGTAATTTGATCTAAGATTACACTAGCGGCATCGTTATCCGAATTTTGAATCATCTCGCGCATATATGGTTGAAATGCTGCTTTATTAGTTAAAATTCCTTGTTCAAATTGACCATATAAAGCTACTAGCCAAAACAATTTAACAACGCTGGCAGGATATCTAAATTGATTTTGTTGATATCCAGCTACTTGACCTTTATTTAAGTCAATTAAAGTTATGGATAAAGGTTGTGTTTTCAACCGTTTAGCTGTGGCAGTTTTAACAATTTGATCGACAATTGATTGTAATTGACTACTTTCAGCAAGAATAGGCGGTTGATTAGCGTTATACAAAAATTGTGAGTTACGTTGCCTTTGTAAAAATGGGCTGGTTGGTAATGCTTGTTTAGGTGAGTCTGTATACTCAGAAGTAGTTAAATCTAAGTTTTCTGGTTGTGTATTTTCTAGGCAATAAGATGATGCGGGTTGAGGGACAGAGATTGAAATTGGAAGGGCTACTGCTGTATTAGTTAATGCTAAGGTTGTAGCAAGCGCGGTAATTGCAGATAGTCTGGAGTTAGTTGCTGTGATATTAGGTAACATTTAAATTTAGAAACTTAATTATTTGTAGTATGAGTTGTTGGCGTATGTTGAGCGCGTAGCGCATAGGATGGTGTTGGTGTAGTCTGTAAGGGAGCGCATAACCTATCAAATATATAGCTGTGTTGGGTTTCCTGCGTCAACCCAACCTACGCGCCTAAATATCACACTTTTGATGGGTGATATAGCAGTTTTCAGGCTTTATGAGGTACAGGAGTGCGAGCATCTTGCTCGCTATATATTTCTAGCGAGCAAGATGCAGTGAAGAGCGCACAGCTATGCGCTTCGCGCAGGCTACGCCAACGCTAACGCACTACAATATTTTTTTAACTTTGTACCTCACTTAACTAAAAATTGCTATATAGCATTAGTCATCGCTTGTATAAATTAACCGATGACAAATGACCGATGACCGATTTTAAGTTCAACTATGCCCATCTACTTAATATTTTTCAATTTTATCAGAGACAACGGCTTCATTGCGGCGACTAGCAATATTTTTCTCGTACCAGTTCATCAACGGCGTTGCACTTACTCCATGTAAAACAACAGAAATTACAACTGTTATATAAGTAACCCAAGCAATTGTTTCTCCTAATTCGTCTTTTAAACCTTCTCCAAATGCGTAGGCGAGATAATATAAAGAACCAACGCCACGAATACCAAACCATCCAAATAATAAACGGTTAACGGGAATAAGAGGAGAGCCTATAGTACTTATCCATGTTCCTAATGGTCGAATTACAAATAGTAATAATAGGGCAATCAATACTCCCTGATTTAAATGAGCGAGGATGGGTTTAAGTTGAAGGATAGTACCTAGTAGTAAAATAGTGGCTACTTCTAATAGTTTCTCAATTTGCTCGATGAACTCAAATTTAGATTTTTGCTTTTCAGGATCGTGGTAACTGCGTCGTACTACAATTCCGGCTACAAATACTGCAATAAATCCATAACCATTGACAAGTTCTGTGATTGAATAAGTTAGTAATATTGTACTGAGAGCTACGAAATCTTCCATTAATTCATCAGCTTTGCGGAATTTTTGTAGCCATTGATCAATAAAAACTACAGCTTTAGCAACTATGATTCCCATGAAAATGCCAGCAAAAACTGCCCAAATTAAGTCAACTGCTACCCATTGTTTAAACCAGTTTTCCCAATTAGGATCTTTTAACCAATGAATCCCAAAATAAACAAAGGGAAAAGCTAAGGCATCATTTAAACCTCCTTCTGAGGTTAAACCAAAGCGCAATTCATCGCGGTCATCTGTATGAGATAATTGTACTTCTGAAGCTAAAACTGGATCTGTCGGGGCAAGAATTGCTCCTAATAAAATTGCTTGTCCCCAGTCGAAACCTAAAAATAATTTAGCAAGCGTAGCAACAGATAAAATGGAAATTGGCATTAAAAATCCAATTAATCTTGCTGTGGTGTTCCAAGCCCAAAATTTTAATGGGCGATTCATTTTTAAACCACAACCAAATACTGATACAATTACAACAAATTCTGTAAGTCGCTCTAAAATTTCTGCGTTGGGACGTAGTTGAATTAAATTAACCCCATAACGCCCCAGCAGGACACCAACAATTAAATAAATGATGGCGTAGGAGAGTGGTAGGCGTTGAATCCAGCCTGAACCTAATGTTACCATTAGTAATAATAAGCCAATAACTAGCAAGTCAAGAATATAAATATCCATAAGTGCGATTGCGCGTTGATATAATCCAGGTTGTTCTGTGACAATCCTGCTGCAATCTCACGATTTAATACATCACCCTTTGGCAGATTTAAGCTTTATGTAGAATTAAGTAGGTTCAACATAATTAAACGTTTTACCCCACCCCCAGCCCCTCCCCTTAATAAGGGGAGGGGAGATTTTAGGTTTTCTATTTTTTTATTGGGATTTACTGCTCTATAACTTACAAGTTTAATCTAGAGGCAGTGAGCCATTAAAAATACTGTTTTAGAAAACACATTTTTGGGTATTTTGTTACTTGAATGAAGTAGGCTAATATAAATTAAATATAAAACTTGACCGTCACTAAGGTTTTCGTTTCTACAGGCGCATAGCATGGAGAAGAGAATATTTGAAGTTTTATACTTTTTAAAGTAGAGCTAATTAATAATTATTTTTAAGGAAAAACCGCGATGAATTTGCCCGCCAGTCCAAAAACTCACCCTTTTGTTCAGTTGCTTCAGTGGATTGCTACGCCTTTGGATTATCTAGAAGCAACGCAAAATGTTTATGGTGACTGTTTTACAGCTAGATTTGGTAATATACCACCTTTGGTAATGTTGAGTAACCCGCAGGGCATTCAGCAGCTTATGACGGCTGATTCTAAACAGTTTGATAGTGGCAGAGGCAATCAAATTTTAAAGCCTTTGGTAGGGGACAATTCAATGCTTTTGCTGGATGGCGATCGCCATCAGCGCGATCGCCAACTCTTAACACCCCCGTTTCATGGTGAACGGATGCGTACTTATGGAAACCTAATTTGTGACATCAGTGACAAAGTAATGAGTAAACGCACCATCGGCGAACCTTTCTTTGTACGCGCTGCCATGCAAGAAATTTCTCTGTTAGCAATTTTAAATGCTGTATTTGGCGTAAATCAAGGAGAGCGTTTTGAGCAACTGAAGGAATTACTAACTTCTATGCTGGATTCGGTTAGTTCTCCTGTGAGTTCTAGTGTGCTATTTTTTAAGTCGCTACAACGGGATTTTGGTGCTTGGAGTCCTTGGGGACGCTTTTTGCGCCAAAAACAGCAAATTGACCAACTTATCTACGCACTCCTTCAAGAAAGGCGATCGCATCCAGATTCATCTCGTAGCGATATTTTAACTTTGTTGATGTCTGCTACAGACGAACAAGGTCAACCAATGACTGACCAAGAATTGCGCGATGAATTGCTGACTTTGTTGATAGCTGGTCACGAAACTACAGCCTCAGCATTGACATGGGCATTGTATTGGATTCACTCTTCACCAGAAGTATACGACAAGCTATTAACAGAAATCAGTAGTTTGAGCGACACTTCAGATCCAACTGCATTAGCTAAACTTCCCTATCTCAATGCGGTTTGTCAAGAAACACTGCGGATTTATCCTGTCGCAATGCTAACTTTGCCCAGAATTGTTAAATCCACAATTAACATTATGGGCTATGAATTTGAACCAGAAACAACAATTATGGGCTGTATCTATCTCACCCATCAGCGTGAGGATATTTATCCTGAACCTAAGCGTTTTAAACCAGAGCGTTTTCTAGAAAAACAATTTTCTCCTTACCAATATTTGCCTTTTGGTGGTAGCAACCGTCGCTGTATCGGCATGGCATTTGCTTTGTTTGAAATGAAGCTGGCACTTGCGACAATTGTGTCTCGTTATCAATTAACATTAACTGACCAACATCCACCAAAACCTGTGCGTCGTGGTGTCACCTTATCAGCATCTAGTAGTTTTAAGCTGATTTTGAAGGGTGAGCGTAATAAACCTGCTATTGAGTGTTAGCGTAGTTTTATATCCGCTTTAGCTGATAGCTGAATGCTGACACCCTACAAACAAGCTGTCACCTAATAAAAACTAAAAGTTTGGGAATGACTACCGATTCGCTCTTAATTGACGGCAAAACTTTTGTCCCCGCAGACCAAATGCCCATCCCTGTTTGGCCTTGTGTGTTAGAGGAACGACCACAACCAACTCTCACTCTTAAGGATGATGATTTATTTCTAATTACCGACACACTTGGCAATATTGCTGGTTATTGTACTGATGACAGAAATGCCAGCATGGGTTTATTTTGTAATGATACGCGGTTTTTGGGTCGTCTAGAACTTCAGGTTGAAGGGCGATCGCCAATCCTTCTAAGTAGCACCGCAGAAAAAGGTTTTGTACTCTCAGTTTTGTGCGCTAATCCCCGCATTGATGATCGCATTAAAGCTGAAACTGTTGGTATTAATCGCGAAATTGTCCTCAATGGTGGCTTATTTGAAGAAATAGAAGTTTCTAATTTTAA
>CAVQDG010000042.1:0-189630 GCA_963711165.1 uncultured cyanobacterium | reverse complement strand
TGTATTTAATTGTAAAGTTTCGTACATACATTTCTGTACCGTAGGTGAGTTCTTTACCCAGCGCGGTATCACTTTCTCCCCAAATCATTAAGGTGGGGACTTCTAGAATACCCCAGGAGCGATTTATTAGTCCGTGCTGCAAGATATTCCGGTAATAGTTGAGCATGGCGGTTATTGCGCCACGTTTGCCAGCAGCATCTTTATAGGCTTCTATGTCAGCTTTGGTAAAGGCATTTTTGTTAACTGCCATACCAGTAAAGGCGGTTTCAATTGCTTGGTAGTCGGATGACTGTAAAAGCCATTCTGGTATACCTGGCAATTGGAAGAGGAAAATGTATGAGCTACGGAGCAACTGTTGGGGAGTGCGTAAACCTTCAGAAAATTTAGCTGGGTGAGGCATATTTAATATAATCAGTTGCTCGACCATTTCAGGATGAGCATAAGCAAAACTCCACGCGATCGCACCACCCCAGTCATGCCCAACTAACACACATTTGTCATAACCCAACCCCTTAATTACGCCCTCGATATCGAGGATAAACTCGTCCATTACATAGGCAGATTGGGATTGAGGCTTATCGCTATCGTTGTAGCCACGAAGATCAAGAGCAACAACTTTAAAATCTTTGGCAAATTCTGGTATTTGATCGCGCCAAGAATACCAAAACTCAGGGAACCCATGCAGCATCAGCATTAGGGAACCTTCTCCTTGAGTGACGTAGTGTAGCTTGATACCGTTGGTGGTGATATATTCGTGTTTCCAAGAACGCTCTAAAACAGACATTAATCTCTCCTTTTTTGGTAATTGATAATTGATAATTGTTAATTGTTAATTGTTAATTGTTCTATGAAACCGCTAGTTGTAGCTACTGGTAATTTGGGGAAGTTGCGGGAGATGCAGGCGTATTTAACTGATTTAGGTTGGGAATTACGGTTAAAGCCTGCTGAATTGGAAATTGAGGAGACAGGTGAGACATTTAGCGAAAATGCTCGTCTCAAGGCATCCCAAGTAGCTTCTTCTACTGGAGAATGGGCGATCGCAGATGATTCGGGATTAGAAGTTGATGCCCTTGGTGGTGCGCCTGGTGTATATTCGGCTCGCTATGGTGACACTGATCCTGAGCGGATTGAGCGTTTGTTGCGGGAGTTGGGTGATACTAAAAATCGTCAGGCTCAGTTTGTCTGTGTAATAGCTCTTGCTCGTCCTGATGGTTCAATTGCCTTAGAAGCTGAAGGCGTTTGTCGTGGCGAGATTCTAGCTGCTACTCGTGGTAGTGGTGGATTTGGTTACGATCCGGTTTTTTATGTCCCTGAAGTGCAGCAAACCTTCGCAGAGATGATACCAGAGTTAAAGCGATCGCTTAGTCATCGAGGTAAAGCTTTTCAAGTTTTATTGCCTCAACTGAAAACTGATAGCTGATAGCTGACTGCTATAAAAACTGAGGCATCAACTAGGGTAAGAAGAGCCTCAGTATTAGGGAAATCACAGCAACGGTTAAACCGCTTCTAAGTTCTTTTCCCCAGTCCGAATGCGGATGACTTGATCTACAGGCGTGATGAAAATCTTGCCATCTCCAATTTCGCCTGTGCGGGCGGCAGAAATGATTTTGTCAACTACCATGTCAACCTGGTTATCTTCTACAACGATTTCCACCTTGAGTTTTTGTAGGAACTCAACAGTGTACTCGGAACCGCGATAGCGTTCAGTTTGACCTTTCTGCCGTCCGAAACCCCGAACTTCAGAAACCGTCATCCCGACAATGCCAGCATTGACTAAGGCGATTTTGACTTCATCTAGTTTAAAGGGTCGAATAATCGCTTCTACCTTTTTCAAGGCTGTTTACTCCTCTGTTGGCGTTTCTCTGAGTTGATTTATACATCTAGCTTGACACATGAAGACACTCCCACAACTAGCAGGAGATAGGATTGTTTTGATTACTACAGTGTTAGTCGCTTTTAGGCGAAGTTGGCATTTGCTCCTAGCTATAAAAAAGGCACAAGTTTAATAGTACTGTTAGTTTCTGTAACACGGTAAGTAGCTAGTTGTAGGTAACTTTTAATACCATTTGCAAGGGTGTATTTATTTCTGAATGCTTACCTAATAGACCTCTGCTTTCATGTGAATGTAGAGACGCGCCATGGCGCGTCTCTACAAGCGTTTAAGGGTTAGCACCTTTCATTTTGTGTAGAAGTCTAATCGGCGTTAGTAATTGAGAATATGCTGATCAAGAATTAAGCTTTAACACAGGATTGAGGTTGCTGATGGGAAAACTGGGAGATTGATCTGATGTCATTGATTGCTGGCAATAATCTTGAACACCTGCCATTAATCCTGGCGGGACCAATTTTGCGTCGTACAGAAGCCCAGGCTGTGACTGTGTGGTTAGCGCTGAAACATTCTTGTCAAGTAACACTTAAGGTTTATGCTACCCAGGCAGGTACGGGTGAAGTTATCAGTGATTTGGTGCTAAAGGGCGATCGCAGCACGGTACAGTTAGGCAAATACCTACATATCGTTGCTGTTACAGCTACACCGATAATCAGAGGGCAACTGCAACCAGGGCAAATCTACGCCTACAACCTAGATTTTGGAGAATGCGATCGCGTTCGCACTCTGATCACAGCACTCAATTCTGAACACTTTCTCACGGGAGTCATTATTAGCTATTTTGACCATCAATTACCCACCTTCGCCATGCCACCTGATGATTTAAATTATTTGCAAATTGTGCATGGTTCTTGTCGAAAAATACATGGAGGTGGATCTGATGCTTTGTCTATATTAGATCAACTAATCGAAAAAAATGCCAGTATTCCTAATTCCAGACCTCAACAATTATTTTTAACAGGCGATCAAATTTACGGCGATGATGTTGCTGATCCATTGTTATCTGTAATTACAACAGTTGGTAACACACTTTTAGGTTGGGAAGAAGATTTACCAATTGATGGTAATCAATATCAAAAACCTAGCCAACTAAAACCAGGTACGCGCAGCGATGTGGCTAGGGATGATGGTGGTTTTACGGCAATGTTGCATAACCAACCAGAAAAAGCTAAAAGCCATTTATTTAGCTTGGGTGAATATTATGCTATGTATTTATTTGCTTGGTCGCCAGTACTTTGGCAAGATAAGTTTCCCAAAGGGCATACAGTAAAAACAAATCCCAAAGAAGTACAGAAATGGGATCAAGAAGTAAAAGACATCCAAAGTTTTGCTCGTGATTTACCTAAAGTTAGACGCGCTTTAGCTAATGTGTCTACTTATATGATTTGTGATGACCATGATATTAGCGATGATTGGTATCTAAATTTAGAGTGGTGTATGCGAGTATTAGGCATTGGTTTTATCAACATTTAGGTAATTTAATTTTAAAGCTAATCAAAAAGTAAATGAACAGTCACGAACCCTTGTACAACTCACTGCTAGTTCCTTCAAAAATGCTGAATGGAAAACATATTTAATCAATACAAAAATTAAATCTCTATTACCAGAATTACCCAAAAACTGGGCTGGTTGGAATCAACCTCCGCAACTTTTTGAAATTCAAGCTATACATGATCGTGTGCGGATGGTTAAACTTAATATCCCTAATCAATCACCGTTAATCAAACAAATTTATGGTACTTCGGAAAATGAAGAAATAAGCTGGAAGATTGCAGTTAAGAATCAGCAATATTTACCAGATTGGCGATATAGAATTGATTGGATTAAAAGACAACCTGCAAAAGAGTTTGCTGATTTCAGGAATTTCCAGGAACCTGTTAAGGCAACTCGCTCTAAATTATTAACATTTTTATTTAATTTAGTCTCTTGGATTTGGCGAAATCGCTGGATACAAGAAGGCGATGAAGTTATAGGACACAATAACCTGGGTTTAGTTTCTTTTCAATGGTCAAAAAATGAGGAGAATGGTAAGGCAGTAATTCAAGATATATATTGGCAACCTCCTTGGAAACAAAATACTATTGTTTATAGTAGATATTTTGTGCGGTTAGATTTAGATGAACCACCACCAAATTTAAAGGTTATTTGAAAATAGTGATACGTGCTAAACTGTTGTGTTTCGCGCCTTTTATGTTTGAGGGGGAGAGGAGGAAGTCCAGAGGGTTATAGGGTTTGATAACTTTGCTATAACCAAAGAAGCAAAAAAACGTGGTCAAGCTAACAATTCGTTGATTGAGCAGTATACTCGCACTAAAAACGCAAACTCATTTAAGTTCAAATTATTCTGAATTCACCATGAATACAGCTAATTTTCCTTGGCTGACTTTTATAATTTTGTTCCCAATAGCAGCGTCGCTACTGCTTCCAGTCATACCAGATAAGGACGGCAAGACTGTACGTTGGTATGCCTTAATTGTTGGACTGATCGATTTTGCGATCATTGTTTACACTTTCTATACCCAGTTTGACTTTGCGAACCCTAATTTGCAGCTTGTAGAAAGCTATCCTTGGGTTCCTCAGCTAGATTTAAATTGGTCAGTGGGTGTTGATGGCTTATCAATGCCGTTGGTAATTCTGACTGGCTTTATTACTACGCTGGCAATGTTAGCCGCTTGGCCCGTAACTCTTAAGCCGAAGCTGTTTTATTTTTTGATGCTGGCAATGTACGGCGGTCAAATTGCTGTATTTGCAGTACAGGATATGCTGCTGTTTTTCCTAGTATGGGAACTAGAATTAATTCCGGTTTACCTACTACTCTCCATCTGGGGCGGTAAGAAGCGGTTATATGCGGCTACTAAGTTTATTTTGTACACCGCAGGCGGTTCGCTGTTTATTCTAGTTGCTGCCTTAGCGATGGCGTTTTACGGCGATACAGTCACGTTTGATATGAGAGCGATCGCAGCTAAGAATTATGCCGTCAACTTCCAACTCTGGATGTATGGCGCATTACTAATTGCTTACGCCGTCAAACTCCCCATCTTCCCCCTACATACTTGGCTACCAGATGCTCATGGTGAAGCCACCGCGCCCGTGCATATGTTGCTGGCAGGAATTTTGCTCAAAATGGGTGGTTACGCCTTAATTCGCATGAACGCTGGGATGCTTCCCGATGCTCATGCTTTGTTTGCCCCAGTATTAGTAATTCTTGGCGTTACTAATATCATCTACGCTGCCCTAACTTCCTTTGCTCAAAGAAACCTAAAACGCAAAATTGCTTACTCTTCTATTTCCCACATGGGGTTTGTAATTATTGGTTTTGCTTCCTTTACCGACTTAGGTTTAAGCGGTGCAGTACTGCAAATGGTTTCTCACGGATTAATTGGGGCTAGTTTATTCTTTTTAGTCGGCGCTACTTATGACCGTACCCACACTCTGATGCTAGATGAAATGGGGGGAGTCGGTCAGAAAATGCGGAAGATGTTTTCCATGTGGACAGTTTGTTCTATGGCATCTTTAGCACTTCCAGGGATGAGCGGTTTCGTAGCAGAATTGATGGTATTTGTAGGTTTTGCTACCAGCGATGCTTATAACCCTACTTTTAAAGTCATCGTTGTTTTCCTAGCTGCTGTGGGAGTAATTTTGACTCCTATTTACCTACTGTCAATGTTGCGGGAAATTTTCTATGGACCAGAAAACAAAGAGTTAGTTGAACACGAAGCTTTAATAGATGCCGAACCAAGAGAGATATTTATTATCGCTTGTCTGTTGATTCCAATTATTGGGGTTGGTTTATATCCCAAGTTGCTAACTCAGATTTATGATTCCACAACCTTGAAAATGACAGAAAGATTGCGGGCATCAGTACCAAGTTTGGTACAGAAACAGCAACCGACATCTGCACCACCTTTAGCAATGTCTATGCAAGCACCAACAATAGGCGATCGCGAATTTTAAGCTGTCAGCTTTCAGCAGTCAGCTATCAGCTTTTTAATTACTCCTCAAGATCGAGGAGTATTTTTTTTAGCGATCGCCATAAATCTAGCGTAATACCAAATCCGGTTTATATACCCCCAATATGTTCTAGCCCGCGCAGGCGGGCTTTGTTTGTATAGCCCCAGCCTTAAGGCTGCGGGAAAAAAAGGTTTAGAGATCCGAATTTGGGATAAGTATAATCCTGAGATACTCAACCAGATTAGAATCACCAGGCAAACTTATGTCAACGGCAAGAATCTAAAACAAGCTAGAAACAATCAAGTAAACTAACTGAAAACTATATATCACACATACTATACGGAAAAAATTATTTGCTGTAATATTACTTAATAAGCCCATAAAACTATATTTTTTATTAATCTCATTTAAGTTAACATTTAAACCAGATAAAACTTCAATAGTCTTATCTAAATTTCTGCGATATCCTAACCATACCCATAAAAAAATACTTGCTATAGGAAAAATAATCCAAAATAAAAAGAATAATTCTGTCCAGATATATGCACTATTGGAAAATGTACTCGTACTAAAAATTAACCCAAAATAAACAATAATAAACATTGATGAAATAAGATTAGTGCAACCTTTTTGCGTATCTCTGATAGCTGAGTATAGGTATTGCAGATTTAGGTCAATTTTATTTTCTATAGATTGAACCTCTACAGATTTAGCAACTTCTATCACTATCTGCTCCAAAAATTTTTTATATTCTTGTAATTGATTAGCTAGTTTCTTAAAATCTTCGACAATTAAATGAATGATTAAGCCAGCAATAGGGATACCTATTACAATAAAATTAATAAAAGAGTAGGGTAAATAACATATATAAGGTATTAGATACTGATGAAAATATTTATCAAAGCTGACTTGCTTATTTTGTAGTAGTTGATGCGGGGCAAAATATAAGTGATGTAGTAGCAATATTAGGGAAAATATCAATCCCACTGCATACATCATTTTACGTCTTCCTGAAAACTGCTTTTCCTTGATTAATTGGTTAAACTCTTCATTAAATTCATAGCCAATTAGATAAATGTTTAATGTTAATAAAATACAAGTACGAACAAACTCAATTGCAACTGCTATACCCGTCTGATTATAAGCATCATTCCAAGGTTCGCTATCAGCAAACACATAGGCAAATCCTAGTGATACTCCGCTACTAACCGCTAAAATAGGCGTTATAGCTGCTAGTAAGTTATAGGTGGAAAAATTGATGATATTTAATTTAGTATTGTCATTTTTTGATAAGTCTTGACTATCTTCTGAATCTTCACTCAATAAAGCTAACTTTTGTTCAACCCAATCTTTTGTAAAAACTTTTTTATATATCTCATTATAAACAAGGAGTTTTGCCTGCTGTTTAACTACCAAGCCTGACAGTTGTAATGCCAATTGTGCTGGATTATTATTAGCATCAATTTCACCCTTTTGTAAAATTTGCTTATATAGTTCAAGCAGTATATGATCTTGTTTACTATTGCTGATAATGCGGTTTTTAATCGTTCTTAAATGTTCCGGTTGATCCTGGTATTCCCAATTGTTAATAATAAAAACTTCAACTATATTTCTGATGCTACTCTGAGATAAGTTGTCATATTCAACAACTAGCTTACATAATTTTTGGGTCAGAAATGGTTGTCCTCCCGTCCAAGCTAAAATTTCTTTTAAAACTATTTCTGAATTGTCTACTCTTTGAGCTAAACCATGAGTTAAAGATAGCTTGGCTTCTTCAAACTTAAAACCCATTAGCTCAATTGATTTACCAATATCAAAGGGTGTGCCTTTTTTATTTTTTAAATCTGATGGCGTTACTACCCCCAATAGGCAAAAGGTAATGCGCTGGTATTCTGGTTTATCCGCTCGTTTGTTATAACAAGCACGAATAAATTCTAAAAACTCATCTTTAACCTCCCGAAAAATCAAGTTATCAATTTCGTCAATAAAAATAACAATTTTTGCAGATATTTGTTTGAGTAACACATTTTCAATAAACAAATTTAATCGCTGCAAGGGAGATAAGGGTTTATTCTGCTCCCACCAGGGATAAAAAGTAGATATTTCTTCTAAGAAACCAGACCATAATTCAAATGTTATACCTGCATAAAAACTTTCAATAGGATAATCAGAACTCCCTATTGTTGTCATGTCAATTGAAGTACATCTAATTCCTTCATGTTCTAGCTTGTTTCTAATCTGTACTCGCAAGCTAGATTTTCCCATTTGACGGGAATTGAATACACAACAAAAATCTCCGTTTGTTAAGCATTGATACAGTTCTTTGTCAGCTTGTCGCTCTACATAACTGGGGTGATTTGAGGATAAACTACCACCAACTTTATAATAATTTAAGCCCAACATAAGATTAGTTATTAGTAATTAATAATTTGGGAGATTTTGTAACAATTACAGTACACCCCACCCCAACCCTTCCCTTAGTAAGAGGAGGGGGTAAAGGCAGCGCGGGTGGGGTAGATTTGTACTTCATAAGGTAAACCCCACCCCAACCCTCCCCTTAATAAGGGGAGGGGGTAAAGGCAGTGCGGGTGGGGTAGATTTGTACTTCATTCTTCTAAAATTTGCTGTATTAATCCAATTCTTGTAAATACGCGCCCTGGTGCATCTGTATATTTATAGTCGTTCTTTAAAATATTGCCGATACAAGAGGCAACGCGGCATAAGTTTATTGTTTTCCCACTTAATCAGTCCCATGCTGTATAGTTGATAAATTAATATGGGATCTAATTGCACTGACTCATTTATATTAATTATCTGTTGGAAAGCTGCGGCTAGCTTTTCATTTTTTCTAAGAACACTTAAATGTCGCCACAAATGTTGATCGTAAATTCCAGTATCAGTGGTAGCATCTTGCAATAACTCTGTGAGATTGCCCCATTTTCCTTGATGTTGAGCTTGATACAGCGCGACTCGAACTAGATACGGGTGTCCTCCTACCATGCCCATAAGCTGCTGTACTGAATTATCATCCCAATTAAGTTGATGTCGCTGTGCTAAATCTTTTACTTGGTTTGAAGTAAATTCAGTTAACTCAATTGGCACTCCAATATTAAAGGGTGATTGATTGATATTTAGTGTCCCATAATTTTCTGTAGAGTGCATGATTACCAGTCGCAGTTTTTGCCACACAGGGCGATTATTAGCTTCTTCGTTGCACGATCGCAGTAAAGCAAAAAAACCTTGAGCAACTGCTGGGTAAGGTATAATTCTATCTACTTCATCACAACCCAAAACTAGAGGAGTGTCTATTTGCTTTAATAAATACTCTTGCAAGTAAGTTTTGCAGCTAATTTTGCTACCCAATGTATCTTCTTGCCAAAAATCATTAACCCGATCTGGCAATTCTAATTCCTGCCCAATATAAGCACAAAACCAGCGCAAAAACTGATCTAAATTATTAAATTTGGCTTCATCTATATCTTGTATATTTAAACGTACTGTGCGATAATTATAGTGGCGTGCTTTATCTAAAATCTTATCTAGCAGGGAAGTTTTACCCATCTGCCTCGGTGCTTTAACCCGAATTAGAGCGGCGGGTTGGGCGATCGCTTGATAACAAACTGATTCAATAGTATGATTTCCGAATTCAAGGCAATAGCGTTCTATATAAAAGCGAGAATTGAGCGGTACGGGTTTATTGGGAACTTCTAGATTAGTCTTCCAGGGAGAAAATGACTGTAATTTTTCTTTTTCCGATTGTCTAATTAAAGATTGCCGAAAATTACTTTTACTGACTGTTTCTCCTAATGCTTCTGAAAGCTTTTTCCAGAATTTAGCACCGACATCATTTTGAAGATATTTAGGGGTGAAGTTTAGTTTTTTGGCAATCTCTTCATAGGTTTGTCCTTCCCAAGCACCTTGCAGCACTTTTACTTCTAGATCACTTAGATACTTTCCAGTATATTTTGATACAACTTCATTAGCAATTATTCTAGCTTCATCCCAAGAAATTTCTGAGTGCGATCGCATGACTTGAGAAATAACAGATTCTCGCATAAGTTAACTCATACAAATAAAATTTATGAGTTGCATCATAAGCTATAAAATCGCAGAAGTTCCCAATTTTAAAAATAAGTTAATGTTTTAGAGACGCGCCATGTCACGTCTCTACATTAGACCAATGAGCATAAATCCGAAAAACCCCTCCCCAGCCCTCCCCGAAACGGAGAGGGAGCAAGATTTCTTCCCCCCGCATCGGGGGGATTGAGGGGAGTCAATTTGACTTTTGCTCATTGGTCTATTCATTATTGGAGATGCCTACTATATTTCTGGTTCAATTCCTAATGCTCTGAGTTGGGCGGTTAGTTGTTCAGCTTTGGCGATCGCTATGAGTTTTTCCACCCTTTCTAGTTCAGTTTGTTGTTGAGCTAATTGAGCCTGTTGTTGAGCAAGTTCTTTTTGTTGGCGCTCTTGTTCCGCCCGTTCATCACCTGTGAGTAATAAATTACCTTGAGCATCCCACCAGCGCAGCCAAGGTAATTCCACATTTTGATAGCGACCTTGCCAAATGCCTAATTCTATACCTAGAGGAAAAATTGGATAGTGTCCTCTTTCATTAGCTGGGAGTAGTTGATAACGTCCTCCAATTAATTCATAAACTTCAACTTCTGCTTGTCGCACTGAGTAAATGCCGTAAAATGGGGGACGAATCACCTGTTCGTAAACCCAAAATTTACCTTGCCAAGGAGTTTTATCTCTTTCTTGTGAACCATCACCCGATACAAATTCTAGGACAATCAACGGAGCAATTAATTCTTGCCACAACACATAAGAACGTCGCATTTGTCCGTTGAGAGTAGGCGGAACATTAGGAACATAAAACCAATCTGGCGCTTCAGCACCTCTTTCTGGTGGATCAGTTATCCGCCAATAAATACCACTATCTTGACCGATGCAATAATTACTATCAGGATGGAGTTGCTGTAAAAGGGGTGCGATCGCATCTGTCAGTAAAATACTTTGGGGATGTTCTTGAAAATTTTTTACAAACGTACCATCTGATGGTAATTGAGTGTGGTCAGGTAGGGGATAGCTCAATTCTGTGGTGTTGGGTGTAGTTACCATGAGCTTATTAATGGTAGGGGAATACTTTTATTTTAGGTAAGCTAAGACGCATTTAAATTTAATATTACTAGCGAGCGGGACGCTCGCACTACAAGCACTTGATAATAATCAACAGTTTAATTTAAATGCACAACAGCTTAATAGACCAATGAGCAAAAGTTTAAATTACCCCCCTTTATCCCCCCGAATTTCGGGGGGAAATTAGCTCCCTCTCCGAGATTCAGGGAGGGCTGGGGTGGGGTTAAATATATTTATGCTCATTGGTCTAATGTTTTTGCAGATCAAATATTGCTTAACCAATCAACTAAATCTGCCTCATTGTCAAAATTTAACAGTGCTTCTGCTAATTCTTCTAACTGTGCGATCGCACTTACTTTGAATTTTTGTTTGTAAAGCAGAATTAATTACACCAATACGCCGATTTAATAAGCGCATAATTAAGCGAAGTTCGCTTTGCTGAACAATTTCTTGGTAAATAACAGACTCTCGCATAACTTCTTTTTTTTTAAAGTTTCAATCAGAGCAGTTAAAGCTAACGCTTATTCAACCAACTGACTAAATCTGCTTCGCTGTCAAAATCTAACAATGCTTCTCCTAATTCTTCTAACTTAGGTAAAGATAAAACTTCAACTTTGGCTGCTAATTCAGGATTTATATTACCGATGCGACGATTTAATTGACGCAAAACCATAGCTAGTTCTCCTTGGGCGATTCCTCGCTGAATAATTTCTTGGTAAATAACAGACTCTTGCATAACTTCCTCTCTAAACAAACGATGAATTAATGATTGATCAAATTTCAATCCTGCCATTAGCTGCACACAGGCGGAAACATTGCGCTGCTCATCTACTGATGCGATCGTACCAACTTGTGCGGCTACAGTTTGCAGTAATGCTTCTGGCGAGTCGGTACGGGCTAAAGCGGCTAAAGGTAACAGGGCGGGAGAAGCTAATAACGGTTCGGAATTTGCTCCCAAATGCGGATAACGCGGTAGCGATGTGTGGTATTGGGAGCATCTAATTCTTCAATGAAAGCAGCTTCGGCATTTGTAGGTGTCAGAAAAATTACCACTTGGTCAACGTCACAGTTATACTGACGGCGCAACCTTACCCAGTAATCTAGCATCCGCAGTGGTAAAGGCGGGTTGGATACAGCTAGGGTTTGAAATTCTAGATGCAGAATCCGATTAGCAATTTGCAGAAAAACCACAGCATCAGCGCGGATGGGTTCTAAGCTTAGTTCCGTTTTGAGGATTTGAATATCAGTGGTTTCGGTAGTGAGTAACCAAGCTACGAATTGCTGCGGGTACTGCTCAACTAAATATTTAAGCGTGTTATCGTAGGTCACACTAATTTTCTATCATCAGGAAATTTTAGAAGTTCCGTTAGTTGTTCGTGGATGAATAAGGGAGACAGCATGAATAATCCTTGATTTTATCATATTGTTATCCCAAAAGTAGGGAAAAGTAAGATGTTGTCCTTACTTTTCCTTACCTTTAGTTCGCTTATGCGATCGCTCTTTTTGCTCTTTCTGTTCTCAAACAACGGCTTCTCGCTCAAATCTATGCTGTACAAGTAAATCTGAGAATTATTGTTAATAGACATCTCCAGTAAAGAATATAGAGACGCGAAATTTCGCGTCTCTACAAGGTTTGTTGCTAACTCACCTTTAATTTCTGGAGATGTTTATATACAGCAGTTCCTTCTGTTATGAGGTACGGTCAGAAATTACCAACCTTATTTCTTACAGTCGCTACCACTATATTGGGTGTACCTCACTACTGCGGGAACTGCTGTATGGATATATTTTCGTATTTTTTTAGAAAAAGGAAAAAAAATCAGGTAAAATTCCTTACTTTTTCCTACCTTTTTTCTGAGCAACCTTACTTTTCCCTACCTTTAGGGATTAATTATCTAAAAATACCTTAACTATTTCCCTACTATTTCAGGTTTTCATGTTGGTTTAGTGATAGTACAGTGAAAAATAAGCTTAAGCAACCTTAAAACTTGTTTTGAGTGCAGCAATAGTTCAGAATGGTGCAATTTTTATAGATGAGATACGCTGCAATCAATTAACTATCCTTATTGGTACTTAGACAAAAACTTGCTTAAAAATAGGCTATTCATGTCTAAAAACTTTTGAAGTCTCATTGGGTAATATTATTAAAGGTCAAATCCGTGAAAAACAAGTATTTTGCCTTCGGAATTACAGCAGTCGCAGCCTTAACAATGACATTATTGTTAGCCTGGATTGTCGATATTAAATCTGTTAATGCTTTAACTATTAGTAATTTGAGTTCGGTTAATCCGATACTTGCCTCATTCAACATAGGTAGCATATTTAGAGTTATTGCAACTTTGAGCAGAAATCCTCAGCTTATTCCCTTATTTGTTACGGTAATTGTTGCAAGTTTATTTTCAGGTCTGTGTGCAGGAATAGCTGAGGCTAAAAATAGAAGTACATTTTTTTGGGGAGTTATGGGATTTTTATTCGGCATTCTTGCTTTAATAATTATATTTATTATGCCTGAATCCAAAGTGCATTAATCGGTGTGTGTTTACCAGCCAGTATCTTTTTGATAAACTTTGCTCTTTGAGAATTTCGTGTAAGGATTAATTATGCGTAAGTTACTTTCTTTATCCACTGTAGTTATTACCGTTATTTTTTCCCCCCTGAGTGCCAGGGCTGAATTAAGTCGCATTTGTACGCGCGAACCAGGAACAACCGTAACTTTGAGGAAAGCTCCTGGTTCTAATTATTCTAAAGGATTAGTGCAGGTGGGATCTGGAGGTAACTATGTTAATAACTATTTTAAACAACGTAACTATACTCTTCCAGATCGGGAAGAAGTTTCGAGCTTTAGATCACGTCTGGGTCGAGATGGATACAGTTGGTCTTTAGTTGGAACTAATCAGTGGCAGGGTTGGGTACGTTCAGATTTTGTTTGCCGCCGTTCTTAAGTTTCTTTCTGTGTAATTGGGGTTGTAGTTATTTTGTCATGGTTCAAGATTGTAAACATGAAAAAAAATTATGTGGTTTCTCTAGCTTTGGCTATTTATTCACTGAGCAGTTTATTGATGCCTAGTTCAGTTAAAGCAGGTGCATTTGCTTCTAATATATGTAATACCGGAAAGTATCTAATCTTTACTAAACCCTACCCTAATGGGGAAATAGTATATACAGCTTTTCAAGGATACTATGATTCAAATGATCAACCCAATAGAAAACCCGATCTAGTTTTGTATAATGGCAGTAGGATTTTTATTAACAACAAAACACAAGAACTGAGAACCTGGAGAACTTCTGGCGGTTATACCTATCAGGTTCTTAGCCCTAGCCCACAAGGTAGCGACGATCCGCGATCATTTTTAACTGTTAAACGTAGGGGTAGAGTTATCATCAGGCAGCAGTGTCAGTAATTTAAATGATGATTGGGTTAGGACTTACGAAGTTGTAACGTAATCCTGTCATTTTGAGTCCTGAGCGTAGCACAGGATCACTCCTGAATTATTGCCCCTGGTTATCACCATTATTTTCCTGCTCATTATTACCTTCCTCCTGGTTACCACTATTATTTTCCTTAGCTGCCTGACTAGCAGCAAGAAAAGCTTCTCGATAAGTGGGAAAACAGCCCTCTGTGAAGCCTCGATTGTATTCTTCATTTCCAGTTCCAGTAGACGGATCGCAGCCTGCCTCAATATTCATCTCTCCCGTGCCTCCGTTAGCTTCTCCATCTGTTTGACCATTTTTACGCCCTTCAGATTGACCATGACTGAAGCCTTCTTGGTAAGCTGTATTTGAATCAGTATTGCTCTGGTCTTCAGTATTATTGTTTTGGCTAGAAGGTTCAGGACGCGGAGATGCAGGGGGTGGAATATCATCAACTTTACTAACAGCTATTCCATTGGCTTGCAGGCAAGTATCCATTGATGAGCCATGATTTTCTATAACATCTCTATGCGCCCAAGCTAAATTTCCATTATTAAGCTTAACTTGTACCCAACCTCCATCTGTCTGCACTCCTGTAACAGATAAGTCTCCCCCAGTTTCGATGATGTTATCTCGGAAGGAAGCAGGTTCAGAACGGATATTCCCATTAACTACAACTGAGCAATATTTTGGTGAAGGCGAGGCTGAAGCCGTAGTATTACTAGGAGACGGGTTATTGTTACTAGAGAATGCAAATGCAATTAACCCTAAACCGCCCGACATCACAACTATGAGTGTAGCTACAGTTAATATCGGTGTTTTTTTGGATGAATCAACTGGTGGAGGTGGCGGAGTTGGTGGGGTAACTGGAATTGTCGGTTGCCCGTTATAAGAGAATGGTGGTTGATGAGGCTGCTGTTTTGGTGGTGGTGGAACAACTTTTAAAGCATCTAACATAGCTTTGGCTGAAGGGTAGCGTTCCCTGGGATGCCAACTAATGGCTTTATCTAGTACCGCGATTAAATTAGGGTCTATATTCTTTGCGTGTTCTTGCCAGACAATTTCTCCTGTATGGGGATTAGATTCAAGTTCTTGAGGCAATTTGCCTGTGAGTGCGTAGATAATTGTCAGTGCTAAACTATACAAATCACTAGAATATACAGGTCTTCCTGATGCCTGTTCGCTCGGCATAAATCCAGGGGTTCCAATAACAATTGAGCTAGTCGGGTTGCCTTGAGAGTTGACGACTGTACTCAGTGTTTCTTTGACTGCGCCAAAATCAATTAGCACTGGTAAGCCATCTTGATGTCGCACAATGATGTTATCTGGTTTGATATCCCGATGAATAATTCTTTTTGAGTGGACATAATCAAGAATTTCTAGCAGATTTACTAAAATATTTTTAGCTACAGTTTGCTGAAGAATCCCTTGTTGTTGAATTTTGTTAGTCAGGGTATCGCCATCAATCCACTCTTGCACTAAATAGAATAAATCCGCCTCAGCAAAGTAAGCATATAGGGTAGGAATGCGATCGCTATTTTTGCTTAACTGTTCTAAAACAGCCGCTTCTCTTTCAAACCTCTGCTGTACCAGTTGGTAAATCTGAGAGTTATTGGTAATGGGTTTTAGTTGCTTAATTACACACTTATGTGCAGCAAGCGTATGTGTATCTTCTGCCAAATAAGTGCGACCAAATCCACCACTACCAAGCAAAGAGATAATGCGGAAACGATTTTGCACTAGCGGCACTATGGCAGTCCCGCAACTAAGGCAGAATTTGTTGTTGCCAGTATTTTGAGGATTTCGACAGTCAGGATTGAGGCAGCATAGCATAAGCGATCGCCTATTTGAAATGACGTATATGACGATATAAAAAATTCAAATGCCGAGTCATATATAGCAGTCAGCACGGTTAAGCTATGAGCTTTGAGCATACTCTTCCTGTAATGATGCAGGTTTGAGAAGATAAAATCTCCTCACTCTCTAGCTACGGCTATATATGGATATATTGTCGCAATTTTTTATAGAAAGAAAAAACTTTAGGTATAATTCCTTACTTTTCCCTACCTTTTTTCTGAGCAACCTTACTTTTCCCTACCTTTACAAGTAAATCCTCTCAAAATACCTTAACTATTTCCCTACTATTTCAGGTTTTCATTTTTACTAGGTGTCAAGATAATCTTAAAAAGATTGAAAATTCAGTCATCAACTCAATTACAAATCCAGTTAAACAGGAGTAATGCGATTATGAATAAATATGGCAAATTACTTAGTAGTATGGTTTCAAGGAAAAAAACCTTCCGCTTACTCACAACTTTGAGCTATTCCACAACATTCTTTATTTCATCAACAGTAGTATTGCCTAATAATAATGCTGAAGCCAGCTTAGGTGATTTACGTCCCTATGTAGTTTTCGTAAATGGGTATCAAGATTGCTGTGCGTGGGGAATGGAAAAGGTTAAACAGCAACTTACAGAATTGGGCGCAGAAATACGTTACACCCCTTGGGATAGCTTTTCAGATGGTGGTAAACAAAGAAGCAGCCTTTCTGATGATAAACCATTTTTGACACAAGCAACAGATTTTATCAACAATCAGCTTGAACCGGAGCGACCATTAATTTTAATCGGACACAGCTATGGGGGTGACTCTCTTCTAAGTTTGATACCAAGGATACATAGAAGAGTTCTCTTCTTAGGTGTTATCGACCCTGTAGCTGCTGCAGGATTCCGTGCGCCTATTAGAAATAGTTCAATTCCCTTGAATGTAGATTATTTCTTTAATAGATGGGAACAAAATGCTTTAGGAAGCGATAATATAGTTCCATTTGATAGCAGAATAAGTGGGAAAATAGATGAATGCAAGGCAAAAGAATGCGATCAACAAGAATATAATTTAAGACATAATGCTGATGGCTCTGAAGTTCGAGTTAATTGTAGTACGGCTCAGTATCTTACTGGTCAATGTAAGGGTGGTAATCTTCGCCCAATAGCTCTTGGAGGAAGTAATGGTACAGTAGCCAAGCGCATTGAACACAACACCATGCCTTATGATGAATACCTTCAGCAGCAAATCATTGACAAAATTAAGCCACGGCTAATAGCTTATCAAAAAGAAATTATTAACAATCCTCCTCAACCTCCTCAACCTCCTCAACCTCCTCAACCTCAACCACTTTCTCAATCCCAAGCTGTTCTTACTCCTGGGAAAGCTACATTTTATTGCGATACAAATGCGCCTCGTAGTACAACGTATTTGCGTATGGAAGCTAATGATCAGCCTCAACATATTATTAACTGGAACTCTAATTACTTCGCTTATTCGGGGTATAATTCTAAAACTCGATGCCAACAAGTATCTAGTCGGCTCCAACAATATCAGAAGGAAGGAAGCTTACAATACATAACTTACGGAAAAATAAATCGTTTATCTGTTTTATGTGTAGCTGATTCACAGGAAAAGGCAAATGCTCATCAGTGTAGTTCTGGAAAAAATCGGGGATTAGTATTAACTATTAAAAAAGGAGAAAGCGCCTCCCGAACTCTAGCAAAGTTAAAACAACTTATACTTAATAGTGAGGGAAGCGTATTAAGGGCTGCACGCGAACAGTAATCTGCAAGATATGGTAGCTTTTGGGGTAAAAGTCAGATTGTAGGGTGCGTTGCACTACGCTAACGCACCGTTTAAGATCGCCTCACCCACCCTCCTTATTAGATAGTGCGTAATAGCGAGTTGGCAATATTGGCTTCAATAATTAAAATATGGTTATTTTGCCATACAATAGTTAATTACCAAAAATATTTATTTCGCTCCACAAGTCATTTTTGAGCTAGTGCGATCGCTCTTTACGTGCCTTATGCGATCGCTATTTTGTGTCGTTTTTGAGCTAGTTCGATCGCCTATTTGAAATGACGTATATGACGATATAAAAAACTCAAATGCCGAGTCATATATAGCAGTCAGCACGGTTAAGCTATGAGCTTTGATCATACTCTTCCTGTAATGATGCAGGTTTGAGAAGATAAAATCTCCTCACTCTCTAGCTACGGCTATATATGGATATATTGTCGCAATTTTTTAGGAAAAGAAAAAAAGGTAGGGAAAATTCCTTACTTTTCCCTACCTTTTTTCTGAGCCACCTTACTTTTCCTTACCTTTAGGGATTAATTATCGAAAAATACCTTAACTATTTCCCTACTATTTCAGGGTTTCATTTTTATTGAGCGGTAGCATCCTAGAAAATACGATAAAAAACCAACATTCCATACTTCAAAAATAGGTACTATGAAGAAACTTTCAATTGCTCTTGCTTGTCTTATCGCTGCCCTTCCTATAGAAGCAGCATTTGCTCAAGTTTCCTCTCGTTCTGATATAGTTGGTTCTTCGATTTCTGGTAATGGTGGTCAATGGGGTATTTGGACGGAGGCTCAATACTGTCCAGGAGGATCTTGGGCTTCTTCATTCGGACAGAGGGTAGAACCTTCCCAGGGCGGAGGCGATGATACAGCGCTTAACTCTGTTGTTCTTTTCTGTACTGACCGAAATGGGAATCAAGTAGGTAGTCGTGTTACTCCCCATCAAGGCTTTTGGGGTACTTGGGCGTACGGTCGTTGTTCTCAAGGGCGACACATGACCAAGTTTGCCCTCAAAGTGGAGGGGTCACAGGGCGGAGGCGATGATACTTCTGCAAACGCTATTAATTTTTGGTGCAATGATGGTACGCAAGTTAGTGCGTCAAACGATGGAGCGTGGGGAAACTGGGGTGGTATGAGAGGAAACTATCCTAATGCTGCTATTTGCGGTATCCAAGAAAAGATAGAATCCCAGCAGGGTGGGGGAGACGATACGGCATTGAACGATGTAAAACTTATCTGGTGTCGGCGTTAAGCTTTTAAGTCCTAAAGAGTCCGCATCAGCTATTCATCCGCGTCACTTCAGAGACAGTAGTTACAGCTTTTCTGGAAGGATGTACAGCAGAAGAAATCACAGAGCAGTACCCATCGCTAATGCTCAAATTCAAAAAAAACCTACCCAAATATGCCTCGATTTTGGGTATAAACTACCGACTATTTGTACACAGATGCGAACTGATGGGAGAGTAGAGTATGTGGGAAGACGAAATTTTGGAAGAATTGCACCGAATTCGTGAAGAACACGCCAAATCTTTTAACTATGACTTCAAAGCAATATTTGCTGATTGGCTTCAAAAACAGGCGGCAAGTGGGAAAAATTTGGTATCATTGCAAACTTTACAGCAGTCTAATAGTGTCACTGCTTCGCAAATCACGTCCTAATTCATAAACTAGGTGAGATCGCGATCGCACTAGCTTGTTTTTGCTCTTGATGCGCGATCGCCACCTACTTCTTTAACTGATAGGTGATCGCTTACAATAAAAAAAATAGCTGAGGCTTCACTATGAGTCAAGCGGTTGTTGCAGTACGCTGGACAATTTACGACCTAGAAGTGTTACCCAACAACGATGCCATCCGCGATGAAGTTATTGATGGAGAATTATTTATGACTCGATCTCCTCATGTAAGATGTGAATTCAACCCAAACGGCTAACAAAAGCTATAAATAAGCTGGCGTAGGCAGGCTTTTATA
The DNA here is from genome assembly GCA_963711165.1 of uncultured cyanobacterium. Classification (GTDB taxonomy): domain Bacteria; phylum Cyanobacteriota; class Cyanobacteriia; order Cyanobacteriales; family PCC-9333; genus Crinalium. The sequence continues at coordinate 169,633 of CAVQDG010000042.1, read as the reverse complement.
TTTGGGATTCTTTGGTGGTGGTTTTTAGTTGAAGCTAAATTACAGGCATATATGGGCGCACCTTTTCCCATAGTAATAATATAACATAAATAATAGGAATGCGATCGCCTATTTTATTTTTATTCTATGGCGAAATGATACAACTCAAATGTTGACTAATATATATTGCTACACAACATAACGATCTACAATAAATAATATCTTTATCGCCTTTGCACATTTCATAATAACAATTATGCAAGCATACAAGTTAAAGGGAAAAATTGATCAAAAAGGTCAATTGATGATTACAGAACCAATTGACCTAGCTCCTGGAGATGTAGAAGTTATCATCTTGCAATCAGTAGAAAATGTCGCTGATGACAATAATCTAAAAACTGATTTACAGTTTGAAACAACTAAAACTGCTATTGAATGCCAGACAAAAATACTTAGAGACTGGTTTGCCAATACCCAGCCTGTTAGTCCTGACTTCGATCCCGAACAAGCTAAATGGGAAGCTTTACAAGAGAAATACCTTTGAAGATTTTATTAGATACCAACATAATTCTAGACATTGCTCTTGAGCGACAACCTTACTTTGACAGAAGTGAGCAAGTTTTATCACTTGTTGAACAGCAACATCTGTTCGGCTACGTTTCCGCATCAACTTTTAGCGATCTTTATTACATCATCCGTAAATCAAAAGGTCGTGAGGCAGCCCTTGATTTTTTAAGAAGGATAGCCACAGTATGCCAAATTGCAGTAGTTAATCAGGCAGCAATTTCAATGGCACTCGCCGCCAATTTTCGAGACTTTGAAGATGCAATTCAATACAGCACTGCCGTAATCAATCAACTGGATGCAATTGTTACTCGCAATCCACAAGACTTCACGAATGTTACCTTGCCAATTTTGACACCTACACAGCTAATTGAGGAACTTGGGATCTAATGAGCGATCGCACAAGCTTGTTTTTGCTCCTTATGCGCGATCGCTACCTACTTCTTTAACTGATAGGCGATCGCTTTCAGAAACAAGTTGAAGTTTATCGACGGGAACAAGCACGATTAATTTTAGTTGCTACCTTAATGGGTGACGATCAAATAACCTCACCACTTTTACCTGGATTTAATTGTTCTATTCAACGCTTTTTTTCTGAACAGGAATTATGTTGTTTGCCTATGCAGCATTTGAGATGTAGCTTAATTAATTACAGAAAGATTATTTTGGCTTCCTTAATCGTACATAACCAGCTATTAGAGCGGTGGCTTAGTTGATATTAGACCAATGAGCAAAAGTCCAAATTACCCCCCTTTATCCCCCCTTGCTAAGGGGGGGGAAATTGGCTCCCTCCCCTTGCTAAGGGGAGGGCTGGGGTGGGGTTAAATATATAGCAACTGTTATTAAGGCTCTCCAAGGAAATTTTTTCATACATAAACGCCTCTATTTCCCAATTTGAAAATAATCCTTCACAATCTGCAAAATTCTTTCGGCTGCATGACCATCTCCAAAAGGATTAATAGCTGTTGCCATTTCCTGATATGCAGATAAATCACTTAGGAGTTTACTTGCCTCAGTCAAAATCTGATTTGGGTTTGTTCCTACTAACTTAGCTGTCCCTGCTTCAACTGCTTCTGGTCTTTCCGTAGTTTCACGCAATACTAAAACTGGTTTACCCAAGCTTGGGGCTTCCTCTTGCACACCACCTGAATCTGTTAACAATAAATAACAGCGTTGAATTGCTCCCACTAATTCTGCATAATCCAAAGGTTCTGTTAAAAAAACTCTAGGGTGCTTACCTAAAGCTGCTTGTAGTGGTTCCCTAACTGTAGGATTACGATGTAGAGGCAATAACAAAGCAGTATCAGGAAATTTATCTAAAATTAAGTTAAATCCTTCTGCAATATCCCTTAGCGGTTCACCCCAGTTTTCCCGCCGATGCACAGTAGCTAGAATTACTCGATACTCGTCCCAATTTAACCCAGGTATTTTACATTCAGGTTGACGCTTTGCAACTGACAGCAAAGCATCAATAACTGTATTACCTGTTTGATGAACTTCACCAGTAACCCCTGAACTTTTGAGATGTTCAACTGCTAGGGATGTTGGCGCAAAATTTAACTGACTTAATTGAGAGATTAAGCGGCGATTAGCTTCTTCTGGATAAGGATTAAATAAATTATCTGTGCGTAAACCAGCTTCTACATGACCAACTGGTATTTTTTGATAAAACGCAGCCAGAGATGCAGCAAAAGCAGTGGTTGTATCGCCTTGAACAATAACTAACTGAGGTTGTAGTTCTTTAAATACGTTTTCTAACCCTTGCAAACTCCGACAAGTAATATCTGTCAAAGTTTGCTGATGCTGCATAATTTCTAAATCTTGGTCAGCACTCAACCCAAATAGCTGCATCACCTGCTCTACCATTTCTCGATGCTGACCCGTTAAAATCACATGGGTATCAAAATCGCTGGACTGTTGGAACTGTTGAATGACTGGTGCTAGTTTAATAGCTTCTGGGCGGGTTCCCAGTGTAATACAAACTCGGATTGGCAATGTTGTCATAATTAAGCTGCTATTTCAAATTCCGCCTAAGAATGGTTTTTATTCTTAGTTCAATCAGCCAACTTAACATGAAGCTTAACCAACTTAACTATTTTTACTCGTTTTGACGGTCATTGGTCATTGGTCATTAGTCATCGCTCATTAATAATTATCTAAAACTTATACATATAAATGAAAAAACCCGGCTTTTACCGGGCAGCGAGCCTTTTACAGAGTAAATTGTATTTAGCTGCTCGTAGAAAAGCCGATTACAACTTGGGATCGCAGGTTAGAGGACAAGCTGCATATACTGAAGTATTAAGAGCATCAGCTTCACCATTTAGCCAGTTTAACCAACGAACTTGATGAGGATGAATACCTTTGGCAGTTAATACGGCTGCGCCTACGACAACTGCTAAAACATTTACTCCAATTAAAACGCCAGCTACCAATAAAACCGCACTAACTGGTAAGATAGATTGCAGTGCGATCGCTAATACAGCGCCAACTGTAACCATTAATACCACTAACGGAAAACCAACTACCAGCAAGCAAACTCCAAGCGTAAAAGTCCAAATTAAAAAGCTTTTGATCATTGATAAGGAGTACAATTTTCCTAAGCTAGAGTTTTGAGTTAATTCCATGAGCTTTTCTCCAAAGTAAAAAACTATTTCAAAATTCTGTAAAACCAACTACTCGATCCCGCCGAATCGAGTAGTTGAAAATCAGTATAAGTAATATCTCTAGTAAAAATGAGCTTATCTTAAACAAAATTTACACTTATTTGCGGGTATTTATGGATCTTCAACGATCGCAAAGGGTGTATTACAAATAATTATTTTATAATTTATCTCCCTAAAGATAGACTTTTTGAGAATAGCTGCAACTTTTTGCTATAATTTATTTTTCCTTCAGAGGCTATTTATAGACTCACACCTCCCAATATCAAATAAGCTTAAAAATATTTGCTTAACATTTCTTATTATTTTCTCATAATTCTCTAATGCCCTCATCAGCCATGAATCAAACTAACGTGACCAATTTTGACAATTGATGTTTAATTACTCCAACCTACTTACCTGCTTTCAAAGCATAGAATCGCTTAAGCTGATTTTTATGACAAATTAATCATTGCCCCAGCAATTGATAATGAGTTTCCAGTTTTGGGAACAATACAATATATAAAAAGTTGTCAAATCACATTGCTCTACCAGTGGTAGCGATTTATGCCAGAACCACAGCGTCCGCCCTTCTCACCACCACCACCACCACCACCACGAGTTCCACCTGCACCACCACCAAGACCTGGTTTTGCTGGTGATATACCTGCTGCTGCTGGTAACAGGATGCCGCCACCAGGTATGCAAATTCCCTCAACCCCTCGACCAGGTGCTGTAGCATCGCCCCCTCCAGCAAGTGCGACAGCACAAAGAGCTAGTGCGCCTCCAGCAGCAACCCCTGCTGCCGCAGCACAGAAACAAAGCCGTGGCTTAGGACCATCCCCTGGACATCCCACATTAGAATTCCTAATCAGAGAAGCTAATGAAAAAGGATTTTCTGACCTCCACCTTGGCGTAGGAGAAATTCCTCGCTTTCGCAACCGTGGGGAAATTGAAACAACTGAGTATCCTGAGACGGATAATCAGACATTTATGAGTTGGATACAGGAAGTACTGACTGATGAAGAAATAAGTCGCTTCCACGAAACCTTAGATTTTGATGGTGCGACTCAGTACGACTTTGCCCGTGTGCGGATAAATCTATTAGACTCCCTCAACGGTCCAGCAATGGTATTGCGGTTAATTCCATTGAAGATTTTGACAATGGAGCAATTGCGGTTGCCACCTGTTTTTAGGGATATCTGCCATTATCATAAAGGCTTGATATTAGTTACAGGACCAACAGGTTCAGGTAAGTCTACTACGATGGCAGCAATGGTGGACTACATCAATAAAGAGATGCCTAAGCACATCATCACCATCGAAGACCCAATTGAATTTATTCACAAAAGTCGCAAATCTCTAATTAGGCATAGAGAAGTGGGTATGCACACTTTGAAGTTTGACAATGCCCTAAAAGCTGCCTTGCGCGAAGACCCAGATTTGATCCTAGTGGGGGAAATGCGGGATAAAGAAACAGTTAATACCGCACTTAAAGCAGCCCAAACTGGTCACTTAGTTATGGGAACCCTACACACAAACAGCGCGGTGAAAACAATTGAGCGGATTCTCAACTTGTATTCAGCAGAAGAGCAAAGTGCTATGCGGGTTGCTATAGCTGAATCACTGGTAGGAGTAATTGCCCAAGGTTTGTGTCGTACAACTGATGGTAAGCGTGCTGCTTTCCACGATGTTCTAATTAATACTGAAACTGTCAAGGATTATATTAGGGATGGCAAAAATGACGAAATATCAACAATTATGGCTGATAACGAATTTGATGGCATGATTACCATGAATAAGTCTCTGTTTAATTTGTATCAAGAAGGGCGAATTACAGAAGAAGTAGCATTAGAAATGTCGCCTACCCAGAATGAAATGGCAATGATGTTACGTGGTCGAGTTTAAGGTGTAGGGGACTAGAGGCTCTTTGTTAAAAAGCTAGTTAATTGATGTTTCTAGTCCCTAGTTGATATAGCCATGCCTTGAATCAAAATAATTCAGTATTTCTCCGTCTGTTCAAAAGCATGGCATTATTTACACCAAGGGGAGAATTATTTTACTGTAGCGATCGCATATTTTACCAAAAGTTTGTAGTGACTCAGGAGCTATTTTGAATCACTCTCTGCCAGTAACAACCAAGGGCTATATCTTCCGATTATTCGTTTCTGGTCATAATCTGGATACAGAACGTACCCTTCAGATTTTGCATCGCTTGTTAGAGCAGTCTTTTGGTCATCCTTACACGCTAAAAGTAATTGATATTTTTAAGCATCCAGAGCAAGCAGAAGCAAATTCTATTGCTGCTACACCAACCTTGATTCGTATTTCTCCCCAACCTATAAAACGGATTGTTGGCGAATTGGATGATGTAGAAAGAGTGTTAAAGTTACTGGCGGCTGTAGATGTTTAATACATATAGCAGTTAGCTTTTAGCAATTAGCAATTATAGCAACCTAAATAGGCGCTATGAGCATTTTTTATGGCTAAAACCCTTACTAGCAAAGCATTTAAGAAAAGCTAATTGCGCTCATGCGCTCCTGCTAATTGCTATAGCTTTTTAAAGGGCTTGCGCTATATAGCAACCTAAATAGGCGCAAGAGCGCAAATATTTTGAGCAAAACCTATACAGAGCAAGCGAAATAAGAAAGCTAATTGCGCTCATGCTAATTGCTAACTGCTATATATGTTTTAACGCTAAAACTTGCCAAGAGCGCTTTGGCGGTTGCTAGAAGTGTATAAATAAAAAAAATGAGAACTACTATAGCGTTCCCATAAAAATTATTAGATTTGAAGCCTTCCATTCTTAACGCAGTGGCGTTATAGTTAGAAAATTTTCGACAGTTTAGAAAACTTTTTTCAAACTAAATCAACTAAGGCTTTGCTAATTCTTGCGAAGCCTCGTTAACAGAATTATCCAATACTTCTACTGTTTCAGAGGAATCAGGAGTAACTGCTGGAGATGTACCAGTTACCGAAGGCTGACTTAAACTGTTAGGGTTCTCTGAGGAGTTTGGCGCTTGAATAATCCGAAATTTTTGTCGAGAAGTCGGTTTTAGTGCCGTTGGTTCTAGATTATTTTTAACTGGAACCTCACCAGTTGTTTCGGACTCGATATCTGCGGATGGTGAGCTATCTGTGGTCTGCGGTAATTCAGGAGTTGAAATTACTTCAGGTGTGGATGTTGGAGTCTCTACTATCTCAGGCAGAGTAGAAGGTTGGCTCTTGCTTACAGTCGGTCTACGGAATCGACCTAGTAAGTTTTCATATTTGCTTTTTTGTGGTTTTTTAGCTTCTGGCGAGGTGGCTTGGGAAGCAGGTGGAGTTTTAACAATAGGTTCCTTTTTAGGTGTTACTTCCTTCTGAGGTGTTCCCTCAGCACTGGAACTGGGTTGAGGAGTTGCTGTTTCTGCTGGAGGTTCTACTAATTCAGGAGCGGTTGTGGGAATTATTTCTGGTAGGGTAGGCGATGGGCTAGTTTTAGTAGCTGGACTTTGAAAGCGGCTAAAAAAGCCACCAGATTTGGGTTTTTCTACGGATGATGGTTCTGTTGGCTCTGTTATGATTGTCTGTTGTGCTTCTGATGGTTTTCTTGGTGTTGGCTCAACAGTGGGAATAGAAGTAGGTTCTGGTATCGGCGTGGTAGGAGCCGATGGTGTTGGCGTTGGCGTTGGAGTTGGAGTTACGGCTGGTGTGGGCGTTGGACTTGCCACTGGTGACTTGAAGCTGTATTTAGGATCTACAATTCCACGCGCCTGAACTGCTGATAGTTCACCTCGCACCAGTTTGGATAAAGTATCTTTGCCTTTAGGTTCGTAACTTATTACTCTAACTGTGTCGTTAAACACATTTTTTACTGGGTTTCCCAGTTCATCAATAAACTCCAAACGTACCCAATTTTTACCAGACTTAAAACCTTTGAGATAAATAGGTTGCCATTTGTCTAAAACAAAGCTTTGACCATTCACCGTCACCCTAATTCGCCAGTCAGCGATTTCGTCTTGGGAATTTTCTTGAGCGACTTGGTGCAGTGGGGCGTTGTTTAAATAGAAGTCCAGCATGATAGGTTCAGCCCCATAGCTACCTTTCGGACGACTGTATGTTAATAGAGGTTGTGCAGGATTGGGGTTGTTATCTGTTGTTTTGGTAAAGACGTGAAATGTTGTTTGAGCATAAGCGCCTTCGTTTTTAAAACTTTCATGCCAGGGACGAGCAGCAAATACTCGCAGTGTATGAGTTCCTGGGGATAAGTCTTTGAGGACGAAAGGCTGATCTACGTTATAAACAGCCTCGTAGGGTTGGTTATCCACAATCAGGTGGAGATGTGGCCCCATCTCTAGCTCGGAATTTTTAAAGATTGGCAAGTCCTGAACTTTTAACTTTACTTCCGTAGTTGTGTCTTGAAGTATTGCATCTGTCTTAGGACTAATTATTGTTACTTGAGGCTGGTACGTTTCTAATTCCCCACCTAGCTGTTGGATCACTTCTGGGGGGGCTACTTCTGATATGTCCCCTGCGATCTCCGATTGACGCATTTTGTTATCGCTAGTAGAACTGGCAATGCGATCGCCACAACTAACTACTCCCACGACTAAAACCGCCGTGATTAAGAAGGAAACTAGCCTTTTAAATAATTTGTATTGACTTATACCCAACACTTATACCCTCCTACACGCAACCGCAATCAAATTTTGGCTCTCTGCCATCTTTAAGGGAACTATAGCCCAAAACCATCAACTACCTGCGGCTAATTCTGCCTTTATTTAAATAATTAATGAACTAATTTGTTGAAAACGTACCTAACTTGTGCTTCTCAGTACAAACCCGCAAAAATTGTTCTGATTAAGCAAAAAGTGTTAACTTTTTTTACAAAGATGTCATATCTTCTTGACTTATAGCATTTAGTCCTGAGTTTTAGAGCCAAATTTGGCAGTAAAATTACGGACTTTGAATTATTGTTAACTATCTCAGAATAATTACTGAATCAAGGCATATAATTCACCAACAGAGCCCTTACGAAGTAGCTTGATTCCTGTTCTAGCCTGCTTTGAGGATTTGGAACCCCTTGTTCCTTGCTCAGGGACAGGAAAGCAACAAGAGTTTTTGGCTTTGTTTCCTGGGGATATATCCGTTAAAAGCGGACATCCTATGCTCTCTGGAAAGCAGTCATCTTAACTTAGCTTTCCTCCGATTAAAGTTAAATTTAATTGGGCCATTTCTCGTTCCTTGTCTAGAGAGGAGATTCCTCATGACAATCAGTCCACCGGAGCGGGAGGCGAAAGCCAGAGTTGTGGTTGATAAAGATCCGGTTCCTACTTCTTTTGAGAAGTGGGCAAAGCCAGGTCACTTTGACCGCACTCTTGCTAGGGGTCCCAAAACCACCACTTGGATTTGGAACCTACACGCCCTCGCACATGATTTCGACAGTCATACGAGTGACTTAGAAGATGTCTCTCGTAAAATCTTCAGCGCACACTTTGGTCACCTAGCCGTTGTGTTTGTTTGGTTGAGCGGTATGTATTTCCATGGCGCTCGCTTCTCAAACTACGAAGCTTGGTTGACCGATCCGATCCACATTAAACCTAGCGCTCAAGTAGTTTGGCCAATCGTTGGTCAAGATATTTTGAATGCCGATGTGGGAGGTGGCTTCCACGGAATTCAAATCACTTCCGGTCTTTTCTACGTTTGGCGTGCTGCTGGTTTTACCACTACAACCCAGCTTTATGCCACAGCCATCGGTGGCTTAGTAATGGCTGCACTGATGCTGTTTGCTGGTTGGTTCCACTATCACAAGCGCGCTCCTAAGCTGGAATGGTTCCAGAACGTGGAATCGATGCTGAACCACCACTTAGCTGGCTTATTGGGTTTGGGCTGTTTATCTTGGGCTGGTCACCAAATTCACGTTGCCCTCCCAATTAACAAGCTGCTTGATGCTGGTGTAGCACCTGGAGACATTCCCTTACCTCACGAGTTCATTTTGAACCGTGACTTAATGGCTGAATTGTTCCCAAGCTTTAACCAAGGCTTAACACCTTTCTGGACTTTGAACTGGGGTCAGTATGCTGACTTCTTAACCTTCAAAGGTGGCTTGAACCCAGTCAATGGTGGTTTGTGGCTGACAGATACAGCACACCACCACTTAGCTTTGGCAGTGCTGTTCCTGATTGCTGGTCATATGTACCGGACAAACTGGGGCATTGGTCATAGCATCAAAGAAATTCTAGAGAACCACAAAGGCCCATTCACTGGTGATGGTCATAAAGGTCTCTACGAAAACATGACGACTTCTTGGCACGCTCAATTGGCAACTAACCTAGCCATGTTGGGTTCTGTCACGATTATCGTTGCTCACCATATGTACGCGATGCCTGCGTATCCGTACATCGGGATTGATTACGCTACACAGTTATCTATTTTTACCCACCATATGTGGATAGGAGCTTTCTGCATCGTTGGTGGTGCTGCTCACGCTTCTATTTTTATGGTGCGGGATTACGATCCAGCCGTTAACCAAAATAACGTGCTTGATCGGGTAATTCGTCATCGTGATGCGATTATTTCTCACCTGAACTGGGTATGTATTTTCCTGGGCTTACACAGCTTTGGTCTATACGTTCACAACGACACCATGCGGGCTTTGGGTCGTCCTCAAGATATGTTCAGTGACACTGCAATTCAACTACAGCCCGTATTTGCTCAGTGGGTTCAAAACATCCACACTTTAGCTCCTGGTTCTACAGCGCCTAACGCGCTAGAGCCTGTTAGCTATGCCTTCGGCGGCGGTATTGTTGCTGTGGCTGGCAAAGTGGCAATGATGCCGATCGCACTGGGTACGGCGGATTTCATGATCCACCATATTCATGCCTTCCAAATTCATGTCACCACGCTGATTCTGTTAAAAGGATTCCTGTTTGCTCGTAGTTCTCGTCTGATTCCAGATAAGGCTAATTTGGGCTTCCGGTTCCCTTGCGACGGCCCTGGTCGTGGCGGTACCTGCCAGGTTTCTGGTTGGGATCATGTCTACCTGGGTTTATTCTGGATGTTCAATACCATTGCGATCGCTGTTTACCACTTCAGCTGGAAAATGCAGTCTGATGTTTGGGGTACAGTCAACGCTGATGGTACGGTAGACCATATAACTGGTGGCAACTTTGCCATGAGCGCGATTACCATTAATGGATGGTTGCGTGATTTCCAATGGGCGCAAGCTGCTCAAGTGATTCAGTCATACGGTACATCTCTCTCTGCCTACGGTCTATTGTTCCTAGGCGCTCACTTTGTTTGGGCATTCAGCTTAATGTTCTTGTTCAGTGGTCGTGGCTACTGGCAAGAGTTGATCGAGTCTATTGTTTGGGCTCACAATAAGTTGAAGGTAGCCCCAAGCATTCAGCCCCGCGCTCTGAGTATTATTCAGGGACGGGCTGTGGGAGTGGCTCACTACCTCCTAGGCGCAATTGTTACTATCTGGGCGTTCTTTGAAGCGCGAATCATTTCACTAGGCTAGCCATTAGCTATCAGTGGTTAGCTGTCAGCCAAAAACTGATCTGCTCTCTACTGATAGCTGAAGGTTAAATGGAGGATTTAGTAAATAAATGGCAACTAAGTTTCCCAAGTTTAGCCAGGATCTCGCTCAAGATCCGACTACTCGTCGGATTTGGTACGGGATTGCCACGGCTCACGATTTTGAAAGCCACGATGGCATGACAGAGGAAAATCTTTACCAAAAGATTTTTGCTACACACTTCGGTCATCTGGGGATCATCTTTTTGTGGGCATCGAGCCTCCTGTTCCACGTAGCCTGGCAAGGTAACTTTGAACAGTGGATCAAAGATCCACTCAACGTCCGTCCGATTGCTCATGCGATTTGGGACCCACACTTTGGTAAACCAGCAGTAGATGCTTTTACCCAAGCTGGTGCTTCTAATCCTGTAAATATTGCTTATTCTGGTGTCTACCACTGGTGGTACACCATTGGGATGCGGACTAACCACGACCTATATAGTGGTTCAGTTTTTCTGATGCTGCTGGCTGCAGTCTTCCTGTTTGCAGGTTGGTTGCACTTACAGCCTAAGTTCCGCCCCAGCTTGTCTTGGTTTAAGAGCGCAGAACCACGTCTGAATCACCACTTAGCTGGTTTGTTTGGTGTGAGTTCTTTGGCTTGGACTGGTCACTTAGTTCACGTTGCTATTCCCGAATCTCGCGGACAGCACGTAGGCTGGGATAACTTCTTGACCACCCTGCCACACCCTGCTGGCTTAGGTCCTTTCTTCTCTGGCAATTGGGGTGTATACGCTCAGAATCCTGACACTGCTGATCATGTGTTTGGGACTTCTCAAGGCGCTGGAACTGCAATTCTCACTTTCTTAGGTGGATTCCATCCTCAAACTCAGTCCTTGTGGCTGACTGATATGGCTCACCACCACTTGGCGATCGCAGTGATCTTCATCATTGCTGGTCATATGTACCGGACTAACTTCGGTATTGGTCACAGCATTAAGGAAATGCTGAACGCTAAGAACTTCTTTGGTAGCAAAACTGAAGGTCAGTTCAACCTGCCTCACCAAGGTCTTTACGACACTTACAACAACTCCCTACACTTCCAATTGGGTATCCACTTGGCAGCGTTAGGTGTGGTTACTTCCTTGGTAGCACAGCATATGTATGCTATGCCTCCTTATGCCTTTATTGGACAGGATTTCACCACTCAAGCAGCACTCTATACTCATCACCAGTACATTGCTGGTTTCTTGATGTTAGGTGCGTTTGCTCACGGAGCAATCTTCTGGATTCGGGACTATGACCCTGAACAAAATAAGGGCAACGTTCTTGACCGCGTGTTACATCACAAAGAAGCGATCATTTCTCACTTAAGTTGGGTTTCCCTGTTCTTGGGTTTCCACACCTTGGGTCTGTATGTTCACAACGATGTTGTTGTTGCTTTCGGTACTCCTGAAAAGCAAATCTTGATTGAGCCAGTATTTGCTCAGTTCGTTCAAGCTTCTCACGGTAAGGTACTCTACGGCTTAGACACTTTGCTGTCTAACGCTGATAGCGTAGCTTCCACAGCAGGTGCTGCTTGGTTGCCTGGTTGGCTTGATGCCATCAACAGTGGCACTAACTCCCTGTTCTTAACAATTGGCCCTGGCGATTTCTTGGTTCACCATGCGATCGCACTTGGTCTGCACACCACCACCTTGATTCTTGTTAAGGGTGCGTTGGATGCTCGTGGCTCCAAGTTAATGCCCGATAAAAAAGACTTCGGCTACGCATTCCCTTGCGATGGCCCTGGTCGTGGCGGTACTTGCGACATCTCCGCGTGGGATTCCTTCTACTTAGCTACTTTCTGGATGCTTAACACCCTGGGTTGGGTAACCTTCTACTGGCACTGGAAGCATCTGGGTATTTGGCAAGGCAACGTAGCTCAGTTTAATGAGTCTTCTACATACCTCATGGGCTGGCTGCGCGATTACCTCTGGCTGTACTCTGCTCAATTGATCAACGGCTACAACCCTTACGGGATGAATAACTTAGCTGTCTGGGGCTGGATGTTCCTATTCGGACACCTAGTTTGGGCAACTGGTTTTATGTTCTTGATCTCTTGGCGCGGTTACTGGCAAGAGTTGATCGAAACTCTTGTATGGGCGCACGAGCGTACTCCTTTAGCTAACTTAGTTCGCTGGAAGGACAAGCCCGTTGCTATGTCCATCGTTCAAGGTCGTTTGGTTGGTCTAGCTCACTTCACAGTTGGCTACATCCTCACCTACGCGGCATTCTTGATTGCCTCTACTGCTGGTAAGTTCGGTTGATCCGAATTTAGTTAGTTGTAGCTAAATAATTAAAATCCCCTGCTAATTAGCGGGGGATTTTTTATGCTTTTAATTTTTCAATAATTTGGCAAGTTCAAATTTCACCATTAACCTGCATCTGGTGAACTTGATCGGCTAGTGATTGACGGCTTTGCTCGTCTAGTTCATCAATAGCCAGCATTCCCATTAAAATTACCTCTTTAAGCGTTAATCGAGTTGATCGCGCCTGTTTTTGCACAATATCTTTAATAATCGGGCTAACGCCAATTGCTGTACTAGCTCTAGGCACAACGACAAATTATAAATTAAGGACTTCGCCTAAATCTTAACATTTCAAATTACCCTAATGCGCTTTAATACTTATTGACGCGCTTAAGCAAAAAGACTATATTTGAGTAAAGGAGGATGCGATCGCTTATTCCTGCACAATTTCCACTAAGTCTTCAATCATCACATCAAATGTTCTCGCCAACTTATAAATAGCAGTAAAATCAACCGTAGCTAATCTAGGCGAACGAGCATAGGTTCTTAGAGTGCTATAAACTACTCCCGAACGCTCAGAAACCTCCTTGAGCGTCCAGCCCTTCTCAGCAGCTAGTTCTCGAACCCGTAACCTAACTACACCCATTATAATTTTAATGTTGTTGACAATTGACTAATATTAGTCATAAAATAAATGAACGGGAAAAGCGATCGCCTACTCCTGCACAATTTCAACCAAGTCTTCAATCATGACATCAAAGGTTCTCGCCAACTTATGAATAGCTGTAAAGTCAACCGTCGCTAATCGAGGCGAACGAGCATAGGTTTTCAGAGTGCTATAAACTACTCCCGATCGCTCAGAAACCTCTTTGAGCGTCCAGCCCTTCTCAGCAGCTAGTTCTCTAACCCGTAGCCTAACTACACCCATGATAATATTGATATTATTGACAGTGGACTAATATCCATCCTAAAATAAATTAATAGCTGAAAAAGCGATCGCTCCCATAGTCTAGCAAACTAAAGCGATCGCTTATATGCCCCAAAAAATTAGGGAGTTAACTTCTATGATACCAACACAAGAGCCAAAATTACCAGTAATCCGCGAATCTAAAATTAATCATAAATCGGGAGTTCTTCATCCACTAGCTAGATTTGTAACTGAAGATACTGCTGCTTTGTTGTTTAACCTCAAACCAGAAGAGATTTATCGTATCGACTGCTGGAAGCACGTAGTCTATGTACATGGTAAAGGTGTAAGTAAGTTTGTTAGTTATGCAGATTTTCCGCCGATTGTAGGAGTAACACAACCTACGGCTCAAAATCTCGTTCGCTGGCGCAAGCGTTGGCGTAAATCCTTAAAAATTCATCAAGCCCCGAACTTTTGGAAAACCTTCTATACCTATCAATTCCAGTACGCGCCTACAATTAGTAGCTTTTTAGCTTATGGTGAATTAGTGGCTCTCATCAAACAGGGATTTTCAACAGAAGACTTAAAAGAACTAAGAGAGGTTTATACCCGCGCCCAGTGTGTATGGAATGATTTTTGATAGTGCATAGGCGTAGCCGTCGTAGACAGCGCCTTGACTCTTGGCACTAAAATTTTGGTATTTTTCAGTTATGACTAATTTATTTGTAGAAATTCCTGACACCAACCACTAATTGCTGTCAAAAGAAAACTGAATAGCGATAATCAATTAACAATTATCAATTATCAATTACCCTACAACTTTCGCGTTTGGGATTAAAATAACGAATTGGTGCTAAACGAACATAGCCGTTAGCGTAGCTTGCGGGTAAGCGCATAGGGTAGTCCGCCTGCGTGGGCTAGAGAATAAGATAAATGTATAACTCGAATTTGGTATAAATCCTGTAGATAAAAAATCAGAGCTAAAAAGCTCTGATTTTCTGAAAATCTGGATTAAATTATAAATAATTGCGGGTCATGCGCTAATTAAGCTGTATTAAGCTATCAGGCATGATTGATTTAGATAACTTGCCTAGAAACGAGCTTCTCAAAATGAACCTGTGTTTCCTGTAGTAGCTCTTGACGGCTATCTATGGCTGTAGTCAAAGTAGGAACTAAGTTACGAGCTTGTAGAGTCATGTGTAGCTGTAGGTGAGCAACGTACTCACTGATATCTTCACGGCAAGAAGCAGTAGGGGATTGATTTGAGTTCAAGTTTAGTGTGTTCTCCATCCCTGTCTCTAAGCTGTTTGTTAACATTACAGAAATTATCACCCGATTGAGGATTTTCTTTTCACTTCGCAATGAAGTTTAATGTTTTGCTAGTCTTTTTGTTGAGAAATGTAAACAAACCTCGCAACCATTAAAACTTTTTGCATCGGCGTTAATTGCCATCTTAGCTAGATTTAAGGTTATGTGCAGCATTCATCAAGATATTTAATAGAAGAAATGCTGCCCAATATTTGCCATTAAAGCACAAGCTTACAAAATATATAGAAGCTGAAAGCCACCGTGATTCATCCGGTGGATAAAAGCGACTGCGCGACCTTTAGTCGCCTTTGTTTCTGATACGTCGCTTGAGAGTCCGAATAAGTGATCGCAATACCTCTGTTTGGTTTCTTCCTTCTTGTTCGCAATACGTTTTTAACAATTGTTTCTCCGACTCAGTGACTCGAAATGTAATAAATAAATCGGGTTTAGGCATTGACAGCTACCTCGATTAGGGGTAGCTTAATTGTAGTGGAAAGGGTAATCAACCACTTAAAAAACCCAGTCGTCGAGAGACAACGCACCTTGAAAACTTAAGGTAGGGGGTTCCGCACAGAAAAGCTTGTGCAGGTAAAACCTTTAAGCACCAAGTACCAGAAAAGCCAATTTTTAAGGTTTTGAACTGTACGGTAGGGCATACCGAAACAGGACTCTGTAATGGGTCGAACGCTCAGGGAGAGAAGCGCCTCTGGCTTTATGGGGGTGACTCTGTAGGGGTAAGCGCACTCGCTGAACTGAGAATCCGCCGTACTTCAGTCTGCGGAGTGTCAAGGTGATAAAAAGGACAATATACCTCACTCCTTACTTTCAAACATGAAACCAAATTTAGAATTTGGCAGAATTTTAAACTCTGAGGAACTTCAAGAACTTGGGGATATTCTCTCTCAGTGCTTTAATATGTCTGCAAGTGTTTGCCAGAAATACTTCCAACGCCTCGGTCAAGATAGTTTTAGATATGTCCGTCAAGGTAATCAAATTGTCGGTGGACTGGGTGTTTACCAAATGGGGCAGTGGTTTGGCGGTAAGCAGTTGGCAATGGCAGGTTTAGCAGCAGTTGGTGTCGCGCCAGAGTATCGAGGGACAGGTATAGTTTTTGAACTGTTAACTCAGACTCTCCGAGAACTATATAACCAAGGTGTACCAATTTCTGTGCTTTATCCGGCTACTCAGCGCCCTTATCGGAAGGTCGGATATGAACAAGGAGGAACCTTTTGTAATTTTAAGCTGCCAACGAATAGTATCAAGTTGGCTATGAGTGAAGAAGCTGTAAAAGAAATTCGCACTTTACCTATGCAGCGAGTGAGCCTAATTCGTCCTGAAGTTTTTAAAGATATTTATCGTCAACAAGGTATTAAAAATAACGGTAATTTAGAACGTAATCAAGCAATTTGGGAAAGAGTAATTGAGCCAGAACCAAATCGAGAGATTTATGCCTACCTAGTTGGCGATGAAGCTCAACCAGAAGGCTATATTATTTTTAAGCAGCAAAATGAAAATCAACTATCTCAGGTAGTAATTTCAGATTGGGCAGCTTTGACACCCGCAGCAGCAAAACGTTTATGGGTTTTTCTGGGCGATCACCGTTCGATCGCTCAAGAAGTATTGTGGCATGGTTCGTTAAATGATCCTTTTGTATCGTTGCTGGCGGAACAAACATATAAAATTGTGAGTTGCGATCGCTGGTTGTTACGAGTTATTAACGTTCCGAAAGCGTTAGCGCAGCGTGGTTATCCTGTTGGGGTGGAAGAGTCGTTACATTTGGAAGTACATGACGAATTGCTACCTGAGAATAATGGCAAGTTTGTTTTGAGGGTATCTAATGGACAAGGTGAGGTAACTCAAGGGGGTAGTGGGGAATTAAAACTAAATGTGCGCGGGTTGGCATCACTTTATACAGGTTTGTTTACTCCCGATCAGTTGCTTGTAACTGGTCAAATTGAAGGTAGCGATCGCGCTTTAGCAACTGCGTCTTTGTTGTTCGCTGGTTCTCATCCTTGGATGCGTGATTTTTTCTAGTTTGCGGGTGGGAAGCATGGTTTTATTTTTAACGCAAAGGGCGCAAAGTATAACGCAAAGGGCGCAAAGGGTAATAATTATTTTTGTCATGGGTGTTTATTATTTTGTTAATAAGAATTGATAATTGTTCATTGTTAATTGATTAGATGTGGCAGGCGAAACAGGTATTACAAGAACGCTATCAACTTCAACAGCAGTTAGGAAGAACTGCGCCAGGTCGTCAAACTTTGTTAGCTACCGATTTACAAACTAATGAACAAGTAATAGTAAAGCTCCTAGCTTTTAACCCTCAAATGCAGTGGGAGGAAATGAATCTTTTTGAGCGGGAGGCGAAAGTTTTAGCAAATCTCAATCACCCTCAAATTCCTCGTTATCGAGATAATTTTTCCTTGGATCAGAAAGCAGAGGAAGGATTACTTTGGTTTGTAATAGTGCAAGATTATATTCCAGGTATCACTCTACAAGAATTATTAGTTGAAGGAAAAGGCTTCACAGAAACCCAGGTTAAAGAAGTTGCTACTCAAGTTTTAAATATTCTGATTTATCTGCATGAACTTAACCCACCAGTACTACATCGGGATATTAAGCCGAGTAACTTGGTTTGGGGAGAAAATGAACAAATTTATCTGGTAGATTTTGGCTCTGTACAGGATAAAGAAGCGTTTACAGGTGTTACCTTTACAGTAGTTGGTACGAGTGGTTATGCACCTTTAGAACAATTCTGGGGGAGAGCCGTTCCAGCATCAGATTTATATGCTTTAGGTACAACATTAATTCACTTAATTACTGGTATTGCTCCTGTTGATTTACCACAAAAAGACTCACGGATTCAATTTGCTAATCAAGTAAGTGTTAGTTCTAGCTTAATTAGTTGGATGGAAAAGCTAATAGAGCCAGCTATAGAAAAACGATTTAGTAATGCGCGTCAAGCATTGGAATTGCTCAACTCTGGTTTACTGTTCAAGTCTAGTAATGTTAATATTAGAAATAAAATTACTCAACCTGTTGATAATCGAATCAAGGTAAACAAGTCTTCAGAACGTTTAGAAATTTATCTTCCTGCTGGAGGCAGCAGAAAAATAGGCAGATTTGGTTCTTTAGGAATATTTGCTAGTTTATATTTTGCCAAGTGGTTAATTTCGTTACCTTTGTTAGTAATTTGGTTTTTACCGTTAGGGCTACTTTTTTCAGCAGGGATAACTGTTGGATTAGTGATGTTTTTTTGCGAACGCAGGAATATTTATTTTGAGGGCGATCGCTTTTATTTAGAACGTCAACTATTTAGCTCAATTTATGGTAAACAGGTAGGAAATATTGAAGAAATTTTAGGCGTTTTTTTGCAAAAGCAAGGTTTAGTTTATCAAGTTAGTATCCGCGCAGGTAAACAAGTTTATGATCTTGGTGGCGCTTTGAGTGAAACTGAGAGTATTTGGTTAGCGCAGGAAATTCAAGATTGGATAGGTTGAGAAATAAGGAAGGTTGATAGTTGAAGGAGTTTGATAAACCCATTCCCCAAGAAAGCCTTGACATTGCTGAGAAGACTAGATCTAATTTATTTGCTTGGCGCGGTCAGTTTTCACCACAACTTATTGAAGTTATATTAAACTCATATTGTTTATCTAACTCAGTTATTCTTGATCCTTTTGTGGGTAGTGGAACGGTTTTGCTAGAAGCTGGCACTCTCGGATTTGAGGCATACGGTTTCGAGATTAACCCAGCAGCCTGGATTCTTAGCAAAACCTCTGAATTCATCAACAATTCTCAAAGAAAAGATGTTATCAACTTTATTAGGAACCTCATAGATAAAGAATTTCCATTTAGAATTTTTGAAAATGGGAGCCAAATTGAAAATTTAGCAGAGAGGCTAATCCAAGTAAGGGGCGCATTAAATGGAGAATCAACAAACATTTTTGATACTTTGGTAATTCTTCTTGATATTGCAAACAATAAAATTACTAATGAATTTATACAATCTAAGTTTGCTGATTTAACAGGTGTAATCGAAAAGCTTCCTTATTCTGAAAAGCAAATTAGAGTATGTCTATCTGATGCTCGTTCCCTTCCATTGGCAAACAATCAGATAGATTTTGTTGTGACTTCGCCGCCTTATATAAACGTATTTAACTATCATCAAAACTATCGTAAATCTGCTGAGATATTAGGATGGGAGCTATTAAAGATAGCAAAGTCAGAAATTGGCTCTAATAGAGCGAATAGAGGAAACCGATTTTACACAGTAGTACAATACTGCCTAGATATAGCTGACACTCTAAGAGAGCTTTCAAGAGTAGCTAAAGATGGCGCTAGAATTGTGTTTGTTGTGGGACATGAATCGAATGTTCTTGGAGTACCTTTTTACAATGCTGATATTATTGAAAAAATTGCAGTAAGAGCAAATATATTTCATAGAGTTTTAAAGCAAAAGAGGGAATTCAAAAATAAATTTGGAAAAATAATTAGAGAAGATTTAATTAATTTTATTAATTTAAAAACTAATTTTCATAAGGAGACAGTTGAACAAATTGCCAGAGAAGTGGCGCGTGATGTATTGAAAAGTGGTCTTTCTTTAGTCTCCTCAAAAAATCTTGAATATATAGAAGAGGCAATTGACAAAGTTAAATATATCGAAAGAACACCAATTTTAGATAAAATATGCCATATTTATCAGCCACCTCAGCCTGTTCAATTAGCCAGCCCTCAATATCCACAGATAGCCCAATCTATGCCTGAACTTTCTCGTCCTCATTATACAAAACTAACTGCTTGTCTCAATAACCGTCGGTTGCCTGAAGCTGATAAAGAACGATTAGAAGAAGCTGTTAGAAAGTATCACCAGTGGATTGCTGAGTTAGAATCAATTGAGCGTGGTCAAGCAGATACAGTAGAAAAGTTAGTCGAAGCTACTAACCGATACAAACGTTTTATAGAACTTGACCTAATATTTGATAGCTCAGATAACTTTTTGTATAGGCAGAAAGGGCAGCTAAAGTTAGATAATACTATTCTGGAAGAATTCTTACCGCAAGTAGTTTTCCGTAGTTTGCGAGGAATAGATGATTCTTTCGAGTTAGGTCCAAGAAATACGTTTTCTGGATTGATCTTCCTATCCTCTCTGGGAAATCTTGGTCAAGGTGGCGAACCAAGCATCAGGACTAAGGATCAGGATTTCATACTTGGCAAAAGGTTATATTTAAAATCATCGTTTGATCCAGAGTTTCAAGATTATAAGTTAATTGAGTCACATCTGGGATATGTTTGTGCGGAATGCAAGACAAATTTAGATAAGACTATGTTTCAAGAAGCAGTGGCGACAAGTAGGGATTTAAAAATAGCTGTTCCTGGGTCTTTATATTTTTTAATTTGTGAATTTCTTGGTATGACCCCAATTTCAATAATTTCAACTCAAATTGATGATGTTTTGATCGTGCGAAAAACTAAGCGTATGTCTTCTCATATTCGGCAAGAGTATCGAACGCCAGAGGAAAGACAGCTTCATAGACAGGAATATGTAGACTTTTTGGATTCTTCTAAGTATTATCCTGATGTCTTTCAAAGGATGATCGATAAGATCCAAGCTCTAATTGACGATACAAGTCCATCTATGGAAAATGTTTTAGACCAAGGACATTTCTAAGGCTCAGAGATCATTTATTGTTAGATTGTTGAAAGAAGCGATCGCTTTTATTTAGAACGTCAACTATTTAAATCAATTTATGGTAAGAAAGTAGGAAATATTGAAGAAATTTTAGGCGTTTTTTTGCAAAAGCAAGGTTTAGTTTATCAAGTTAGTATCCGCGCAGGTGAACAAATTTATAATCTTGGTGGCGCTTTGAGTGAAGCTGAGAGTATGTGGTTAGCGCAATAAATACAAGACTGGATAAATTAGAGATGTAGTATTTAAGAATGAGCAAATGAATTTTTAATTTCTAGAAAATGTCTACAAAAGGTATATGTGAAGGTTAAAGAGGGTATGGTAATCAATGCAAAGTTATTAAACAGTTGTAGTAGTTGCTGTCAATGATGCGGCAATGTAACTAAAAGCAGAAAATATTAACTTAGGTATTCAAGAATCAGTAAACGTAAGTAATCTAGTGTCCGAATATAAGCATTTAATTGCTGATATTCTCGATTACTTGTTAAATAAAATTGCGCGATCGCGGGCATATTCCAAAAATGGAGTTTTTGCAATTTATCAATGGCTTCTTGGTGGTTATCTATTGCACCTCTGGCTTGAATTTGGCTGGCATAACCGCGAATATTTACCGTTAATAGCTCGATTTCCTCTAAAATACTAAATTCTTCTTCAGCAGGTGATATTGTAGAAGCTAGGTTTTTTCTTTCCGCCTTAGTGTTCCGGTAATCGAGAGTTAATTGCTCTAATAAACCTGCAATGTAGTTTTTCGTAATTTCTTGTTTATGTGGATTAATGGTTATTTTACTCATCATTAACTCCATAAGTGACTATTTTTTCAATTCCGAATTGATTGGGTCGCACAATTAGATATTCATTTCCTTTACGATAAACTGCCGAGCCATCAGAACGGTATCCACTTTTAGGAACTCGGACAGCTTTCTTTTTGTTAAAATTATGTGCTTTTCGTAAATATGTTATTGGATCAAACTCTTTGCGGGTAGCATGATCTAGAATATTTTGAGCGATACTGATATAGGTAGCAGCATCCCAATTATTTATGTATGTTTCTATCTCAGCAATTTCGACTTCAGTATAACCTTTACATAATTGGACAAAAAAAGGATCTATAGTTGGTTCATCTGGCATCAATATCTCCCTAAAATCAATTTATCTGCCTTGCTTCTGTAAGAGTCGCTACGGTTGAAGCATAGCTATCTCGTAGGTAATCGCAGTTGATGCTCAAAATCTCTTTCCCTATATTTAAGGTGTAAAATTTAGTTCCACAACCTAAACTTCAGTCAGCAAAAAACGCCTATAACTAGGCTAGGCATTCTTTGCTGAATTAACTTCTCCTACAAACTATAGAGTTTGGCACTGAGAGTTTAAGAACTTAAACGTTTGTAAAGAGATGTGATCTGGGAAAGTGCTGTATAGCAAGCTTTAGTTTTACCCATTTTTGCTGGATCTGACTTAGCTATTTCTATATAAGCTGTTTTCGCAGCTTGTATAATTTCTTCATCAAGAAAGGTTTTAGGCGTTTCTATGCCCCAGCAACCTTTTTCCTTTTTGGCAAAAACTGAGAGTGAACTAAGGATTGGAAAGACTATGCCGTCTGGCACCTCTTTAATATTGCCATTTGTATCACGTACTAAGGAACGCAAACCTGTTCCTTTGAAGCCTTGATGAACTTTCCATTTCTCGTGTAGTTGATAAGCTTGTGCAGCTATTTCAAGGTAAAACTGATAAAGTTCTTTACACTGAGCAAGGCTAAACCCTCTACTCGACTTAATATCAAGTTTTGGATTTCCCTTGACAACGTTATACAGATAACGGAAATCCTTCAAGCATTTAGACTTCTGACCAAACGCATAAACCTTATTAGGGCTTCCTGATTCTCCTTCTTTTAACCACAACTCATCAGGGGTCAGTACAACTAATACCTGGAGTAAGCGTTCTGTAGCTAGATACTCATCGGAAATATCAGTTTCCGACTTGCGGAGTTTTTTGTTTGGTAACTTAGCTTGTAAACTCTTCTCAAGTTCGTCGAGTTCTCCCAAACGCCCAGAGATTGAGATACTCATTACATCATTCTGGAAGTTCCTTGCAATTGATGTATCAGCAATCAAACCATCATCTTCAGTAATGATCAGTTCAAACTTTATATATATTTCAGGTGGTGTCTCCCCTACCGCCTCAAGTTCTTCGTAGAAATCCTTGATCGTTCCTTGTGTTTGGGCACCATTAATAATACTTGGCTTTAAGAGCTTTACGCATTTGTTAGTCTCATCCACTTCATGATCTCGTGCTACCATAACTACACCACTATTAAGAGTGGGAAAGTTATCATGATTGTTTATAAGAGTAGAGCGAATTGCTTTATGAACTTCGGTTGGTCTACGTCTTTGCTTACCTTCTACGTCTAATAGGTAGTCCCGAACATTTTCGTTTGTTGGTATTCCTAATATAGACTTGATTGGTGCTTGTCCAACAAGAATCTTGCGGTTGTTTTTTGTATCGTCGGGACAACTAATGTTACGAAGCGAGAAATACGGAAATAAGTAGACATCTAAACTACTTACACTTGCTGTGCGTTTCATGCTTTAATTTCCTTTTCTTGTTTGTTCACCTTGACAAGACCGTCAGTCACTGACTGAGGCAGGGTGGAGTTAACATAAACAGTCTAGCAATAAGTTATGTATTTTGACTACTATTGCAAAATATATTCTGAAACCCTTATATTTTAAGCATTTAACAGAAGTCAAAATTTTATTCTGACTTCTGATAACTTGCTCCTTACTCGTTCTCGCTCAAATTATTCTCTTTCCCTACTATTTCCTGCTCTCCATTAGCAACATCGGCAGCCTTTTTCTTACGTCCAGAACGACCTGATGCTGATTTCCCACTAGGTTTATTACTACCAATCCCTTCACGCAATCCCACAGCAATCTTACTATGCTGCTCAATTTGACCCATTACCTGCCTAGCGCGTAAAATAACCGACGCTGGTAAACCTGCTAAACGTCCAGCTTCAATACCATAAGATTTATCCGCGCCTCCTGGTTGTACTTGGTGTAAAAAGATAATTTGGTCGGGTAACTCTTTTACTGTTACTTGATAATTAGCTACATTCGGCAAAATAGATGCTAATTCGTTCAATTCGTGGTAGTGGGTAGCAAAGATAGTTCTTGCCCTAATATCACTAGCTAAATATTCCGCTACCGCCCAAGCAATAGAAAGACCATCAAATGTAGCAGTACCCCGCCCAATTTCATCTAATAAAACTAGAGATTTCGGCGTAGCATGGTTGAGAATATTAGCGGTTTCATTCATTTCTACCATAAAGGTAGATTGACCAGTGGCTAAATCATCAACAGCACCAACACGGGTAAAAATGCGATCGCACACTCCCAACCTAGCTGACTGCGCTGGTACAAAACTCCCCGTTTGTGCCATTAATTGAATTAATCCTACCTGCCGTAAATAACAACTTTTACCACTCGCATTAGGACCAGTAAGAATAATTAAATCAGGACTTTCTGACAACTCCGAACTTCCTAAATTAGTCGAATTTGGCACAAAGAAACCTGCGGGCAAAGATTGTTCTACTACTGGATGACGACCTTCAATAATATTAATTTCTCGCCCTTGTTCCATTTGCGGACAACAATAACCCTGATGTACCGCTACTTCTGCTAAACCACATAAAACATCGACAGCAGCAACAGCACGGGAAACATGACGAATTTGCTCTGCTTGTTCGCTAACTTCTGCCCGTAAAGCACAAAATATTTCATATTCCAGTTTGTTTAAATCTTCCCGCGCCGTTAAAATTCGCGCTTCTCTTTCCTTCAAATCTGGAGTGATGTAACGCTCTTCATTAGTTAAAGTTTGTTTGCGAATATAATTATCAGGAACCTGATCCGCTTTTGATCTAGAAATACTAATGTAATAACCAAAAGTTTTATTAAAACCGACTTTGAGTGTAGAAATACCAGTCCGGTTTCTTTCTGTAACTTCTAAATTAGCAATCCATTGCTGATCGCCTTCAGCAGCGCCTCGCATCTCATCTAATAACTCGTTTACACCAGGACGAATTAAATTTCCTTCCATTAAATGTTGAGAAGGCGAATCTACTATATGATTACGAATTTGTTGCCCCAATTCCTGCAACATTGGAGGCACTTTTTGCACAGCTTTCAAAAAGGGAGATTCACCAGTAGATGCTAACATAGCTAATTCTGGTAATCTTAATAATGAATCTGCCAAAGCGATTAAATCTCTAGCATTAGCTCTTCCTGAACCAGAGCGACCAGTTAATCTTTCTAAATCATAAATTTGGCGCAATAACTGCTGTAAATCTTGGCGTAAAGCCGTATTTTCTACTAATTCTTGAATCGTATTTTGCCGTGCTTCAATGCCCTTTATATCTACTAACGGTTGTAATAACCATCGGCGCAAAGCACGTCCACCCATTGCCGTACTGGTTCTATCTAGCGCCCATAATAGTGAGCCATGTAAGGTACCATCCCGAACAGTTTGAGTAATTTCCAAATTGCGACGGGTTTGGTTATCAATAATTAGATAATCTGCAAGGGTATAAGTCCGTAGGGTTTGTAAAGGTACTTGATTATCTTTTTGGGTGTCTTCTAAATATTCCAACAACCCACCTGCTGCACGCACACCAAGGGGGAGATGTTCACAACCCATCCCTTCAAGCGATCGCACTTTCAATTTTTCCAGTAATCTTTGTTTAGCTTCGGATAAAGAAAAAGGATATTGCGATCGCAACGCATAACAAAATGATGGCGGTAAACACTCTGGCAAATAATCTGACTTTTGCCCTGGTCGTAGAAAACCACCTAAATCTGGCGCATTTACAGGTACTAGCACCTCAGCAGGCTGCAAACGCATTAATTCCTGAGTTAAATTATCTAAATTATTTGATTGTGTCGTTAAAAATTCACCTGTAGAAATATCTGCATAAGCTAAACCCCAATGTTCCCCAGCAATTACCACTGCTGCTAAAAAGTTATTGCGACGAGCATTTAACATCCCTTCTTCTAACAAAGTACCAGGAGTTAATACTCGCGTTACTTCCCGCCGCACCTGACGACCTTGCGCCGCCGCTTCTGCTGCATCTTCTACTTGGTCGCAAATTGCGATCGCAAACCCTTTTTCCACCAACAGCGTGCAATATCTATCCAAAGCATGATGAGGAATACCCGACATCGGTACTCGACCAATATCTTTACCCGACTCCTTAGAAGTTAAAACCAGTTCCAGCGACTCTGCGAGCGATCGCGCATCCTGAAAAAACGTCTCATAAAAATCCCCTACACGATACAACAGCAACGCATGGGGATACTGCTCCTTAGTTTCCACAAAATGCTGCATCATCGGTGTCAGCTTTTGCCTTTCCACTGTCCGATAATCAGCATTATTAGCTCTTACGCGAGTCATAGCCTCAATATGCTGACCCGCTCTACTATTTTGGGTTTCTGGATAGGTGAATGCTTCGATGTCTGCGCTCATGGATAGCTTGTTTGTCAAATGCCCTAACTGTTAATGACTCTAGCGCAAGCTGTTGATCCAAGGAGTTAAAAATTTGTTGCGAGAACCGCTTACTTGTTTAAAGCCAGACTTTTTTAGTGAATATAGAGCATTGTCTATATATTTAATTAAAATCATCAATGATATACTATAAGTAATTTTTATAAGTTTTATCTTTTAATTGTCTAAATCAAGTATTTACTTTATAAAAATTTCCGATTACTCTTAAATTTAATGATTAAAACAACTTCCGATGGTATGAAAACTAGCAATTCTTTATAGCCAGTTTGAAGTTGTAATTTAAATCATATTTTTTAGACAATTAATCCACTCCCTGAGTAACCAGAATTTTGTCATCTGGCTGCCCGTATTTGCTGCATCCCTAAACTGGCATTTGCCAGCTTAGTCAATATTCTCATAACTATTATTTGAGGAGCTATGAACCGATTACCTAAGCAATTTTCTCGCAGACAATTCTTATTTACGGCTGGAGCAACTACTGTAGGAGCTTTATTAGTTCATGGTTGTACAAGTAACTCTCAATCTGCTAATAATGTTCAGCAAATTAACGCTGTTCACGGTTCATCTGGCTTAACTCCCGAAACAACTACTGCCAGAGTTGGTTTTGTCGGTCAAACTGATGCTGCGCCACTAATTATTGCGAAGGTAAAAGGTTTATTTGCAAAATATGGAGTTCCAGATATCAGCTTAGTTAAACAGCCTTCTTGGGGAGTAACACGAGACAATTTACAACTTGGATCGCAAGGCGGTGGGGTTGATGGTGCAATGGTGCTTACGCCTACGCCATACCATATGTCATTAGGTACTGTCACCGTTAACAATAAAAAAGTCCCCATGTATGTAGTCGCGAGATTAAATACAGGAGGTCAAGGAATTTCTATATCTAATACGCACAAAGATTTAAATGTTGGCTTGAATTCTGGTGTTTTAAAGACAAAAGCCGAACAAGCGAAAGCTAAAGGAGATGTCTTACGTTTTGGTATGACCTTTAAAGGTGGTACTAGCGATATTATGTTGCGATATTGGTTAGCATCTGGAGGAATTGATCCAGATAAAGATGTCGCAACTATAGTAGTACCTGGAGGGCAATTAGTAGCGAATGTCAGGATTA
Source organism: uncultured cyanobacterium (assembly GCA_963711165.1). Lineage (GTDB taxonomy): Bacteria > Cyanobacteriota > Cyanobacteriia > Cyanobacteriales > PCC-9333 > Crinalium. The sequence goes on along the minus strand of CAVQDG010000042.1, from coordinate 142,095 downwards.
AGAATTTAGACGGTTTTTGCGTAGGCGATCCTTGGCACGTGCGATTAATTAATCAAAAACTTGGTTATAGCGCCCTTGTTACTAATGAATTTTGGCAAGATCATCCAGAAAAAGCTTTAAGTTTTCGTGCTGATTGGGTAGACAAACATCCTAATACTACCAAAGCAATTTTAAAAGCATTAATGGAAGCGCAACAGTGGTGCGATCGCATGGAAAACCGCGCGGAAATGGCAGCAATTATCTCCGATGCTGAGTGGGCGAAAGTACCTGTAACAGATATAAGCGATCGCCTTGAAGGTCGCATTGATTATGGTAATGGGCGATCGGTTGTACAAAACCCTGACAATATAATGCGCTACTGGGAAAACCATGCTTCCTACCCCTACAAGAGCCACGATCTTTGGTTTTTAACAGAAAACATTCGTTGGGGTCAGTTACCACAAAATTTAGATACCCAAGAAATTATTAATAAAGTGAATCGTGAAGATTTATGGCGCGAAGCTGCTAAAGATTTGGGTATATCTGCATCAGAAATTCCTCAAACTACATCGCGGGGAGTGGAAACATTCTTTGATGGCATTAAATTTGACCCCGACAACCCAACAGCTTATCTGCAAAGCTTGCAAATTAAACAAGTTTAGCGATTACATCAACCGCTTCTTTAGCCCAGTACCACAACATCCCAGATAAATATTAGTTCATTGAGGTAATCAACAAATGACTGCAAGTATCAAGCGTTCCCGCCGTAGCAATTCTTTCCAAGATTTGTTAAGCGATCCAAAATCAAGAAAAATAGTTGCGCCCATAATCGCACTTGCCGCTATTCTAATTGTCTGGCAACTACTTACTCTCAGTCCTGATGCTAACTTACCAGGGCCAATAAAAGTAATAGCCCAAACTTGGGAATTAATTATTAACCCATTTTTTGATAAAGGAGCCACTAACAAGGGTTTATTCTGGCAAATTCTCGCCAGCTTGCAACGAGTCGCTACAGGTTTCACATTAGCAGCCATTGTAGGTATCGCAATCGGGATTATAGTTGGTACTAATGCTTTTCTCTTTGATGCCTTAGATCCAATCTTTCAGGTATTACGGACTATTCCACCTCTAGCTTGGCTACCAATTTCTTTAGCAGCATTTCAACAATCAAATCCTAGTGCAATTTTCGTAATTTTCATCACAAGTATCTGGCCAATCATCCTCAATACAATTGCCGGAGTACATCAAATACCCCAAGATTACGTTAACGTTTCCAAAGTTCTGAAACTCTCGCAAAAAGAATACTTTTTAGATGTTGTATTCCCCGCCACCGTTCCCTACATCTTTACAGGTTTAAGAATTGGCATCGGCTTATCTTGGTTAGCGATTATTGCTGCGGAAATGTTAATTGGTGGTGTTGGTATCGGCTTCTTTATTTGGGATGCGTGGAATGCTGCTAACATCAGTCAAATTATCTTAGCTTTGGTTTACGTCGGAGTTGTGGGTTTATTACTAGATAAACTAATTGGTTATATCGCTAAATTAGTTGTTCCAGGCGAACAAAAGTAGGGAGGAGAGAGGAGCGATATCGAATATTAGCTCTATTGCAAAAGTCTATATAATCCTTTGCGTCCTTTGCGATAACTTTGCGTCCTACCCTACGGGAAGCCTTCGGCTAATGCGTTAAAAAAATAACTCTGATTTTTGCAATAGGTTTATTATCTTTATCTCCCTCCTCCCTCTTCCCTCTTCCCCCTCTCTCCTCCCTCCTCCCCCCTCCCCCTCTCTCACTTTCAACTTATCAATTACTGCCATGTCTAACTTTGTTGAAGTCAACCAAATTGGAAAAGTATTTAACTTACCAAATGGCAATACATATATTGCTCTTAAAGGTATTGAATTAGAAATCCGTCAAGGTGAATTTATCACATTAATTGGTCACTCTGGTTGCGGTAAATCCACCTTATTAAACATGATTGCCGGATTGGATTCCCCCACTGAAGGTATAGTATTAGTCGATGATTCTCCAGTGCAAGAACCAGGGCCAGAAAGAATGGTTGTGTTTCAAAACTATTCTTTATTGCCTTGGCGGACAGTGCGGGAAAATATTGGCTTGGCAGTGAATACGGTAATGAAGCATTTACCGAAAGAAGAACGCTCTGCCATTATTGAACAACATATAGATATGGTGGGACTGCGACACGCCGCCGACAAACGACCCGCACATTTATCTGGTGGGATGAAACAACGAGTTGCGATCGCCCGCGCCTTCGCCATCCGTCCAAAAGTCTTACTATTAGATGAACCATTCGGCGCATTAGACGCTTTAACACGCGGTAACTTGCAAGAACAATTAATGCAAATCTGCGAAGAAAACCACGTTACCGCAGTTATGGTGACACACGACGTAGACGAAGCCGTACTATTATCTGACCGCATCGTCATGTTAACCAATGGGCCAGAATCAAAAATTGGTCAAATATTAGAAGTAGATATACCCCGTCCCCGTAAGCGCATGGAAGTAGTAGAACATCCCAGCTACTACAGCTTACGCAGTGAAATGATTTACTTCTTAAATCAACAGAAAAACATTAAAAAACTCCGCGCCAGAAAAACAGCAGACATCGCCCGTCACGGTTTAGAAAAAGTCAATTTAGAAATCGGCTTTTTGCCCCTAGTAGCGTGTGCGCCTCTAGCTGTTGCCCAAGAAAAAGGCTTCTTTGCCAAACACGGACTAGATGAAGTTCACTTAGTACGTGAATCTAGCTGGCGCGGCATTGCTGACGGTATAGCTGGCAAGTTTTTAGATGCTGCTCAAATGCCTTCGGGAATGCCTATATGGTTAACATTAGGAGGTTTGGAAGGAAAGCCTTTACCTGTAGTTAGTTCCCTGACACTTACTCGTAACGGCAATGCCATTACATTATCTAAACGCTTCTACGACCAAGGAATTTATACCTTATCAGATTTCAAAAACTACCTGCGGAAAACCCCCGATCAACGGCATACATTAGGCATGGTACATCCCTCCTCCATGCACAACTTACTATTGCGTTATTGGTTAGCTGCTGGAGGTATCGATCCAGATCGGGATGTTTCCATTCAAACCATCCCACCAGCCCAAATGGTTGCCGACCTGAAAAATGGTAGTATAGACGGCTATAGCGTTGGCGAACCTTGGAACGTCCGCGCCGCCGTAGAAGGAATTGGTTTTCCTGCCGCCACAGACTTAGAAATTTGGTTAGGACATCCAGGGAAAGTCTTAGGAGTGCGAGAAGATTGGGCAGCAGCTTATCCTAATACTCACATTGCTTTAGTTAAAGCATTACTAGAAGCTTGCGTCTACTGTGCAGATCCTAATAATGCCGAAGAAGTTCGGGAAATTTTATCTTGGCAGGAATATGTCAGCACAGACATGGACTATATCCAAGTATATGACCCCGACTTTTCTAGCTGTAGTCTAGAAAATCCCATGCAGGAATATGCTCATCATCAATTTTTTGGTGATAGCATTAACCGCCCCAGTCGTACAGAACATTTATGGATTATGACTCAACTAGCGCGTTGGGGAGAAACACCATTTCCGAGAAACTGGGTAGAAATTTTAGAAAGAACTTGTAAAGTTGGCGTTTTTAGTACCGCCGCCAGAGAACTCGGTTTAGATGTCAACTATAGTCGCAGTTCCATTCAATTATTTGATGGCATTCCTTTCAACGCCGACGATCCCATAGGTTATCTTAACAGCCTGAAAATTAAACGGGATTTTTCAATTGCCGATGTAATTTTAGACCCCAAAATTCAGAAAGTAGCCTAAGCGCCAAAGTCAGCAAATTCAAATTTCAAATAAGACTTCTTGCTATCAATCAGATCTTCTATCTGTGTTCATCTGTGTATGCGCTCCGCGCAGGCTCCGCCAACATCTGTGGTTAATTATCCCTCCATTTAACGAAGGCTACGATTTCTATCTGCCATAAAACCTGTAATTTTCGTACCCTACCGAAAGCGCCACGCACTTCTTAAAAATATCTCCACCCCTAACTATGTCAACCTTAAAATTTCAAACCACAACCTCATTAAGCCGAAATACCAGATCGAGAAATCAAAAATCTGCCGCTCAACCTTTTTTAGAATTTAATCAAGTTTCTAAAACTTATGAGACTGCCAACGGGCCATACACAGTTTTAGAAGACGTTAACCTAACCGTACAAGAAGGCGAATTTATTTGCTTAATTGGTCACTCTGGTTGTGGTAAATCAACATTACTAAATATGGTTTCAGGTTTTAGCCACCCGACAACAGGCGAGGTAAAACTGAAATCTCAACCAATAACTGAACCAGGTCCCGATCGCATGGTAGTATTTCAAAACTATGCGCTCCTGCCCTGGAAAACAGCTTTTGAAAATGTTTACCTGGCAGTTAACGCAGTATATCCGCGCAAGTCTGAAGCGGAAAAAATGGGCATTGTCCGCGAGAATTTAGCACTGGTAGGACTTACCGAAGCGGCTGAGAAAAAACCCACTCAACTTTCTGGTGGGATGAAACAACGGGTTTCTATTGCCCGCGCATTAGCTATTCGTCCCGAAGTGTTAATTTTAGATGAACCTTTTGGGGCGCTAAATCCAATTACTAAAGAAGAATTACAAGAAGAACTGCTAAAAATTTGGAGCGATCGCCGTTGTACAGTATTAATGATTACCCATGATATTGACGAAGCGTTATTTTTAGCCGATCGCTTAGTAATGATGACTAATGGGCCACACGCTAAAATTGGTGAAGTTTTAAATATACCTTTTTCACGTCCGCGTAATCGCGATCGCATTATGGAAGACCCCGAATATTACCAACTGCGTAATTACGCTTTAGATTTCCTATTCCACCGCTTTGCTCATAATGACGAGTAGAGACGCGAGATCTCGCGTCTCTACATCCAAAAAATTATGTCTTCTTGAGGGGAAATAGGAGAAAGGTTATTGAAACAGTAAATAGTTTTCAGTTAACAGTAATCATGGCTTAGGCTCTTGGATTCAAACCCGCCAAACCATCGCGCTCCACAAAGATTTAAAATTTAGTGGGGGTCTTAAACTCAAAGATCAAAACACTTCCTGTTTACTGTTTACTATTAACTGTTTACTGATAGTTAAACTTTTCTCCTTTTTTTAGTATTGCGAGGCAGATTTTTACCCCTTCCTCAGCCTCATAATTCGAGAATGTGTAGTCAAAGTTTCTACCTAATTTATTTAAAAATTAGGAAAAATAGAAAAGAAAGCATCTTTCCCACCAGCATTATTACCTTGAATTGGATTAACAGTAATCATCTTGCCATTGCTAGTACCCATGATTGCTGCTATACCCTTAGCTGCGGAAACACCAAAAACGTTACTAACGGCGCTCGTAGAATTTGTCCCCGTCCAAGTTGTCCAAACTTTGCGACTTGTAAACTCTTTATTGACAACTAACAAAAAGCCTTCAAAGCCATTATAAACGCCTAAAGGTTGACCCGAAATTGATAACTTCATATCTCGGCGATTAGCAATATATGCTCCGCTAATACCACTGATATAAACATTTCCATTCTCATCAGCCGTTATTCCCCTTGGCTGTATAGTATTACCACTACCGTCACCCAATCGGGTGAGAGCAATCTGTCCTTTTTGAATATTGCCAGTTGCAGGATCTAAGCGAGAATAGTAAGTAATCCAATTAGATTTAGTGTTATAAGCATCGTTGTACTGGTCATATTTGACATTAGGAGCGCTTTGAGTAAGGTTTTTCGGATCAGATCTAAAAATAGTATTTCCCCCAGCACTCTGACCTGCAAAGTACAGCAAATTATCCCTGCCAATCGCCACTCTCACACCTCGTGTATCAGCACAGTTATTTACTGGTTTATAAGCTTGTTCCCTCGTCCAATCATAATTTGTCCATTTCAAAGTTCCACTGTAGCTGTAGCTGCGTATCCAAGCTACCTGTAATTTGCTACAACCACCACCATCTTTTTGACTAAAACCAGTAACAATTACCGAACCACTAGCACTATCAACAGCTATATCTTCTATATATTTTCCACTTGGTGTAAATTGTCCTAGCTGAGTTCCTTGCTGATCAAAAATTGTAACTTTTTTATTAAATAGAGCAGCAACTTCACCATTAGTACCAACAGCTACTCTTCTACCACTACTGGCAAGCGCTCCTCCTCCTGTACCAATATATTTGCTCCACAGAACTTGATTAGCTTGGGAACTTAATAAAGCCAAACCAAAATCACCCACTACAGCAATTGTGCTTTGGCTACGATTAACATCAAGATCATCAATGCTGTTCCCCAATCTAGTAACCGATAAAATTTGTTCCCCACTAGGACTTGTACGGACAATAATTCCATTTCCACCAGGTGTTGTGCTATTACCAGCTTGTAAATTTACTGGAGATCTACCAAAATTATTGCCAATAATAGTTCCACCAAATACAACGCTATAATCAGATCCTACTTCTACGGCTGAACCTTGATCCTCACTGCTCCCACCTAGATAAGAAGCAGAACATACTACTAAATTAGTTGCTGATGTTCCTGATGCAGAGCAAGACGGATAGGTTTGTGCTGCAACTTTACTCGCAATTGTAGTTATTGACAAGGCGATTAAGCTAGGTAAAATTACCGAAACTTTGTTGAACATAAGTTAATTTCCCTAAGAATTACAAAAAACTTGCCATTTTTATAATTTTAACAAAATAATTTTTTTCTAAAGCCTCATTCTATTTGTTTTTTTCACAAACGTCAAATTAAAATAATTTTTAATATTTTTTTATTTGTCTTGTTGGTATAATAAAAATTTTCTTGAAACAAAATACTAACATTTATAGATTAAATCAACACCATATTTATAAAATCTAATAAAATTTGTTGATGAGGGCGACCCAAAGGCTGAACTTGCCCAGCTTTTTGTGAAAAGCAACTACCACTACGAATTTGCTCAACTGTTAATAAATCCATATCCCAACCTTCTTGCAAAACAAGCTGCTGAATATCAACTGCTAGGGGCGCGTGATAAACATGGCGAACTACATCAGCATCTGCATACTCCTCAAACTTAAGTAATCCTGGTGGAATATAACTAATTTCCTCAAAAAGTTCCCTTTCTATAGCAGCTTCCGGGCTTTCACCTGGTTCAATATGACCGCCAAATAAGCCCCATTGACCAGGATAAACAATCCCAGGAATATTGTCTCGCAACTGCATCAGAAATCTACCATCAGAATGCAGAATAGCGATGCTAACAGCAACCTTGATTAACTCAGTTTCTACAGCTTGATTATTCATCCCTTTTTTAATCACAATAGCAGTCACCGATTTTTTACTGGTTTGTGTTCTAACTGTTGTTCCTCTTCCACGTATACCTCTCCTACCGCCTTTCCACCTGCTGCAAAAATTAAAGGCATACCTTGATATTGCAACTTGCCCTGAATTATTAATTCATCCCCCTTTTGTGGTAAAGGTTGTCTCGTCAAAATCCAGATGCTGCCAGTAGTATCTTGTAGTTCATACGCACCACTACCTACAAAACTAGCTTGATTACCAACGTTGCCTTTGAGATACACTGTAGAATTGACTTGCTTTCTATTTTTGATTTCACTAATTTTTCTGACGGAAACATTTTCCCCAGCAGAAATACTAAATAATGACTCAGCAATTTTGCTACAACTAAACAGTCCACCAAATAACAAAAAGTAAAAAAGTAAAAGGTAAAAGTTTAAATTGGTATAATTGCCTTTAGCCTTTTGAATTTTCATTGCCTTAATTATTAATTATCAATGACCACTGACCAATGACCAATTATCAATTATCAATTATCAATGACCACTGACTAGCCTTCATGTTAAGTTTATTTCCACCCAGTTAGCTACACACAATGGATTCTACAATCAGCCGCATATTAGATGGTAAAAACCTGGCTCAACGCATTCAAACTGAACTGCAACAGCAAGTTGAGCAATTACAAGGAAAATTTGGTCGTCCTCCAGGGTTAGCAGTACTAATGGTGGGTGACAACCCAGCTAGTGCTGCTTATGTCAACAATAAAGAAAAAGCCTGCGCTAAAGTTGGTATTGCTTCTTTTGGCAAGCATTTCCCTACTGATACTACTCAATCAGAACTAGAGCAAGTAATTGAGGAACTAAATCAAGATGAGCGAGTTGATGGAATTTTAGTTCAGCTACCATTACCAGAACATCTAGATGCGATGTCTACGACGGGAAGAGCCTACGCACTATTACATAAAATTGCCCCACATAAAGATGCTGACGGACTCCACCCAGTTAACTTAGGTCACTTACTGCGCGGCGAAGAAGGTTTACGCAGTTGCACCCCCGCAGGCGTAATGCGTTTGTTAGAAGAATACCAAATTGATGTCAAAGGTAAAAATACAGTTGTAGTCGGGCGTAGTATCTTAGTAGGTAAGCCTTTAGCCTTAATGTTACTAGCTGCCGATGCGACTGTCACGATCGCTCATTCTCGTAGTCAAGACTTATCCGCCATTACCCGCAGTGCAGATATCTTAATTGCAGCCGTAGGTCGTCCAAAATTCATAACTGCTGATATGGTTAAACCACAAGCAGTAGTTATTGATGTTGGCATTAATCGGATTAAGTACGAAAATGGCAAATCTCGCTTAGTCGGAGATGTTGACTTTGACTCTGTAAAGCACGTAGCCGCGTTTTTAACACCTGTACCTGGTGGCGTTGGCGCGATGACAGTCGCCATGCTGCTACAAAATACAGTACAAAGCTACATTAAATCAATGAACAATTAACAATTAACAATTAACAATGAACAGCCTTCAGCAAGAGCGTTTATTTCCACCCAGCTACTTACTCCACAACGGAAGTTGGGGGCAAGAACATTGAATTGGTAATTTGTAATTGATAATTGTTAATTGGTAATTGATAATTGATAAATGGCAACCACACAGGATCAAACCACCATCACCACCGATCAAGCTAATCTAGCTGATTTTAACTTATCGGGCTATTTAGCCAAGATACAGCCACAAGTAGAGGCGGCGCTAGATAACTCTCTGCCAGTCGTCTACCCAGAGAAAATTTATCAAGCAATGCGCTACTCACTACTAGCAGGCGGGAAGCGTTTACGTCCAGTTCTCTGCCTTGCTACTTGTGAAATGGTTGGCGGTACAATCGCAATGGCAATGCCGACAGCTTGCGCCTTGGAAATGATCCATACTATGTCATTGATTCACGATGACTTACCTGCGATGGATAATGACGACTATCGCCGAGGTAAGCTAACGAATCATAAAGTCTATGGTGAAGATATAGCTATTCTCGCTGGGGATGGCTTATTAGCTTATGCTTTTGAATATATTGCTAGGGAAACTCAGAAAGTACCAGCAGAACGAGTTTTGCAAGTAATTGCTAAATTAGCTCATGCTGTGGGTGCTGATGGCTTAGTTGGTGGTCAAGTTGTTGACCTAGAATGCGAGGGTAAACCAGATACTACGGTAGAAACCTTAACTTATATTCACACTCATAAAACAGGCGCTTTATTAGAAGCTTGTGTCGTGTGTGGTGCTATTCTTGCAGGTGCATCAACAGAGCAATTACAAAAGCTATCACGCTACGCTCAAAATATTGGATTGGCGTTTCAAATTATTGATGACATTTTGGATATCACAGCTACTCAAGAAGAATTAGGAAAAACTGCTGGAAAGGATTTGCAAGCGCAAAAAGCAACATATCCTAAACTATGGGGTTTAGAACAGTCTCGTCTCCAAGCTCAAAAATTGGTTGACGAAGCCAAGGGTGAACTGGCATCCTTTGGAGAGAAGGCAAGACCGCTAATGGCTCTTGCCGACTTCATAACTAGCCGCACGCACTAGGTGATTATTTGTGGTAATAGGCACGGCGAACAAAATACAATATTTTGGCGACATTCTGGACAACCAAGTGTTGCTAGTGGCATTGCTTGCTTGTTTGATCGCTCAGTTATTAAAGCTACTGTTTGAATTGGTTATACATCGAAAAGTCAACATCCGTGTCTTAGTAACCACTGGTGGTATGCCTAGCGCCCATTCCGCCTTAGTAACTGCTTTGGCTACTGGCGTAGGGCAGGCAATTGGTTGGTCGAGTCCCGACTTTGCGATCGCAGCCATTTTTGCTGTTATTGTCATGTATGACGCGGCCGGGGTACGTCAAGCCGCAGGCAAGCAAGCGCGTATCCTTAACCAAATTCTGGATGAGTTATTTCAAGAAAACCCCAAATTTAATGAGGATCGTTTAAAGGAATTGCTAGGACATACCCCTGTTCAAGTAATTGTCGGATCTGCTTTAGGTGTTGTTATTGCGATTGTCGCTAATGCAGCATATTAATTGGTCATTGGTCATTGGTCATCGGTCATTGGTCATCGGTCATTGGTCATTGTTAATTGATCATTGGTCATTGGTTATTGATCATCGGTCATTGGTTATTGTTAATTGATCATTAAGGATTGGTGAATTGTGGTCTGAGTAAAGTAACTTTGCGACTATCGACCAACATTGCTAACAAACCGCGATCGCTTAACTTTTGCCAGGTAGAATTTGCCTCGCCTTGGTTAGTAGTATGAACAGCTAATAAATAAGAACGTTGTCCATAGGAAGCTAAACCAACATTCCCCCCCATTAACTCCCGTACCTGGTTAACTAATTGCGGTTGGTTAGAGTAGTCTACTAAAACTGCAAAACCATAACCTAACAACTCAGGTTGAAAATTTCCGGTATTTTGAGCCACTGTTTGCGGTGGCGGTGGATTAATTGGTATTAAAGGTGGTGTGATGACATTAGGTCGCGCTGGTGGGGGGACAAACACGGGACGCGTCGTTACTGCTTTTGGTGGTGGCGTTTGCATCCGCGCCACAAAAGCTGGTAAGCCCACAATATCGTGCATATAACGCACCAAATTGTTAGCTTCTGTGACGCTTTTTAAACTACCAACCCGCGTGACAATATTATCTACATATCGACACACTTTCGTTTTGCTATTGCTAGGCAAAGCTAGGCGCACTTGTTCTTGACGCTGCTTTGTCTGACTGACTACCAATACTAAATACTCGCCTGAGCGCGGCGCTTGACAAGCTGATGGAGTTGATTGACTTAATGCCGGAATCGCTCCCAATGTCAACCATGTAGTAGTTAACATAAAACCCAGCTTGTTCAATCGTTTTGTTTGACCAAGCTGAGAAACCTTCATACCGTTTTGAGACATAAGCGGTGTATTGCAGCCCCTTGTAGGCATAAAAATCAAGATACTGGCATCAGGGAAGCCTTTGGGTCAGAAATTGCCTCATTTGGAGCAATAAATTCACCAGTTGCCACAAATTCTAACCGCAACTTTAGCCAAGTAATAAATTGAGGATTTGTGGAGATGATGGCGGCGGCTGGTTGGGGACATTTTGCCTTAACTGCTGCCATTGCTGGTGCTTCTATAAATGCAGGCTGTTTGACTAACCAAAAATCAATTTCTTTTTCCTGTTCATGATAGTTGCGAGTGCGCTCTTTTAGCACTTCATCTATGCCTTCTTCTTCTATTAAAAAGCGTTGACTTGCGAGAACGTAGTAGTAAGTTTGCATCTTTTCTTAATTCAAAACTCAAGATTTACCGAAAGTTTGGGTTTAAGGTTCCCCGTCATAGATCGGACGGCTTTGAGACAAATTAGATACCAAATCTTTATATATCAAGGCTTTTGGTTGTTGTATAATCATTTCAAGTTCTCTAATAAAGTTGAGGTATGGGGTTCTGAAGACGAGTTCTTCAGGTAAAACTTCAAGCAGCACCTGGGAATGTAGCTATCTTAGTTTGATTGGAAAAATTTAAATCGCCAGCGGTAAAATGCGGGATTTAGCTAAATCTAAGAAGCCTAAAGAAAGAAAACCAATCCTGGAGTTTGGAGGAATCCAACTAGGCAGGGCATTGTCTAGTAGGAGAGAAGGAGTAAGACAGAGGTTAGCTTTGCATCCTTCGCCAGTATCCTAGAATCCGCGCTCCTAAAGGATCGCGGAGTATGTCAAAACTGTCCGCGCATAGCTTGTTTCATTTCACGGACGGCTCGTTCTAGACCCACTAAAGCTGCTCTACTGATAATGGTATGACCAATATTGAGTTCTTCCATACCAGGGACGCAAGCAACAGGGTAAACGTTCCAGTAGGTTAGTCCATGACCAGCATTAACTCTTAAACCAGCAGAAGTAGCAATTTCACACCCTTTAGCTAACACAGCTAATTCTTGTTTTCGACTAGCTTCGTTAGTTGCTTCAGCATATCTACCTGTGTGCAGTTCAATAAACTGCGCCTTAATCATAGCAGATGCCCGAATTTGATCCACATCAGCGTCAATAAATAAGCTAACAGGAATACCAGCAGCTTGTAACTTATTTACTACTTGCTGCATCCGGTCAATTTGACCTGAAACATCAAGCCCGCCTTCGGTTGTGACTTCTTCACGGCGTTCGGGAACAAGGGTAACGTAGTCTGGTTTAATGAAGAGCGCGATCGCTACCATTTCATCAGTTGCAGCCATTTCTAAATTAAGATGCGATCGCACTGTTTGCCGTAACAAACGCACATCTCGATCTTGAATATGTCGCCGATCTTCCCGCAAATGTACAGTAATGCCATCAGCACCCGCAAGTTCTGCTAACACTGCTGCTGCTACAGGATCTGGTTCCACAGTCCGTCTAGCTTGACGAATCGTGGCAATGTGATCAATATTAACGCCAAGCGTAGGCAATCTTTTACTTCTCCCCATGCCTATAGTTGTCCAACCTAGATCTTATCAGTTACCAGTAACCAGTTAAGTAGAGCAACTTAATTAAGCTATCTTATAGTGTAGGTTGGGTTGAGGAACGAAACCCAATATCACCAATGGTTTGATGGGTTATTTCAAGAAGAAACGCTACGCGAACGAAGTGCGCTCTACCCATCCTACAAATAATTAAGTGCTTCTACTTATCAAAGATTAGTTATATTAAATTTATTTTTTCAAAGTAAATGCAACAAGTGTTAATTGATCAATATTTAAGCAAAATTTATGAAAATTCTATTTTTACATCCTAATTTTCCAGCACAATTTCGTCACATAGCTACAGCCTTAGCACAAGATCCCAACAACCAAGTAGTCTTTGGGACAAACCGCCAAGAAGGAAGTCTTCCTGGGGTCTACAAAGCAGTTTTGCAATGTTAGAAAAGTTTTCTCTTGATTTATCCAGAATCCATTTTACAGGTTTATTACCTTATAATCAGTATCTCCAAGTAATTCAAGCTTCTTCGGTTCATGTATATTTAACTCGTCCTTTTGTCTTGTCTTGGTCAATGTTAGAAGCTTTATCTACAGGATGTTTAGTTCTTGGTTCTAATACACATCCGGTTACTGAGATAATTCAAGATGGCATTAATGGCTTGTTGGTAGATTTCTTTGATACGCAACAGATTTGCGATCGCATCTGTGAAGTACTAAATCACCCTACTCGTATGGCTGATATTCGTACCAAAGCCAGAAAAACAATTGTACAATCTTACGACCTCAATCAACTATTACCACAGCATTTAGAGTGGATACAATCGTTTGTACACTCATAAATAAGTCAAGCTAATTAAATCAGGACTTACGCCAAACATCACGCGCTCATGATGCCCGCACTACATTTGTGGTTGCTTAAATTTAAAGACGCGCACTTAGCAGAGCCATGCGCGAACCTAGCACTTTGGCACGTCTCTACATCCCATATATGTAGTAGTGTGACTATCTTGGTGACTGGGTTTTATGCCTAAGTCCTGTATTTAAAAAGTAAAAATTTTTATTACAAGTATTGACTTTGCTCTTTTTTTAATGATATAATAATTTTGATGAGGAAGAACTAGGTTTCAATAGACTAAATAAGTTATACTTCCATTATAGATATAATAGCAAAAAAATCGCTGCTTTCGGAATAAGTGTGCAAATCTTCATATAAGAACATTTTTGCTTCCCCTGCCTTCCCAGTCAAGAAAAGCACAGTAAAAACGGAAGAGCCGATTTTCTCCTCTGCCTCCCTTAAAAGGCGTAAGTTTTGTCATTACTTGGGTTGGATGTCGGGAGTGTCCCTGAAGCGTGTGCCTCCTGATTGAGTTCGAATCAGGCCGCCCAACACCGCTTGGCTCAAACTCTGGGTTTCCGCCGCGTGTTGCTCCTGATTGAGTTTGAGTAGGTCGCCCAACACCGCTTGGTTGAAAATCTGGGTTTCCACCCCGCGTTACTGGTAGTATCAAGGGTGGCCATAAAGGCAGTCCCAAAGTCCCTGATAAGTTAGCACCAAAAAAGTTAGCATTGGCAACATCAAGTGTAGTTAAATCAACTGCTGCTAAATTAGCAATACTGAAGTCGGTATTATTAAGTTGAACACCAGCAAGATTAGCGCCAACAAAATTGGCATATCTGAAATTAGCATTACTTAAATTAGCATTGCTTAAATTAGCTTGAATCAGATTAGCTCCCCATGAATTAGCGCCATTTAGATTAGCATTGCTGAGGTTGGCGGTAAATAAATTTGTAGTTATTAAATTTGCCCCCTCTAAATTGGCATTGCTAAGGTTGGCATTTATTAAGTTGGCTCCTCTTAAATCAGCATTCTTGAGATTAGCACGACTTAAATCTGCTCCTGTTAGATCACAATTGGGACATTTATTAGTGAGTCGCAATTGTCGAACGTGGTCAGGGTTTTGTGCTTGTGCTGGTGTAACTAACCACGCACAAACTACTAAAGTGGTAAGAGATAAGATTTTAAGTTGCATATATCTAAATTATTAGAAAGTAGAATTAATCAGAATCAGCCTTTCTTTAATTCTTCAACCTAAAAATGTTAATTCAGTTAATTTGATAACTACTGCTGAATTTTTCTAATTAAATCTACTGCTTTTTGGTATTCCGATGTCTCTCCTTGTTTAGAGAATAGTCTAGCTGCTGTTCGTACATCGTCAAGTGCGGCTTCGCGGCTCCCTAATTCGTAACGAAGTAACCCTCTGTTACCATAAGCTCTAGCAAAGCGGGAATCTACACGAATTGCTTGAGTATAATCGTTGATCGCCGCTTGTTTATTTCCTTGGCGATAGCTGACAAGTCCTCTGTTATAGTAGGCGCTGGCATTGTTTGGGGATAGTTGGATTGCTTGATTATAATCTGCGATCGCTCCTTTGAAATCTCCTAAAAAACGGCGAGCTATACCACGATTTTCGTAACCAGCTACTAGCTTAGGGTCAAGTTTTAATACTGTGGTAAAATCCGCGATCGCACTTTTATAATCACCTAAATCTGTGCGACTTACCCCCCTATTTAAGTAGGCAGTTATATAGTCTGGTTTAAGACGAATTGTTTGGGTGTAATCTTTAATCGCTCCAGTTCGATCTCCTAAACCGTCACGAGCAACAGCACGGTTAAAGTAAGCACTAGCATCTTTAGCATCAAGATTGACTGCTGCGTTGTAATCTTCAATTGCTTCTGTATACTTACCTTGTGCTGCGTAGGAAATGCCTCGATTAATATAAGGGGAGATATAACTAGGATCAATCCGAATCGAGTTTGTGTAATCTGCGATCGCTCCTGTATTATCTCCTAGCTGACGACGCGCCAAACCACGGTTGTAATAAGCTTCAGCTAGAGTCGAATCTAAACGAATTGCTGCTGTTAAATCTGCGATCGCGCCGTTGTAATCTCCATTACTATACTTAGAAACCCCACTATTAAATAAATCTGTTTTATTTACTTGGGCAATCTCAAATAATTGCATCTGTGCAGATACAGATGGAATCGAAACGCCCAAACTAGAAACAGTTAACCATAAGCTAGTAGGTAAAATTATTCCTAGCTTTTGATAAATATTAGTCTGAGCTTTAATGCCAGAATGACTTTTTTTCATACGCTTAAATCCTGAGCAAAGCTGTAAATTGTTTGAGTTTTTAAGTTATTACAAATAGATGAAGGAAGTTTTGTCAAGGGGAATGTTTGGCGGTCTAATTGCACTTGTAAACCTATGAGGGGATCGTAACCACTAGAAACTAAGAATTCTAAGCGTTTAACTTGATCCCAACTTACTAAAGAATCTATTATTTGAGCGATCGCTTCTAGATAAGGATGATGCGCTTGCTCAAACCATCCAGAGGCTGCTAAATTAGATTGATCAAAACCTAAATGGAAAGTTAAAGAAGGTTTACCAAATAAAGCGATCGCCACAGGACGCGCTTCTTCCTGCAACACTAGATGATGGATATTTGCTAAATGGCGTACTTTCTCCAAGCGTTCATAGCGTTTTGTTACAGAAGGTTCATCATCCCATTCAATAGCTACAGTAACTAAATAAGTCTGCAATAGCATATGACCCAACTTTTCTGCCTTGGTAGCCAAATAAATAGAGTTGTAATCAGTAGCTTCAATTAACAATGGTAGCCGATCGGCAACTTCCAAGCCATAACCCTTCAAGCCAGCAATTTTGCGAGGATTATTCGTAATCAACTTAATTTTGGTCACGCCTAAATCATTAAGAATTTGCGCCCCAACGCCATAATTACGCAAGTCAGCAGGAAAACCTAGACGCTCATTTGCCTCGACCGTATCTAGTCCCATATCCTGCAAAGAATAAGCCTTCAACTTGTTAATTAAGCCAATTCCTCTACCTTCCTGGCGCAAGTAAACTACAACACCTTCACCAGCGTTTTCAATCATTTTTAGTGCCGCTTGCAACTGCATCCTACAGTCACAGCGTAAAGAACCTAAAGCATCCCCAGTTAAGCATTCTGAGTGCATCCGCACCATCACAGTTTTGTCGGTAAATTCAGCCGGATCACCCTTAACAATCGCAACGTGTTCTGAATTGTCCATGCTGTTGCGGTAAGCATAGATTTGGAATTGACCAAACTGGGTAGGCAATTCGGCTATAGTTTCACGATAGACAAACCGTTCATGCTTGAGGCGGTAACTAATTAAGTCAGCAATACTGATAATTCTTAAATTGTGAGCTTGGGCATAGTCAATTAACTGTGGCAATCGAGCCATTGAGCCATCTGAATTTTGAATTTCACAGATTACCCCAGCCGGATACAGCCCTGATAATATTGCCAAATCTACGGCTGCTTCCGTATGCCCTGCACGTTTTAATACACCGCCTTCTCTGGCGCGGATTGGGAAGATATGACCAGGACGACGTAAATCATGGGGGTGAGTCGCTGGATTGATGGATACTTGGATAGTACGGGCGCGGTCTTCTGCTGAAATGCCAGTAGTAATTCCCAGATTAGGCGCGGCATCAATACTAACGGTGAATGCCGTTTGGTTGCTATCAGTATTATTGCTTACCATTAATGGCAGGTCGAGTTCATCTAAGCGATCGCCCGTCATTGCCAAACAAATTAGCCCACGCGCATAGACAGCCATGAAATTAATCAAGTCAGGCGTGGCAAATTGCGCGGCACAAATCAAGTCACCTTCATTTTCGCGGTTCTCATCATCGACCACGACGACCATCCGACCTGCTTTGAAGTCTGCTAGAGCAGCGTCAATCGAGTCAAATTTAAAAGTTGATGTTAGGACGTTCGTAGGCTTTACCACAGATAAGTTCTAAATTGCTCTTTAAGTTTCTTTACTCCCTTCCCGTCTCAAGAATACCTATTTTTATAACCGCCAAGACGCAAAGAACGCCAAGGAAGAAGAATACGAGCAGTAATCTTTTAGTGGGAAGGGAGTAAGCTTGTTTCACTTAATTAAATTTTAGCCTGTTACTATAGCAAGGTCTGCTGGAAACTTATAAGGAATCCTGTGAATGCTTCCCTATATACATTTTGACCATATACCAGATGCTATTTACTACTTAGTTGCGATTTTGATATTAAAATGCAGCAAAAGTTCAAATTTATATTCAAACCTATTAGGAAGTAAGGAACATGGGAGATTTAGAACGCTTGCGGGTGGGAATAATCGGTGCTTCTGGCTATGGGGGTGTACAATTAGTGCGACTCTTGAAAGACCACCCACAAATAGAATTAGTTTATCTGGGGGGTGAAAGTAGTGCTGGTAAACGTTTTTCAGATATTTACCCCCATCTGGCTCATTGCATTGATTTAAAAATAGAACCAATTGACTTGGACATAATTGCTGAACGTTGTCAAGTGGTATTTCTATCTCTGCCTAATGGTTTGGCTTGTCAGATGGCACCAAAACTGTTAGAGAAGGGATGTAAAGTTTTGGATTTATCTGCTGACTATCGGTTTAGTAATTTAGAAACCTACAGCAGTTGGTACGGAGTTGAACGCAGCGATCAGCAAGTAGCCGCAACAGCCGTTTATGGCTTACCAGAATTATATCGCGATCGCATTGCCAATGCTCAGTTAGTAGGTTGCGCTGGATGTTACCCTACCGCCAGTCTGTTAGCACTCTCACCCTTACTGAAGCAAGGGTTAATTCAACCGGAAAGCGCGATTATTGATGCCAAATCAGGTACATCTGGTGGTGGAAGACAAGCTAAAACTAATCTTTTATTAGCAGAAGCAGATAATTCTTTAGGTGCTTATGGTGTCACACACCATCGACATACACCAGAAATTGAGCAAGTTTGTAGTGAGTTAGCGGGTCATGAAGTAATGCTCCAGTTTACCCCCCATTTAATCCCAATGGTGCGGGGGATTTTAGCAACCGTATACGCCACACTGCGCGATCCTGGATTAGTGAGAGACGACTTAATTACAATTTATCAAGCTTTTTATCGCTCTTCTCCTTGGGTCAAAATTTTACCCAGTGGTACTTATCCTCAAACTAAGTGGGCTGCTGGCACAAATTTGTGCTATATCGGCATCGAAGTTGATCCACGCACGGACAGAGTAATTGTGATGTCAGCAATTGACAACTTAATTAAAGGTCAAGCGGGTCAAGCTATCCAGTGTCTTAATTTAATGATGGGTTGGGAAGAAACTTTAGGTTTGCCACAGTTGGCGTTTTATCCGTAGCGATTAGCAATTAGCAATTAGCTTTTAGCAATTAGCGAGAACGTCAATCAGTATTGATGGCTGATTATTGGCATACACTCATCATTTCTATCAGCTAACCGCTAAAAGCTAATTGCTAAAAGCTATTTTGGTCCTAAACCAACAGTAGCAGCATAGATCGCGCGATCGCCTAATTCGTCTTCTATTCGCAACAAGCGGTTGTATTTGGCAACCCGCTCACTACGACACAGAGAACCTGTTTTAATTTGACCAGCACGAGTAGCAACAGCTAAATCTGCGATCGTCGTATCTTCAGTTTCCCCCGAACGGTGGCTAATAATTGAGCGATAACCATTGCGGGTTCCCATATCAATTGTTTCCAGTGTTTCAGTCAAAGAACCAATTTGATTGAGCTTAATTAAAATCGCGTTAGCCGCCCCTTGTTCAATCCCTTTACGCAAGCGGATGGGGTTAGTAACAAACAAATCATCCCCAACTAACTGCACACTGGAACCAATTTTTTGAGTAAGTAATTGCCAGTTTTCCCAGTCATCCTCGTGCAAACCATCCTCAATTGAGACAATTGGGTACTGACTCGCCAAACTAGCCAAATAATCAACAAACTCCGCAGGTGCGTGTGACGCGCCATCGTAGACATATTGACCATTTTTACAAAACTCACTAGCAGCAACATCTAAAGCCAGTGCTACTTGTTCCCCTGGTTTATAGCCAGCTTTTTCAATCGCAGCCAGCAACAATTCCAAAGCAGCTTGATTTGACTCTAAATTAGGGGCAAAACCGCCTTCATCGCCCACACCAGTCAACAAACCTTGAGCATCTAATACCTTGCTAAGTGAAGCAAATATTTCAGCACCCCAGCGTAGTGCTTCCTTAAAAGAAGAAGCCCCCACAGGCACAATCATAAACTCCTGAAAATCCACATTATTAGATGCGTGTGCGCCACCATTAATGACATTCATCAACGGTACTGGTAGCAAATTAGCCAAAGGTCCACCTAAATAGCGGTACAGAGGCAAGCGTAGGGCATCAGCAGCAGCTTTTGCGGTTGCCAAGGAAACTGCCAAAATCGCATTCGCTCCCAGATTAGATTTATTCTCAGAACCATCAAGCTGAATCATCAAATGATCAACTCCAGCTTGGTTGAGTGCGTCTACATCTAGTAACTCAGGGGCAATTATCTCATCAATGTTCTGCACAGCCTTGAGGACACCTTTACCACCGTAGCGGCTGTTATCTCCATCCCGCAGTTCATGGGCTTCAAAAGTGCCTGTAGAAGCACCACTGGGAACTTGGGCAACTCCTACTGCACCATTAGCGAGATAGACCTCAGCTTCTACAGTAGGGCGGCCCCGTGAATCGAGGATTTCCCGTGCGCGAATTGTATCAATAGCAGTCTCTAGCATGGTCATGGTTCTCCATATTTACTCTTGATTGTGGTTAGTTAGCCGTCAGCTTTTTTGAGGGTTAGTCGGTTAGGGAAGACAAATTATAAATTAACTCTCAACAAAACCAGACACCTAAAAGCTAAAAGCTAAAAGCTAAAAGCTAAAAGCTAAAAGCTAATCAAACTCCGATTGTTAGAATACGTCGTAAACAGACATCAAGCGTCATCGTAAGCAAGAATTGGGGATTAAAGAGATGCGAATGCTACATACTATGCTGCGAGTCGGCAACTTGGACGAGTCTCTCAAGTTTTATTGCGAAGTTCTGGGTATGAAGTTGCTTCGGCAAAAGGAATATCCAGACGGTAAATTTACCCTGGCTTTTGTGGGCTATGGTGATGAAGCTAGTCACACTGTTTTGGAACTAACTTATAACTGGGGCGTAGAGCAGTATAACCTGGGAGATGCCTATGGGCATATTGCTCTTGGCGTTGATGATATTTATGCCACCTGTGAAGAAATTAAGGCGCGTGGTGGTAAGGTATCACGGGAACCAGGTCCAATGAAACACGGTACAACTGTAATTGCCTTTGTAGAAGACCCTAATGGTTACAAAGTTGAGTTAATTCAGGCAAAAACTCAAGGTTCAAATAATCAGCAGGAGGAAGCAACACCCGCAATGGCAACATCTAGACGGCTGCCGAATGATTAATTAGCTCTGCACTGTATTTTTATTGAACCAAGAATCTCCCGCCACAGCGCTCCTCTTGGCGGGAGAGTGTCAACAAAGTTAAATCTTAGATATTGCACCTTTGTTATTAATAGGTGAAACCTTTGCTATCACTAAAATTTATTATTTAGTTCAATGGCCTTTAACATCAGGAATTTCCATGACCAATGACCAAAAATTATCTGTTTTACCAAAAATACTGCTTGAGTGGGAAATTTAGATGCATATAGAAACAAATTCGCTCTTGATACCTTTATTCAAGCTGTTTACGGCACCTTTGTTTGAAGTTGGGACTATTTCTGTATCATTGAGTGCGATCGCTACATTTATTTTATTAATGATAGCAGTCTTTTTTTTGGCACGATTACTCAGTCAATGGCTGAAAAATAGACTGCTAGTGAAGTTAGGAATGGAGCATGGAGATCGAGAAGCGATCGCGACAATTAGCGCATATACTACAGTTTTTATAGGTTTTCTGATTGTCTTGCAAACTGCTGGTATTAACCTTAACTCACTGACAGTATTAGCTGGTGGCTTAGGCATTGGTTTAGGTTTTGGCTTGCAAACTTTAGCCAATAACTTCATTAGTGGGATGACATTACTACTAGAAAGAACTATTAAAGTCGGAGACTTTATTGAAGTTGATGGTTTATCAGGAACTATTAAACAAATTTCTATGCGCTCTACAATTATTAAAACAACAGACGGCATATCTGTAATTGTTCCTAATCTGGATTTTGTTGAAAATAAAATTATTAATTGGAGCCACCAAGATCCTGATTCTCGTTTGCGTATTCCTGTAGGAGTCGCTTATGGTAGTGATCCCGTCTTAGTAACAGAAACACTTTTATCTTGCGCTTACTTAGAATCTAGAATTTTATACAATCCACATCCTGAAGTATGGTTAACTGGTTTTGGGGATAATGCTTTAAATTTTGAGTTATTAGTTTGGATTAATAAACCCGAAGAAAGAGAACCCATAAAAAGTTCCTTAAATTTTATCATTGAGCATGAATTACGTCAAAGAAGAATTGAAATCCCTTTTCCTCAACGTGATGTTTGGATTAGAAATCGCGAAGACTTGCAAAAATTAATATTAAGTAACACTTTTAGGCAACAGTCAGAAAATTTGGAATCTGGCTCAGAGGAAGAATTATCCGCAGAAGCGCCAATAACTCAAAAAACAAATAAACCGATTAACTTACGTGAATTATTACGAAAAGTCACATATTTTGAAGGATTGAGTGATTTATATTTATTAAAATTTATTGAGCAAGGATATCGTAAAATAATTCCGGCAGAAACAGTTTTATTTCGTGAAAACGACCCAGGAGATTCTTTTTATATGATTTTGGCAGGCTCCGTAGAAGTTTTTTCTGAAAAAGCTAACAAATACTTAACTACCCTTCATACTGGCGACTTTTTTGGTGAACTTTCTCTTCTGATGGGAATTCAGCGTTCAGCTAGTATCAAAACCCTTGAAGAAACTACTTTGTTTGTTGTGAGCCAAAAGGGGTTGAAAAAAATTTTAACACAGCAGCAAGGATTAGCTGACCAAATTATTCACAAGTTAGCAGAACGTCAGCAGGAATTAGCTGAACGTAAACAGTCACTAAAAGACTTAGGATTAGTAGACGAAGCCGACTTAGACAAAAACCCTTTGGTTTGGGTTCGTAAACGTTTGAACACTATTTTGGGAATTTAAGATCAATTGTCAGAATTCAGCAGCTAGAATCCCTGAGACTCCCCTGTTAAGATAGATAGATAGATCAAGTCTTAAGAATTTTTTACCTAATATTTGTACCTGTCCATGACCACTTCTCCACGCCGCTATCACATTACTACCTTCGGTTGCCAGATGAATAAAGCCGACTCTGAACGTATGGCTGGCATCCTTGAAGATATGGGCTTTGAGTGGTCAGAAGACCCTAACGATGCCAAGGTCATCCTCTACAATACCTGTACAATTCGGGATAATGCTGAACAAAAGGTTTATTCCTACCTGGGTAGGCAAGCCAAGCGCAAGCATGAAGAACCTGATTTGACGTTGGTTGTTGCTGGTTGCGTTGCCCAACAAGAAGGGGAAGCATTGCTGCGACGGGTTCCAGAATTAGACTTGGTGATGGGACCACAACACGCTAATCGCCTGAAAGAATTGTTGGAACAAGTGTTAGATGGCAATCAGGTAGTAGCTACAGAACCTATCGAGATAGTTGAAGATATCACTAAACCCAGGCGAGATAGTAAGGTAAGTGCTTGGGTAAATGTAATTTACGGCTGTAATGAACGCTGTACATATTGTGTAGTTCCTAATGTGCGCGGTGTGGAACAATCCCGCACTCCAGAAGCAATTCGCGCCGAGATGGAAGAATTAAGTCGTCAAGGTTATCAGGAAGTAACCTTACTTGGTCAAAATATTGATGCCTACGGACGGGATTTACCAGGGGTAACAAAAGAAGGTCGTCATCAGAATACCTTGACAGATTTACTGTACTATGTTCACGATGTCCCTGGAATTGAACGCATCCGCTTTGCTACCAGTCATCCCCGCTATTTTACAGAACGGTTGATTCATGCTTGTGCTGAATTACCGAAGGTGTGCGAACATTTCCACATTCCTTTCCAGTCTGGGGATAATGAGCTACTTAAAGCAATGGCGCGGGGTTATACCCATGAGAAGTATCGCCGGATTATTGACACAATTCGTCGATATATGCCAGATGCTTCGATTACTGCTGATGCAATTGTGGGTTTTCCTGGGGAAACAGAGGAACAGTTTGAAAATACTTTAAAGCTAGTAGAAGATATTGGCTTTGACCTAGTAAATACTGCGGCTTATTCTCCTCGTCCTGGTACACCTGCGGCTGTATGGCAAAATCAGTTGAGTGAGGAAGTGAAATCAGACAGATTGCAACGCCTTAACCACTTAGTATCTATTACAGCCTCCGTGCGATCGCAACGTTATTTAGGTCGCATTGAAGAAGTTTTAGTAGAAGACCAAAACCATAAAGACCCCACTCAAGTCATGGGACGGACAGGGGGAAACAGGCTCACCTTTTTTAACGGCAGTATTGCTCAACTTAAAGGTCAAATCGTGCAAGTTAAAATCACTGAAGTACGTCCCTTCAGTTTGACTGGCGAACCTCTAGCTTTTCTCCCTCTGCCCTCTACCCCCTCACAAGTCTAGGTTTTTCACAATTTTTTATGTGGTTTGGAGTCAATAGTCAAAATTATTGACAATTAGAAATTAGATCGCGAAATTTCATCTTTTTAACTCCCCTGCTGATTTCACGATAAAAATGTCTAAGTCCTGTTTTAGTCAGAGGACTTGCAATATTTTTAGTGATAGGCTATCACCGTTGAGGAGTGCGGTGAGGTATTAGTAATGACAAAACTCAAGGTAGGGCTGTTATTTGGTGGTTGTTCAGGTGAGCATGAGGTTTCTATTAGTTCGGCACGTGCGATCGCACAAGCCTTAAAATCAGGCGAAAATACCAATAAATACGTTGTATTGCCTTTTTACATCCAAAAAGATGGAATTTGGCAAGGAGTCGAAATTGCTCAACAAGTTTTAGCAACAGGTTCACCCTATTTACCCGCCGATGAACAGCAAGGTAAGCACAATTTGTGGCAATTTCCATCCCAAGCTAGTGAAATAGATGTGTGGTTCCCCATCCTTCATGGTCCTAACGGGGAAGATGGTACAGTTCAAGGATTACTAAAATTAATGCAAGTACCATTTGTAGGTACTGCTGCCCTTGGTTCGGCTGTAGGCATGGATAAGCTGGCGATGAAAACAGCTTTTGCTCAAGCAGGATTACCACAAGTTAAATATATCGCTGTCAATCGATCGCAAATCTACTCGAATCCCTGTGTTTTTCCCGAATTATGTGACGAGATTGAAGCGACACTAGGATATCCTTGCTTTGTCAAACCAGCTAACTTAGGATCATCTGTGGGGATCGCTAAAGTGCGATCGCGCGCACAATTAGAAACAGCCTTAGATAATGCTGCCAGCTATGATCGCCGTATTATTGTAGAAGCAGGCGTTATCGCCAGGGAAGTTGAATGCGCCGTCTTGGGTAATGACCAACCACAAGCCTCAATAGTTGGCGAAATTACTTACACAAGTGATTTCTATGACTATGAAACTAAATACACTGCGGGTCAAGCAGATTTAATCATCCCCGCCTCACTACCAAATGCTATAACTACCCAAATTCAAGAAATGGCAATCAAAGCATTTGCTGCCGTTGATGGTGCTGGTTTAGCACGGGTAGACTTTTTCTACGTCGAACAGACAGGAGAAGTTTTAATTAACGAAATTAACACTCTACCAGGATTTACTGCTACAAGTATGTATCCCCAACTCTGGGCTGCGACTGGTATACCCTTCTGGGAATTAGTTGATCAACTCATCCAAATGGCACTAGAGAGAACAGTAAACAGTAAACAGTAAACAGTGAGCAGTTAATTTGGCTGAAAGCTGATTGCTAAAAGCTAATTGCTAATTGCTAATCGCCTTTTTGAGATAATCTGTCTTTTGTATCAGTTTGTAAAATGAGCGGGGTCAAACTTGGAACGGACATTTTTAGCAGTTAAACCAGATGGTGTACAGCGTGGACTGGTAGGTGAAGTTATCCGTCGCTATGAAGCCAAAGGTTTTACTTTGGTTGGACTCAAGCTGATGCAAGTAAGCCGAGAACTCGCCGAACAGCACTACGATGTTCACAAAGAAAGACCGTTTTTCTCTGGCTTAGTAGACTTCATCACCTCTGGCGCAGTTGTAGCGATGGTATGGCAAGGTGATGGTGTTGTAGCATCAGCTAGGAAAATCATCGGTGCTACCAACCCCCTAACAGCCGAACCAGGAACTATTCGCGGAGATTATGGGGTGAGTATTGGTCGCAACCTGATTCACGGTTCTGATGCCCCAGAGACAGCGCAACGTGAGATTAGCTTGTGGTTTAAAGATGAAGAACTCGTTAACTGGCAACCTAGTTTAACCTCTTGGCTTTACGAGTAATATCATGTCCGGTTAATTAGTTATATTATTTTTAACCAGAAACCTTGTAGAGACGCGCCATGGCGCGTCTCTACATTAGGTGTTCCTTCTCTTGATTTTATTTAAACTTCTTCAGGTTTGCGCGTTTTTGGATCTTGTTTTTCCTGAACTTCTACATTAATTTGACTATTTTCCAAGGAAGTTTCGGCGGTGCGCTGAGAAAAGCCCCAAGCGAAAACGAGGGCAATCAAAGTAATCATTACCCATTCTGGGGGTACTAAATCTGGTTGAATCGCTCTGAGTAGCAATCGCAACCCGACGAAGCCAACTGTAATATAGCCAGCATCTTCTAAATGAACATATTCATCTAGCCAGCGAATGAATAATCCTGCCATAAAGCGCAGAGTGATGACACCAATCGTGCCACCTGCGAGTACTAGCCAAGTTTCTTGAGAAATAGCGATCGCAGTTGTAACACTATCCAAAGAAAACGCCAAATCCGTCACAGCGATTATGGGTATTGCCTGCCACAGCGAGGTAAACCTTGGTCCATGATGTTCATGGTCTTCCCCTTCATCTGAGGTAAAGTACTGAAATACTAACCATAGAAGATAAGCCGCACCAAGTAGCTCAAATTGCCAATACTGAACCACCCAGGTAGCTGTAAGAATCAGAGTCATTCGGAGAATATAGGCAACTACCAAGCCTAAATTGAGAGCGCGAGTCCGTTGCACACCCTCTTCTAATCCTTGGGCAATCGCAGCCAGTGCGATCGCATTATCGGCTGACAGCACCGCTTCTAGGGCTATGAGGATCACCAGTACAAAGGTGGCTTCTATTCCCGCATGGTAAGGAGAGTTCAGGATCTGGTCTAGCATTAACTATTTATTCAAACTTCACAGGAGCTAACTAAAAGCAAATAGCAATTATCTAAAAAAAAATAAAAATGGTTGCTACTTTAACCAAGCTTACCCTTTCAGTGTAGATTTGAGGAAAGCACAGAAGTGATTCTATGATTCTCCGCACTTCTAGGGCGGAGAGAACGTCAACCGAAATTGTTGAAATATATACTCACCAAACTCAAGAGGAAGCAAAACAATGTCTATATCAGATACCCAAGTTTATGTAGCTTTAGTTGTTGCCTTAATTCCAGGAATCTTAGCATTCCGACTGGCGACAGAACTTTATAAGTAAGCCGAGATCCGCGATTTACTGAGCATCTGCACAGATTTGCGCGATCGCGGTTGTTCTCAACTCAGAGACGAGAGATTAACCAGACATTACTATTGTCAGGAACTCAGGTCTAAAGACACTGAGCTTGTAAGAGTAAGTCTCGAAGCAAGCTATTCTGACCAGCCTAAATGATTCTCTTAACTCTTGCCTCTGAGTTTCTAACCCTGGCAGTAGCTTTTTGTAACGTAACTGCTTATATTAACAAAGGTAATTAGGGGGGATTGCCCCTTGACTCACTTGCTGTTTAGCGCGGTATTCTAACATCTATGAACGCAATTCAACCTTCATTCCATCCACTACAACAACCGACTGTAACCCGTCGCAGGGTTAGGCGGACATCGCCAACTACTCACCGTCAACCTTATCGGGCGGTTAGTGCTGAAACTACAGCTAAGTTGTTTGCGAATATTGTGATTTCATCAGCAGCCGTTTCTGGGCTTGTGCAGCTTTTGCCTTATCAACTATCTCAACAGACAAAACTGCAAGACCTCAAAAAAGAAGTTTCTCGCAGCGAAAAACGAGTTACCAGCGTAAGCAGTAGCTTTAATCGCCATTTTGACCCTGAACAAGCTCAATCTGTAATGAAAGAGCAAAGCAATCGGGTTGATAAAAACCAACGTCGAGTAATCTTGCTAAACAAAGATCTGGTTCGTGACTAATTTGCATTGGATTAATTAATTTTGCTTTGAATAAACTGCTAGCAATGCTGTTGCGATCTGTTAGCTGTAGATCTTACTTACAACCTCAAGCAAAAAGGTGCTGCTACAAACACAGACAATAAATTGTTTTCGCTCGTATATAAAAATAATTAATAATTCAGGGGATTACTGGCTCTAAGGGTTCTTCGGTTTTTACTGTGTTTTGACAATCGGAAATCTAGAAGATATGGCAGAAACTTCTAGAGAATCCCTGTCTCTTTAGAGCAGGGAGTGTCAAAATAATTGGTAGAATCCAATTCAATGCCTCGATCAACTCTTTATTTGTATATATGCCCATGACAACTGCAACGTTGTTTCCTAATGCACCTGATATTTCAGCAGATGATTACTTAGTTTTAGGTTTAGCCACCTGCTTTTACAAAGAAGATGGAGAAGTGCAGGAAGTTAAAATTATTGAGCCAATACCTTCGGCTGCACTAGAAGCATTGATCAAAGGCATTCCTACCTCTTACCAAATGGCTTATGCTACTACCTTGGGCGAAGTTTTTGCTGGTGATACGCTGCAAATGCCAGCCTCATTTCCCGCCGAAGCTCAATTTGGGGATGAATTCGCCTTACGTGCAGTTGCAGCCGTTCGCACCTATAAGCGTCGTCCACAGGCTCAATCTTCTATTTCCTTGGGTACTACCCACACTGACTTTAACTACTCCTTAGAACGCAAGCGAGTGCTGAATGCCAGCCGCGTTGTTAGCAAAGATGACAACGTGAAACAACACGCTTACACCCATCAAGTTCTGTAGTTGAAGAGCTTTTTAGCCCTAATTCCCGCAAATTGGTTGGGCATATAGCAATTTGTAACCTTTGCTGGGTATAGATTTTAGAGTTTTTTCTCTTGGAGTTAAATCCTACAAGGGTTATTAAATTAGGACTTACCCACCGAAAGCTTGAAACCTTGATCCCCCCTACCCCCCTTAAAAAGGGGGGGGAATTCAAAGTCCCCCTTTTTAAGGGGGATTTAGGGGGATTTCTGCGTAAGTCCTATAAATGTACGATGGGTAAATTGAGATAACTGCTCATCGTTTTAAGTACTTATCTTTAGTGATGAGTTGGTTGATTTTTAAGGAGGTTAATATGACTCAAGTTATCTTGAAAAAGCTTAATCCAATTGTTGTAGAAAAACTCAAACATCTTGCTCAGAGTCATCAACGGACTTTAGAGGAAGAAATCACATCTATCCTTGAGGATGTAACGGGAAATACGCCTATTACTACCCCTGTAAATCGAGGCTGGTCGCCTGGTTTTTTTGAGGAGGTGATTGGAGGTTGGGAAGGGGAACCATTAGTTAGGGAAGCTCAACCAGAAATTCAGGAAAGAGATTTTTCTTGATGACATATCTACTTGATACTAATGTTTGTATTAAACTGCTAAATAATAGTAGTCAATTGGTTGTACAAAAACTAGCAGAACAAAGCCCTGAAAATATTAATTTATGTACGGTTGTTGCTTTTGAGCTTTTTTATGGAGCTTATAGAAGTGAAAAGTCAGAAAAGAATCTCAGAAAATTAGAACAATTTTTAAATCAGTTTAAAGTCCTCGATTTTGATAAAAATGCCGCTAAGATTTGTGGGTGTATTCGTGCTGAATTGAACAAAAAAGGGAAACCGATTGGGGTTTATGATTTACAAATTGCTGCTATTGCGCTTGCCAATAATTTAATATTGGTAACTCATAATGTAGCAGAATTTAGCAGGGTGGAAGGGTTAATCTATGAAGATTGGGAGGTTTGATGATGACTTGACAAGAAATTATTAATTCTCTTGACAGTTTGCCCACAGAAGAACGGGACTATTTATTTGAGCTTCTGCGTCAAAAAAAGCAGGAATCTAGAGGGGATAAATTTTGGCAGGGATTACAAAAATTTAGAATTGTATAAATCTGTATTGCGTATGTATCTATTTCTGAATGTCCAATACATTCCCAATCTATATTTCTATCGTGTATTGCTTTTTCAAATCCTCCAATACCGGAGAACAAACTAAAATACCTCATGCCTGTTATGGTTAACTGAAATGACGTATAGTTAGCGTAATGAATTTGTAAAAAATTTTACTTTAAAAGGTTATAAATATATAAAAATAACAAAAACAATATAAAAAATAAAATAGGGTATAAAACAAAATTGACAGCCATTTTAAGCTCCTCTGCTTCTTCGCGCTTACGTTGTTCTGCCGCCTCTGCTTCTTTGCTAGCTCAATTGCCTCTTCCTTTGCTAGCTCAACAGCTTGAGCAGCAAACCCGTAAGAATCATTAGCATTAGATTTAGCTTCCAAAGATGCTATATAGTCATTTAACTTCATAAGCATTGATAAAAAAATGGCACCGATAATTAGTGCCATATATCAAATTTGAAGTTTTAGATTTAGCGAAATCCGACTGCTGCCTGCCAAACGAAAGCTAGTAGCAGGAAAAATACGGGGATGACCGGGAGAACGTCTACGAGAGGGTCAAAAATAGCGTAAGCTTCAGGCAGTTTCGCCAATAGCATCGCGGCTTCCATGTTCTAATCCTTTTTTCCAACACAGTTTTCAGAATTGAGAAGTATCTTAACATGGTCTGCTGCTTGTGGAGTAGGATCAAGCCACTGGGCAAATTCTGTAGTAAAACGATCGCTTAAAATTGCCTCCCGAATACGCTTGGTAAAACGAATCAATTCTGTAACGTTATGCAAAGACAGTAAGGTGTAACCTAAAACTTCTCGCGATCGCATTAAATGGCTTAAATAAGCACGGCTGAAATTTTGGCAGGTATAACAAGGGCAAGTCTCATCAAGTTGAGTATAATCCCTGCGAAATCGAGCATTTTTTAAATTCCATCGCTCACCTTGTACCAACACAGCACCATGTCGCCCCAATCGTGTAGGAATCACACAGTCAAATAAATCTATACCAGATGCGATCGCGATCGCCATCTCCCTATACGTTCCCACCCCCATCAGGTAACGGGGTTTTTCTTCTGGTAGCAACGGCGCGGTAGCTTTAACAATCTGGTGAATAAATTCTGCGGGTTCACCCACACTCACCCCGCCAATAGCATAACCAGGTAAATCTAACGTAGCTAATTTTTCAGCCGCAGCACGTCGTAAATCTAAAAAAACTCCACCCTGGACAATCCCAAATAAAGCTTGATCCTCTGGTCGTTGGTGAGCTTTTATACAGCGTTCCAGCCACCTGTAGGTGCGATCTGTTGCCCTCACCACCTCCTCGCGTTCAGCAGGGTAGGGGGGACACTCATCAAAAGCCATAATCACATCTGCCCCCAGAGTATTTTGAATCTGAATTGAAAGCTCCGGGGTCATATTAATTATTCTGCCATCACGAGGAGAGCGAAAAGTCACACCTGCTTCAGTAATAGTGCGTATTTTGCTCAAGCTAAATACTTGAAATCCACCCGAATCTGTCAACATCGGTCCTTTCCAATTCATAAACCGATGTAACCCACCAGCACCCGCTACGATGTCTTCTCCTGGTTGTAGATGTAGGTGGTAAGTATTAGCTAAAACCATCTGCGCCTCAGCCGCCTCCAAGTGCGCTGAGGTCAAAGTTTTCACAGTGGCTAAAGTACCCACTGGCATGAAGCGAGGGGTTTCAACTATCCCATGAGGGGTTACAAATACACCAGCCCTTGCCTGCGTATGACTACAGGATGCTTGACGTTCAAAAGAAAAATTAGCACTCAAGATAGATTCAAGATTAACTATTAGATGCGAGAAATATTAAGTGTAACTTCAGCTTGAGCCTACTTGACATCTAAATTTCACTCAGCATTAAATTAGCTGCTGACAATAAGTAGCAACTCAAAACTTCAAGAGCGATTTTTAGGCAGCCACTATCTTCAGGCAAACCTTCTCACAGTTTCCCAGTTGATTATTTAAAAGGAAAAGTCGCTCTCATCAATCTGAACATCCCACTTAGCAGAAAGTACTTGAGCAACCATTGCTTCTAAAGCAGCAGCATTTAAAAGAGGCGTAGCTTGCTCTTGTAATGGATTCGATATGGGAATTAAACGTAATTGACGATTATCCTGAATGAGATCGAAGTAGTTTTCAGACTCTGAAACCTGAGTTAATTGCAGGTAATCAAAACTCTCGACATTAAGATAAAGAGCATGATTAGCAATCAGTGTAGCTCGCTGGGAGTCAGCGAACGCTTCTAGAACACATCCTTCTCCTTGACTCTGCATTTGACCGTCAAAGGTATGGATGTAGCGAACGCGGTTTAAATCACTGAGCAAGCGCCGGATATCTTGCTTATTGATAACTATGCCTGTGTCAATGATACAGGGCGCTGCGAATCGAGGTAAGGATTGGTCGTGACTCATAGAAAAAAACAGCCTTTGGTTGAAATAAGCTTGCTATTGCCTAGAAACTGGGGGGAAATTTTAGGATTCAGGCTGTCCTCTTTAGCGGACTAGCTGGTAAAACACACCCAGGAGATTTTTGGAAAAACAGCAAATAATTTAATATACGAGTCAATATTAGCCTAAGACTTATTGCGTATTCCTGCGGTAATCTACTGAATTTATTACGGAAAATCCGGTAGTACCTGATATATGTATCAAATGTTGATTTTATGGGTGCGTAAGTTAATCAATTCTATAGCCGCCGCAGTAGCTTTTTATACCTGTATTCCTGTGCCGTATAGCTGGGCGTTGGATTTTGAAGGTGTTGCGCGTTTAGCGCCCGCCGTAGGGTTGTTAATTGGTAATGTTTTAAGTCTAGGTGATATCACACTTGCCAATTTAGGTATGCCTGTGCTAACGAGATCGGCTTTGGTAGTTGTTGCTTGGATTGCTTTAACTGGCGGTTTACATTTAGATGGGGTGATGGATACGGCTGATGGTTTGGCAGTACAAGATCATTCTCGACGGTTACAAGTTATGTCAGATAGTGCAACTGGTGCTTTTGGGGCAATGGCTGCGATCGCACTATTATTATTAAAAACCGTTGCTCTAAGCGAATTAAATCACCATCGGTGGTTAGCTTTGATGGCAGCAGCAATATGGGGACGTTGGGGACAGGTAGTAGCGATCGCATATTACCCCTATCTCAAAGCTACTGGTAAAGGCGCATTTCATAAAGCAGCAATTCGCATACCCCAAGACTTATTACTAGGATTAATATTAATCGGCGGTTTAAGTGGGCTAGAGTTATTTTGGAATGCTCAATTTTTACCTATTATAGTCGTGATGTTGACCGCAGGTGGTGCGATCGCATTACTTACTGGTGCTTGGTTTAACTGGCAATTAGGCGGTCACACTGGCGATACTTATGGGGCGGTTGTAGAGTGGACAGAAGCACTATTTCTGTGTTTTCTCACAATCATTTATAGCAGTTAGCTGTTAGCAGTTCATCTGCCTATCTTCCCTGATCCCTGAGAAGTTACATTAATAGGTTGTAATCGCGTAACTTTTAGCTTAAAAGCACCACCGCCTGTTTCTCCAAAGGAACGAACACGAATAATATACTCGCCTGCGTCCTTAATTCGGGCAAAAAGTAAAGAGTTATTGCTACCATCAGGTCCATCATCATTTTGTCCAATTGTTGAACCGTCAGCCCCCAACAAAGTTACAATTGTATCGAAGTTGTCTGATGTTAGATCAATTGCTACTTGATCGCCTGCTTGAAATCTCACCCGATAGTCACGGGCAAAACCACCATCACCCAGGGGAATATCCTTTTCTGTAAGTGTGTCGTTAGCTTCGTTACTGGCAGGTAAAGTTAATGGTTGATAGACTACGGGTTTTTGGGCATTAGCTGACATAGCAATTATTTCTATCGCTATTAAGGTGGCAGCAATTACCAATACAGGGCGGAGTATTAAGGCAAGACGATGGCTCATAAAGTATTTTTTGAGTAAACTTAAACAGTGATCTAGCAACAAAATTTGGCAACTTAAGATCTAAAGATATTTTTGCAGCAATTGAGCGGTAGCAATCCCGGTTTTTTCCCAACTAAACTGGCTAGATCTAACAAGACTAGCTTGACTGATATGCGATCGCAACCCAGTTATATTAGCTACATCATTCATGGCTGCGGTAATTTCTTCTATCTTATAAGGGTTCACCAATATAGCAGCATCACCAACAACTTCGGGTAATGAAGATAAATTAGATGTAATTACGGGTGTGCCACAAGCCATTGCTTCGAGTACTGGTAAACCAAAACCTTCCCAAAGACTAGGAAAAACAAGTGCGATCGCACTATTGATTAGTTTAGGCAAATCAGTATACGCTACATAATCTAAAAATTTTACCTGTTTAGTTAAATCTAACTCTTTTACTTGATTAATTATTTTTGGAGTATAGCGTTTATCCGTTGAGCCTGCTAACCATAATTCGTAGTCACCGCAGTTAGGTAAAGCTGCGAAAGCAGATATTGATCTCTGTAAATTTTTATAAGATTCTTGTCGTCCGATATAAAGAAAGTAATTTTGTGTTGGCAAATTTAGGTAACGAAAATGGCTTGAATCGTATGCTAGTGGAATAGGTGTAATTTTTTCAGCTTTGATACCAAAAAAATCAATAATATCTTGCGCCGTAGCCAGAGAATTACAAATAATGTGTTGAGCTTGCTCTAAAACGTGAGGCACATAATAGCGAAAATAATAAGTCAAAGGTTTTGGAAAACGTAGGGGAATGAGATCGTGAACCATTACAATATATCGACAGTTAGCACCTACAGGAGCTTCTGGCAAGGGGGAAAATAACAAACTTGAGTTTAGCTGGTGGTAAATTTTAGGCAATTTTAGCTGAGTCCACAATAAGCGGCGTATGTGACCTTTATATCCTTGTTCTGCTGTTTGGTTAGAGGGAATTGGATAGCATTTATATGGAGAAATATCTTGGGATACTAGCAAAGTTGGCTCTAAAGAATTTAAATAAGGCAAAATATTAAGAGCATAAGTAGTAATTCCCGTAGGCTTATTTAATAAAAATGAAAGATTAACAGTTAAATTTTTAGGCACACTTTTATAAGTTTTTTAGGAAATTTTTAGCTAAAATCTGCGACCACTTATGTTAATTTGATTTAATTAAAACAAAAAAAACAGCATGGTTATCGTTGCTATATTGTTTAATATGAAGCTAGTTATAACTACTCAATATTTTTTTTAAAAAAAGTATCTATCAAGGTTATTTTAACCGATTACCTAGCGGTATATTGATAATTTATTGACATCCTAACTTAGGAAGAAAACTGGATGAATCTTTTACAACTAGGGGATTTGGCAGGAGTTTATGATTGCTGAAATGGTTGGTTATCTTTACGAATTGTAAAAGAAATATCGCGATGCGGTTGAGGCGCTGGATTGAAATTAGATTGGTTAATTTCGGAATTATTAGAAGAATTAACAGCAGGAATACCTGATGTTAAGTCTATAGGGTTTGGAATAGCTGTTGACTGCTCATCTGACTTGAGGAAGGGAAACCCAGATGAGCGGTCATAGTTGGATGCGATCGCCAAAAATGCTCCGCCTAAAATATATATTGGTAATGGCAACATAAAGTGTTTGAGCCACTGATAGAATTCTGCGATCGCAAACAGCACCACAAAGCTAGCTATCCAAACTTTCATAAAACTTCCCAAAGCTAATTGGCGTTGGCATCTTGTTGTATACACTATGTCACAGCGAAATAACAAAATCAAACGCGAGAGCTAGTTTTAGCTTCTCGCGTTTTAAGTTATTAGAGGGGTATGATTAACCCTTGACTATAGACCAAGATTCGCGATCGCGCCTACAAAGCCTTAGCTGTCTCTCTAGCTTGCTTAGATGTCAAGCGTTCATAAGCTGCCCGCATCTTTAAGCCCACAAGCACTTGGAACAAACCAGTACCATTATTAGAGCCTGGATATTCCTTATGCTGAAGCAACAAATGAGTCAACTCGCCGTAGTACTTAGCAGAAGTATTGCTGAGGTGTCCCTCAATGTAAATAACTTCTTCTAAGTTCTCAAACTGACCATCTACTTCCAGCACTGAAACATCGTGACCGTAATAGCTATCAGGGCCATAGAACATTCTAATTCCAGGCCAAGAACAAGTTAACTTACGACCGCAGGGAATCCAATCAATGGTTGAACCTTCATCAAACAGGTAAGTAGGCTCAAAACCTTCTACACTATCTTTCTGCAACAAGCGTACCCGCAATACCTTGCTTTCCTTGTCGTCTGGAATTAACTTAGTGGGTAATACCTGGATTACTACATCAGCAAATTCCTTCTGAGGCTCAATGTAAGCAGTAAAGTCGGGACGACGAGCATTAATAGCAGCAATCACATCTTCATAGCGGTGACCGCGTTCTGCCATATCCCGTTGAATCTTCCAAGAAATCTTGACTTCATCACTGATATCTAAGTAAACACTGAAGTCAATGAGCGATCGCACCCGTTCATCATACAAGGGGTGAAGCCCTTCAATTACAACGACGTGGTTAGGCTGTACTTTCTCCGGTGGGTCAATTGCTCCGGTTTCGTGATTGTAAATAGGCTTGTCGATTACTTGACCACTTTTGAGAGCTTTGATTTGCTCATACATCAAATCAAAGTTATTGGCTCTAGGATCAAGGGCAGTAATGCCAGTTTCTTTACGTTGCTTTCTGTCTAGAGAGTGGTAATCGTCTAGACAGATTACTGTCACAAAATCTTCACCAAACAAATCTGTGATTCGACGCAAAAAAGTAGACTTACCGCAGCCGGAATCTCCGGCAACGCCAATGATAACCACACGATCCAGCTGACTGGTCATAGCTTCCCTCTAACGCAAATCTTTTTCTCAAAATAAATTTTAAGCAAGCTAAATCCTTAGCCTCGAGATCACCCCGTCCGTTGATCATGCAGCGCATCCCACATCGCCTGAAAGCACAAGTACTGTCTTTGCAAGCAATAAACGGTGCTACTGCTTGGTCGGGAAAACTCAAGCAATTTTCTAGTAAGTATTTAATCCTAGCTTCTACAGTGGATTTTACCAGAACGGGATCTCCCCTACAAGGCGGAATGTAATTGGACTCATCTTGCTCAGTACTTATGCTAAGGTGAGTAGCGCCTTTTTGAAAAAAAAAATTAAATAGAAGTCAGAATTCTGCTAATTGCTAACGGATTAAATTGCTCATTCTTGACATTCTCTGAGTAAATCATTCGCTAGGGTTAAAACGTAACAGGTGTAGAATTTGCCATTTGGTGCAGTCTGAGATGAGTAAGCAGATGCTTGAGATGCTACGCTGAGTGAAAATTCAGATCTACATGAACTGGAACCCGATATTCGGGCTGGCATATCCTTAAAAATGTCACGTTTCTATAACGTGGTTAATTCGGTTTGGAGATGATTAATTAGGAATGTACAACTCAAGCGTAGCTGGCGATGCAGCCAACACAGTCTCTGGTAGCCGTATGTTTATCTATGAAGTAGAAGGTTTGCGTCAGAACGAAAAAACTGACAAAACTAACTACCCGATTCGTCGTAGTGGCACTGTGTTTATCACCGTACCCTACAATCGCATGAACCAAGAAATGCAACGAATCACCCGCTTAGGCGGCAAAATTGTCAGCATTAAACCTTTAACGGCTGACAGTGAAGGAAATGGTAAAGCCACACCTGGAACTGAACCACAGAGCAAGCACTCAGGAGAAGAGAGCAAGCCTATGACTCAGACAGAATCCGCACAGCCAGTAACAGAAACTAAGCCTAAAGCTAAAAAGGCTGAATCTGATGTTCCAGTTAATATCTACCGCCCAAACTCGCCTTATATTGGCAAGTGTCTCTCTAATGAAGAACTTGTTGGCGAAGGTGGTATCGGCACTGTCCGTCACTTGATTTTCGACATCTCTGGTGGAGATTTGCGCTATCTGGAAGGTCAGAGTATTGGTATTATCCCGCCTGGAACTGACAAAAAAGATAAACCTCATAAATTGAGGCTATATTCTATCGCTTCGACTCGTCACGGTGATGCCGTTGATGACAAAACCGTATCTCTCTGTGTTAGGCAACTTGAGTACAAGCATCCTGAATCAGGTGAAATGGTTTATGGTGTTTGCTCAACCTTCCTGTGTAATCTCAAACCTGGGGATGATTTAAAAATCACTGGACCTACTGGTAAAGAAATGTTATTACCAGAAGATCCTAATGCCAATGTGATTATGTTGGCGACGGGAACTGGTATTGCACCATTCCGAGCTTACTTATGGCGGATGTTCCTGGAAAATGAAAGAAAAGCTAACCCAGATTATCAGTTTAACGGTTTTGCTTGGCTGATCTTTGGTATTCCTACAAGCCCGAATATCCTCTACAAAAATGAGTTAGAAGAACTGCAACAACAGTACCCTGACAACTTCCGCTTGACTTACGCGATTAGCCGTGAGCAGAAAAACCCTGAAGGTGGCAGGATGTATATCCAAGACCGCGTAGCTGAACACGCGGACGAACTTTGGAAGATGATTCAACAACAAAATACCCACACCTATATCTGTGGTTTGAAGGGTATGGAAGGCGGTATTGATCAAGCGCTTACTGTTGCTGCTGCTAAAGATGGCGTTACTTGGTCAGAGTACCAAAGACAAGCGAAGAGGGAAGGTCGTTGGCACGTAGAAACCTATTAGGTATTTAGTTACCTGAGTTCTACTAATAATTGATTTATCCGATTAGCGCGTTCTCATCTCCGGTTTTACTGGGGAAAGGAACGCGCTATGGCTTTTATGGGGGAGGAGGGAGGGGAGAGGGGGGAGGATAGATAAGAAATTTCTTACTGATAATTGATTATTGGTAATTGATCATTGATTATCAGTTGCTTTGATTATGAAAATTACGTTAAATTTGATTAAGTTAGTGTTAAAGCGACTCTTTTAGAGTTATGTGCTTTGCCACAACTAAAATAAAATTCGCACTTCAAAGTCAACTTTAAAATTATTTGACTTTTGGAATCATCTGTGTTAGATAAAATGCCCCACGCTTTGGGCAAAATCCGCGTTATATAACTGTCGAATAGAGGCAAGCCTGAATGAAGTTTTCTTGGAGAGTATTATTACTTTGGACATTACCAGCAGTGGTAATTGGGTTCTTTTTCTGGCAAGGGGCATTTGCTCCGGCGACAGGGGAGATGACTAAGAATACTGCCAGTACTCGGATGACTTATGGTCGCTTTTTAGAGTATTTAGATGCTAAACGAGTCACAAGTGTTGATCTCTATGATGGTGGTCGGACGGCAATTATTGAGGCGATCGATCCAGATTTAGACGACAGAGTTCAGCGTTTGCGGGTAGATTTACCTGGAAACGCGCCTGAACTGATTTCTCAGCTAAGAAAGGCAAATATTAGCTTCGATACTCACCCAATTCGTAATGAAGGCGCTATCTGGGGGTTACTTGGTAATTTAATATTTCCAGTTTTGTTGATTGCTGGATTATTTTTTCTGTTCCGCCGTTCTAACAATCTACCTGGTGGTCCTGGTCAAGCAATGAATTTCGGGAAATCAAAAGCCCGTTTTCAGATGGAAGCTAAAACAGGTGTGTTATTCGATGACGTAGCAGGAATTGAAGAAGCTAAGGAAGAACTCCAAGAAGTTGTTACTTTCCTCAAGCAGCCAGAACGCTTTACCGCAGTAGGAGCAAAAATTCCTAAAGGTGTGCTGTTAGTAGGTCCTCCAGGTACAGGTAAAACTTTACTAGCTAAAGCGATCGCCGGAGAAGCAGGTGTACCATTCTTCAGCATTTCCGGTTCAGAATTTGTGGAAATGTTCGTCGGTGTGGGTGCTTCCCGTGTGCGAGATTTATTCAAAAAAGCCAAGGAAAACGCACCTTGCTTAGTATTTATTGATGAAATCGACGCAGTAGGACGGCAACGTGGCGCGGGTATAGGTGGGGGTAACGATGAGCGTGAACAAACTCTCAACCAGTTACTCACTGAAATGGACGGGTTTGAAGGCAATACAGGGATTATTATTATTGCTGCTACTAACCGTCCCGATGTCTTAGATTCAGCACTGTTACGTCCAGGTAGATTTGACAGACAAGTGAG
The DNA here is from genome assembly GCA_963711165.1 of uncultured cyanobacterium. GTDB lineage: Bacteria > Cyanobacteriota > Cyanobacteriia > Cyanobacteriales > PCC-9333 > Crinalium. Next base: position 102,035 of record CAVQDG010000042.1, on the reverse strand, counting down.
TGTTGACACGCCTGATCTCAAGGGACGCTTGCAAATTTTGGATGTCCACGCTCGTAATAAGAAATTAGCACCAGAAATTTCCTTAGAAGCGATCGCACGTCGCACTCCTGGTTTTAGCGGTGCAGACCTTGCTAACCTACTCAACGAGGCGGCTATCTCTAACAGCCAGACGGCGCAAAGAAGCGATTACCATGTTAGAAATCAACGACGCGGTAGACCGTGTTGTTGCTGGTATGGAAGGCACTCCTTTGGTAGATAGCAAGAGCAAGCGTTTAATTGCTTACCATGAAATCGGTCATGGAATTATTGGCACTCTGCTCAAACATCACGATCCAGTGCAGAAAGTCACCCTGATTCCTCGTGGACAAGCGCAGGGTTTAACTTGGTTTACTCCCTCAGAAGAGCAAGGGTTAATCTCTAGAGGGCAGTTATTAGCACGGATTAGTGCTGCTTTAGGCGGACGTGCTGCCGAACAAGTGATCTTTGGAGATGCTGAAGTAACTACTGGTGCTGGTGGTGACTTGCAACAAGTAACTTCCTTAGCACGGCAGATGGTAACTCGCTATGGAATGTCTACTTTAGGACCAGTTTCTTTAGAAAGTCAGGCGGGCGAAGTATTTTTAGGTCGTGACTGGATGACTCGTTCTGAATATTCTGAGGAAATTGCTGCTCAGATTGATGGTCAAGTCCGCTCAATTGTAGAGCATTGCTATGACGAAGCTTTACGTTTGGTTCGGGAAAATCGTTCCGTGATCGATCGCCTGGTGGATCTGTTAATTGAAAAGGAAACAATTGATGGTGACGAGTTCCGCCAAATTGTTGCTGAGTATACTTATGTACCTGAAAAAGAGCAGTTTGTGCCTGCTATTTAGCAACTGATAGTTTTTTCTTAATAGATGGGGGTCGTTGTTCGACCTCCATTTTTTTATACTATTAAAATACTAATAATTTAAAGCTTTGTACTGATCACCAGTAACCAAAATTATGTCATTCCACCGAGGTTATAAATTTAAGCAACGTCCCTTTAAAATCGAAAATTCGGGACTAGAAGGCGGATTTGGCATTACCTACAAAGCTATACATGAAACTTTAGGATTTCCGGTGATCGTGAAAGTTCCTAACATTCGCAGGCGCTACCAAGATGATTATGATAAATCTGTAGCTGCTTTTATACGGGAAGGACAATTTTTAGCTACACTGCAAGCTACTAATCCCCATCCCAATATTGTTAAAGTTACTGATTTATTTGAAGAAGAAATAATTGAGGATAATCAAAAAATTCTCGTTCCTTGTCTGGTGATGGACTTCGTACAAGGAGAAGATTTAATCAGATTGGTAAAACGCACTGGTAAACTTTCTGAAGATAAAGCTGTTCGCTATATCAAACAAGTTGGGGAAGCATTAACCGTTTGCCATGATGCGGGAGTGATTCATCGAGATTGCCACCCTGGTAATATACTATTGCGCTCCCATAGCGATACTGTGGTTTTGATTGATTTTGGGTTAGCTGGTAATATTGGGACAGAATATATTAAAGAAGCTGGTCATCACAGCTTTGCTCCCTGGGAACAAATTTTGCATCAATCACTTTGGACGCATAATTTAACGCCGGAAGATTTGCGAAAGTATGGTGAATTAGGCAAAGATGTTAAAAAAGCATCAACTATTGATACTTACACTTTAGCTGCAACTTTATATTATCTGGTGACAGGGGAAACTCCTACAAATTCTTTATCCCGCAAACTATCTAAACAACAATTAATTCCTCCGATTAATTACAATCGCAATATTAGTTCGCAACTCAATAAAGCTATTTTGGCAGGTTTGGAATTAGAGCCTTATAACCGTCCTCAATCTGTACAAGAATGGCTGAAATATTTGGCGGTAAGTAAAAGTGCTGCTGATGTACAGCTAATCTCAGTAGTGGGGATGAATTATACTACACTCAGAGATTTACTAGCAGCAGGGAAATGGAGAGAAGCTGATGAGGAAACAGCCAGAGTCATGCTGAAAGTAGCAGAGAGGGAGAAAGAAGGCTGGCTAGAGGAGGAACATATCAACAAGTTCCCATGTGAAGACCTCCGCACGATTGACCAACTTTGGGTAAAATACTCAAAAGGACGCTTTGGCTTTAGTGTGCAAAAGCGCATCTGGATAGAGTGCGGGGGTGTACCAGGGAAATATGATTATCAGGTTTACAAGAAGTTTTGCGATCGCATCGGATGGTGTGTGAAAGACGAATGGATATACTGGGATAAGCTAACCTTCAACCTCAATGCCCCCCAGGGGCATCTCCCGTGTAGAATTTTAGTATGGGATCATATTGATTTTTCGTCTGTATATTGGTATTTATTATTTAGTGATAATAATTATTATCTCTTCTCTCGCCTCGATACTTGTAAAGTGTAACATATAAGGGTTACACAGAATTCTTAAGATTTGTAAACAAGGGATTTTCCACGAAGTCATCAATATTCTGGCTTTCCGATACCTGGCACCGCCCCGAAAGAAGAGACAGAGCGACTTCTGGGTTATAGCAATTCGCCAGGATAAATTTTTCTGCCACTTTTTGCACCTCGTCGTTTGCTTCCCACTGCGCCCAAGGTAAACACATCTGTCCAGGGGTTGATTTTTTCCCCTTACCTTTTCGTTTTAGTCCTGCCAACAATCTATTACCCCAATGATTTTTAGATTCTGATTTGGGTTGTGGACGATGTGTACGATAAAAACCAATAGGTGCGTAGGGGCGGGTTGAAAGAATTGCTGATATTCATACCAATAATACTCATAAACCCGCCCCATACAGGCGATCGCACTTGCAGGTTTGGGCGGGTTTAATGAAGATATCTGTAAATACGCAGGTTTGCTTGCCAACCCGCCCCTACACATAACACATGACCTCTGTAGTCAACATAAAGAGATGCTCCAGAATTTGTTGCAAAAACCTAAGCGTTGGGTTATGATTAAAGCGTAAAATAATATTTATCTAGATCAGATCTAAGTAAGTTCTGCTCAAGAATACATCCAATAAATAAGAGAAACTTTTCTATCAATCTTGAGCAACTAAATAGCTATTTATGCCCAAAGTTCTAGAAGATCTGAAAAACAACTTGTTTGTTTATATTTACACTAACGATCATATTCCGGCTCATGTTCATGTTTTTAAAGGCAGGAAAAATGATAATAACCAAAAGGAACTAAAAATTAATATTGGCAATGAACAAGAACGCCCTTCTTTAGTTTCTGTTCACGAAAATCTCAAAAATAAAGATATATTAAATGCACTAAAATTAGTAGCAGCTAATCAAGAAATACTGTTAAGTAAATGGAGAGAAATTCATGGTGTTTCAGAACTGGGAAATGCAGTTGACTGAGGGAAATCTATCAGAAGAAATTGCCCAAGCTAAATCAGCATGGAAAAAAGCAGAGGCGACAGAACAACGTGCGAAATCTGTATGTTATGACTCAGATAATGATTTAATAGTTATCCAACTGAAAAATCATGCTATTTTCAGTTTTCCGCCAAGCTTGGTACAAGGTTTAGAAAGTGCAACAGAAGAACAACTTGCTGATGTGTGGTTATCCGCTTCTGGTAGCAGCATCCACTGGGAAAGTTTAGATGCTGATTTCAGCATTCCCGAACTCGTAGCGGGTATTTTTGGTACAAAAGCTTGGATGACTGAATTAGGTAGGAAAGGAGGAAAGGTAACTTCAAATACAAAGGCGACGGCGGCAAGAAAAAATGGTCAGAAAGGGGGGCGACCTAAAAAGAATGCTGTTCATCAGCCATCGTAATTTAGAATAGGGCGTTAAATGCTTCGTGCTAAGGCATCATTTAAAATTTGAACATTCTCTTAATTATTTGTTTTGTAAAATGTTGGGTTTCCTGTCGTCAACCCAACCTACAATTATGAATTAACCCCCAATCATTAGCAATGCCAACCAAAGTTATTCTCACTATTACCGAAGGAAATATTAAAGGGCAGGAATTTGAATTTTTCACCCGTACTACCTGCATTATTGGTCGTGCGGATGAATGTCAAATTCAAATACCAGACACTAAAGAATATAGTACAATTTCCCGTTATCACTGTTTATTAGATATCAATCCTCCCGATATTCGGGTGCGTGATTTCGGAAGTCGGAATGGTACTTATATAAATGGGGATAAAATCGGACAACGCCTTTCTCATCAAAGCTCAGAAGAAGCAGCAAAAATTAAATATCCCGAATATGATTTAAAAGATGGGGATGAGATTAAACTTAGTAATATTATTTTAAAAGTTGGGATTGAGAAAGATATAGAATTGGTTAAAACAATAGACATTCCTAAAGTTAAAATCATTCCTAACCCTAAACCAGATAACAAATTTAACTTTTGGGAATTTGCCAAGAATTTAATCAAACGTGCCAAAGCTGGAGAGAAACAGTTAACAGCTATTCGGAATTACAGTATTCTAAAATTAATTGGTAAAGGTGGGTTTGGTGAGGTTTATTTAGCACAACACGACAAGACAGGGGAGTTTGTCGCGCTTAAAATCATGCTACCAGAAGTAGCAGCAAATCAACGAGCAATTGATTACTTTCTAAGGGAAACTGAGAATACGAAAGCTTTAAAACATCCTAATATTGTTGAATTACGCGATTATGGATATTTTGAAGGAAAGTTTTACTTCACTATGGAATATTGCAATGGTGGTAGTATTACTAATTTAATGCAACGTCAAGGCGGTAAATTATCTATTGATGAAGCAATCCCAATTATCCTACAAGTTTTAGATGGGTTGGAATATGCCCATAATGCAGCAATTCCTAACGTGAGATTAGCTAATGGTACATTTGGGAAAGGGCGCGGGTTAGTGCATCGGGATATTAAACCGGAAAATATATTTTTAATTAATGCAGGTAATCAACGTATTGTTAAAATTGGGGATTATGGATTAGGGAAAGCTTTTGACGTTGCAGGTTTAAGCGGTCAAACTATGACTGGGGATAAAGCGGGAAGTCCTTATTTTATGCCCCGACAGCAAGTTATTGATTTTAAATATGCCAAGCCAGAGGTAGATGTTTGGGCAACGGCAGCTTGTTTATATAATATGTTGACGGGTGGATATCCCCGCGATTTTAGTAATAATGCTGACCCATTTTTGGTGGTGTTGCAACAGTCAGCTATGCCTATTCGGGTTAAGGATAAGTCTATCCCGAAAGAGTTGGGGGAATTAATAGATTTGGCGTTGGTTGATCAGCCGGAAATTTATTTTAAGAGTGCGACGGAGTTTAAACAGGCGTTGTTGAATGTGCTTTGATGTCGTGTCTGTTGGATTCAAAATTCACCCCCCTCAGTCCCCAAGGCTGTTTCATTTTTTTAGGACTTAGGCAGAGATCCCCCTAAATCCCCCTTAAAAAGGGGGACTTTGAATTTCCCCCCTTTTTAAGGGGGGGGGTAGGGGGGATCTAGGTTTCAGGCTTTCGGTGCGTAAGCCCCGATACGGGTGCGGGGTAGGCACGGGGGCGCTACCCCTACAAAATCCCTTTAGCAATGTTACAGCCCTGCCTTAGCAAGGGGAGGGGGAGATTTTTTTAATGTGGAGCTAGTTAGTAGTTGTTAATTTATTAACCGCTAAAAATAAAGAAATGTTAAGGGATGCGAAGGATTTTAAAGAGAAATCAAACAGATAAGTTTTCTAGAATACAAAGTGCTACTGTGAAGTTATAACTTAAATCTTGAGGAGAAAAAACCTTTAAGTTTCCCCAAATTTGGGATAGCACTTGCTACTAGGTGTATAAGACACTGGTTTAACTTCTGAATATTCGGTACTAAATTGCCCTTCTTGTTTGGTTAGTACGGAAGTTAATATATCTACCCTTAGTGTGAGTAAATCCACACTTGATATCCCGAAAATTTGGGAAAAGGTTCTAATTTAATCGGCAGCAGATAACTAGCCATTGAAGGCTAAGAACGAAAGTGACATGATAATTGTAGTTGCACTTTCTTACGCGCATAAACGTAATTGTTTCGCTCTCTATATTCAGTGGGAGATTGTAAATATGAAGCTTGTGATCCAAGGCAAAAATATTGAAATTACTGATTCTATTCGTGAATATGTACACCAAAAAATTGAAAAGGCAGTAAGCCATTATCAGAATATAACGTCAGAAGTAGATGTCCATTTATCAGTTGAACGTAATCCCCGTATAACCTCAAAGGAAATAGCTGAAGTAACTCTTTACGCTAATGGTTCAGTAATCCGCGCCCAAGAAGGTAGCGAGACGCTTTACGCCAGTATTGATTTAGTTGCAGATAAGATTCAAAGGCAATTACGCAAGTATAAAGAAAGACGGCTGGATCAGGTAACTCATGCTCAGTTAAAAACAAGTGAGGTAGTTGAACCAGAGCCTGTAGAATCTAATTTGATTGGCGATCGCACTCCAGAACTTCCAGGTGAAGTAGTGCGTACTAAGTATTTTGCTATGCCCCCAATGACTATTCAAGAGGCGTTGGAACAATTACAGTTAGTAGATCATGACTTTTATATGTTCTGCAACGCTGAAACTGGGGAAATTAATGTAATTTATGAGCGCAATCACGGAGGTTATGGAGTAATTCAGCCACGTAACGCTAATGGGCATAGTAATCACCAAAATGGTAAAACTGCTCATGGAGTGAGTGCGGTTTCAGAAAATTCTAATATTGCCTAAGCATAAGTGTGAATCTGGGTGTAGAGACGTTGCTGGGTGTAGAGACGTTGCATGCAACGTCTCTACAAAGGTTAGAGTCTGAGTGGTTACGTTTTTAGAAACCATTGCTTATTTGACAGAGCAAACATTCATCAAATGCTTGCCCTATCTTACTCTTTGTTTGATAGCCTTTATTTAGCTACGGGCTGTCGTCGCCGCATTAGCATACCTGCACCACCAACTAATGCTAACCCGATTAAACTAGCAGGTTCAGGAACTGACTCAATTTGTCCGCGAATTTCGCCACCAGGAAATACTGTTGAGTGCAGGTTGAAGTAGTATAGACCATCAACAAACCGTTGATAAACCAGATCTGGAGCTACGCCTCCAGGTAACTCGGAAGATGCCCAATCGCCTATAATCGTGCCGTTGGTAGTACCTGTAGGCAAGTTGTCCAACGGATGAACAACTGGGCCAGCTACACCGCGATCGCCCAAATGAATATGCCCAGCTTGGAGAGTCCCTTGCAGATCTGAGAAGGAAACTTGATAATTAAAAGTCCAGTTATTCGGATCGCCATCAAGCGTAGCATCATAAGAACCCATTGCGGGGGTAATCTTAGGGGGGACTTCTTGATCGCCAGTCAATGGTCCTTTAAAAACAAGACTTGCTGCGTTAGCTACCATTGGGGTTAGTGAGGTTAACGCCAAACTGAATAAGGAAACTGTCAACCACTGTTTCATAGTTTTTGTTATTACTAAGGTTGAGTACTTAGGTCAGGAAATCGGCAAAAAGCGAAAGGCAATTAGTGATTGAGATTTGATTAATAACCAAGTTGCGATCGCGCAAAACCTTTAACAAAGCTAAGGCTGTTTTAAATTCAGTAAAATTACGGTTGTTAAGTAACTAATTTACATCATATTTCCACCAATAATATTTAGAAAAGTTAAAATTTTCAGTTCTGACAATAGACCAATGAGCATAAATCCGAAAAACCCCTCCCCAGCCCTCCCCGAAACGGAGAGGGAGCAAGATTTCTTCCCCCCGCATCGGGGGGACCATCGGGGGGTCAATTTGACTTTTGCTCATTGGTCTAATGAACTTAGATTAATCCGACTATTGTATTAAGCACTACACTAGGTTAAGCGTAGCTTTAACTGTCCTTAAATCAAGGCTGTTGTCGCTGCTATTGTGTTCCATTGGTCTCGCTATGACTCAAACTACTGACTACCTTAGCCATCTCAACCCATCTCAACGTCGCGCTGTAGAACACTTTTGCGGCCCCTTGCTGGTGGTTGCGGGGGCTGGTTCCGGTAAAACCAGGGCGCTGACCTATCGGATTGCAAATTTGATTCTCAAGCAGCGCGTAGATCCCGCAAATATCTTAGCGGTGACTTTTACTAATAAGGCGGCGCGGGAGATGAAAGATAGAATTCAGAAGTTGTTTGCTCAACAACAAGCCCAAGAACAATACGGTATACCTTGGGAAGCATTGACAAATGAGCAGCAAACCAGATTGCGATCGCGTGTTTACAACTCCTTTATAAAAGACCTCTGGATTGGTACTTTTCACAGCTTATTTAGCCGCATTCTTCGCTTTGATATTGAGAAATATCAAGACGAAAAAGGACGACGCTGGAATAAGAATTTTTCTATTTTTGATGAATCGGATGTTCAAAGTTTAATTAAAGAAATTGTCACTAAGCAACTTAACTTAGATGATAAGAAATTTGAACCTCGTGCGGTTCGTTCCGTTATCAGTAGTGCTAAAAACCAAGGATTATCACCCCAAGAATTTGAAGCAACAGAAATTAATTATCGTGGTCGGATAATTGCAGAAGTTTATAGCCTTTATCAAAATAAATTAGCTGAAAATAATGCTTTAGATTTTGATGATTTGATTTTTGTGCCTGTTAAGGTTTTTCAGCAAAATGAGCATATATTAGGATATTGGCATCGTAAGTTTCATCATATTTTAGTAGATGAATATCAAGATACTAATAGAATTCAATATGAACTGATTAGATTATTATCCACTAATGGAGAAACTAATAAAAGCAATTGGGATTGGAGTAATAGGTCTATTTTTGTGGTTGGAGATGTAGATCAATGTCAGCCTCCAGGTAGCAAGGTACTAACCAGTGAGGGATATTTACCGATTGAAAAGTTGAATCCTCAGCAACATTGGTTAGTCAGTTATAACAGAAGTACTTCTGATTTTGTTGGTTTGAAAGGTGGGTTAAGATTTGGTAAAGCTGCACGGGATTTTACTGGCAAGTTAATTGTAGTTAAAGCGGGAGGTAAAAAGACTCGTTGCACACCCAATCATCGTTGGCCAATTAAGTGGGTTAGCCATGAAAATAATAAGTATCATATAGTTTATTTGATGCGACGTGGAGAAGCTTACCGCGTTGGATCTTGCCCGTTATTTAGTAGCAATGGTAAACTGGAATTATGGCAGTTTGCAAAACAAGAAAAAGCGGATGCTGCTTGGATTTTATCGAGTTTAGATAAAGCCGAGCGTGCAGCAGAAAAAGCATTAGCAATTACCAAGGATTATGGTATTGCTACAACTACCTTTGAAATAAGCAATGACGTTAATAGTGATGATTTACTAGCCTTAGTCCAAGATTGCTTATCACACTATGGCAAAGATGTAAATTATCCGATTTATACGCCGGAAACTGCATTTAAGCGTAATCCAACAGCCAGCCAGATAGATATAGAAGCAGCTAATCTCATCTCTGGAATTATGATGGTTGCTGTAGAAAAGGAGAGTAAAGAATTAACTTGGGAAACAATTAGCAGTATTCAGCAGGAAAATTATACTGGTTCTGTATATAGTTTAAAGGTAGATAAACACTATGTTTATTTTACTGATGGGCTGCTAACTCATAATTCTATATATAGCTTTCGTGGGGCAGATTATACTGTTTTACTAGAATTTCAAGATGATTTTGGGGACGGGTTGCCGGATGATGATACCCGATCTATGATTAAGTTGGAAGAAAATTATCGCTCTAGAGAAAATATTCTCCAAGCTGCTAATAAGTTGATTGAAAATAATACGCAGCGTATTGATAAGATTCTTAAACCAACACGGGAAGCTGGAGAGCAAATTTATTGTTATAAGGCGGATGATGAGATAGCGGAAGCTGAATTTGTAATTAATCAAATTCGTAGTTTAAAACGGCAAGATGCGGAGATTGATTGGGGTGATTTTGCAATTCTTTACCGTACAAATGCTCAATCTCGTGCTATGGAAGATGCGTTAGTAAGGTGTGGAATTCCATATACAATAGTTGGAGGGTTAAAGTTTTACGATCGCAAAGAAATTAAAGATGCGATCGCATATTTGCGAGTAATCGTTAATCCTGCTGATACAGTTAGTTTATTGCGGATAATTAACACTCCGCGTCGTGGAATTGGTAAAGCTAGTATTGATGCTGTTGCTGCTGTTTCCCAAGAATTAAGCGTACCTTTGTGGGAAATTTTACAAGATGAAACATCTGTTAAAACTTTAGCGGGACGTGCAGCTAAACAGATTACTAACTTTGTAGAACTAATTAGCCACTGGCAAAAACAACTAGATACTCTTTCAGCTTTGGATATTGTGCAAGGTGTAACAAAGGATTCTGGATATATCCAAGATTTACAAAATCAAGGCACTGATGAAGCTGATAACCGTCTGGAAAATATTCAGGAATTATATAATGCAGTTCAGCAATTTGAAGAAGAGAACGAAGATTCTAAATTAGAAACTTTTCTCCAAAGTGCTTCTCTATCTTCTGATTTAGATAACTTGCAAGAGGGAGATTCACGTATATCTTTGATGACTCTACATTCTGCCAAAGGATTAGAGTTTCCGATAGTGTTTTTAGTGGGATTAGAGCAAGGGTTACTGCCTCATAATCGTAGTTTAAATGATCCAGTCGCGTTAGAAGAAGAGCGACGGCTTTGTTATGTGGGGATTACTCGCGCCCAAGAAAGACTATATCTTAGTCATGCCTGTGAACGTCGCCTTTGGGGTTCCCGCGAACCAGCAATACGTTCTCAGTTTTTGAAAGAATTACCTAGTGAGTTTGTTTCTAGTAATGTTGCGGCTGCTGTTCCTAGAAGAATTAGCCAGCCAAAAAGCAATTCTACCAGTGAAGATTCTAACGGTACAAGTCAAGGTTGGAAAGTAGGCGATCAGGTTGTCCATCCTAGTTTTGGAGTTGGTGAAATTACGCATATTTTTGGGACAGAAAAGAAAGTTTCTGTAGCTGTGAAATTTGCGAATCTTGGTCAAAAAATTATTGATCCTAAGATTGGTAGGTTGCAACGATTGGAATAGATTAGAACCCCACCCTAACCCTCCCCTTATTAAGGAGAGGGAAAATTAAAAGTCCCCCTTATTAAGGGGGATTTAGGGGGATTTAGAAGTAAGTTTTGTAAATTAAAACCCCACCCTAACCCTCCCCTTATTAAGGAGAGGGAAAATTAAAAGTCCCCCTTATTAAGGGGGATTTAGGGGGATTTAGAAGTAAGTTTTGTAAGTTATAACCCCACCCTAACCCTCCCCTTATTAAGGAGAGGGAAAATTAAAAGTCCCCCTTATTAAGGGGGATTTAGGGGGATGTAGAAGTAAGTTTTGTAAGTTATAACCCCACCCTAACCCTCCCCTTATCAAGGGGAGGGAATAAGAAATTTTTTAAGGAAGTTAGGGGGTGGGGTTGCAAGGACTTTTTCGCAATGCTAATAAAGCTGTACCGAATGCGGCGGCGGTGTGCAGTGGCGGGATGATAGGTACTTGTAGATGACGGGCGCGAATATTTGTCCAAGTTGGGTTTTTTGCACCACCACCTGCTGTATAAACGCGAGTAAGTTGGGTAGCGCCTAGTTGTTGTAACCTCTGATAACCTAATGCTTCAATACGGGCGATACTTTCGAGTAAACCATGCAGAAATTCTACAGGAGAGTCTGGGCGTGGTTCTAATCTTGGGGATAAGTTTGGGTCATTAATGGGGAAGCGATCGCCCAATGTTAATAAGGGATAATAATCCAGAGGACTTTCTTTATTTGCATCAATTTCTTTACTCAGATTTTCTAACTCGGTATCAGTAAAAAATTGTCGCAATACTGCACCACCAGTATTAGAAGCGCCACCAACTAACCATAAATCTCCTAAGCGATGACTATAAATACCATAATTGGCATCATCTATGCGGGTATTACTTAATAGTTTTATTACTAAAGTAGAACCAAGGGAAGTAACAGCAACACCTGGAAAATTAGCACCACTGGCGATAAATGCAGCAATACTATCAGTAGTGCCAGTACATACAAGACAATCTGAAGGTAAATTAAACCGACGCGCAATATCTGTCGTTATTTCACTAACTGGAGTTCCTGGGGATAAAACTTGAGGGAATAAGTGACTAAAAGGTTGATTTTCTAACCAAGAGGGATAGCAAAGATTTTCGACATCATAACCGAGTTTTAAAGCATTGTGATAATCACTAATACCTAGCTTTCCATGTAAAAGAAAAGCTAACCAGTCTGCTTGATGCAAAAAATATCTAGAGGCATTATATATAACGTCTCTATATTCCCACCACCATAAAAGTTTAGCCAGACTAGAAGTTGCGCTTAATACTGTATGGTTGGGTGGTGCAATTTCTGTTAATTTATCCCTTACTGCTACACCCCGCGCATCGTTATATAAGATGGGGATATCAACAGGTTTACCAGCAGCATCGCAGAGTAAAACGGTGGAAGAAGTGCCGTTAATAGCGATCGCTTTAATTTTATTTTTAACTTCTGGTAAAATTTCTTCAATTAAGCTAAATAAAGCTGTTTGCCAAATTGCTGCTAAATCTGTATTTGACTGGGTAAAAGGATATTGTGCCTCCGCTTGAATAACCTCTGCTGTATCAATAACTATAGCGCGTGCGCCGGAAGTACCGAAATCAATACCGAGATAGAAAGATTCTTTAGTAGTTTTGCTTAAAAATGCTGTTTGTTGGTCATTGGTCATTGGTCATTGGAATTGATTGTAAGTCTTAACAGATTTTTAACCACAGGTAAATACTAGATTTATATAAATAACGTACAATAATATTGTACAAGTTATAAATACAATTATATTATGCTTAGTCGTGAAACTACTTATTCGCAAGCAAGAGCTAATTTAGCTAGTCTTTTAGATCAAGTTTACGATCAAGAGCAAGTGATTGCGATCAAAAGACGCAATCAAAAAGATGTTGCTCTTATTTCTGCGGATGAATTATCAAGTTTATTGGAAAGTGTCTATTTACTTAGATCTCCAGAAAATGCTAAACGTTTGTTTAGATCATTAGAATGGGCTGACTCAGAAGCCGCAACTTCGCAAACTTTACAAGAGTTAAAAGAAGAGTTGAATATTGAGCGCTAAAAAAAATAAAAAGAACAATACTGAATCAGAGCAAATTCAGCCAGTATATATTCCAACTTTTAGCCCTGATTTTAAAGCAGATTTGCGCTGGTGGTATCAACAAAACCCCAAAAAGGGCGACAAAATACTTGATCTGATCGCTGATATTCTAGATGGTAATCCTTTTCAAGGTATAGGAAAACCAGAACATTTAAAATATCTAGCTGCTGATACTTGGTCAAGACGAATTGATTTAGAGCATCGTTTAGTTTGTAAAGTGACTGCCAACAAAATTTATTTTTTACAAGCTAGATATCATTAACTTGCCACCTTGTTCAATCACATTTTCTTCCAGCTTTACGCCTGTTTTCTCAAAGGCTTTGGTTAAAACTAGAGTTGCGATCGCACTAGCAGTTAATGATACAGGTTCCATTATTTTATATAGTTAAAATAGTGGGTAGGGTGCGTTACGCTTCGCTAACGCACCCTACAGGTAGAGGCTTGGCGTAAGTCCTGGATGATCTAAGTTAAGCCAAAGACAATTACGAAGCCGAGAACTGCACCAAACACAATCAGGGCATAGAATTGAGCGCGACCTGTCTCGAAATATTTCAGACCTTCACCGCTTAACAAAGTGACTAACCCTGTAAGGTTAACCGCGCCATCAACAACTCGGAAGTCTACTTCCATCACTTGTCTGGCTAATCTACGACTGCCTTGAATGAACAGGCGATCGTAAACTTCGTCAAAGTACCACTTGTTGAGAGACAAATTGTAGAAGAAAGGAATCTTAGCTGCGATCGCACTAGGATCAATCTTCCCTCGTAAGTACATCAGTGAAGCCAAAGTAATCCCAATCAAGGAAACTCCGACTGAAGCACCTGCCAAAATTATAAATTCTGTCCAATCAAACTCAGCCGCGTGTTCCAAAACTTCAGTAACGCCTGCTGTTGGAGGATGAATAAACTCCTCAAAGTAGTTATTAAAAGGTGTTCCCAGCAACCCAATCAGTGCTGAAGGCACAGCCAAAACCACCAGTGGCAAAGTCATTGTCCAAGGAGACTCATGGGGATGCTCACTATGACCAGAATGAGAATCGTGACTTTCTTTGTCTAGTGCTTTCAACTCTCTAGTATCCATCGCACCAGGTCCAAAGGCGGGTTGAGCATTACCAGCAACACCTGCTAAAAGCTGTTGCCGGATTTCTGTATCATTCCCACGAAACTTACCTTCAAATGTTCTGAAATACATTCTGAACATATAAAAAGCAGTCATTCCAGCAGTTATCCAACCAATAACCCATAAAACAGGATTAGCTGTAAATGCAGAACCCAGAATTTCATCTTTTGACCAAAAACCTGCAAACGGAGGAATACCAGAAATAGCCAAAGTACCCACCAAAAAGGTTAAGGCAGTCATTGGCATATACTTCCGCAAACCACCCATCATCCGCATATCTTGTGCTAATGCGGGATCATGACCCACAACACCTTCCATGCCGTGAATTACAGAACCAGAACCTAAAAACAGCATCGCCTTAAAGTAGGCGTGAGTCATCAGGTGGAACAATCCAGCACTGTAAGCACCAATACCCATCGCCATCACCATGTAGCCTAGCTGAGACATGGTGGAATAAGCCAAACCTTTCTTAATGTCGTTTTGGGTAATAGCAGTTGTAGCACCTACAAATGCTGTAACAGCACCAGTCCAAGCAATGACATTCATCACCGATGGAATTCCGTCAAACACAGGATACATCCTGGCAATTAGGAAAACACCTGCTGCCACCATTGTTGCAGCGTGAATTAATGCAGAAATCGGTGTAGGACCTTCCATCGCGTCTGGTAGCCAAACGTGCAGGGGAACTTGAGCGGATTTAGCTACAGGTCCCATAAATACTAAAACTGCAAACAAAGCAGCTAAAAAGCTGCTGATGTAACCTGCTTCTACAAAAGCTTGCAGGTGAGCGCCCATGACATCAAATTCAAAGCTGCCAGTCGCCCAATACAGTCCTAATATTCCTAATAGCAGACCAAAGTCACCAACACGGTTAGTAACAAAAGCTTTCTGACAGGCATCTGCGGCTGCTTTGCGGTCATACCAGAACCCAATCAGTAAGTAGGAACACATACCGACGAGTTCCCAAAAAATATACACCTGTACTAAGTTTGGGCTGATTACCAAACCTAACATTGATGAACTAAATAAACTCAGATAGGCATAAAAGCGTACATAACCTGGGTCGTGAGCCATGTAGCCATCGGTGTAGATCATCACCAGCAGGGCAACAGTGGTGACAATCACCAACATCACTGCTGTTAAATGATCAATCGTGTAGCCCATTGTCAGGTGAAAATTTCCTGCTGATGCCCATTCTAGAGAATAGGTATAGGACGGATGTCCCTGAATTTGACTCCAAAGCAACCCAAAAGATAAGGCTGTTGCTGCCCCCATCAGGGACACTATTAAAACAGCGTTTAGCTGTCGTAAATTGTTAGTTGCTTTGTTGAATGATATTAGCCCCAAGCCTACAAGCATAGCCCCAGCTAGTGGCAATGCTGTAATCAGCCAGGCGTACTGATAGATCAGTTCCATCACAGACGTATACTTTATATTTCTTTACTTTGGCAATACCGTTCACATTGTTACACATACATCACTGAAAAGTACTTATACCTAAATCTGGCAATTACAAAGAAAACTACTAAGTAGCTGGGTGGAAATAAACTTAACATCAAGGCTGGTCATTGGTCATTGTCCAGCCTTCCTTAACAGGACTTACGCATAAATCCCCCTAAATCCCCCCATAAATTGGGGGACTTTGAATTTTCCCCCCTTTTTAAGGGGGGTAGGGGGGATCAAGGTTTCAGACTTTCGGTGCGTAAGTCCTACTTAACTCAATCTTGACAACTGATGTTTAATTACTCCTACCTACTTATTGAACAGATATCTTTATTGGTATAAGCCATAAAAATAAAACTACCGATAGAGGGAAATAAAATTTTCTCTATCGGTCAGCCTAATTTTAATTAATTAAATGAATGATTTAAGAAAAGCTAAAAGCTTATCCATCACCTTGAAACGGTAGTTACCAGGGTACTTAGCATCATTTTTTCCAACGCTTTTTGTAAATCGTCTCGCCCATTGAAACCTTCAAGACGATGAACAACCTGACCGCGCTCAAACAAAATTAGAGTTGGTAAGGTGGTTAAGCGATATGTATTTGCTAGTTTTAAACTCTCGTCGGCGTTGATGCTAACTAATTTAACGTTTTGTTTTGATTCTGCCTGAAACCTGATTAAAATCGGGCTGATTAGGCGGCATAAGCCACACCAGGGAGCCCAAAAATTAACCAGTACTGGGGTGGAAGATTCTAAAACTTCTTGTTTAAAAGTCCGCTCGTTAACAGACAGTACCATGACCCCTCAATATTTATGAGTTTTTACTATCTACTTGGGATCATGCTACATCCAAATTGGGATCAGGTGATCAAACTTAATCTTTGGCTACCAATTAACATTTGCTGTCGCTTGGAGCAAGAGGGGATGCGCCCACCAGAACAGTAAGACAAAGGCTGTTACTCCCAGGTAAGCAGGGCGAAGAAACTCCTGCCACTTCAATGTTTGCTGTCCTTGGATCACTGCTAGGAAGGGAATTACTGATGTGCGTGCTTTGACAGTTTCAAAAGCTTCACCGTAACGAGCGAGAAGACGGCGATCGCCATGCCATACTGCAAATAAATGGTGTAATACTAAGCCAATGGAAGTAAGTAGGGTGAATGTAGTGCCAACCCAAAGGGTGTGAGCGATACACCAAATCACTTGTCCCACCATTTGCGGATGTCTGGAGATCCTAATTATGCCAGTTTCAAACAGGTGGACTTGTGGTTTTTGGATCGCGGCAACTTCTAGTAAATTAAACGTTGCTGGGTAAAGAAATATAAAGGAAATTGCTGATAGTACCCAAACAAGCGATCGCACACCGACAACACCCTGTACTTGCCACAGTTGCAAACCATCGTAACGGTGGTTAAAGAAATAAATAATTAGTACAGTAGCTAAAGGTAGGCTAACTAAAGCAAACAAAACTCTATACAGCCTAGCACCAATTTTTTCCTCTCCCCAAGGGCGTAGGGCTGCTAAACCGCTATGAGCGATCGCAAAACCCACCAATAGCCCCAGCATTGTTAAATGGCTAGGAGTAAGCCAATCCAAAAACTTCATAAATATTATCAATTAGCAATTATCAATTATCAATTATTAGGTATAAAGGTTTTTCGTTAATTAACCCTTTACTACTCACTTGTTTTTCTTTTCTCCTCCCTCCTCCCTCCTCCCTCCTCCCTCCTCCCTCCTAAAGATGACCAGTGTTATGTTACTGTCGATTTCATACCTAGGCTTCACAACACTGATAGGCGATAAATTGCTTGGATTAAAGCCTTTCTCATCATGTTTGGTTGCCTCAGTCGCTCTTTTCCGTTTCAGGTAAAGCTAGTATGTCTGACGTTCCTTTTACTTTAGATCAGTTGCGTATTCTCAAAGCGATCGCTGCTGAGGGTAGTTTTAAACGCGCTGCCGATAGCCTCTACGTCTCCCAACCCGCCGTTAGCTTACAGGTGCAAAACTTAGAGCGCCAGCTAGATGTGCCGTTATTTGATCGTGGGGGGCGGCGCGCTCAACTCACAGAAGCAGGTCATCTACTCCTGAGCTATGGAGAGAAAATTCTCAGCCTTTGTCAAGAAACCTGTCGCGCTATTGAAGATTTACAAAATCTCCAAGGTGGCACATTAATTGTCGGCGCTTCTCAAACAACGGGGACTTATCTGCTACCTCGGATGATTGGAATGTTTCGGCAACAATATCCCGATGTCGCAGTACAACTGCACGTCCACTCAACCCGCCGTACTGCCTGGAGTGTAGCGAATGGTCAAGTTGACTTAGCAATTATCGGTGGCGAAGTTCCAGCAGAATTGCATGAGGCATTACAAATGGTTCCTTATGCAGAAGACGAACTGGCACTGATTTTGCCAAGTTTTCATCCGCTTGCTAAAAACAACAGTATCCAAAAAGAAGATCTTTATAAACTGCAATTTATTGCTTTAGATTCTCAATCCACAATCCGCAAAGTAATTGACCAAGTACTATCACGTTCTGATATTGAGACTAAGCGTTTGAAAGTTGAAATGGAACTTAACTCAATTGAAGCGATCAAAAATGCAGTACAAGCCGGACTTGGGGCTGCGTTTGTATCTCTTTCTGCTATAGAAAAAGAATTGCAAATGGGTGTTCTACATCGCGCTCAAATTGAAGATATAGTTGTGAAGCGAATGTTGTCAGTAATCTTTAATCCTAACCGTTATCGTTCTAAGGCAGCAGAAGCTTTTACCAATGAAATTTTGCCCAGATTCGCTCTTCAAGGATGGAAACATTATCTGGATTCGCCATCAATTGAGCCAGAAATCATCAAAACAGTTACTCCTAACTCAGCTAGTAGTTAATTAAAGTGATGAGTGTTAAGAATTGGCAATTGAGTGAAACCAGAGTAAAAACTTTAAAAAAAATAACTGAAAATAATTGAAACCTCAAGAAAAATAAATGATCAATAACTTATCATGGAAATTATTTGCACCCGTAGTGGCTGCCCTCAACCTCAAAACTTTTTTTCAGAATTAGATGACAGTTCGATCCTCAAGACAGTACAGCAAAAATATTGTACTACTTGTGGAATGCCACTGATTTTAGTAGGTCGGTATCTGCCGATCAAGTTATTAGGAAAAGGAGGATTTGGGGCAGCATTTTTAGCACGCGATCGCTATACTCCTGCGATTCGTCTTTGTGTGGTGAAACAATTTCAGCCTGCGGGAAGCTTAACTCCACAACAATTACAGATAGCTCAAAATTTATTTGAACGAGAGGGAGAAGTTTTAGAACAACTCGGAACTCACCCTCAAATTCCAGATTTATATGCCTTTTTTGAAATAACTGTTCCTAGTAGTGAAGCTAGTAAACAAACTAAGTTTTTTTACTTAGTACAAGAATTTATTGATGGACACAACTTAGAAGAAGAACTAATTGAAAAAGGGAAATTCTCACAAATTGAGGTGATAGCACTACTACGGCAAATTCTCCCAGTGCTAAAATTTGTCCATGAAAATGGCTCTATTCACCGCGATATTAAGCCTTCTAATATTATGCGCGATCGCCGTGGGGTAATTTATTTATTAGATTTTGGAGCAGTTAAAAAAGCAGCAGTTGGAACAACAAGTAAATCAACGGGTATTTATACAATGGGGTTTGCACCACCCGAACAAATGGCGGGAGGTCAAGTTTATCCTTCTACTGATTTATACGCTTTAGCCGTTACTTGTATTCAATTACTAACTGGTAAAGAAGCTACAGAACTATTTGATGCTTATAACAATCAGTGGCAATGGAGAAATTATGCTCAAATTGACGCTCAATTTGCTGAAATTCTAGATCGGATGTTATTAGCAGCACCTAATCAACGTTTCCAATCTGCTCAAGAGGTAATAGATGCTATTAATTCAGTTACAACAAAATCATCACCTGCACAACATTCTGCGCCAGTTGTTCAAACACCTAATCTAACTCCTCAACCCTCAGTAACATCACCAACAGTAGCCTCAACCTCTGCAACACCTAATCGGCAAACAGCATCTCCAGCAAGATTATCTATTTGGCATTTACTCGGTGGTGCAGCTTTTACAGGGTTTGAAGGAGCTTTATTATTGATTGCTCTTGGTAGCTGGTTTTCATCACCAGCTATAAGCATTGGTATCTGGGGCATGATTATGGGTGGTCTAATTTTTGCCCAATTTCGTCGAATTATTGAAAAAGTTGATTTGTTAATTATTGCAGCAATCACAATGGGCGTTGTGTGGTTTTTCTTAAGAAACCTAGTAGCGATTAACTTAATTTTATTAATCCCTATTTTGGCTGCTGCGGCTGTTGTGGCAATAACTGTAATCTTTCGTCTAATTTATCAACTACTTGCTAAAATCCTCTAAATTTTAAACTTGGGCAATACCATGTCTCAAAAAAAAGAAACTACCGTTCTTGTTTTATCTTTACTAATTACGTTGGCTGCGGTAGCTGCGGGTTTTTGGTGGTTGACTAATCACTCTGGGATTAACTTAGGAAACTTAAGTAAGACTGGTTCTCCTACACCTGAATCAAGTCAAAATAAATCAGTAGAAGACCGGATCAGTTTTGGAGATAAAATATTAATTACAGGGATAAATTCGCCACCCAAACAAGCGGGAGTAGATGCGATCGCCTCTAAAAATTACCAGTCAGCCGTCGCCAATTTTCAAGCAGCTATAAAGGTAAATCGTAATGATCCAGAAGTATTAATTTTTCTCAATAATGCCCGGATTGAAAATAAAAAAAGTTATACAATTGCTGTGTTAGTACCTATTAACAGTGATGTTAATAGTTCATTAGAAATCTTGAGGGGTGTTGCTCAAGCACAAAATGAGATTAATCAAGCTGGAGGAATTAAGGGAGTTCCTTTAAAAATTGCGATCGCTAACGACGAAAATAATCCAGAAATTGCCAAAAAAATTGCTACTAATTTAGTACAAAACACAGAAGTTTTAGGTGTAGTTGGCGCTTATGCTAGTGATGTTACCTTAGCTGCTGGTAGTGTATTTCAATCAGGACAACTCGTAGCGATTTCACCTACGAGTACTTCAGTTAAACTTTCTAGCTTGGGTAGCTATATTTTTCGGACTGTACCTAGCGATTACGTTGCTGCTAGAGCTTTAGCTAATTATATGATTACCCAATTAAAGCAAGAAAACGTTGCTGTTTTTTATAATTCTAAAAGCTCTTATAGTCAATCTCTTAAATCGGAATTTGTTACTGCTGTTTCCTTAAGTGGGGGACAAGTAAAGAGCGAGTTTGATTTATCTCAACCTAACTTTAGTGCTGCTAAAAGTGTCGAACAAGCCACCAAACAGCAAATAAAAGTATTAATGTTAGCAAGTAATACAGATACCCTTGATAAAGCTTTGCAGGTAGTTCAAATTAACCGTAAACAGTTAGCTTTGTTAGCAGGAGATGATGCTTATACACCTAAAACACTAGAAGTTGGGGGAGCATCGGCTGTTGGTATGGTAGTAGCAGTTCCTTGGCACATTGATGCTCAACCAAATTCAGTTTTTGCTCGTACTTCTAGAATTTTGTGGGGTGGCGCTGTTAACTGGCGTACAGCGTTAGCTTATGATGCTACAGAAGCATTAATTACAGCTATTGAGCGTAATCCTACGCGCACCGGAATTCAACAAGCACTATCTTCACCGGATTTTTCGACTACAGGGGCTTCTGGCAGTATCCGTTTTTTAGCATCAGGCGATCGCAATTCTTCAGTGCAATTAGTAAAAATTGTACCAGGAAATCGCTCAGGAACTGGCTACGATTTTGTACCAGTTAAAGATTAATATTTAATTATATCGAGATACTTAATTCATGTCTCAAAAAAATGAAACTCCAGTTCTCATATTAGCCTTAATCATCACATTAGGATTGCTAGGTGGTGGCTTTTGGTGGTTTACTCGTAACTCAGGATTAAACCTTAATCAAATCCTCAAAGGAGGAAATAATAGCCAACCATCAGCTAATCAAACCCCAGCTAAAACGGGAGATACTTTTGCTCAATTAGGTAATGTTCCTTCGGGATTATTTAACTATGGCGGCAGTACTTCTTTTGCTCCAATTAGACTTGCTGTAGATTCAGCTATTCAAGTTGCTAGACCTGAATTTAGATTACGCTATGTCCAACCTATCGGCGCTAGTGCAAGTTCTGGTACTGGCATCAAAATGTTATTAGATGGCAAACTTAGCTTTGCTCAGTCTTCCAGAAGTTTACTCGATCAAGAGTATCAACAAGCACAACAACGAGGCTTTACTTTACAGCAAATTCCCGTCGCAGTTGATGGTTTAGCCGTCGCTGTTAATCCTAAACTTAATATTCCAGGCTTAACCTTAGAGCAACTGAAATCTATTTACACTGGTAAAATTACCAACTGGCAACAACTAGGAGGCGCTGACATCCCAATTAAATTATTTTCTCGCCCTGTTAATGCTGGTGGTACTGTGGAATTATTTGTTGAAGAAATCCTCAACGGTGAAAAATTTAGTCCTAATATCGAATTTGTCCCCACTACTACTCAAGCATTAAGTAAAGTTGCTAGTAATATTGGTGGGATTTATTTTGCTTCTGCTCCAGAGGTAGTACCACAGTGTACTATTAAACCTTTACCTTTAGGTAGCCAAGAAGGTAAATTTATACCACCTTATCAAGAACCCTTTGTACCACTTTCTGAGTGTCCTGGTAAACGTAATCAACTTAATATTGCAGCATTTCAAAATGCGGAATACCCAATTACTCGGAATTTATTTGTTGTAGTTAAACAAAATGGTCAACTTGATGAACAAGCAGGCAAAGCTTATGCAAGTTTACTTTTAACAGAACAAGGACAAGAATTAATTGAGCAATCTGGCTTTGTCAGGATTCGTTAGCCATTAGCCGTTAGCAGTATTATATTTAGAGTGTAGTTTTAGTGAAGGTAAATTTCCTAACAACCACTCCTTCTGCTGTGAAGATGTTGTTGTTAAATCAGTTAAAGTTAGCAATTAATTTATATATAAACAAGTTAGAATTAGCTGAATACAGGATTAATCATGGTGTTGAGCTAAATATTGAAACCATTCCTATAACAAGGATTCAAGATAATGATAGAGTAATTTATGGAAGTGCGATCGCACTCAAGCTTGCAAGCCAATACAAGTTAGCACCCGTAGAAATTGCTACTCAGTTAGCTACTTATTTAAAAGCCACTACTGACTACAATAGCAGCGCAATAGAATTAGACTTTTTTATTGAAGTATCTAATAGCGGATGGATAGATTTTTACCTAACTAACTCAAGTATCGCTGCATGGTTGCAACACCTAATTGAAATTCCTGAAACACTCTTTAATCAGTTCAAGATACCAGAAGCAAAAAATATACAACTAAAACGCAGTTTCAGTTTTTTCCAAATACAATACACCCATGCTCGATGTTGCTCACTTCTACGTTTAGGCGAACAAGAAGGCTTGATAAAGATTAGTCACGACAACCAGCAAGGTACATTCTATATTGTTGAACCTAAGCCGATTCCTTGGCTTAACAGTGGACTTAGTGCAAAAATTTTGGGAAACCCCACCCCAACCCTCCCCGCCAGCGAGGAGGGAGCAAGAAGAATTATACGTTCCGCCATCAGTGGGGGGATGGAGTTCTGTTCTTTACACTTAATTGAGCAGCTATTAGATTTGCTAGATGAACTCAGCACCACTAAGTCAATACCACATCAATTGGCAACTTCACGGCTACTAAAGCTCACCCGAAGCTTGAGTGAAGCAATGATTCGACTTTGACCGTAGTTACCGAATTTTGGGAGAGATGAAGACACATCCCCAACTAGCTCAAGCAAGATTAGGCTTAGTTGCAGTTGCTCAATCCTTGCTACAGTTTATGCTCAGAGATAGATTCGGTATCAGTGCGCCAGAAGAACTGTAAGTCTTCTAGGGCTTACGCACAAATCCCCCTAAATCCCCCTTAAAAAGGGGGACTTTGAATTTCCCCCCCTTAAAAATGGGGACTTTGAATTTCCCCCCCTTTTTAAGGGGTTGCTCAGGGGGATCTAGGTTTCAGGCTTTCGTAAATTTGATCTTCGTCTATCTTTAGGTAGAAAATGTTATTTACAGGGTGACAAATTTTAACTTGTCGGATATGATGCAGTTGTGTGAGGAGCGAACCAGCAAGGAGACCGAGACGAAACACGGCCAGTTGTCGGTTTCCTTTCTGATTTGAAGGGTATTTTAAACTATTTTTACTTAAAGAATAAAAGTTTTAATTGCTACTGCTGCACCATCTTGCTCAACAGTAGGAGCTACCCAAGACGCGATCGCTTGTACGTCTGCGGGTGCATTTCCCATCGCCACACCCACACCAGCATATTGCAACATTTCTAAATCGTTGAAGTTATCACCAATCGCCATCACGTTAGCAGCATTTAACCCTAGCACCTCTTCAGCTAAATAACGCACTGCTGTACCTTTATTAACTAACGGGTTAGTAGCTTCAAAAAATGTCGCTACAGAGGTAGTGAGATAAAGTTCAGCCGGAGTATAACGCTGTCTTAAACTTCCGAGCAAGTTTTCAATTACAGCAATATCGTCACTGAGTGCTAAAACTTTTGTGGGTGCAGTTGTCAAAACTGTCCGCAAATCACCTACTGCAATTGGTTCAATATTAGAGCGCCCGGCATAAATTTGTGTTTCTCTGGTTAATTCCCGAACATATAGCTGATCGTTGATATAGAAGTGGACTGAAAGAAGCGATCGCAATTCCGGTTGTTCAAAATAATCCAACAATTGATGCGCTGTTTCGCTCTTAACTGGTAAATGTCGGTGAACTTTTTGACTAATCGGATCTTGAATCCATGCTCCTTGATAAGCTATCAAAGGTAAATTAGAACCAACATCCTGATGAAATCTTAAAGCAGATCGGTACATTCTACCAGTGGCGATCGCTACTTGCACACCAGAAGCTTGAGCCGATGCGATAGCTTGTTTCACCGATTCTTTAATCTGGTTAGATTCACCAGAAATTGTGCCATCAATATCTAATACCAGTAATTTAATATTCAACTTTTCTCTATCAGGGTAATTTTTAACAGTAGTCTGATTATCGGCAACTTTTTGGCTCATTTTTCCCTCGCTAATTGCTAACTACTAATTGCTAATCGCTAATCAACGACGGCGCTCTTGTAACTTACGATAAACTGCTCTTAAATCAACATGATGGTGAGCTAAAGCAACCAAAGAGTGATAAAACAAATCAGCGACTTCACCTGCGATCGCATCCTTCTCATCATCTTTACAAGCCATTACCACCTCAGCCGCTTCTTCGCCAATTTTTTTAAGAATCTTATTATCTCCACCAGCGAACAACTGACGAGTATAAGAACCTTCTACAGGATGATCGCGGCGATCGCAAATTACCGCAAACAAATCAGATAAAGTATCTGCTGGCGGTGGTGCTTTTTCCCCATCCACCTGATGAAAACAGCTACGCTCACCAGTATGGCAAGCAATATCTCCCACCTGTTCAACTGTAATCAGTAAAGCATCACTGTCACAATCGTAACGGAGCGATCGCACCTTCTGAATATGCCCCGAAGTTTCCCCCTTGTGCCAAAACTGCTGGCGAGAACGGCTCCAAAACCAAGTTTCCTCTGTTTCCAGAGTTTTTTGTAGCGATTCCCGATTCATCCAAGCCATCATTAAGACAGTGCCATCTAAATAATCCTGTACAATTGCTGGCACTAACCCTTGCTCGTTATAACGAATTTGGTCAACTGGAATAGCTTGGCGTAAAGAAGTTGGTTCAGCAGCAGGCATAAATTTAATTAACAGTAGCTAAGTGCAAGACAATCAATTTTAACCTGCCACACCACCACCTCAAGAATTGCCATTCCCTCTGGATAGAATAATTAAGATAGGACTTACGCACCGAAATCCTGAAACCTAAATCCCCCCTACCCCCCTTAGTAAGGGGGGAAATTCAAAGTCCCCCTTACTAAGGGGGATTTAGGGGGATCTTTGCGTAAGTCCTAAGCAAGTAACTTTAAACCAGGAATCTAGAAAAAAATCAGGTTTTAACTTTACCGTTGTTAAATTTCTTGTCCACCCTCGTACAAAACTTTTCTCTCAAAGCTGATAACTGATAACTTAATAAAGCCTTTACTGATAGCTAACTCCTATCCCAAGATAGAAATTTCAGCATCAAACAATTAGGAGACATCTTTTGATTAGCACAACCAATTTAAAAACCACCAAGTCTGAAGAAATTTTTGCCGCCGCCCAAAACCTCATGCCAGGGGGGGTAAGTTCTCCAGTCCGAGCCTTCAAATCTGTAGGAGGGCAACCAATTGTTTTTGATCGGGTTAAAGGAGCTTATATTTGGGATGTTGATGGCAACCAATACATAGACTACGTTGGCAGTTGGGGACCAGCTATTTGCGGTCATACCCATCCAGAAGTAATTAGCGCCCTACACGAAGCCCTAGAAAAAGGCACTAGCTTTGGTGCGCCCTCAGTTTTAGAGAACGTCTTGGCTGAGATGGTCATTGATGCTGTTCCCAGCATCGAAATGGTACGTTTTGTTAACTCTGGAACAGAAGCTTGTATGTCAGTGTTACGCCTGATGCGAGCCTTCACAGGTCGTGACAAAATCATCAAATTTGAAGGCTGCTATCACGGTCACGCCGATATGTTCCTAGTCAAAGCTGGGTCGGGTGTGGCTACGTTGGGTTTACCAGACTCTCCTGGCGTTCCCTCATCTACTGCCCTCAACACACTTACTGCTCCATATAATGACCTTGAAGCAGTCAAAGCATTATTTGCAGAAAACCCCGATCAAATTGCTGGCGTAATTCTAGAACCTGTTGTGGGTAATGCTGGCTTTATTACTCCTGATGGAGGCTTTTTTGAAGGCTTACGCGAAATTACCCAAGAACACGGCGCACTTCTGGTATTTGATGAAGTGATGACAGGTTTTCGTATTGCCTACGGTGGCGCTCAAGAGAAATTTGGTGTTACCCCAGACTTAACCACACTAGGTAAGGTAATTGGTGGTGGTTTGCCTGTAGGAGCTTACGGCGGACGGCGGGATATTATGTCAATGATTGCCCCTGCTGGGTCTGTATATCAAGCTGGAACGCTTTCTGGTAATCCCTTAGCAATGACTGCTGGCATTAAAACTCTGGAGTTATTACAAAAACCAGGCACTTATGAGTATCTGGACAAAATTACCAAAAAGTTAGCTAATGGTTTAGTGCAAATTGCTAAAGAAACAGGTCATGCAGCTTGTGGCGGTCAAATCAGTGGAATGTTTGGTATGTTCTTTACCGCAGGACCAGTCCACAATTACGAAGATGCTAAAAAGTCAGATGCGAGTAAATTTAGCCGCTTCCATCGGGGAATGCTAGAGCGCGGTGTTTACTTAGCACCTTCTCAATTTGAGGCTGGATTTACTTCCTTAGCTCATACTGATGAAGATATTGACCGCACTTTGGCAGCAGCAAGAGAAGTGATGTCACAGCTATAAGCGATTAGCAATTAGACCAATGAGCATAAATCCGAAAAACCCCTCCCCAGCCCTCCCCGAAACGGAGAGGGAGCAAGATTTCTTCCCCCCGCATCGGGGGGATTGAGGGGGGTCAATTTGACTTTTGCTCATTGGTCTATTAGCTTTTAGCAGTTAGCAATGAGGCGGGGTTCCTCGACGGGTTCGTTCCCAGGTTCAACCTGGGAACGAGGCTAAAAACTAATGTAGAGACGCGAAATTTCGCGTCTCTACTCTTAACGATAATTATTAAATTGCAGTGCAACTGGATAATCTTCTTCTTTTAAGCGTTGCATAACTGCTTGTAAATCATCTTTAGATTTAGCAGAAACTCTGACAGCATCTCCTTGAATTGCACCTTGAACTTTTTTAAATTCTTCTCGCAGTAATTTTGTAATTTGTTTGGCAATTTCTTGGCTAAGACCTTTGCGGAGCTTGATTTCTTGGCGAACACGATTTCCGCTTGCAGCTTCGATTTTGCCGTAATCAAATATTTTTAGGGATAAGTTACGCTTGGCAGATTTGGTTTGTAAGATTGTATGAATTGAATCTAAAGTAAACTCGCTATCAGTGTTAATAGTGATAACTTCTTCGCCTAATTCAACTGTGGTTTTAGTATCTTTGAGGTCGAAACGACTTTTAATTTCGCGAAGGGTTTGATCTACGGCATTAACTAATTCTTGCCGATCAAAGTCACTAACAATGTCGAATGAATAGGTAGAAGCCATAAGGGGGAGGAGGGAGGAGGGAGGAGAGAGGGGTAAAATCAGGTTAGTTTTTTACTCCCTAATTAAATTAAAGATGAAACTTTATTTAGGGCAGTATTGGGGAACTATTGGCACTAATTAGGCTAAGGGCAATGAGAGTACAAGAGCTTAGAGTGCCAATGCCAAACATGAGAGATCGCGCCACAGGTATATTCAGAATATAAAACACAGAATAGAATAACCGAGCAACAACAAAGGCAATAGCTGCTCCTGCTGCTACTGTCGAAGTTTGACCTGTTATATAAGCCATCAGTGCTGCTGGTGCGAACACTATAAACGTTTCAAAGGAATTTTGGTGCGCCCATGTAGCTCGTTGAGCATAAGCAGGCAATTTATCAAACATTGCCCGTGGTGCTGCCTGGTCATAACCTACACGCGCACGCGCATAACCTACGACCAGGAAAGGCAGATAAATTAAAAAAGCTGCTGCGGCTATACAGTCGAGCAGAATTGCAGACACGGGTATAGTCATCATTAATCAAAGTAAAACAAAGTTACTACCTTGCGTTGCTCTTCAGCATCGCTACAGGTTTGTAACAATGTGTGGCTGTCGTGGAACGCAAAGCAAATGAGTTGCTGACACCTAGATACAATTTCTTGATTGCACACGGCGCTAGCTTCGGCAAGTGACAAGGTGTCATGTTCGGGGTTTTCTACCAGGTGCATTACCTGCTGTAGCTGCTCTTGAGATTCTCGCGGCTGACGTGACAAGCTTTGTGGCAAAATTACTGTCAGTAAGCTGGGGTCAGCACGCATTGCACCCCGAATAGCAGCCGAATTAGTGCCTGTAGCACCAGAGGTGATGATGCGATTGCCTGATAAAACTAAGGCATAACTCATCATCTCGATTAAATGCTGGTGAGTAATGGGAACATGACGCGAACCCAGCAGCGCAATCCGTTTAGAGCCTGTTTGTTGGATTGTTGCGAGTTCTTGCGCTAAGGAATCTATATTGGTAATGTCTATTGATTGACTCAAAGACGGCATTTAGCTGAACAACCCAGTTATTCTACCAAACCCAGGTAATTTTTCGTGTATGCTTGCTCAGTTTTGATGCTCAATTTTAGTAAAGTTAGGATTCAGCACTAAAATAAATTATAAAGGAGATGCTGAAAACCCTTCGGCAGAGTGCCAAGGGATGAAAGCTAGTCGCAGGATTTATCCTGCGTTGGAAGTGTTTTGATGTAGTTACGCAAAACCTCAGCAGCAGAAATTTGTTTGGACTGAGCATAGAAATCCAACTGTTTCCATTCGTCTTCACTAAGCCTTAATTGATAAACCTTTGGTCTTTTTCTAGTTGACATGGTAGTTGAATTGCACTACCATTAAATATAACAGGTGGGGTAATCAACCTGTTTAAAAACCCTAGTACCTAAACGGTAACGCTGTACCTTGACAACTGAATCATGGGTTCTACTTTGTTGTTCTAGTAGTTTGGCTTAATTGCCAGATAGCCTGAAAGTAGGTAAAAGGTTCACAGGAACTAGACGACTAGCAATTAACTCAAACAAAATTTGCAGTAATGCAACTACCCCAGGGCATGGGGAAAGTTAACGCGAAAGAGAGAGAACCACCTCTACTTAAAGTAACGCAAGGAGCTTTAAGCAAGTGGACTCGTTGAATGAAGAATCCCCTCGGCAGAGCGCCAGGGGAGTGTCAATTGCTTGTATATTTATGAAGACCTATGCTACATTAGTAAATCGTGCGGACGCATAGCTCAGTTGGTTAGAGCGCTACGTTGACATCGTAGAGGTCACTGGTTCGAATCCAGTTGCGTCCATTTTTTGTTCCCTATTTACGCTATTTCAGCACTCTACGGGTTTTAGAAGAGTGTAGTATAGGGGCGATCGCACTTGCAAAACTGACATAAAACTCGCCTACAATCACGCCTACAAGTTTATCTGGTAGTCTAGGGCTGATCGCAGAGCAAAACTGACATAACTTCTTCTAGGGATTTGTACCTAATTAACTTTTAGCGATCGCATACCTTAATCCAGAAAAGCTAAATTAATGAATCTAAGACTAAAATCGGGGTTACAGGAGGCATTATAGCTTTGGCAGCAAAAGATATTTATCACAATGTTGTAAAAATAGCCCTAGAAAAAGATGGCTGGACAATTACGAACGATCCCTTACGGTTAACTATTGGTAGTCGTTCTGTTTATGTAGATTTAGGGGCAGAAAAATTATTTGCTGCTGAGAAAGAAGGACGCAAAATCGCAGTAGAGGTTAAGAGTTTTGTTAATCCATCTCCGGTTAACGATTTAGAAAACGCTTTAGGACAGTACATTTTATATTCAAAAATATTAGAGGAAGAACAACCAGAACGAGTTATTTATTTAGCAATCCCTGTAAACGTATTTCGAGATATTTTTTCTGAACCAATAGGACAAATTTTGTTAAGAAAAACAGATTTACGCTTATTAGTATTCAATCCCAAAGAGGAGGTCATTGTGCAATGGACGAGTTAGACAATTATCGTAAAATTATTTACGAAGTTTTGCACTATCATGCTAATATCCCCTATGCTCATGGTGAGATTGATTGCCTTCTGATTGTGAGTGAAGACAGAAATCATTTTTTGTTGATGAATAATGGTTGGGATTATTTAACAAGGATTCATGGGTGTTTAGTTCACCTTCAAATCATTGGCGATTCGGTTTGGATTTGGCGAGATGGGATTGAGGATGGAGTTACAGATGAGTTAGTCGCTAGGGGAATTCCTAAAGATAAGATTGTTTTAGGTTTCCAGCCACCAGAAGTAAGACAATATACG
Source organism: uncultured cyanobacterium (assembly GCA_963711165.1). Classification (GTDB taxonomy): domain Bacteria; phylum Cyanobacteriota; class Cyanobacteriia; order Cyanobacteriales; family PCC-9333; genus Crinalium. Next base: position 71,225 of record CAVQDG010000042.1, on the reverse strand, counting down.
GGGTATGGTGTTGCTTGATTTGGGAGGGTTTCTCATTAGACAGTTTTTATCCACTCTAATGACAACTTTTTTTGCGATCGCATACAATCTTGCAGATAAAGCTTGATGATAGTCTGATAAGGAATTCCAGATTCCTCAGCTAGTGTTCTGAAATAATCTACTACTTCCTCTTCAAGCCAAATCGTCACCTGTTTTTTCAGCTTTTTAAAGTAGGGATTTTGAACTGATTCAGAGAAATCGTATTCATCTTTCATAGGGAAATCCCAGTCGAATGCTGACTCACTCATATTTACCTTGTAACAACAAAGTATTTTTTGAGCAAGGTGGGGAGTTGAGACTTTTTAGATTTCGTTACATTAGTTCAGATTTACTTAAACAGTCTGGCGTTTTCTCATATTTTGTTTTGTGCAATACCTTATATGAAATTACCTAAAAGCATTTAAAAATCAGGCTTTTAGGTAAATTCCATCAAAACGTCAATAGGAAAAATTATGAGAATATTATGTCGGAATATAATAGTTTGACGTTTTTGCTAATAAATGTTGCAGGTACTTGATTAGGTTGCTAGTCTGTGCTTATAGGTTTGTTGTTCGTAGATGCTTGCATCTAGGAGGTTTGTTAATTATGCTTTTCATTGCTTATTTCTCTTCACCTGTTTGCTGATTTTTTTGCCATTAACTGCTGTACGTTTCAGTTAGTTTCCCTGGGAACTTTTTTACTAATTATGCTTCAGTACTCTCCAATCCTTATACGGAGCATAAATCACACTTGACCTCATTACGTTTCAACAGTGCTGTCTCTACAACAAGTATCTATCTAGGGACTGTTGAGCGGTAATGGAACCTCAATTAAGGAGGCTTTAATTTATGAATATTCAAGGAAAAACTGCTCTGATTACCGGAGCCTCTCGTGGAATTGGGCGAGCGATCGCACTAGAATTTGCTTCAGTTGGAGTAAAACGCTTAATTTTGGTAGCTCGTAACCATCAGAGGTTAGCAGAAGTTGCTGCGGAAATTGCAGAATTTGGTACAGAAGTAATTCTGTTGCCATTGGATCTTACCAACCCAGTTGAAGTAAATATTGCAATTGCTCAAACTTGGCGTGACTATGCGCCTATCCACATTTTGGTTAATTGTGCTGGAGTAGCTCATCAAACGACATTCTTGCGATCGCGTTTAGCCAATGTCCAAGAAGAAATTGGTACAAACTTAATCGGAATGTATACCATTACCCGTTTAGTTGCCCGACGCATGGTAACTCAGCAAGAAGGAACAATTATCAATGTTTCTAGTTTGATGGGCAGATTGGCGGCTCCAACAATGGCAACGTACTCAGCGACTAAATTTGCTATTCGCGGCTTTACCCAAGCCTTACGGGGTGAATTAGCGGCACATCGTATCCAAGTTGTTGCCTTCTTACCCTCTCTAACTGACACTGATATGGTTCGTAACTTACAGTGGTTTCGATGGATTAAACCCATGACTCCCGAACAGGTTGCAAAGGGACTCGTTACAGGTTTGGAAAGGGAATCGACGGAAATTTTAGTGGGATGGCAGAGTTATTTAGCCGTATTGTGCGATCGTATTGCTCCTAAGCTAATGGAAAAGATCTTATTGTTAGCTGCCCCTCTACCCAGAAATCCACAAAAAAAACATTCTCAGTTCACAGAAGCTAAAGCTACATCACGTTAGATTAATCTGTAGAGACTTACCATGGTACGTCTCTACATCAAATATTTGTAGCTCATTTTCCCAATTGGGAATTACGAACCGAAAGCTTGAAACCTAGATCCCCCTAAATCCCCCTTAAAAAGGGGGACTTTGATTTGATTCTCCCCCCTTATTAAGGGGGGTAGGGGGGGATCAAAGGGTTTGAAAACACGCACTAGGGGGATCTTGCGTAAATTCTCGAAAGGTCTTGTGGATTCACAACTGCCAGAATTCAGAATAAGCTTCAAATAAAGCCAGAATGATACAGCATTTTGAAAATTCAACTTAGTTTTATCAATAAAACTCAACAACCAGATATTAGTAGCAAAACTTAACAATTAGCAGATTCAAATTCTCTTCATTCAAGGGTATCTCCCCTCTGGTAGACTTTAGACTGTAATAGCCAGATGAAACGTCGCCAAATCAGGCAGTTGGGAGAATAGACTTCGTGGAAAATACCCTCGGTTTAGAAATTATTGAAGTTGTAGAAAAAGCTGCGATCGCATCTGCCCGATGGATGGGCAAAGGCGAAAAAGATACAGCCGACCAAGTAGCTGTAGAAGCTATGCGGGAACGGATGAATCAGATTTATATGCGGGGGAAGATCGTCATCGGAGAAGGTGAACGGGACGAAGCGCCTATGCTTTACATAGGCGAAGAAGTGGGCATTTGTACCCGCGAAGATGCAAAAACTTACTGCAACCCTGACGAGTTAATCGAGATTGACATTGCTGTTGATCCCTGCGAAGGCACTAACTTAGTTGCCTACGGTCAAAATGGTTCTATGGCAGTATTAGCAATTGCTGAAAAAGGCGGCTTATTTGCTGCTCCTGACTTCTACATGAGAAAGTTAGCTGCTCCTGCTCCTGCCAGAGGTCATGTTGATATTAACAAGTCTGCTACCGAAAACCTCAAGATTCTTTCAGAGTGTTTAAGCCGCTCTATTGACGAATTAGTAGTAGTGGTAATGGATCGCCCTCGTCACAAAGATCTAATTGCGGAAATTCGCCAAGCAGGAGCAAGAGTGCGCCTGATTAGTGATGGTGACGTTTCTGCTGCCATCTGCTGTGCTTTTGCAGGTACTAACATTCATGCACTGATGGGCGTTGGTGCAGCACCAGAAGGCGTTATTTCTGCGGCTGCTATGCGCTGCTTAGGTGGACACTTCCAAGGGCAACTAATTTACGATCCCGCAGACGTTAATACTCCTGAAAGTGAAAAGTGGACAAGACAAGGCAATATTGACCGCTTGAACGAAATGGGTATTAAAGATCCTGACAAAGTTTACAATGCAGAAGAATTAGCATCTGGTCAAACAGTGTTATTTGCTGCTTGCGGAATCACTCCTGGTACTTTGATGGAAGGCGTTCGCTACTTTCATGGTGGAGCGCGTACTCAGAGCTTGGTAATCTCTAGTCAATCTAAAACAGCACGATTTGTTGACACAATTCATATGTTTGATGAACCAAAAGCTCTGCAATTGAGGTAGATAACTGTTAGCGGTTAGTATTTACCTTTAGTAAACTTGGCTGTATCAGGACTTACGCAAAAAAACCAGCGAGCAGGATGCTCGCACTACATAAAATCAACATTAATTGTTATTACTTTATTAGTAGTGTGAGCGTCTCGCTCACTAACCCAGAATGCGTAAGTCCTGCGTATATGTTGTCAACAAAAAGCAGCTAGTTACACATTGCTAATTAACTAATCGCTAATTAACTAATTCACTAATCGCTAATCGCTAATCGCTAATTAGGGAGAACACATGAATATTGCAGTTATAGGTTTAAGCCATAAGACAGCGCCAGTGGAAGTGCGGGAAAAATTGAGCATTCCAGAAACACAAATGGAAAGTGCGATCGCTCAATTACTTAGTTATCCCCACATTGAAGAAGTAGCTATTCTCAGCACTTGCAACCGTTTAGAAATTTACATTGTTTCTCACGAAACCGAGCAAGGTGTTGCTGAAGTACGTCAGTTTCTTTGTGACTATGCTAAGTTACCGATGCACCATTTGCGGCATCATTTATTTATCTTGTTGCACCAAGATTCAGTTATGCACTTGATGCGTGTTGCAGCAGGTTTAGATAGCTTGGTGTTGGGAGAAGGTCAAATTCTCGCGCAAGTTAAAAATACTCAAAAAATCGGTCAGCAATACAAGGGGATTGGTTCAATTCTCAACCGTTTATTTAAACAAGCACTCACAGCAGGTAAGCGAGTTCGTACTGAAACTAGCATTGGTACTGGTGCGGTTTCTATTAGTTCAGCAGCAGTTGAATTAGCTCAGATGAAGGTGCAGAATTTAGCTGCTTACCGTGTCGCAATTTTGGGTGCGGGTAAGATGTCACGACTGTTAGTGCAACATCTGATCTCTAAAGGTGCAACCCAAATTTCAGTTTTAAACCGTTCTACTCGCCGTGCTGAAGAATTAGCTAAACAGTTTCCTGATGCTAATTTAGAGTTACATCCTTTGTCAGAAATGCTATCAGTAATTTCTGCTTCAGATTTAGTATTTACTAGCACGGCTTCCACAGAACCTTTATTAAATAAAGCCAAACTCGAAAGCTGTTTAGAACCACATCGAGCTTTAATGATATTTGATATTTCTGTACCTCGTAATGTGGATGCAGATGTCAATGAGTTAGAAAATGTCGATGCTTTTAATGTTGATGATTTAAAAGCGGTAGTTGCACAAAATCAAGAAAGTCGCCGCAAAATGGCTCAAGAAGCAGAAGTGCTTCTGGAAGAAGAAGTTGAAGGATTTGATCTCTGGTGGCGATCGCTAGAAACTGTCCCAACTATTAGCTGTTTGCGTGATAAAATGGAAACTATCCGCGCCCAAGAATTAGAAAAAGCTTTATCAAGATTGGGTTCGGAATTTGCCGAAAGACATCAAGAAGTTATCGAAGCTTTAACTCGTGGTATTGTTAATAAAATTCTTCACGATCCAATGGTGCAATTAAGAGCGCAGCAGGATATTGAAGCGCGACGTAAAGCAATGCAATCTTTGCAAATGTTGTTTAATTTAGAACAAGTTAGTCCCAACGCTAATACATAGAATCAAGGATTTGTCAATATGCCTGATAAAAGTTGCCGGAAGTTCCCTGATAAATTTGTTTGGGGATTTCTCATCCTCAGTGGTTCGCTTTTATCAGGCAGTATTGCTTTTTTTAGTAATTTTGATCAGTTTTTAGAGTTTTCAAATACTGGCTTAAGTTTGGCTAATGCGGAGTCAAAGTCAGCAGTTAGAGGATTTGTCGATTCAAATATTAATTATCGGGATAATAAAGTTAGTCAAGGTTTAAATACGCCTCCGAGTTGGGATAGTTCTGAGTCAAATAATTCGGAAGCGGATATTTACGTTTCTCCGTTTGGATCTGATAATCAGGTTGAAAGGAATGTTACGGCTACAAATGCTGAGGTAGTGTTTGTTGCTGATAAAGGAAGTGATAATAATGCTGGTTCTCAAAAGTCACCTTATAGAAGTTTAACGAGAGCGATTAAGCAAGCAATTAGATTACAGGATGGAGATGAGAATAAGCCTGTATCAATTAAGTTAGCTGCTGGTACTTACTCATCTAATAGCGGGGAAGATTCCCTTGTAGAAATTCCTCAAGGTGTTTCAGTTGTGGGGAGTGGAGACACGACAATTATTAAGGCAGAGATACGGATTTATAACAATTCAAATTTAGAAAATTTAAAAATTATCAATTCTGAATTGCTAATTGGCGATCAGGCTTATGGCGATGAAAATAGACAAAATGCGAGTGTAAATATTAAAAAAGTAACAATATCAGGAGGAGTTGATATTTACTCCTCTCCCAAGTTATCTAATGTCAGAGTGTTTATTGAAAACGAGGCTGGAGTATATATTACGAGCGGTACTAAGCCTGAATTAGAAAATGTTGAAGTTTATAATAATAAAGGAACATTTGATAACAATCGAGGAGGAATTTCTATTGAAGAAGGTGCTTCACCTGTGTTTAATAACTTAAAAATAAATAGCAATTACGTTGGTATAAATAACTCTGGAAATGCTTCTTTAATTAATTTGGAAATCTCTAAAAATCGGATAGGGATAATAAATCGAGGAGAATTGACAATTAACAACTTAGTCGCCAGTAATAATACCCATGTTGCTATTTGTAACCAAGGTACTATTTTAATTGAAGGAGCTAAATTTGATAATAATCCACCAAAAACTAGAGGGGAATGCCCTTCTGTTGATGGTGAGCCGCCTATTGTTGTGCCAGATATTGCGGGTAATTCGGAAGGGGTAACGATTCGATAGGTTTAAATTATCCCGCCAGTTATCCCGCCAGTTATCCCGCCAGTTATCCCGCCAGGGAATGAATTCCCTGGAACCAATAGCGTAAGTCGGTTAAAACCGACTAAATTTATGATTATTGTAGTCCGTTTTAACGGACTTTAGCTATTAGCCTCCGGTTTGAACCGGAGGCGGGGTTGTGGGTAAGGATAAGGATTTCCACCCGGGGGTGATGTGGTGCAATTAAGAGCGCAGCAGGATAGCGCATAACTTAAGCAACTTGGCTCATAAATGACTCGCTTTTTGGTTCAGGAATTTGTTCACCTTTCTCAATAAGAGTCTCTATATAGATTTGAATAGCTTCGTCAATCAACCTTTTAACCTCATCCTCTGTATCGCCAACAGCCACGCACCCAGATAAATCAGGCACGTAAGCGCCGTAACAATCAATCCCTCTTTCGATAATTACTAAATACTGTTGAGCCATTTTTCCCTCAAAAATCTAGTTGCGCTTGTCGTCTAATTGCTCCCAATGTACCAATGGGAATCTCTTTCCCTGTATTACCAGCTATGACAACAATACCTGGTTTTTCTGGATGCTCAAAAACGCGATGACTCCCCCGTATTCTTAACAGATACCAGCCATCAGCTTCGATTAATTTAATAACTTCGCGTACTTTCACTATTTATCACATTCACTTATGATTTCTTAAGCTGTTGTATAGCATCGATCCTAGCGTACTGCTAAAGCAGAACAACGCTACCAGGGTGGGGTAATTTTGAGACAATAAAACTTGTAGAGACGTACCATGGTACGTCTCTACATTGATTGCGTGGAGACGCACCATGGTACGTCTCTACATTGATTGCGTGGAGATAGTTAATGCCCAAGAATTTTTGGAATCGAGGTTTTGCGCTTATAGCACTGCTACTGGGATTATGGCTAGTTGTTGATCTAGTTTCTCACTTAGTAGCAGAAATTTTTTGGTTTGAAGAAGTTGGATATTTAACGGCGTTTCTGTTACGGCTAAAAACCCAGTTTATTTTAGGCGCGATCGCGTTCTTGTTAACTGCTACATTTCTACTGGGCAATCTAATATTAGCAGCGCGTCTTAAATATCCTTCTATAAATTCGGGTGCTAGTTTGATACTGCCCAATCAAAAAACACTCAACCCTCACCCTCCTTGGCAAGAGAAATTACAGGAAGCAGTCATACCTAAAAATGGTGTCACTTGGCGTTGGCTGTTACCAATTGTAATGCTGCTAAGTTTAATACTAGGGTTGATGTTGCTCTATTACGGGCAGATTATACTAGCCTTTTGGCATAACAATATTAACGTTACCGCTATAACTTCCACTGTACCAAGTTTATTTAAAGTTAGTTCAATTTTTCAGGAGTTACAGGATTTTAAAAGCAAGTTGCCAGTAATTACCAGTTTGCAGCAGTGGCAACAGCTACTTGTGCAAGTTGGGCAGCTAATTTTGCTAATAGGATTTATTTTAGCTATAGCTATCAATCACCAGTTTGTACTAATTGCGATCGCACTTAGTTTAAGTTTGTTCTATACTTTAGTACTATCATCTAACTGGGATAAATTTTTACTATATTTTAGCCCCAATACTTTTAACACAATTGACCCCTTATTTAAACAAGATATTAGCTTTTATATTTTTTCCTTACCCGTCTGGGAATTATTAGATTTTTGGCTAGGTGGATTAAGTATATATGCAGTAATAGCAGTTACACTAAATTATTTATTATCAGGAAATAGCTTATCTGAAGGTAAATTTATCGGGTTTTCTAAACAACAACTACGCCACTTATCGGCAATATGCTGTTTGTTGATGTTAGAGATAGCATTCCATCATTGGTTGGCTCGTTATCAATTACTTTATTCTACTCGTGGTGTCACCTACGGCGCTAGTTATACAGATGTAGAAGTGCAACTGCGAGTCTATACAACGTTTGTTTTCTTATCAAGTGCGATCGCGCTACTATTTTTATGGCAAACGCTATTCTTAAGCTTAGATAAAAAGACTATTAAACCTATAACTATCAGCTTGGGATTATTCATAGCATTAGCCTTGACTGGTAACTTTCTACTACCCAGAGTAGTACAGCTTTTAATAGTGCAACCCAACGAACTATCAAGAGAAAAACCTTATATAGAACGTAGCATTGCCATGACTCGAAAGGCATTTGCACTAGACAAGATTGAAGTTCAAACATTTAACCCAGATAATCGGTTGAACGATAGTGATATTCAACAAAATAGATTAACTATTGACAACATCCGCCTATGGGATACACTTCCTCTACTAAAAACAAATCGACAGCTACAACAAATTAGACCATATTACCAATTCATTGATGCTGATATTGACCGTTATACCTTAAAGGTAGCACAGGATAATTTAACAAACAAAGCTCAAAGCAAAACTTCAAATCCTAATTCTAAAAATCAACAAATTCTGATTGCGCCTCGTGAATTGAACTATGATTCTGTTCCGACAGAAGCTAAAACCTGGATCAACAAACACTTAATTTATACTCATGGTTATGGATTTACAATTAGCCCAGTAAATACAGTTGGTGCTGGTGGACTACCAGATTACTTCGTTAAAGATATTGGTACAGGTATTACTGACGCGGGGACATTAAAAACATCAGGTGAGAATATCGAAAATAGCATTCCTATTGGTAAACCGCGAATTTATTACGGTGAAATTAGCGATACTTATGTGATGACATCTACACAAACAAAAGAGTTGGACTATCCCAGTGGGGATGAGAATGTTTACAACATCTATGGTGGTAAGGGTGGGGTAAAAATTGGCGCTTGGTGGCAGCAATTATTGTTTGCCGAATATCTGAAAGATTGGCAAATGCTTCTAACTTGGAATTTTACCCCAGAAACTAAATTACTATTTCGGCGCAATATTACAGAACGTATTCAGGCGATCGCACCTTTTTTACGCTTCGATAGTGATCCTTACCTAGTAGTTGCTGATGCCAACCCAGATGGACAACAAGAGAATTATTTGTACTGGATTGTAGATGCTTATACTACAAGCGATCGCTATCCCTACTCCGATCCTGGCAAATACGAATTTAACTATATTCGCAACTCAGTCAAAGTAGTAATTGATGCCTACAACGGTTCAGTTAACTTTTATGTCGCCGACTCTCAAGATCCCATCATTAATAGCTGGAATGCCATCTTTCCCAAATTATTTAAACCACTAAATACTATGCCCGTGACTTTAAAAAGTCATATCCGTTATCCCCTAGATTTATTCAGCACTCAATCAGAGCGATTGTTGACGTACCACATGACAGACACTCAGGTATTTTACAACCGCGAAGACCAGTGGCGAATTCCCAACGAAATTTACGGAGACAAACCACGTGTAGTAGAACCTTACTATCTAATTATGAAATTGCCAACGGCTGAATCAGAAGAATTTATTCTGCTTTTGCCCTTTACCCCCATTCAGCGCAATAACTTAATTGCTTGGATGGCAGCACGTTCCGATGGTCAAAACTACGGTAAGTTATTACTTTACCAATTCCCTAAGCAAGAGTTGATCTATGGTACAGAACAAATAGAAGCTAGAATCAACCAAGATCCAGTAATTTCGCAACAAATTTCGCTGTGGAATCGCCAGGGTTCACGCGCGTTACAAGGAAATCTCTTAGTAATTCCCATAGAGCAATCATTACTTTACGTTGAACCACTCTACTTAGAAGCTGAACAAAATAGTCTGCCAACTTTAGTAAGAGTGATTGTAGTTTACGAAAACCGCATAGTCATGGCAGAAACCTTAGAAAAAGCACTGCAAGCAATTTTCCAACCACCTAAATCAACCACGCCACCCATTATTCGCCCAGTAGAGTAGTAGCATGGGTTATTTTTTATACTTAGGACTTACGCACCGAAAGCCTGAAACCTTGATCCCCCCTACCCCCTTAAAAAGGGGGAGAAATTCAAAGTCCCCCAATTTATGGGGGGATTTAGGGGGATTTCTGCGTATGTCTTTATCCTTGGCAGAGGGGCAGAGGGAGATAAAGAGTACAAATGTTCAAATAAGAATATTTGTACACTAATTGAGAATTATAGGTAATCAACCTGAAATGATACCAAAAATCCCTTAACTTGAGTTGGAGAGCGTATTTTCAGCTTTTAGGCAAATAAAACTGTTGAACCAAAGGCACAAAGGGATAAGAGAAAACAGTTGTACTTATTTTTAGTTATTTCAAAAAGTCAGATTACTTAACAAGCCACTGAAAACTAATGTATTAAAATAAACTTAAAGCCCGAATTGTTGTGAAAAAATGTCAGCCGCCCAGCTTTGTAGCTTACCAGGCAGTAGTAATTTCATATTATATAGTTAATCTTATTATTTTGGACAATGGAAAATAATTCTTTATTACAAAAAGTGGCTAAAGACTTAGATCAGCATGAAAACTCATTGCGGATCAAGAAGGTAATTGTTTGTGTTTGTATAAAAGTATGGGAAAATGACAAAAACAAACTAGATTTTTTTAGATTTGAAGATTTAATTAAAGAAGTGCGTACTAAAAATCCTTCTTTAGAAAGTCTCAAAGTTGCCTTATACAATGTTGTAAAAACGCTCAATAAGCCCCAGGAATATGCCTTAATTGCTAAAATAATTTACAGTAGCCTAATGCCGCTATATCCTGAAGCTCAAAGAGCGGCTTCAGTTACCTCTGGAAAAACCGCACCTCTAACTTTTGGAAGATCAGCTTCCCCAACATCTGAAAAATCTGGTTCATTAAACTCAGAAAGAAATACCGCAGGTAGTTCATTAAAAAATTTAGAGCAAAAACAGCAGTCAAAGCCTAAAGCAGGATTTAATTCTAATCAAATAAAAGCCAGCGTTGATTCGTTTGCTTTGAGATTGGAAATAATGAATTATACCAATCCCCTTCGGGCTAAAATTGTGTTATTTTCTACACTTTATCATCCCTTTGATTTTAGTAATCAAGATTGGCTAAATATTAAAGCACATGAGCTAGATGATTTACTAATAAAAGTCTTTACTGTTTGGTCAAACTTTCCTGATTTTGAATACCAAATTATAAATGTTTCTATGAATATGCAGCAATCAGATGAAAATACCAAAGCTGCAAATGTCATAGTTAGATGTTTGAAACCTTTATATAAAACTTTAGAAGTTAGCCTTAATCAAGAGATTGCTGATAACAATACAGACACTATAGCCAACTTCAATCAAATCAATTCAAATAATTCTAAGGGCGTAGCATTTAATGATGAAGAGAATACTTGTCAATTTTTACCATCATAGTACTGGTCATTGGTCATTGGTCATTGGTCATTGGTGCATTGGTGTAGAGACGCGCCATGGCACGTCTTTACCTTAAGTGCGCTCTACTAGATACAATAATGGAGCAAAAACAAAAGTAATATATCAAAACTATTAGTAATAGCCTGATTAATGAACCACCGCACTCTTGACCGCCTGCGTAGGCGAATCAATATAAGAAATGAATTGTAAATATTTGTCAGATGACGCTGGTTAAGAGGTTGAGGATATGGATGCTAACGAACTGCTTCGGCGCTATGCAGCAGGGGAAATAAACTTTACTGGTGTCAATTTAAGCGGTGTCAACTTGTTTTGTGCCGACTTGATTGGTGTAGCCTTAGTTGAAGCAGACCTGCGTAATACCAGCTTAATTTTTGCCTACCTCAATCGAGCAAAGCTGTATAAAGCGAATTTAACGGGATCAAAACTGAGTGGTGCTAATTTGATTCAGGCAGATTTACGGGGTGCAAAGCTGCATGATGCAGATTTGCATGGTGCCAGACTACAAGGTGCAGATTTACGTGGTGCAGACATCACTTTGGCAAATTTATTAGATGCTAACTTGATGGAAGCAGATCTGCGCGATACTGATTTAAGCGGTGCAAACCTTACTGGTGCTTGTTTGCGCGGTGCTAACTTACGTGAAGAAAAGAGACTTTATTGTTCAACTTTACGAGGAGCAAAGTTACGCAAGGCTGATTTGCGAGGTGCAAATTTAAGTGGTGCAGATATGGCGAGGGTTGACTTAAGTGGCGCTAACCTTACCGAAGTCAACCTGCGGGGCGTAGACTTAAGGGGAGCTAATCTTAGTCAAGCTAATCTAAAAGGAGCATTCCTGAGTGATGCTAACCTCACACAAGCAAATTTGCGTGGTGCTAACTTAGCTAATGCCAAATTAGAGCGGGTAATTTTAATTAACGGTGATTCTAGGGGTGTAGATTTGCGGGCTGCTACTATGCCTGATATTAAGCTGGTTCAAGTTAACCTCAGTGGTGCTAACCTTAGTCAGGCTAGGTTAAATAGAGCCGATTTGAGTCGGGCAAATCTTAGTAAAGCTAACTTAACTGATGCGGATTTGGTTGATGCTTATCTCGGTAAGGCAGACTTACAGGGTGCGAATCTGACTAATGCAAATTTAGTTAGGGCAGAAATCAGTAGCGCTGATATCATGGATGTAATCTTTAGGAACGCAACCATGCCTGATGGTAACGTTCACCCTTAGCTATTTCTTCTCTACAAGTTGCATTTACCCAAAGTAATACTTATCAGTAAACAGTAAACAGTTAACAGTTAACAGTTAATAGTGAGTGTTTTTATCCTTGGGTTTAAGACCACCACTCAATTTAAAATCTTTGTGGAGCGCTCATTAGGTGAGGGTTTGAATCACCCACCATAAGCATGTTGACTGTTGACTGTTGACTGTTGACTGTTGACTGTTGACTGTTGACTGTTGACTGTTGACTGTTGACTGTTGACTGTTGACTGTTGACTGTTGACTGTTTACTGCCCTAAGTAAGCTTCAAGAACTTGCGAATTAGTCTGAATTTCGGCTGGAGTACCAGTAGCAAGATTTTGACCTTCTGCTAATACCCAAACGCGATCGCACAAGGACATAATTACATCCATATTGTGTTCAATGATTAAAAAAGTTAATCCGTCACGGTTCCATGACATAATGCGATCGCAAATTTCCTCAATCAACTTGGGATTCACCCCAGCAGCAGGCTCATCCAACAAAATCAGCTTAGGGTTAGTCATCAGCGCCCGTCCCATTTCCAACAGCTTACGCTGCCCTCCAGACAGCGCTCCCGCGTAATCTTGTGCCTTATGCGCCAGTCCCACAGATTCTAAAACAGCCATTGCTCGTTCTCTAATCTGCTTTTCTTCCTGCGCCACTAACTGAGGTTGAAACCACACCCGCCAAAAGTTTTCCCCTGTTTGTTTTTGAGCGCCTAGCATCACATTCTCAACTACAGATAGCCGAGAAAGTACCCGCGCCACCTGAAAAGTTCGCACCATACCCATTTGAGCAATTTGGTAAGAGTTCCTATTTTCAATAGGTTCTCCATCAAAAATTACCCGTCCTTTATCTGGATGAATAAAGTTTGATAGCAGATTAAAAAACGTCGTTTTACCAGCACCATTAGGACCAATTAAACCTGTAATGCTGCCTTTTGCAACTTGAATTTCGGCATTATCTACTGCTTTTAGCCCACCGAAATTTTTACAAACTCCACTTGCAGCTAATAAAGGTGAGGGTTGAGGAGTAATAGGTGAAGAGTTATCCAATTGTCGCTCAATTTGGTGCCTTAGTTCTGAAGTTTGAGAATTAATTTCTGCTTCAGGGGAAATAGATGAATCATTTACCAAGGGTGAGTTCCTCCTTTTTACCCAAAATACCTTGAGGTCGCCAGATCATCACTACCATTAAAATTAAACCAATTACCATAATCCGAAATGCGCCTAAACGAGCATCATCAAGAGGCACAATGCTAGGCAGGATAAAGCGAGTTCCAGCATCATACGCCCAGAAGATTACCGCTCCTAGCAACGTACCTAAATTATTACCGCCACCACCCAAAACTACAATTGTCCAAGCATTAAAAGTAATTATTGGTTCAAAATTTGTCGGGTAAACTGTGGTTAATTGCCAAGCATAGAAAGAACCCGCAAGTCCACCAATTGCACCACCCAACATCAAAGCTTGCAGCTTATACCAAAAAACATTTTTACCTAAAGCTTTAGGTATTTGCTCATCTTCGCGAATAGCTTTTAATACTCTACCCCAAGGCGATCGCACTAACCTTTCTAAACCCCAGTAAACCAACGCTAATACTACCACTGACAGCAGCATCAACCCAGCTTTATAGGTATAGTCATACAGCGCCGTAACACCAGCAATATAAACTGCGACACACAACACTAAATTAATAATTCCTAAAATTAGCCTAGAAATTGCAGGTTTTGAGCGTACTTTTGCATCAGTCTTATCTGCTTGTGGCTTACTCCAAACCCATAACCATAACCGCCACAAAGCAAACCCAGTTATCAAAGTCAGCACCGCAATCATCACCAACTTACCGACTAAGTTAGGGTTAAAATCACCTAGTGGCAGTGGATAACCTTGTACACCAAAAGCACCCTTAGTTAACCATTCCTCATTCAGTGCCACCAAACGGATTAACTCAGCAACACCGATAGTAACAATTGCTAAATAATCTTCTCGCAGTCGCAAAGTTGAAAAACCAATTAATAGCCCTAACAGTGCTGCTATAGAGGAACCAATAATTACCGCAATCAACAAAGGTACACCTTGCGAACTCAATAAAACTGTGGTATAAGCACCCACAGTCATAAAAGCAACGTGTCCAAAATTAATTAGTCCCGTGTAGCCCCACTGTAAATTTAGCCCTAAGCCAAATAGAGCATAAGTTGCCGTAGAAATTGCCAGAAAAACGAGATAATTAACCATTGCCTTGAGTGATGGAACTGCGATCGCACAAAAACTAACAACCTACCCTACCCAACCTGATTGATTGCACAGAGCATTCGGATTGTACCGCAGCAATAGTATCAGCTAGTATCTACAATCACATAAAGGCATACAGCCGATTCCAAGTTTATGAAGTCCAGAAATACCCACCCGCGCTACTCTTGCCCCCTCCCCTTGATAAGGGGAGGGTTGGGGAGGGGTGTAAGCTGTTGTGTTTCTAGATTTTATGTTTTGGTGGGAGAGGAGGGAGGAGGGAGGAGAGAGGGGAAAAGGGTTTGATAACTTTTATCTAAATTAAAAATGTACAATTTAAATGCGCGTTAGCTTATTACATTGAGATGCAAAGCACTGTAATAATTGCTGAGTTAACTAGAATCTATGAAATTTGTTGCAGGTAGATTACAGTACTTAATTTCACAATTGTCTGACTTTATTGATCAAGTACCTGATGAGAACCTAGAAGATGCCTGGAAAGTTATGCAAGGTGTATATTATGACCTATACATCCTCCAAGCTATTCAACAATCTAGGCAAAATGTTCAACCTGGAGATACTATGAGCCGTGACGAGGCGTTACAATTTTTACACTTTTAGAATAATTATTTTTAACTCTACTGACCTTAAAACAGTTGAGATTCTGTGAAATTAGAAGTGCGCTACGCTAGGTCTTTTCTACAAGACCTTCAAAACCTAGAGTCTGCTGCTTATGAGCAAATTTATAAATTTGTCTTTTATGAGTTCATGCAGTTCAATCAAATTCAAGATTTGCCAGAAATACATCGCATCAGTGCGGATGCAATATTATACCGCTTCACCGTCGATAACTACCTAATCGGTATTGAAGTCACAGGTCAGATAGTTAAATTCTTAAGAGTTTTGCCCAAGCCAGACATCTAGCGTCCAAGTTCAAGCTTAAACTGACAGTTAAATCCAAAATATTGAGGTTTGCTTATGGATGCTGCTGCACTTTGGCAACGTTATCAAGATTGGCTTTACTATCACGAAGGATTAGAATTTTATCTCGATATCAGCCGGATGCGGTTTGATGATAGTTTTGTCGAGGCAATGCAACCCAAGCTGACGAAGGCTTTTAAGGAGATGGAGGCACTTGAGGCAGGTGCGATCGCCAACCCAGATGAAAACCGCATGGTGGGTCACTATTGGCTCCGTAACCCTGAATTAGCGCCTACACCAGAAATCAAACAAGAAATTATTGAAACCGTTGAACAAATTGAAGCATTTGTCAGTAAAATCCATAGCGGAGAAATTCACCCCCCCGACGCGCGAAAGTTTACAGACATTATCTCAATTGGCATCGGCGGTTCTGCACTCGGTCCTGAGTTTGTTGCTGAAGCACTAGCACCAGATAATACTCCCCTAGATATTCACTTCATTGACAACTCAGATCCCGCAGGTATCGATCGCCTGTTTAGCAAACTTAAAGACCGCCTCTACCGCACATTAGTAATCGTCATTTCTAAATCTGGAGGTACACCAGAACCTCGTAACGGCATGATTGAAGTGCAAAATGCTTACGCCAAGCAAAACCTTGACTTTAGCGCCCATGCTGTTGCTGTTACTGGTACTGGCAGCAAATTATACAACGTTGCTACATCGGAAAATTGGTTAGCAACCTTTCCTATGCCAGATTGGGTAGGTGGTAGAACATCAGAACTTTCAGCAGTCGGTTTTGTACCAGCAGCTTTGCAAGGAATTAATATCCGCGAGATGTTAGCTGGTGCAAAAGAAATGGATATTGCTACGCGCCAGCCGGATCTCAAAACCAACCCCGCAGCATTGCTTGCTATTGCTTGGTACTTTTCTGGTAATGGTCGGGGTGAAAAAGATATGGTTGTTTTACCCTACAAAGATAGCTTGCTGCTGTTTAGCCGCTACTTGCAACAGCTAGTTATGGAATCTCTGGGTAAAGAAAAAGATTTAGATGGCAATATTGTCCACCAAGGAATTGCTGTATATGGCAATAAAGGCTCAACAGATCAACACGCTTATGTACAGCAGTTGCGAGAAGGAGTGCCAAATTTTTTTATGACATTTATTGAAGTGTTAGAAGATCGTCAAGGTTCATCTGTAGAAATAGATCCTGGTGTAACATCAGGAGATTATTTATCAGGATTTTTACAAGGAACTCGCCAAGCACTTTACGAAAAAAAACGTGATTCAATTACTGTCACAATTCCCCAAGTAAATCCCCGCACAGTTGGGGCATTAATTGCCTTATATGAGAGGGCTGTAGGTTTTTATGGCTTTATGGTTAACATTAATGCTTACCATCAACCAGGAGTAGAAGCAGGTAAGAAAGCCGCCGCAGAAATTCTAGATTTGCAGAAAAAGGTTATGCAGGTGTTAGAAGAGGAAAATGCCTTCCTATCTTTATCGCAAATAGCAGAAAAAGCTGGGCAACCTGATCAAGTTGAAGCAATTTATAAGCTGCTGCGTCATTTATCTAATAACGATCGCGGTGTCACTTTACAGGGTAATTTAGCACAACCCAGTAGTTTAAAAGCGTCTTTGCAGGGGTAAGCGATCGCTCCTCTCTCCTTGGGCGCATATATCACCGTTAGACGCTTATTTGTTGCAATAGTAACAACTTTTTACAATTCAGCTTCCTAGATTTAAAGAATAAGCTTTAAATCTTAGGATGCTGAATATGAGTTTAATCAAAGGAAGGTTCCCTGTCCTTTTAGGGCAGCTTTGATCTAAAATTAAGTGGTCTCAACAAAAGCATCGAACTATTAAGTTAGACCGCGTACCTGCTGTATAAAAAAGAGGTGTCGTAAAGGCTAGTCGGTGGGCTGACGTTCTGGGCAGTGAAAACCAGCGAGACAAAACAACGGGTTTCAAAAAAGAAACCAAACCAGAAAAGTTAAACTTTTTTAGTCCAAAATAACTAAAAACGTAATGTGGGGCGCACATAAACGCTAGGTTAAATATCCTAGTACGCCTCTGGAGATATAGCCCTCTGGAGTCAACTAAATTAAGCTCGTTAATTGGTTCTATCGAACGGTTAATTGGTTTAAGCATTGCTCGCAAGAGATAGTTGATTGCAAGGTTTGTCGCTGAAAGAGGATGCTCATAGGAGTGATTCTATGAATCTCCGCACTTATAGGGCGGAGAGAACGTCAATGCACCTGGCTACCATGACTGCGAGGATCTTCCGAACTAGATTTCTCAGCTACAGGGGGTTGAAATGGCGAAATTTGCCCAGCAGACTGAATATGAGGCAGTGGTTGTTCAGCAATTAATGCTTCTAAATTTGCTGCCATGACAGGGCGTGGTTGTTCGCCAATACTTTGAGCGATCGCAACCCCCTTATTATTCATAAACACAAAATCGGGAATACCATCTACCCGATAACGGCTGATTTCTGGCAACCACTTAGTATTATCAACATTTAACATTACAAAATTTAACTTGTCGCCGTACTGCTGTTTGAGTTCTACCATATCTGGAGCCATCGCTTGACAACTGCTACACCAGTCAGCATAAAACTCCATCAGTGTTGGTTTGCCGTTACTCATAGCTACTTCTATTGGTGTGGCTTCTGCCGCTAAAGCTTCAAGAACCCCTGTGGGTGTCTCAGTACGGAATCCTAGAAATAGGGAAACAGTAAGTGCGATCGCCACCAATGCAATCAAAAAATTTCTGATGCGGGTTCCCGCATTAGATTCCGATTGATTTTGGGGAGTTACAGTTGATTGGGGTAAATTCGCAGCCATCGGATATTTTTCGTAAGATGAAGTTATTAGTTATTTTTAGTCTAAGCAATCATCAGTCCTCGCTGGCTCTATTAGATCTCTCCAAAAATGAATGTAGAGACGTGCCATGGCACGTCTCTACAAGGGTTAAAGGGTTAGCACATTTAATTTCTGGAGATGTCTACTGTGAAAAAACGGGTAACACTGATCTTTCCTAAAAGTTCAGTTCAAATGCCAGTTACCTATCGACTGGCAAAAGATTTTAACGTAGCTGCAAATATTATTCGGGCGCAGGTTGCACCAAATCAGGTAGGTACACTGGTAGTGGAATTATTGGGTGATATCGATCAATTAGATGGCGCAATTGAGTGGATGCGATCGCAAGGCATCAATGTTTCCCTAGCCAACCGTGATATCTTAATTGATGAAGAAGTCTGTGTTCACTGTGGTTTGTGTACTGGCGTTTGCCCTACAGAAGCCTTAACTTTAGAACCAACAACATTTAAACTCAATTTTAAGCGATCGCGCTGCATTGTCTGTGAACAGTGTATCCCTACCTGTCCAGTGCAAGCAATTTCTACTAATCTTTAAGGTTGCCTACCCTTCATCTCAATAAGTCAACATAATTAAATAAAAAACTCAATCCACCTCCCTGTATAGGGGGATACACTGATGGTGAAACTTGAGGAAATTTTACTCTATTTCTACTAATCAAGCAGTTTGAGGACTTATAGCAATTTACAAAAATGCTGAAACAGAACTCTGCTCTGCTCTGCTCTACCACCTAGCACTTTCAATCAAATGTTAATTAATGTTAAAAAGCTCTGAAATCTCTAAATTTCTCAATTATTAAAAAATAATAAAATAGTTTTAATTTGCGAAAAACAGGTACACTTAAAGATATAAATTAATTTATACTAAGTCTAACTCTGAAACGCTCTATAAATTAAAATATGGCAGAAATATTGCAAATTGGCTCAATAAAAATTGCTACATCAGAAATTCTTTCTATGTTAGCCAACTACCAAATGCTGCCTCAGTTTCTTCAATCTATTATTATTGAACAAGCTATAGCTGATATTGAGTGTACAGCCGAAGAGAAAACCGCCGCCATCCAAAAATTTTGTGAAAAAAATCAAATAACTTCCGAAGAGATACTTTCTGCTTGGCTAGACATTTGTGGTATTGCGCCAGAAAAATTTGAAACTGTAGCTACCAGGGAATTAAGAGTTGAAAAATTTAAGTTAGCCACTTGGGGTAATAAAGTAGAATCTTACTTTCTCACCCGTAAGGGACAACTAGATAAAGTAATTTACTCTCTGCTGAGGACTACAGATATGGGCATTGCCCAAGAACTTTATTTCCGTTTACAAGAAGGCGAAGAGTCTTTTGCTGATTTAGCCCGCCAATATTCTCAAGGCGTAGAAGCGCAAACAGGAGGAGTGATTGGACCTGTAGAACTTAGCAATCCGCATCCGAGCATCGCCAAAATGTTAGCTGCCCATCAGCCAGGTGAACTGTGTCCGATAATGCGTTTAAACGAGTGGGTTGTAATTGTCAGACTAGAAAAGTTTATGCCAGCAGCTTTAGATGAAGCTATGCGGCAACGCTTACTAAATGAATTATTCAGTTCTTGGTTGCAAGAACAGCTAACTAAACTTGGTTCTATCCGTTCTCAGTTAACTCAATTAGCAGCTTTGAAATGACTTATAATACTACTACTATTAGAGACTTTCTGGCTGAAATAGCACCGTTTAATCAACTTTCAAGCGATGCTATTTCCAGAATAGCCAAAAAATGTCAAATGTTGCGATACCGCATGGGGCAAGCGGTATTAGTGCGGGAAGAAATGCCCTCGCAAGTAATCATTGTTTATGAAGGACAAATTCGCCTACTTGCTGAACAGCGAGAAAACCAGAGAACAGTAACTTTAGAATTACTGGGATTTGGGGAAGTTTTGGGCTGGGCAAGTTTAGTGCGGGGAGTAGCTTGTGAAACGGCTATAGCATCTCAAGAATCAATTTGTCTTACCTTATCTAGTAAAGATTTTTTAGTAGAACTTGAGCAAGAATCATTCTTAGCCACCGCATTTCGGGAGCGGTGTTCACCGATAGAAGTATTTGAATTATTAAGTAGTTGGTTAGAGCAACGAGCAGACCGCGAAGCATTGCTCAAAGCTTTAGAGGTATCAAATCTTAAAGAACTTACTAAAAAGCTGCATCCAGAAGCAACAGTTTCTAATGTATCTCCAGGGAAATTTCCTTTAACCCACCTCGACTCAAATTTAGTTTGGTTTGTGAGCGGGGGGACAATTGTTAATTATCCCGTAGGAAGTTGTATTATCCCAGGTTTGGCACAAGCTGACTTAGATGTGAAAAGCCCTGGTTATGGTAGATTAATCGGGTTTAGAAGTTTAGCTTTAAACGAAAAGCAACTCTACATCAAGCCAACTGAAGAAACTAGCACACCAGCAGAGGAAGCTAGTACATCCGCAGGGGAAACCCCAAGTATTATTGAGAGTAAGCAGGCGACAGTTTCAGGAGATGAAATTCCCTATGCTCCTGCAAAACCACCTGCGGCTGAGGAAATATACCCACAGAACCAGAAACAAAATCAAATACAATATCCCTATTTTAAAGGGCAAGGCTCTCTTGATGCTACATTAGCTTGCTTCAGAATGTTAAGCAAGCATTTTGGGATGCCTTTCCGCCGAGATGTGCTGCGCCGAGTGTTGGTTAACCAAATGGAGCGTACAGGGAACCTCTCGCTGCAACTATGCGGTGCGATCGCAGAATTGATGAATTTAAACTCACAATTGGTGAAAGTACCTGCCAGCGCTATTGGTCGTTTGCCCACCACAGCCATGATTGCATGGCAAGGCAGTTTTGCAGTTATTTATGAAAGTAGCGAAAGCAATATAGTTTTAGCCGTACCAGAAACAGGCATTCAACGTCACAAAACAGCCTCATTTATCGAACTTTTAGAGCAGCAAACTGAAGTTTTACTGCTAAAACCTACCAAAGAAACACCTAAACAAAAATTTGGTCTTAGCTGGTTCTTACCCGCCCTCCGTCGTCATCGCAAAGTGTTATTTGAAGTTTTAATCGCTTCATTCTTTGTACAACTATTTGCCTTAGCTAACCCATTGATGACCCAAGTTATCATTGATAAAGTCTTGGTTCAAAATGGCATTGATACCCTCAATGTTTTGGGGACTTTTTTGGTAATTTTAGCTATATTTGAAGCTATTATCACCAGCTTACGCACTAATTTATTTGTCGATACGACTAACCGGATTGACTTAGCGTTAGGTTCAGAAATTATTGATCACCTATTTCGTCTACCGCTATCCTATTTTGAACGCCGACCTGTAGGGGAATTAGCCAGCAGAATTAATGAATTAGAAAATATTCGCCAATTTCTCACGGGTACAGCTTTAACAGTTGTATTAGATGCGATTTTTTCCGTTGTTTATATTGTCGTGATGGTGGCTTATAGTTGGCTACTTACCTTAGTAGCTTTAGCCACATTACCATTGTTTATCATATTAACAGCAGTGGTTTCCCCCGTAGTCAGGCGACAGTTACGCACTAAAGCCGAACGCAATGCCGAAACCCAATCTTATTTAATAGAAGTTTTGGGGGGTATTCAAACAGTTAAAGCCCAAAATATTGAATTGCGTTCCCGTTGGCAATGGCAGGATTGTTACTCTCGTTACGTTAGTGCTGGGTTTAATACATCATTAACTTCCACTACGGCTGGTTCTATCAGTAATTTCCTCAATAAACTATCGGGTTTACTACTACTGTGGATCGGAGCTTTTTTAGTCCTCAAAGGACAACTCACATTAGGTCAGCTAATTGCTTTCCGAATAATTGCTGGTTATACAACTAGCCCCTTATTAAGATTAATCCAACTTTGGCAAAACTTTCAGGAAGTTGCCTTATCCCTGGAACGTCTCAGTGATATCATCGATGCGCCACAGGAAATAGACGAGCATAATAGTGACAATATACCTATGCCCGTTATCCAAGGAGCAGTCAAGTATGAAAATGTTTCTTTTAGTTACAGCAATAATGGTCCACTACAGTTAAATAATATTAATATTAGTTTTCCTCGTGGAAAGTTTATTGGTATTGTAGGTCAGAGTGGCTCTGGAAAAAGTACCTTGCTCAAGTTGTTATCGCGCTTATACGAACCAAATTCAGGGCGGATTCTGATTGATGACTATGACATCAGTAAAGTAGAGCTTTATTCTCTACGCCGTCAAATTGGGATGGTTTTACAAGATACACTTTTGTTCAATGGTACAGTGCAAGAGAATATTGCTTTAACTAATCCCGATGCTACCTCTGAGGAAATCATCGCCGCCGCTAAAATTGCCGTAGCACATGATTTTATTATGACTTTACCTAACGGATACAATAGCAAAGTTGGTGAGCGAGGTTCATCTTTATCTGGTGGACAAAGACAGCGAATTGCTATTGCTCGTACCGTCTTACAAAAACCACGATTACTAATTTTAGATGAAGCTACAAGCGCCTTAGATTATGATTCTGAGCGACAAGTGTGCTTAAATTTAGCAGAAGCTTTTCGTGGTGAAAGTGTATTTTTTATCACTCACCGTCTTGGCACAATTAGAAATGCTGATTTAATTATGATGATGGATCAAGCTGCGATCGTAGAACAAGGAGTTCATAACGATCTAATGGCTATGAAGGGGCGCTATTACTGCTTATATCAGCAACAAGAATCACAAGTATAACCCGTAAATTTTTAATCTAATATACTGGCAATTTTTATAGTTATGAATGGAAATCAAGTCACCAAACCACAACTAAGCCTAGCATTACCCGTTGGACAGGATAATCAAGCAACTTCCAATTTAACTAATGTTGCATCTCCTGAAAAGGGCTCAAATGCTTTTATTGATGACAGTAGCTTTGCTCAACCTGTGCTGTTGCAACAATCTCCCTTCTGGTCACGAGCGATTATTTGGGGGATTATAGGTATTACAACGGGTGTACTCCTGTGGGCAAATTTTGCCAAGATTGAAGAAGCTATACCTGCTCAAGGACAACTCGAACCTCAAGGCGCTGTTAAAGAAGTCCAAGCCCCTGTTGGTGGGGTAGTAAAAACGCTCCATGTTAAGGAAGGACAAGAGGTAAAAGAAGGGGATTTGTTAGTGAGCATGACTCCGACAGTACCTGAATCTCAACTGAAGTCTTTGAGTGATGTTCGTACTTCCCTACAGCAAGAAAACCAGTTTTATCGCTCCCAAATGCAACAGTCTGATGCTAATGCACTGACAGGATTAGATGTTGCTAAGTTAAAACTCCCTGCTGAGTTATTATCTTTAGCTAAAAGCAGAAATGCTTTGGTTTCAGAAAATCAAGTATATCGAGCCGAACTCCAAGGTTCTTCCCCAAGAGGCAATTTTACGGAGGACGAAAATCAGCGTTTGCAGTCGAGCAAAGCAGAATTAAACTCTCGGATTGCTGCTGCCCAGTTAGAAGTTAGTCAATTAGAAAAGCAAGCGAATCAAAATCGCGTACAACGCTCTGGGGCTGAAACTCAGTTAGCAGCTAGTCTAGCTGTTTTTAGAGATATTCAAGTCAGCACTGAGTCAAAAGTTGCTCAAGTAGAAAAACAACTTAACCAAATTCAGGCAAAACTAACCGGAGCGCGGCAGGTATTACAAATTAATCAAGATATCCTCAATGATATTATACCTGTAGCTAAAGAAGGGGCATTATCAAGAATTCAATTACGCAAACAGGAACAAGAAGTAGCAACCGACCAGAGCGAGGTAAAGCAACAAGAAGAAGAACAAAAAAGATTACAGTTAGAAAAAACTAACGTCAGGGCGCAAGCACAAGTTGAATTACAGAAGCAACAACAAGAGGCTAGTAAGTACAGAACTGATGCCAACCAACTTGATCAAGAGTATGCTCGTTTACAGTTAGCTATGGCTCAGGGTAGAGAGAAGTTAAAAAATAGTGTAGCTGGCTCTTCAAAAGATGTTCAAGCTAAAATGGCTGTGAACCAACAACGCATTGCTGAAATTGATTCTCAGCTAACTAAAGCGTTAGTAGAAAACCAAAAGCGAATTTCTGAGATTGACAGCCAAATTAGTCAAGCTGCATTATCTTTAAAGTATCAAGAAGTGCGATCGCCTGTTAATGGAAAAGTGTTTGACATTAAGGCTAGTGGTGCTGGGTTTGTGGCTAACGCCAGCGAACCTGTGATGAAAATTGTGCCGAATGAAAATTTACTTGCAAAAGTATATATCACCAATAGAGATATTGGTTTTGTTAAAGAAGGAATGGATGTAGATGTGAGAGTTGATTCTTTTCCTTTTAGTGAATTTGGTGATATTAAAGGTAAGTTAGTTTCTGTGGGATCTGATGCTTTAGAACCCGATCAAATTCATCCATATTATCGGTTCCCTGTGAAGGTGAAAATCGATCAGCAGTTTATGAGTGTTAAAGGGAAACAAGTTCCTTTGCAATCAGGTATGTCACTCAATACTAATATTAAGCTGCGTAGTCGCACAGTGATGAGTATTTTCACTGATTTGTTTGTAAAACAAGCTGAAAGTTTGAAAACTGTGCGATAGAAATATCGTAAAGAACCCCACCCCCAGCCCCTCCCCTTAATAAGGGGAGGGGAGTTTGGTTTTATACTGAATTTACTACAGTTTAAAAGCTGATCTACCTGTATCAATTTTGATACGGGTAGCAGACTTTAACGCGATTTGCAAGTTAGCTGCAATGCCTTTTCTTCAAAGGATTGTATTACAGGTGTACTATAGTAAACATAACTACTGGTGTTTAAAGAAATAAGTCGGTTATTTTTATCGAAAGATTCTGTTTTGACGGCATTCGACATTGTGTAAGTACCGCAATTGGCTATATGAGTAGACTTTCTACGCCTTTCCCTACTGCTGCTGTAGCCCGTACCAGAAGGATAATCATAAGTTATTTGAAAATATCTTGTTTGACTTTTGGAACTTCCTGTTTCTACATAAATTACATATGTACCTCTATATTTTTCATTCACTGTTCGTAAACGAATTTTTTTAGCCTGAGCGGGGGCTGAAGTAATTAATAAAGCAGCAATGGATAAGCTCATAGAAAAAAATTTTAGCATTGACCCTTGATCTGTAGTAGTTAAAAATACTTACTTAATTTTATAAAAAACTCATGGTTTTGCCTACAAAACCAGGGATCTGATATTTATGGTGATAAGCTAACGCGCATCTAAATTGTACATTTTATAATTGAGAGAAAACTTATCAAACCCTATAACCCTCTCTCCTCCCTCCTCTCTCCTCCCTCTCTAAAATATAAAATTTAGAAACACAACAGCTTATCACACCAATTTTCCTGATCTACTGAAATAATAGGTTCCATGAACCACAATCACAACTGCCCTACTTGCGCCCTTATCAGTCGCCGTCATTTGCTAAAATCACTCCTACCAGGAGCTATTTCTCTAGCTATCTTCTCAAACGCACAACCAGCTAAAGCAGAAAGAACCGCCAAAGCTTTAGTCCTTAGCTGCATAGACTTTCGCATCCTAGAAGCAGAACGCTATTTCTTATCGCTACAAAACTTAGGTAATCAATATGATTTTACTGCACTCGCTGGTGCTTCTTTAGCATTAAGTGGTGTTCCCCACCAAGCAGATGCTCAAGCTTTTTGGGATCAATTAGATTTAGCTTATCGGTTGCACCATATTCAAAAAGTGATTATTCTCGATCACCAAGACTGCGGTGCATACGCAGATAAAATTGACCCAGAATTGAGTAATTATCCAGCTAGAGAGCAAGAAGTTCATGCTGAGTATTTAAATAAAGCTTATTGGGAAATACGCGATCGCTACCCCCAACTCAATATAGAGTTATATTTTGTTACACTCAATGCTGAGGTGAAACCTGTTTTACCTGTAGCACCTGAGATTACCACTTAGGTTGCAAGTAACTGGGTAGGTTGTAACATGACTAAATTACGTGCTTTGATTTTTGATGTTGATGGTACTTTAGCAGATACCGAGCGCGATGGACATCGAGTTGCTTTTAATCGCGCTTTTGTTGAAGCTGGTTTAAATTGGGATTGGTCTATTGATTTATATGGTGAACTGCTATCTGTAGCTGGTGGAAAAGAACGGATTAGCTTTTATATACAGCAATATTGCCCTAATTTTACAATTCCCTCAGATAATTTTATTGCAGATTTACACGCCAATAAAATCAAGCATTATCGCCAGTTATTATCTGAAGGTATAATTCCTTTGCGCCCTGGAGTAAAGCGATTAATTCAAGAAGCATATAGTAAAGGAATAAGGTTAGCGATCGCAACTACTAGCGCATATCCCAATGTTATGAGTTTATTAGAAAATAATCTAGATTCCTCTTGGTTTGAAATAATTGCTGCTGGCGATATTGTCCCTGCGAAAAAACCCGCCCCCGATATCTATTACTATGTCTTAGAAAAAATGAACTTACCACCCCAAGATTGTATAGTTATAGAAGACTCTTATCATGGATTGCAAGCAGCAATTCAGGCAAATTTACAAACAATTATTACATTTAATAATTATACACAAAACCAAGATTTTTCTGCTGCTTTATTATTATTAAATCATTTAGGAGAGCCAGATTTACCATTTTCTATTAAAGCTGGTAATGCTAAAAATGCTAGTTATGTAGATTTGGCAATGCTTGATAATCTGCACAAATCTTAGCACAAGACATCTCCTTTCCATAAATGTAGAGACGTGCCATGGCGCGTCTCTACAATGGTTCAAGGGTTAGCACCTTTATTAAAAGTGTCGATGTTTATTAAATGTTTTGCCTTTATTTGAGTTTATTGCAACTCAGGAGCGATCGCAACCATGAATACAATTAACTACTTTCAACGTCTGTCTCAGTACAATCAATGGATGAACGAGCAGGTATATACAGTATGCGAATCACTTCCTGATGCAATTCGCAAAGAAGATCGTGGAGCTTTTTTTTGTTCTATTCATGGAACTCTCAACCATATATTATTAGCTGACAAAGTTTGGTTAGGAAGATTTTTAAATCAACCGTTTAAAGTTCAATCTTTAGACCAAGAACTTTATGCTGATTTTGCAGAATTACGTCAAGCTCGTATTGATACTGATCGACAAATTAAAGCGTGGGTTAATTCTTTAATTGATGAACAACTAGCTGCACCATTCAAATTTACCAGCGTTACTCAAACTAGAGAATGCGTATTTCCCTTGTGGCACGTAGCTGTTCATTTTTTCAACCATCAGACCCATCATCGGGGACAAGTTACAACTTTACTAACTCAGTGTGGTAAAAATCCAGGAGTAACAGATTTCCTCTTGGTACCAGGAGCAGAGTTAATCTAGCTAACCAAAATATCTCAAGACAAAATAAGCTTAATTGTGTTAGCTTAATAATGTTGTCTAAATTCGCACATCCAGATTTTCGGGTGTTTCAACTTTTTGAAATGCGCCTGGATGGAGGATTAACCCGAAAGGAGAAATATAATGGCTGTTGTTTCTTTGGCTCAAATGATGGAGTCAGGGGTTCACTTCGGGCATCAGACCCGCCGTTGGAACCCTAAAATGGCTCCTTACATCTACACCTCTCGTAATGGTGTACATATCATCGACTTGGTGCAGACTGCCCAGTTGATGGAAGAAGCTTATAGTTATATGCGTACTGCGGCTGAACAAGGCAAAAAGTTCTTGTTCGTTGGTACAAAGCGTCAAGCTGCCGGAATTATCGCTCAAGAAGCATCCCGTTGTGGTGCTGCCTATATCAACCAACGTTGGTTGGGTGGAATGCTCACTAACTGGACTACGATTAAAACACGGGTAGAACGCTTAAAAGATCTAGAACGCCGTGAAGAAACTGGCGCACTTGATTTGTTGCCTAAAAAAGAAGCATCAGTTCTACGTCGGGAAATGGCAAAGCTTCAGAAATACTTGGGCGGCATCAAAAATATGCGTAAAGTCCCCGACATTGTGTTGATTGTAGACCAGAAGCGGGAATACAACGCTGTTCTAGAATGCCAGAAGTTATCACTTCCCATTGTGTCTCTGCTGGATACTAACTGCGACCCAGATGTAGTTGATATTCCTGTCCCAGCCAACGACGATGCCATCCGTTCAATCAAGCTAATAATTGGCAGATTGGCTGATGCTATCTATGAAGGTCGTCATGGTGAGTTAGAAGCAGAATACGAAGACGAAGATTACGATGGCTCTGACGAAGACGCAGAGGAAGAAGAACTCACTGGCGATTATCCAGTAGAGGACGAAGAAACCGAAGAATAATTTAATGTTATAGGCATCAATTATTTAGTAGGAATAGAGGCAAAGAGGTAAATGGCGGAAATATCGGCAAAGGTCGTCAAGGAACTGCGCGACAAAACAGGTGCAGGCATGATGGACTGCAAAAAAGCTCTCAAAGAAACTGAGGGTGACATTTCTAAAGCTATAGAATGGCTGCGGCAAAAGGGTATCACTGGTGCTGGGAAGAAAAGCGATCGTGTAGCCGCAGAAGGTTTGGTGGGCAGTTATATCCACACAGGCGGTCGAGTAGGTGTCTTAGTAGAAGTCAACTGCGAAACTGATTTTGTGGCTCGTAACGAAGCCTTCCAATCTTTAGTGCGGAGTGTAGCAATGCAAATTGCCGCTTGCCCCAATGTTGAGTATGTCAAGGTAGATGACATTCCTGGGGATTTGATCCAGAAGGAAAAAGACATTGAGATGGGTAAAGACGACCTAGCTAATAAGCCAGATAACATCAAAGAAAAGATCGTTCAGGGTCGGATTGAGAAACGCCTGAAAGAAATGAGTTTGATGGATCAGCCTTACATCAAGGATCAAAATATCACTGTAGAAGAGTTAGTTAAACAAACTATTGCTCAACTCGGTGAAAATATTCAGGTGCGTCGGTTTGTCCGTTTTGTACTCGGTGAAGGCATTGAAAAGCAAGAAAGCAACTTTGCTGAAGAAGTAGCTGCTCAAATGGGTGCTAACCAGTAATTGCTCTTCTCACTGATTAAAGGCACTGTCTGGAGTGTCTGCTAAAAGACAGGTCAACTCAACGGGAGACCTGTCTTTTTTTTACCGCTATTCTAAGTTATCAGTAAACAGTAAATAGTTTTCACTGAGTGTTTTTATCCTTGGGTTTAAGACCCCGACTAAATTTAAAATCTTTGTGGAGCGCAATGGTTGTCAGGGTTTGAATCCCCCACTCTACGCATGATTACTGTTAACTGTTTACTGTTTACTGTTTCAAGGTAGTACATTTGTATACTAATAGTTATGGCAGGAACACTGGAGCGAATTGAGAAAGACTTGGTAATGCTAGGGGAAGTTGTAGCAACTCTTCATGCAGAATTTTACAGTAGCTACTCCAGCTATTTGCAATCTTTGGGGCAAGCAGTACGGCAGCAACTAATTTTAGCTAGTTATCATATTTGTACACAGGGATATCCTGACGCATTTGTGCGTTTGCCGTTTTCAGGGCGGCAACAACTTCAGAAATCACTCAGGGAAATGGCAGAACAAGCTCAAACACAATTACGTTTACTTGTAGAAAATACATCAGGAGGGCAGGAAAGTCAGAGTGATGCTACAAATGCGATCGCCAAGACTATTAATCCCAGCACAATCAAGAATCCAGAACAACTAGGAAATAAGATCGAAAAATTAGAAGAAGCGATCGCGCAAACCCTCCAGCAACTCTCGCGTAGCAGCAATCGCGTATTACAACAATCTGGAATATTACCTCGTCAGCTACCAGAAGAAGTTTTAGAAGTTGCATCCCAAGCTGAGGGATCTGGTGAAAATGTGCTTGGGCAACCTAATCTTTTAAACTTGGTGATGGAAACAGAAAATCCCCAAGAACCAGAAAGCGCGAAAATCACCCAAATCCTTGCCATTCGCCTACGCTTATCTGAAATTGAGTTTGCTGATACCTCAGTTATGGCTAATCGTAACCAAATTCGCCATCTTTCATCCCGCTTAAGCACACTCAGGCGTGAGTATCACAAAAAACAGCGAGAACGCACTATTGCTGAAGCAGAAGCAGCATGGCGTAGCAGTTGGTTTGACGAATAAACCTGTCTTGAAAGTAAAAATCAGGAGTTGAAATAATTAAACTTTTTGCTCTAAATTACAATTTTTTTTTTATCGCAGATGTGAGCAGATAAACGCAGATTACGCAGATGAAATACCAAGATTCGATTTAAGCACTCTTAACAACCATAAATTTTATTTACAACAAACAATAAAAACTTCTCCTCCCTCCTCTCTCCTCTCTCCTCCCTCCTCCCTCCTTATGACACAATCACCAGACTGGGTGCGATTACAAAAAGCTTTATCAGTGGAAGCTGAATATGGCTTCACTGATTTAGTAGGCAAACAATATCGCTTTAGCGAGTTTCTCTGTCTCACC
Organism: uncultured cyanobacterium; assembly: GCA_963711165.1. GTDB lineage: Bacteria > Cyanobacteriota > Cyanobacteriia > Cyanobacteriales > PCC-9333 > Crinalium. The sequence goes on along the minus strand of CAVQDG010000042.1, from coordinate 40,221 downwards.
TTCGGTCAAACACCAACAGTAATAACTGCTTTGGAACGCCGCCGATGGCAAGAAATGGCTAGTCAATTTGCCCGTTATCCTCAACTAACACTTTTAGAGAGACAACATTTAGTAGCAGAAGCTAGTCAATTTATCCAACAAATCGAGCAGGGAAGCGCAGGGGAGAAAATTTATAACCAACAATCAAAAACTCAGATTAAACAGCCTGCCACAACTCCTTTAGTTAAAAGCAATTCAGAAGTAAACAGTGGATATTCCTCTAACCTTAGCCTTGATCAACCACTAACAAATGTGGCAGAAATTGGGGTAAGAAAAGGTGGGTATCTCACAAAGTTAAATTTATATACTGTTCGTGACTTACTTTTTTACTACCCACGCGACCATATTGATTATGCGCGTCAGGTAAATATTTCTGAACTAGAAGCAGGCGAGACAGTTACACTCGTTGGAAAAATCAAAAGTTGTAATTGTTTCACAACTCAGAAAAATAATAAACTAACTATTCTAGAGTTAGTGATTACAGACCAAAGTGGTAAAATTAAGCTGAGTCGCTTTTTTGCAGGCAACCGTTATAGTAATCGTGGTTGGCAAGAAGCTTTAAAAAGGCGCTATGAATCAGGTTCAATAGTTGCTGCATCTGGTTTAGTTAAAAAAAATAAGTATGGTTTAACTTTAGATAATCCCGAAATAGAAGTTTTAGCACATCCAGCAGATACTATTGACTCATTAAATATTGGTCGAGTAGTGCCAGTTTATCCCCTCACTGAGGGCGTACCTGCTGATATGGTGCGACAAGCTGTAACTGCGGTTTTACCAGCCGTAGCGCAGCTTAAAGACCCCTTACCATCGGTTATCTGTAACCAGTATGGGTTAGTTGGTTTAAAGGATGCGATCGCAAATATCCATTTTCCTAGTGATAGTGCTGCCAAAGAAGCAGCCCGTCGTCGCTTAGTTTTTGACGAGTTTTTCTACTTACAATTAGGTTTCTTACAACGTCGTCAGGCTTTACGTCAAGTCCAAAACAGTGCCATTCTGCTTCCTGCTGGCAAACTTATTGACGAGTTTGAACAAATTCTTCCTTTCCAACTAACCAACGCTCAACAAAGGGTAATTAACGACATTCTCAACGACTTAAAAAAACCAACGCCGATGAATCGCTTAGTACAAGGTGATGTCGGTTCTGGTAAAACAGTAGTTGCAGTAATTGCTATTTTAGCAGCCGTCCAATCTGGCTACCAAGGAGCGTTAATGGCTCCCACAGAAGTACTTGCAGAACAACATTATCGCAAATTAGTAAGTTGGTTTAATCTCCTACATTTGCCCGTAGAACTGTTAACTGGATCTACAAAAACAGCTAAACGTCGTAAAATTCATGCCCAACTAGAAACAGGTGAATTACCCCTACTGGTAGGTACTCACGCTTTAATTCAAGATCCAGTAAACTTTCACAAGCTGGGTTTAGTAGTAATTGATGAACAGCATCGCTTTGGAGTGCATCAACGAGCGCGTTTACTTTCTAAAGGTGAGCAACCTCATGTATTAACCATGACTGCAACACCAATTCCGCGCACACTAGCGTTAACATTGCATGGAGATTTAGATGTTAGTCAGATTGATGAATTACCACCAGGACGACAAGCAATTCATACAACGGCGCTTACAGGTAAAGAACGCAACAATGCTTATGATTTGATTCGTCGTGAAATAGCAGAAGGGCGACAAGTTTATGTAGTTTTGCCGTTAATTGAAGAATCAGAAAAACTAGATTTAAGATCAGCAGTTGATGAACATCAACATCTTTCAGAAAGCATCTTTCCTGAATTTCAAGTAGGACTTTTACATGGTCGTATGAGTTCTGTTGAAAAAGATGAAGTAATTAATGCTTTCCGTGAAAACAAAATTCAAATTATTGTTTCTACTACTGTTATTGAAGTTGGTGTAGACGTACCCAATGCAACAGTAATGATGATTGAAAATGCGGAACGTTTTGGTTTATCTCAATTACACCAGTTACGAGGGCGTGTCGGTCGTGGTTCTCACCGTTCTTACTGTTTATTAATGAGTAGCAGCACAACTCCAGATGCACGTCAACGTCTGAATGTGTTGGAACAGTCGCAAGATGGGTTCTTTATTTCAGAAATGGATATGAGGTTGCGTGGACCAGGTGAAGTTTTGGGTACTCGTCAATCTGGGTTAGCTGATTTTGCCCTAGCTAGTTTAGTTGAAGATCAAGAAGTGTTAGAAATAGCCAGAGATGCAGCAGAAAAAATTATTCTTAGGGATGGAAGTTTAGAAAAATTACCATTGTTGCAAGCTGAGTTAGAGTATCGTTATCAAAAATTATTGGGTGGAACTATTTTGACTTAGTTGTAGGTTAGCTAAGATTACTAGACCTTTTGCAAAAATCATCATCTTTTTTTAACGCATAGCCGAAAACTTCCCGTAGGGTAGGGAAAACTCGGCTGATGCGTATTCAAGAATCAATCCCACACCCGTCGCAAATTCAACACCAAACCTGGTAACACCGCTTCACCCGACAACTCAGCCGGATTCTCTAACACTTCCACACCTTTACTTGAGCGATAAATTTCCACCCGTCGGTGCTGTGGATTGATTAACCAGCCAAGCAGAGCGCCATTGTCGATGTACTCCCTCATTTTATCTTGCCCAGATTTGAGGGTATCTGAACTAGAGCGTAATTCAACTACAAAATCGGGGCAGATATTAGCAAACGTTCCTTTTTGTTCGGGAATAAGCGCCTGCCAACGTTCTCTACTCACCCAAGAGGCATCGGGAGAGCGAGTTGCACCATTGGGTAAAATGAAGCCAGTGGAGGAGTCAAACACTTCACCAGGTTCCCCCGCATTACGCCACCACAAATATAACTCTCCAGAAATACTGCTATTGCGTTTCCCAGTTTCCCAGCCTGTTGGTGGATTCACAATTAACTCTCCGTTTGCGGTTCTTTCTAGTCTCAAGTCTCGGTTGGCTGCGGCTAAAGCAGCAAACTGTTCCTGGGTAACGTACAGCCCAATTGATTTGGGCAAAATCAATAAGGTTTGGTTTTGGAGACTGGTGGGTGTCTGTACCATCTTGCTTTAGCTAGTTTGGTGGAAGATCAAGAAGTGTTAGAAATAGCCAGAGATGCAGCAGAAAAAATTATTTTTTGGGATGGAAGTTTAGAAAAATTGCTGTTGTTGCAAGCTAAGTTAGAGTATCGTTATCAAAAATTATTGGGCGGAACAATTTTAACTTAATTGTCCTTAGTCTCTGTTACTATATTTTCCTCGTCTTCACCCCAATTTTCTAACCAATCACTATCTACATCTTCAACATAACGATTGACACGCGCAACACCATAAATTTGCCTTTCACTCTGAAATCTTCTGACTACTTGCAGAGATTTAAGAACTTTGTTAATTTTGTCTTGATTGGTAGTGTTTGTTCTTGCCGTCATAGCTATCTTACGGTTGGATACTACATTGAGCGTAACAGCCGTTTGGCAGATGATTACTCTGCCAAAGGATTTCATTTGTGAGGAGAGGAATAATTTTTATTTTATCGGCTGGGTTAAAGCTGGCAAAAAGATTAAACCATTGAGGGAACAAAAATTCATACCAGTAGCGTTCGGTAGGTGTCATTTGGGCAAAAACATCTTGCTTTTCTTGTTCAGTTAATTGTTGAAGCTCAAGCCAAATCTCAACATCTAATATTAATTCAAGCAAAAAATCCATAACAAATTTTTTGCTTGTAAGCAATCCAGGCTTTTTGTCTTTAATCCAGCGCCTCAGTTCGTCTAATCGCTTGGCTAATCCAGGTTCTATAGATGATGTAATATTAATCAGTCGTTTCAATTCAGGCTCAATTTCCTTTGCTTGCAAAAGTTGCTCCTTATTAATAGAGAGAATATTTATGTAAACTTAACTCAAATAAATAACCTTGCCGCTCACTGGCTAAGAGTAATCAAAGCTTTAGCCGATCGCATATTCAAAATTAAACCGTATAAATACTAGCTAGTTTGATCGCGATCCCCGCAGATATACTCTTGACTAATTAGCCATTGTGTTTGTTATTGCATATATCGCGTAGCTATAGAATAATGCAGTTGGTCTACACTCAGGTCAAACCCCAAATTTAGTGCAATCTCAACTTCTTAGAATTACAGATTCAACAGAATCCTTAGAACCACCCTTCACCCTTGGGCAAGTCAAAGCGGCAATTCCGGCATATTGCTTTGAACCATCTACTTGGAAATCGCTATCATACTTTTTTCTGGATGTATCAATTATTGGTATCCTGTATGCGATCGGCAATTACCTAGACTCTTGGTTCTTCTGGCCAATTTTTTGGTTAATGCAGGGAACCATGTTTTGGGCATTATTTGTAGTTGGACACGACTGCGGACATGGTTCATTTTCCAAGAAGAAATGGCTGAATAATTTAATCGGGCATTTGTCCCATACACCCATACTTGTTCCTTTTCACGGTTGGCGCATTACCCACCGAACCCACCACAACAATACAGGTAATATTGATACCGACGAAAGCTGGTATCCCGTTACAGAAACCAAGTATAACCAAATGGTTTGGTGGGAAAAGTTACTCCGCTTCGGTATAACCTTGCTGTTTGCTTATCCTCTTTATCTGTTTAAACGTTCTCCTGGAAGAGAAGCTGCATCTCACTTTAATCCCAGTAGCCCTTTGTTCCGCCCTTCAGAAAAATGGGATGTCATCACCAGTACTGTCTGGTGGACTTCAATGGTAGTCTTACTAGGGTGTCTCACCTACCAATGGGGCTTTCTGTGGTTATTGAAAAACTATCTCGTACCCTACCTGATTTTTGTAGTCTGGTTAGACTTCGTAACATTCTTACATCACACTGATCCAGAAATTCCTTGGTATCGTGGCAAGGACTGGTTTTTCCTGAAAGGTGCCTTATCTACAATTGATCACGATTACGGGTTGATCAATAATATTCACCACAATATCGGCACCCATGTCGCTCATCACATTTTCCTAAATATGCCTCACTATCATTTAAAGACAGCAACTGAGGCAATCAAACCAATTTTAGGAGATTACTACCGCAAATCGGATAAGTCAATCTTCCAAGCATTCTGGCATTCTTTCAAAACTTGCCATTTCGTAGCAGATACAGGTAGTAAAATTTACTATCAATCAAAAACAAAAGTGTAAGTAATACTATCTCGAAATATCCTAACGGCTACTTCCGTTATTACTTGCTACTTAGCCATCCTACGGTTTCAACCCCAGGATGGCTTTTTAATTAAAGGTGTATTGCATAAGGGGTGCAAACTTAACAATGGTAAGATTGTAAACTTATGTTAAGCAATCTTACTGTAATTACCTATGTCTCGCCGACTCTTTATTCGCACCCTATTAGCTTGCTGTCTTGCGTTAGTTACCTGGTTTAATTTTGCCCCAAATGCTGCCGCGCTAGGTGGAAAATTTTTTATTACTTACAAAACAACTGGTGGACATTATATGCCCACCAGTAAAAAAGCTTTATCCTGAAGTTTTAAAAATTATATTCCCTTAAAACGTAGCCAATTAAAACTTGCTTTAACGTCTGTAAGTTGAAGTAACTTCAGGTTCACGGTATGTAACAGGTTGTTCTTTCTTCTTAGCCAAACCTGCTAAACCTGCTAAACCTAGTAAACCTAGCCAGCCCCAATCAAAGTCGCGATCGCCAGTTTGAGTTTGAGTATTATCAGTTGGTACCATAACCGCCAGAAGTACCAGCATCAGTTTGAGCAGATGCTGGTTGATTTACACTTAACATGGATACACTAGCTGCAAGTACACTAGCTGCAAAAACCTTAGATACGTTAGAAAGTTTCATGGTTGTTTCTCCTTTGAACTTTCTTAACAGTATCGAGTTTCGATGAGTTATAGATCCGTCTATAGCTGTAAAATAAATTTTGATGATCTTATCACTGAAGGGACAGAAAAACTTGAGATTATGCAAAAATGTTACACCCTTAGTGGTATATATTTTTCTTGCTTACTAGGCTTACAAAACTATTTACTAAAAAAAATTGATTTATAGTCGTTATAAAAAAAATTGCTTTAGTATTTTGTTAATTTCTTGTCTTGATTGAGCAATAACTAACTACATACACCACTGAAAATCTAGTTTGATCTAATACTAAGAAACACAGAGTAGGCAACAGATAACAGGAAGGTACAGTTTTTAGGTAGTTCATAGTCTGATAAATACTGAAGAATAGCTTGTAATTAGCGCCTATCTTAAGAAAGAATTTTTATAATTTTGAGTAATATATCACCCGGGGAGGATTTTAAATGAATATACACCCGACTGCCGTGATTGCAGATGGTGTCAAGCTAGGAAAAGACGTGACAATTGGGGCTTTTTCCTACATTGATAACAATGTCGAGATTGGAGACGGTTGTGTAATTAATCCCACGTTACTATTCTGCCTTACACATCATTAGGGAAAGGTTGTCGGGTTCATGCTGGTGCTGTGCTAGGAGACTTACCACAGGATTTGGCATATAAAGATGAACAAAGCTTTGTCAAAATTGGTGAAAATTGTGTAATCCGCGAAGGAGTCACAATTCATCGTGGCACTAAGTTAGGCACAGTTACAAGTGTGGGTAATAATTGCTTACTGATGGCTTTTAGCCATTTAGCACATAATGTCCAGGTAGGTAATAGAGTAATTATTGCTAATGGCGCACTACTAGCTGGATATGTTCAAGTAGGAGATCAAGCTTTTATAAGTGGTAACTGCTTGATACATCAGTTTACTCGCATCGGTAGACTTGCGATGATGTCGGGAGGATGTGCGGTACATAAAGATGTACTGCCATTTTGTACAACTCGCAGCGTTAGCCTCAATAAAATTATGGGTCTTAATGTTGTGGGAATGCAACGCGCCGGATTAAGTTCTGAGGAGCGATTAACGCTTAAACGAGCTTTTAAAGTTTTGTATCAATCTAAGTTGACTTTACCAAAAGCTGTAGCAAGGTTAGAGGAGGAATTTGACTCGCCACTGGTGAGTGAGATATGTGATTTTATTAAGTCGTCGCAAAGAGGTATTTGTACTTATATAAGTAAGCGTCAGCAAGAAAGTTAAATCTGGGATTTTGATCATTAGTGTGGCTTAAAGTGTAATTTTTGTCTTTCGACAAAGTTATGCTTACAGTCACACCTTAAAAAGAAATTCAGGACTTACGCATCATTAACGCTAAAATCAACGTTTCAGTCGTTGCAGATCCCCCTAAATCCCCCTTAAAAAGGGGGACTTGCGTAAGTCCTAAAATTGTTAAATAATAGTTGGTTTGCTAGGATCACCAACACAGACAGGGGTAACTGCAAGAAAAAAGTTTATATGGCTATAGTTATTTCTCTTAGTCCAGAGTTGAAGCGCAACTCCGTGAAAAAGCGGCACAACAAGGGCAAGATGTTAGTCTTGTTGCTGCTGAATTGCTAGCGAGGATTTTAAAATGGGAGTTACAAGACTCAGAAGAAGCTATTGCAGGTATTCAACGTGGGTTAGATGCTTTTGAAGCAGGCAGTTTCCGTTCATTTCAGGATTTTGCTGAAGAACAACGTCGCAAGTACAACCTGCCAATTGATTTATGAGTTATCGCATTGAGATTTCTAGTGTGGCAGAAGCAGAGGGAGATAGTGCATTCCTTTTTCTGTCCCGAATTACCTCGCCAGAGCAAGCAAGACAGTGGTATGAAGGATTGCTGAAGGCAATAGAATCTTTGTCGGAAATGCCTAAGCGTTGCCCTTTAGCAAGAGAAAACAAGTATTTCAGTCAAGAAATTCGCCAACTTATTTACGGTAGAGGTCGTAATTCATATCGTATTCTTTTTACTATTATTGAGAGTAATGAAGTGGCTACAGTTCGCATTCTCCACATCCGACACGCTGCACAACAAACTATTGGAAATCAGGAATCTGATGAAGTATAAAACTTCGTTGGTGTCTGGCTAAACTGCTTTTTCTGGCGTTAATTATTCACAATGGCACTTCAAGTTTTGAATTTTGTCTAACTAAAATAGAGTATTCGTCAGTTTTCCCCCTACTAGAGTAGTGCGATCGCATTACTAACGAAGTATTCTTGTCACTGTTGCCCAATAGTATTGGAAATTGACAGATAATGACAAATATTACTATTCACGGCACTCCTATCAGTACTTATGTTCGTACTGTGCGGTTGTTGCTTGAGGAAGCAGGTACAGACTATAGCCTCAAAGACGTTGGTATTCTCAATGGTGAAAATAATTCAGCCGAATACTTAGCTAAAAATCCTTTTGGTAAAGTCCCAACGTTGGAAGCAGATGGGGAATTTATTTATGAAACGGCTGCGATTACCGAGTATCTAGATACTGTTGTAGCCAATGACAAGTTTAGCCCGTCCGATCCGTTATCTAAAGCACGGATGCGGCAAATTATGGCGATTATTGATAGTTATTTCTATCCAAATGCTATCAGAACAATTGTAATTCAGCGTCTAATTGTGCCAACTCAGGGCGGAAAAACAGATGAGGATGCAGTGAAAAATGCTGTTGCACCTGGAAAAGCAGCCTTAGAAGCAATTGAATCGCTGACATCGGTAGCCCATATCTGCTAGGTAGCCAATTGACTATTGCAGATTTCTATTTAATTCCAATTTTCATCTACCTCTCCAATACACCAGAGTTTGAGGCAATTACTGCTGATACTCCTGACATAAATATTTGGTGGAATGAAGTTAATCAACTTCCCAGCGTGAAAAAAGTTTGTGCTTAACTTCGATTGAGTTATGTGCGAAGCCTTCGGCAGGCTTCGCTGCGCCTAAGCCAAAGCATTTGGGATGGAGTGATAAATGCGATCGCTCATGGGCTATCGCTAATTTCCACAATCATCTCACCCTGCCGTAATCTTTCTAACGCATCAGGCAAAGTAATTGTGAGGAGTTTTTGCAAGTTGCGATTCGTAACATTACCACAAGTCAACCATAAAATTTGCGGCGGTATTCCTAAGCGACAAACCAAATCAACAAAGTCACTATCTTTGGTTATGATTACAGCATTAGCTGTTCTTGCTGCCTGAAAAATCTCAAAATCCTGAGCGTCTCGTAGTCCAATATCCCGCAGTGACGAAGCATCTAAACCAAAAGTATCTACTAGCCAATTAGCCAGCGTCGGTGGTAACTGAGCATCAATCCAAATCTTCATGCTGTCAGCCGAGGAAAATCAGTGCGTTTTGCAGCAAACAGTAAACACGCACTGATATCTTCAGATTCTAGATCGGGGAAATCATTCAAAATTTCAGCCACACTGACGTTTTCAGCAAGCATTTCTAGAATGTCGCTTACTCGAATTCTCATCCCTCGAATACAAGGGCGATCGCCACATTGACCTGGAGTTTGGGTAATACGAGTCAATAAGTCAGTCATTAGAATTCATCCTGTTATTTGACTATTAAGCACTATTTTAATCAACAAGAGCGATCGCCTGGAATTAAGATAAGAGGTAAGGAGTTATAAAACCGCAGTATAGTAAGTTTGTAAGCTCAACAACATCAACATGGAGCCAACTCCAGACCAACTGAGAGAATTATATTTAATTGCCCGCGAGTTAACTGCACAATTGAGGTGTTACATTCGGCTAGTGGATTTGCTACCGAATAGAGAATTATGTATTGTTATCCAGCCTAGAGAATTTCCCAACCAACGGATGATTATTTACATCGATCCTAATGGAGATAGAAGATATGTCTGAGAATATTAGAAACCCGTTGCAGCAACTTACCAATGAGGAGTTACTAGACTTTGCTTTAGAACAATTAGGGCAGGAGCATGAATCTGTGCGACAGTCAGCTTTACAAGAACATTTTATCAGAGTCAAAAATGCAGAAAGTACATTGATAGCGCCACCTGGAGATGTTCAATATTTAAGATCAAAGCTCTCTCAAATAGCACAACACAATACCTAAATACTAGAAGTAATCTTCCGCGTTACCCTTAAAACAATAGAGGGTTATTCGGTAGTTAGTTTGGTGAATTTCCCGAAAAAAGCAAAAACTTATTTTGACGAATAAAAACCAGTGTTATGCTACTATTGCACAGGTTAAAAATGTGTTTTATCAGTCTTATTTATATAAGACTAAGATATCTCTAATAGATTTATTTTCTTCTAGTAAAAAGACGCTAGCAGATGCTTCAATACTTGCCCACAATCGCTCCAAGGCTGAACCATCAGACTTTTCCAAACTTTTTTTCAGTCCAATAGATTCTTCATCTTTTTCTACTGCTTGCAATAATTCATGGAAAGCTTTTGCTAAGAGCCTATTCCAGGGTTTTAGCTTAGTTTCAAAATCTTCAAGAAGTTTTAGTCCTGTTTTTGCATCCTCTAATTCTAAATTTTCTCCTTTTTTCAAAGCTTTACAAGTTAAAGCTACAGAATGAGCAACTACTAATCCTTTAACATTAATCATGCGTCTCAGGATAGGATCAGTCAAATATGAACCACAAGTGCTACGAATACCATCAAGGTTATTACCATGCCAGAACTCTTCATATTTTATTCTTAATAAGGCAGCGACAAGGAATTGTTGTGGTGAACGTCGCGGATGAAAAACATCAGAATAGATATCTTCATCATCAAATAAATCTCTTTTCTGAGTAATAGATAAAGCTGGCTCTCCTGCCACCATTCTCCAAGCTTGACCAACATATTCTATATCTAGCCGTCTACAAAACGAGGTTTCTTTATCCTTATACTTGCGTTGTCTATGATTTCCTAAAGTTCCCCACTCTCCTCTTTTCCTTTCATAAAAATAAGGAGAATTAAGTTGATCAAATGCCTTTTGTAACTTCTTTTGAACTTCATCATTACTACGCAAGTCGCGAGATAAAACAGGATTTTGGCTATTTGTCTTTTCTGCTATTAAATTAGCCTTTTCTTTACCTTTCTAGTTGCTAGGTGGCTTAATAATTCTAGCTAATACTGAAGGTTTACTTGAATAGCTACCAATTTTTTTCTTAAAAGCTGTAACAGTTTGACATCCATTAACAACTTGTGGATTAGTTATTTGAATTTGGATAGGTTTGTTACTTTCGTCTTTTTCAACTTGAAAATTATCACAGAGAATAGTTAAACCATTATTGTATAACCAAAAATACTGAGAATCTACTTCATCAACTAATGATTCCCAAATACTTTTAATCCTTTTATTTAATCCTAAAGCAAATCTAACATTCAAACCAAATAATTTTGATCCTAAATCTTCTGCTAAACATCCTAATGACTCTCCATTAAGGCTTGCAACTACAACTTCCCACCCTTCAGGCAGAGTAGGATCGTTAGAATCCATATAAATAATTTCTGTACTTTGAAGTTTAAAGCCATGAGTTTGATTTTCGAGAGTTTCAGAACTAGGATGATGATCTTCATATTCCTGCTGAAATCTCTTTAAATCCCATATTTCATAATTTAACTCTAGCTTTTTATCTGATTTAAAGGACTTGATCATCTTGTCCAATTTAGTTTTTGCTTGCTGGTTCATTAAACCAGCGATGCCAATGTCTAAAACAACTTTATAGCCATGTTCCAAAGATAGTAATAAGTGTCTTGATACAGACTGGAATTTTTGTCCATAATCTTTAGCTTTTTCACTATCAAGTAAATTTTCTAAAGCATCCCTTAATTCTGTAGCTGGCTCTTTGCCGAAATCTTTATCATACTCATCAGTCCATTTACATTGCCAAAGATGAAACTCTTTAGTGTCCACACTTTGGTACCAACCATCTAAACCTCCATCACCACCTCCTTTACCTCGTAAAGTATCACTTCTTCTAAACGCCTCATCACTATCTAGTTGATGAACAAACAAAAGACACCATGTTGGAAATGCCCGATTCCTTTGCACAGAGCGTTCAATAGCAATTTCGTCAACCTGTTCTTTAATCCAATCATATGTATGTTGTTCTAACATAATAGCTAGTTTTACTAAAATTATTTATCAATAATCCAACAAGCAAGTCAATTATAGAGCAAAATAAACAATTAACAATTAAATTCACACAGGATAATAATAGTAGACTCAATTGAGTAATATGCTTCTGTACGCACACTGTCCTGTGGTTCTCTAGTCGTGATTGAGCATTACTTATGAGTCAAGCCGTCCCAACCAACCTGAAATTAGTAAGCCGTAACCGGAGTTTTGGTGGCTGGCAATTTGTTTATCGTCATTACTCCGCCGTACTTAACTGTGAGATGAATTTCGGCGTATATCTGCCACCTCAAGCTGAAATGCAACCTTGTCCAACTCTTTATTGGTTAAGTGGCTTAACTTGCACAGAACAAAATTTCATCAATAAGGCAGGTTCACAACAATTTGCGGCTCAGTACGGTTTAATTGTGGTTGCGCCTGATACCAGTCCACGCGGTTGTAATCTTCCTGGTGAAGACGATAGTTGGGACTTAGGAACTGGTGCAGGATTTTATCTGAATGCAACACAGATGCCTTGGGCAAAGCATTATAGAATGTATGATTATGTAGTATCAGAATTACCTGAAGTAATCTCTGCAAACTTTGCTGTAGTGCCAGGAGTTCAGGGAATTTTTGGGCATTCAATGGGTGGATATGGTGCTTGTGCGATCGCACTGAAAAATCCAGGTATGTTTAAAAGTGTCTCTGCTTTTGCGCCGATTGTTAATCCTTGCCAAGTTCCTTGGGGACAAAAAGCGTTTCAGAATTATTTAGGTGAAAATCAATCTGACTGGTTAGCTTACGATCCGATTAATCTAGTTAAATCTGCTCAAGAGCGATTACCAATTTTGATTGATCAAGGGGATGCGGATCAATTTCTCGGCGAACAATTGCAACCTGATGTTTTTGCTCAAGCTTGTGCAGAGGTAAATTATCCTATTACTTTGCGTAAACAACCTAGTTACGATCACAGTTATTACTTTATTGCATCATTTATGAGCGATCATTTTGCTCATCATGCGGCAGCTTTGGTTAAAGGATGAGTGCGATCGCAAATTCTAATTATAATATCATCAAGCGGCTGAACCAATTCCGCTTGTAACTGATTTCTACTGAGGAAAAGCAAGAAATTCAATTGCTACTGAAGCAGTATCTCTGTGAAGAACACCGCGAACAGATAAATGAGAACTCACTAAAATGCCAACTGCTGCTCAACTAGCAAGTCTGTATCGTATTAGCTATCAACTTACCTATATCATGCTTCAGCCCATACACCTAATTTGCGTTGATAACCGAACTGGTAATGTATATGTCTTAGCTGGGTATGAAGAAGAGCTTGAATTTTTAATTTTACCCAATGGGGAGTTATCTAATGAGCCGAATTAATTACGATGCCATGTCTGATGCTGAATTGAAGCAGTATTTTCTCAAGCATCGCGGGGATCAAGCTGCTTTTCAAGCATATTTAGACAGAATTAATCAACGTCCGCGCAGGATTATTGCAAGTCCCAATGATCCTGATTTTGATGAAAAAGTTCAAGCAGCAATTCGCCAAAAGCTAGAAGCATCAAAAATTTCTATTAATGAGCCATCTGACACCGTGTTAGATTGGACTGAGCAAGAGTGAGATTGTTAATGTTTAAGGCGATCGCTATTAAGTCCATTCCAGAAAACTGCGATCGCATCTAATATTTCCTCCCCTCCTTGCATAAACTTATCGCGGTCAAAGTCTGCATGGAAATAAACCTCTTCTAATTCTTCTAAAGTATGTCCCGCGTGTTGTCCCTCAACGCGATTATGCCAAGTAAAGAAAGCTAATCGTAGTTGCGGATGTCTTGACTGTTTTATTCTTAGCAAACCTTCTTCTAATTCTTGCCAAAAGCCAGCAGCAGCCCAATTTTCCACCGCAAAACTAGCACCTTCAGCAATTACAGGATCGTCGCTACCATAAAGGCGAATTAACTCATCGCAGAAGTGCAATGTAGTTGGACGACCATGTTTGCGCTTACCTATATCTGCATAACTTAGTCCCAATCCTTCTGCAACTCCAATCAACCATTCAAAATGAGCCGCTTTGAAACGACAAATTCCACCATCTACAGTACCTTCAATACTCACTAATTCTGGATCGCCTTCTAAATCTTTTTCATCCTCTGTTTGGGCAGCATTACCACCTATTTTTTGCCCAATTTTGCGATAAATTACCCCTAATTCATTGAGCAAAATTTCTCTACTAGCACGCGACTGTTGTAAGGTGGAGGCATTAATAGTTTTGGCTAAAGCAGCTAATAAAAACTGATTAGAGAATACTGAAAATTGCTTGATAAAGTGCCGTAATTCTTCATCAGTAGCAGTACCTTGACTAAACCAACGGGTATAAACATTGTTAGTAATAACTGGGTGCTGAAAGAATTTATTTTCAACTTCACCCAAAAACTCTTGAAATTCTACTACTTGCTTTTGAGTTAATTCGCCTTGCTGCAAACGTTTTGAAATGCGGTCAGAAATAGTGACATGGGGAGTTACTGATATAACTTGAGACATAACACTGCTCCGATATTAAATAAAGTGAGGGGTGAAGAGTTAATAATTAAAATCAACTTTTACACAACAAGAGTAAATTTTATAAATCATCTGCGTTTATCTGCGGTTTAATTCAAAATAAATAACCTAAGCAAGCCAACTATATACATAATCTTTGTCCTCCAAAGAAACAGCATTTTGCGTCAATTTCAAGGGATGGAAAGTATCAACCATCACAGCCAACTCATCAGTTTTTTCCTTACCAAGTGACCCTTCATACATTCCAGGGTGGGGGCCATGAGGAATACCGCTAGGATGAACTGTTATTGACGATCGCTCTATCCCTTTACGTGAGATAAAATTACCTTCAACGTAATAAATCATCTCATCAGAATCAACATTGGAATGGTTATATGGTGAAGGAATTCCCGCAGGATGATAATCTAATAATCGTGGGACAAAAGAACAAATAACAAACCCTGGAGCATTAAAAGTTTGATGCACAGGTGGGGGTTGATGAATTCGTCCTGTTATCGGTTCAAAATCTGCTATGTTAAAGGCAAAGGGCCAAAGATGACCATCCCACCCTACAACGTCTAATGGATGGTGGCGATATAAGAAACTCGTAATGTGATTTCTTGCTTTAACGCGCACCTCAAATTCACCTGTTTGATCGTAGGTAATTAATTCTTCTGGTGGGCGAATATCTCGCTCGTTATAGGGAGAATGCTCTAAAAATTGACCGTAACGATTGATGTAGCGTTGTGGTGGTTCTATATGTCCGTAGGATTCAATTACTAGCATTCTTTGTCCTACGTTTGTATCAGGAAGAATGCGCCACACTACTCCTGTCGGAATTACTAAATAATCTCCAGGGTGATAACGGATAATTCCATACTGACTTTCTAATATACCCGTACCGTCGTGGATGAAAATAATTTCATCTCCTTGAGCAAAACGATACCAATATTGCATTGGTTCGGTAGGTCGCGCAATATAGATACAGACATCAGAGTTAGCCATGAGGGGGAGACGCGATGCGATCGCATCCCCTCCTTCAACTACACTAGCTGTAGGTATATGATGAGGGCGTAAACCACCTTGTTCTATATATGCAATTTCTATCTTTTTCTCAAATAATATCTTGGCTATTTTAGTAGGGGGATGCAAATGATAAAGCAGGGATTGAATTCCTGAGAAGCCATGAATTCCCATTAGTTCTTCGTGATACAAAGAACCGTTTGCTTGTCTAAATTGGGTGTGTCTTTTGGGTGGAATGTTGCCCAATTTGTAGTAGTAACTCATGCTTTTCCCCCTTTTTAAATAACCGCCAAGACGCAAAGAGCGCCAAGGAAGAGAGAGTATTTAACAGTTGATAGTTGATAGTGTATAGACCTCTCCTGTGCGCCTCTGCACATTTAGTTGATTGGTAACTGGTAACTGGTAACTGGTAACTGTTAATAGCTGTTCCCTATTGCCTTTATAAATTGCCTCGTCTTGCTTGTTCTTGTTCGAGTGCTACAAATAAAGCTTTAAAGTTACCTTCACCGAAGCCTTGTGCGCCATGTCGTTCGATAATTTCAAAGAATACGGTTGGTCTATCTTGTACTGTTTGGGTAAATATTTGCAGTAAATACCCTTCTTCATCTCGATCAACTAATATGCCTAATTCTGCTAATTTATCAATTGGCTCATTGATTTTTCCTACCCTTGTTTCTAATGCTTGGTAATAACTCGGCGGTACGTTCAAAAATTCTACGCCTGCTGCTCTGAGTTTCGTAACTGTTTCGATAATGTTGTCAGTTGCTAAAGCAATGTGTTGTACGCCTGGGGCATGATTATATTCCAGATATTCTGTTATCTGGGATTTACATTTACCATTTGCTGGCTCATTAATTGGTAGTTTAATTCTACCTGTGCCATTTTTCATTACTTTAGATGCTAAGGCGGAATACTCTGTAGAAATAGCTTTTTGGTCAAAGTGCGCTAAGACATTAAAACCCATTGTTTCTTCAAAGAAGCGCACCCATTTATCCATTGCGCCCATTTCTACATTGCCGACAATGTGATCGATGTGCTTTAATCCTATTTTATTGTTGTTAGCGATTACTTTATACCGACGTTGGAAGGCTGGAGCAAATACGCCAGAGTAATTATTACGCTCAACAAATTTAATTAAAACATCACCGTAGACATGAATTGCTGAGTAACGCAGTATACCTGATTCGTCTTCTTCTTCGGTGGGAGAAATAGCACTAACCGCACCCCGTTTGGTTGACTCTTGGTAAGCAGCAACAGCATCGGGTACTTCTAGAGCAATAACTGCGATCGCATCCCCATGTTTCTGTACACTCTGAGCTATCGGATGCTCTGAATTCATGGCTGTACTTAATACAAACCGGATATCCCCTTGCTCCATTACATAAGAGGCGATTTCTCGACTACCTGTTTCTAAACCTCGGTAAGCAGTATTGGTGAACCCAAAACACTTTTCATAAAAAATAGCTGCTTGTTTGGCATTGCCAACATAAAACTCTAGATGATCGAATCGGTGTATGGGGAATAAATCACTCCTTAACTGCTTACTTTCAACAGTTTCTTTTGCTGTAAAACTGTTGGAAAAATTATGATGAGTGGGTTGTTTAAGTGGAGATACAGTCATTTTTTCCTTACTTTATATACATTTAAAGAATAATTAACTATTGAAATGAATGCCTATAACTATGTATTACATCTTTTTGTTAATTATCAAAGACCATCTTGAGAAAGATATATGTTTTTTTAAGCATCCCCCTAAAGATAGGTTTAATCAATTTACTAAATAGCTTAACTTAGTGAGTTTAAAATAAGTTAATAAAAAACTTAGGAAAATTTATAAATCTAGAGCATAAATTATCAGCAGGGTTCGTAAACTCATACTAAAAAAGGAGGGTAATTACAGGCATTACTAAATAACCAGCTAAATTTAAACAACCAATTATGCTAACGCAAAAACTTTGTTTTGGACAGTTAAAGCCTTGATTGCGATAGCAATTAATCTGGCTATAATAAAAAAAATAGCCGGAGTAAAGACGACTCTAAGATACTGCTAACCAAGCAGATAAAATTGTCTTCTAAATGACAAATTCTAAACTTAACCATTGATAATTAATTCATAATACAATTATAGATTCTTTTATTAGGTAACGACAAGTAATGAGATAGTGCAACTTAACTGGTAAGTGATCGCTAATAACTGTAGAGGGAGGTAATATACCTGATGTTGGCATCGTTAAAAGTGCTGTTAGATTCAGTAGTAGATTATGCGGGGTTGTTCCCACCAGCTAAACTGACGATGGCGGAAGCGATCGCCAATTACGCGCAATACCTGTGCGATCGCTATAATTGGATGTTAGGTCGCTTTATACTACCAGCATCACGGTTGCCCGAATTTGAGGAAATATTAGCAAAATTAGCCTTAACCGAGGAAAAAGCGCAACAGTGGTCTTTAAGCCTAATTCTTTCTCAAGATTGGCAATTAGAGTTAGAGCAAGTTAAATTGTGGCAAGAGCGGGGTAGAATTGCGATCGCCTTGCGGCGCGCTTGCGCTATCGCATCCCTGGAATTTCCCCCTCTACCACCTACAGAAATAGAAAAAATTATTCCTCATCTGCCTAACTCAGTGGAAGCTTTTTGCGAAATTCCCTTTAATGCCGACTTGCCAGCATATCTCACAATTTTAAAAAATTCCCCCATTGCCGCTAAAATCAGAACCGGAGGCATTACCGCCGAAGCATTTCCTACCACTAATCAACTTAGTAAATATATCTTTGCATTTGCAGAGGCTCAACTTCCCTTCAAAGCAACAGCAGGTTTGCATCATCTATTACCAGGAAAATATCGCCTAACATACGAACCAGATAGCCAACTAGCAACAATGCACGGCTTTTTAAACGTCACCATCTTAGCAGCATTTATTTACACAGAAAAAATCACCCAGCAACAAGCACTAAACTTACTTGAAGAAACATCAATAAATTCTTTTCAATTTCAATCAGATAATATTACTTGGCAACAGCAGCAACTCAGCATTTTAGACATAGAGAAAAGTCGGCAGTTCTTCCGTTCTTTTGGTTCATGCTCATTTCAGGAACCAATAGCAGATATTACACATCAGGACTTACGCATTCTAGGTCAGTGAGCGAGACGCTCACACTATATATAGCGCAACACGACTTAATATTATCTGATATGTAGTGCGAGCATCTTGCTCGCGTGTAAGTCCTGCACATATTTAGTCCAAACTGTACAACTTTTTTTAATGAATTGGTAAGTAATGAGGATTCAAAGCTTCTTCTAAACTAAATAAAGATTCTGACGGGAAAGTATCAATTGATAAACCAGTATTATCGGCTGCGTCTTCTATTGCGTCCGCATAACATTCTGAAAATTTTTCTAATAGATATGGTTTAAGGCTAGGACTGTCGTTCAGTAATATTTTTATTTGCCGTCGCTGTTCTTTAATTGTGTTTTTCCAACCTCTCGCATTAGCTTCTCTCTCAGCTTCCCAATAAGCAAGTTTTAAAAGATGTTCGATTAAAACGGTTAACCGATTTCTTAATTCTCGCTTATCTGATTTTCCCAAACTTTCTAGCTCCTCTAACACATTATCCCAATCAACTGATTCAAAATTATACTGTTTAATTTGATTGATTGTTGTCTCAATCCACAGGTTATAATCTTGCTCATAAAGAGGTATATCTTTAGTTAGAGGTGTTCTTTTTATATTAGTATTCATCTGGCTTACTAATTTCACTAAATATTAATTTCAAGATAGCTAATTAAGCCTGAAATAACAAGGGTGAGGCTACAGTTTAATCCCCAAAACTTGAGTGTATGCTCCTCGCGCCTGGGTAACACCGATAGTACGCTCTGCTGATTCAATCATCGGTCGTCTGAGACTCACAACAATAAATTGCGCTTGTTGTGCTTGCTGTTTAATCATTCTCGATAGTCGTTCTACGTTTGCCCCATCAAGAAACATATCGACTTCATCAAAGGCATAAAATGGTGAGGGACGATAGCGTTGTAAGGCAAAGATAAAGCTTAGTGCTGTGAGGGATTTTTCTCCCCCTGACATCGAAGCAAGTCGCTGTACTGGTTTACCTTTGGGGTGTGCAACTAAGTTTAAGCCACCATTAAAGGGGTCTTCAGAATCATCGAGTTGTAGGTAGCCATCACCATCAGAAAGTGTGGCAAATATTGTTTGGAAGTTTTCATTAACTGCGTCGAATGCTTCTTTAAAAGCGTGTAGCCGTAAGGTAGTAAAGTTTTCAATTCTTAATAGTAGTTCGGTACGTTCTGCTTCTAAAGTTGTTAGTTTTTCTGTTAGTTCAGAAAGGCGGGTTTGGGTACGTTCGTATTCTTCTAGCGCGAGCATATTAACGGGTTCCATTGCTTGCAGACGTTTAGCAAGCGATCGCATTTGCACTTGTAAATCCGCTAAGTTTCGCGTTTCTTCGTTATCTGGTACTGTGGGCAAAGGATCGGGTAATTCCGCTTGTTGTTCAGTGCGTTGTTGTTCAACTGTCGCTAGTTCTGTACGGCGGGTTTGTTGGGTTTCTTGGAGTTTTTGCAGTTGCCATTCTAGTTGTTGTTGGGTAAGATGACGCGATCGCAATTGTTGTTCAGTGCGATCGCGCATTTGTTTTTCTACCCCTAATTTCTCTTCTAATTCTGCAAATGATGCCTGACTTGCAGCAATTTCATCGCTGATAATTGCTAATTGTTCATTGATAATTGTTAATTGATTCTGTTGTTGATTTTGTTGCGTTTCCAAATCTCCGATGCGTTGCTGGCTTTCCTGAATTTTTTCTGTTAAACGTTGTTGTTGATTTTTCAAGTCTTGTAACTTTTGCTGTGCAGCACGTAAAGCTGTTTCTCGCGTTTGTAACTCTGCTTCCTCACCTTTGATTCTGGCTTGAATTTGTTGCCATTCGCTATGAGTTTGAGATGCTTCTAACTCTGCTAAAGCTTGGCGTAAACTTTGCAATTCTGTTTCTTTTGCAGGTAATTCTATCTCTAAAACTTGCAAACGTTGTTGAGCAATGTTTAAATCTTGAGTATTTTTAGATAATTGCGATCGCAGTTGTTCTTGTTGTGCAATTAAATTCTTAATTTCTTTTTGCGACTGTTCAAATATTAATTGAGTTTCCCGCCGTTGTTGTTTAGCTTCATTTAATTCTTGAGATAGATGTTTTGTTTTAATAGAAAGGTTAAAAATCTTATCTGCACAACGTTCTAAGATTCTTTCGATTTCTTCTAGTCGCACTTTTAAAGTAATAGTTTCAATTGATTCACTAGCGTCGCCTGTACCAAAATGTAAGCTAGATTTTTGGTTACTACTACCGCCAGTCATTGCGCCACTAGCTTCTAAAATTTCGCCATCTAAGGTGACAATACGATATTGACCTAAATGAACGCGGGCAGTATTTAAATTTTCAAATACAACTGTACTACCAAATACATAAGCAAAAATATTCCGGTAACGAGGTTCGCATTCGACTAAATTAACCGCGTAATTAATAAATCCATTTGCATAACGTAAAGCTGCTGTTTCTGAAAATCTTGGTGCTTGAATTTTATTTAAAGGTAAAAATGTCGCGCGTCCAGCTTTTCTTTGTTTCAATATTTCAATTGCTGTTGCTGCTACACCATCATCTTCTACTACTAAATTACCTAAACGCGCACCTGCGGAAGTTTCTAATGCTAGTTGATAGCGTGGTTCAACTCTACCTAATTGAGCAACTAATCCACAAATTCCATATAATCCTGCCTGTAATAATATTTTAGTAGCAAATGTGCCTTGCGCTTCTTGTTGTGCTTGCGCTTGCGCTTCTAATTTATCTAGTTGGCGTTGTTTGTCTCTTTGTTCAGAAAGTAGACGTTTTTGAGTATCTTGTTGAATTTGCAGTTCTTGTTCTGCTGCTGCTAAAGATTGAGCGATGACATGAACTTCATCAGAACAATTAGCTAATTGTTTTTCTAATTCTCTGGTATCAGTTTGTTTAGCAATAAGTTCTGGTTCAGTAGTTTGTAAAAGATGATTTTGTTCGGCTATTTTATCTGCTAATTGACTATAACGTTCTCTTAGTTGTGCTTGTTCTGTACGTTGAGGATCAATTGTTTTTAAGATAGTTTCAATTTGACGACTGAGGGCAGTTTGTTGTTGTACCCACGCTTCGGAGGCAGATGCGATCGCACTCGCCGCTTCTCTACTTTGTTGTACTATTTGTTGAGCAGCATTTCTTTGTTCTTCTAAAACAGTAATTTGCGTTTGGTGATGTTGTTGTTCTTGACTAAGTTGTTCTAATCTTTGCTGCTGTTGCTGACTTTCACTTTGCGTTTGTTTAAGCGTTGATCTAGTATTTTCTAATGATACATTTAACTCTTGTTGTTGTCGTTGCAGTTGGCGTTGTTCTGCTTGTTGATTAGCTAGTTTTGACTGTACAGCAATTAGTTCTTCTTCACCTAATGCTTTAACGCGAGTGTTGAGTTGATCTAGTTCAGCCGTTGTTTGCTGAATTTCTGCTGTGATTTGAGATAATTGTTCTGTAAGTTGATTATTAGTTTGATCTCCGGCGGCAATTTGTTCTTTTAGTTCCCATTCTTTTTGCTGGAGCGATCGCCATTTTAGCACCGCTTCCCACTGTTGTTTTTCTTGCAGTTCCGCGCGGAGTTTTTGGTATTTTTCTGCTTTCAGGCGGTCTTGAGATAAGCGATCGCGTTGTAATATTAATTCTCTTTCAACAATGCGACAGCTATCTTCTCGTTCCTTAACAGATTCTAAAGTTTCCTTTGCTTGAACAATTTTACGGTCAAATGCAGCTACTCCAGCTAACTCGTCAATGATTTCTCTACGTTCCCTGGGGTTCATCGAGATAATGCTAGTTACATCCCCTTGTAGCACTACGTTATAGCCTTCGGGATAAACTCGCAGTCTATTTAGTTGTTCGTGAAGTTCTGTTAAGGTGCAAGATTCACCATTGATGTAGTAGTTCGAGGTATAACTACCTTGCTGAGTAACCCGCAGTCTACGAGTAACACTCCAATCTAAAGATTGAGGTGTTTCTGTCTCTCCCCCGCTTCCCTCCTCTGCTAAAGCTGACGGTGTATCACTCAAATCAAATGTCACCGTGACACTAGCTTCTACAGTTCCGCGATGAGGTTGGTTGTGGTTAACTAAATCAGGAAGACGTTCCGCCCGCATTCCTTTAGAACTGGCGAGTCCTAAGCAAAATAGCAAAGCGTCTAGGATATTTGATTTTCCTGAACCATTAGGTCCAGAAACCACTGTAAACCCTGGTAGCAGAGGAACCTGGGTAGTGCCGCCGAAGGATTTGAAGTGGGAAAGTTCGACGCGCTTAATATGCACCATAGGCGCTGATTAGCTAGGCTGTGGGAAGTGGTACAACTGTATCAGAAGTTTAAACAGAATAGCATTAGTTGGGCTAATTAGCACAGATATTGGTCATTGGTCATTGGTGAAATAATTTTGAATCTTCCTCGTACCATTAGTCCATATAATTCTTTGCGTCCTTTGCGCTTACCTTTGCGACCTTGGCGTTAAAAAATCTAATTCTGATTAAAGCTACGAAGCCCACTAATGACAATTTAACTTAAATGTGCAGTTTTTCTCAGAGCATAGTATAACTGTAACTGGCTATTAAAGTAGCGGTTAACACATTTAGGACATAATTCGGGGCAAACGAAAGAAGGCGACCCCGTGATCGCCTTAGAAACCCAAATAATTACAGTATGGATAATACCACATTGGTTCAAACTCAATTTATATTTAGCGATCGCCAGAGAATCCCTGTCACCAACCAAAGTCGCTGTCTGTTTAACTGCTTTACTGTAGCGCAACATCTCAGTAATGCTCTGAATCGCTATGTCAGCGTCTATGAGATTGAAGCAATTCAAGAATGGCAATATGTCCTTTGGGTAAAAATTCAAGGAAAAAGCCCTAGATTTGTTAGTAAGAAGAAAATTCAACTAGAATGCGCTAGACCTGCGGATTATGGCAGTATTGTAGTTAATCTTTCATCTAGAGTTGTTCCTAATATTTCTCCTGATGGTTCTAGCTTTGTAACTTATATTGGCTATGGCGATGAAGGATTAGCGAGAAAAGCTAGATCCTATATTCTGAGTCGAGGTTTAGCAATAACCGCAGATGTGCGTTTATCTGAGGGAATAACAGCCGGAAAGTGGGAACTAAAATTAATGGGAATGTCGTTAGCGACTGTGATGCACTTGGCGCAGAGGGAAGTAAATCAAGAAATTGAACAGAATGCGATCGCGGCTATGCACAAACAGCAAGCAGGAGGCGATCGGATTGCATAAGCGAGAGCGAATGTATAGACTTACCAGTGTGCTGTTTCAATCCCTAAAAGGGATTTTATAGGTTTTAAACCATGATGGAATCCTTTTTAATTGATATCCCCGTTGTTTCAATCCCTAAAAGGGATTTTATAGGTTTTAAACGGTGTACGGAATCCCTGAAAAACCCCAGGAATCGCGTTTCAATCCCTGATAGGGATTTTATAGGTTTTAAACGTGTACGCCAACGAAATCCCATGAATATATCTGAGTTTCAATCCCTGATAGGGATTTTATAGGTTTTAAACGCAGCCAGATATTACTTCGACAGAATTAGCAAAAGAAGTTTCAATCCCTGATAGGGATTTTATAGGTTTTAAACGATACCCAAAATACTCTTCAAGACTATCTAGTGCGGTTTCAATCCCTGATAGGGATTTTATAGGTTTTAAACTCTTTGGGCTAAACTTTCTACGCTGATCTTGGCTGTTTCAATCCCTGATAGGGATTTTATAGGTTTTAAACTTTTTCTATTAGTTGTTTATGCCTTGTCCTGATGGGTTTCAATCCCTGATAGGGATTTTATAGGTTTTAAACCTTGAACTTCACTCTATCCCTTAAGGCTTGAGTCTGTTTCAATCCCTGATAGGGATTTTATAGGTTTTAAACCCCGCCAATTGCAGCCAAAGCAGCATCAATAAGTTTCAATCCCTAAAAGGGATTTTATAGGTTTTAAACCCTAAAATATCAAAAGGGAATTTGTTACCAAACTTTTGTTTCAATCCCTAAAAGGGATTTTATAGGTTTTAAACCTGTAGTTGCAGCGACTGGCGAGGAAACTGAATCGTTTCAATCCCTAAAAGGGATTTTATAGGTTTTAAACTTGGGCTTGCAATGGTCGGGCTAACCAATACATCTGTTTCAATCCCTAAAAGGGATTTTATAGGTTTTAAACCAATCAATGAGTTAGGGCTTGATTATGTTGCCGGGTTTCAATCCCTAAAAGGGATTTTATAGGTTTTAAACGATGCAATCAAATTTCAGTATTGTCAATTACAGCGTTTCAATCCCTAAAAGGGATTTTATAGGTTTTAAACAGATTGTATGGTTGCCAGAGTCTCTACGGCATCAAAGGTTTCAATCCCTAAAAGGGATTTTATAGGTTTTAAACTCAGGTTGGAGCGCAATATCATGGTGGACTTGCGAGGTTTCAATCCCTAAAAGGGATTTTATAGGTTTTAAACTCGAGGATGACGTTTATGCGGAAAAAATCGCAAAGTTTCAATCCCTAAAAGGGATTTTATAGGTTTTAAACTAGCTCAAGGTAGTTTTAGTCTCAGTTTCTAGACGTTTCAATCCCTAAAAGGGATTTTATAGGTTTTAAACTTATCTAGGCAGTTCTGGGACTACTTGGAATATTAACAGGTTTCAATCCCTAAAAGGGATTTTATAGGTTTTAAACATGGATGGATTCACTCGAAAGCAGTTGAGTTTAGTTGTTTCAATCCCTAAAAGGGATTTTATAGGTTTTAAACTCAGTCAAGTGAATTCACAGATAGAAGAGATAGTTGTTTCAATCCCTAAAAGGGATTTTATAGGTTTTAAACTGTCGCGGGTTTTTTCGATGCAGAAGGTAGTTTTGTTTCAATCCCTAAAAGGGATTTTATAGGTTTTAAACCCATTTTTAGTAGTAGTGCGTTAAGCCAATTTGATTTGTTTCAATCCCTAAAAGGGATTTTATAGGTTTTAAACAATCAATTACAATCCGCAAATTCAGGCTGAGTTGGTTTCAATCCCTAAAAGGGATTTTATAGGTTTTAAACCCCATGACTACCCTTTCATCGAATGAGCTTGTAAGTTTCAATCCCTAAAAGGGATTTTATAGGTTTTAAACCCTTCAGCTATGTCCTTTTCCAGTACGATTGCAGGTTTCAATCCCTAAAAGGGATTTTATAGGTTTTAAACCCACCAAACAACAAGCTGTTTCGTGCCAATTAGAGTTTCAATCCCTAAAAGGGATTTTATAGGTTTTAAACTGCTGCAGTCACAAAATGAATTAATCTCTGCTCAAGTTTCAATCCCTAAAAGGGATTTTATAGGTTTTAAACCCATGAAACTATCCCGTAGTTTGTCCAGAGTCCGTTTCAATCCCTAAAAGGGATTTTATAGGTTTTAAACTTCAAGTAACTGAGTGGGTAGTTACCTGGATGTCGTTTCAATCCCTAAAAGGGATTTTATAGGTTTTAAACCCAAACTATTGCATCATCCTCAGACTTCCACGTTGTTTCAATCCCTAAAAGGGATTTTATAGGTTTTAAACTAGAAACCGAATATACTGTTTTACCAGTTCCTCACAGTTTCAATCCCTAAAAGGGATTTTATAGGTTTTAAACAAATATTTATCTGTTTCCGAATCGCGCCCTGCCTTGTTTCAATCCCTAAAAGGGATTTTATAGGTTTTAAACAAGATGGAGTTATTATATCCCCGTCTATCTTGATTGTTTCAATCCCTAAAAGGGATTTTATAGGTTTTAAACTCGCGAGAGGGAGCGCGAGTACGTGGTCGAGAGTTTCGTTTCAATCCCTAAAAGGGATTTTATAGGTTTTAAACCTTTCTTTTAAAAATGTAATCACTTTTAAAACACTTAGTTTCAATCCCTAAAAGGGATTTTATAGGTTTTAAACTATAAATTCTTGAGGTGAGTTGTGGAAGATTTTTACGTTTCAATCCCTAAAAGGGATTTTATAGGTTTTAAACGATTTAGAGCATCTGAAGCAAATATCGGGAAGCGACGTTTCAATCCCTAAAAGGGATTTTATAGGTTTTAAACCTTACGCCGCGTCGCTCGTATCATCAATGCGAGTTTCAATCCCTAAAAGGGATTTTATAGGTTTTAAACCCTATTGCTGGCGCTGCTGCTACTGCTGCTAGAGGAATTGTTGCGTTTCAATCCCTAAAAGGGATTTTATAGGTTTTAAACTCTCCCATTGCTGATAAGTATATTCTTTAGCCCACGTTTCAATCCCTAAAAGGGATTTTATAGGTTTTAAACCTTTGAGTTTCCGATTGCTCAAATATGGGTATAAAGTTTCAATCCCTAAAAGGGATTTTATAGGTTTTAAACCCGCTTCTTAAAAATGAAGTGATGAAAATGATTTTGGTTTCAATCCCTAAAAGGGATTTTATAGGTTTTAAACTTTTGCAGTAACTCGCAAGAAGAAATATCTATACCGTTTCAATCCCTAAAAGGGATTTTATAGGTTTTAAACCTGTAACTTATCCAGATGCCCTAACGCTAAATAAGTTTCAATCCCTAAAAGGGATTTTATAGGTTTTAAACAAGCCTTACTAATAATATGCCCTAGTTTAGTATTCACTTGTTTCAATCCCTAAAAGGGATTTTATAGGTTTTAAACTTCTAGGGAATTAATCCCCGCTACATGGCAGGGTTTCAATCCCTAAAAGGGATTTTATAGGTTTTAAACCATTCCAACCCAATCCTACTAATGCACAATGGGTTGTTTCAATCCCTAAAAGGGATTTTATAGGTTTTAAACGTATTAATACCAGCGCGTCATCAGGAAGTATTGAGTTTCAATCCCTAAAAGGGATTTTATAGGTTTTAAACGAGAAGATACGCCCTATCTCGCTGTCGTGCTGGTGGTTTCAATCCCTAAAAGGGATTTTATAGGTTTTAAACGCTACTTGAGAGGGGAAGGAGATGGTATTCTGTGAATGTTTCAATCCCTAAAAGGGATTTTATAGGTTTTAAACATCCCAGTTAGCTTTAGAGAAAGCTTCCAACGTGCCGTTTCAATCCCTAAAAGGGATTTTATAGGTTTTAAACTAAAGCAAAATATTTTTAATCAGCAAGCAGAAGGTTTCAATCCCTAAAAGGGATTTTATAGGTTTTAAACCGGCTTTGTGCTTGCGCCATTTATTATTAAGAGAGTTTCAATCCCTAAAAGGGATTTTATAGGTTTTAAACATTATATTAAGTGGTGTTTTTGAGCCTCTTTCCTGGTTTCAATCCCTAAAAGGGATTTTATAGGTTTTAAACTGCGGTAGCCTGTAACCCTTAGAATATAAAGTTTTCAAGGTACGGATGCGCGGATCTCAGCTTTCGCTCATTATAAGGCATCTGCTCCACCCTGTCAAATCGCTGAAAGCCTTGATATAACTGGTGCGCGGATGCTAACAACCTAAAAAAACGCTGAAACTCAAGCCCTGACTGACTTAAAGCTGAAATTTTAGACATATCTTTTTGTACACCTACCCATCCGCGCAAAAACTGGGATATTTAATTGATACCAATGACTTAACGCTGCAAATTCCGAGGGTCTAGCGCGTCCCGTAAACCATCACCCAAAATATTAAAAGCCAAAGTTGTCAGAATAATTAATAACGCAGGTGGCCAAATTAACCAAGGTTGTAACACGATAATTGAAGCATTCGTTGCCAAAGACAACATATTCCCCCAAGATGGATCAGGTTGCTGAATACCCAACCCAATCAAACTCAAAACTGATTCTGCTCCAATAAAACCAGGAACCGCCAAAGTTGCCGAAATAATCACATAACTAGCAGTCTGGGGGAGAACGTGGCGAATAATAATATAGATCCGTTTAGCACCCATTGCCCTTGCAGCTTGGACAAATTCTCGCTCCTTGATTGATAAAACCTGTCCCCGAATTACCCGCGCTAAACCTGCCCAGCTAATCAAAGAAGTAATCAATACAATCAACATAAACCGCTCGGCGCTTGTTAATCCAGGGGGTAACACCGCAGCCAAAGCAACTAGCAAATAGATACTGGGAATCGTCATCAACACTTCTACGACGCGCATTAATACAGCATCTATCCAGCCCCCAAAATAGCCAGAAATCCCCCCAATCAACATCCCCAACGGGAAAGAAATCGCAATACCAACTAAACCAATGCTCAGGCTAATTCTACCACCATAAGCAAGGCGACTAAATTGATCGCGTGCTTGTTCATCAGTTCCTAAAAGGTTAAATTTAGCAGCGCCAGTAGTACCAAATAAATGCCAGTTACAAGGGATACCTGGAAAGATATCTACTTCCTCCCATTTAAGTTGGGATGTAGGCTGAGATTTCGTAGAATTAACTTTTTGCCATTGAGGTAGTGGCAGTTTAAGTTGAAATAAATTATAAGTAGTACCTTGAACAAATAAACGCAAGGGAGAGGGTTGTTGTTTATCAACAATTAATTGGCGATCGCCCGTTTCTAAAATTGTCGGACCTTGCGTGGTAGGATAAACGTGAGGACCAATAAACCTTCCCTCTGGAGTTTGCCAATAAATCTTAGTCGGTGGTAGCAAAGAACCATCTGCTTGAGAAATATATGGATCATAAGGTGCTACAAAATCAGCCGCAAACACGCTCACATAAAACACTAACAGCAACAAAGCGCCGATACGAGCCAAGTTATTCTTTTTAAGTTTCTGCCACCAATTCATAATATTAAACGCCAACCTGTTCCATAAGTTTCATCCGTTCTTCCTCGATAGTTTCGTGTTCTACCACAAACACATTCGAGTAAAGATTAGCAATTATTTGTTTACCTTGTTGCGTTAGCGCCAAGTAATTCAGCGCATTCTTGAGATATGGATGTACTCCATTCCAATAAAATTTAGGATAATTGCGCCGTAAATCTCCAGGGTGGCGATAGCCTAAAGCTTTATTTACCCCTGTTTCTTCAAATTCATAGAAAAGCGCACTAATTTTTTTAAGATAACGCAAATCGCTTAATTGACCAATCAAGTCAGATGCTCTAACTAAACCAGGATAATTAATTATATCTTGATGATCCTCAGCTTTCGGTACTGGGAAGCGGGTTAACTCTATATTGTGCTTGATTAGTTCAGCATCAATTAGTTTATGACCACCAAAACGCTCTTCAATAAATTCTTTTGCTCTGTCTACATGATAAGGGGTCAAACTAGCATCTGAAGCTCCAGCAGGTAGAGAAATCATTTCTCCATCTTTACCTGTGGAATACAGTCTTTCGTTTTCTCTATCTTGGCGACATACTCCTTTAACATAGCCAATATCGTGACATACCAGAGAAATAATAAAGTGCAGCCAGTCTTCGCAGGATACTCCCCCTTCACGGATATGTCTACCCCGCAAAACTTCCTGCCCTACTAAGGTTACTAAGATGGAGTGTTCGACGTTGTGGTATAAAGCATCACTGTTAGCAATGTTTTCCATTGCCATACTACCCGCCCAAGCAATTATGTCCTCATAGTCGTGCTTGTATCCGCCGTAGGTGCGGCTATAACCTTCCCGAAGCTTCTCAACAAAGGCATCAATTAGAATCTCGGTCGCATTAAACATTTTTGGTTTGGTCGTATTGGGTATGATTTTATAGATGCTGCTAAGTTTAGGATGCAACAAAATTTAATTAAAGTTGCTGTGAGTCATCACGTTGCGTTGTGTTTGTTATCACAATTTTTAAGATAAAAGTCTATAAGTCCCTGAAAATGGATATTGTAGCTTTGTTGGTGTGTTAATAAATGTAGTGATGGAAACTATATTCAGATCAATATCCTGAGAAATCATGTACTTATCAGGATATGCTGATGAGTAGGGATTGGGGTTGAATGTGCGGCTCATCACTATCCGATTTTAGGTGCATTTCTGATATAATTTAGATCTTAAGTTGCTTTAGTAGCAAAATGCGGGTGTAGTTCAGTGGTAGAACGTCACCTTCCCAAGGTGAATGTCGTGGGTTCGAGTCCCATCTCCCGCTTTATCTGTACAGTGACACATTATTTGTCCGCATTGACAAATTGATGTCCGTTTGACAAATAATTTGTCATTGACATGAGCAGATATTCATGCTGCGCGAATGCCCGAAACGCACAACGATCGCAGATGTATAACCAAGATTTGTTTTAACTGCCTTGGCGACTGCTATAAAACCGTTCTGATAATTTTCAGAACGGTTGCTGTATTGATATAGATGCGATCGCACTATTGATTTCAGGACTTACGCAAAACTTACACACGAGCAGGATGCTCGCACTACATATCGGGAAAATTAAGTCGTGTTGCGCTATATGTAGTGTGAGCGTCTCGCTCACTGACCCGGAATGCGATCGCACTATTGATTTTCTAGCTACTCCCTACTCCCATTACCGTTCCGTTGTTGTCCAAGTAGATATTCCCAAATTCGTCTAATTTCTGCTCTGTCCTCTTCCTCTCGTTGCTGAGAAATTCGTAACGCCCGTTGATGTAATTGAGCAATATCGAGTAGTTCAGAGCCAAGCGTCTCCAATCTCGCTATCGAGCTAGTGTTACCTGATAACTGATTCTTGACCTGTGCTACCTGCGTTTCCAAAGCTTCCAGTCTACAATCTATCTCCTCAAAGTGTTCTTGGCTCATTTTGGTGTGTCTCCTGTTCTTTCAACTGTTCGACGATGAAACTGAGACGTAGCTGCTTAGAAGACCCCTATTCTAGTGGGGTTGCATAATAGCACAGACGAACAAATGCCAGGAGTGCTATGAATCAACCCCTTAACTCAGGAATCAGCCTTACTATCTCATCACATCAAAATCCCCAGGGGTTGAAGTATCAATTATTAACTATTGAGTTAACGCGCAAAGACCGGATTATTTACCCTGAAGAGTTGGCTGATTTGGAACTGCCAAGGGGAATAGATACGACTGGAGGTGTGGTGATTTCTGGTCGCGCTCCTGTATGGTTATACGGTTATTTAATCCATGAGTTACATCCGACTGCTTGGGTGGGTTGCTATGAACCGCGTATGCACTCTGCGGTTGTTGTGGCTACTCATAGCCGTTTAGCGAAAATTGGGCAGGTAATTCCTTTGGAAGAATTACAAAATGATTTTCTCTGTCCAGCGTTAATGATTGTGGGAGCGCCTGATAGTGGCAAAAGTGTATTGTCCCATGCTTTGTTTCAAGAGTTGGTGAAGGTTGAGCCGAATGTGTATTTGCAAAGGGCTAATTGGGATGGGGAGGGAAATTATGTTTTAGAGGTATTTAGTAATCAAGAAAATTTTAAGCTGACAAATAGAGGTAATTTAACTGAGGAGTTTTTTCCCTACCATGCTCAATCTATTTTACAATTGCGGCGGCAAAAATCTTTGGTAATTGTTGATGTGGGGGGAATGGTACAACCGGAAAAGCAACCGATTTTAGAGGCTTGTTCTCATTATTTAATTATTAGTTCTAATGATGATGCGATCGCACATTGGCATGAGTTTTGTCACGACAGGGGAAATTTAACGCCTGTGGCGGTAATTCATAGCACTTTAAATGAGTGCGAAGTTATCCATCAGCAGCAACCTTATTTAGAGATTACCTGCGGTGCTTGGATATGTGGGCAAGCGAGGTCTGTGCCACTTTTATTGTTGCAGCGAATTAAGGAACTTGTGATGTCAAGTTCAGATAA
This sequence comes from uncultured cyanobacterium, assembly GCA_963711165.1. Classification (GTDB taxonomy): domain Bacteria; phylum Cyanobacteriota; class Cyanobacteriia; order Cyanobacteriales; family PCC-9333; genus Crinalium. The sequence continues at coordinate 7,923 of CAVQDG010000042.1, read as the reverse complement.
GATGCCGACACCCTGAAGGGTGCGGAACCATACAAACAAAGCCTGCGTAGGCAGGCTTTAAAATCATTTTTTGTTAGTCCGCGCAGGCGGACTTAGTTGGTATAGCCCCAGGCTTTAGCCTGTGGGCGGTTGGTGCTGTCACACCTTTTCCAACAAAGCGACTTAATGCAGTCGCTGCAAGTTATCGCATCTCCGAAGAATTTGGTTGTAGTTGCGCGTTTCCAACAAAGCGACTTAATGCAGTCGCCGCAATGTACCCCACAAATTCCTTTAAACAATATCCAGGTGTTTCCAACAAAGCGACTTAATGCAGTCGCCGCAATATTCCCTGAATTTGATGATTGTCAATGGTTGTATGAGTTTCCAACAAAGCGACTTAATGCAGTCGCCGCAAGAGATTGACCAGGAATTTGACGGGCTTGCCGATAGTGTATTTCCAACAAAGCGACTTAATGCAGTCGCCGCAATAGGTTGAACGCAAGATTAAGATCAAGTGTGAGTGGGAGTTTCCAACAAAGCAACTTAATGCAGTTGCCGCAAGTGTGAAAGCCTCGCTCCGGCGGTGGTGTTTATTGAGTTTCCAACAAAGCAACTTAATGCAGTTGCCGCAAGGGTTGCATTTAAAACCTTTACCCAGTATACCATCAAGAACCAATTTGCGCGGGACAGTAAATTTCTGGCTACAAATTGATCAAATTTTCAGCCATTTCGCCAGACTCGCGCAACGTAAAAAAACAATAAGCAATTGAACTTTCAGCCACACAACAGGCAAAAATCATTTATCTGCGATCGCGCTTTGGGTGCGTAATTCCTCAACTCACAGCCGATAACTAATTGGAATATCCCTCTTCCATAGCACAGTTATAGTAAATCAGATTCAATTGCAACACTTATTTAATATGATTCAATGACTAATTGCATCTACACAGCTATCACCTTTGCACCAGTGCAAGGATTTATTGAAAAATCCCGTAAGCTGCGAGATTTATACGGGAGTTCCTTTATTCTTTCCTATCTCGCACGCGCACTTTGCGAGGCTGCGGAAAAACAAGGTTTAAAGGTTGTTTCTCCTGCTTTAATTAACCTTACTCAAGGCACACCTAACCAAATTATTATTCAAGGTGCGTTTTCCCTTGAGGATACTACACAAGCATTTAACCATGCTTGGAAAAGTATAACTCGTACTTGCCGTGATTGGATTGAACAGCAAATTAAAACTGATTACCAATGGCAGAAAGATTGGAATTTCTGGACAAATCACGCTTGGGAATTCTTTTGGGCGCAGGGGAATTTGGGGGAAAGTATCAGCGATGTGCGTAAAAAGCTCAATGATACGAAAAGATCCCGCAATTGGGTTGGAATTAACTGGATGGGAGAAAGCTCAACTTTATCTGGTGCAGATGCGATCGCATATCCTAAAATGAGTCAAAGTATAAATCCGGCTCAAGTTAATTTAACTGAACAAACACCAGAAATTCGCCAGTTTTATACCCGACTCAATCAAACTAATGTATTAGGGGAAGCTTTTGTTGATCCGACTGAACAATTAAGTATTCCTGAATTAATTAAACGGCTGATTACTTATAATGCGATCGCATCTCAATTAAACATCAATCCCAATCAGCTTCCGAGTGTGGAAATTCCCCAAACTTTCCGCGATTTAAACCGCTTTGAGGAAAATCGCTGGACTGGTTGGTTTCAAGGCGATGGCGATAGTATTGGCAATTACTTAAAATCTTTGGCAACTTCGGATAAAACTGAAGCTAATGTATTAAACGAATTCAGCCACGCGATGATGAATTGGGGGAAAAACTTACAACGGCAATTACCTTATTCTAAAAACCGCGATGGCAGAATTATCTATGCAGGTGGCGATGATTTTTTAGGTGTATTTTATCGCAATGCCCCAGAAACAAAGCTGACAGCCGCAGAATGTTTGCAATGGTTTTATCAATTTCCTCAAGTGTGGCAACAACATCAACAACCTATTACTGTGAGTGTGGGTTTTGTGTGGGCAGGTGGGGGAGTTCCCCAAAGGGATATTTTGCAACATTGCCGAGAAGCTGAAAAATCTGCGAAAAACCAGGGACGCGATCGCATTGCGTTGCGGGTATTATTTAATGGGGGAAATTATATCGAATGGACTTGTCCCTGGTGGTTTCTGCAACCAGTATTATCAAGTTATTGCGATCGCAGTGGCAATCACAACTGGACACATATATATAATGATGTCGCTGCTTTAGAATCTCGCCACGCATTTCAAGGTAATCAAACTGATGTCGCTTTGGCGCTATTTGAAGTTTATTTTGGTAGTGAAAATCGCGCGAATTTAGAAACTTATTTGTGGGACGTTGGCAGTAAAAAGGGAATTTTAGGTAATTTGGCTTCCGAGTGCGAAAACGTCTGCAACTCTCTCAATAACTGGATTATTAACCTTGCTAAAGTAGGTTTTCATTTATGTTCCAGCACTTAATAATTATTCAACCATTGGGGTTACTTTATGGTAGTGCAGGGCGGTTTCTTTCCCCAGAGAATTTAGTCGGACGTTCCGGCGCTAACTTTCCCCCTAGTGCAACTACTTTATCAGGATTGTACGCGGCTACTTATAATCGAGATGAACTGCAAAACTTACAATTAGCAGGGGCATTTTGGGCATATAACGATAAACCGCAAAACTTTTATGTGCCTACGCCGTTTAATAGCTTGATTGAAAAAGGAAAAATCAAGCATAAATTAAACTGGGATGCCGAATTGCAACAGTGGTTAACCGCTACAGGGGAATCGCCTACGGGTAAGTTTGATAAAGGTAATAGTTGGGTATCTATTGTTAATTGGCAGCAACCTCAACAAGTAGAAACTCCGCCTTGGGATTATTTGCCGCATTTACATCCGCGATTAAAAATAGATGAACGCAAAGTTGATGCAGACAGCGAATTAGGCAGCTTGTTTTTAGAAAACGCTGTGCAAATGAATCCCGATACTTGTTTAATTTACCTGGCTAATCAACCGCTTGCTGATGGTTGGTATCGCTTTGGTGGCGAGGGACATTTGATTGATTTGCAATGCGTACCGCTAGACGATACTACCAAAGAATTGTTAAGTCAACCAGTAGGCGATCGCTTTGCTTTAATTACCTCTGCTGTTTGGGGTTCTAATCGTTTATCTTACCGAGAACCGCGCATTTATCAACATCATAATTGGGAAAAAGTTTGGCAGATAGAAGCATTTTTAACTGAACGTCCGACACCTTTTAGATATCGCTTTGGTGGCGAAGGTAAAATCAAGCGTTTATCACGCGGACGTTATGCTGTACCTGCTGGAAGTGTTTATGTTTTGAAGCAGCAAATAAATCAAGCTTGGCAAGATTGGGATGATGCTTGGTTTCCTAAAGAAGCTTATTCGTTTAAACGTTGGGGATGCGGTTTAGCTTTGCCGTTGGGAGATGGAATTGTTTAAAAAGCTAAAGATTACCCCCCTCAGTCCCCCCTTATTAAGGGGGGAAGTATGAAGGCAAAAACTATGTCTCAAAAGTTAAAAATTACCCCCCTCAGTCCCCCCTTATTAAGGGGGGAAGTATGAAAGCAAAAACCATGCCTCAAAAGTTAAAAATTACCCCCCTCAGTCCCCCCTTATTAAGGGGGGAAGCATGAAGGCAAAAACCATGCCTCAAAACCATAAATCCGGCTCCCTCCCCTTGATAAGGGGAGGGTTGGGGTGGGGTAAAACAAAATTATCTGGGAGATGAAATTGTTTAAAAAGTTAAAAATTACCCCCCTCAGTCCCCCCTTATTAAGGGGGGAAGTATGAAGGCAAAAACCATGCCTAAAAAGCATAAATCCGGCTCCCTCCCCTTGATAAGGGGAGGGTTGGGGTGGGGTAATCTTTAACTTTAAATAGCGTAGATTGGCAATCTGATCAACTTAGGAGCAAATTAAATGTATCTAAAAGCCTACGGAATTATTGAAGCATTAGCACCCCTGCACGTTGGCGCAAGTGCAGGAGAAGAAACCGGAAATCTCAGTTTAATTTTCCGCGATCAATTTACACAAACAGGCATAATTCCTGGTAGTTCAATTCGCGGTCGTTTTCGTGCCGATATGCGTACCACCGACGCAGGTTTAACTAATACATGGTATGGACATCATGTAATTGAAGGCGTAAAAGATGGCGGCACTACTGAAGCTTTAGTTAAGTTTGAATATGCTTCTTTAGTTTGGCTACCAGTGTTTTGTCCAGGGCAACCTGTTGTTTGGGTGACTTGCCCTAGATTGCTGAAACGCTACAAACAAATTACCGGAATTACTGATGAAATTCCTGCACCTTATACAGCCTCAAAAAGTTTACAAGGGCGACAAGTAGGAGTTGGGCGCAAGATTCTATTTTTCAATTTAGGCTTTATGGAAATAGAACACGAAGCCGATTTATCAGCTTGGATTCCGATTGGAACTGATTTGCAAGTAAGTAATTTAGTTGTGGTTGGCGATAACGATATTGCCATGTTGCACGATATGGCATTGTATCGTCAAAGTCGAGTTAAGTTACTCGATGATATGAAAAAAGTTGATACGGAGAAAGGGGCATTTTTTAATGTTGAAGCTTTACCCGAAGGCAGTGTTTTAGTATTTCCGGTTGCTGTCAAACAAAAGGGTTGGCAACCTTTTGGTGATGCTGCTGCTCAAGAACTTTATTTTGGTGGTTTAGAATCTGTTGGTTTTGGTCGTTGTCATGTAACTTTAGGCGGAGATTATCAATAATGGCTTGGAATTCTTATGGCTTAGATCAGATTGCTCAAAAGTTAGTTTTAGATGCGAAAACTAGAGATAAAGATTCTCTCAATCAAGCTTATAAAATGCGGATGGCTGTTGCTTATGGCTTAGAAAGATTTTGGGGTGAGCATTTACGTTTGCAAAGGAGAGAGCCAAGTAAATCAACTTATTGGAAACAAACATGGGATGAGTTAGTAAAAGTCATGCTTAAAGCTGGTGTGAAAATACCTAATGATTCTGTGAGGGCAGATGATACAAATTCTGTTAAAAGTATGAGTGAGAAGTTGTGGAATTTGGAGTTACAAGATCAGCGAGTAGCTTTAGCTGTACTAACACAATTATCTGATTGTATGGTGTGGTGGACGCAGAGATATAAGGGGTAAGTTTCACGTTTGATTTGATTGCAATTAAATAGCCGTCAGCTAGGAGTAATTAATTTACAAGCTGACGGCTTTTTGTTTTTAGTTTCTCGACTTAATGCAGTCGCCGCAAGTTCGCAGACCTAAACCGTCACCAGAAAAAGCCCTCGTTTCCAACAAAGCGACTTAATGCAGTCGCCGCAAGCAATATGCTGAAGCCATGAAAGACCTTACAGGTCATAAGTTTCCAACAAAGCGACTTAATGCAGTCGCCGCAAGAGTTAATGCAGTAGGGGTTATAGATCCTCATTATTCAGAGTTTCCAACAAAGCGACTTAACGCAGTCGCCGCGAGTGCTATCTTCAACTCTACTGCTGTAGGATACTCAATGAGGTTTCCAACAAAGCGACTTAACGCAGTCGCCGCGAGCTTTTCCGGTTCTGAATGCGAACTCAAAGGAAAATTGTTTCCAACAAAGCGACTTAACGCAGTCGCCGCGAGAGAACAATAAGGTTATTGTCTATAAAGATAATGTAGCTAAGTTTCCAACAAAGCGACTTAACGCAGTCGCCGCGAGTTACTTTATGGAACCGTTTTCTCCTTCAGGAGTTAGGTATGTTTCCAACAAAGCGACTTAACGCAGTCGCCGCGAGCCTTGAAGGAGTGGGTGCGTGATAAGGGTGGGACAGCTATGTTTCCAACAAAGCGACTTAACGCAGTCGCCGCGAGAGTTCGTTGTAGAACCTTTACCCAGTATACCATCTAGAAGCGATTTGCGAGGGACATTAAATTTGTGACCACAACTAAATCAAATCTTCCTCAAAAAATCCCTGAAACCCTCTCCCAGCAAGCTATCGAGGGACACAACAAACTTATCAGCATTTCAGCCATTTTCCTTGTCCCTCGCAAAGTTGTGATGACTGGGACTGGGGACTGGTGACTGGGGAAAGTATTATGGTTTATTTATGCCTACCTAATTAATTGGAAGAACCATCTTCTATATACCTGTTAACTTAACAACAAATCTCATAATTACCCAAGACGAACAATGCCCAACATCCCTGAAGTCGCCCGCAAAGTTCCCTTAATGTTCCGCGCCCAAACTGCCGGACGCTGCCAATTGCAATATGTCGGTACAAACGACGCTCAACTTTGGGCTTCAGAATGGATAGAAAAAGCTTATCCTGATGCACCACAATTTGGCTCAGAAGTACAAACTCGCAAATATACATTAAGCTGGCGCTTTATCACAAACAGTGGACAAGATGACGGCGTAATTCGTCCGGTAATTGGTGCTAAAGGATGGGCATTTTATCCAGGTAGCAGCATGAAAGGGATTTTTCGCCGCGCTTGCACCTTGGAACAAGCACAACGTTACTGCGGCAAAGATATCAGTAGGGGAGATTTTCAGCCAGGAATTCTCCGCTTTCACGGCGGCTATCCTACAGATACTCGTTGGCAAGAAAATCTCGTTGATATTGTTCATCCTCAACAAGATTGGCAAGTTAAAACGGACAACAAATCATCAGGCGCATTCGTACAAATCTCACTTTATAAACCACAACTAGAATTTGGCATTTCTAGTACAGAAGCTTTAACCGAAAGTGAGTGGGAAACTATCTGGAAAATTTGGGAACAAGCATTTTCCACAGGTATTGGTTGCCGTGTAAGTGCAGGTTACGGACAGCCAAGAAAGCGTACTGGCGATATTCTTTATCGTGTGGAACTCCAAGGACAAGGGCAAGCTTCTAAGTTATTAGATGGCGTGGGAGAGTTTCGCCCGAATATGTTTAAAGCTGCGTTGCGTGGTCATGCGTTGCGTATCTTTGGCGGTTTAACTGATGCCAAGACTGCGGAAAGTTTAGTAGAAACTTTATTTGGTGGTGTCAATGGTCAGGGTACTGTAGGCTTACTCAGTATGGCTTTTCGTGACACTGCTTTAGATATTGATTTATTTGGTCAAGGTAACTGGGCTGTACCTAGCTATAAGGTAGAAGGTTCATTAAGTTGGTTACTCACTCAAAAGTTATCGGAAAATGAACGCAAAACATTAGTAGCATTCATCAAAGCTTTAAGCCGCTTTGCGATGTTATTAGGCGGTTTTGGGAAGTCGTGGCGACGTTCAGATCATCGGTTATTCTTTCCAGAATATTATGATAGTGAAAATCCCAAATCTTTGATTGGTTGTCACTGGCAGTATACAGGAGAACGCTGTCTCACCCAAGATAGCAGTGTTCGCAAGCTGGAAGATGTTGGTACTTTTATTAATAAGGTGCAGCAAGTGGCAAAAGATTGGATGCTGTTGCAAAAGGTTACTCCTAATCCTAATAAATATGCCTCATCTTGGCGTGAAGCATGGCATCCCGAAAAAGTGCAAGTTTGGGGACGTTTAGCGAGTGATGCAGAAGAGTGTGAGGCTATTCGTTGGTTGCACAAACCTTATCGTGAAGCTTTAAGAAATGCTGGTATTCGTGCAGGTTCGATTTATAAAACCTCGGTGACGGGACAAGTGGGAAATATTGGGAGAATTTGGCATCGGATGTATCCAGTTGTACGGTTAGTAAAAAGTTCTACTGGCGCACCACTGGGGAGAAAAACACCTCAATTTTTAGAGTTAATTACTTTGTTTCCTGATGATTCTATTGAATGTAATGATTTTTTATATTTCTTGAAGTCGGAGCAAAAAATGTTTGTTAAGGTTTGGTGAGGTATAAAGATTACCCCACCCCCCTGCCCCCTCCCCTTATTAAGGGGAGGGGGGGAAGATTATTTTAAATTGCGTAGGGGCGGGTTGGTAG
>CAVQDG010000041.1:0-248520 GCA_963711165.1 uncultured cyanobacterium | reverse complement strand
AAACAGGTCTAGCAATAGACAAACATTTATTCCACCGTTACCGATTTTGCGAGGTTCCTTGGCTGGTCAACATCTAAACCGCGACGCGCAGCAATATGATAAGACAACAATTGTAAAGGAATTACAGTTAAAACCGGAGAAAGTAATTCATTAACTTGTGGTACTGGTAACAACTCATCAAAAGTTTCTGCTGCTTCCTTATCGCCCATTACAGTAACACCAATCAAGCGAGAATCTCTTGCCTTAGCTTCTTGAGCATTAGATAAAGTCTTTTCATAAACTTTACCAGGCATTGCGATCGCCACTACAGGAACTTTAACATCTAACAAAGCAATTGGTCCATGCTTAAGTTCTCCAGAAGGATAACCTTCAGCATGAATATAGCTAATTTCCTTTAGCTTCAACGCCCCTTCTAAAGCAATTGGATAATTAATCCCACGTCCCACAAAAATAAAATCTGTAGTTTCGGTAAATTCGTGGGCTAACTCCTCAATATAACGCTCCTGACTTTCCAAAATTATTTCAATTTGTGCTGGAAGTTGCCTTAACTCCGTAATAATTTCCTCAATTTGAAGATTAGATAAAGTTTTCCGATGATAAGCTAAATCTAAAGCCAAGAAATAAAACGCCATCAATTGAGCAATAAAAGATTTAGTAGCAGCAACCCCAATTTCAATCCCCGCTCTAGTATCAATCAAATCAGACACAATACTAGCCAAAGAACTATCAACACGATTGGTAATTCCTAATAATTTGGCTTGAAACTTAACTGGTTGATTTTCACCACGCTCTTTTACCATAGCTAAAGCAGCTAAAGTATCTGCTGTTTCTCCAGATTGAGTAATCCCAATAGTTAAAGTATTAGCAGTTATTGGTGGTGGAGAATAGCGAAATTCTGAAGCATATTCAATATTTGTAGGTATTTGCGCTAATTCTTGCAATAAATATTTACCTACTAATCCTGCGTGCCAACTTGTACCACAAGCAACAATCTGAATATGTTCTAGATCAGAATATAGTTCTGTGGGTAAACCTAAATTAATCGGCGATTGATCAGAATCGGCATTCCACTGATGATTGAGATAAGCTTCTAAACAAGTCCGTACAACTCCTGGTTGCTCATAAATTTCCTTAACCATGAAGTGACGGAAACCTTGTTTTTCTACCAAGATAGGATTCCAGTTAAGGGTGCGGGGAGTTTTCTTGAGGCGATCGCCCGCAAAGTTGTAAACTTCTACTCCTAGAGGTGTGAGTCTAGCTAATTCCCCATTTTCCAACGGCAACACAGCACGAGTATATTGCACAATTGCCGGAGTATCCGAAGCACAGAAAAACTCTCCTTGCCCAAACCCAATAACTAAAGGTGCTTGCTGGCGTACCACAATCAACTCATCAGGAAAATCAGCAGAAATAACTGCTATAGCAAAAGCCCCCTTGAGTTTCATCACAGCTTGGCGCACCGCTTCTAGCAACAGCGAAGGTATGTGAGGATGAGCAGGTGCAGGGGGATTGGATAAAAATTCTGCTATTAAGTGGGGGATGACTTCTGTATCGGTTTCTGAGCGAAATTCGTGTCCTAGCTTTTTCAGTTCATCGCGCAATTCACGGTAATTTTCAATAATCCCATTTTGAACTACAGCTATGCGTTTTTTCGTATCTGTATGGGGATGGGCATTATGTTCCTCTGGTTTACCATGAGTTGCCCAGCGCGTGTGTCCTATACCTAGCTGCGCTGGATTCGCCTGCATTTCTAACTTTTCTCTGAGGTTACGCAACTTACCTTTAGCACGAACGCGATCGAGTTCACCTTCCGACACCAAGGCTATTCCCGCAGAATCGTAGCCTCGGTACTCTAATTTTTCTAAACCTGCAAGCATTATTTCCGTAGCTGCTTGAGTGCCGATATAGCCAACAATTCCGCACATAGAACCTACTTCCCCTTAACGCTGGATAATTTTACAATTACTTGCTCAAAGCTAATGGCGATCGCAAAATCCGTCAATCATCCTTTTTTTATATTGTGTAATTCTTTACTAAAAAAAAAGAGGAAGCCATTAGCCTCCTCTATAACTTTGCACCAAATGGATATTGATAAGCAAATAAAACAAATAACTCCGTCTAAGGACGCTTGCTATTAGTTCTCTCCCCTTGGTATCTAGAGAGGAATTCTGACCATTTTATTAGTAAGCCAGACCCATACTGCGAGTTGTTTCTGCGCCCAGGTAAACTCGGATGCTGAGGAAGTCTGTCGGACAAGCAGTTTCACACCGCTTGCAACCTACACAGTCTTCTGTCCGAGGCGAAGAAGCAATTTGCGCTGCCTTACAGCCATCCCAAGGAACCATTTCCAGAACGTCAGTAGGGCAAGCACGTACACACTGGGTGCAACCAATGCAGGTATCGTAGATTTTGACTGTATGAGACATCTCTTAAAAACTCCAAACGAGTGTTCTCTTGTATTTAAGACCAGAATTCAGGCTTAGTTTACCGCAGGTGCTGAACCCAGATTGCATACCCGCTACATAACTTTAAAGTTTTTAATATCTTGTCCGCTTTTTTTGTAATCAATCTCCTGTAGTTTTGTCGCCTTGTGGATCATGCTTTGGCGGAAAATTCCCATAACCGTATGCGGTTTACCGGAAAGGCAAAACCTTACTGCTTGGGCATTCTAGAGATGTAGCAACTAAAGACTTAACTGATTCAACACGAGATAAGTCCAGCATTTAGAAGTTACTGATTACGGAGGTTATCGACTTATGGCACTGATTCGTTGGCAACCATTCCAAGAGCTTGAAATCTTGCGTCGTCAAATGGATCAAATTTTCGACGAATTGAGCAAAGATGAATTACCTACAACTCGCGATCGCAACAACGGCAATATTTGGAAACCAGCAGTCGAATTGCAAGACACGGAAGACAGCGGCATTTTTAGCACTTATTTATTCTCAAACTTTCTTACCAAAAAACTGCTATAACGACAACTGGTAATTTTTAGTAATAACTTGCCATTTTACTTTATATTGCCATAACGCTCAATCAATTGACAACTGAGAGCGCACCCCACGAAAAAACAGCGATCGCACCAAATTTTGATGCGTTTGCCCTGGAAAGTTTTCTAAGTGCTATGGATTACCTAAATCAGGATTTACACCATTAAAAGGCGTAAGTCCTGACACGATCGCAACAGTATAGTTAAGGTGCTGTTTCTTCGTCTGTCTCGTCTTGGGTAGTGGGGTTTCCTAAATAATCTTCTGAGTCTAGTGGTTGCAAATCTTCATGATTTCTCAAATAAGGTGAGACATCATTAGGATCTGAGCTAAAAGCTTTACGGTTAAGTTTGCTTTTAGTTTCAGTGCGATCGCTTCGGTTAGCAGTCTGTATATCTGGTAGTGTTGTTCCGCCCCGGCGTAAATCGAAAGTATTTTTTTGAGACTGTGGTAGGCGATCAGACTTACGCCCTGTAGTGGGACGTTTTAAAGCTTTCCAAGCTGCTTTGACACCAGCAACTACACTCTTCGTAGTTGTTTGCAAGTTTTGAGCCTGCTTTTTAGCACCACTCACACTTTGATCCACTTGTTTAACTACTTGAGTTGCACTTTTAACACCCTCATTCACCTCATCAGTCAACTCTGTAATTTCCATACCAGTCAAACGGATAGACTCTAAGGTAGGCGGAAGTTCTCGCCTGAGAGTATCAAATAATTTTTCCGCACTGCGGGCAGCACGAGCTAATTCTTGCAAAGCTGGCAGCGCTGTTACTAAAACAGCAGTTAAGCTAACTGCAACTAGCAAAATGGACAGTCCTAGCCAAAATAGAGGATCAATCACCAGTGTCGAGCCTACAGCTTATAATCAGAAACCGATGGACGTGACTCAGCAGGGACTTCAGGTTTAGTATGCTTAAGTGTTTGGCGCTCAACCTTGGTAGCATCAACTCCTGCGGCGATCGCTTCCTGTAAGCGGCTAAGAGTTTGATCCCATTTTCGCAGTGCCGACTCTGAGAGTCGATCTGCTTGTATTTGCACACTCGTAGATACATCTTCTGCTAACTCTGGTAGGGCATCAGCAGATTTTTTCAAAAGTTGCCGCGTTTCTCTACCTGTACGCGGAGCAACTAATAAACCAGTTATCGCTCCAATGGCGGTTCCCAGCAACACGCCGCTAATAAATGATCCAGGACTTGTTTTTGACATCTTCTGGTTTCTATCTTTAATTCCAATTTTATTAGACAGCAGCCATAAAACCACCCCTCCATATTGCTGATCACAGTTACTCTAGGTCTTACACCAGGACGAATTAAGGCATTTTGCTGCGAATTTTAGATTTGCGATCGCTCAACCTTGTTTGCGATAATCTCTGTAGTAGACCCAATATAGCCAAGACTTGTTGCACTTTTTTAAGTTGCGGCTCAAACCGTTGATAGCGTTCGTTAAGCTTGTGGAAACTTCTTTGACCCTTAGAAATTGTTTTTGGACTCTTGCTGAGTACTTTATGGGTATTGCGTTCAGCTTTGGTTAAGGTATCTGCTATTTTTGCTAGTCGCGATCGCAATTTGCGTATTCGCAAAGCGACATACAAGCAAATTAAGGAAATGAGAATATTGAGAACTACAACGACTGTTACCATATATTATTACAACTTATGCCTTTTTAATAATTATTAACACCTGACAAATACTAAAAAAATCAATCTGTGGTTAAAGCTACTTCTAGAGTATCTGATAGATGGCATTGAAAAAATAATTACAAAGTTCTAGGGGTTAAAATCAAAAATTTTGAACCTTTGGCGGAATCGGAATTTTTGATTTTTTTAATGATTTTAGGCAAAATTTAACTGCCGATATGAGGATTTTTACTTTTATATAGAAAATCGTTTAAACTATTTATGTGCAAGGGTTGTAGCGCAATAAATATTTTTACAGAGGACTCTTAGTAGACTTTTAGTAGACTTTGGCTCTAGAATTAGGGGAAAGGCTAATGGGAGAGCTACAAATGAGAGATATTAAAATTCTAAAAAATACTAATAATGGTAAGGATTACATCGTTATCCAGTTTCAGTTAGAGGGGAAGACATACAAGTTTAGCCCTATTAAGGGAGGCGACTACAATAAATCTGTAGATCTAAAAAAGGCTGAACGGATTGCCCTACAAATTAGCTTAGATATAGAAAATAATGAGTTCGATCCTACACTGGCTAAATATAAGCCCAAGAAATCAAGTACTAACTTAGCTATAGCACCAAAAGGTAGAAGTGCATCTGATGCTAAACGGGATTTAGAGGAATGCAAAGAAGAAATAGCCCGTAAGACTATATGTGTAAGCACTTGGAATAAGTACGTCGATTTTAAGCGTCCTAGTGTATCTCCCTCTACCATTGCAAAAGATTACACGAAGGTAAAAAATTATCTTGGTAGAGCAACAGACGCTAATTCTTTAGGTGCAATTGAATTAAGGAATTGGCTCTTAAAGCAAACTACTCCTGGTGCTACTAAAAAGATTTTGGTGCAACTATCCGCTTGTTGTAATTGGGCTGTTAAAGAAGGTTTAATGAGTACCAATCCTTTTAATGGCATGGCAACGGATATAAAAATACCTAAAGCTGCTAAAAGTAAGAAGATCGAAGCTTTTAGTAAAGAGGAAGAACTGGCTATTATAGAAGCTTTTAAGTCCAACAGATTTTGTTTTAAACGTTATAAGACAGATAAGTTTAAGCACTCTTACTATGCTCCTTATGTGGAGTTTCTCTTTTGTACGGGTTGTAGACCTTCGGAAGCTATCGCCTTACAGTGGGAACATATCTCACCCAATTTAAAAACTATTACATTTAAACAAGCTGTAGTGGAAAGTGAAGAAGGTAGAGAATGTAAAGCAGGCTTAAAAACGCAACCTCAAAGAAGTATACCTACAACAGAACGGCTAAGAAACTTGCTGCATTCTGTTAAGCCAGAAAATTGTAACCCTAAAGATTTAGTGTTCCCTTCTCCTGACGGTACTTGGATAAATACCCACAATTTCTGTAACCGCGAATGGAAAACTATACTAGCAGGCTTAGGCTTCCCTTATCGTAAGCCGTATAGTTGTAGACATAGTTTAATCACCTATGCTCTAGATTCTGGGTTAGATGCCAAGGATGTAGCAGAATTGGTAGGTAATTCTGCTGAGATAATTTACAGGAATTACGCTTCTGCTAGGAATGATTTACGTTTACCCGAATAAAAAGCTATATACCTAGCTTATTGTATTTATTACTTTTATAGGTTTTTTAAATATAAACCTTTAGTAGACTTTTAGTAGACTTTGGGTGTAAATTACACCACTTACCCCAATAACTACAGCCCAGTGCTTAAACTCAAAACCCCCAAAACCATAATGGAATCAGGGGTTTAAGCTTTTATTTTGATGCCTGGAGGCAGAATTGAACTGCCGACACGAGGATTTTCAGTCCTCTGCTCTACCAACTGAGCTATCCGGGCTTGTGTTTTTTATCCTTAATTAACATAACAAATTTAACTGGTATTGGCAAGCTTTTTTTCTTAATTAGCTAAATATTCTCACTCGCACCCCTCACAACGGTTACTGTAAGACGATTCTAGAAGATTTTACAAAAAATACATGAATATCTGTTCAGATGTTATAGTAATAAAAAGAACTGATTAGGAAAAAATTATGACAACCGTAACCTCAATGAAATGCGCCTGCGATTCCTGCCTGTGCGTTGTTAACATTGGTGAAGCAATTGAAAAGGATGAAAAGTACTACTGTAGCCAACCCTGTGCTAATGGTCATGCCGATGGGGAAGGCTGTGGTCACAGTGGCTGTGGATGCACCTAAAATTACACGCCCTGCCCTCCGGCTGTCGGTTTGGGCAGGGGTTGTTTGCTTGATTGAGCGATGTTGTGGAAATTGTATTAGCTTAGTACTGTCAAGTTTAGAAATTAAATGTCGGCTAAACTTTCATCTGATCAAGTTGTAACCCATTCCCCTCAGAAAGCAGAGAATCTCAATTGTCATCCGCCACATCCGATTGACCTTGATGAGTGCCAACGTCTCAAAGAGCAGATTCTTAGCGTAGAAAAATCTCAACGTATGGCAGAGTTTTTTAGTTTGTTAGGAGATGCTAATCGTCTGCGGATAGTTTCGGTGTTGGCGGTAAAGGAGCTTTGTGTTTGCGACTTAGCTGCAATGCTGGAGATGAGCGAGTCGGCTGTTTCCCACCAAATGCGGTGTTTGAAAGCTATGCGACTCGTGGGAAGAAGAAAACAGGGGCGTAAAGTTTTTTATCGTCTGCAAGATGATCATGTCCTCCACCTTTATACGTCTGTTGCCGAGCATATAGACGAGAAAGACTAAAGATAAAACTTAATTAGAAATACACAGCAAATTTTTAATCTAAAAACACCTGTAGTTCCTGCACCAGAAAGGATGCAGGTTTTTTATTTAAATTTAACTTTTTTAATAGTGAATTCAGCAAATAGTTGACAAACTATTTAAATATGGAGTAGTTTAGCATTGCTTATTAAGAATTAATATCATTACTGCTCAAGGCAGGCAATAAATTCTAAATAAGCTGATATTGGTGTGAGGAAAATGAGCGTGTCTAAAATTTTTTGGAATTCCCTGCTAAGTAGTCCAGCTAGTTTGGGAGTATTTTTGGTTGTTTTAGCAGCTAGTGCGATGCCTGCGGATAGGTTTGCTAATGCGGCTGAAATGCCATATACGACAACGAGAGAGCTTCAAACGGCAAAAGAACCAACAACTGCGATCGCGCCGAGCATCCCAAGGAGAATCGCTGTTAATGCTCTTGAGCCACAAGCCGTTAGTGATCTAGCACCTGCAACTGCTGAAATTACTTCTCAACCGACAGTCAACAACCCAGTCACGGTTGCAGAGCAACCTAATCTTAAAGCTTCTACAGATATCTTGTCACAAAATGTTCCTAACAATGCTGATGCTCCTACAGTTCCCGTAACCAATGTTTCCGAGTTAAGCGATGTCCGACCAACAGACTGGGCTTATCAAGCTCTCAGGAACCTTGCAGAAAGATACAAATGTTTGCAGAGATACCCTGATGGTGCTTATCGTGGTAGCCGCGCACTGTCGCGCTATGAATTTGCTGCTGGTTTGAATGCTTGTTTTCAACAAATAGAAAGCTTGATTGCTCGCCCTGGCACAAATACAAATGGGATTAGCAACAATGACCTTCAGGTAGTGCAAAGACTAACCCAAGAGTTTAGAACTGAACTGACAACTTTAGGGACGCGCTTAGATAGCTTAGAAAGTCGTACTGCATTTATAGAAAAGCGCCAGTTTTCAACTACGACTAAGCTAAATGGAACAGTCATCTTTGGGCTTGCAGGTGTAGCAGCAGGAGAAAATGCTCTAGGCGACAAAATAGACAAAGTAACTGTTTTAGGAACTCGGACTCGTTTAGACTTTGATACTAGCTTTACAGGTAAAGATTTACTCAGAACAAGATTTCAGATAGCTAACCTACCCTCATTATCTGGTACTTCTACATTTACACCTGAAGGTGATCTCAGGTTTACGGCTGGAACTTTCAGTACCGAAAGTGATACTACTGCTGCCCTTGATGCACTGTTATATAGTTTCCCTATCGGTGAGAAGACAACTGTAATCCTTGAGGCTAATGCTGGCGCAGCTGATGACTTTACTGATACTGTCAATATTGGCTTTGATGGCGATGGTGATGCTGGCGCACTTTCTAACTTTGCTACTCGTAATCCCATTTATGCCTTAATTGGCGGTGCTGGTTTAGCCGTGAGGCACACTTTTAACGAAAATCTGGAATTAAGCTTAGGATATTTAGCAGGTGATCCAGCTAACCCCACACCAGGGGGTGGTTTGTTTAATGGACCATACGGGGCTATAGGACAGTTAACTATCAAGCCTAGAGAAAATTTAACTGTGGGCTTAACGTATCTCAATGCTTACAATAACGATCTAACTGCGGGTAGCAATCGTGCTAATCTGCGCTCTGCTTTATCCGATAATCCAGATGGTTTACGCTTAAATCAAAGTTTTTTAGGCTCAATTCCAGAAGGCTCAAGTTTGGCAACTTCTAGTAATGCCTATGGTATAGAGGCATCACTAAAACTGAGTCCTAAGTTTATCTTAGGCGGTTGGGCTGGCTACACTACCACACGCACTCTCCCTTCTGCTGAACAAAGCCCATTATTAGGAGGAGATTTAGGTATCTGGAATTATGCAGTTACTTTAGGCTTTCCTGATTTGGGTAAGGAGGGTAACTTTGCAGGCATCATTGTAGGAATGGAGCCTAAACTTACTCGTGTTAGTGGCCCCATCTCGGCATTAGGACTAAGTAAAGATCCAGATACTTCACTGCATATTGAAGGGTTTTACCAATATCAGCTAACAGATAATATTGCAGTCACACCTGGAATTATCTGGCTGACGGCTCCCGACCACAACAACCTCAATCAGGATATTGTGATTGGCACAGTTAGAACTACGTTTAGTTTCTAGTTTTGTGAGTTTCTACCAAATCGGCATTTATCCTTCCCATGCGTCAATCCTGTGGTGTCTCTGCTGGACTTGGTACTACTTCCTGTTGTTGACTTGGTATGACTTGCTGTTGTTGACTTGGCGGTATTCGTTCAATGCTAATAATCGCTTCCATCACCGATTTAACAATTGGAGCAGCTACAATTGAACCAAAAACATTACCTTCAGGATTATCGACTACAGCTAAAACTACATAGCGTTGGGAAGCGTCTACTGGCAATATACCTACAAAACTGGTAATTTTAGCACTGCTATCATATCCCCCACTAGCACTAGCTTTTTGAGCAGTTCCGGTTTTACCAGCAATCCGATATCCAGGGATTTGTGCTGGTTTTCCGGTTCCATTGCTCACCACCTTTTCCATCATCTCTAAGACTGTCTCGCTAGTCTGAGGAGAGAAAACAGGTCGCGGTGCTGGTAAGTTTGGTTGCCAGTACATTTGACCTTGAGAGTCAAATAGCCCTCGGACAACATGAGGTGTGACGATTTTACCGCCATTAGCCAAAGAAGCGTGCAAAGTTACCAGTTGAATTGGTGTGAGAGAAAAGCCTTGCCCAAAGGATGTAGTTGCAGGTTCAATTGGGGAAGACATAAACTGCTGTTTGCTTTTCATCTGCCCTGGTGATTCAAATGGCAGGTCAATACCAACCTTATTCCCTAGTCCTAGCTTTTCCAGCCAATTATAGTAAACTTCTGGCTTTAACTGTTGCATAATTTGCACCATGCCAATGTTGCTGGAATATTGCAGAATTTGAGTGATATTCACTAAGCCATAAGATTTACTCTGAGCGTTTTTGATCGGCCAACCAGCTATGGTAATATGACCGGAGTCATTAAATGTTGTCTCAGGTTTAACAGCACCTGCTTCTAGTGCGATCGCTACATTTATGGGCTTAAATGTTGAACCAGGCTCATATAAATCAGCCAGCGCCCAGTTTTTGAACAATCCCACATCAAACTTAGAGTAATCATTAGGGTTGTAAGTTGGCTCTGACACCATTGCCAGTAGTGAACCATCCTGGGCATTCATTACTATCACAGCACCACGCTTGGCTTTGAACTGTTTAATCTTTTCCTTGAGAGCCAAACGAGCCGCCCTTTGTAGGCGACTGTCGATAGTTAGTTGTAATTGTAAATCCTCATAATGTAAAAATCCGTCTGGCATATAGTCAGGCATCATTCCTCCTTTACCAGAGCGACTAACGCGAACTGAGCGAATCGCACGTTCTAGTAATTTCCCTTGACTATATTCCACTCCAGCTTGCCCACGGTGCGTACTATCGACATACCCCACAACATCTGCTGCTAACTCCTGCTGTGGATACAACCGTGAGTATTGCCCAATTAGCTCTAATCCATCATTATGGAGTTGAGAAATACGATCTGCTAAATCTTCTCTAAGAGACTGAGTAATCCGAATACCGCTATTTTTTTGATTAAACTTTTTCAATAACTCATCTTGAGGAATATTGACAATCTCAGATAACTGATTGGCAACTTCCTGTTTAGAAACCTTGAATAGCTTTGGATGAGCATACAGTGTATAGCTGGGCTGGTCTGTCGCTAAAAAGTTACCATTGCGATCTACAACTGAGCGTCGGGGGACAAAAGGACGCAGTGACATCATCTGTTGCTGTCGTGCTTTTTTCAGTAGCCCAGGTGCGCTCACAATTTGCAGTCTGTATAAATTTAACCCTAATCCTAGAATGCCAAATATTAACACCGCCCACACTATCACCATTCTGATCGGGGAAAGCAATAAAGGTGATTTTAGATACTCTCCCGTAGCATGAGGCTCTTCGGGCAATTCTTCAATCTTTCTACCCGATTTATCTCGGTTACGCTTCCAGCCTTTGGAGGGGGGAATAGAGGAGGCCATGATCAAGCTCCACAAATAATTAAGAATTTTTATTGATAAGTAATAATGATTAATCAGCCTTTACCTATTAGCCATTAAACATCTTCCTGGCAAGATTTGCATCTCTTAACAAGATTTAAGCAAATCTGTCACAAGATACTATGAGAGGAAAGCTAACAGGTTAAGCTAACGCGCAAATAAACTTGTACATTTTGAACTTAGAAAAAAATTATCAAACCCTATAACCCTCTCTCCTCCCTCCTCCCTCCTCTCTTTCTAAAAGATAAAATCAAAGAAACACAACAGCTTAGTAACCTAATGGTGGCTTTGGGGGGGAAACTATTGCCTTAGCGGTTGTGGGTTGTTGCTGAAGCTGGCGTTGGGGTGCGGCTGGAAGAAAAATTGTCTTCGCAGGATTTGGTGGAATTAAACCTGTTTCTGGATTTTCGGCTTGTTGAGCTAACTGATTTTTGAGAAGTTCGTTCGCTGCTGTCATCTGTCGCTCTTGCCGTTGCAAGTGATCTAGTTTTCGATATTCCTTTGTCCACAACTGCTGGGTATAAACTGTCAAACCATAAATTGTCAGCATAACAGTAACTAGAGAGAACATCATTATGTCCGAGCTACGCTGCATCATAATTAATGTTCGTAACCAGTTTGGGTAAGCTTGCGAATAAGGCAAGTTTTCTAAGCGTCGGCTAGGATTTTTAGAGGGGACAGCAACTATGTGTGGCTGTGATTTGGCTTTTCCTCTGGTAGGCTGCGAGGAAACATTGTTTTTTTGATGTTGACGGTTGCGAGTAGCGTTCAATGATTGAGGAGTAACGTACATATTTTTGACCAGAGATTCCAACAATTATCTACGGTAATTTAGTTATATAGATATGACAGATATGTAAGATCAGACAATCATATTGAATTTACACCATGCTATCATTAGATGGTTGTCTTCTATACAAAGTAGTATTTTAGTTGAGGCTTTTAAGTGTTTTGGTGATCAATTAAGTGGCACTTGTACTATCTCAGTATGCCATGCGATCGCTGTGGAAAATCAGTTTAATCACTGCATAACTAACTTTCGCCATAGGATTGTTCAGGTTGTGGTGTTAAAGTTCCTAAAAGTTTGTCAGTTAGAACTCATTGTTGTCCGAAGTGTAATTTAACTTTGGACAGAGATGAAAACGCTGCAATTAATATTTTAATAAAAGCATTACAGGCGGTGGGTCACATCGTCTCTGCGGGTGGAGGCTTGGTCAATAGGCTGCCTGTGAAACCTGAAACTTGGGGTTTCAATGGAGTGCAACTAGCTCTGTTTTAGTCCTGGGAAGCCCCCGTTATACCCGTAGGGTTAACGGTGGGTCAACGTCACAGCCCTGACAAACTCATAAAAGCTGCATACTTCTGGGGAGATATAATGGAATGCGGTTATCTGTGGTAAAACTACAAAATTAGGATAACCTAGCAGAGAATGCGTTTAACCGCGATTTATTAAACGAGGAGTGTTATGAACAAGAAATTGATGAGTTTACTTTTGGGGTTAGGCTTAACTCTAGGTTTGGCTACAACTCTAGTAGCTTGCGGTGGTGGCGATACTGGCACCCCAGGTGCCTCTCCTACCGTCTCCCCTACCCCTGGAAAATAGTAAGAATGCTCGATTAATTAAGCATCTGCGCGGCAATATTTCCAGCACAGTGTAAAAGATGAAAGCCCTGACTCAGTTATTTATGCAAATACTGAGTCAGTCTGCTTTTGATAAATTATCAGTTTGAGCATTGGGATATGCGGGAGAGGAGAAAAATTCATCAAATGTGTAGAAAACAACTACTGCTTGGATTATGAACCGCATACAAGCAATAAATATTAGTTTAATTACGAGCCTATTTATAAATTTAATTCCTCTAACAGTCCAGAAAGCCTGGGCTTTACCGCCAAAGGAAGATGTACCAGAAGAAGTGTTACGAACAGAAATTATTACAGAGGCGCGATCGCCCATAGACGGTAAACTACTTAGTGCTGCTGAGTATGCTCAGTTACAAGCTCAACTACAAAGCCCACCAGTTGCTCCGCTAGATCCGAAAATCAGGGAAACAATTTTTTTACTCCGAATCAGGCAACTTTTGCGCTCCCTTGGTATACCTATCCGTTAGTAATCAATTAACAATTATCAATTATCAATTACCAGCTTTCAATTTCAGCATTTATTTCTACCTAGTTACTTAACTGTTGAGTGTTAATTGTTAAGTAGGGCAACAAAGAATTAAAATATCAGGGTGAGTAATTTGTACAATCCCTTACATTCCCTGAAGGAGGGTAACTGGTTTAAACTCATTTGCGGAGCCAGCTTATCTTACCTTCCTGCTGTTCGGAATCTGACTTTGGCTTATACTTTGGCGGGTGCTGATTGTATTGACGTTGCTGCCGACCCAGCCGTGATTGCAGCAGCGAGGGAAGGAATAAAAGTTGCGGGTTATTTGGCTGCTGCTGCAAAACAACGTGGATTTGGTGGGAATAATTCACCCTGGTTAATGGTGAGTTTGAATGATGCAGAAGACCCACATTTTCGGAAGGCAGAATTTAATCCTGCAAATTGTCCAGCAGATTGCCCTCGTCCTTGTGAAAAAATTTGCCCAGCTAATGCGATCGCTTTTCAGGATACAGGTGGTTCTATCTCCGGTGTGATTGACGGGCGCTGTTATGGTTGTGGTCGGTGTTTACCTGTGTGTCCGATTCAGCAAATTGTCACTCGTTCTTATGTATATACTCCAGATGCGATCGCACCATTAATTATCCAAACCGGAATAGATGCGATCGAAATTCATACTGCTGTCGGACATTTAGCAGATTTTAAACGCTTATGGCAGGCAATTGCACCTTGGGTTGATAGACTAAAACTAATAGCCATTAGCTGTGGCGATGGTGAAGGGTTGATTGATTATCTGTGGGCGTTGTATGAAGTGATGCAACAAGAGCCATGTAACTTAGTTTGGCAGACAGATGGACGACCGATGAGTGGCGATATTGGTGCTGGAACTACTCGCGCCGCCGTCAAACTAGGTGAAAAAGTATTAACAGCAAACTTGCCTGGATTTATACAGTTAGCAGGAGGCACAAATGATTACACAGTTAATAAACTTAAAGAGTCAGGCTTACTAAATACAAATTTGACAAGTGCGACCAATGGTAAACGTTTTATTGCTGGTATAGCTTATGGAAGTTATGCCCGCGTGTTGTTATCGCCAATTTTAGAAAAATTAGAACATATCGCCATAGATGAGGCTGATCATACTGCCTCAGATATTGACAACCAACAACTTAATAGCAGGTTGGAAGAAACGCCCCAGCTATTATGGGAAGCAGTGGCGATCGCTCAAGATTTAGTTCAAGAGCTTAAATCATCAGTAAAAGGAACAATCACCCATCGTGGATGAGAACATCAGTTTAGGAAGAATGCAAATTACAGACGATCTCAGTAAATTGCTGCACATCTTGCCAGAACAGATACGTTCATCTTTGGAGAAGCACCCGCAGCAGGAAAGTTTGATTGAGGTGGTCATGGATTTGGGGCGACTTCCAGAGGCGCGGTTTCCAAACAAAGCTGAGTATCTGGGTGAAACTCCAGTTTCTAAGGAAGATATAAATTATTGCATCCAACGAGTGGGTCTGTTTAGCGGCGATAACCGAGCAGGAATCGAGCGCACTTTGCATCGGATCAGTGCTATTCGTAATCGTACTGGCGATATTATTGGCTTAACCTGCCGTGTGGGTCGGGCAGTTTTCGGCACTATTGCCATGATCCGTGACTTAGTGGAAACTGGCAACTCAATTTTGATGCTAGGTCGTCCAGGTGTAGGTAAAACCACTGCACTACGGGAAATTGCCAGAGTTTTGGCAGATGAGTTGCATAAACGGGTAGTAATCATTGATACATCCAATGAAATTGCTGGCGATGGAGATATTCCACATCCAGCCATTGGTAGAGCTAGGAGAATGCAAGTTGCCCGTCCCGAACTACAACATCAAGTGATGATTGAGGCAGTGGAAAACCATATGCCAGAAGTAATCGTGATTGATGAAATCGGTACAGAATTAGAAGCACAAGCAGCGCGGACAATTGCCGAGCGGGGTGTGCAACTGGTTGGTACTGCTCACGGCAACCACATTGAAAACTTAATTAAAAACCCGACACTATCGGATTTAGTCGGCGGTATCCAAGCTGTGACACTGGGAGATGATGAAGCTAGACGCAGAGCTTCTCAGAAGACAGTTTTAGAGCGTAAGGCTCCGCCAACGTTTGAAATAGCGGTAGAGATGCTAGAACGGCATCGTTGGGTAGTACACGAAAGCGTTTCTGATACAGTTGATACGCTGCTACGGAACCGTAAACCAAGTCCCCAAGTCCGCACTGTTAATGAAACTGGTCAAGTTACGATCACACGGGAATTGCCCGAAGTTGCTCCAAAATTGGCTAGTTCATTACAAACACCAGAATCAGCGCCTAATGTGCGTGGGTGGCGCTCATCAGGGCAGATGCAACCAATGCCTGCCAGTTCGACTGAGGTCAAAGTCCGCCCTTTGGCAGATGCGTTTAGTGAAGAAAACTCTTTTGAACAATTGTTGGATAGCTCTTGGCATCAGCAAGATCTATATGCCCGTGAGCATGAGATTAGTGGTCCAAATGGAGAGGATTTACCATTACACGTTTATCCTTATGGGATTAGCCGTCAGCAGCTAGATCAAGTAATTGAGGTGTTAAACTTGCCAATTGTGTTAACGAAAGAGATGGATAATGCTGATGCTGTGTTAGCTTTGCGATCGCACGTCAAAAACCACTCTAAATTGCGACACATCAGCAAGGCGCGTCATATTCCCATCCATAGCATTAAAGCCAGCACTATCCCTCAAATTACTCGCAGTTTGCGGCGAATGTTGAATATGGATGAATCCGGTGTGGGGGAAACAACTGATCTACGTTTGTTTAGTCACAATGGCAGTGAAGACGAGATTGAGGCGCTTGAGGAAACCAGACTAGCAGTAGAACAAATTGTAATTCCTAAAGGACAGCCTGTGGAGTTACTACCGCGCTCTCCTAAAGTGCGTAAAATCCAACACGAGCTAGTTGAACATTATCATCTCAAGTCCACCAGTTTTGGGGATGAACCCAACCGGAGACTGCGGATTTTTCCAGCTTGATCAACAGTAAACAGTAAACAGTAAACAGTAAACAGTGAACAGTGAACAGTGAACAGTGAACAGTGAACAGTGAACAGTGAACAGTGAACAGTGAACAGTGAACAGTGAACAGTGAACAGTGAACAGTGAACAGTAAACAGTAAACAGTGAACAGTAAACAGTGAACAGTAAACAGTGAACAGTGAACAGTGAACAGTAAACAGTGAACAGTGAACAGTGAACAGTAAACAGTGAACAGTAAACAGTGAACAGTGAACAGTGAACAGTGAACAGTGAACAGTAAACAGTGAACAGTGAACAGTGAACAGTAAATTCTGAGCGTCTAACTGATAACTGTTTACTGTTCACTAATTTAATTTTCAAAAAAATTGGAAAAAGTACTTGACAACTTTGGGTAGTTACCTGTTAAGATAATTAAGGTGAACGCGATGGGGTGTCGCCAAGTGGTAAGGCAGCTGGTTTTGGTCCAGCCATTCCGAGGTTCGAATCCTTGCACCCCAGTTTAAATCAATTAACAATGAGCAGGGTAATAGTGGGATATTTACCTCTGCTATTGCGATAGTTGCCTCTTGATGGTGTTGACTGTTAATTGTCATTGTTAATTGTTAAGACTATGCCTACGATTGAGCCAAGTATTTTAGCTTTAGATTTTGATGGTGTGCTTTGCGATGGGATGATGGAATATTTTGAGACATCGTGGCGTACTTACTGTCAAATCTGGATGGCAGATAGTGAGATACAACTGGACAGTTTAGCTGATAATTTTTATAAGCTGCGACCTGTGATCGAAGTGGGTTGGGAAATGCCGTTGCTGTTACGGGCGTTGATTTTAGGTGTAGCGGAAGAAAAGATTTGGCAAGATTGGGCTGGAGTTGCCCAGAAAATTATGCTAGAAGAAAATCTTAAGGCAGCAGAGATAGGCAAGCAGCTAGATCAAATCCGCGATCGCTGGATTGTTGAAGATTTAGATAGCTGGTTGGCGCTGCATAGATTTTATCCTGGGATTGTGGTCATGTTGCGATCGCTGCTGAAGAGTTCTGTTAAGCCTGTAATTGTAACTACTAAAGAAGGGCGGTTTGCCCGGCAACTATTGCAGCAACAAAACATTAATATGCCTAGTGAGTGGATTATCGGTAAAGAGGTTAAACGTTCTAAGGAGAAAACGCTACGAGAATTATTAGCAACATCTACTGAGAATGCTAGTATTTGGTTTGTGGAAGACAGGTTAAAAACTTTACAAAATGTGGCACAGCAACCAGACCTTGAAGCTGTGGGATTGTTTTTAGCAGATTGGGGATATAATACACCAGCGCAGCAAGCATCTATAAGACTTAGCAGCAGAATTAAGTTATTATCTCTTTCTCAGTTTGCCCAAGATTTTTATGCTTGGTTTTAAATCTTTTTTTCCCCCAGCTAATGTAGAGACGCGAAATTATGCGCTGCGCGCACGCTACGCGAACGCGTCTCTACACCCCTGCCGAGGCTCTATGATCAAGGTGGATAAAATAATTTCTCTTCATAATTGATCGCTCTTGATTTCATACTTAATATGCTGGATTTAAATAAACTGGCGGGAGATATGCAGGGTATTAGTCAGCACCTTACAAAAGAGGCTACTGCTAATCGTCAACGTTTGGAACGCGCTCAAGAAATGTTTAATCTTGCTAAAACGCGACAAACGGAACTGGTTAAGCAACAACAAACTTGGCGCGATCGCTTGTTATTCGGTGCTGCTACACCAGTTGAACCATTGAATACTCGCATTGATCTAGAAGTTGCGCCGAAAATTCACACTGTGATCGCTACAGATGGTTCTCAAATTGCTCCGAGTCACCACGAAATTGCTTATTGTTATTTAATTAATGTTGGTCGGGTGATGCTGCACTATGGGCAAAGTGTGCATCCATTGTTAGACAGCTTACCAGAAGTATTTTACAAACCCGAAGATTTGTATGTTTCTCGCCACTGGGGTATCCGTACAGAAGAATGGATGGGGTATCGTCGTACAGTTTCAGAAGCGTCAGTGTTGGCAGAATTAGCTTGCGACTGGCTAAATATCCCTATGCAGAAGGCTGGGAACGAAGCGGAATCAAATGTGCTAAGTTCAGATGCTAATAACTTAAAATCTATACCCGCAGATAGAAGCGTAGGAACCATCCAAGCTCCTGAAGCGAATGTGCCAACTTTGGCAATGGTAGATGGTTCGCTGATTTACTGGTTTTTAGAACAGTTGCCGACAGAAGCACGCGATCGCATTTTGCCACCAATTCTAGAAGCTTGGGAACAGTTGCGTTTAGCTAAAGTTCCGTTAATGGGCTATCTAAGTGCTGCGCGTAGTATTGAATCAATTAACTTTTTGCGTTTACCAGCTTGTACCCATCCAGCACCGAATTGTATGAGTTTTTGCGCTAATTTAGAGCGCACACCTTGTCAAATTTTCGATTCTCTGCGAGATAGCAGTTTGTGGGCTTCCCATTTAGAACCAGGACAACGCAGTTGTTTATGGCGTAGTTCGGCAAAAATTCTCGATTTGTATGATCGGCATTATGTTTATTTCTGTTATGTCCATGTTGGGACAGAAATCGCTCGGATTGAGATTCCGGCTTGGGTAGCTGAAGACTCAGCTATGTTAAACCAAGCTTTAAGCTTGATGTTGGCACAGGTACAAAAAGGTTATGGTTATCCTGTCGCGTTGGCAGAAGCACATAATCAGGCAGTGGTAAGAGGAGGCGATCGCGCTCGTTTCTTTGCAATGCTGGAACAACAAATGATCCGCGCTGGGATTAGAAATGTTGGTACATCTTATAAAGAAGCAAGAAAGCGAGGAAGTATTGCTTAATCAATTAACAATTTTCCCATTCTCTCTCATCTAAAAATTAATAATTAACAGTGAAATTGGGCATATTAAATAAGTAATGTGTCATTTAGTAAGTTCATTTATCAAATATCAGAAATGAAATCTAAAATCAGTAGTAATGCGGTGGCGAAATTATTGGGGAAAGGACAGCGATCGCTCTTCGCCCTAAGTTTGCTCGGTACTTGGTTTGGTATTCAAAATCTACCGATAGCTACTCAAAGTTTCGCTAATTTTAACAAGACTAATTCTTTAAAAGGCGATCAATTAGCGATCGCCCAAACTAAACCGCCTGTTGTGTTGGGTTTATACACCAATGGGTATTTAGGAACTCAGTCTGTAATTGATACACAGTTGCGCCAGCTAGATCAGTGGGCTGGTAAGGGAACTTCTGTTGCTGGTATGTTTATGGATATTGAAGATCCCAATCCAGCTTATAACGTCGTACAACAGTTAGAACTATTACACCAGAATGGCTACACTGGTTTTATCAATCTTAAATCTACCCGCACGGCTGCTGAGATTGCTAATGGAAATTTAGATACCAACTTGCGAAATGTAGCTCAAGCTTATCGCACATGGCTTGCGAAAGGACAGGGGCGCAGGGCGTTTATTGCTCCTTTGCAAGAAATGAATATTCCTGGTGAAAAATACAGTCTCGATCAAGCTAACTTTAAATTAGCTTACCAACGCATCCAACAAATTTTTACACAGGTAGGTGTTCCGCGCACTGCTGTACGTTGGGTATTTGCACCTAATGGTTGGAGTCAAACCGGGCAGGAATTTGAAAAATATTACCCTGGAAACAGTTACGTCGATGTAGTTGCTTTTAGTAGTTATAACTGGGGCTACTGTAGTAGTGCTGCTTGGAAAGAGTGGAGAGTTAACCCTGCTGACTTGTTTAGTCCTTATATTACACGGATACAAAATATGGCTCCCACTAAACTAATTTTTATTGCTCAAACTGCTTCTACAAGTCAAACAAGTACCGGATCGAGTAGTGCTGCTAAAGACAAATGGTTTCGAGATACTTACAATTATCTAGCTGGTGCGCCAAAAGTACAAGGTATCCTTTATTTCAATATTGATAAAGAGTGTGATTGGGCGCTTTATAGCAGTAGTGGGGCTAAATCTATTGGTTATAAGGATGCGATTGCCAATCCAGCATTTACTTATATTACGCCTGCTAATTTATCGCAAATGAATTTTTAGAGCAGCAAAAAACCACGCCTACTCAATTGAGCGGGGGCAAAACAATAAATGCACTAACATTGTAATGAAAGTTCGCGAAGTCATCAAAATCATTGAGGCAGATGGCTGGATTTTAGTTAAAACTAAAGGCAGTCATCGTCAATTCAAACATCCTGAAAAACCAGGAAAAGTAACAGTTCCAGGTAATTTATCTAAAGATATGCCTATTGGAACGTTAACTAATATTTGGAAGCAAGCTCAGTTAAATGCGGAGGAATCATGAAAAAGTACGCAATTATTATTGAAAAAGCTGAAAACAACTATGCCGCCTACTCTCCTGATGTTCCAGGCTGTGCGGCGGTTGGTGACACGCTAGAAGAAGTTAAACGTGAAATTAAAGAAGCTCTTGAGTTTCATTTTGAAGGTATGCAGGAAGATGGAGAACCTATTCCTGAACCTACTACCCATTGTGATTACGTCAATTTAGATGTATAAATTTAGACGGCGCTACTGGGGGACTATTCCCCCATCAGATGTCCTCTAGAGCATCAAAAAAAAAACAAACTCTCAGCGCCAACTGAGAGTAACAAACTTATTTGATTTAACTCTGATGATAAGTAGATTTGATAATTAGATTCATTAAGCTTGTTGCAAAAATCAGTAATTCATCTGTGTTTATCTGTGTGCATCTGTGGTTAATTATCTAAAATTTAATCAAGGCTACGAAGTTTATTAAAAAGACAAATTTTCTGCCTCATTTTCTAAAGTTTCAATAAATACATCCATTTGTTGTTGTCGTTCTGCTAAAAAGTTTTCACAATCACGCAAATATGCTGTAGCGGCTGCAAATTCATCGAAAACATTGGCTAATTCCATTTTGCCAGATTCAATTTTGTTAATAATTTCCTCAACTTTAGCTACGGTGGTTTCATAATTCCAGTTTGCTTGGTTAGGAATATTATTGGTCTGGGTATTTTTGCTATTGTTTTGTTTATTCATAAGTTCTAATTTTTATGTAAAATCTCAATAACTTTGACTTTGACTTCGCCTTGCTCTAGCTGAATATTTAATTCTTCTCCTAGTTGTAACTGATTTGTGGAACGAGCGATCGCACCATCTTTCCTCACAACAGCATAACCTCGTTGCAATACTGCTTTAGGATCGAGAGTAGCTAATTTTTGCCGTAACATCTGACAATGCTGAGTTTCCCTTTGTAAACGCCATGATGTTGCTTGTAATAGTCGGTGGCGCAAATCAGATACGGTTTGCTGCTGTTGTTGTACTTGTCGTTGAATTGGTAAACGTTGCAAGCGATTTTTTAACCTTTGCAGTTGCTCATTAGATATCTGCAAGCGTCTATTAACAGCATTATTAAGTAATTTAATCCGTTGTTGATGTTCGGCTACAAGTGTGCTAAGTTCTGGAACTACTTGTTCAGCAGCAGCAGTAGGTGTGTGAGCATAAGCATCTGCAACTAAGTCAGCTAAAGATTCATCGCGTTGATGTCCAATCCCAGTAATAATGGGAATAGCAGAAAGTGCGATCGCACGTGCAACCCGCTCATCATTAAAACAAGCCAACTCTTCAACCGCACCACCTCCCCGCGCTAAAATAATCACCTCTGCTCTACCATCTCGTACTACCCGCTCAATAGCCGTAACAATAGATGCAGGCGCTTGTTCACCTTGAACTATTGCAGGGGAAAATAAAACGTGCAAACCAGGATATCTGCGTCTGAGGGTTTTTTGAATATCACCCCATGCAGCCGCCTGTGGGGAAGTCACCACAGCAATAGTTTGGGGATGAATGGGAAGCGATCGCTTTCTTTCTTTAGCAAACAACCCTTCCGTCTCCAGTCGGTTGCGTAACTGCTTATAGCGCAATGCTTGCAACCCTTCTCCCCCAGGTAAAGCTTGCCAAACAGTTAGTTGATAATTTCCCTTTTGGGGATAAATACGAATACTACCTAAAACAATTAACTGCTCACCTGAAGATGGCTGTTGTATCAGTTTATCTTGCTGACTACTCCACGCCACGCAACTAATAGCTGCTTTAGTCTGTGGATTTTGCAGCGTAAAAAATACGCCACTGCGATGCGAGTTTGTACTGGAAACTTCACCAATTACCCAAACCTGTCGCAGTTGAGCATCTTGCTCTAAAAGATCTTGAATATAGCTTGTCAACCCACCGACTGATAGAGCCGTATCGGGAATTAAGTTAGGAACATTATAAGTATTCATGTATTTATACCTTTGAAGGGGCAAGGAGCAGGGAAGGGGACAATTATCTTAGATACCGTTCGCGCGAATTGCGTGACCTCTCCCCAACCCCTCTCCTACAAGGAGAGGGGCTTCCGAACTCCCCCTTCCCTGGTAGGGAAGGGGGTTGGGGGGTTAGGTCTTTAACTTCCTAAAACTCACCCATCACTTCTTCTACTTTAATAATAAAATTAATACAAATGTACCACTAAAGATCCAGGCGATCGCTTAGAATGGTAGAAGGCACACACACGCGCAATCAATGATTGTATAGATTTGCACAGACACGGCACAGCAGTTAGCCCAGAGTATCTAAACTAAAGTAAATTTCCGCATCTTCACATCTCAACCTAGTTCTTGAGGCATTAATGGCTATCGAAATTACTACAACCACCCCTGAAAAGCAAAAAGCCCTAAATTTAGTGCTGAACCAGATTGAAAAATCATTTGGTAAGGGAGCCATTATGCGCTTGGGAGATGCTACCCGCATGAGGGTGGAAACAATCTCTACTGGCGCAATGACGTTAGATTTAGCATTAGGCGGCGGTTTACCAAAAGGGCGGATTATTGAAATATATGGTCCAGAAAGTTCTGGTAAAACCACACTAGCATTACACGCGATCGCAGAAGTGCAAAAAGCTGGAGGTGTCGCCGCCTTCGTTGATGCAGAACACGCATTAG
Source organism: uncultured cyanobacterium (assembly GCA_963711165.1). Classification (GTDB taxonomy): domain Bacteria; phylum Cyanobacteriota; class Cyanobacteriia; order Cyanobacteriales; family PCC-9333; genus Crinalium. Next base: position 224,946 of record CAVQDG010000041.1, on the reverse strand, counting down.
ATCCCGCCTATTCTGCCGCCCTTGGTGTTGATATTGGAAACCTGTTAGTTTCTCAACCTGATACAGGCGAAGCTGGGCTAGAAATAGTCGATCAACTTGTGCGTTCCGCAGCAGTTGATATTGTAGTTATTGACTCCGTAGCTGCATTAACACCCCGTGCTGAAATTGAAGGTGATATGGGTGATACCCATGTCGGTTTACAAGCACGTTTAATGAGCCAAGCTTTACGGAAAGTTGCAGGTAACATCGGTAAATCTGGCTGTACCGTAATTTTCCTTAACCAACTACGACAAAAAATTGGTATTTCCTACGGCAACCCAGAAACCACAACTGGCGGTAATGCCCTGAAATTTTATGCTTCCGTGCGTTTAGATATTCGTCGCATTCAAACCTTAAAAAAAGCCAACGAAGGCGAATATGGTAATCGCGTTAAAGTTAAAGTTGCTAAAAATAAAGTTGCTCCTCCATTCCGCATTGCAGAATTTGACATTATTTTTGGCAAAGGTATTTCCACTCTTGGTTGTCTAGTTGACATTGCAGAAGAAACTGGAATAATTACTCGCCGAGGTGCTTGGTACAGCTACAACGGTGACAACATTGCCCAAGGTCGAGATAACACGATCAAATACCTGGAAGAAAAGCCCGAAACTGCCAAACTAATTGAGCAGCAGGTAAGGGACAAACTAGATACCGGAGCAGTTGTTTCAGCAAATTCAGTTGCTCATGTTGATGATTCTGAGGAAGACTTTCCAGATGAAGAATAACTGATACTGAGATATTAGACATCTCCAAAAATTAAAGGTGCTAACCCTTAAACCTGTGTAGAGACGCGCCATGGCGCGTCTCTACATTCATTTTGTTTTCCCCCCTCTCCGTACACGGGGAGGGGGTTAGGGGGTGGGGTTCTTAACTAATTCAACAAAACTGCAACAATAAATTTGCTAACTCAATAAATCCTTGTTAGCGTTAATGACATATTTAGCAATTAGCTATAGCAAGTTTCAGAAAGAGTGAGGTACAAAGTTAAAAAAATATTGTAGTGCGTTAGCGTTGGCGTAGCCTGCGCGAAGCGCATAGCTGTGCGCTCTTCACTGCATCTTGCTCGCTAGAAATATATAGCGAGCAAGATGCTCGCACTCCTGTACCTCATAAAGCCTGAAAACTGCTATATTTTTAATAAAAAATCTTAACCTCATTTACCCTTAAAATATTTTGATCTCACTTTATTAAATATTCTCTTTGTTAATAATTGCGTTAAACGTAGCTTACTTAAACTTTGTATATTACTTACGTGATGTTTTTTACGATCAAAGAAATAGTTAATTTCTTGTAAAATAATTTCTAAACGTTTATTTATATTTTCCGCCCTATACTCATCTAGAAATTGTTCAGGTAACACAAGCGCTGTTGATTCATTAACTACTTTCAGGATGCGTTTTACATCATATTCTTGGGAATACCCAGCAATTTTATAGCAATTTATTCCAGGGTCTAAATAATCTGATAGCCCCCCATTAACACTAGAGAAAACTTGACAACCACAAGCCATTGCTTCTAACGGTTGCAGACCAAAACCTTCACTTACTCGTTGTTGCGCCCAGTACTCAGCAGAATCATAGAGATAAACTTTAGCTCGATTAAAAAGCCCTGCTAAATCCTCTACATAAGAATCAATTACAGAAACTTGACAGTGTTTTTGTAATTCAGGAATTAATTCTTGAAGTAGATACTCAGAAGATTTGCGTACTTGAACTAAAACATCAATATCACGCTTTATAGAAAGATTTTGAAACTCATCAGGAATCTGATTTGGTAAATAATAAATCAGTGAATTGGGTGAGTTTTGTCCCCAGTATCCCATTGTATTTCGACTAACTGTGATAATAGGAATACTTGCAGGCAGCGTAAAGCCGTAACCTGAACTGTGGGCATGATAAACAACATTGTAGTTTTTGAGTTTGGCAGCAAGTTTAGGGATATCAAATCCCCAGCTAATCACAAAGATGACATCATCTAAATCTTTCTCTTTTAATAAGTCATCAAGAAATATTGTGCCTTGTTCTCGTTGTCGATAAGTTACCACATCAGCGCTGCAAACAAGTTTCGCCAAATTAAGCGTTTTCAACTCCGCCCACAAACCACCACAGGCAAACTTGCCGCCTGTTCCAGGCACTAAAAAGTAAAGTTTTCTCATAGGTATTAGCGATTAGGGATTAGGGGATAGTAATTAGAGATTATCAGTTATACCATTTGAGGGTAAGCCCCGATACAACTGTCAACTGTCAACTGTCAACTGTCAACTGTCAACTGTCAACTGTCAACTGTTCACTGTTTAGTTTTTACCGTTTTTTGTTCTAATCGGAATAAAAAAATCATTAGTGCCAATACCCCAACTTGCAGAGCTAAATTAGGCAAAGTTGATTCTACTTGACGACCAGCAGCTATCTGAACTATAAAAATCATTCCACCAATAAAACTAGAAGCAGCACAAGCCAAGTAAATAAATTGTCTCAAACCTTTATAGGGAGAAGCTATTTCAGCTTTGAGACGTGCATACTGTTCTGGGTTTGTTTTTTTTAATCGCTTTGAATTTGTCATCATCCTTAAGTAAGATTAATTTTTTACAGATAAACAATTATCAATTATCAATTATCAATGACCTAAACCTTAACTGTTCCCCTTCCCCTCTCTCCTCCCTCCTCCCTCCTCCCTTGACCAATGCCCCAATTCCGCTTTTGTAATAAAAAATATACAAAACTCAAAAAATGTATATAAATATAAAGAGTTAACACTCCAGCTTTATTTTGAGTTGATTTAGATTACTTCATTTTAGGATAGCTAGGCTTATGTCGATGATGATTGCCCCAGAACAGGTTGAGCGGATTGTTGGGAACCAGCATGATGACCCTTTTGAGATTTTAGGTCCTCATGCGATCGCACAAAATGGTAAAACTGTTTGGGTGGTGCGAGCCTACCTACCTACCGCCGATGCAGCCTGGGTTATTTGTCCCGAAGATAGAACCGAATATGCCATGCAAGCGGTGCATCACCCCCACTTCTTTGAATGCACCATCGAGACACCAGAACTAGCAAACTATCAATTGCGCCTGAAAGAAGGAGAACATCAGCGCATTATCTACGACCCCTACGCCTTTCGTTCTCCAGGCTTGACAGATTTTGATCTTCACCTATTTGCTGAAGGTAATCATCACCGCATTTATGAAAAACTCGGCGCACACTTGATGGAAGTGGAAGGCGTTAAGGGAGTTTACTTTGCTGTTTGGGCTCCAAACGCACGTAACGTTTCAATTTTAGCGGACTTTAATAACTGGGATGGACGCAAAGACCAAATGCGTAAACGTGGAAACGCTATTTGGGAATTGTTTATTCCAGAAATAGGAGTTGGGGCATCTTATAAATACGAAATTAAAAACATTGAAGGTCATATTTACGAAAAATCTGACCCTTATGGTTTCCAGCAAGAAATCCGCCCTAAAACCGCTTCTATAGTTACTGATTTAAGTGATTATACTTGGAATGACACTGAGTGGATGGAACAGCGCCGCCAAAGTGATGCGCTAAGTAAACCTATTTCTGTTTATGAATGTCATATAGGTTCTTGGTTGCATGGTTCTTCTGCTGAACCTGCGAAGTTACCTAATGGTGAAACTGCACCAGTTGTGCTTGTTTCTGAACTCAAACCAGGGGCGCGTTTCCTGACTTATCGAGAGTTAGCAGAGCGATTAATTCCTTATGTTAAAGAATTAGGATATACCCATATTGAGTTATTACCCATTGCAGAACATCCTTTTGATGGTTCCTGGGGTTATCAGGTAACGGGTTACTATGCTGCTACTTCCCGCTATGGTACACCGCAAGATTTAATGTATTTTATTGACCAATGCCACCAAAACAACCTTGGTGTGATTGTAGACTGGGTTCCTGGTCACTTTCCCAAAGATGGTCATGGTTTAGCATTCTTTGATGGTACTCATCTTTACGAACACGCCGACCCGCGTAAGGGTGAACATAAAGAGTGGGGTACTTTAGTATTTAACTACAATCGCAACGAAGTACGAAACTTCTTAGTTGCTAATGCGTTGTTTTGGTTTGATAAGTACCACATCGACGGGGTGCGGGTGGATGCTGTCGCTTCGATGTTGTACTTAGATTATTGTCGTAAGCCTGGGGAGTGGGTGACAAATCAGTACGGCGGTAGGGAAAATATTGAGGCGGCTGATTTCTTGCGCCAAGTTAATCACACTATCTTTAGTTATTTTCCAGGTGCGCTATCTATTGCCGAGGAATCAACTTCTTGGCCAATGGTATCATGGCCAACTTATGTGGGTGGGTTAGGTTTTAACTTGAAATGGAATATGGGGTGGATGCACGATATGCTGGATTACTTCAGCATGGACCCTTGGTTCCGCCAATTCCACCAAAATAATGTCACGTTTAGTATGTGGTATAACCACAGCGAAAACTTCATGCTGGCGCTGTCTCACGATGAGGTTGTTCACGGTAAGAGCAATATTATTGGTAAGATGCCTGGGGATGAATGGCAGAAGTGCGCGAATGTGCGCTGTTTATTCGCGTTTATGTTTACTCACCCTGGCAAGAAAACTCAGTTTATGAGTATGGAGTTTGGGCAGTGGAGTGAGTGGAATGTTTGGGGTGATTTAGACTGGGATTTGCTGCAAATTGACCGTCATAAACAGCTTAAGTTGTTTATGGGTGATTTGAATAAGCTGTATCGCAGTGAAACAGCACTGTATAGTCAAGATTTTGCTGAGGCAGGTTTTGACTGGATTGATTGTAGTGATAATCGTCACAGTGTGGTGGCGTTTATCCGTCGCGCTAAGGATTCAGATGAGTTTTTGGTTGTAGTTTGTAATTTCACACCACAGCCACACAGCCATTATCGCGTAGGAGTGCCAGAGGCGGGTTTCTATATCGAGTTGTTTAATAGTGATGCCCGCCAGTATGGTGGCAGTAATATGGGCAATTTAGGCGGTAAGTGGACTGATGAGTGGAGTTATCACAATCGTCCTTATTCTATTGATTTGTGTTTGCCACCTTTAGGCGTGTTAGTTTTGAAGTTGCAGCGAGAGAAGATGGAATAAGCAATGTCGCACTCTGCATCATAATGTAGAGACGCGAAATTTCGCGTCTCTACAAGGTTTCTGGTTCAGGTTCAGGGTCAACTTATAATAGAGTAGGTTGAAAACCCCTTACTAAGCTTTCTTACAAGCCGTGCCATCATAAATTCCAGTTCTGATGACTCCTAAAGGCATAGATATTGCCAGACATTTTGTTTCTCCAGAACCATCCGCCAGAGAAAGACGAATTGTTTTATTCGTAGTGGTATTACCGCGCATTCCGTAATTAATTGTACTGCTGTTGTTAAAAGCTAAATTAACTCCCTGTGGTAGAGTGCGATCGCCTGTCACCAAACAGCCATTATTGCTGGTAATCTTATTATTAGTTACATCCAGCGTTATTGTACAACTCTTACTGTTACGCATTGCTTGTCTTTGCGCTTCTTGCATCGCCCCTTTGACTGTATTTAGCGCATCATTCAGCTTCGCTCTATTGTTCATCGCCAGAAAACTCGGCGTGGCGATCGCTGCTAAAATACCAACAATTACCATGATAATTAGGATTTCCAAGAGAGTGAAACCCTGATTGTTTTTATATAAATGCCAAACCTTGATAGGTAAACACCTCCTTTTTTAATTACTGAACAAACTAATTTTTGCTCTGAAATATTCATTACGGATGAATAATATTATTTTCTTTTTCAACAAAAAAACTATCTTGAGAGGTATTGTCGAAATAAATATAAACTAATAAGATCTACAGCCACACCTTGAGGTTGATGGATACATGGCTTTATCAGTAAACAGTAATCATGGCTTTTGGTGGGGGATTCAAACCCGCCACTAAGAACGCTCCACAAAGATTTAAAATCAAGTTGGGGTCTTAAACCAAATGATAAAAACAATCACTGTTTACTATTAACTATTAACTGTTTACTGTTTACTATTAACTGTTTACTATTAACTGTTTACTGTTTACTGTTTACTATTAACTGTTTACTGTTTACTGTTTACTATTAACTGTTTACTGTTTATGTCTAATCAAAATCAGCATCAAAGTTGGCGACAAATATTTTCTTTAATTAGCATTCTTATGCTAGTTTCTTATTTCACTTACGTTCATAATTACCACATTCCTTCAGCACTATTTTGGGATGAAAATTACTATATTGCTAATGCACAAAAGTATTTAAACGGATTATTTTTTATATCAGAACATCCCCCACTTGGTCAGATACTTATTGCTTTAGGAGAAAAAATTATTCATGCCAATGAAAACAACGACCAGTTTTTAAATACTAATTATGCTAGAAATTTACCTGTGGGATTTTCATTTACTGGGTATCGTTTTATTCCCGTAATATTGGCATGGTTAACCACTCCTTTAATATTTTTTATTTTTACATTCCTAACAAACAATTTTATATGGGCAGGGTTGTTAAGTTGTTTATACATTTTTGATAATGCTTTAATCGTACATTCACGGGGTGCTATGCTTGATAGCATTCTGTTGTTTTGCATGGCATTAAATATAATGCTGTTTCTACTCCTCCTGAAGTGGAATCATAATTCTTGGTGTTTTATTTATGGTTCTATCTTATTAGGAACTTCTTTTGGTTTGGTAGTAACAACTAAAGCAACAGGTTGGATTTTATTACTGTTATTTCCCATCCTATTTTTTAAATTTATACCACATTGGCGAAAAGGTTTAATTTCATTAGGTCTATCTTTATTTGGATTTTTTATAACCTTTATAGCTGTTTGGCAGATACATTTTACTCTGGTCGGACGAATAAATCCTTATTTGCTTAATAATAATATTTATCAAATTTCTGCTGAATATAAGCACATTTTGGAAACAAAACAGAATAACTCTTTACTAGCATTTCCTATCATGCTGCGTGACTCGTTAGCATACAGTGCTAATTACAATAAAGGAGTTGCTAGGCTTGATTTGTGCAAACCGGAAGAAAATGGTAGTCCTGCTTTTTTTTGGCTTTTTGGCGCAAGGGCTATTAATTATCGTTGGGAAACGCCGGATGGGAAGTCTTATAAATATCTTTATTTACAATCTAATCCGGTTGTGTGGGCGATAGGACTTTTAGGTGTAGTTATTGCAGGTTCTTTATTGCTTGCTTCTGTGTTACTACCTTTGCAAGAACCTTTGCAAAATCGCTTTCTACTTGCTACTTTTTTAATGCTATATGTGGGATATATGGTTGCGGTTAGTTTAATTAACCGCGTGATGTATTTGTACCATTATTTTCCACCTTTATTATTTAGTTTTTTTCTCTTTGGGTTATCTTTACAAGAAATCCAAAATCTTGGTAAATGGAGATTCACTGAAGCACGGAAAACTATTATTCTCTTATTTTTAGTTGCGAGTATTTTCGCTTCTTATCAATTTTACCGCCCTCTAACTTACTATCAACCTATAACAGATGCAGCTTTTCGCCAAAGGATGATTTTCCCTTTGTGGGATTTACACTGTGTTAAATGTGAACGGAAAAGTCCACTTGTAGTGCCGACAGGATCGTAAAAAAGTTTGGCGTTACTGGGTTATTTGCCATAAACATCGCCTTTTTCTTTCAGATCTCATGTAAGATAGGCAATGCTCAGTCATAAACGGTGATACTGGACGAGCATGGTTGGCTGCCAGCAGCTAGGCTCTGACTCTGAATATTGAAGTTGCCATTACCGGATTTGGTATAAGAACCAGTAAATCCTGCATTCGTCCAAGTATTTTCACCGTTGTTAGCTTTCACACCAGTGAAGTTTGGTACAGTACACTGTGCAGCGCTACTGCTACTGGAACTACTGCTACTAGAACTACTCACGCTACTAGAGCTACTGCTACTAGAACTACTGCTACTAGAACTACTCACGCTACTAGAACTACTGCTACTAGAGCTACTAGAAATGCTACTACTGCTGCTAGAAGCTACTATAGTGCTTCTTGTGGCAACGGTAGTGCTTACTAGATAAGTTTTTGAAGTGCTAGTCAATTTACCTTTCAAAGAAATAGTAGCAATTGCACCGCTAGGATCTACGCAGGAATAAAAACCTGTTGGAATGGTAGATGAATTAGAGTTAGATGGATTAGAGATATTAGGAGATACACAACCCGTACTTGACGTAGAACCATCAATAAAGTCTACTAATAATTCATGGCTTGATGTGGTACTGCTACTGGATGAGCAACCGCTACTGGATGAGGAACTGCTACTGGATGAGGTAGTGCTGTAGCATCCATTAAGATCTAACGGTGGTCCCCATCGGTAAATAACTTTAGGTCCTGACCAAATTTGACCAGAATTAATAGAAGCAATATAGTAAATAATCGGATTTGTAACACCAGGAACAGTAAGAGCTAAAATCTTTTGGACTGTACCGGAATTAACTGTCGATACAGGACTAAACCCAGTTGGCGTTACAGTACTAGCATCTGGTGCAATGCTTTGAGCCCCTCTAACTTCATCAGCCATAAAGTCAAGAGCGCTATTTAAGGCTATTCTTCTATCAGTTTCTTCATCAGATTTGGCATTAGCGTTGAGAATAGCTACTAAACCAATTCCAGATATAGTGATAACTGCACTGGAAAGTGCCAATGCTACTAATAGTTCTACTAAAGTAAAACCTTTGTTTGAGCTAAAGAGTTGTTTAATTTTGTACTTAAAGTGATTCATAAAAATTTACTCTGGTTCACAACTATCAGTTGCAGAAGCATTATATTTTCCAGTTCTGATAACTCCCAAGGGGCTAGATAATACTAAGCACTTTTGTTTGCCCGAATTATCTGCTAAATATATTTTGATAGTAGTAGTTGTATCAGTATTGCCCCTGAAACCGTAGTTAATAGTATTGCCTCCACTAGAATACATTGTGACTCCAGTTGGGAGAGTGCGATCGCCTGTTAGTAAACACCCGTTAGTACCAGTAATTTTATTAGTCGTAGTATTTATAGTAAGCTGGCACTGTTTACCATTACGCATTGCTTGTCTTTGAGCTTCTTGCAATGCACCTTGCACAGTGTTTAAAGCATCATTTACTTTAGCTGTATTATTCATTGCTAAAAAGCTAGGAGTAGCGATTGCTCCTAATATCCCCACAATTGTCACAACTATCATAAGTTCTAGCAAGGTAAAACCTTGCTCTTGGTGATTACGGAGGGCATTCATAAGCCGCAGGGGGAATAATTTCACTATAGGTTTTAGCTCTTGCCGGAGCGCCAACAGGCGTGGTGGGTCTAACTTCATAAGATACTTGTAGTTGGTTATAAGGAGCAGTGTTTGCCAAAGTAAGGGTTTGAGTCATATAAAATGTTTGTCCTGTGGTAGGACTTGTTTTTGTCGTAGAAGGGGGACTATAAGAAGCGGTACTCTGATTGCTACCTACAATTTTGTCTCTAAGACCATCAGCCAACCCTGTCGTTTGGGTAATTGTAGTACCCACATTCCCACATTTCGTCAATCCCACCACTGTAGAACCGGATGCCTGACTTGTTGTTAGGTTAGGTGAAATGACCATTGTGGTAATACCTAATACCGTGACAGGCGGTGCCGTGATGGTAAAAGTCTTAGAGTCTGAGCCAATTTTTATTTGATCGCCAGAGCCAAAATCACTGGTAGAACTTACAGTGATGACAGATACAGGGACTACAGTGCCATTGATAGCAGCAGACAGCGAAGTAGAAGGTAATTTATATGCTGTTGCTGTATATTTTACTTTTTCCAAGTCTTGCTGAATCCAAGCGATCGCTTCAGTATATTCTCTAGCACGCAGTTTCAAAATAGCTGCGATCGTCATTGCCTGCAAACTTACACTGACAAAAATTGTCATAATCAGGATCGCGACTATCGTTTCGAGTAAAGTAAAGCCTCGATCTGTGGTGAATAATTTTGGCTTTAACATTTAATAAGTCTCCTGACGCTGCCATGAAGTTGCAGAAGAAATAGATGGGGGTAGGTATTTAGGCGTTATGCCGATAGAATCCCAAGAAGCTGACTGATAAACTATTACGTGGTTACTATTAGATGCACAGGCAGTATCAATATTTTTAGCCCACACAGAGCCATAAAATCCTCCGCTATTTCCTCCTCCTTTCATTCCTGCACTGTAATTAGGTGCAAATATAAAAGCATACATATGCTGATTACCGTTTAGACAAATCGAGCCAGAGGAGGCATAGCCAAAAATTTGCACATCCGTATCTTTACAATTTGCCACCCCTGTGCAGTTGTGGTCTACATTGGCATCAATTGAGGAATCTGCATAAATAATTACTTTCTTTCCAGCAGGAATAGTATAACTACCTGTAACAGCAGTAGTTGCAGAATACTCGTATACCTGTACACTTTGACCATTAATTGTCTTTGTTGTGGCAGTGTTACCAGTTGCAGGAAGTGTACCTCCAGAGGGTAACGTATTTATAGCATAAGTCGGCTTTGGTGGCAGATCTGGAAATTCCAGCCCAGTTTGAATTGTTTTATAAGGCTGACCTGTTTCTGGATCTTTATAAGGTTGTCCCCCCGTCAGTTCTTGATAAGATGTATCGGTAATACCTGACAGACTACAATCGTTAATTAGCAGATTACCTTTAACCGATTGGTTTCCAGATAACGCACCAGTTTTAATCCACAGTCCTGGTATGGGAATGTTTTTTACATCCCCTGGGCTAACAGGTATCTGAACTCGCAAGCGAGTAGTAGCTGTACCTACATCTTTTTGACTGCTACCACCACTTAAATCTGCCTGACCAACCCGACCTTCAATTATCAGCGTACCAGTTCCAGGAGTTACACCAGGATTAGGATAGGTGTAGCTTACTAATCTGTATTGCCCTTTGTCTTGTTTAGTGGTTGCATTAGTTGAATCTACATACTGCCAATTTGTACTTGCAGCAGCAGTTATGGTAGTAGTAGTATTGCTAGTACAACTCGTACCTTTTGGTAAGTTCGCTCCATTAGTCCAACTAATATTTTCGCACGATCCGCTCGTGTTAGTGCAACTAGGGTACATTGCCATAGTTCTGTTAGTGTTGAGCAGAGCTTGATAGCGGGTAATACCTGTTTCTGCTGCGCTTAATGCCCTAGTTGTTCCTACTTGAGTCGATGCTGTGATGCGATCGCCCTGAGACCTGACAATCATTGTAGCTCCAACTAGGATCATAAATAGACCTAGCCCGAAAACTACTGGTAGAGTAAACCCAGCGTCGTTAGAGCGACTTTTAAAAATATTCTTGTAGTTAATATCCATATATTTTCCCATTTCTCTAGCTAGATGCGTGTTTAGCTGTAAATTAGTTATCAGAAATTATGTAAGTTTATTATGTAGCCACAAGAGCTATTGAGGCTGTGACTGCGATCGCGATCGGCAATTAGTTTAACTATATTTTAGCTTCTACTTTGATCTCAACGCTTACGCCTACCAAGCTGGTCAGCAAGACAGCCACAATACCTATTAATTGAGCATAATCAATGATTGTTAATACTATGTATTAATTGATGATGGGACGCGACAGCGCCTACATCTTGCTCATATTTGTATTTTGCGTTAGCTTTATAGCTTTAGTTTTCCCATTTCGGGCTGTTAAAATATCACTTCTAAAAAAATATTTATATAACTTAACAAACTCTTGATCTTAAAAATAACAGATATTACCCCCAAAGTTTGGGGGCGTTAGTATTGAGCAGTAATGCTAAATTTTATTTAAATTAATCCCCGCTTCTTTTGCCATTAATGCTAGTCCTTTGTGGTCTAAAGTCTTAATTGCCTTAGTAGACAGTCTCAGTCTTACCCAACGCTTACCTTCTGCCCACCAAATCCGCTTCCATTGTAAATTTGGCTGTTGTAGCTTCTTGGTGCGGCGGTGGGAGTGGGAAACTGCAAAGGCATTGTTAGCTTTTTTGCCTGTTAATTCACATTGACGCGCCATAGAAAACCTCTAGATGATTGCTGCTGTTTAACACAATCTACCATTGTGCCATACTCTCACCCTTGTAGCCCAGCAGGAAGGTAGTTTTGGGGTAAGCGACGGATATAGCGGTATCTGCTAGTAACTCTTCCTTTTAATCAATTTGCCAAAAAAGAGCAAATTCTATGAACTGCGCTAACGATTTTAAATGGATTCGTACCTGAGACGGACGGAAAAAGCTATCTAAGTTACTACGATTGAGGGGCAATACTCTCAAATCTGTGTTGTAATATGGCAGTCAAAAAACAGTTTAATAGTTTTCAAGATTTGCTCTCTAGTTCAGAAGTACCTGTATTAGTTGACTTTTATGCAACTTGGTGTGGTCCTTGTCAGATGATGTCACCAATCGTAGAGCAGGTAAATTCTCACCTGAAGGATCAGTTACAGGTAGTGAAAATTGATACAGATAAATATCCTCAAATCGCAAATCAGCATCATATTCATGCCCTACCAACCTTGGTACTGTTCAAAAACGGTCAGCCAGTAGATCGAATTGAGGGAGTTGTCCCCGCCGCAGATTTAATTCAGCGTTTAAAAACCTTAATTTAATCATTTTTAGCAGTTAGCCATTAGCCATTAGCAGTTATATTTGGGTTTGAGATTGAATCTAAAAGCCATAGGAGCGTGAGGAGCAACAACACGCCCTAATTCCATCTGAAATGGAGCAAGGGGACTCCCGTTAAGCTGCGCTGTAACGGGTGAGGAATTGCGACCAAAAATATAAATTGAGCGGTAGCGAATCCGAATTATTTAAAATATAATAATAGTAGCATTTTTTAAAGCTATGCTATCAACTTACCAGTACAAAATTAAGCCTGATTCAGAACAAGAAATAATGATGATGCAGTGGTTAGAATTATTGCGTCGTCATTATAATTATTGTTTGGGGCAACGCTTAGACTGGTTGAGTCGTACAAGATCCAGTATTGATAGATGCTCCTTAGTTTCTGAACCAATTGGGGAAATTCCACAACAGTTTCCTAACTATAATTTTCAGGCAGGACTCTTAAAACAGACTAAAGAATTATTCCCAGAATATAAAGAAATTTATACAGATGTCCAACAGCAGAATTTAAAGCGGTTAGATAAAGCATGGGACAGATGGATCAAACCCGATAAATCTGGAAAACGTGGAGGTAGACCCAAGTTTAAAAAAGTTGGTGAATTACGTTCATTTACTTTTCCGAGAGTCAATTGTGCTAAGGCTGGCGCTCACCTTAACAATGGGATTTTAAAACTAAGTAAAATTGGTGAAATTCCCGTTATTGTTCATCGCCCTATCCCAGACGGATTTGTTTTAAAAACAGCAACTATAGTTAGAAAGGCTGATGGGTGGTACGTTTCGATTAGTGTTGAAGATGAAACTGTCCCCAATATTATACCGATTGATACAGTTAAAACCTCTGTTGGTGTTGATGTCGGGCTGAAAGAGTTTTTAACAACTTCCGATGGTGAAACTGTACCAATTCAACAAATATACAGAAAAGTTCAAGGTCATTTAGCTAGACAACAGAGATTTCTATCACGGCAAAAAAAAGGATCTAACAGTTACAAAAAGCAACAAAATAAGATTGCTAGGATTCATCAACGGATTCAGCGTCAAAGAAAGGATTTTCATTATAAAACGGCTCATAAATTAGTGAGGGAGTATGATCTTATTGCGGTTGAAGATTTGCAGATTAAGAATTTAGCCCGTAACTCAAAGTTAGCAAAATCAATTCTTGATGCTGCGTGGTCGGCATTTATAACAATACTGGAAGCAGTGGCAGTAAAATGCGGTGTACATATTGTTAAAGTAAACCCCCACAACACATCACAGGATTGTTCAGGTTGTGGTGTTAAAGTTCCTAAAAGTTTGTCAGTTAGAACTCATTGTTGTCCGAAGTGTAATTTAACTTTGGACAGAGATGAAAACGCTGCAATTAATATTTTAATAAAAGCATTACAGGCGGTGGGTCACATCGTCTCTGCGGGTGGAGGCTTGGTCAATAGGCTGCCTGTGAAACCTGAAACTTGGGGTTTCAATGGAGTGCAACTAGCTCTGTTTTAGTCCTGGGAAGCCCCCGTTATACCCGTAGGGTTAACGGTGGGTCAACGTCACGAGAATTAATTTAATCTCACATAACTATCAACCGGATTTTGCCTCGTCTTTACTAAGATCAGGTGTTTGTTGAGCAACCGCCATGCTTTTTTCTTGATCGCGTTTCTCACGTTTTTTGCGATCGGCTTCCAGCGTATCCTTCATTGCTATTTGCACTTGCGCCATTTTTTCTAGATTGCTGCGATACAAATCGAGATCTTTTTGCAATTTTTCTGTAGGTAAGTGTAAGGATTCACCGACTTGATTCAAGGCATCCAGTCGCTCTTTTTCATCCTTAACCAGACTAGGATCTGATAACTCTAGCAGCGTGTACAGACCAATAGCAAACAAGCGGCTGTATTTGAATTGGGGATTATTGGCGATCGCTCTAATAGTATCGGGTAACGAACCCGCACCCTCAACCGCAGTTGGTGAAACAATCCAAGCAATTAATTCCTTTCCAGATAACCGCCCTGCTAATGCCTTTAATTGTTCAGCATCTTGTTTGTCTCTTTGGGAATCTTCCCCTACCGCCCTACAAAGGGCATCAAAAATCGAATCCCGATCCCTTTCAGGGCGATAGCCTTGCATAAATCTCTCAAAAGACGTGACTACACCCAGCGCATAGATTGGGTGATAGGCAAAATCAACATTCACTGAGAGCAAGTGCATTTCTACCATCAATTCTTCTACCACCCGTCGGTAGATGGAATTGATCGGACGGGTGTGATTATTATAAAAATCTCGCTTGGTATCCGAGACAGTGCGAAGGTTATTCACCGGCAAACACAAAGGGGAACTTAACCCCATTTTCTCGTTTATAGAGCCATTTGCCAAGTAGTGATTAGCGATTAGCTTTTAGCTTTTAGCTTTTAGCGCAGTTTTAAGATAATAGTTACGTTGCTAGATTAATTACCGAAGAATTGGGTACAGGTTCCCCGTCCTTTAGCGTAGCGGAGGACGGCTTTTAAAGTCAGATGGCGCAGGGAAACGAGCTATCAAACTTCTAATCAATTCAGATTTTGTCATGCCTCGTCTCATAGCTTCTTCTTTTAGTTGTTGCATTTCATAATCAGTAAGTCTAATATCTAATCGAGAATTTTTCATAATTCTGTACACACAATTAACCTGACATATAGTATAATAGATTATAAGTTGAGATGTCGAATCAATGCTAGTTCTGGAATATAAAATTAAAGCGAAGCGTAAGCAGTACCAAGCTATTGATGAAGCTATCAAAACAGTGCAGTTTATCAGGAACAAATGCTTAAGGCACTGGATGGATAGCCCTAAAGATAGCAAGATTAATTATGCTGCCTTAAGTAAGCATTCAACAGAACTACGCAAAGAGTTTAACTTTGTTGCATTCCTCAACTCAATGGCAGTACAAGCATCTGCTGAACGGGCATGGTTGGCAATTTCTAGATTTTTTGGGAATTGCAAATCTAATAAGCCTGGAAAAAAAGGTTATCCTAAATTCCAAAAAGATAACCGCTCAGTTGAATATAAAACTAGCGGTTGGTCAATTCATTCCACAAAGCGACGTATTACCATTACTGATAAAAAAGGTATTGGTGAACTGAAACTATTGGGAAAATGGGATATTCACACCTACCCCGTTAAATCTATTAAACGGGTTAGGTTAATCCGTCGTGCAGATGGCTATTACTGTCAATTTTGTGTTGATGTTGAGTGTGTTGATATTCAACCTTTAACGGGTAACGAAATTGGTTTAGATGTCGGGCTAGAAAGTTTCTATACTGATTCAAACGGACATCAAGAACCAAGCCCAAAATTTTTGAGAAGGGCTGAAACTGATATTAAACACGCTCAACGTCAAATCTACAAAAAGCATAAAGGTTCAAGCAATCGTCGTAAAGCAAGAGCAAGATTTTCTAAAAAACACTTAAGAGTAAGTAGGCAACGGAATGAACACGCAAAGAGACTTGCGCGTAACGTTTGTAAGTCTAACGATTTAATAGCCTATGAAGACTTAAAGGTTGCAAATATGGTCAAAAACCATTGTTTAGCTAAGTCTATTAGTGATGCTAGTTGGTATCAATTTAGACAATGGATAGAGTATTTTGCAACTAAGTTTGGAAAATTAGCTGTTGCCGTCCCTCCCCACTATACATCACAGGAATGTAGCCAGTGCAAACGAGTTGTTAAAAAGGCTCTCAGTACTAGGACTCATGTTTGTGTCTGTGGTTGCAATCTTCATCGGGACGAGAACGCGGCTATCAATATTTTGTATAAAGCAAAATCTAGGGTTGGGCAAACCCAAAGTAACGCTTCAGGAGTCGGAACCTCTACTCTGCTTGGGGCAACTCTGGTTGAGCAAGTTTTGACGTTGAGTGAAGAATCCCCATGCCGTGATAGCTGGGGAGTGTCAATTTAGGACACTACCTTGCGGGAGAATTTGATAATCGCACACAAGCGATCGCAGAACCAGCATGGTATGTACATCTGCACCTGATACATTTATGCTGAACATTGTTGAACATTGCTTAACAATGTACTGAATGAAACAATAGCAATACCGTCTTGATTGACGGTAAAGGAGGTATCCCTCAAAGCACGTAACATAATATTACGTGCGCCATTCACATCCCTTGATGTTTCAGTTCCACAATTTGGGCATTTGTGAACTTTATTGCCACCAAGTTTTGTGTGTCGATGACCACATACACCACAAGTTTTTGATGTAATGGGTTCCTCGCTAACATCAATCACCACGCAACCACGCTTTGATGCTTGATGTTTTAGGGTTAACTTGAACCGATAATGCGCCCAAGTTAGCATACTTCTAACTGTTTTTGACCGTATTTTTCTGCCTGACTTGGCTACCATTTGAGAAGACTCAAAGTGAGGAAGAAAGATAACACGGTAGTTACTGGTTAGATACGCTGCTCCTTTTTTATGGACTTCATTAACTAGGTTTTGTATTTTATCTCTCAACTTATTCGCAGCACGTCGCATTGATTTACGACGTTTAGCATTAACCTTAGTTGAGCGAACAGATACCTGGGAATTTGCTACCTCACCCACAAGTGAAGTTCCTTGTAGCTTCAGTTATCAAAATCAAACATACCAAGTTTTTCTAGGATTTACAGCCAGAAAAAATGAATTCCACAGTTCCGACAAAGGTATACATCCCCAAACCGGAAAAGCGATTTGGGGTGCGCTGATGGGTTCATATCGCTTCATCAAAATTCAAGATTTTGCTGCCGAGTTGCCAGTCTGACTTGTTAGAACAACGTTTTCACCTTGTCGCCTGACAATTTATCTTAACTGGCAATACTGCGAGGAACACCTTCCAGCGCCTCTTCCTCAGTTTCAAAAATCTCAAACACCGAATCCATCATAGTGACTTCAAACACCAATTTTGCTTCGGGATGAACATTACAAATGCGAAAGCTACCTTTAACTTTATCAGCATCTCGCATCCCTGCAACCAGGGATGTGAGACCAGAGCTATCTATAAAATTAACCTGACCAAGATTAACTACTACATGATGACTAAGTTTAGAAATACACTCCTGTAACTTGAGGCGAAATTGCCAAGCCGTTGTGATATCTAAACGTCCAGTTGGCGTTAAGACTATTACTGTTGTCCCATCTTGTGTTGTATGCGTTCTCTGATCAATATGAATCACTCTTCTCCTCCTTCCCTGGAAGTTGCCATGTTTACGCCTCGAGAGAAAGCAGTTTTGGGCATCATTAAATACCTGAGTATCAAAATTTCCAGGTTTTGATAGCTGACTACTCACCTGACAGTAGTTTAACCTACCTTACTAAGTCCTGAACCTGAGTTTTAAGTTAAATAAAATGCAGAAGAGTGCTGAGTTAATACTTAGTTCTCAGCACTCAGTCGTCATCACTAAGCACTCCAGTTTGCCCAATCTTGAGGCTTTAAGAAAACTTCATATAGTTCGGCTTCGGGAGTATTGGGTTCTGGTTGATAGCCATATTCCCAACGTACCAGTGGCGGTAGAGACATCAAAATTGATTCGGTACGTCCGTTAGTTTGCAAGCCAAAGATTGTACCACGGTCATAAACCAGGTTAAATTCTACATAACGTCCACGTCGATATAGTTGGAAATTACGTTCGCGATCGCCATATTCCATTGACCGCCGTTTTTCTACAATTGGCACATAAGCTGGTAAAAAAGCATTACCACAACTTTGTGCAAACGCAAACAATTGTTCCCAACTGCGCGGTTCTACTGCACCTAGTTCAGTACTATACTTACCTGCTGGACCATTGGCATCTGGACCACGATACAACTCGCCTTGACCATCTTGATAATCAAAAAATATGCCACCCACACCCCGCGTTTCTTGGCGATGCTTTAAGTAAAAATACTCGTCGCACCAAAGCTTAAAAGTTGGGTAGTAGTGGGGGTGATTTGCGTCGCAAGCTTGCTTGAGAGTGCGGTGTAAATGAGTAACATCTTCAGCAAAGGGATAGTAAGGTGTTAAATCTAAACCACCACCAAACCACCAAACGGGACCTGCTTCAAAGTAGCGGTAGTTGAGATGGACAGTTGGGATGTAAGGATTGCGAGGATGCAATACCATTGATGTACCAGTTGCATAAAAGCGATGACCAGCCGCTTCTGGACGTTGTGCCAAAATTGAAGGAGGTAAATGGTCTCCCCATACCTCAGAAAAATTGACACCGCCTTGTTCAAATACTGCACCCTCGCGCATCACGCGAGAACGCCCACCACCACCTTCTGGTCGTTCCCAAGAGTCTTCTATAAATTTTGCCTTTCCATCTACCTGTTCTAAGCCTTGACAAATGTTGTCTTGTAGCCCTTGCAAAAACTGGCTCACACGAGTTTTTGAATCAACTGGGGGAGTCGGGTAGGGGGTGGTCGTTAAGTCAGTCTGAATAGCTGTCATAATGGCACATAGAAGATCATTCAAACACGCTCATCAGTGTAAATGAGCGTCTGTTATAGACTAACTTGGATTTGGTTAATCTAGAACCTCAAAACTATAGTTATGATTAGGTTCTAACTACTAAGAATTGCAAAGTATCCTGTAGGAAGATCCTATTGGTAACCAGATTCGCCTAGTATTAATAACCTGCCTGAGACTAGCTGGAGGAGACGTATTGTGATCTTTAATTTTTCCTTCAAATTGATTGCTAGTCGAGGGTGCCGATTTTCTCTGGCAAAAACTTATCGTGCTGTGAGTTCTGCTTCGGTAGATGTACTCTGGCAAAAAATAATTAACTTAGCCGATGTGTCTTGGCACCCCCTGCTTACTAGCACCAATGTTCCCAAGGGATTAATCGCTAAACCTGGATTGATTTACCAGGAAGTAACACGCTTAATACCGATTCCTGTGCGCGTGTTTGTTGAACGGGTGCGACCTGGAGAATTATTTAGCGTCAGGTTAATTGCTATCCCAGGAATTGAAAAAAGAGTAACCTATCAGGTGGAATCTACCGTTTGTGGCACTTATGTGTCTTATTCCGTAACGTTGCGTGGTTGGTTATCGCCGTTTGTTTGGTGGATGATCCGACCCTATGAGGCTCGTGTGGCGGCTGAGTTAGCACACGCAGCAGAACAATTAACAATTAACAATTAACAATTATCAATGAGGGAGGGGGGAGGAGAGAGGAGAGAGGGGGAGGATTAATAAAACGCGATCGCATATCCTACAAACCGTTAACACTTCCTCGCGGGAAGTCCCCCAGTGGAGTATAAGCGAACTGGGGGATGAAAGCGAGGGCAAGATGCACGTTAATAAGCGATAATTCTTAATAAGAAAAAATCGCTTATTGGGGTAAACAAATAGCGTTTGAATGCTATAATAGTATTTATGATAGTAACACGCAGAGTAACTTTTCGCTTATATCCAAATAAGTCCCAAGAGGTTAAGTTGCACTATTGGCGACGACTTCATAAGGATTTATATAATGCCTGTCTTTATCAAAGAAAGACAGAATATAAGCGTTTTGGTAATTCTGTTAGTTACTACGATCAGCAGAACCTTTTACCTGAATTTAAGGAGTGTTGGACTGAGTATAAAGAGCTAGGAAGTCAGGCGTTACAAGCAACAGCTAAGCGTGTTGATTTTGCCTACCAAAGATTGATTAAAGGTGTAGGCGGATACCCTAAATTCAAGTCTTCCCGCGATGATCGTGGCTGGACTTATCCAGCAACAAGTGGATGGAAAGCACACACCACAGGGTATAACGGGTATTTGGAGTTGTCCAATTTAGGACAAATTCAGATGCGTGGTAAGGTAAGGACTTGGGGTAATCCTACAACCTTAACTATTATCTGGAAACAGGGTAAATGGTATGCAAGTATCACAGTTAATTGTGAACCAGTTCGGGAAACTAGCAGTGGTGCTGTCGGCTTAGATTTTGGCACGTATCATGCAATTGCTTGTAGCGATGAAACGATAATTGATAATCCTAGATTTTTAGGTAATACTCAGCAGAAAATCAAGCAAACGTCTAAGAAATTACGTCGTAAACGTGCGCCTAATTTCAAGAAGAAGATTAAAGCTTCTAAACGTTGGAGAAAAAACCGGAAAAAGATAAGTAAACTTCAAAACAAGGTAGCTAATCAAAGAGAAGATTGGCAACATCAAATCGCTGCACAGATAGTAAGCCGTAATAGCCTGGTAGCGACCGAGAAGTTAAATGTCAAAGGGATGACTCGTAAAGCTAAAAAGGGAAGTTCTAGAAAACATCAAAAAGCGCAACGGATGGTTGATCTGCTTGAGCCAAAAATTAATGTTTTAGGAACAACGGATAAGTTAACGACTCCAACTATTAACCCATCCGTTTCTTTTTCTAGAAAAAAACATTACTTGGGATACCCCATCCGTTGCCAAAAGGCAGGATTAAATCGGGTGGCAACGGATGGGATAACTGCAAGATGTTAGATAGTCGTTTCGCGCGAAACGGATAGGTTATTGGTTCATACAGTTAAACCATCCGTTTCTTAAAAAATGATTAAATTTTGTTGGGATAACTGCAAGATGTTAGATAGTCGTTTCGCGCGAAACGGATAGGTTATTGGTTCATACAGTTAAACCATCCGTTTCTTAAAAAATGATTAAATTTTGTTGGGATAACTGCAAGATGTTAGATAGTCGTTTCGCGCGAAACGGATAGGTTATTGGTTCATACAGTTAAACCATCCGTTTCTTAAAAAATGATTAAATTTTGTATCGAACAGATCAACCATCCGTTGCCAGGGTCTTTGTTAGATGTTGGAATTAGTAATATAACCTCACTAATAAAGTATAAAATTAGTGAGTGTAATGGGGTATTTGTTGATGTACCTTTATCAATTGCTCCTTCTCAAACTTGCCCTAATTGCGGTCATAAAAAGAAAAAAGAGTTGAGACGGGCGTGTGCATAATTGCTCAAACTGTCAGTATCAATGCGATAGAGATGTTGCAGCAGCACAAGTTATGCTCAACTGGGCGTTAGGATAAGAGCGTCCATACAAACGTGGATGCCGAATCTCTACTTGAGTCGCCACAGAATTGTGGAGGATTCAAGCAAATTCAGCAGTTGAAACGTCAGAAACCTCGGACGTAGCGCAGCGAAGTCCGTAGGTAGTTCATTACGTTAGCGATCAATTTGCCCCGAATGCTTTCTTATGGGGTCAGGAATAAATTAATTATGCTCGATCTCGATTCCGTTCTAGAAGTACTGCGTCCGGTGCAAGACCCTGAACTCCGCAAGAGTTTGGTGGAATTAAACATGATTCGTAATATCAACATCGACAATGGTGTTGTTAGCTTCAATTTGGTGTTAACCACACCTGCTTGTCCGTTACGGGAATTTATTGTGGATGATTGCCGTCGGGCAATAAACCAGTTACCAGGGGTTAAAGAAATTTTAGTGGATGTCAGCGCGGAGACACCCCAGCAAAAAGCACTTCCAGACCGCACAGGGATAGCTGGAGTGAAAAATATCCTCGCTGTTTCTAGTGGCAAAGGTGGGGTTGGGAAAAGTACTGTAGCAGTAAATATAGCAGTAGCTTTAGCGCAGTTGGGTGCAAAAGTTGGTTTGATTGATGCTGATATTTATGGACCAAATGCACCAACGATGCTGGGATTGGCAAATGCACAAATTACAGTACGGCAAGGTGCAAAGGGAGAAATTTTAGAACCCGCTTTTAATCACGGTGTCAAGCTGGTTTCGATGGGTTTTTTGATTGACCCAGATCAACCTGTGATTTGGCGCGGTCCAATGTTAAATGGAGTTATTCGCCAGTTTCTCTATCAGGTAGAGTGGGGAGAATTAGATTATCTAATTGTAGATATGCCACCTGGTACAGGTGATGCTCAACTGACATTAGCGCAAGCAGTACCAATGGCTGGGGCGGTAATTGTCACGACACCTCAAACAGTCGCGTTGTTGGACTCCCGTAAGGGTTTAAAAATGTTTCAACAGTTGGGTGTGCCAGTATTGGGGATAGTAGAAAATATGAGTTATTTTATTCCCCCAGATTGCCTGACCGCCAATATGACATTTTTGGCTCTGGAGGGGGTGAAAAAACATCCCAAGAATTAGGTGTGCCGTTGCTGGGTTGCATTCCTTTAGAAATTCCTTTGCGTCAAGGAGGTGACAAAGGTTTGCCGATAGTAGTTGGTTCCCCAGAGTCAGAGTCAGCTAAGGCATTGATTGCGATCGCTAAAACTGTTGCTGCTAAGATCTCTGTAGCTGCACTATCTTAGCTATTAGCTAAATATATTGCTCAGTAAAGATTTGCTCTCAAGTTCACTAAGTAATTCTTCAATAAAGCTATAGCAGTCGCCAGGGTGGTTAGGGCATTTTTTCTGACTAAAACCCTTAGTAGCAAAGCATTTAAGCAAAGCTAACTGCTAATAGCTAACTGCTAACTGCTATAACAGCTAAACGCTAACAGCTAACCGCTAGATATGTTTCAAAAGTCGGAGATTGGTTTTCGGTGGAAGTCCCGAATAGCACTTTGGCAGCAAGTAGACTTGCTGCTGCTTGCCGTACCAGTTGGTTTAACCTTGTTTGGTGGAGTGATGATTCGCAGCGCGGAACTCAACCAAGGGTTAACAGATTGGTGGCAACACTGGCTATTTGGCGCGATTGGGTTAGTGATAGCACTGTTTATAGCGCGATCGCGTTACGAAAATCTACTACAGTGGCACTGGATTATCTATGGTCTGACCAATCTCTCCCTACTGGCAGTAATTGTAATTGGTAGCAGTGCTAAAGGAGCGCAAAGGTGGATTGGTATTGGTGGATTTAACCTGCAACCATCCGAGTTTGCCAAAGTTGGTTTAATTATTACTCTGGCGGCAATTTTACACACCCGTACCGCTTCTACCCTGCCTGCATTTGGCAAAGCCCTTGCCGTTACTGCTGTGCCTTGGCTGTTAGTATTTATCCAGCCAGATTTAGGTACATCCTTGGTATTTGGAGCCATTACTATAGGAATGCTCTACTGGGCTAATGCTAATCCTGGCTGGCTATTGCTGTTGATTTCTCCCATTGTCTCAGCAATTTTATTTAACGTTTTTTTACCTAGTTGGTTAATTTGGGCAGTAATAGTGGCTGCGGTTGCCTGGTTTACTTTACCCTGGTCTTGGTATGGCGCTGTGGGAGTTGTTATAGCCAACTTTGCATCAGGGGAATTAGGGCATATATTCTGGGGATTGTTGAAAGATTATCAAAAAGACCGATTAATTCTGTTTTTAAATCCAGCAAAAGATCCTCTAGGCGGAGGATACCACCTTATTCAATCCCGTATTGCTATTGGTGCAGGTGGATTTTGGGGTAAGGGACTCTACCAGGGGTCTCAAACACAACTTAACTTTATCCCAGAACAGCATACGGATTTTATCTTCTCAGCTATTGGAGAAGAACTTGGTTTTATTGGCTGTCTGGGAGTTCTATTAGTTTTCTGGTTGCTATGCTGGCGGTTAATTATGATTGCTCAAACTTCTAAGGAGAACTTTGGCTCTCTGTTAGCTATTGGTGTATTATCAATGATTGTGTTTCAGGTAGTTGTTAATATTGGCATGACTATCGGTTTAGCACCTGTTACGGGTATTCCTTTACCTTGGGTTAGTTATGGTCGTTCCGCATTATTGACAAATTTTATTGCTCTTGGCATTGTTGAGTCTGTTGCTAATTACCGACATCGACTAAAATTTTAGCTTCAATCGTGAGCTATCAGCTATCAGCCTTCAGCTTGCTGATGATAAATTTTTACCAGTTGCTAATTTGGTAACTTTTCAATATCCTTACCTCATAAATGCTAACTGATAGCTGATTAATAATAGATGACAGAATAAGGGTAACAACTTAAAATAAAAAATTGCAGATTAGTAGCTTAGAATTAGTTCAAGTACTTTAGAGACAAAATTGAGAAAAGAATATGATTTTGCCCGGATCAGCAGTTAAAGTCAAAAACAAGAGCGATATTTACTACGGCTTTGAAGGTTTAGTACAAAGGATTACAGATGGTAAAGCGGCTGTAATTTTTGAAGGTGGAAACTGGGACAAAATGATTACATTCCGCCTTTCCGAGTTAGAATTGATGGAAACAACAGCATCTAAGAAAAAAGCCAAATAGATATTAGCTTTTAGCTATTAGCTTTTAGCTTAATTTAACAGCTAACAGCGAAGCTTTATGGTATAGTTGTTGGTTAAAAGCTGATCAAAACTAATAGCTAACTGCTAATCGCTAATTGCTAACTGCTTAATATATGCGACTTCCTTTACCGCAGTTTGCTGCGGGTGAACGACACCCTAACCATATTGCCGAAGTAATTGAAACGGCAACAACTGAATTTTTAGCACAATGTCTCGACCCTGAAGACTTAAGCTTCCCAGTTATGCCGCCTTTTGGTAGCTGGGTGAAAGCTGTTGATGAGGAATCGGGGAATAAAGTTTTGGCGATCGTATATTATGCTACTACTAGCCCGATTGATTCTGTACATAGAGCAAGGGCGTTAGGTTTGTCAATGCAAGAGTTGCGAGAACAGCAACCTCAGATTTTTGCGATGTTGAAAACTGAGTTTAGAGCCGCAATTGTTGGTTTCCAGGTACAGCAACAAGGAGTTAATGGTTCTAAGCTCAAGGATGGCAGAATTTACCAGTATTTACCTCCACGTCCGCCTCAAATTCATCAAGCAGTTTATCATTGCGAATCAGCAGAAATTATCCAGTTTAGTGAAGAATTAGATTTTTTACGCACACTGTTACAGGTAGTAGGTGCGCCAGTAGAATCTTTGATGGCAGCAGCTATCCGAGAAATTTATCAATTACGCAAAGCTGACCGTGAGTGGTTGGTGAAGGCGGGGCGGACTCTAAGTGTTATTCTTAAGGATGATTACGATCGCTTGCGTTATATTTTAAGCCAAATCCATCCGTAGATAGTTATAATTCAGGCTTTTTTAGAGGGATTGTAAGAAGGCTTAACTCATACCAGCATCGAAGAGTGAGTAATGCTGTTAGCTGTTTATAGACAAAAATCTCTGTTATTGGTATTCTCTCCTAGATAATATATGGAATCTTTTACAGAAGTTTTAACTAAGGAACCAATTGTTCCTTTTGCGATTTTGCTGGTAGTCATTTTAACAGTTCCAATTTTGTTTGAACGGTTAAAATTACCAGGGCTTGTGGGTTTACTGGTAGCTGGGGTAGTCCTTGGTCCTAATGGGCTAGGTTTGCTAAATAAAGAAACAGAGACAATGAAACTGCTCTCAGATATTGGATTAGTGTATCTGATGTTTGTGGCAGGGCTAGAAGTAGATATTCAACAGTTTCGCAAAACTAAACATTGCTCGGCGGGATTTGGTACTTTTACCTTCCTTATACCGCTAATTTTTGGAACAATTGTGGGGCGCATTTTTGGTTTTGATTGGAATGCCTCAATTTTAATTGGCTCTTTATTTGCTTCTCATACTTTATTGGCTTATCCAATTGTGAGCCGTTTAGGTGTGGTTAATAATGAAGCGGTGACAGTGACGATTGGAGCAACCATTTTCACCGATGTTGGTGCTTTATTAGTATTGGCAATTTGTATCGGTATTCATGCTGGGGATTTTACAATTGTCAAGCTATTTACACTTTTGGGGTCGTTGATTATCTATTCTGCACTTGTTTTGTTTGGGTTTGATTGGGCAGGTAAAGAATTTTTTAAACGTTCTGGAGACCAAGAAGGCAATCAATTTTTATTTGTGTTGTTGGCGTTATTTCTGGCATCAGTGGGAGCGCAATTAATTGGTGTAGAAAAAATTGTGGGCGCTTTCTTAGCTGGTTTAGCTGTAAATGATGTGTTGGGAGAAGGGCAAGTTAAGGAAAAGGTGGTGTTTGTCGGTAGTGTCTTATTTATCCCAATTTTCTTTGTGGATATGGGTCTACTGATTAATGTCCCTAATTTTATTAAAAGTGTTTCATCTTTTTCTAGTGCTACTTGGTTAACCCTAGCAGTTGTGGTGGGTTTAATTGGCAGTAAATTTCTAGCGGCTTTACTCGCCAAATTTGTCTACCGCTATAACTGGCAAGAAATGCTCACAATGTGGTCTTTATCTTTACCACAGGTAGCTGCGACTCTGGCTGCAACATTAGTTGGTTATCGCGCTGGGATATTAACTGAAGAGGTTTTGAATAGTGTGCTGGTATTAATGCTGGTGACGGCTACTTTAGGACCTGTAATCACGGCGAAGGTAGCGGTGGGTTTACCTGTAGGAGAGATTACGCCAGCAACTAGCGTAGGTGTTGTAGAAGGGGAAACTGTAAAAGTAAATCAACAGTATACAGTAATCGTGCCAGTTTCTAACCCTGACACTGAGCGCAATTTGATTGAAATGGCTGCTTTGGTGGCACGCCATACAGCAGGGACGATTGTTCCTTTATCGCTTGTAAAAGCTCATGTAAATATGGATGCACCTGATTTGGAAATGTCTTTCCAAAAAGGGGATAAATTGCTGGCTAATGCTACGCAATTAAGTCGAGAATTAGGGGTAGAAGCGGAACCCTTGTTACGAATTGATGATGATATCGCTCAAGGCATTAGCCGCGCAAGTAGGGAAAACAATGCGAGTTTAATTGTAATGGGGTGGGGTCAACGCACTGGGCTACGCGCTCGGATGTTTGGTAATGTGATTGATAGTGTATTGTGGTCTGCTCATTGCCCTGTAGCGGTAACACGACTACTTGATTCACCGAGCAATATTAAACGAATTTTAGTGCCGATTGATAGTTTAACGAGTCAGGCGGTACGTCCGGTGCAGTTTGCCCAAATGTTGGTTGATGGTAATCAACCAAATATTACACTGTTGCACGTATGCGATCGCAGAACTACTCCAGCTAAGGTTGCTTGGAACCGTTCGCAGTTAAGTTTACTGGCATCAAAATGGGTTCCTGAAGGGAATTTTGAGGTAGAAATTATTCCCCATGATGATATAACTAGAGCGATTATGAATATGGTACAACCATCTGATTTGGTGATACTGCGATCGCAACGTCAGCGAACTGCGGCAGGATTAGCAATTAGTGATGTTACTGCTAGATTGGCGCAACAGTTGACTTGCTCAGTGGTAATGTTAGGAGAACCACAAAGAGCGGTAGCAAGTACTCCTGCTAACAAAGAGCGTCGCCGATTTATCCCTAAGAATGTTTAGTTATTGTTAGGAATGAGAGAGGAGAGAGGGGGGAGGAGAGAGGAGTTAAAATAGTACTTTGGCTTTTTTAAGCTTCTCTTCATTGGCGTATTTGCAGTTTTTCAGTTTTAGGACTACTCTTGATTAGGTGTAAAAGATACATCTTCATATACTGCTGCAACCAGACAGCGAAAATCAATGCTTTCTAGATAAATTTCATCCCCATTGCTATAGGAATAAAGTACCCAATTTCCTTCAGCATTACGACGAAAGCAATCTATACGCATCTGATTTTGGCTAATTAATACATATTCTCGTAATGATTCTAACTGGCGATAATCGGCAAATTTATCGCCTCTGTCAAAGGCTTCTGTTGTGGGAGATAGCACTTCTATTATTAAGCACGGGTGACGTAAAAAGTTATTGAACTGTCTATCACGTTGATCGCAACTTACCGCTAAATCAGAATAGTAATAAGTATTAATTGTTTTAATATCAATTTTCGTATCTGATATATATGCTAGGCAACCGCTTCCTCGAATATGATTTCTTAATAATGCTAATAGATTTCCAGCAATCAACACATGATTATTGCTTGCGCCTGCCCTTGCATATACTTCTCCATTTCTATACTCATGTTTTATGGGGCTAAGTTTTTCTGCTTTTAGATATTCTTCGGGTGAGATGTAATCAGAATTTGGACTAGCAATCATTTGTATTACCTAATGATTTGTCTGTTATTTATTTTAATTAAATCCAGAGATTGAGAATTGGGTAGATAAGAGAATTGGGAGGCACAGCGTATTATATTTCTTGTTGCTGGTTAAACTTGGCAAGGGGATTATAGCGATCGCATTTTGTAAACCACCTTACCTTATACTGAGAAAACATAACTTCTGTGAATGGGGATTGCTCCCTGCTGCTGCGCTGTAGCTGGTGCTTGAGCATTTTTACTCAAGCCTGATAGCACAAATCGCCTTGAAAATATTTCACACATGACTTTCCAAGACCCTCGCCGTCAAAAACAATTAGAGAAATTAATTCTCAAACTGGGATTATCACAGACATCTCTGGTGAATTGGTCTCTGTTAGATTTAGCACTAACTCACCCGACTATCTCACCGACGGCTAATTATGAGCAACTAGAATTTATTGGCGATTCTGTGGTAAGACTAGCTGCATCAGAATTTTTATGGGAAATTTATCCTGATTCTACAGTAGGTGATTTTTCTGCAATCCGTAAAGTATTGGTAAGCGATCGCATTCTCGCTCAAATAGCTAGTCTTTATGGATTAGACCGCTATCTATTGGTTTCTAGCAGTGCTGCTGGTGATAAAGCGGGGCAAGTATCGAGAATGGCAAACACTTTTGAAGCTGTCTTAGGCGCACTTTATCTCAGTACTCATAATTTACAGCTAATTCGTCCCTGGCTAGATCACCACTTACAGGAATTATCTACTGAAATTCTTCTAGACCCAGCCCGTCTTAATTATAAAGATGCGCTGCAAGAATTTACCCAAGCGCATTACAAAGTTTTACCAGAATATCGTGTTGAAGATATCTCACAAACTCACGGTGATTCTGAAAGGTTTAGTGCTGAAGTTTGGCTAAACGGCAAAAAATACGGTGAAGGTAAAGGACAATCAAAAAAAGCAGCCGAACAAGCAGCCGCTAAAGATGCTTTTTTCTCTGTGCGACAGCCAGAAATTATAGGTGAGGCATGAAAAAAATTAACATTGCTATCTTAGGGGTTGGGCGTTGGGGTGTTCATTTATTGCGAAATTTTTTACAACACCCTCAAGCTAATGTTGTGGCAGTAGTTGATCCACATTTTGAACGTTTGGAGTGGTGTAAACAGCAATTTTCACTCTCATCTAATGTGGTTTTAGCCAACTATTGGTCTGCTGTGCGAGAATTGCCAGAAATCCATGCTGTGGCGATCGCAACTCCGGCATCAACGCACTACAATTTAATTGCCGATGCTTTGCAACAAGGCTATCACGTTCTAGCAGAAAAACCTTTAACTGTTAACCCAGCAGAAGCTTTAGAACTTTGTCATCTTGCACAACAACAGCGCCTTCAACTATTTGTTGACCACACTTATTTATTCCATCCTGCGATAGATGCGGGAAAAAAATTTCTTGAGTCGGGACGCTTAGGAGAATTACGCTACGGTTACGCTTCCCGTACTAATTTAGGTCCTGTCCGTCAAGATGTTGATGCACTTTGGGATTTAGCTATCCACGATATCGCTATTTTTAATAATTGGTTAGGAGAGACACCAGTACAGGTACAAGCTAACGGTAGTGTATGGTTGCAAGGTGCAGGGGCGCAGAAGACGCAGGGAGATAATTTAGCTGATTTAGTATGGATAACTATTACTTATCCCAGTGGTTTTCAAGCATTTATTCATGTTTGTTGGCTTAACCCTGATAAACAAAGACGTTTAAGTGTTGTAGGTAGCCAAGGTTCATTAATTTTTGATGAGATGTTGTCGGCAACGCCTTTAATATTTCAACAGGGAAAATTTGAGCAAGAAGGCGATCGCTTTATTCCTACTGAGCTAAATACTGAGATAATAGAAGTAGATAATCAAGAACCATTGAGAAGAGTGTGCAACAGCTTTCTTAACAGCATTAACCCCTATACATCTGCATCACTTGATTCTGCCTGGGTGGGTGCTGAGTTAGTACAAATTTTAACTTGCCTGAGCCAATCTTTGCAACAGGGAGGTAGTGCGATCGCAGTTCCTCCATTAATCCTATCCTAATATTATAGTAGTTAATTTAGCGATCAACGTAGGTTGGGTAGAACGAAGTGAAACCCAACATTTACACTCTTGTTTTGCATTCGTTGCGCTGCGCTTAACCCAACCTACAAATCTACTGTTTACTGTTTATTGTTTACTGTTTACTGATAAAAGCTGAGAATTAATTCTAGGCAAAGTAATTTCTACTGTAGTACCTTTACCTTCACCTTCACTAAATAGTGTAATTTCCCCTCCCATTAATTCTAGTAATTTACGGGAGATTGCCAAACCCAAACCTGTACCACCAAACTTACGGGTAGTTGAACCATCAATCATTACAAAAGAACGAAATAATCTGTGTTGTTGAGCGGGATTTATCCCAATTCCTGTATCTTGAACTGTCACAACTATAAATGATTTACTATCAATTTTAGCATGATTTACAGATGTTTTAATACCATTGTAAATCTGCTGTGACTCTTTGATACGAGTTGTAATATTAATACTACCAGTATCAGTAAATTTTACCGCATTACCAATTACATTTAGTAACACTTGCTTGAGCTTGGCAGGGTTAGCATTAACTGCGATCGCATTTTTACATTCATCATTATTCAACTCTAAACCTTTTTGCCGAATTGAAACTTTTTGTAAATTAATCACTTCCTTGAGCAACTTATTTAGATCAACTGGTTGTAGCTTCAGCGCCATTTTACCAGATTCAATTTTGGCTAGATCCAAAATATCATTAATAATTTCTAATAAGTGAATTGCTGCTTCATCAGCACGCTGCAATAATTCTAATTCCTCTGATCTTTCATCACAATAGCCATCTTTGACCAAACGAATACAGCCAATTATTCCATTTAGGGGAGTTCTTAGTTCGTGAGAAGTAGTTGCTAAAAACTCATTTTTTAGTTGATTAGCAGTTTGTGCTTCGATTCTTGCTGTTTCTATTTCTATTGCGCCTGTTTTTAGTCTGTCTACCATACTATTGAGGGCGAGTGCTAATTCATGAAATTCTCTAATCTTAAAGTTATTGGGAACCTGATCTGTAGAAAGTAAATGCTGTTTTGCTTTAGCATAGTCTCGTAACTTTTCTACTGGTAGTGCTAATTCTCTTGCTATATATATAGTTGCTAATAAGCAAGCTAAAATTAAACACAAAATTATCACAAATAGCAATAGCCAGACTTCTCTAAGATCAAATAACGCATTTTTGCGACTTTGTACAGCTAAAATTACCCATTTATGGTTTTCTTGGTTAGTAATTGGGCTAACAATAGCAGTATATCCAGCTAATAGTTCCTCTCCTGTTCCTTCAAATGACGACAAGTGCTGAAAATAATTGTTTTTTGCGATCGCATTCTTCACAGCACCTTGTAGTCTTTCTGCATCTTCCTGTTGGTTGATTTTCCTGCCCACAAACTTAGCAAGCGGATGCGCCAAAATTGTGCCATCCCGATCAATCACTACTGTATAGCCAGAAAGAGAGCCTGGCTCGGCTTTTTCTGGCAACCTTAGTATTGACTGCATACTTAAGGCATAACGAAGATTACCATCACTGTCATACACAGGCGCACTAAATATCAACTTAATTTGGTTATTTGAAAGAGATTGATTGCTCTTATTAATGTTGGAGTTTTCTTTTTTTCCTAAATATATAAATATTTTATTTTTATTGAGTTGATTTTTTTTTTTGATGCTGTAGCCATAATTTACTGTTAAAATCCTTAATAATTTTATAGGAGCAAGTACTAGCAGTAATTTTTTTAGGAAATAAATCAGTTAATTCAAGACAACTTTCTGGTGCAGCTAGTTGTTCTAAAAAGTGTTGAGATTCCTTGGGATTTCCTAACTTGAGGGCTGTGGTTTCACTAGCTGTTAATAAATTCGTTTTAATATTTTTGATTGACTCATTAATATTCTGCCCGTTTAGAACAGCACTTTCTATCAGGTTTTGGCGAGCAGTTTCTTGGAGACGAGAAGCAGCCTTTCTGTAAGTTACATAAACTCCCATCAATAAAACTGGTACGCACAATAGGAGAATCCGAGACAATAAAATCCGCCGAAAGGAAGTTTGGTGTAGCTTATACATATAACAATTAACAATTAACAATGACCGATGACCAATGACCGTTCAGTGTGGAAGCGAGTATACTAATGCTCCGCCTGTTATTAAACTGTAAATTTTGAATATAGCAATAATGACTACAAATTCTGATTTTAATAGACCACAGACGACAGTTGTTTTAGCAATGAGTGCTGATGGTAAAATTTCTGATGTGCAAAGCTCTCCGGCTGGGTTTGGTTCCCCTAATGATAAGGCACATCTAGAACAACAAGTAGCTGATGCTGATGCTATTATCTTTGGTGCTAACACTCTGCGTTCTGGTGGTACAGCAATGCGAGTTGTTAATCCTGAGTTGCTCCTTCAACGAGAATATGACGGGAAACCACCGCAACCAATCCAAATTGTTTGCTCTCGCGGTGGCAATATTGACCCAGAGTTAAAATTCTTTGAGCAACCGATACCGCGTTGGTTACTAACTACGAGTACTGGCGCACAAGACTGGCAAGAAGGCTCAAAATTTGATCATATTTTAGCATTGGATACACCAGAGGGAGAGATTGACTGGGTTAAAGCAATGGATGAATTGAAAAAGCTAGGTTTGCAACACTTAGCTGTTTTAGGTGGTGGTCAATTGATAGCATCTTTACTAGAGGCAGATTTGATTGATGAATTTTGGCTAACTGTTTGCCCATTGATTTTCGGTGGAACTACTGCACCAACCCCAGTTGCAGGTGCGGGATTTTCTACGGAAATGGCTCCACGCCTAGAATTACTTAGTGTTAAGACTATTGAGCAAGAAGTTTTTCTGCACTATCGCTTACAACGCCAATGAAATTAGATTACCCTAAATAAAGTTTGATCCGAGCAATGAATGTAGAGACGCGCCATGGCGCGTCTCTACAAAGGTTCAAAGGTTAGTACCTTTAATTCATGTGTCAATGTCTAATTGTTAATTGTTAATTGTTAATTGATCAAAATGGTGGAACAAATTAAGCCCCGCTACTCTGTTGCTTGGATTAATAATATTGCGGAAGTCCCCCAGACAGAGTGGGATGCTTTGGCACTTCCACTAAAAACGCCGTTTTTAGAATGGGAATGGTTGCACTGTATAGAAAAGTCTGGGAGTACAACTGCCCAAACTGGTTGGCTACCTAATCATTTAATTGTGTGGCGAGATAGACAGTTAGTTGCGGCTGCGCCTCTTTATCTTAAGGGTCATAGTTACGGGGAATTTGTTTTTGACCACCAATGGGCAGATTTAGCTAATC
This sequence comes from uncultured cyanobacterium, assembly GCA_963711165.1. Classification (GTDB taxonomy): domain Bacteria; phylum Cyanobacteriota; class Cyanobacteriia; order Cyanobacteriales; family PCC-9333; genus Crinalium. The sequence goes on along the minus strand of CAVQDG010000041.1, from coordinate 191,070 downwards.
GTTTAGGGGTGCAGTATTATCCAAAACTGCTGGGAATGGCTCCATTTACGCCTGCTGAGGGTTATCGGTTTTTAATTGCCCCTGGAGAAGATGAGGACGAGTTAACAGAATTAATGATAGGAGCGATCGATCATTTTTGCGATCGCAACCGCATTTCTGGCTGTCATTTCTTATATGTAGACCCCGAATGGCGATTAGTTTTAGAACGTCATGGCTTTAGTAGTTGGCTACACCATAACTATATTTGGGAAAATTCTGGGTTTAATACTTTTGATGATTATTTGGGCGTGTTTAATTCTAACCAACGTCGCAATATTAAAAGAGAACGCAAAGCGGTAGAAAATGCTGGTTTACAAATGAAAACTTTAACAGGAGAGGAGATTCCTAAACATTTGTTTCCTTTAATGTATAGTTTCTATGCTGATACTTGCGATAAATTTGGCTGGTGGGGCAGTAAGTATTTAACAAAAAGATTTTTTGAATTGCTATATCCGAAATATTGTCATCGGGTGTTATTTGCTGCGGCGTATCATCAGGGAGATAATCATAAACCGATAGGAATGTCTTTTTGTATTACTAAAGGCGATCGCTTGTATGGTCGTTATTGGGGAAGCTTTCAGGAAATTGATAGCTTACACTTTGATGCTTGCTACTATACCCCGATTGAGTGGGCGATCGCACACGGTATCCAAACTTTTGACCCTGGCGCAGGTGGACGACATAAAAAACGTCGTGGTTTTCCAGCTACACCTAACCACAGCCTGCATCGGTTTTACAACCCACGCTTAGGAAAAATTCTTAAATCCTATATTGGCGAAGTCAACGAATTAGAACAACAAGAAATTGATGCAATTAACCAAGATATACCATTTAGCAAGCGTGAAATTACCCTGGTTAGTGATGAGGGATGAGGGATTTTCCTTATTACCAAATTCCATCCTAGTAACATCAATCTACAGAATTTGCCTCCAAAACTTTTTTTTTAACATCATTAGGTTTCACTTTATGAACCTTTCCCGACTAAAAAACAAATCAAATATGTCACCAATGCAGCAGAAAAAAATACAGAAATGAGCATCCATACTGATGAGTCATTTCTAGCTAATTATTATACAAAAATGTATGATATTAAATATACTAAAAATTACCCGATGAATATCAATCACTCTTTGGCTTCTAAAGGGGATATTTTAGTTGTTGATGATACCCCTGCCAACTTAACTTTACTAACTCAACTGTTGTCCGAGCAAGGTTACAAAGTACGGGTTGCTCCTATCGGTAAAATGGTATTGAGGTCTGTCAAGTCAAATCCTCCCGCTTTAATTTTATTAGACATCCAAATGCCAGGGATGGATGGCTACGAGGTATGCGAACAACTCAAATTAGATCCAGAAGCTTGTGATATACCAGTAATTTTTATTAGTGCTTTGGATGAATCTATAGATAAAGTAAAAGCGTTTAATGTGGGTGGCGTAGACTATATTACCAAACCATTTCAATCAGTAGAAGTGTTAGCTAGGGTAGAAAATCAATTACGTCTACGCTCGCTGCAATTACAATTAATTGAGCAAAATAACCAATTAGAACAAGAAATTCACCGTCGCACAGAGACAGAAGAAATCCTTTATCAATCCCGCTCTTTATTATCTAGTGTTTTAAACAGTTCCCTTGATGGCATAACAGCGATGCAGTCAGTTCGGGATGAAATGGGAAATATAGAGGATTTTCGTTGTTTAGTAATTAATCCTGTTGCCGCCAAAATATTTGGATGTAAGAAAGAAGGTTTAGTCGGTAAAATGCTGTTCAAGAGTCTGTTAAAAATAATTAGTCCCAATTTATTTGATTTATTAGTTCAAGTAGTGAAAACGGGAGAATCTTTGGATTATGAAATATGTTACCGCCCTGAGCATGATGCTATCTGGTATCAGTGTATAGCTGTTAAGTTAGGGGATGGATTAGCAGTTACTTTTAGAGATATAACTAAACCTAAAAAAGCGGAACTATTATTATATTATGCTAATAAAAAATTACAATCTATGGCTCACTCAGATAGTTTAACTAAAGTGGCTAATCGTCGCTGGTTTGATCATCATATTGAGCGGGAATGGCTGAGATGCGATCGCCAACAAATACCTTTATCTCTAATATTAGCTGATGTCGATTATTTCAAGCTGTATAACGATCGCTATGGTCATCAAGCAGGGGATAATTGCTTAATACAGGTGGCTAAAGCGATTAGTAAAGCTGCCAAGCGTCCAGGTGATTTAGTCGCACGATATGGTGGAGAAGAGTTTGCCGTAATTCTCCCCAATACTAATAAAGAAGGAGCAATTAAGGTAGCTGAGAAAATTCATTTCGCCGTCAAAAATCTTGTAATTCCTCATCAAGCATCTAGTGTGGATAATTATATCACTATTAGTTTGGGTGTTGTTACTATTTACCCCCCTCAAAAGTTTTCAATCCGCGACATAATTGGTTCTGCGGATAAAGCACTTTATGCAGCAAAAGAACAAGGGCGCAATCGCTCGATTTTTCTCTCGTGGGGTAACAATATTGACTCTTGATAAGCTGTTGTGTTTCTTTGATTTTATCTTTTAGAAAGAGAGGAGGGAGGAGGGAGGAGGGAGGAGGGAGGGTTAAGCTGTTGTGTTTCTAAATTTTATGTTTTAGAGAGGGAGGAGAGAGGAGAGAGGGGAGAGGGGAAGAGGGTTTGATAACTTTTCTCTCAATTACAAAATGTACAATTTAAATGCGCGTCGGGTTATAAGGTTTGATAATTTTTCTCAAGAGTTAAAAATGTACAAGTTTATTTGCGCGTTAGCTTATTAACTTATTTCAGTTAAGGTTAATAATTGCTCAAAATCATACTGAGAAGCTAAATTAGCAAGTGCTGTGGCAATAGATTCATCCTGCGGACGGATTTGTTCAATTAAACTTTGGAGCAAGGTTATATCCCCTTCTAAAGTAGCTTGATGAACATCAGTTAACCAATTATTAGGTAATCCCACTAAATCTTGTGCCGTCAACTTTGGCGTTTTAGTTGACATCAAATTAGTTTTAATTTCATGTTCATCGTAGATATAACGCACTCCCAGATATAATTTGAGCATTTCAAAAATTTCTGACTGCTGAAAAGGCTTTCGCATAAAATCATCGCATCCTGATGACAAAATAATAGCTTTGTCTTCCTCTAAAGCACTAGCAGTTAAGGCTATAATCACCGTAGAGTCACCTTGAATAGTAGACTTAATTTCTTTAGCTGCTTCAACACCATCCATTACAGGCATACGCATATCCATCCAGATGAGATGGGGTTGCCATTTGTGCCAAATTTCTACAGCTTCTTGACCATTACTAGCTTCTTGCAGTTCAAAACCTAAAGGTTTAAGTAGCTGAATCAAAAGTTGGCGACCGATAGAATTATCATCAACCACTAAAATTTTATAAGCAGGTTGATTAGGTTCCAGGGCAATCACATGACGTTTTGGTTGTTGAGTTTCTACCTTCGCAGCATCAACTATATTCGCTTTAATATCAAATGTGAAAACTGTGCCTTTGTTAATTTCACTTTTAACAGTTATTTCACCGCCCATCAGTTGTACAAATTTGCGACTAATAATTAAACCTAAACCTGTACCTTCTTGTGCTTCTCTTCCTGTTTTTGTTTGAGTAAAAGCTTCAAATAAGCTATCTAACTCATCGGCGGCAATACCAGCGCCCGTATCTTCTATTTCAAACTGAATTCTCGCACTGTGATTTCCTTGTTCAAGGATAGAGGATACGCGCAAGGTTACACTACCTTCAGAAGTAAATTTAATGGCATTGTTTAGTAAATTAATTAAGACTTGGCGGAGTTTAATTTCATCTGTTTCTACATATATAGGGGCATTTTTATTGCAATAAAAATTAAATTTTAATCCTTTATTTTCTGCTTTCAAGTGAAGCAAATTTTCGACATCATCAAGAAGGCGGTGTAAATTAAAGCTATTGGAATTAAGAGTAATTTTATCTGCTTCAATTTTAGACAAATCTAAGACATTGTTAATCAAGGTAAGCAGATATTCGCCACTGGTATTGATAATATTAATGTTGTCTTGGAGTTCTGTGGGTAGAATTGGGGAACGACTAATTAATTGAGAAAAGCCAATAATCGCGTTTAACGGTGTCCTTAATTCATGGCTCATATTCGCCAGGAAGGTACTTTTAGCCCGATTAGCTGCTTCTGCTGTTTGTTTAGCTATTTCTAATTCGGCAGTGCGTTCTTGAATTTTATGCTCTAAGGATAAATTGAATTGTTCTAATTCTTGATTAGATTTTTGTAATTCTTGATTTTTTTGAGCTAATTCCTGCTCCTGAAAATACCGACGCAGTGCTTCTTTAACAGTTAAACATAGGTCTATTTCATCCCAAGGTTTAGCCACATAACGATAAAGGTTAGCAAAATTAACTGCATTTCCCACAGCATCTGTACTTGCTTGTCCTGTGAGCAGAATCTTTAAGGTTTTAGGATAGTTAGCATGAATTTGAATTAATAGTTCATCGCCTTTCATTCCTGGCATAATTTGGTCAGAAATAATTACCGGAATTTCTGTATCTGTTTCGGCAAATTCGCTAAAAATTTCTAAAACTTCTTCCCCACTTTCGGCTAGTTCAATCAGATAATCTTTACCAAAACTTCGCCTTAACTGATCTCGAAGACTCGCTAATACTGTTTTTTCGTCATCTACACAAATAATTACTGGTTTATTCATATTACTTTTCTAATCCAGAAGCGATCGCACTTAACAATTCTGATTCTGACCAAGGTTTGGCAATACAGGTATGTAGATTAGCACCAACTCTGGCACGCTCAATGGCTGCCGCGTCTGCTTGCCCTGTCAGCATAATTTTGACAATATTAGGAAATTTCTCATGAACTTTTAACAAAAATTCATCGCCCTTCATGTTAGGCATTAACCAATCGGAAACAAGAATCAAAATCTCTGTATTATCTTCACTTAGCTCCTCAATTAGCTCTAAAGCTTCTTCAGGACTTTCAGCGAATTCATAACTATAACGATTCTGAAAATTTCGCACTAGCTGATCGCGCAAACTATGTAAAATAATTTTTTCATCATCTACACACAAAATTGTTTTCTTACCCATCACGCCTGACCTTTTTATTTAATTGGCAAAAATACACTGAATGTAGTTTGCCCTGGTTGACTATCTACTTCTATTCTGCCCTGATGCAAGTCAATAATTTTCTTGACAATATCTAAACCTAATCCACTACCCTCACCCGCAGGTTTTGTCGTAAAGAATGGCTGAAAAATTTTGTCAGTGATTTCTGGGGGTATACCGCTACCGGAATCTGTAATCTGTACAACAATTGCTTCATCTTGTTGTAAAGATTTAATTGACAAATTGCCCAAATTATTCATCGCTTGAATAGCATTGTGAATCAGATTCGTCCATACCTGATTCAATTGATCTGGATAACACAATATTTCTGGTAGTTGTTGGTAATCTTTGACTACTTCTATACCCTGCTTTAATTGGTTTTGATACAATGTCAAAACCACATCAATACCTTCATTAATGTTGGCTTTCACCATTGACCCAGCCGCATCCTGACGGGCATAGCTTTTCAAGGCAAAGACGATTTTAGATGCTCTCTCTACAGCTTGCAAAATATTATCAGTGTTACGAATTTGGCTGCTGATGCTAGTAGCTACTTCCAGTATTAAATCTTTGTGGGTATCTTGTAGTAGAGGTAAGAAGCGAGTAATGTCTGTAGTGATGCCCATTGGTACTAAAGTATCTGCTATAGTATCTGCATCTTCTACCCCTTGTGTTTCTAATTCTTTTCTCAAACTTCTACGCAGTTGGCGTTCTTCGCGGGAGGAAAGCAGTTGTTGATGGTTTTTTGCTATTTCTATCAGCAAGATAAAATTAGTTATTTGATTGGTTGATAGTTGTTGTAATAAAAGTGGTAGTTTTTCTAAAGATGTATCCGTCGCACTGACAATATTACTAATCGAGGCGCGGATAGCACCTAAAGGCGTATTAATTTCATGGGCGATACCTGCAATTAATTGACCCAATGCTGCCATTTTTTCCGATTGAATTAGCTCAATTTGAGTGGCTTTTAAATCTTCTAACGCTCTTTCTAATTCTTGAGTACGCTCTGCAACATTAGCCTCTAAAGTGCGATTGTAAGAAGCTAGAAACTTCTCGGCTTGTTTACGTGCAGTGATATCTTGAAAAGTAGCAATAGCATAAGCGACATTTCCCTCTTCGTCATAAATTGGCGTTCCCCACACCTCAAGGGGGATAATGCGATTAACTTGGTGGATTTCCATATCACCAACCGTCACGCTTTCTCCTTTTAAAGCCCGTACTACAGGCATTTGCTCTATCGGATATTCCTGGTCTGTTTCAGCAATATAAACTTGATAAACCTCTGCCAAGTTATTTTGTGGGGCATTAGATACCACTCCTTTACCCAGAATGTTTCGCGCGGTTTGATTTGTGTAGTAGGGTTGACCACTAGCATCCGTAATAAACACGCCTACTGGTATTGCTTCTAAAAATTGAGCGAGTTGTTGTTGATTTTGGCGCAATTGCTTTTCACGTTCAATGACTTCTGCGTAGAGTTTGGCATTGTCAATAGCAATAGCTGCTTGCGATGATAACAGTTGAATAATTTCTAACCTTTTAGGGGTAAAAGCACCAACGGTGAGGTTATTTTCTAGATAGACTATGCCGCTAAGTTTTCCTTGGTTGAGTAGGGGGGTACATAATAAAGATTTTGTTTGATGAGTTTTGATGTAAAGTTCGGTGCTAAATTCGTTGTCGGCAATAGCATTATGGTAAATGAGTGTTTCTTGAGTACGGGCGACGTAGTTAATTACCGATACAGGCAGCAACGAATCTATCGGTAAAGAGCGCAAAATAGTAATGCTATTATTTGCACCTCCTTCTGCTTCTACTCGCCATTCTCCCTGATGTTCTAAAATTAGACAGCCTCGTTGCGCTCCAGCATTCTGGATAAGTATCTTCATTAAACTTTCTAGTAACTTATCTAGAGCAATTTCGCTAGAGATAGTGTGCGAAGATTTCATCAGTGCAGATAAATCTATTGTTTCACTCACGCTACTTTCTGTCGCGGTTGTGGTGATGTCATAAGTATTTGATCTATCCGAAACAGTATGGCTTAAATGGGGATAGCGTTTTTCTAAATCCTCAACTTTGGCTAATGCTCCCCAACGAAAGTAGCCGTAGTAAGCATCAGTGAGGTAAACAGAAGCAATTTTCTCTCTTCCTAATCCTAAGTAGAATTCGGCTGCAAGTTCGTTAGCTATGGCTTCTTCTTGGATGTATTCGTTTTCTTTGGCGTAAGCTATGGCTTTGTCGTAATATTCCATTGCTTCAAAATATTTGCCTGTCACCCTCAGCCGTTCCGCTTCTACTAGATAAAATTTATGCAAGTAGTTCATCGGAGCATTACTTGCCCATTGTGTTAATTTTTCCTGATTAGTAACAACTCTTGACATCAAGGAATTTTGCTCGTCTTCTGAACTTTCAGGATAGACAGCCAATTTCACTAAGGAATCATAAAAATTGAAGATAATAGAAAGCGGGCTACCAAAAGTTGACTTCAAGTATTGTTCAGCACTTTTAAGATTTTCCCAAGCTTTTAAATTATTTCTAAAAAAATATCCCAGAATAACTTTGTAAGAATAATAAAAAAAATTAAAAATTATCTCATTTGCTGCCAGATGAGTTGGCAGATTTTTTTCCTCGTCATAGGCTTCACCAATTAAGTCACAAGGATTTTCATTTTTGCCCATCAAGTTCAATACAAGCTGTCTACAAAGTGCTTGGTACAAAAAAATTGGGTATTGTTTTTGTTGAAGGATAGCTTGACTATATTTTACTAGCTCTTGCTCTAAATACCCTAATTCCTGACCAACAAAAAAGGAAAGATAGCAAAATCTATTAGCAGAATACGCCGAATGTTCTACATCTCCAGTTTCCAAAGCAATTTGATAGTTATTCCGCAAAGGCACTAAAATTTCTCTAATATGTTCTTTAAAATGTCTGGTAAAATAATTTGCTACAAAAATAACTCTACTTTTAATTTCTGGATCTGGAAATAGATCTATAAATCTCAAAGCCAGTTGACCAAATTGATGCCCAGACTGAATATCTCCAACTACTGCACACATAATTAGCCCCAAAAGAGCATAAGAAAATGCCGAGATGGGGTTGTTACCATATTGCAGAGATAAATTGACTTGTTTCAATACAATTAGCGGCTGCAATTCTGGGGCGCTGTGATGAGCAGCAGGTGTGATGCTTGACAAAATTTGCATCGTTGCTAGTTTTTCAGGTGCGGTCATTTTTGGTAGATAAAGCAAATCTTCTATTTGCTTGCCTACCAAAAATGAGTTGATTTCCGCCATTGCTTGCTGAAAATCTGTTGACGTGGGATTTTCAGGAAAATCTGTGCCTAACAACTTGAGGACTTCTTTCCCAATTTTAATGGCTTTTAATTGCTGATTCTGCGATATACAGGCAACGATTTCCGTTTGATAGACTTTTACTTGATCTAGCAGACTATTGGCACAGTTTTTTACTGCTTCTGCTAGTGTATTCATTTGCTCAAAATTGCCACAGAGATACGCTGCCGTTGTTGCTTCCTGATGCAGTGCTAATGTTAAGTCATAATGAGAGTCCCAACTGTCAGATGTTAACAGTTCTAAACCTATAGTAAAATAGTTAAAAGCAGCAGTATAAGCAGTGGAAGATTTGGCTTTTTGTCCCGCAATTAGATTTAAATAAGCTAGTTGATTTTGCTCGGCGCTGTCTGTAATTAACCTGATGCCAATATTTAAATGATTGACAATATCAAATATTTTTTCCTCTATTTTATCTGGTGTGAGGGTGGTTTCGGCTACGTCTTTAGTTAAGAGCAGCCGTCCAATTTTCAGGTGAGTTGACTGTTTCTGATTTTCGGAAATTAAATAGTAAGCAGCCTGCTGTACTCGGTCATGCAAAAACTTGTAGTCAACTGATAGCGATGATACTTCTATGACTGCTACCTCGCTGCTGTCTTGAAAAAACTTGTACTCTTCACCTTGAGGAATAATCAATCCATCTGCGATCGCACTCCACAAGTCAGCCGCCGTTTCTACCTGAGATTTTTCATAAACTATTGCCAGAGTCTCTAAGTCAAAAACGTTACCAATACAAGCTGCTAACTTCAACACCGACTGCGTATTTTCTGGTAGCTTTTGCAACTTTGCTACCATAAACTCAACTACATCATCACTTGTAGAGAATGCCTTAACTTTATTAATGTCAAACTGCCAACTTGACACCAAGGAAGTTGAAGGAGTAAAGAAAATTAATCCTTCTTCATAGAGAGATTTGAGAAACTGATTGACAAAGAAAGGATTTCCTTGAGTTTTGGTGGCTACCACTTCTGTTAATGGTAGTGCCATTTCTGGTAAGCAATTCAGTGTATCAGCAATTAAACAATTTAGGGATAATTGATTGAGAGGTGCTAAATTAATTTGATTGACTTGAGCATTACTTTTACGAATTTCATCCAATGTCAAAAGCAAGGGATGCCCAGGGAAAACTTCGTTATCCCGATACGCCCCTAGCAACAACAAATAGTTTGTATCTGCCTCACTTGTCAGTAATTGCATTAACTTGAGAGAGGAGTTATCTGCCCATTGCAAGTCATCAAGAAAAATGACTAGGGGATGCTCAACATTGGTAAATACTTGAATAAATTTACTAAATAGCCGATTGAAGCGAGTTTGGGTAGCACTTCCTTGGAGTTCTGATACAGCAGGTTGCTTGCCAATAATTAACTCTAATTCGGGAATAACATCAATAATTACCTGACCTTGTTCGCCAACAGCTTCTAATATCTTGGCTTTCCACTGAACAAGGGAATTAGTTGTCTCACTTAACAGTTGTCGCATCAAATTTTGCAATGCTTGTACCCAAGCCAAAAAGGGAATATCGCGCTTAAACTGATCAAATTTCCCTTTAATAAAGTATCCTCGCTGGCGCACAATTGGCTTGTGAACTTCTGAAACTACCGCAGTTTTTCCAATCCCAGAAAAGCCTGCTACCAGCATCATTTCGCTGCTACCTGTGCTGACTCTTTTCTCCTTCGGAGACGCTACGCGAACAAAAGCAGCTAATAATGCTGCGGTTTCTGCTTCTCTACCGTAGAGTTTTTCTGGAATTGTTAAACGGTCAGGTATTTCTTTTTGCGCCAGAGGAAATTCGCTAATACTGCCTGTCTGTTGATATTGCTTTAAGCAGGTTTCTAAGTCACAGCGCAAGCCAAAAGCACTTTGATAGCGTTCAGAAGCATTTTTCGCCATCAGTTTGCTGACGATATCACTAATTACTTGTCCTACGGCTGGATTTACCTCTGCTACTGCTTGAGGTTGACGCGCTAGGTGAGAGTGTACTAATTCCATCACGTCATCAGACTGAAACGGCAGTTTTCCTGTCAGTAATTTGTAGAAGGTGACACCTAAAGAATAAAAGTCACTGCGGTAGTCAATACCGCGATTCATCCGCCCTGTTTGTTCTGGCGACATATAAGCTAACGTTCCTTTTAAAACGTTAGGGTTAGTAATTTCAATAAAGTCTGTGGGTAAAACTGAAGAAATGCTGAAGTCAATTATTTTTACTTCTAGAGTTGTGGGATTAATTAATATATTTTGCGGTTTAATATCTTTATGAATAATTCGGTGTTGGTGCAGTTGTTCTAAGGTTTGGGCAATCTCTATTGCTATGTGCAGAAAGTTACTGATGTCTCCAGGCAAGGGGGAATCTTCCCCTTTACCATGAGTGGCAATGTACTCATCTAAGGAGACTCCGCCAAAGTCCTCCATCACTAGGGCAAATCCATTGCGGTAGTTTTCTAGGCTAATGGGTTTGATAATGCCTGGGATATCGAGATTTTTGGTAATGGTATATTGGTTGCGGAAATCTATTAGTTGTTCAACTGTGGGATAATCTTGTAAAGGAAGTTTAATGACTACTGGTTGATTGTCTGTTTCTGAAAAACCTCGATATACCAAAGTTTTCATCCCAGAATAGATTAATGATGCAATTTGGTAGCCAGGAAGAGTTATTGTAGTTGTAATCATTATTCGTTTATTAGTTATTTGTATATTAGGTGCGATCGCACATTACCCTTGAGTTGTTATTTAATTGGCAAAAATACACTGAATGTAGTTTGCCCTGGTTGACTATCAACTTCTATTCTTCCCTGATGCAAGTCAATAATCTTCATAACAATATCTAAACCTAATCCACTACCCTCACCCGCAGGCTTTGTTGTAAAAAATGGCTGAAAAATCTTGTCGGTGATTTCTGGAGGTATGCCACAACCAGAATCGGTAATTTGCACAATAACTTCTTTACTTAAAGATAAAATTTTTATTTCCAATTTACCCAAATTGTTCATCGCTTGAATCGCATTGTGAATCAGATTAGTCCATACCTGATTCAATTGATCGGGATAACAAAGTATGGATGGAACAATTTGATAATTTTTAACTAAATCTATACCCTGCTTCAATTGATTTTGATATAAAGTCAAAACCACATCAATCCCTTGGGCAATATTGCCTTTAACCATCTCTCCCACTAGATCCTGACGGGCATAGCTTTTGAGAGCAAAAACGATTTTAGATGCTCTTTCTACAGCTTGCATGATGTTATCACTGTTACGAATTTGACTGCTGACGCTAGTAGCTACTTCGAGAACTAAATCTTTGTGGTTATCTTGCAGTAGAGGTAAGAAGCGAGTAATGTCTGTAGTGATGCCCATTGGTACTAAAGTATCTGCGATCGCATCTGCATCTTCTACCCCCTGTACTTCTAATTCTTTTCTCAAACTTCTACGCAGTTGGCGTTCTTCGCGGGAGGAAAGCAATTGTTGATTGTTTTTTGCTATTTCTATCAGCGACAGAAAATCAGTTATTTGATGGGGTGATAGTTGCTGTAATAAAACTGGTAGTTTTTCTAAAGATGTATCCGTCGCACTAACAATATTACTTATAGAGGCACGGATAGCACCTAAAGGTGTATTGATTTCATGGGCGATACCTGCAATTAATTGACCTAATGCTGCCATTTTTTCCGATTGAATTAGCTCAATTTGAGTAGCTTTCAAATCCTCTAACGCTCTTTCTAATTCTTGAGTACGCTCTGCAACAGTAGCCTCTAAAGTGCGATTGTATTCAGCTAAAAACTTCTCAGCTTGTTTACGTGCAGTGATATCTTGAAAAGCAGCCATAGCATAAGCTACATTTCCCTCTTCCTCATAAATCGGTGTTCCCCAAACTTCAATGGGGATAATAGTATCAACTTGGTGGATTTCTATATCATCAACCGTCGCGCTTTCTCCCTTTAAAGCCCGTACTACAGGCATTTGCTGGTTCGGATATTCCTGCTCTGTTCCGGCAATATAAACTTGATAAACTTCTGCCAAGTTATCTTTTAGGGCATTGGGAACCACTCCTTGACCAAGAATGTTTCGCGCGGTTTGATTGGCGTAATAGGGTTGACCACTAGCATCCACAATGAACACGCCCACTGGTATTGCTTCTAAGAATTGAGCGAGTTGCTGTTGAGTTCGGCGCAATTGCTTTTCACTTTCAATGACTTCCGCGTAGAGTTTGGCATTGTCGATAGCAATAGCTGCTTGCGATGATAACAGTTGAATAATTTCTAACCTTTTAGGAGTAAAAGTATTAGCTGTTAGGTTATTTTCTAGGTAAACAATGCCGCAAAGTTTACCTTGATGTATTAAGGGCGCACCTAAAATAGATTTAGTTTGATGGGTTTGGATGTAGGCATCGTTGGTAAATTTCCCTTGATTAACAGCATTATCCTTAAGAACGGTGTTTCGGGTGTTAATAACATAGTTAATCAGTGATTCAGGCAGGCGATCGCGCAGTGGAAGTGATTGCAATACAGTAAAGTTTTTGTTCTCTATTTCCCCTTCTGCCTCGATTAAATATTTTCCCTGACTTTCTAAAATCAAACAACCTCTTTGTGCGCCACTAATTTGCAGAAGGATTTTTATTAAACTAGCCAATAATTTATCTAAAAATATTTCACTGGCGATCGCTTGCGAGGCTTTCATCAAGGCAGCTAAATCAAAAACTTCACTCGCTGTAGTATTAGTAGTTACGGAGGAATTTGTTAAATTAATATTGCTTATACGCGCTTTGCTTGGTGTATTTTCAAAAAATCGAGGATAATTTTTTTCTAAATCCTCAACTTTTCTAATCGCACCCCAGCAACTATAACAATAGTGTGCTTCAGCAAGATAAAATCCAGCTATTTTTTCTTTACCTCTAGACAAGAAAAACTTAGCAGCTAATTCATTAGCTAACGCTGCTTCTTGGATATATTCTTGTGATTGAGCTAGAGCGATAGCGCGATCGTATAAATCAATTGCGTCTAATCCCTTACCACAAATTCGCGCCATTTCCGCTTGTATCAACACATACTTATGCAGAAAATTTTCTGGGCAGTTATCCGCCCAAATTTTCATTTGTTTTCTGTTGACTTCTAAGCGTTCCCAATATTGTTGTTGCTCCGCAACGGCAACTGAGGGATAAAGAGCAGCTAAAATTAACGAATAGTAAAAATTATGTTCGGCAACTGTAATTAATCCTAAAGTGGAAAATAGTTGTTTTTCAGCAGATAAAGCGCAAGTTAGAGCTTCGGAATAATTTCCATATAAATAGAGGGTTTGAGATTTTAAGACATAATATTGACAAAGAGCCAAAAAACTTTTATTTTCTTGACTTGCCGTTATATACTCTGCTTCTGTTAAGTTATCAACATCAAAGTTGATGTTATTTGAGGTTTGATTAGTTAAATTAAAAATAATCAGTTTGCAGCCTAAGATTGTATCAATTGCTAACTGATTTTTAATGCGATCGCTAAAATTTAAAAAACCTGGGATTTTTGTAGTTAATTCTGCTAAATTGATTCCAGCATATAAGGGATACAGCAGTTGATACATAATAATGTATCCAGCAAACTGAAATTCACCAGATTCTAAACCTGCTTGATATCCTTCATTATTAACTTGATCGACATATTTAATATGTTTTACCCAAGAAGTTATTTGATTAGCAAGAATTAAACAACTTTTACATTTTTGGGCTTGACTATTAAATTTTTCACTGACTTTTACTCCTAATAAACCAAATTGATAACCAATTTGATAGTTACTAAAAATTGCTCCTTGAACTAAACCGTAAGTCACATAAGCTTTAGCAGATTCAGGAACAGATCCGTATTTTAGAGAAAGATTTGTCATTTTCCCGACAATAACGGGATAAAGTTCTGCATCGCTTAAATAAGCAGGAACATCAATATTCATTAACAACCTGACAGCTAGTTTTTTATCGGGACTTGTCATTTCAGGGTGATCAATTAATGAAGCGATTTCTCTATCTTGTAAAAGCAAATTAGCTTCAGCAATTTCTGCTTCTAGTGCTGACTTTAAATCTGATTTAGGTAAATTAACCCCTACTAAAGCTAAAGCTTTACGTCCCGTTTGAATCGCTGCTTGATATTTTCCCTGCATCGTGTATTGCACAATCAGGGTATTGCAAATTTCGGCTTGTTCTAAAGGAGATTTTACTCGCTCAAGGAGTAAATTTATGATATTTTCTGAATTCTCAAAGTTACAGTTTAAATACTCAATTACCGCTAGTTCTTTATAAAATATCAAAGTTGAATCATAATTGGATTTCCAACTGTCATCAGTTAAACATTCCCTACCCGTGATTAAATATTTTCTAGCTACATCATAGGCGGTAGATTCCTTAGCTTTTTGAGCAGCTTCTAAGTTTAAATAAGCTAATTTTACTTGTTCTTGGGTTGTAGCGAACTCACTTCTACCTTGATTAAGATGATCGACTACTTCAAATATTCTCTCTGAGCATTCAGATGGGGTAAGATTTGATAATAATAACCGACCAATCTGAAGATGAACCACTGTTTTATTAATATCATCAATTAAGGCGTAAGCAGCTTGTTGGACTCTATCATGTAAAAACTTATAATTTTGAATTAATAGTTCACTGTCTAACTCTGTTGTCGGTAAAATTAACCCTGTATCTAGTGCTGCTTTTAAATCAGTAGCTACAACAGCCGCCGATTTTTCACAAATAATTGATAAAGTGTATAAATTAAAGTTAGCACCAATACAAGCAGCCAAGCGTAAAGCTTGCTGAGTTGGCATTGGTAGTCTTTTCAGTTTACCAATCATTAAATCTACAACATTATCAGTAATATCTCTGGCGGCAATTTCAGCCATATCCCATTCCCATTGCAGGGAATCACAACCAAATTTTAATAAATTTTCAGAGTAAAGATTTTTAAAAAATTCATTTACAAAAAACGGATTTCCATCGGTTTTCCTAATTACTAACTCCGCTAATGCTTCTACTGTTTTTTCCTCAGTGTGTAATGTTTCAGCAATTAACTGTCTTACCTGATTAACTGTTAAAGATGCTAAGGTGATTTGATGAATCTTTGTTCCTTGCCTTTCTAAATTATCTAGTGTCATCATTAACGGATGCGTGGAACTCATCTCATTATTGCGATACGCACCAATTAAAAACAAATATTTTATATCGGGATTAGTCACGAGTAATTCAATTAACTTGAGACTTGCTGCATCTACCCATTGCAAATCATCAATAAATATCACTAAAGGATGTTCTAAAGAACAAAAAACCTTGATAAAATTTTGAAATGTTAAATTAAAACGATTTTGTGCAGCCTCCGCTTCTATTGTTGATAATTCTGGCTGTTCACCAATAATTAATTTTAATTCAGGAATGACATCAATAATTACTTTCCCATTTTCTCCCACAGCCGCTAATATTTCTTTTCGCCATTGTTGTAATTTTCTTTCACTTTCCGTAAATAATTCTCTAACTAAGCTAGTTAAAGCTTGAAAAAAAGCTAAATAGGGAGTATTGCGCTGTAATTGTTCAAATTTTCCTGAAATAAAATACCCTCTTTTAGCGGTAATTGGCTTATGTATTTCTTGTACTAGCGAAGATTTGCCAATGCCAGAATATCCTGTTACTAACATCATTTCTCTTGGGCATTGATTAGAGTTAGTAACAGATTGACTACAACTATTTATAGATGATACTCTGTCAAATGCTGCCAATAAATTATTAACTTCTGCTTCTCTACCATAAAGTTTTTGATTAATTTGAAATTTATCCGAAATATCTTGAGTTCCTAAAGTGAAGCTGGAAATTTGGTTAGCTATTGTTAACTGATTTAAACAAGTTACTAAGTCAGCTTTGATTCCCCAAGCACCTTGATAGCGTTTTTCTGCGGTTTTTGCCATCAATTTTATGATTATCTCGGAGATAACTGGAGCAATTTCTGGATTGATTGTATGAGGGGGTTGTGGTTGTTTAGCAATATGACAGTGAACTATAGAAAGGGCATCCTCACAAGCAAATGGTAGTTGACCTGTGAGGATTTCGTATAAGGTAACGCCTAAAGAATAAAAATCCGTTCTGTAGTCAACAAAGCGGTTCATTCTTCCTGTTTGTTCGGGAGAAATATAAGCCAGGGTTCCTTCTAAAATTTCGGGATTTTTTAGTGTAGGATGTTCACGGGTTAATTGAGTAGAAATTCCAAAATCAATGATTTTGAGTTGACCTGTTTCTAAGTTAATTACAATATTGGCAGGGTTAATATCTTTATGAATAATATTAGCTGAATGAATGGCGATCAAGCTATCTGTGATTTTGATAGCAATATTTAAAAAATCTGTGAAAGATAGTAATTTTTCGGTAATAAGCTGCTTAAGAGATATAGCTGCGAAATCTTCAAAAATAATAGCTAACCGATTTTGATGTTTTTCTAAGCTATAAGATTTGATAATACTTGGATTAGTAAAATTATGCGTGAGTTGATATTCTTTTTTGAAGCGAGCAATGTCTTGTGAATTTGGGTATTCGTCTTGTAGAAGTTTAAGGATAAAAGGCTTTTTCTCATTTTGTTTTTGCACTCGGTAAATAATAGAGTGATTACTTTCATAAAGTTTTGCTAAAACTTGGTAGCCACAAATAGTTGTGTACATATAAATATGAGATGTTGTAGGTGAGTAAAGTTGATTTATAGCAGGTAGCAGTTAGCTGTATAGACGCGCACTTAGCGCATGGCTCCGCTAAGGCGAGTCTCTACATTTAATTTCGCACTTTGAGGTATAGGTTTGGCTCAACATATTTGCCCTCTTGTGCCTTGGCGGTTGCTATAAATGCAGACAGGAGCAATGTTTTGATAAAGTAGTAAATTTTTTCTTGGCTGAAAGTGACAAAAGAGCGATATTATGAAATGTTGCTGATTACACAATAGTCATAAATTCCATGAATCAAACAGCAGAATCTTTAGCTGCAATTGATAAAAAGCTTTCTCAACGTCATATTGACCTTGATGAAGCTGGCTATTTTATTATCTATCTAGATCGAGAAGCTGGGCTAATTTGTGCCAAGCATTTTACTAATATTATTGATGATCGTGGTTTAGCCGTTGACCCAGAAACCGGAAAAGTAATTCCCGCACGGGGTAAAGTAGAACGGACGCATACAACGTTATTTGCTGGTAGAACTGCTAAGGAATTGTGCGTTAAAATTTTTGAAGAAACTCAGCCCTCTCCTGTAACTTTACTAGATCATGCAGCTTATCTAGGACGAGAATTTTTACGGGCTGAGATGGCGTTAATTAGTGGACAAGACTACGTGCAAGATTAGCTTTGGCTTTGATAAAACCACCAGGTAGCCATCGGGATGACGGTTGCTGCAATTAACAAGACGACAACAAGTATTGTAGAATTGCCTGTGTCTGTTTCTTCTGCGGTTTTATAGGTGCGTGCAACTTGTACCTTATCTTGCACTACTGGTGCGCCTGGGTCTGGATTACCAGATAATACAGCAACTAAGCGATCGCTTGCATCTGTCAACGCTTGATTGTATTTATCCCCTTCGCGCAGTGGTACTAATACAGTTTCCGACGCGACGCTGTTAGCAATCTCATCACTCATAATTGATTTCACAGCGTCGCCAGTACGAATAGCCGTATTGTTAGTGAGGCTATCGAGTATCAGTAAAGTTTGATGCGCTTTTGCTTCTGGCGTAGGAAACCATTTATCAAACAGTTGATCTGCAAAGCTGTCGGCTGTTTCACCATAATCTATGCGATAGACAGTTACCATCCGTACTTGATTACCAGTGTCGGTTGCTAACTTATCTAAAGCACCGTTAATTTTTCCTTTCACTACCCGGCTAAGGACATCAGCTTTATCTAATACCCAACTATGAGCATCGCTGGGTGTGAGATTGGGTATCTGATATACTCCAGTAGCATTCGCAGGTAAAATCAATAGCTGAGTTGTCAGCAACATTACTCCCAATGCCAGGAGTAAACGCTGTAAGTATTTGTGCCTACTAAAATATTGATCGACGAGTTTTCTCATTCAATTGACCATAAAATAGATTTTTGATCAATTATCAATTATCAATTATCAATTATCAATTATCAATACTTCTTGAGTAACTTGATGGCAAGCCTTAAGACAATTAACAATTATCAATAGTTTTTGAGTAGCTTGATGGCTACTTTAGAGGAAAAAGCTAACTACTAGAGCAATTTTCGCAGTGTATCTCGATAAGCTTTTACGGCTTGAGTTTGACTAGGATAACGCACGTAGTGAGATAAAACAGAAAAATCTAATTCTGGCAGAAATTCACTATGTGAAATTAATTCATAACCTTGTTCACGCAGGCGATAAAGAGAAAATTTATTATTTTTCCAAAACCAAACTTCCGGTACTTGTAAACCTTGATAAACATCAAGCTTCTCGATACCGCCGCTAGAAATAACCACTTCTAAGGCAATATCGGGAAATTCTTTAAGTTGACCAAAACAATAACATTCATCTGGTTCTAGTCCCCTTTCTTTAGCTTGTTTGCGGAAGGTTGTAGAACCATAACCACTAAGATCAATGTCCATTTCCAGAGCATAAATTTCAATTAAACGAGCAATGGTTTTTTTATCAAATTCGTGTTCTGGCGATGGAGTCATAATTTCTAAAGTTCCTTCAAGATAAGTCATCCGCAAACCTGGGAAGTCATCTAGGGTTGCTCGTAATGTTTCGTATTGTTCCCAGGTGACACTATTTAGAATTAGGCGTTGTTCTCCAATTTGGTGACTTTCTGCTTGTGGCATAAGATTTAAAGTCATGGCTGTAGTAAATTTGGTTAAATATAGTTGTAGTGGATGATGCTATTAGAAATGACATGAAAGTGCGAACTGACAACGAGTGCGATCGCGCGATCGCACTCACCAGTTGCTTAAGTCATCACTAGACCAAATCATACCAATAGGGAAAGTCCTCCATGATAGCCTTGCTCAAATCTACCCCAGTCAGATCGGCTCCATCGAGGGTAGCAAGACCCAAAATGGCACCATCCAATATGGCTCCAGTCAAGTTAGCATTGCCGAGATAAGCTTCAATAAAGTTAGCTCTACTCAAATCGGCGTAGCTCAAGTTAGCTTCCCCCAAAATACTTTCAGCCAATGTTGCTCCACTCAAGTCTGCTTCACTCAAGTTAGCCGCTTCCAAAATAGCATCATCCAGAATTGCTTTACTCAAATCTGCTCCACTCAAATCTGCTCCACTTAAGTCAGCGCCGAGAAGGTTAGCTCCACTCAGGTTGGCGTTGCTCAGATTAATGTTAGGAAGGTGGGTGTAGACAAGTTGGACTTCACTCAAATCAACTTCGGAAAAATCTCTTTCTCCAGCTTTGTACCTTCTGATCAATTCCTCAGCGTCCATAATGCTTCTCCTCTATCTATCTATAACACTAGACCTATGAGCAAAAATAATTTCTTCCATCTGTGTAGCCACAGGCTAATTGCGCTTACATCTGTTAGTCATTAGGAGGATGCCAACCGCTAACTGTCCAACGCCTTCTAGCAGCAAGGATAACTGGGTTGTTCATCCGCAAGCAGACAATTGTAGCGCGACCAAGATCAGTTAAACCTTCAATTCTTGTACCGTCACTACTCCAAAAAAAATGATCAGACCATTGCTGTAAGCGTGGATGAAATAGAGGTACAATTTCCCCAGTTAATGGATCTATAGCATTGATGGAATCTGATTTAAATTCATTACATGAGCGACAAGCTAAACAAACATTTTCAATACTGGTTGCTCCACCTTTTGATTGCGGTGTAATATGATCGTGCGTCATCGGAATACCGCTATTAAATTCACTGGTTAAGCAATAACAGCAACGCTGACGATCAATAACCGCAATTTGATTTTTTAAACTTTCAGGGATATATTTAGACACGATACCTTAAGAATTTGGTACACTATGTCCTCGCCAGCGTAATAATACTGCTGCCTGCGCTTTACGAAGCATGAATATATCAGCTTCTTCACGTAATGCCATTAGCTCTAATTCCTCACTCTCAGTTATTGTGTTACTAGAATTACGCTCAAGTAAAATATTGTATCTATCTAATTTTTCTGTTGTTTTTCGACTATTAGCAATCTGCCAAAGCGTATAATCGTCAAGTTTATCTAAAGCAGCAATTTCAGACTGAAACTCCTCTGGTATATCATCCCATGCTGGCGGACTACCTACTTGTAAAGCCTGAATTATTACTTCTTCCAAAGGTCGCTGTGTAGCCTTAGCGGTATAAACTAAGCGTTGATAAAGTATTTCTGGTATTTTCAGCGTCACGGTTTCAACTGACATATTCAGTCCCTACCTTTAACAAATATTTAATTTAATCTGGTTGATAGCTATATTCTATTCAATAGTATGAACTATAAAGCCCCCGTAATTGCGGGGACTTGATAGAAAGCTCTGGGTAAGTCCTAATAATTAAGGAAATTTGAACAGCTAACCGCTAATAGCTAAACGCAAACTGCTATAAGAAATAAATCAGCCACAATACCAGCATATTTTCAATGACCTTTATTCTAACCAACGATGACGGGATAGATGCCCCAGGCATCCGCGCATTGCAAAAAGCAATTTATGGCAAAGGTATAATTGTTGCACCTACAACAGAATGGTCAGGTTGTGGTCATCGCGTCACTACTACTCAACCGATTAAAGTAGAACGTCGCTCACATAACGAGTATGCTGTTGGCGGTACTCCTGCTGATTGTACCCGCCTTGCAATTACACATCTTTGCCAAGATGTTAAATATGTAATTTCTGGCATTAATCCTGGTGGTAACTTAGGCGTTGATGCTTATATTTCTGGAACTATTGCTGCTGTGCGCGAAGCCACAATGCACGGTATCCCAGGGATTGCTGTTTCCCAGTATCGCAGAGGTAAACGTAATCTTGACTGGGATGTGGTAGCAAGTTTAACAACACCAGTTTTAGATCAGTTACTCACCCATACCCTAGAATCTGGATGCTTTTGGAATGTAAATTTACCGCATTTAGAACCAGGAGACCCTAAACCCGATGTGGTGTTTTGTGAACCTTGTACAAAACCGCTACCTGTTAATTATCGCGTTGAGGGTAATGAATATTATTATGTCGGAGAATATCAAAAGCGCGATCGCACCCCTGGAACCGATGTTGATGTCTGCTTTTCAGGTCATATCGCAGTCACAAAAATTAGACTTTAATGACTGTTGATGGGGGGACTGGAGACTAGGAACAAACAGGTGCGATCGCAGTCGCAAAAATAAATCTCCTCCCAAAGCGCGACAACTTATCCGTTACATCCGCTACAAAATCCGTTGCCTCCCTTCTCCGCCTTAATATAAAGATTGTCTCAAAATAACAGCGTGAACTTATGCGAATTCTAATTATGGGTGGAACCCGATTTATCGGTGTCTCGCTCACAAAAATTTTGGTTGAACAAGGACATGAGGTTGTATTATTCAATCGCGGTAATAAACCTGCACCTGTAGAAGGTGTGCAACAAATACATGGCGATCGCACTGACGCATCCCAACTTAAAGATAAGTTATCATCCGAAAAGTTTGACGCAATTTTTGATAATAATGGGCGTGAACTCAGCGATACTCACCCATTAGCAGAAATTTTTAAAGACAAAGTACAGCATTTTGTCTATATGAGTTCTGCTGGAGTTTATCTCAAATCAGACCAAATGCCACATATAGAAGGCGATGCGGTTGATCCTAAAAGTCGCCACAAAGGTAAGCATGAAACTGAAGCTTACCTAACAGAATCAGGTTTACCTTTTACATCAATTCGCCCTACCTATATATATGGCGCTCAAAACTACAATGATTTAGAAGCATGGTTTTTTGATCGAATTGTACGCGATCGCCCTATCCCCATCCCTGGAAATGGAATGCACATTACCCAATTCGGTCATGTGAAAGATTTAGCGAATGCGATGGCACTTGTTTTAGGAAACTCCCAAGCAGTAGGGCAAATTTATAACGTTTCAGGCGATCGCTTTGTTACTTTTGATGGTTTAGCCCGCGCTTGTGCTGTAGCTGCTGGTAAATCACCTGATAATTTACAAATAATTCATTACGACCCGAAAAAGTTTGATTTCGGTAAGCGTAAAGCTTTCCCTATGCGGGTGCAGCATTTCTTTGCTTCCGTAAATAAAGCCAAAACTCAACTAAATTGGCAACCAGAATTTGACTTAATCTCTGGTCTCAAAGACTCCTTTCAAAATGATTTCATCGCTTCTAATCGTGACCAAACTGAGATAGATTTCTCTACTGACGATCAGATTCAGATAGCTCACAACGCTTAATTATTGGGTTGGCAATAAGCAATGCTTATTGCCAATTCCTAATTTTTACTTGCTTTTTTGGTTTTTTTCTTGTAAAATAATCTTATAATGGGAATATAAGCAAAAATTTTATTAAAGTCAATATTTCCATTATGATAATAGTATATCAAGAATGCGCGAAAAAATCAACCCTGTTACTATTTTTATCGAATTTTTGCTGATGAATTAACTAATTGCTCTTTTGGCAACAAGTAAATTACTCCAGAAATCAAAGTTATAGCGACAGAAATCCAGAAAGTAACGAGGGTTGGGATTTTCCAAGCATCAGATAGAGGAGCAATTAAAAGAGCGATCGCTACTATTTGACTAACAGTTTTCAGCTTGCCCCAGATATTAGCGCCAGAAATAGTAACTTGGTTAACGCGCCAACCTGCGATCGCCAATTCTCGCCCAAAAATCAAAAATACCCCCCAAGCTGGTACTTGACCCAATTGAATCAAAGCCAGCAGAGGAGCAAGTACCAGCAACTTATCTACTAAAGGATCAAGAAACTTACCTAAATCTGTGATTTGGTTAAGTTTACGAGCCAAGTAGCCATCTAACCAATCTGTACCCGCAGCAACTAAAAAAATTGCCAAACAAACCCAACGCCATAAAGGAGTTGGGTTTTGCAAACCATATAATATTACTGGTAAACCCAAGAGACGAGATAAGGTTATCGAGTTGGGTAAGTTCATAAAATTTTCGACAAGCGAAATAGCTAAATAATTAGCTGGGTGAAAATCAACTTAACATGGGTCATGGGTCATGGGTCATGGGTCATGGGTCATGGGTCATTGATAATTGGTCATTGGTCATTGGTCATTGGTCATTGATAATTGGTCATTGTTAACAAGCACCATTTTTCTTTATAACTACCTGAATAGTTTTGAGAATTAATTTAATATCATAGCAGACAGACCAATTCTGCTGATAGGCGAGATCTAGGCGTACCACTTCTTCAAAGTCTTTAACCTGAGAGCGACCTTGAGTTTGCCATTCACCAGTGATACCAGGTTTAACATAAAGCCGTTCCCAGTGATGGTGTTCATAGAATTCAACTTCATCTAGAGTTGGCGGACGAGTTCCAACTAAGCTCATTTCTCCCTTGAGAACATTCCAAAACTGGGGTAATTCATCAAGGCTGGTACGACGCAAGAATTTACCAACACGAGTAATACGGGGGTCATTTTCATTTTTAAAAATAAAACCATTGGCTTCATTTTTGACCTGATGCTTGAATTGATCCGCATTCATTACCATAGAACGAAATTTCCAGATCCGGAAGCCTTTGCCGTTTAAACCGCAGCGAATCTGGCTATAAAATATAGAACCTGGATCATCTAACTGCATAGCGATTGCGATCGGGATAATAACGATAGCAATTAGCAAGAGTCCAACCAAGGCTCCGAATATATCAATTAAGCGTTTAACTTTATTATTTACGGATGGATGCACCTGTGGATCATAGAGATACTGCTGAGAGCAATCATCCATAACCAGTGAATGAACCGATACAGTGGGCAATTTAGATGTAACTATCACAGGTTACACTCTATTATTTACAGGGTTAGTAAGTGATTGTACCAGTATTAAGCAAGTTTTATCACTATGTAATAGTAAAAAAACTGTAATTTTTTTAATTATCTGTAACAACTTATTTTATTTGGTAATCGTCATAATCACTAAAATCTTCTTGAGGATCGAGTGTAAATGGATTATTAATTAATGTTTCTTCAGATAAATCCTCATCTAAGCGCTGTGGCTCTGAGTGGAATAAATCTAGATCAAAATCTTGATCAGGTGGTAACACTCTAGGTCGATACCTTAATATTGTTACTTCTGTTGGCGCTTTGGCAATTAAATCAACTATCGGCGTTGGGGGCTGTTCGGAAAAAGTTTGACGTTCACACCATTCAAACATCGAGAGATCTTCAGTGAGTTTTTGCAGCGTATCTTGAGGCAAAAAATGTTTTATATCTGATTGAATACTCGGTTCATTATTTGGGATTAGATATTCCTTTGGGGATGCTAAAATATAGTTATCTTCAACAGTAACAGCAGAGTCAGGATCAACTGTTAGCAACTGGGATAGTAGAACTCCTGAATTGGGCTCAGGTTTTACACTAATTGAAGAGGCATCTGCTGGCACTAAATCTGTTAGCTGTGAGATAGTAGCAATGTTGGCTATAGACTCAATATTTTTAGTAGTAACATCTGCATCTTGCGCTCCTTCTTCACCCCCTAAAGCATCTTCAACCAACGCCGATGATGTTAGTGCAGCGATCTCATCGTGTAAGAATCTATCCAGATCTGATTCATCAATTGGTTGTACACCTTGACTAGCTAAATATAGGTCAATTTCTTCTATCTCAGGAGTATGATCTTCAAACTGGTTACTTTCATCTGGTTGCGACTGTATTTTTGGAGTAGCTGGTTGATTTTTAAGATCGAATTTGGGATTTGTAAGTCCTAATCCTAATGGCTTTGTGATGGGCGTAGAGATGAATTTTGTGCTGGGATAAGGAAATTTTCCCCCTTGAGGAGTTTTTTTGACTTCATGTGGATGAATCCCTGGGAAGCTACCAGCCAAATTATGCAATAATTTCGTGATGGGAGGTGAAAACTCTGATTTAGTTTTCTGTTGTATAGCTGGTTGCTCTACAGAGTAATATTGCTGTCTGAGTGCTTCCATCTCCCGAATTTCGGATGTCAGATCAGATTTTTGCTGTTGTAAAATTTCTACCTCAGTCTGTAACGGTTTGATCAAGTTGGAACCCAAGGAAGCAATTTTTTGACCAACTGCATCTACCACTTGTCGAGTTACAGATTGCTGTGCAGATGTACCTATCTTGGCACTCGAATTTTGTGACTCTAAGGCAACCAGGTAGCTGCGGACTTGCTCTAGAACAAAACTCATTTCAAGCAAATCATTTGGGGTTAATTGGCTAACGCTAGTATTAACCTTGGGAAGAATGCGGTCAATAGCAGCAATTAGCGGGTGAAAATTGTGAGAATTCACAGTATAACCTTTAAGAATAACAGGTGTAGAAAGACAATAAATACTTATGAATTGTTACTTCTTACCTATAATTCTGCACCTGCCAACCTCGATCCGCAATGTAGCGATCAAAAAACCTCGTCTATTTGTAAATTTTTAGGGGTTATTCATTTAATTTAGTTATCTATATATAACTAAGATTGAAAAACTCTGATTATGCCTACGGCAGCCATTGCGCCAACAGGTAGGGAAGATAAAAAAGCACAGTGCGATCGCTTCTTTGTGCTATTTGTCCTGTTGAATAGAGGATAATATGTGTGGTGGCTAGGATGTGCGATCGCACGCTCAGGCAATCGCCCACAACTAGCAGGTTTTGCTTGGGACGATCTCAACTTTTCGAGAGTGTTTACTTGACAATAGTTTAATGGAAGAAAAATATAGCGCCCGCGAACTCCACTCTAATATGAATGCGCTGATGAGCGCCGCGCCTTTATTTGCGGGCTTACCACAACCTGCTGTGGATCAAGCCATGAAGAATGTAGTTACCCGTAGCCATCCAGCCAATCAAGTAATTTTACTAGAAAATGACTGGGGTGGGTCGGTTTATTTCATCTTGAATGGTTGGGTGAAAATTCGCACCTACAATATGGATGGCAAAGAAGTCACCCTCAACATTCTGGGAATTGGAGAATTATTTGGCGAAATGGCAGCACTGGATCAAGTTCCTCGTTCCACTGATGTCATTACGCTGACTCCTACCACGATTGGTAGTATGCCATCTCAAGATTTTGTGCATTTAGTTAAAACTGAACCAATGGCAGGAGTGCGTTTAGCTCAATTAATGGCTAAACGCCTGCGTCAATTAAATCGTCGCCTGCGGTTGCGGGAATCAGATAGTGTTTCCCGCGTAGCAGACACTTTAATATTCTTGGCAGAAGGGCAAGGTAAGTCTCAAGCCCAAGGCACTGAAATTCCTAATTTGCCCCATCGCGAATTAAGTAGTCTTAGCGGACTGGCACGGGAAACAGTAACACGGGTATTAACCAAGCTGGAAAAAAAAGGGCTAATTTTGCGCGAAAATGATTTGCTAATTATTCCAGATTTGGCAGCTTTGGAAGATATTATTGCATAGGATAAAATTATGAGTTTCCACCAAATTCTCGTCGCTATTGATCAATCTAATTTATGTGAACCTGTATTTAGTCAAGCACTAAATCTAGCAGAGTTGAATAAAGCTAAATTAATGCTGCTGCATTGTATTGACAATGAAATGCTTGGTGATTCAACTATAAGTATGCCCCTAGAGATGGGTTTGTATTCTCCAATTGTTAATACTAATTACGAAAATCAAAATTTTATTATGCAACAACGGCTTGAAGAAACACAAGCCATGCTGAGAAGCTATTGCGAAACAGCTACAAGCCGAGGCGTTACAACAGAATTTGATTATAAAATTGGCGAGGCTGGGCAGTCTTTGTGTCAAGTTGCTCGCGCCTGGGGTGCAGATTTGATTGTTTTAGGAAGACGGGGACGTAAAGGCTTAACTGAGGTTTTTTTGGGTAGTGTGAGTAATTATGTATTACATAATGCTCACTGTTCTGTGTTGGTTGTTCAAGAAAAAATAGGTAATTAGAATTCAAAATCAGACTAAACTTACCGTACACAGGTTGGGGTGTTGGTAGTGGGGTGATTGTTTATAGCAGTTTGCAACTATTCTGTAATACACCTATTGTAGTAACGGGTGTTGGGAAAAATTTATTGGTTTAAAAGTAGGAATAATTAGAGATATCCTACCCCTACGACTTAACACCAAATAAAGTAGTAGCGTAGGAGATTTGTTTATAAAATTACTAAATATAAATGGAAAATAGTCACGACGAATCGGAAATCAAGCCTTTGAACAACAATACAGACTCATCTGAGGAGGTTAACCCAAGCGATCAACTAACTGAGGATACATCTCAACATGAGGGTTTGCCGCATGAATCGTTGCCAGGAATCTCGGATAGGTTTGCTCAAGAAGGTAAAACGCCGTTGAGTATGGTAGAAACAGCGTTTCTTGCCAGTACTGCAAGCTTGATTTGGTTGATTAATTACTACTTTCCCCTTGGTCCAGTACTGCGAATTTTTTTCCCGATACCAATTGCTTTAGTCTACTTACGATGGGGGCATCGGGCATCATGGATGTCTGCATTAGTTTCTGGGTTACTTTTATCTGTGTTGATGGGACCAACCCGCAGTATTTTGTTTTTTATCCCTTATGGATTAATGGGGGTACAGCTTGGTGCTTTATGGCGACGCGGTTCTAACTGGTTATTGTCAATTGGTATCGGTGGATTAATTGGAACATTTGGGTTCTTTTTTCGGTTTTGGTTACTCTCTATTTTGCTGGGGGAAATATTTGGGTTTATTTAATGACTCAAATTACTGAAATAGCAGAGTGGGTGTTTGTAAAGTTGGGGTTTTTGGCTCAACCAAATTTGCTGTTAGTGCAAGCGATCGCATTAGCTATGGTAATTCTTAACAATATGATTTATTTATTTGTTGTTCATCTGGTGGCTTTGCTGTTACTAGATAGATTAGGTAATCCTATCCCTAGACCGCCACGTTGGGTACAAATACTGGTGGATTACGACTATTAACAGTTACCAGTTACCAGTTACCAGTTACCAGTTACCAGTTACCAGTTACCAGTTACCAGTTACCAGTTACCAATGACTAATGACTAATGACCAAGAATTCATTAAAATTTATACGCAAATAGGACAAGGGAAACAATGGTTAGAGCAGTATCGGGGAAAATTACCTGTATTTGCTTGTATCTTAGGTTTTACTGAGACAGGTTTGATTCCTGGTATTTCAGCAGCAGGTAGTACACCCGATGCTAGACGTTATACGGCGATCGCAGATGCGGAATTTTTGTTTAACGGTTCCCAGGTCAAGCCTCAATACCCCCTACCCCCCCTGGATGCGGGAGCCTCCCCAGTATTAATTTCCCGTGCTGTAGTGGAAGCATTAGACATCCCTCTATATATATTTAATGCTGGCTTGCCCCAACCACCTTCCGTGCCAAACATTGATTTAGGTGGTATTCCAGCAGCTTGTTTAACATCTGGTAACGCTTTACCACTAGAAATTGTCAAACATCTACTGGTACAAGGGTTAAATTGGGGAGAAAAGTTAGCCGTAAAAACTCCTGATGGGTATGTAATTCTTAGTGAGTGTGTTGTCGGGGGAACTACCACAGCACTAAGTATTCTTACAGGAAGTGCGATCGCAGCCGTTGGTAAAGTTAATAGTAGCCACCCTAACTGCAATCATCAACAAAAGTGGGATTTGGTACAAACTGGGTTACAACGCTCTGGACTTATTAATGTTAATGATTTTCTCAAGTTGGAAACTAATCAACTTCAATCTATAGATCCTTTAAAATTAGTAGCCGCAGTAGGCGATCCCATGCAAATAGTAGTAGCTGGGATGGCAATTGCTGCTAGTCGCACCAGTGGTGTTTTACTTGCTGGCGGTACACAAATGTTAGCTGTTTACGCTTTGATTAAGAAAATTGCTGAATGCTACTGTCTAGAATGGCAACAGTCACAAATTGTTGTGGGAACAACTCGATGGGTAGCAGAAGATCCTACTGGTGACACAGTTGGATTAGCTTCCGCAGTTGGAGAAGTTCCCCTGATCGCTACTAAGCTAAGTTTTGCGGCTTCTCGTTATCATCAATTACGAGTTTATGAGCAGGGATATGTTAAAGAAGGGGTGGGTGCTGGTGCGAGTGCGATCGCGGCTCATCTATATGAAAACTGGAACCAAACTCAACTTCTGCAAGCTATTGAATCGTTATTAGAAAAATTAAACCACTAATGCCAATATGTTTTTTGGTCATTGGTCATTGGTCATTGGTCATTGGTCATTGGTCATTGGTCATTGGTCATTGGTCATTGGTCATTGGTCATTGGTTATTGATTAAGAATCCCCGGTAGCTTAAAACGGGGGAGTGTGAATATTAGGAATCATTTAACTTTTGAGCATTATGCTCATATAAGCAGAAGTTTTATAAGTTATTACATTTAGGTACAGGACTTACGCAGGCACACTATATATAGTGCGATCAAAATTGGCGATCGCTCTTTAATGAATCCAAACGATCACCAGCCCAAAAAAGTTTAAAAATCAAACGAGTTGCATCCGCACAGAAGGAAATTTAAGTTCTTGCGTTAAGTAATCTAACAGCAATTCAGTTTTTAATTGATAGATTGTTTTCTGAGTCAAATACGCCAATCTTTTTAAGTGATTCCAAACTAAAATCGCACAAGCGATATGGTTTCTTTGTATTCGTGCGTGGCGACACTGACAAGATTCAATACCTGTTAATTGTTTAAGACCTCGGTGAAATTCCACCCTTCAAGAAGCGCTTCGCTCTACAATTTTCCAACGTTGGGCGCAATTTTTTTCACATCCAACGTAGATTGTTGAGTTAAATCATTCGTCGCGACATATTCCGTTCTGTTGGTGGAAACAGTAACACGAAATAGTTTCACCTTTTTATCTTTAGGGAAGTTTTTAATTTTTATTAATTTTCCTGATTGTTCGTCAAAGTGATCCCATGTTAATCTTTCAATTGATTGATATTTCTCTACTCCTCCTGTATCATCTACTAAACGATTCTTCTTCAATGGGCAATAATAAATTTTTCCTAAGTCGTCAATCATTGCCATAAGTTTTTGAGACCCATACCAGCTATCCATGTATTACTCTGGCAAAAGGAAGCTGTTTAAAATATACTAAATTGTTCAGCATATCAGCTACATGAGCTAGCTTGGTTTTACCATCACCATCGGGGTCATATATTCGGTAGTCGATTACCCAGAATAAACTTTTTTCTGGATTTATATAAACACAGTTTATTAAGCCAATACCACGCAAAACTCGATGCTCTGTTCCACTATATTGACGACGTACTAATTCAATGCTTTCGCTTGCCCTTTTATCCAAAACTGTATCATCGAAAATTACTGCTGCATAAGAGCTCGTTTGGAGATCTTTTTTAAGATTCTGCCACCACTCGGTTATGCTGTGCTGCCCATTCGAGAACAGTTGGGTCATCTGCTTCACTCAGCCCCATATCCTGAACGCGAACAATATCAACATCGGGATTTCGGCGTAAAATACCCCTAATGATCTGATTGTTAAAGTTCTCATCAGCCAAGAATCCCAGCATAACTAACTACCCTTGTTGATTGCGTCTTGCTAATAAGCAGCAGGGAAAACTATTGCTCGGAATTTGCCTAGTGTCACAAAACCAGCTAAGGTAACTAATGTTGTAACGGAAGTAGAGGAGCAGGGGAAAGAAGAAATTCCAGAGAATCTGAGTAGTATTGCTCCTGTAGTTGTAATTATTTTTGAACAAGAAAATACTTCTATCTCAGATTTAATTACTGAAACAGAAGCTACTGCAAACAATATTGAACTTGAGCAAAGTCCTAATTTTACAGAATCAGTGCCGACAATTACAACTAATTATTTAATTGCAACTACCCCAGCAACTCTAACGTTTTTTGTGCCTGGTGTTGTGGTTCCCAAAGCTAGACCGCGTGTAACATCAAAGGGTACTTTTTTACCTCCAAGATATCGGCAATGGCGAAATCATGCAGAAGTGGAAATTAGCCGCCAATTGTGGGAACAAGAATATTCGCAGAAGTTACCTTTAACTAAAGCTGTCGTAAAAGTTGAGGTTCGCGGAAGCCATCGAGGTGATTTAGATAATATACTTGGCAGTTGTTTAGATGCTTTGGTGTCGGCTGGTGTGTTAGTTGATGACCGTATAAGTGTTGTACCACGCTTGGAGGTTTGGCATAACAGTGAGGGTGATACGGGTGTTTTGATTGAGGTAAGAGTTACATAAATTACGCATCATTAACGCCAAAATAAACCTTTCAGCCGTTGTAATCCCCCTAAATCCCCCTTAAAAAGGGGGACTTGCGTAAGTCCTAAGTTATTTAGATATTTCAGTACTTACGAATAAAACATAGTGACAAAAATGTAAAATTTTTGAAGTTTAAAAATTGTTATGTAAGCAGTTGTTAACACTTTTATGAATAAAACAGTACCAAGTCGTCTGGGGGAATTAGCCCAAGTTTTTTTAAAACTAGGTATTATCGGCTTTGGAGGACCTGCTGGCTCATATTTCTATGATGGAAGATGAGGTAGTTAAACGACGTAACTGGCTAACAAGTGAGCATTTTCTCGATTTAGTTGGCGCAACTAACTTAATTCCTGGTCCTAATTCTACAGAAATGGCTATTCATGTAGGATATATCTATGCTGGATGGCTAGGGCTAATTGTTGCTGGAATTTGTTTTATTTTACCTGCGGTGCTAATAACTGCTGGGTTCGCCTGGCTTTATGTTATTTATGGTAGTGTGCCACAAGTAATGCCTTTACTTTATGGTATTAAGCCTGCTGTTTTAGCTATTATTTTTAATGCTTTGTGGCGCTTAGGAAAAAAAGCCGTAAAGACTCGCAAACTGCTAATTATTGCCTTGGGTGTGGCGGCGTTAGTATTGCTATTAAAATTGAATGAAACGATCGCACTTTTAATTGGCGGTTTTTTAGGAATGCTATGGTTGCTTATTCCTGATAAATACAATCTACCAGAAGATAAAGCAAATATTTTAGTTGGTAGTATAACCATAGGTGCAACGCTAAAAGCAACAGCCGCGTCAGTAACTACTGTATCAGCAGCAAATATTTCTTTGTGGCAATTGGGTTGGTTTTTCCTTAAGGTTGGAAGTGTGTTATTTGGCGGCGGTTATGTGTTGATAGCGTTTCTTCAAGGAGAATTAGTCGATCAACTCCACTGGTTAACGCAGCAACAATTACTAGATGCGATCGCTATCGGTCAGTTTACCCCAGGTCCAGTTCTTTCCACATCTACCTTTATCGGTTATATCATTGCAGGGGTTCCAGGTGCAATCGTGGCTACAGTGGGAATTTTCTTACCTTCGTTTTTCTTCGTTGCAGCACTTAATCCCCTCATTCCTCGCCTACGCGCCTCTAAATGGACAAGGGCATTTTTAGATGCTGTTAATGCTAGTGCGATCGCATTAATGGCTGTTGTAACATTGCAACTAGGATTTGCAACTTTAATCATATCAAAACCGCCATTTGTTGATTTTTTAGCTGTTGCGATCGCGATCGTTTCAGCCGTTTTAGCACTTCGCTACAATATTAATGCTGCATGGTTGGTATTAGGTGCTGCTTTAATTGGATGGATAGCGATCTTAACAATTAACAATTAACAATTGCTAACTCCACATTCACCATAGTAATAATTCAGAAATCCGTCATCAAGCTCCCTCCCCTTAACAAGGGGAGGGCTGGGGTGGGGTTAGAGATATTTATGCTCATTGGTTTTTTAATCGTCAATTTATGAGCTACCTCATAGAACTAATTGTTAGCATCAAAGTAGAGTGTAATCAGCAAGAAGTTATTGCTTTGAATTTAAACTATGACATTAGTACAAGAAGCCTTTACCCAGCACCTAGAGCTATCTAACAGTCAAATAGAAGAATTATTGTCAAAATCCCTAAAAGAATGCCTAGATGCGCCTGATTTTAAGCAACAGCTAGAGAGTTTAGACGTAAGTTTGTTAAAGCAGACATTGCCAACGGCTGGAAAAGTCTTAGCTGAACGATTGCCTCCCTTTTATGACTGGCTAAAAAATGAGTTAGGTGTTAAGCGAGTTCCTGAGAGTCCAGACCACGCAACCAAATGGGTAATTGGTTTTGTAAACAATCAAGAAAGCCTGACGCGCCTAGCTGAGTTACATCGTCCGGTTCCAAGACAAGCTTTAGAACGTTCAGTTGATCGTTTGGTAGCGGCGTTTGATGGTGTAGAAGATGAGCGTGTGCGACAAGAATGGCAAAAAACGATCGCTGCTCTTTGTCTGCTATTAATTGTGGATGCTAGAGAAGTAGAAAAATCTGGGGTAGCAACTGCCTAAAAATATATGCACACTTTGATTACAAGTTGCTATATTACCCCTCCCCCCAACCCCCTCCCCGAATATGCGGGGAGGGGGAGATCTTTTTTATCTAGAGCTACTTAATACAGTTCGTACTTAAGTAAAGTACAAGCTAAAGAACCGTTATAAACAGGAATACGACGGGATGCCTTGAGTCCAACTTTTTTAGCCAACTCCTTGTTTCCTGTCAAAATAAAGGCAGTCCAACCTTTGAAGCGTTGCTTGAAAACATCGCCAAGCATTTTGTAAAGGTCGCCTAGTTCTCTAGCATCCCCCAAACGTTCTCCATAGGGGGGATTACAAATTAGAATTCCGCAGTCTGTAGGGGCTTCAAGTTGAGATAAATCAGTTTGAGTAAAGGTGATTTTATGTCCAATACCACAGCGTTCCGCATTAGCCCGCCCTTGGGTGAGGACATCATCATCGCGATCGCTACCAGAAATTATCTCATTCAAATCTAATTTTTGGCTATTTTTGGCTTCATCCAGTAACTCCTGCCATAAATGTTCGTCAAAATCCGACCAACTGAGAAAGCCAAATTTTTGGCGAAACAACCCAGGCGCAATATTTAAAGCTTTTAAACCCGCTTCTATAGGCAGAGTTCCAGAGCCACATAAAGGGTCTAAAAAGGGCAGAGAAGCATCCCATTCTGCCATGTCCAAAATTGCAGCCGCGAGAGTCTCCTTAAGCGGTGCAAGCCCCATTGCTGGTCGATATCCCCGTCGATGGAGACTTGTACCCGAACTATCTAAACTTAAAATACAACGGTCTTGATGGATGTGGACGTTGATTAGCAGATCTGGATTTTCAATATCAATGCTAGATCTTTTACCTGATTGACTACGCTGTTGGTCTACGATCGCATTTTTAACCTGCAAAGCCGTGAAATGGGTATGGTTAAGTTTTTGATTGCTCCCCGTACAGTCCACCGCTAGCGTATTGTGGGGCTGTAGGTATTGCTCCCAAAAGATTTTTTGCACCTCTTGGTAAAGCATCTCAGGGCTAGAGCAGTAAAATTCTCTAATCGGTACTAGCACTCTAAAAATCGTCCGCGCCCAGAGATTCACTCGGTAAAGCAAAGCTTGATCGCCAGCAAAATGTACCCCAGTGAATTCAGGACGGACATCCATTGCACCGAGACGTTCCAATTCTTGGGCAGCAATAGGTTCTAACCCACGAGCCACCGTAGCAAAGTAGTTGTTCATAATTTAGCGATCGTCTAAGCGCAACCTCAAGTATTTAATTCTGACGCACCAGAGCGCGATCGCCAAAGCTGAACAACTAGCTGCCCAACTCAGAGCATTAGGAATTGAACCAGAAATATAGTAAAAAATAGATTGACGTAGGTTGGGTTGAGAAACGAAACCGAACAAAGTCTTGAAGGCGTTGGGTTGAGCGACAGCGAAACCCAACCTACACTTATTGGCACTAAATCAATTTGTTTACTTTTGGTTGTTGGTTGAAGTGTGTGATGAACCGCCGAAAACTCTGTTTATCTGTAACAGCAAGCCGTTCTGCTCACTTACAGTACCTTTAAAATTTTAGTGAACGGTTCCAACGATAGTTAAATCGTAGAATTGACGGGATTCTAGCATAGCTATGTAATTGATACAATCATTGTTTGCATTCTCGCACTTCACGATAATAGGCGATCGCTTATGGGGTAGAGGGGTGGATGGATTAGATAAAATAGTCGGTAGTTCTTTTCTTTGTTTGCTATGACGCTGAAACAATTAGAGCCTCAACTGCTGGCACTCTCAGATAACGAAAAAGCTCAAGTAGTTCAACTCCTATCGCAAGGCAAAATAATCCTGGGGCGCGGTATTGAAAAAACGTCTGGCGTTTGTGGTGGGAGTGCTTGTATTAGGGGAACCCGCATTACTATTTGGGGACTTGTAGAAGCTCGTCGCCTTGGATATAGCGAAGTTGACTTACTCACGAGTTATCCATCGCTTTCCGCTACTGATATTGCAAACGCCTGGGCATACGCTGAAGCCTTCCCCGACGAAATTGAAACAGAGATTCGAGAAAACGATGAAGTCATGGATGAGGATTTGTAGCGCATGGCGCGTCTCTACGCCGACGAGCAATATCCCTATCCTGTTGTAGAATTCCTGCGGGCTTTGGGGCATGATGTTTTAACCGTTCAAGAAGCAGGCAAGGCAAATCAGAGAATTTCTGACTCAGATGTGTTAGCTTTCGCAACTAGCGAGAAACGTGCTGTCATTACCCAGAATCGTAAAGATTTTTTTCGGCTGCACCGCACACTACCCGCTCATGCTGGCATTATCGCGTGTACCAATGATCGTGATTGGGAGGCACTGGCGAACCGAATTCACACTACGATTACATCGGAAGAACCTTTGCAAGGTAAACTGATTCGCGTTGTGCGTCCTGCTCAATCAGCATCGAGGTAACGAGGCGATCGCCTAAACAATTCAAACCTCAAAAGAGGTTGAGAGAACTACGACTGAGATAAGACGCAAGATTTGAAATTGGGAAAAATCTCAGCCTGTCAGGGTGTAGTTATTCTTTTACTAATCTCTCCAGCTTGAATTTTATTTATGGATAGCTGAACTCAACTGCTATCT
The DNA here is from genome assembly GCA_963711165.1 of uncultured cyanobacterium. Classification (GTDB taxonomy): domain Bacteria; phylum Cyanobacteriota; class Cyanobacteriia; order Cyanobacteriales; family PCC-9333; genus Crinalium. The sequence goes on along the minus strand of CAVQDG010000041.1, from coordinate 154,568 downwards.
TTCCTATTACTTCAGGCACACCCGCTACAAAATGCAATTTATCGCAGTAAACTGTGAGCCAAGGTTGACCTAAGTTTAAACTGGAAAAAGGGCTTTCTAGGAGTACTTCTAATTGTCCGCTAACTAATCCGACGCAAGATGCCAATTCACCATTGCAGGAGAATATCAGAACCTAATGCACTGAAAACAGTGCCGTTAAATGGGAATCGCCACGCTAAACTTTGCTGACTGTAGCTGAGATGGCAAAGTTGTCGATTTCCTTGATGGACAATAACCTTAGAGCGAGTTTTTCGCTTATTTAGCTTTGAAGAGGCTGGATTTAATTTTTTCACGTCTTGCTATACAAGCATTTCAGCCGTTTTATCTCGGCTAGTTACACCTTTGCCACTTTTAGACGATTAATGACGATTAATAATGAACAGCAATAAACTGCCAGCAAAACAGGGCTTATACGATCCACAGTTTGAACACGATGCTTGCGGTGTCGGGTTCATCGTCCACATGAAGGGGAAGAAGTCACACGACATTGTAGAGCAAGCGTTGACGATCCTTGTAAACCTCGATCATCGTGGTGCGTGCGGTGCTGAGACGAATTCCGGTGACGGGGCGGGTATTTTAATGCAAGTGCCGCACAAGTTTTTAAAGAAGGTAGCGACAGAAAAAGGCATTACCTTACCAGAAGCGGGACAGTATGGTGTGGGGATGATTTACGGTTCCCCTGATCCCGTTGCCCGCGCCCAAAGTAGAAAAATTTTTGAACAAGTTGTAGCTGAGGAAGGGCAGCAGGTAATCGGTTGGCGGGATGTACCAACTGAAAATTCGTCGATTGGAAACACGGCGAAATCCAGCGAACCTTTTATGCAGCAGGTGTTTATCCAGCGTGGGGCAGATTTGGCTGACGATCTGGCATTTGAGCGTAAACTTTATGTCATTCGTAAGCGATCGCACAACGCCATCCGCACCCCCAAAATAGACCCATACTGGTATCCTTCCAGCATTTCGGCTCGCACAATTGTTTACAAAGGAATGTTGATGCCTGTGCAGGTAGGGGACTATTATCCCGACCTCCACGATCCTGATATGGAAAGTGCCTTAGCCCTGGTTCACTCCCGCTTTAGCACGAATACTTTCCCAAGTTGGGAACGGAGTCATCCTTATCGTTACATCGCCCATAACGGGGAAATCAACACCCTCAGAGGCAATATTAACTGGATGCACGCACGGCAATCTTTGTTTGACTCGGAGTTATTCGGCGACGACATGAAGAAGGTGCAGCCAGTAATTAATGTTGATGGCAGCGACTCTTTAATATTTGATAATGCTTTGGAATTGCTGTATTTGGCAGGGCGATCGCTTCCTCATGCAGTAATGATGATGATACCGGAACCCTGGACAGCCCACGAGTCAATGAGTGACGAGAAAAAGGCGTTCTACGAATATCACTCTTGCCTCATGGAACCTTGGGATGGTCCAGCATCGATCGCCTTCACTGATGGCACGATGATGGGTGCAGTATTAGACCGCAACGGTTTACGTCCTGCGCGTTACTACGTCACGAAAGATGACCTAGTAATTATGGCATCAGAAGCAGGTGTATTACCCATAGAGCCTGAGCGTATAGCCTTGAAAGGTCGCTTGCAACCTGGGCGGATGTTCCTGGTAAACATGGAAGAAGGGCGCATTGTTGCGGATGAGGAGATTAAAACCCAAATTGCTACCGAACATCCTTACCGCCAATGGATCGATGAACACATGGTTGAACTGGCGAAATTGCCAGATGCACCACAAGAAGAGAGAGGGGAGAGGGGAGAGGAGAGAGGGGAGAAGACTGCTTCCTCCTCCCTCCTCCCTCCTCCCTCCTCCCTCATCACCAGACAAACCGCATTTGGTTATACATTTGAAGATTTGCGGATACTGCTAACACCAATGGCGCGAGATGGTGTTGAAGCTGTTGGCTCAATGGGTGCGGATACACCTTTAGCTGTGCTATCTGATCGTCCTAAACTGCTTTACGATTATTTCCAGCAACTATTCGCACAGGTAACAAACCCACCAATTGATTCTATCCGTGAGGAAATTGTTACTTCAGCAGAAACAACAATTGGATCGGAACGTAACTTACTTAAACCTGAGCCAGAAAGTTGCCATTTGATCGAGTTGAAAACACCAATTCTTAGTAATGAAGATTTAGCCAAGTTAAAACATATTTCCGAGGGTGGTTTTAAGTCAGTCACTATCCCGATTCTGTTCAATCCGAAAGAGGGTGCGAAAGGACTTGAAACAGTGATGGCGGAAATTTGTGCAACTGCGAATAGTGCGATCGCATCAGGTGTAAATATTATTATTTTGAGCGATCGCGGCGTTAGTCCAGACTCAGCCCCAATCCCTGCTTTACTCGCAGTTGCGGGCTTACATCACCACTTAATCAGCGAAGGTACACGCACACGGGTTGGTTTAGTCCTCGAATCAGGCGAACCCCGCGAGGTACATCATTACGCAACTTTGATCGGTTACGGATGCGGTGCAATTAATCCTTATCTGGCATTTGAAACAATTGCCGATATGATCCACGAAGGTTTGATCGCCAAAATTGTTGGTGCAAACTCTCCCCAAGAGATGTATAAAATCGCCTGTAAAAATTACATCAAAGCTGCAACTAAGGGTGTAACTAAAGTTGCTTCAAAGATTGGGATTTCCACCATTCAAAGTTATCGTGGCGCACAGATATTTGAAGCGGTGGGACTTAACCACTCGCTGATTAACAAATACTTTAAATGGACTGCATCGCGGATTGAGGGTGCAGACTTAGAAGTAATTGCTCAAGAAGCGATTTTACGACATAGCCATGCTTTCCCAGATCGTCCAACTAACGGTCACACCCTTGATGCTGGTGGCGAATACCAATGGCGTAAAGAAGGTGAGGCGCATTTATTCAGTCCGCAGACAATCCATACGTTGCAAAAAGCAGCCCGCGAAAACAGCTACGATCTTTACAAACAGTACGCTGCTTTAGTAAACGAGCAAGGTCAAAAGCACTTCACTTTACGAGGTTTGCTGGAATTTAAACAGCGCCAATCAATACCACTAGAACAAGTAGAACCAATTGAAGCGATTTTAAAACGCTTTAAAACAGGCGCGATGAGCTACGGTTCTATATCCAAAGAGGTACATGAAGCACTAGCGATCGCCATGAACCGCATTGGTGGTAAATCTAATACCGGAGAGGGAGGCGAAGATCCAGATCGCTACACTTGGACTAACGAACGTGGCGACTCTAAAAATAGTGCCATTAAACAAGTAGCATCCGGTCGCTTTGGCGTTACCAGCCTGTATTTATCTCAGGCTAAAGAAATTCAGATCAAAATGGCGCAGGGTGCAAAACCAGGAGAAGGCGGACAACTCCCTGGTGGTAAAGTGTATCCCTGGATAGCTAAAGTACGTCACTCAACCCCAGGCGTAGGTCTGATTTCACCACCACCACACCATGATATTTATTCAATTGAAGACCTTGCGGAATTAATCCACGACTTGAAAAATGCTAACCGCAAGGCACGAATTAGCGTCAAGCTTGTGTCCGAAGTTGGTGTAGGTACAATTGCAGCAGGTGTTGCCAAAGCCCATGCTGATGTTGTCTTAATTTCTGGCTTTGATGGTGGTACAGGTGCATCACCGCAAACATCGATCAAGCACGCGGGTTTGCCTTGGGAACTTGGTTTAGCTGAGACACATCAAACCCTAGTTCTAAACAATCTCCGCAGCCGAATTGTTGTAGAAACAGACGGTCAGATGAAAACAGGGCGTGACGTAGTAATGGCAGCATTACTCGGTGCTGAAGAATTTGGTTTTTCTACCGCGCCACTGGTGACACTCGGCTGTATTATGATGCGCGTGTGCCACCTGAATACTTGTCCCGTCGGTGTTGCGACTCAAAACCCAGAATTGCGTAAAAACTTCACTGGCGATCCTGAACATACCGTCAACTATATGAGGTTTATTGCTCAGGAAGTCCGCGAAGTCATGGCGGAACTTGGCTTCCGCACCATTGATGAAATGGTTGGGCGTACCGATGCTTTAGAACCGAAAAAAGCGATCGCGCATTGGAAAGCTAAAGGCATCGACCTTTCTAATATTCTCTACCAACCGGAAGTAGGCGCAGAAGTTGGTCGCTACTGTCAGATTTCCCAAGATCACGGACTTGACAAATCTCTCGATATAACAGTGTTGCTAGATTTGTGTAAGCCTGCGATCGAGCGTGGCGAAAAAGTCAAAGCCACACTACCGATTAAAAATATCAACCGTGTAACTGGCACAATTCTCGGCAACGAAATCACCAAACGTCATTGGGACGGATTACCAGAAGATACCGTACACTTGCATTTCCAAGGTAGTGCAGGTCAAAGCTTTGGCGCATTTGTTCCCAAAGGTGTCACCCTGGAACTTGAAGGCGATGCCAACGACTATGTAGGCAAAGGTTTGAGTGGTGGCAAGATTATTATCTATCCACCAGTTAATTCTACCTTTGTTGCAGAGGAAAATATCATCGCTGGTAACGTCGCCCTTTATGGCGCAACTTCAGGCGAAGTTTATATCAGAGGCATGGCAGGTGAACGTTTCGGGGTTCGTAATTCTGGCGTGAATACAGTTGTAGAAGCCATTGGCGATCATGGTTGCGAATACATGACAGGCGGTAAAGTTGTCGTATTAGGAGAAACCGGACGTAACTTTGCAGCAGGTATGAGTGGCGGTGTTGCCTACATCCTCGATGAGAAAGGAGATTTTGCGACACGCTGCAACCAGCAAATGGTGGGACTCGAAACAGTGGAAGACAGCGAGGAGATTAATGATCTTCGGGAGATGATCCAAAAACACGCCGACTATACCGGAAGTCAGAAGGCAGCCAAAGTCCTTGCAAACTGGGATGAGATGGTATCGAAGTTCGTCAAGGTAATGCCCAAAGATTATAAGCGGGTGTTACAGGCAATTGAGAAAGCGATCGCGGATGGTTTAAGCGGCGATGACGCACTTAATGCCGCATTTGAACAAAATGCCCGCGACGTTGCCCGCATTGGTGGCAGCTAACAAAGCTCATAGTAGGTTGGGTTTTTTTAGTATTAATCCAACCTACAAAAAATTAATTATTACATCTGTAAGGTGGTAGGCAAGACTAAACCTCAGCAATTTTCATTCGGATAAATTGATAAAAGCCAAAGTTCATCTGCGGCGGCTCAACTAAGCCGTTATGCGGCAACAAGCAAGTGTAGGAAAATTAGGAAATGAATAAATGGATTAGGGTGCTCAACTTTAATGGCGGTATGTTTTTCGCCACAGGTTCTCTAATGTTCTTACAGGCGGTTATTAACCAGCAGTCATATTCTTTGCAAACTGCAATGTGTGTCAACCGAGCAGATGGTTGTCCAGGAGACATACTTGACAAACGGCAAGACCTTGAAAAAAGTGTAGAGGGCAGACAGGGTACTTACCTCTTCATCGCTATGTTAGGTGCAAGTCTTGCTTGTCTACGCGAAAGCAAAGATTAATCGCTCGCAGCTAAATATCATAATTGGCGATCGTCTACTATTTATATCTTGCTAATCGAGAACTTGTAGTAATGGTGTAGGTTGGGTTGAGGTACGAAACCCAACATTAGGCAGACTGATATGAAACCAAAATTAATAACCTACGAGGTCGCCTTTTGTTATCAAAGTCATAATTATCTTAAATAATGAAAATTCCTAATAGCGATCGCGCCGTTATTGAACAATCAAAATTGAAAAATTACCTACTTGATCCAGAACATACACGAGGAGGTGCAAAGGCAAAACTCCTAATGCAATTTGGCTATAAGCAAGAAAACTGGCAGCAATTAGAAGCCGACATTCGTAATTACCACCTGTCTACAGATGTTGAGATAATTAAAGAAACAGCCTACGGAACTCGCTATGAAGTTAGTGCTTATATTTACACCCCTGTTGGTAGACCTCTTCTTGTTAGAACAGTTTGGCAAATAGATAAAAATACAGATTTTCCACGACTAATTACATTAATACCCGATTAACAACTAATAGTGAATAATATGAACTACGAACTTTATTCAGATGTGATTTTACTATGCGATCTGCCAGAAGAAGGGCTTTATACAGGTGATATTGGTACTGTTGTAGAAGAACATAATGTTGAGGGACTAGAAACAGGTTATAGTGTAGAGTTTTTTGATATGTTGGGAAACACTGTAGCTGTAGTTACTTTGCCTAAAAGTTCTCTGCGTTCACCCACTCCAGCAGATATACCTAACGTCAGGCAGCGTAGTTTGATAAATAGTTGAATAAAATGATGACAACAGTTAAAAATAATGTACATTTTGAATCATTGATTGCAGTAATTACATCTCTAGATTTAGAAAAAAAATATCAAATTTTGGAGATTTTGGCAGAGCAAATTTTTGAAGCAGAAGAGGACTTAATACAACAAGAACCACAGGTTTTAGAGGATATTGAAGAGGCGAGATCAGCGTATCACAGGGGAGATTATCAAACCATTCAGGAATATATCGCTTTTCTCCGCGAATTACCTTCTGACGTTGCACAAGCGCGATCGCAGATGGCTTGACCAGGGCTATTACAATTGGTCATAAATAAAGAAAATAAGGTTATTAATGCTAATTCCCAAGGCTGAAAATGCGGTTATTGATATTCGTAAACTGCGTAATTACTGCCTCAATTCCGAACATGATGAAGGCAAGCACAAAGCTCGACTATTTTCATCAATATTAGGTATGACATCAGATAATGCTGAAGAGCTACGTCAGATCCTTTTAGAAGTTGTCAAGATTCAAGACGCTCGTTTAGGAAGACAAGATGAATTTGGACAACGCTACACCCTTGATTTTACCCTCGAATGGCAAAATAAAAGCGCAACTATTCGTAGTGGCTGGATTATTGAAAATGGTTCTGATATTCCCAAATTAACAACCTGCTACCCTCTTTAATATCTAGAGGTGAAACAAAATGACAACAAACACAATTAAATTGCTTGATGTAGTAGCACTGACCGTTGACCTTCCTGAGTACAATCTATGGTGCGGACAAGTCGGTACAGTGGTTGAAATTTTAGCGAGTGGTGCTGCTTTTGAGGTTGAATTTAGCGATCGCAATGGACGAACATACGAATCTGTCGGTTTGCGTCCCAATCAAATTATGATATTGCATTTTGAGCCAGTGTCTACTGTTGCTGTCTGAACTCTGAATCCTTTTCGTGGTGTGAAGGTGGTTACAGTAGAAGAGTTTTTGCAGACAGTTCAAACAGAACAACAAGAGCGAATAGAACATGGCATACAACAATTAATAACTATTAAATTGATCATAATGCCTCAAATTCCCCTATCGGTGCGTTACGGCTAATGCCATAACAAACCCTGCCCAATCCAAAATTGACGAGACACAACAATGGGAAAACCAACAGGATTTATCGAATTTCTCCGCGAATTACCTTCTGACGTTGCACCGAGCGATCGCATTCGCAACTGGGACGAATTCCACCTCCATCTACCAGAGGAAAATCTCCGCACCCAAGGCGCACGGTGTATGGACTGCGGCATTCCATTCTGCCATACAGGTAGTGTTATCAGTGGCATGGCTAGTGGTTGCCCAATCAACAACCTCATCCCCGAATGGAACGATCTAATTTATCGCGGACTCTGGAAAGAAGCACTCGATCGCTTACACAAAACCAACAATTTCCCCGAATTTACTGGTCGCGTCTGTCCCGCACCCTGCGAGGGTTCTTGCGTACTCGGTATTAACAACCCGCCAGTTACAATCAAGAATATTGAGAATGCGATCGCAGATAAAGGTTGGGAAGAAGGCTGGATCAAGCCGGAACCCCCAACCAAACGCACAGGCAAAAAAGTTGCCATCATCGGTTCTGGCCCTGCTGGTCTTTGCGCTGCCGCACAACTCAATAAAACAGGTCATTGGGTAACAGTTTTTGAACGCGCCGACCGTCCAGGCGGTCTACTCATGTATGGAATCCCTAACATGAAGCTAGACAAAGAGAAGGTTGTTAAGCGTCGCCTCGACATTCTTGAAGAAGAAGGTGTAAAGTTTGTCTGCAATACCGAAGTCGGTAAAGATTTACCTGTTGAAAACCTCCTCAAGGAATTTGACGCGGTAGTACTCTGCACAGGTGCTACAAAACCCCGCGACCTCCCCATCGAAGGCAGAGAGTTACAGGGTATCCACTTCGCAATGGATTTCCTCACAGCCAACACAAAGGCAATTCTGGACAATAACAACAGTTTCATCACTGCTGAAGGTAAAGATGTCGTCATCATCGGCGGCGGCGACACTGGTACTGACTGCGTAGGTACTTCAATTCGTCACGGTTGCAACAGCCTTGTGCAGCTAGAAATTATGCCTCAACCGCCATCAGAACGTGCTGCTGACAACCCCTGGCCGAATGGCCCAAAGTTTACAAGATGGACTACGGGCAGGAAGAGCCAGGCCAAGTTTGGTGATGATCCTCGTGCTTATACGACCACTGCCACCAAGTTTGAGGGCGACGAAAACGGCAAAATCAAAGCCGTCCACACCGTACAAGTGCAGTGGGAGAAAAACGAAAAAGGTCAATTTATTCCTAAGCACGTCCCTGGAACTGAAAAAGTTTTACCAGCGCAACTTGTTTTACTGGCAATGGGTTTCCTTGCCCCGAACAACCCCTGCTTGATGCTCTTGGCATCGAACGCGACCAGCGCAGCAACGTGAAAGCTGAATACGGCAAATACTCTACCAGTATCCCTGGTGTCTTTGCTGCTGGCGATTGTCGTCGGGGTCAAAGCTTAATCGTTTGGGCTTTTAATGAAGGTCGTGGTGCTGCCCGTGAGTGTGACCTCTACCTGATGGGTGCTACCGATCTACCTTAAGGCAAATTAGATTTGTAGTAGAGACGCGATATATCGCGTCTCTACTACAGTAATTGTAGCGATCGCAATTCAGTGAATAGCTACCCAACCGCTCTATTAAACTTACCCAAAACTACCCAAGTAAGTGCCGAAGCTGGACATAAGTAATTTTAGTGTTAACTTCTTGCTTCAACGTAGCATCAAGATGACTCTTGAAGGGTTTGTCTACTCCACAAGCTGACACGGTAGAGCTTACCGCCGAATCAGAACTAATCGGAATATTAATTCCTTCAAACCATCGTTCTATATTTTTAGCTGCGTTTAAATCTCTGTCAAGAGTTCCACGCCCCTAAAACTGATAATTGATCATTGATAATTATGTCTTCCCCACCTCAGCCACGCCGTAAAGAAATTCTTCGAGGGGTTTTGGCAGTAGCTCTGATCATTATTGGCAGCACCCATTTTATCCGACCAGAACAATTCGCCCGCATTGTGCCGCCACCGTTTCCGCCCTTCGCTTCCGTCTACATTAGCGGTTTCTTTGAGATTCTAGGAGGCATTGGTTTACTAATTCCATCCGTCAGCGTGGCAGCAGCATGGGGACTGATTTCCCTATTTATTGCTGTGTTTCCTGCCAACATTTATATGACTTTACACAATATTAAAATTGATGGAATTCCCCAAAATCAAACTCTTTATTGGGCAAGGTTGCCTTTCCAAGCCGTGTTAATTGCCTGGGCGTATTGGTATACACGCTCTCCAGAAAAGCAACCAGGAGCGCAGTAGGTGGCAGATAAAGCTGAGTCCTTGAATAATCAGTAGAAAGACTTCATTGGTCATTGGTCACTGTTCACTGTTCACTGGTCACTGTTTACTGGTCACTGTTCACTGTTCACTGTTCACTGTTTACTGTTCACTGTTCACTGTTCACTGTTCACTGTTTACTGTTCACTGTTCACTGTTTACTGTTCACTGGTCACTGTTTACTGGTCACTGTTTACTGTTCACTGTTCACTGTTCACTGTTCACTGTTCACTGTTCACTGTTCACTGTTCACTGTTCACTGTTCACTGGTCACTGTTTACTGTTCACTGTTCACTGGTCACTGTTCACTGTTTACTGTTTACTGTTTACTGTTTACTGTTTACTGTTTACTGAGAAGAAGTATCAACGCTATATCGTTAGGTAGTCCACAGTTTTTGCTACTTAACTTACATTAAACAAGTGGTTTATAAAATATCTGCTAATTTATGACTCATGTTTTACGTGTTGGAATTGTTGACGATCATGAACTAACTAGAGCCGCTCTCAAGTTAGCGTTGCTTCAAGATAGTTCCTTGGAAGTCATTTTCAGTGCTAGTAACGGTAATGAAGCTATTGAAATGGTCAAGGAACATGATCCAGATGTCGTAATTATTGACCTCCAAATGCCATCTTTAGATGGACTAAGTGCGTCTAGTTACATCAAAACGCTGAATCCTAAAACTAAAATTATTATTTACTCGTCTGTTGAAGATCCGCAAGTGGAAGTGATGGTTCAAACAGCACCTATTGATGCTTTTTGCCCAAAAAACGCCTCCACAGAAGAATTAGTTTCTCTTATTAAAAAATTAGGAAAAACCCCAGATTAAATAGCTAACTCAAGCTGGCACTTAATTAATTACCCTACAAGTGAGTTTTCATCCCCGCCTAAAAGCAAGGGGCTTTTAACTCACCTATTTTCCGTAAACGTCTGATTTTGTCCTAACTTGATTAGAGGGGGAATTTTTGTTATACAATATGTTGTACGCGACGATCATATGTATAACGAGATGCCAAGTAAACTTTTAACCGTCCGAGTCTCTGATGATTTGTCAAATGCGATCGCGCAGTTGATGGCAGAAACCGGACTTGATAAAACCGCAGTAGTTCACAAATTGCTCAAAATTGGATTAGAAGTTGGTATCGAACCTGAACCTGTTATACAAAATGGTATAACAAGCCGTCTAGCAGAAAATACCCTTAACCCAGGTATTGAGCAGATCATTGACCAGCGTATAACAGAACGTCTTACAGAACTAGAGAATCGTATAACAGAGCGTGTAACAGAACGCTCAAAACGTACAACAGAACAAATGGGGGAGTAGCCAGCCTGAAAGCAGAGTTAGAATCTTTCAGGCAGAAGTTAAAAAAAACTCAAGAACGAATTAAAGCACTGAATGATGCTATAGACCACAAAGACAAATTAATTATCCATCACTACCAAGGCAAGATTGCTGCTGAATTAAAAGCAGATGATGCTATCAGTGAAAACGAAGCTTTAAAACTTGCAACACAACAGCTTCAAGAACAGCTACAAGATGCTTTAACTGTTTTAGAACAAAAGCAAAAAACTTCCACTTCCACATCAACACCTTCTACCTTAAAAGAACCAGCCAAGTTACTAAACGCCCTCAAAGGAAAACTTCCAAAAAGCAAAACCAGCATCCGAGATGTCGAGGTAATTTTAGATTATTTGGAGTCGTTAGAAAATTAATGATCCTAGCTCAATTTTTGTAATTTATAAAACTTACGCAAGTCCCCCTTTTTAAGGGGGATTTAGGGGAATATCTGCGTAAGTCCTGATAGTGTTGAAAATTTCATCAAACTTCCGTGTTTGGTGGTAGTGGCGAGTGGCGTTGGTGAAAACGAATATAGCCAAACCAAGCTGCACCAGTTAAAAGTAACAGATATGGACTATAAGCAATCAACCAAATACCTAACTTGAGTAAATTAGTAGTTAAAGCACCGACAGAGTAAGTCGCCTGGTTCCAAGATTCTTGAACTTGCAATCCTAAAGCGCGTTCTGGTAATGTACTAGCGATCGCTTCTTCTAAACTTAATGTAATTGTAGAATAAGCTACCTGATTGCGTAGACTCTTTAACTGCGCGTCTAGTTGTTCAATAGATTGACGTACCTGACTAAGTTCTTGGGAAACTTGCAACACATTTGGAATTGACCCCGCACGTTCCATAATTTTAAGTAAAGTGCTTTCTTGTTTGCGGAAATTCCTTAGTCGTGCAGCATTATCTACTAATTGATTACTCACATCCTCCGCCGTTATTGTGCGACGTTCTACTGTTCCCAGTTGCGCTATGCTATCTAAAGTACTTTCCAACTTTGCTTGAGGAACCCGCATTTGCATAGAAGCGGTTTGACCATAATTTTGTTGATAAGGCTTATTATCTTCTAAATTTAGTAAATCTCCCTGCTGTTTTTGAATTAGTTGAGAGACAGCACGAATGCTTTTATCAATTGAATTGACGCGCAATGCTAGTTCAGCTTTTTTGACAAGTTGGGAACGTGAAACAGGCGATTGCGCCTTTGCTGTACGTGCTTCTGGTGCGGTTTTAGCATCCATCGCCATATTACTACCGCCAGCAACATCAGCAGATGACTCAGCAGCCTTTTGTGCCATAGGCGCTGACATTGTTTCTTGTCCTGCTTTATTGGCGGCAGAGGCACAACTGGTTAAAACAATAGTTCCTAGTATTGCACAGGAAGCTAAAGAGGGTTTGAATTTGGCAGAAATTGAACGGTTCACAATTACCCCTGTATTTATAGTATTTATAGTTATCGCCAGTATGACTTAACTGCAAACTTGTTATATGTCATGTTGCAGTTTACGCAACAAGGTTAAATGTGATGGAAACACAAATCTCTCGTATGCAAGCGGTGCAGTCGCCCATTATTCCTGTGATTGGGGAACTGATTCGCAACAACCCTGGAACTATATCCTTGGGAGGGATAAGTGCATCATAGCGTGGTTTTGAGCGAAATCACCCGCCACTCACTGGTGGAATCAGCACAACTTCATCACCGTGTTGCAAAATAGTATTTGGTTCTACGAATTCAAGATTGACACCACATCGCGTCAAATTGCGCCACTTTTCTAGTTCGGGATGCTGGTTAATAATCTGTTCTAATACTGCAACCACTGGCGTATCTGGAGGCAATTGCAGTACTACTTCTGGGAGATTATATGCTTCTTGATAAGCTGCAAACAGTTTGACGGTGACAGTGATTGAAGGTTGAGACATAAATAAGGTATGCTAGAAATGCTGTTGATCTAGATTAGCGCGTGTGCGATCGCGCAGTTTTTGGATATCATCTGGTTTAAGGATAATTGGACAGCCTAAATAGTAACAACTGCGCCAAAGTAGTAAGGGAATTAGAGGGGGTAAAGCACTGCGATTAGAAACTTCTCTAAAGAAACGTGAGCTAACTTCTGGATCTAATAAATTGAAGTTAACAATGTTTTACTCATTGATCAAAAGTTTAAGTGCTTCTTGACAGGTAATTTCCTGTTGTGTTAATTTCTGCCAAGCTGAGTTAATAGTAGGCGAGATAGTTGGCATATTGTGAAAATATTGATTAACTGAATGCTGTTTAATTGGAAAACAGCTATAAATAAATTAGTGAAAAAGTAACAGCGATCGCATCAGACTTAAAATAAAACGGGATGAAATCAGAAGTGCGATCGCTTAAGCTACAACAAAACTAGCTAGTTTTACCTGAAACTCTGGTTACTGATTTGCTTGATTAACTGCATCTAGAGGGTTAACAGTTTGTCGGATGTCAGTCGCCATATAAGGCTGATTCCCAGGACGAGCTTCAAAGTGGAGGTGAGGTCCAGTTACGTGACCTTTTGTACCTTCTATACCTACCTGTTGACCTTTCGTTACTCGTTGGTTTAGAACAACATCTGTTCTGTTCATATGAAGAAAAAAGAAGGTTTTGTTAGACTTCTGATTATAGATTCCAATAGCTCCTATGTTATCAGTTCGCCTAATTACAACTCCTTCAATTGGAGAGTAAATTGGAGAGTTTACCGGAGCGGCAATATCAAGTGCGGGATGCTGACAATTCCAATAAGTCGTTTTCCAAATCTGGCAGTTTTGCATTCCATAAGGTGATGTAAGAGTACTAGAAACATTTCTAAACAGTAGCTTTTGAAGACCTACCATATCAACTATGGGTGAAGGAGGTGGTGTTGTACCTCCACCATTTTTTTTCAGCCAATCTGCGGATGCACTAAACGTTGTAACCCTTCCTCCATCTGTACCAGTAGCAAATATTGGTGTACCATTAGAGGCATATACAACAACATTTCCATCTGTTTGAATGGCTAAGAAAGCACCAGGACGACCCGATGTGTTAGTTGCCCAAACAGGTTTTCCGTGATTGTAAAGCACAACATTTCCATCAGCTTGTACAGCAAAGATATCAGCACCTGTGTTATCCGTTCCAGTCGCCCAAATTGGCTTACCCTGTGGATTATAAAGCACTAAATTTCCATCGCCCTGAAATATCAACTTGTAGTTAGTAGAAGTAACCCATTGTTGACCTCGGTTAAAATTTAGGTTGCTTGTGCTTGCCTTGACAATGATATTACTTCCATTGGGAGGTGGTGGTGGTGGTGGATTTGTACTGCTTATCCAACGTTGGTTGCCATTATTACTATCGCAAGTCCACAGATGAACTTTGCCGCCATTATCGCGTGTGGGGGTATCAATGCAGAGATTTGTTCCCGTTCTTTGGAGCAACATCCGACCATTACTAACATTAATTAAATTCCAGTTTTGATCGGGGTCGTTACCATCGCACGACCACACATTGATTTCTGCTCCCTCCGACAAGTAATGTGCATTCAAACACTTTCCAGTAGAGCGATGTTTTAACAGAGTACCACCACGATTACCTGCTAATCGATCAAATTGTTGGTCAGAATCGTTATCATTGCGTGACCAGATTGACATTCTGGGATTTCCGTCAATTAGCCGGAAATTATTATTTGTGTTCAAAGCTACGTTATCTACAGAAAATGTTTCTGCTTGAGCTACTACTGCACCCATAACTAAAGTTGCAAAAGCCGCAGAGCTTACTGCCAGTATTTTCCAAAGTTTATGCAACATCTTGAAGTTACTCCTGTACTATTGTGTGAAAGCAGAAAATTACTAAAGCTTTCTGGCTCTAACTGGGGAGTTAGTTGCAGAATTAAGCGCCTGACTTTTTGCGGGAATCTGCCAATACATTCGACGAGCGGTTTGAGCAGATAAACAAATAACGTTGCCATTCATTTCTCGGCAAATGTTCTGATTTAACCAGTATGTTTGCCCCCATTTGTCCCAATTGATAATTGATAAATCAAGGTTCAACGGAGAAGTTTTATTAGTTGTTGCAGGTGGGGGGGAAGGTGGAATAACTGGTGTAGATGATGGTGAAATAGGTGGTGGAATATCTGGTGCAGGTGGTGGAGATGGCGCTTGCTCAGGCGGTGGCTTTTGTTGGTCAAAACCTCCGGCTTGCACTGTTGAGCTATAAAGGAAAAAGCCTGTAAATATACCAAAAATTAATAAACATGGACTCCTCAAAAACCATAGGAAAATCTTGTTCATCTTTTAACTCCTTAACCGACAGCAAACTGAATCCAACTCAAAGGAGTGGATTGATAGTTACAGGTATGCAAGACTGATTAATTTCAGTGCAGTCCTGAAACAGGAAAAACTGACTCTTGCAAGCCTCTACTTACTACTCGCTCTCAACCTGCCAGTTTTACGCAAAGATGAATTTTTTTTCAAATTGCTATTTGTGGCACTTTCTGGTAAAAGTCAGCAACTAAATGGGGAAAAGTTAAATAAAACTTACTTATTATCCGGTGGTACGTGGGAACGCATCCTACATATATTGGTGCGTAAGTTCTATTAAATGAGTGGTGACATGAATTTATTGATCACCCCATTACTTTCTCTCCCCTCTGTTGGTTTACCTCTGCCCTTCGAGTTATTTTTTTATAACTTTGAACTGACAACAGTTGCAAGGTTAAACACAAATTATTTTTGTTTAACGGTTAAATAAAATAGTTAAACAAGTTATTCAACCCAATAATAATCAACTTTCAAAAATTATGTTTAATTAAGTATGTGTTTAACGGTTAAACAAGGTTAAATATTACGCCGAAGTCTGACGGGGGCAAGATGCCCGCACTATATTAAAGATAATGTGATAAGCTAAGACGCATTTAAATTTAATATTACTTGCGAGCGAGACGCTCGCACTACAAACACTTGACAATAATTAACAGTTCAATTTAAATGCACAACAGCTTAATAATGTATGGCAAAGGTGAAACTTGCTAAATAAGTAATTTTGGGAAATTCAACATTAAGGAATATTCAGTATGACTAGAGCTATTATCAATCTCGCAGGTGGGCAAGCTTTTAAACAGCTATTGCGATCAAAAAAAATTAGCGAATACAAATTGGCGCAGACAACTGGTATAGATAAAGGCTTGATCAACCAATGGGTTACAGGAATTGTTGGGTGTCCTAAACCAGAAAACCTGGAAAAATTGGCGATTGCATTAGAAATGGATGTAGATGAATTAATAAATATTTTTACTGACCCGTTAGAAAATAATGGTAATTGTGAACAAGGAAAAGATCGCACCAATTCTAACATCTCGATCGCTCTCCCTATTCCTACTCCTAACCACTATCAAGATTTAGATAGAATACCTGATATTTCCGAATTTGTTGGTCGTGAAAATGATCTGAATAAACTTCAGGAATGGCTATTAAACGATCGCATTCGTGTTTTAGCTATATTAGGACAAGGTGGTATTGGCAAAAGTGCTATCTCTGCCAAGTTAACCCAACAAATACAATATCAGTTTGAGTATGTGATTTGGCGATCGCTCGACGATGCTCCTCCTTTAAAAGAAATATTAGCAGAGCTACTACATTTTTTCTCTCATCCCAATTCTCGCCCTAATTCAGCTAGTACAAATGTATCTATTTCTGAATTGCTAAAATATCTGCGATCGCATCGTTGTTTATTAATCTTAGATGATTGGGAAACCATTCTCAAAAGTGGAGATTTAGCCGGATATTATCGCCCAGAATATCAAGATTATAGCGAATTACTCCAACGGATAGGTACAGAAAAACATCAAAGTTGTTTAATTATTAACAGCCGCGAACAACCTCAAGAAATTAGCTTATTAGCAACAGTCACCGGAGAAAAAGGAAATGTCCGCCTTCTCAAATTAGATGGTTTAGAACCAGAGGAGGCTAAAGAAATTTTAAAACAACAAGGATTTTGTGGAGACGAAAAAGGTTTAGAAGATTTTATTTGGCAACTGCGGGGAAACCCTTACGCTTTAAAGATAATTTCCCAAACAGTTTACCATTACAATAGTAGTAATTTTGTCGAATTTCTCCAAGCTACCAGCTTGATATTAGCCGATGTAGTTAGTCAATTTTTATCACAACAGTTTCAGCGAATTTCAGCAATTGAAAAAGAAATAATGTACTGGTTAGCAATTGAACAACCAGTATCTCAGAAAGAGTTACAAGATAATATTGTACCCAGATTACAGAGTACAGAGGTGACAAATGCACTCACTTCACTATCAAGGCGATCGCTAATTGAAATCATAGCAGAAAACGGTAAAACCTTGTATTCCTTAGAACCTGTAATCAAAAAATACATAATTAATCAATTAATCAAACAAGTAAGTGAAGATATCTACGCTGTTATTGAAACAAAAGACCTTACTCGTTTGGGTTTATTAAAAAGTCATAGGTTAGTTAAAGAATCAGCAACCGAGGAAACTAAGGCAATTCAAACCCGCTTAATTGTTAAGAGAATTAAAGATAATTTATTAAGAATTATAACAGGCGATATTCAAGCACAATTAAATCAAATATCCGAACTTGCTTCACAAAATAACCTAACGGTAGTAGGATATACACAAGCAAATATTCAAAATTTGCTGGTGGCATTGCAAGGGGAGCAGCCATGATTGAACCTGGGGATATACTGCAAGGACGCTATCTCGTTGTGAGAGAATTGGCTAAAGGTGGTTTTGGTCAAACATTTGAGATAGATGATCGCAATCAACGGAAAGTTCTCAAAGTTTTGATGTTGGGCGAATATGACTCTTATAAGTATCAGCAGAAAATCATAGAGCTATTTCAGCAGGAAGCAAAGGTATTAAGTCAATTAAATTATCCTGGTATCCCTAAAGTTGAACCAGATGGATATTTTACAGTTAAAATAAAAGGCTATTCAGAAGAATTCCATTGTTTAGTAATGGAATATATAGATGGTTTAAATTTAGAACAATGGAGCAAGAAAAATTCAGCTATTTCGCAAGCAGAAGCAATTAACTGGTTAAAACAGTTAGTAGAAATTTTACATCAAGTCCATCAGCACAAATTTTTTCATAGAGATATTAAACCTTCTAATATCATGCTCAGTGAGAATGGACAGCTTGTACTAATTGA
The DNA here is from genome assembly GCA_963711165.1 of uncultured cyanobacterium. GTDB lineage: Bacteria > Cyanobacteriota > Cyanobacteriia > Cyanobacteriales > PCC-9333 > Crinalium. Next base: position 136,363 of record CAVQDG010000041.1, on the reverse strand, counting down.
CTTTGGCGGAGTAAGACAAATTAATGCAAGTTATTTAGTACAAATTGGTTTAGAAAAAAGAGGGACACAAATTATTTCACCTGGATATACGCCCAGAGAGCAGTACGAAGGTAAAGCATTACTACAATCAGACTTTTTTGCTCTGGGTAGAACTTTTGTTTATCTGTTAACAGGAAAACATCCTCTTGATTTTGAGGAAAATGATAAAACTGGTCAATTACTATGGCGGAAAGATGCTACAGATATATCTCCTCATTTTGCTGATTTAATAGATGATTTAATGGCTTTGTTATCCGTATGGCGACCTCAAAGCACCACAATAATTTTGCAACGTTTAGCAGCAGTTGAATTTGCAATTAATAACGGGTTGTCGGTAATTAAGCCAGATAAAAATGAAAGTGAAAATATTGTAATTCCCAGAGATAGTCAACCTAAAGGGCGTTGGTTGAAGTTTGGATTAGCAGCATCATTATTATTAGGGTTGGGTGGTTTAGGATTTTTGGCTGCGCCTCAAGTTGCTGTTGCTTGTAATGATTTGGGAGTAGAAAATCATTTAGCTAAGAGGTTGGTTATTGCTGAGGCTTTTTATAGATGCGCGATCGCACTGAAATCAGATAATGGTAACTTTCATTATAATTATGGATCGCTTGCTGAAAGTAGAGGTAATTTAAAGTTAGCACAACAAGAGTATAATAGAGCGATCGCACTGGAAAACGATCAAGCACATAATAACCAAGGTCGCTTGTATATTCTTGAAGGTAAATACTCTGAAGCTGTTCCACTACTTAAAAAAGGTTTACCTCTAGCTGAAGATAACTTAACTAAATATCAATTCAATAAAAATTTAGGTTGGGCATATTTTCAGCAAAACAATTATCAGGAAGCAAATTTTTATCTGCAACAAGCAATTAAACTAGATAATCAACGCCCTGATGCTCACTGTTTACTTGCACAAGTATCAGAAGCACAGGGAAACAAGCAAAGTTTGAATAATAAATGGAAAGCTTGCTTGAAATATATTCCTGACAGCAAACCAGAATTAAAAGAGTGGCAAAAAATTGCCAATCAACGTTTACAAGTTGCGATAAAATGAACTACCCTGCACTCCAAGATTCTTGCTACAGTTGATTGATCCCCCCTAGCCCCCCTTAAAAAGGGGGGAACCGGAGTTTTTAATCAAAGTCCCCCTTGTTAAGGGGGATTTAGGGGGATCGTTTATCTGTAGCACACCTAAGTTTTTAATCAAAGTCCCCCTTGTTAAGGGGGATTTAGGGGGATTTTATCTGTAGCACTACTTTATGAACTTGGTATCAGCTAGGAAGCATCAGTAGGGTGATTATTCGGGGGTACAGTTTTTCCAGGTTCACACCTATTACTGGTAGTGTTTGCTATAGCCGAATTTACCCCCTGGATTAAAACTACCATTCATCACCAAATTTACACTTACCAACGTAAACAAAGATGTCAGACTCGCAATAATTGCTATCTCAAATTTACTCAACATAACATCTCCCTCTCTTTAAAGCTTTTTGTCAGGTTTTAGAACTACCCTGGGAAGAAATTTATGAGCAAAATTTATCAACGCCAACACTTGCAGCAATATCTTGTACTAGCTATAACGATGGTTGGGTAGGTAGAAAAAAACTCAGTAATTAAATACACTGAGGAGCATCAAATATCAAATTTAATTCTGACAGGTGGTTGCAGCTATAAAACATCAAACCTATCCGAAGCTGAATTAATGAAAGATATCATTAAACAGCAAAATCAACAAATTAACATTTGGTTAGAACCAGAAGCAATCACAACTCTACACAACTTATTGCGCTCAAAAGAATTAATAGATAGATTACAGTTAGAAACTCAAGAATTATATATTTTTTGCGATCGTGCTAGGTTTATCAAAGTTTATTTATTAGCGCAAATCATATTTAAAAATACCAATATTAAAGTAATCAGATTTGGTCGCCAAGAACCTTATATAATTTATCTGATACAGATACCCTCTACCATTTTACAAATTTTAGGAGCATTTTTTCCAAAAATTGAGAAAAAGCTGTTACAAAATAAACAAAATTGGATCGATAAATATAGATCTTAATTACAGGACTTACGCAATGAAGGCGGTAAAATCACCATTTGTAGGGGCGGGTTGCAGCAATCAGGTATGCTGACAAACCATTGATAAGTGTGCCGCGCATCTAAATTGTACATTTTATAACTCAGTAGAAAAGTTATCAAACACAATACCCCTCTCTCCTCCCTCCTCTCTCCTCCCTCTCTCAAATATAAAATCAAAGAAACACAACAGCTTATATATAAACCCGCCCCAACAGATAGGATGATTTATGCCTAAGTCCTAAATTAGCTGAATAAATCCCCACGCGACAGGTGTGAGGAATTAATTAAGCTAGGAAGCATCAGCAGGGTGATTATTCGGGGGTACAGTTTTTCCAGGTTCACACCTATTACTGGTAGTATTTGCAATAGCAGAATTTACCCCTGGATGAAAATTAGGATTAACTCGCCAATTTAGAACCACCAACATGAAAAACGATGTCAACCCAACAGTAATTAATCTTTCCAAATTAGTGAACATATTTCGTTTTTGCTCAATTTATAACTCATCTCATAAACAACTTATGCTTTATAGCTTTAAAATTAAATTGGCAGACGTTAGCTAATAACATCTTTTCTCCTAACAGTCGTTATCTTTTTGATTAAAAGGCAACTTACGATGCTCTTTCCTGAAGCTGATATATGGGATTTAGATAAATTAATTACTAAAATTGAATCAGTAAGAAGTAGAAAACTTACAGATTTTCAACGACAATGCCTAGAGGGAACCCTAGCAGGTTATTCACCTGCGGATATCGCTCCTATTCTTAATACTGATGCCAGAACAGTTAGAAATACTTTGGCTGAACAAATTAATCCCTACATCAAAGAGATTTTGGGATTTCCACCAGGACTAGAAACTATGAACTGGGCTAGAGCTATAATTTTGCTTGATTATGAATATAAAGCTCCTCGCGGTATAGGAATATTACAGCTAGGTTTAAATGAAATTGATCTTGAACAATTAGAAATAATTTTGAATAAACTCCGAAAAATTCAAAATAATTCCTCGCTGAAAATAGATAAAATTCAGCCAGGTAGTATATTGTTATTTTTGGAAAGTACCCAAGCAGGACTTGAGAGAATAAGGCAACTTTTTCTAACTGGTGAATTGTCACAATTACTAGATGTACCAGTGTTAGATGTACGTTTACAACCTGCTATCTTAAATTTAAGTCAATGGCTTCAAAATAATCTTAACGAAGCAATTCAAGCAGGTTGGAGAACCCTAGAAGAAATTTTTGGTATCACCACAACCACTTTTGCTTTTAGATCAATCGCGGTTAAAAGAGCAAAACAAATTCAACTCGGCGAATTGACCTTAGCATTAATACTAGATATCGCCCCAGCCCAAAACCAAGAAATTAGTATATATCTGGGTATATATCCCCTGGAACCACAAAATTCTTTACCAGAAAATCTCAAGATAACTTTATTTTTTGAATTAGGAGAACCATTAGAAATCCCTGTAACTCCCAACTCACTAGGGATAATTCAAGAATTATTCTTTGACCCAGGAGAACAATTTAGTGTCCAACTTTCTTTAGAAGATGAAAGCATAATTGAATACTTCATTATTTAAAGCCTTGAGCGGTTTGCTAATTAATATTTACCTAAATTTAATCAAATAAAAAAATGGCAAAATCAATTTTTTTAAAAATTAATCAAGGCAATTTCGAGCAAGGTTTTGAAGTTATCTTGCGAATTGGTCAAGATGGGAACGATTTATCTGGAGAAAACGAGTACAAATTACCAGCATCACCAGGATTAGAAGAATTATATAAACATTGGCGCGACAATTACTTAATTTTACAAAGAGTAGTTTTCTTCAGAGGTAGAGTTGGACAACAAATTGAGCCTAACCTTGAAAAAGCATTAGTAAACTGTGATGAAGCTGCGCGAAAACTAAGAAACAACTTTAAACAGTGGTTGAAAACAACAGACTATGGTAAATTTAGAGAACTTAGGGAAAGATTGTTAGCAGAAATAGCCGATAGTAAAGCGAAACAAGCAGAAGTAAGAATATTTATTCAAGCAAGAGATGAGTTTTTAAATAAACTGCCCTGGAATGAATGGGACATATTTTATGATAATTACACCCAGCTAGAAATTGCCATTAGTCCAATTAGTTTTAACCAAGTCAGAAGGAAAACAACTTTAACAAATACAGAGTTAATTAACATATTAGTAATATTAGGTAATAGTGAAGGACTTAATTTAGAAGAAGAACGCACATTTTTTGCCGAAAAATTACCAGGTGCAAATGTGAGTTTTCTCGCAGAACCTACAAGAGAACAAGTAAGCGATCGCCTTTGGGGAAATAACTGGGATATACTATTTTTTGCAGGTCATAGCACTAGCGATAATCAAAGTGGCAGAATTAATACAAGAGCTAATGAATATCTCACAATTAATAAATTAAAGCCAGGTTTAAAAAATGCCATTGAAAAAGGATTGCAATTAGCAATATTTAATTCCTGCGATGGATTACAATTAGCTTATGACTTAGCAGACTTAAATATCCCCCAAGTAATTGTCATGCGAGAACCCGTACCAGATGTGGTAGCGGAAAGATTTTTAAGACATTTTCTCACGGCATTTTCTCGCGGAGAATCTTTATATTTAGCAGTAAGAGAAGCGAAAGGCAGGTTATATACTGAAGGATTAGAAGATGAATTTCCTGGTGTTACATGGTTGCCAATTATTTGTCAGAATCCTGCTGAAGTTTCCTTAGTTTGGTCAAAACAAAAAATTAAAGAGGATCAAAAACTTCAAAAATCCCAGTTTACCCCCTCAAAAAAAACTTGGGAATGCGTACATACACTAAGCGGACATTCAGAAATAGTGAGATCCGTCGCTATCAGTCCCGATGGTAAAATTTTAGCTAGTGCCAGTCTTGACCAAACAATCAAACTGTGGGATATTCTGACAGGAGAACTACTAGACACCCTAACAGCACACACCGGATCGGTTACTTGCGTTACCTTCAGTCCCGACGGACAAACCTTAGCAAGTAGTAGTTCTCAACCCGACGGTACAATTAAACTGTGGGATTATCAAAAGAGAATTGTCAAAAGTAGCCTCAAAGGAACCGACTGGGTAGTATTGTCTGTTTGGGCGATCGCCTTCAACCATGATGGTACAATTCTGGCAAGCGGTCATCATGCAGATAGCACCGTTAAAATCTGGGATCTCAACACCCACCAATTAAAACATACCCTCAGAGGTCACGTCTGGGCAGTGGAATCTGTTACATTTAGCCCAGATGGACAAATTCTAGCTAGTGGCAGCTTAGATAGTAACATTAAAATTTGGAATCCGCGTGCGGGTCAAGAAATCCGAAACTTAAACAGACCTTCAGGTTTACTAAACCCAGTAAAATCATGGTTCAGCGACAACAGCATATATAGCGTCGCCTTCAGTCCAGACGGAAAAACCCTTGCAAGCGGTGGCGGAAAACAACCAATCAAACTATGGCGCGTCAGCAATGGAGAACTAAAAACCAACCTTCCTGGACATACAGACGACGTTTACGCCGTAGTCTTTAGTCCCGATGGACAAACCCTCGCCAGTGGTAGCGCCGACTATACCATCAGAATATGGGACTTATTCACAGGCGAACCACTCCACACCCTGGGACATACAGACAAAGTATATTGCCTAGCATATACCCATAATGGCGAAACCTTAATAAGTGGTAGTCAAGATAGAACCATCAAAATTTGGCAAAAACGATAGAAAACAGATATATTTCTCAACCAAAAACTATATAAGCTGTCGTGCATTTAAATTGAACTGTTAATTATGGTCAAGTGTTTGTAGTGCGAGCGTCTCGCTCGCTAGTAATATTAAATTTAAATGCGTCTTAGCTTACCATTCCTTCGCGTTCTTTGCGTATACCTTTGCGATCTTTGCGTTAAAAAATAAAACCCCAGCTAAAAACGAGAAAATTTTAATTTAAAAATCACAACATCTGTTCAATGCGACGAAAATCGCGCTCTACTTCTATCCACAATGAACGATTATGAGGATCGGTACGGAGAGCTTTTTTGAGATAAATTCTGGCTTTATCTAACTGTCTGTCGCTCACCAACTGACGACCCCAACTAGAATAAGCGATCGCATTCCACTGTCTCACCTCTGGATCTTGGGGAAAGCGTTGTGCTAAAGCTTCTGCAAGTGCGATCGCACGGGCAAATTTACGAGACTTAAGCAACTGTTGCAACTGCTTATAAGCACTCCACTTAATTTGTAGCTCACTTAACGACAGATCAGGTGGATTTTGCTGCTGATTTTCCTTAGTGCGAACAACCTTTGTTACTCGTGGCTGCTGCCAGAAAACATTAGTCTCTTCTTTCTGCGTCTGTTTTACTGTTTCTTGAACAGATATTCTAGGCGTATTGACAGCACTTAAAAGTAACTTATACGCCTCAGTCAATTCAATAAACTTAGCTTGAGCTTGCTGATTGTCACCGTTAATATCAGGGTGATATTTCCGTGCTAAACGCCGATAAGATTTTTTAATTTCAGCCGTTGATGCTTCAGAATTTAAGCCCAACAAGCGATAACAATCCGTCAGATTCATTAAAGGAATTGGACTTAGCAACTCACTCAAAAGGGAAAGGTTGAAGTTTTGGCTAAAAAAGTCAGGACTTACACCAAAAACATCAGCGAGCAGGATGCTCGCACTACGCGATCGCACTACATATAATCAAGATTAATTGCTATTACGCAATTAGTTTAGTCTCGCTCACTAACCTACAAGGCGTAAGTCCTAAAAGTATGAAGTGTCAAGGATAAAGAATTAAGTTTCTTTATTCTTCCCACTTCATACTTCACACTTGTACTATACTGGGCGTTCTTCAATTACACGGTCAATTAGACCATATTCCATTGCTTCTTGAGCAGACATGAAAAAGTCACGATCCATATCCTTCTCAATCTTTGCTAGAGTCTGACCTGTTTTGTCAGCATAAATTTGATTGAGTTGGCGACGAATTCGGATAATTTCTCTCGCCTCAATCTCAATATCAGTAGCTTGCCCACGAGTACCACCAGAAGGTTGGTGTATCATAATCCGAGCGTGTGGTAAAGCTAACCTTTTACCTTTAGTCCCAGCAGCAAGTAGGAAAGAACCCATAGAAGCTGCTAGACCTACACAAATTGTCACCACATCAGATTTAATGTGTTGCATGGTGTCAAAAATCGCCATGCCAGATGTGACCATGCCACCTGGAGAATTTATATAAAGATAGATATCTTTACCTGGATCTTCAGAATCTAGATATAGCATTACAGCGATGATTTGGTTAGCAATTTCATCATCAACATCTTTACCCAGGAAAATAATCCGTTCACGGTATAGACGATTGTAGATATCAATCCACTGAGTATATTGTTCTCCAGGTAAGCGGTAAGGAACTTTCGGGACACCTATCGGCATTTAGTCCTCCATTGAGGTATAAGATCTCTTAATTTTGAATTTGAAATTTAGGATTTGGGATTAAGTTTCCGCGCATTTTGAGCTAACTGCTGATCCTGATTAGTGCAGGGGAGTGAGGTAAGGGGGAGATTTAAATAAGAATACTCCTGACTCCTGACTCCTCAAGCCTTTAAGAAACTCCTGCCGGAAGGGGCGCGAGTGCTTCTGCTGTTGACTCTAAAACTTGATCGATCAGACCATACTCTTTTGCCTCAAAAGGAGTCAGATATAACATCCGATCCATATCTTTAGCAATTTTTTCTGGCGCGTTACCTGTATTTTTAGAGAGGATTTCCAGCAATGTCGCTTTGTTTGCTAACACTTCCTTAGCTCGTATTTGAATATCACTTGCTTGACCACGAGCGTAGCCTTTTGGCTGGTGCAGGACAATGTTGGCATTGGGCAAGCTGACTCGGCAACCTTTAGTGCCAGCAGACAGCAGCATTGCCGCCATTCCCATCGCTGAACCAATACAGATGGTGTGGATGGGTGGCTTGATGTAGCTCATGGTGTCGCAGATGGCAAATGCTTCGGTTTCAAAGCCAATCGGTTCGCCATTGTAACTCGATGTCCCAGTGGAATTGATGTAAATTTTAATTGGTTTTTCTGGGTCTTCGTATTGCAAATACAGCAGTTCAGCAATGATTAATTCCGTAACGGCTGGTACTAGAGGCATACCCAGATAGACAATTCGCTCCTTTAATAACATGGAGGGTAGGTCTGGCGGTGGTGTACGGTAAAAGTTATCACCGTAATATGGAGATTGAACTGCCTGAATAGGTATGTTCATGGCGTTTTTTTGGCTGAAATGAAGGCGCTATCTTTAAAACATACTAGCTTGCTTCAGGGCATGGCTGCCGATTTGGGTTTAATAACAGTAGAGACCTTGTATACAACGTCTCTACAAATCGCATAAAAGGAGATGCCTTTCAATTACTGGCAGAGATGTTAAGCGACAAGTTATTTTGATTGTTAGTTGTACGGTTTTTGAGTTTTTGTTTTTGGTAGCCTAAATTTTCTCTGCTACCTCATATTGGTCTTGCTTTAATAGGAGTTTTGTGATATGAAAGCCGATCTACTATCAGTTTTAAATGATGCAAATGTTGATGCGACTCAATCGAGTACTCAACGTCAGTTAGCAATAGATATTTCTGCGATCGCAGATGGCAGAGAAAGTAATGTGCCAGTTAACTTATGCTTAATCTTGGATCATAGTGGTTCGATGAGTGGACAACCGCTAGAAACGGTCAAAAATGCAGCACAACGTTTAGTTGAGCGACTTTCACCAGGCGATCGCATTTCTGTTATAGCTTTTGATCATAGAGCTAAAGTGATTGTCCCTAATCAAGTAATTAAAGATCCCGCTAAGGTTTCTAAAGCAATTGCTTCGTTACAGTCTGATGGCGGTACAGCAATTGATGAAGGGATGAAACTGGGAATTGAAGAACTAGCAAAAGGGAAAAAAGATGCAGTTTCCCATGCTTTTTTGCTAACAGATGGCGAAAATGAACATGGTGATAATAAACGTTGTATCAAATTAGCTGAGTTAGCTACTGAATACAAATTAACTTTAAATACTCTAGGATTTGGTGAACATTGGAACCAAAATGTGTTAGAGCAAATTGCTGATGTCGCAGGTGGTACAATGGCTTATATTGAACAGCCAGATCAAGCTGTGCAGGAATTTGGTCGATTGTTTAGCCGTATTCAATCAGTAGGATTAACTAATGCTTATTTGTTGCTATCCTTAATGCCTAAAGTAAGATTAGCAGAACTTAAACCTATTGCTCAAGTAGCTCCTGATACAATTGAATTACCAGTGCAGAAAGAAGGCAATCAATTTGTAGTGCGCCTGGGTGATTTAATGACAGATGTTTCGCGGATAATTCTAGCTAATTTATATATCGGTCAATTAGCAGAAGGTCGTCAGAATATTGCTCAACTTCAAGTGCGCTATGATGATCCAGCAATAGGTAAACAAAATTTACTTTCTGATCTAGTAAATGTAGAAGCTAATGTTGTACGCTCTTACCAACCTGCTCCTAATGCAGAAGTGCAGCAGTATATATTAGCTTTAGCAAAGTATCGCCAAACTCAACTAGCAGAGGCGAAATTACAAAGAGGCGATCGCGCTGGTGCTGCTACTATGTTACAAACTGCTGCTAAAACAGCTTTGCAAATGGGCGATAAAAGTGCTGCAACTGTTTTACAAACCAGTGCTACTCGTTTGCAAGCAGGTGGGGAACTCTCGGAAGCTGATAAGAAGAAAACGCGGATTGTTTCTAAAACTATTTTGCAGGAATAGTTGCTTAATTAGTTAATTTTTAATTTGATGGTTGATACCCATTCTTGCTTGAACAAGGTGGGTATTTTATTTACCAAGATTTCTTAGACATCTCCATAAATTCAAGGTGCGTCACCTAAAACTCATGTAGAGACGTTGTATACAACGTCTCTACATGAGTTTATTCCTTAACTACTTCAATTAAATCTTCTATAAATACATCAAAGGTTTGGGCTAACTTTCTGAGTGCGGTAATGTCAGCCATAGACATTCCTGATGAGATAGCGTAAGTTTTGATTGTACTGTATGACACTCCTGAACGCTCGGAAACTTCTTTAAGCGTCCAGCCTTTTTCAGCAGCAAACTCTCTCACGCGCAATCTAACTAAGTCCATTCTTGACATAAGTCTATTTTTAAACTAATATACTATATAATGATTATTTAAAAGTGGTCGCCCCACAGTGTAGCAACTTCGAGCGACCACTTATCCAAAAATCCCAATATGTGGGAGGTATATCCTATGGTAGCAACATTTGAGCAAAAATCCAAGGTCGTTCATCATTTAGCACGTTTTGTGACTAAAGAAGCGATCGCTCTCCATCTTAACCTTCACCCGAACGAAATTTATCGCGTTGATTGCTGGCGTTATGTCATCCACGTTGTCGCTAAAGGCATAAGTACCTTTGTCAGCTACGCTGATATCCCGCCAGTATTAGACGTTGAAGCACCTACATCTAGAGATATTCTTGCTTGGCGCAAGCGTTGGAAGAAAGATAAATTTCAAGCGCCCGACTTTTGGAAACAGTTTTATGCTGGTAAATTCCAGCAAGCGCCTGATTTAAATAAGTTGTATGCTTGGGGTCAGTTAGTAAATGTGGTTAAATTTGCGCTATCGGAAGAAGTGCTGCAAGGGTTGCGAAGTATTTATGCTCAAGCAAAAGAATATTGTCTGCTAGACTTCTGACTTAATTCTACCCTCTGTTACTCTTCTGGGTTGATTCTCTGTGTCTTTGTGCTTCCTTCTCTAATTATTTTTAGCAAATAAATAAAAACTACTCCCACTATCATACCCAAGCCATGCGCCCAGTAGCCTATGCTGAACAAATTAATCCCACCAGCAATATTTAAACTACCAATGCCATAAAATGCTTGCTGAATAAACCACCAGAATAGATAAAACCATGCTGGTAATGTGATAGGTATAAAAATAATTACTAGCGGTAAGATAGTTTCAATTTTGGCTTGAGGAAATAAGAATATGTAAGCGCCAAGTACAGATGCGATCGCGCCATTTGCTCCTAACAATGGTATTGTTAACCTTGGCTCAACAAGTATTTGTAATATTTCTGTTGCAATCCCAGAAATCATGTAAAATATTAAGTATCGCAAATGCCCAATATCAGCCTCAACATTTTTACCAAAAACAAACAAAAACAGCAGATTACCTAAAATCTGGCTAAAGCTGCTGTGGAGAAACATTGCTGATAGTAAAGAAGTAGCAGCTATTATAACTGCTACCCATGCAGCCGGATTATGAGTTGTGAAAGCGTCTAAAATTACAGTAGTAATTCGATCTGGAATTATCCCCCAATGGTTTATAAAACTGGGTAATTTACCAGCTATATCTAATTTCAATTGCCCTAGAAATAAGCCAATATTAAAGCCTATAAGTAAATAATTAACTAGCGGTTGGCTACGACTGGGGATATTATCGCTAAGAGGAATCATAAAAATTAAATATAAATTAATTTGGTCAAATAAAACCTAACCCCCTAGCCCCCTTCCCTCGCAGGGAAGGGGGAAATCTTAAAGCCCCTCTCCTTGCAGGAGAGGGGTTGGGGAGAGGTCAATCTTCTCCTAACTTACTAAATAAAGTAGCAAGAATTGTATTAGAAAATAAAAACCCTTCAGGATCGCTTAACCTGATTCTACCACCAGTTGGAAATTGATTATTATCTCCAATTTCACCCACCTTTGTTAAACAACCATTTTCGTCTAAAACTTCTACCCAACCCTGATTATAATAAGGTTGCAAACAATCCCAAATTTGTTTGATAGTTTGTTCCCCAAATTGTTCAGCTAAAGTTTGTAAACTTAAACCTTCTGTCATCCGCAACCCTAACATTAAAGTTTCTAACAAAACTTCATTCTCAGAAATTTGAGGACATTCAAAAGTCCCATTATTTTGAGTTAACTGTTGTACCCATTCATAATACTCCCGTGTTTTGCGGGGACGAGTGAATCTACACCCATCAATATAGCTAGATGCACCCATCCCAAAGGCGTAATAAGGGCGATTTTCCCAGTAAACTCGATTATGGCGACATTGATAACCAGGTTTGGAATAGTTAGAAATTTCATAATGCTGATAACCCCTACTTGTAAGGACTTGCTGCGCTAGTCGATACATATTAGCTGCTGTTTCATCAGTAGGTAAAGGTTTATCACCTGGTTGATATTGTCGCCCAAAAGCTGTTACAGACTCGATAATTAAGTCATAAATTGATATGTGATTGGGTGCGATCGCAACTGCCGTTTCTAAAGAAGCTTGCCATTGTGCTAAACTTTGATGGGGCAACCCAGAAATTAAATCTATGCTGAAATTTGGTACACCTACTGCGCGAATAATTTCAACTGATGCGTAGATATCCGAGACATTGTGCGATCGCCCACATATCTGCAATAATTGATCTTGAAACGCTTGCACACCCATACTAATGCGATTCACACCCGCATCTAAGTACCCTTTTATTTGTTGGTAATTAAACGTACCTGGGTCAATTTCCATTGAAATCTCAGCATTAGCAGCAATTCCAAATTGCTTATGTAGTACATCCAGCAAGTGTTTTAACTGTGTTACCGATAACAGTGATGGTGTACCACCACCAAAAAAAATCGTTTCTAACGGATACCCTAATCTTGGCGTAATTGAGATTTCTTGAGATAAAACATCTATATATTGCTGGATAGTACCAGAATTTTCCCCTGTCTTATTACCTACAACTGAAACCGGAAAATCGCAGTAATAGCATCTACGTCTACAAAACGGAATATGCAAATATGCAGATTTAGGAATCACGCTATTGATAGATAACTGATATGTTTGTAAATTATTTAACAATTGCTTGACTGGCATATATTACCTATTTCAGGAATTATTAAGCGTTAATTAATAATTGTTAAGTTATTAAAAGTTTTGCTTGATCAAGTATATTTATTTTAGATTGATCGCATAAGTTTATCTAATCCTGATTTGGATTTGCGTAGCAGGTGACAACGCTGCGTGTATATCTGCGGTTAATTAACCTTTGCCAACCATCAGAAATCAATATTTAAACGATATTTAACAAATTTAATTTTAATAATTAAAAGCTCAGAAACTTAAGACGCGTCAGAAACACAATAGCTTGAAATATATAATGTAATGTATCTGGATCTGGTTTTATTTTTTTTGAATCATCCCAGGAATCATAACTTCCATTCTATTAAAACAAAACAATGGTTGATGCAATCATCATAATTATACTTATCGTCGCAGCCGCAGGCATAGGGTTCGACAGTGTTGAATTACTGCCCAGCACTGTGTTGAAGCAGGTGACGAACGTTGAAGGTTTGCGCTGGGTAACGGCTGCCTTTGCTGCCTTAGTTGGCGGTGCCTTTGGGTTAGTTGTCCAAACAGCCTATCGTCGCTTAGAAGCGCAAGTTCGGGAAATGCCCGCCGAAGTTTTATTAACCAGAGCAATTGGCTTAATACTTGGGCTATTAGTTGCTAATCTCATGCTGGCTCCAGTTTTCTGGCTGCCAATGCCTATAGACTTTGCCTTCCTTAAACCACTACTAACAATTTTAGCTAGTGTGATGTTTTGCTACTTAGGAGTTAGTCTTGCTGATACTCATGGTAGGGCATTTTTAAGGCTAATTAATCCTCATAGCATGGATATGTTGGTAGCAGAAGGTACTCTCAAACCAGCATCTACCAAAGTGGTTGATACAAGCTGCATAATTGATGGGCGAATTGAGGAATTACTCAAGACAGGTTTTATTGAAGGGCAAATCCTCGTACCACAATTTGTATTGCAAGAACTACAACAACTTGCTGATTCTTCCAATGATATGAAGCGAGTCAGGGGACGCAGAGGGTTAGATATCCTTAAGAGCATGAAAGAAACTTTTGCAGACAGAATCGTTATTCATGCTGCTGACTACGATGATATCTCCACCGTAGATGCTAAGTTAGTGCGCTTCACCCAAGAAATTAATGGCACACTTTTAAGCAATGACTATAATTTGACGAAAGTTGCCAACTTGCAGAAAGTATTAGTGTTGAATGTTAACGATTTATCTCACGCGGTGCGTCCAGTTTATTTACCTGGTGACTGGCTAGATTTGAAAATTATCAAGGAAGGTAAAGAAGCTGCACAGGGGATAGGCTATCTAAATGATGGCACGATGGTAGTTGTAGAAGAGGGACGTAAATATGTCGGTGGTGAACTGCGGGTGATTGTCACCAGTGCATTACAAACCTCTGCTGGTAGGATGATTTTTGCACGACCGCAAGCGTCTGTTGTCGCTTGAAGATAGGGAGGAGGGAGGAGAGAGGGGAGAGGGGAATAAATTACCTGTAGAGACGTACCATTGTACGTCTCTACTTTGCTTCTGTAGAGAGATCCGAATTCTAAATATAGTGTAATCCGTTGAGCAAAATTCAGTGCGATCGCGCAAAATCTATTACAGAGATCTTATAACGATATAACACTGTCACCATGACTATCAAAGAACAAGGCACAATCACTATACATAGTGAGAATATCTTTCCCATTATCAAAAAATCTCTCTACACAGACCACGAAATCTTCTTACGGGAACTCATCTCTAACGCCGTCGATGCCATCCAAAAATTAAAGATGGTTTCCTTGTCAGGAGAATTTCAAGGTGAACTAAACGAGCCAGAAATTCAGATTGCTATTGACAAAGAGCAAAAAACCCTCTCCATTACTGATAACGGCATCGGGATGACCGCCGATGAAGTCAAAAAATACATCAATCAAGTCGCCTTCTCTAGTGCGGAAGAATTTATTAACAAGTACAAAAATAATGGCGACCAACAAATTATTGGTCACTTTGGACTAGGTTTTTATTCCTCTTTCATGGTGGCGAGTCAAGTTGAAATTGATACACTTTCATATCAAGCAGACGCGCAAGCTGTTCACTGGACTTGTGATGGTTCACCAAAATTTCAGTTAGATGAGTCATCACGCACGGGGCGTGGTACTACTATCACCCTTACCCTTCAAGAAGAAGAGCAAGAATATTTAGAACCTTCTAGAATTCGTCAACTAATTAAAACATACTGCGACTTTATGCCAGTAGCCATC
Organism: uncultured cyanobacterium; assembly: GCA_963711165.1. Lineage (GTDB taxonomy): Bacteria > Cyanobacteriota > Cyanobacteriia > Cyanobacteriales > PCC-9333 > Crinalium. The sequence goes on along the minus strand of CAVQDG010000041.1, from coordinate 121,104 downwards.
AAGCTAGATGGAGAAGTCGTCAACAAGCAAAAAGCACTTTGGAAAGAGTCGCCTCAAAACCTCACCAAAGAAGATTATCTAGAGTTTTATCGCTATCTCTATCCTTTCCAAGAAGAACCCTTACTTTGGGTACACCTCAACACAGATTATCCGTTTATTCTCAATGGGATTTTGTACTTTCCCAAACTTAAACCTGATGTCGATGTTTCCAAAGGACAAATTAAGCTATTCTGCAATCAGGTATTTGTTAGCGACCACTGCGAAGAAATTATCCCTAAATTCTTGCTACCATTACGCGGTGTAATTGATAGCACAGATATTCCCCTCAACGTTTCGCGTAGTGCGTTGACCAATGACCGCACAGTAAAACGTATAGCTGATTATATCGCAAAAAAAGTAGGCGATCGCCTCAAAGAACTTTACCGCGAAAACCGCGAAGAATATATTCGCTGTTGGCAAGATTTAGGAACATTCGTTAAATTCGGTTCCCTCAACGACGACAAATTTAAAAAACAAGTCGAAGATATTATTATCTTCCGCACCACCTACCAAGAAAGCAACGCTCAACCCGAAGCGGTTAGCGAGACACCAGCAGTACAAGTACAAGCAGAAGGTGATGCTTGGCAAGATGTTACCCCAGCAACTACTGAACCTGCTGCCAAAAACGGAGAAGTTTACACCACTCTCAAAGAATACTTAGAACGCAACAAAGAACGCCACGAAAATCGCGTATTTTACTGCACCGAACCTGTAACACAAGCAACTTACGTGCAACTGCACAAAAGCCAGGGTTTAGAAGTCCTATTTATGGACTCCTTTATAGATAGCCACTTCATCAGCTTCTTAGAGCGAGAATATTCTGATGTTAAGTTCACCCGTGTAGACTCAGAGCTAGATGAAACATTAATTGACAAAGACAAAGCCGGGGAAATAGTTGACCCAACAACTAATAAAACTCGCAGCGAACAAATCAAAGAGTTATTTGAAAAAGCTCTCAACAAACCTAAACTAAATATACGCACCGAAGCACTCAAATCAGATAACTCCCAAGCAACACCACCAGCAATGGTATTGTTACCAGAATTTATGCGGCGTTTACGCGAAATGAACGCCTTAATGCAACAGCAAAATATGGAGTTTCCTGAAGAACATATTTTAGTTGTGAATACAGCACATCCACTGATTCAAAACTTAGTTAACTTGAGCCAAGGTAGCGTAATTCAAGGGGAAGGCGAATCACCTAGCGGTCAATTAGTTAACCTGATGTGTCAGCATATCTATGATTTGGCATTAATGGCACAAAAAGGATTTGATGCTGAAGGAATGAAATCCTTTGTTGAACGTTCTAACCAAGTATTAACCCGCCTAACAGAACGTTAAAATCGTGAAATAGAGATCCCCCTAAATCCCCCTTAAAAAGGGGGACTTTAAAAATAAACGTAGGTTGGGTAGAACGAAGTGAAACCCAACATTAACCCGCCTGACAGAACGTTCTGGTCAAAGAGTACTGTTAAAAAATGTTAGCTGGCAGATGTTTGAAAGTATTTTAGATGAATTAGGAGAAGGTCGGGCTGCTCGAATTTCCTATAGTCAAGGAACTTTAGAAATTATGACTCCTTTACCAGAACATGAAAATGATAAAGTAATTATCGGTGACTTTGTAAAAGCAATATTGGAAGAACTAGATATTGAATTTGTGAGCCTTGGCTCAACAACCAATGTACATTCCCATTTTTTACAGGTAAGCTGTTGTGTTTCTAAATTTTATATTTTAGGGAGGGAGGAGAGAGGAGGGAGGAGAGAGGGTTATAGGGTTTGATAACTTTTCTCTCAATTATAAAATGTACAATTTAGATGCACGTTAGCTTATCATCAAATATTTCATTAAGCCGATTATGTAAAGCTTTATTAATTACCTTATCAGTTAGAAATCATGGCAATTAAGTTGGTGCGTTCACGTGTCGCTGCTAAAACATCAGTGTTACTATTTCGATAATTGGTTAAAACTCTCAATTTAGATCTACAGTGAATTTGTGATGGAAGTATTACCAGCCTCTCAATCTAGGTTAAATGGAAAAGTAGCAATTGTTACTGGTGCGTCACGGGGAATTGGTCGAGCGATCGCACTGGCTTTAGCAACGGAAGGCGCAAATGTAGTTATTAACTATGCTAACTCTGCTACGGCTGCTGAACAAGTGGTTGCTGAAATAGGTAATGCAGGTGGTAGTGCGATCGCCTTCCAAGCAGATGTATCTAAACCAGATCAAGTAGATGCCCTACTCAAAGCCGTGATGGACAAGTGGGGGCGGGTTGACGTGCTAGTAAACAATGCTGGTATTACCCGCGATACACTGCTACTAAGGATGAAACTGGAAGAATGGCAAGAAGTAATTGACCTGAATCTAACTGGTGTATTTCTATCTACCAAGGCAGTAAGTAAGGTCATGCTCAAGCAAAAATCGGGTCGAATAATCAATATTACCTCTGTAGCTGGTTTGATGGGTAATCCTGGTCAAGCAAACTATAGTGCTGCCAAAGCTGGTGTAATTGGTTTTACTAAAACTATCGCCAAAGAACTCGCACCTCGCGGTATTACTGTCAATTCTGTCGCCCCTGGTTTTATTACTACAGATATGACGGCTAACATCAAATCAGATGACATCCTCAAATTCATTCCTTTGGGGCGCTATGGTCAACCTGAAGAAGTTGCTGGAATGGTGCGTTTTCTTGCCAGTGATCCAGCAGCAGCTTATATTACTGGGCAAGTGTTTAACGTCGATGGTGGCATGGTAATGGCGTAAGTCCTAAAGCAGATCAACCTGAGTTCGACTTAAAACAGTGACCAGTGAACAGTGAACAGTGACCAAGAAAAATTGTTTCATCGCCTCAATTGAGAAGAGGAAAAAATTAACATAAATTCAGCAATTTTAAGCCTCTGTAGAGACGCGCCATGGCGCGGATCTAAGCTTCTAGGTACTGGTCACTGGTCACTGAAATGACATTTAGAACTTCAGGCGTAATCCCCCAGTTAATAACGCTTCCATTCCTGAGCCATTAGTTCCTAAATTCAAAATCATGTAAGAATTGGTCTTTGGCTCCGTATATTCTATTATTCCGCCATAAACACTTGCCAACAATTTACTGTTGAGACCGAGCCAAAGATCTACATAATTTCGATAGTATGCTCCGATTGATAAATTACCCAACTTAGCATTTTGGATGATCGGGAACGTTAAACTGGTATTCCAATAAGTTTGTTGTCCCTGGTCGAGAGAATACTTAAACTGCATTCTGTTTGGGATTTGAACGCTTCCTAGATTGGAAAGCACCAATTCTCCTTGGTTCATTTCTGGAATGATTGAATTTAAACCTTGGGGAGTATAATTTACTAAAATAGAATTTATGTAATTAAAATTAGGATTTTGCCATAAAAAACTATAACCAGGAGTAACCCGCGTACTATTTAACCGATTGGATGCAGAATTCCAACTAAAATTCAAAAAAGGAACGTGGCGAATTAATCGGTAAGATTTTTTATCTTCAGAAACTTTTAAATCGTCTAAAATCCACTTAAAGCCACCCGATGTATAAAAACCTAGAGTTGGTTCTGGTGAAATCCCTGAAAAACTAGACTCTGCTTGATTGACTTGGGGAGAAGAGTTAGGAAAAAGGTTTAGCCAACTACCCATAGTTAGGGAATAGCTGAATTGATGCTCGGAACCCGCGAGAGATAGTTCCAAAGAAGGTACGTTTACAGATCCTGCATAATAGTTATTAGTAATTGTGCGGGTACGATTTTTATTAAGTTGAATTAGCCCAGAGCCGATATCTACTGGGTTTTTGGCATCAGGAAAAGGAACCGTTGTCATAACTGGACGGTTAACTTCTTGAACATTTGTCACTCTGGAAATATTATCTGGAGTTGTAATAATGTTATAAATATTAAACTTATGATTAGATGGTTCAGGTTGAATTTGAGTCCCATTAACTGGGATATTATAACCTTGATAAGTGAGAGGGCCAAAATTAGGATTACGATAAGAATTAATAAAAACTGGGCTTTCTGGACTCCAATCACCTAATTTTTGTTCAAAGAATTGTACTGATCGTTGATATGAACCTGTTCTAGCCTGAAGAATGAAGGAATTTTGAGGAGTTATATTCCCTGAAAAGGTAATGCTGCCAGAAATTTGATTCAGGAGAGACGATTGATTTGCTTCTGCTAATGTACTATTGAGGCGACGATTCATCTCACTACGTTGTTGAGGAGTCGATCGCGTTTTTAGACTAGATAAAGGGCGCAGTTGCTCAAACTGTTGCTGGGCTTGATTTAAGTTTTGGTCAATACTAGGGTGACTAATCCACTCAAAGGCTAACCCTAATAGTAACCCTAAGCTATGGGATACTGATTGATTAGTATCAAAGTCTAAGGAACCATTAGAAACGTAAGAAAAACCAGGATTAGAAAAAATATTGCTATAAGTCATCCTGATTTCGTTAGGATCATATTTTAGTAAACTCAAATTATGGGAAAAATTAATCGAAAATCGCTGCCAATTTTCAACATTTTCTTTAGTATTTGTTGTAGAAACCGAAGCTGATCCTCCTCCAAAACCAACCCACCACATAGAGTTGAGAGTATGGAAATTCTTCACTTCGGGAGTTAAATAAGGATTACTGAGAATAGTCAAAATATCTTTATTGGGAACAAAGCTATCTCTTAAAGAGGTAAGTCGAGGAAATCTTATATCCCTAGTCTTAATGCCTGCTTGTGAACTGGTAACGGGGTTAAAACTGTATCCTTGCCCTGTAAAAAAATCTCCCCAATTTAAGCCAATTTGATTGAGATTTTCTTGGGGAATAGTTTCACCCACTTTGAGCGATCGCCCATTAGCCACTAAACCCTGTAAATTAACAGTGGGAAAGCCTTGCAAAAACACAGGGGCATTATTCGCTTCTAAATTTGAGAATAAACTACCTCCACCTAAAGGAGAATAAGTTGTTCCATAATCGGGATTGTCAAACAAAATCAGCGACGAACCAGGAACCCAAGAAGAACTAAACTGCAATTCAGGAGCTTTTAAGTCAACTCCTGGTACACCATCAACTTCTAGAGCAACGCTAGTAAAGCGAACATTCTCTTGTCCAACTAAGTCAAAAATCTTCGGTGGAAATGCCCAAGCAGTTTGGATTCCCCAGAAATTAATCGATGAAGTTGCTCGTTGAAAATATTCAGAAGTTGTGGAACGACCTTGATTGAAAGAGCCAACGTGAACTCCTGTTGTTTCAATAACAACAGCATTGTTATCTAGAATCCAAAAAAATTGATGGTTTTTGGGATAAACAGATGCAGACCAATTTGTCAAGCCTGAGAAGTTAGCATTAGGAATTTTATTTCTCTCAATTCCATCTTGATGAGAAAAGGAAAAATTCACATAGGTATTACCCTGAGATGGATCTTGTTCAAGTGGTTTAATTAGTAAATTATCACCAGAATTAACAATATAGGGATATTTTTGAGCGTTTAAACTCAGGGTTGCTCCCATGAGATTTTGGAAAGATTCTCTTTCTTCTCTCAGACTAGGAGGCTGAACTTGCGTTTCTGGTAATTGTAATTGCGGGATTAATTCTGGAAAAGTGTAAGGATTTTGGGGTTTCCATTCTCTAATTTGATTTTTATTACCGAAGGAGTAGTTTTGAGCTATCTCCTGGGATTGGTTAGGAAGAAAAACCAACAACTTATCTGCTTGCGCCGATGTCACATCCTTGGCTATTAAGGGAATGTCTATTTTAACCGTTTCTACGGGAGGTAAATTAACTGGTTGTCCAGCGTTTGTGATGAGCAAATTATCTGGAGTGCTAACCTTTTCTTGGGCTAGTAATGTGGGGGGACTAGGATAACTTGAATTATCTAGCTTGGGAAAACTTGTGCTAGAAAACTTTAAAGTTGATAAATTTTCTCGCCCATTGATAGCATCTGTACCTGTTTTAGATTGTTGACGAGGACTAAGCAAATAATCTGGTTCTTGAATTTGACTATGGTGAAGCAAATCCAGGTCTTTTAAAGAAATAGAGGAAACAGAAATAAACTCAACTTTATCCTTTTGTTCTTGAGAATCTACTTTCAACGTCGGCACAGACGTTTGAGCAACTACTTTTATATTTATCAATAAAATACTCAAAGTAAAAATCATTAACCCTAAACTAGAATAGGTTGCTGAACAGTAGTTTTTAGTTAAGATTTTTTTTGATTTTATTGTAGAAATTAACTCACATTTGTTCATAAAAATATTGTAGACAAAATCTTGTTCCTATTATCAATAGGTTTTGGATAAGCATAAATACATATATTACTTGCCCGTAAATTTTCGGATAACAATCAGCTTTTAATTATTTGTTATTCTGAAAAAAAAATTACCTAAAAACTAAGCAAATAAATATTTTCAATTATTGTGAGTTAAATCATTACATTTAATTTACTACGTGAAAATACAGTGTGTGCAAAAGTAGTTGGTTGAGTCTAACAAGGAAAAAATGATCGTTAGAGGGATTATCCGTATTTTCACTTACAAGCTTTAACTACATCCGTGTAAATACTGAAACAAAATATTTTTGTTTTGCTACAACCTAGTCTTAGTGATGTTTTTAGCCTATTCTAATGTATCCCTATAAATACTATTTACTAAAACCAGCAAAACTTTCCGGATATTTAATTAAACTCATGTATAGAGGAGTAACAAAGGATGATATTGCTTGAGCAGCTTGTTTCTTTATTACTATAATATAGGGGTAAATGTCACAAGTAAAAAAATATTTTTCCCGTAATAATGCGGATTAACTATTTTCTTAATAAGCAAGTTATCTTAGTTCTAACGTTCTCACCCCAACTTAATTAGAGTCTAACTTATGAAAGGTAAATTCGTTTCTTTGGTAGTATTTGCAGGTGTTGTTAGTGCTGTTTCTCTATTAGGAATGCAGCCAGTTAAAGCTCAGACAACTGTTACACCTGGTGCAACATTTGTGACAAATGATGGTCATCCGGCTGTACGTGCTGCATATAGCACAGTTTCCCTCGGTGGTGCAGCCCACAGTGTGGCAACAGAAGTAATTTTGCCTAAGAGTGTTACTCCAGAAGGTCCTTACACTTATACTCTCACTTGGCAAGATGACCCAACTGGTACTGCTGCTACTGGTGCTGATCCTAATAACACCATCCTGACATCATCTTCGTTGGCTGTCGGTACATTGAATGCCGATAGTAACTATTTTGGGGCGCTGGCAAATGCTGTTAAATCAGCAACAACAGACAAAAACTATAATGCTGTTGGCTTAATGATTGAAAAGTTTGTTGGACCTGAAGGCGCTGCTGTAAGTTTGGATTAATTCCAGATGTTGCGAGTGGGATTTTTTTCGAGTTGCAAAAATATCAGTAGTGGAAGCAGATGGCTCACTAGGTTATTGGTAACAGCCAATATAATATTGGGCAAATCACGCCCAAGAAAAAACTTAAATTTAGGTTGGGGTATGCGTTTTGCATAAACACAATCAATCTATGTTTCTCCACCCAACCTAATTTGATTATCGGTGTTTAACTATACATGATACTCAGATGCCTACACTACTAATGTGCAATGAGAAGATACTCCCACTAGAGCGTGTTTTCAAACTAACCCGTCAGATTCAGATCCCCCTAAATCCCCCTTTTTAAGGGGGACTGCGATCGGATTCTCCCCCCTTTTTAAGGGGGGCTGGGGGGATTGAAGGGGAAAACACGCCCTAGAGTTAATGGTTTCTTGGAGTAAAGCCCGCAGTAGAGACGCGAAATTTCGCGTCTCTACATCCCCTATAAATATTCCGCCTAGAGGTGTGTAATGGCAAATAATCTTTCAGATATTCCACCAACTCTCATTAGTGGAATTGGCAGCGATGATATATGGGATTTTTCTGGAAAAAATTCTTCAACGATTTATGGCGATGCGTTGCAATTAACGGAAGGTTCCATAGGAGGGAGAGATTCAATTACAGGTAGTTTGAATTCTACCAATTACTTATATGGAGATGGTGATAAATTATTAAATTCTGTTGGCGGAGACGATATCCTTATCGGTGGTAATAAAACTAATTACCTGTATGGAGATGCTTACGAGGCAACTAGCAATAATAATTTCTCTCTGGTGGGTGGAAATGATAGTTTAACCGGAGGAAATAGCAGGGATTTTATTTACGGAGATGCTTATTTATTGAAAAATGGCTTAGGGGGAAATGACACTTTAAACGGGGGTGGTGGGGCTGATTTGTTATATGGAGATAGTTATTTTTTAACCAATGGGACTGGGGGAGATGACACATTTATAGCTGGGGCAGATAGTGGCGGTAATTATTTATATGGAGATGCTTATCTGCTTTCTCAATCTTCAGGTGGAGCCGATACATTAGATGCTTCTAGTAGTACGAGTGCTAATTTCTTATACGGAGATGGTTATCAGCTAAAAAGCTCGGTTGGAGGAAATGATATTTTGATTGGAGGGACTGGTAATGATGTGTTGTATGGAGATGGATTAACACTAACTGATGCTGATCCTGGTGATGATGTGCTTTGGGGCGGGAAAGGAAACGACACATTATATGGAGATGCTCGCTCAATTACCTATGCTTCTGGAAGTACATTTGGTGCTGATGCCTTTGTTTTTACTCCTGGTGATGGTAAGGACATAATTATGGATTTTCAGCAGGGGATTGATAAGTTGTATTTAGGGGTTGGGTTTGGAGCAAGTTCGTTTGATGAATTAAAGAATATTGCAACTTTTCAGACTTCAAGTTATCAAACTAAAATAATATTTCCTGACCAAGATGTTTTGACCTTAAATGGAAAGTTTACATTAACCAGTAATGATATTGCCTTCTTTTAGTGATTACTCAGGACTTACGCAGTTACGCCATATATAGTGGGTAGGGTGCGAAAGCGTTGCGTAACGCACTCTACAGTACTTAGGCTTGGCGTAAGTTTTGTTACTGATAATCACTATAGAAACCGTAATCGAATAAAACATTTTTGAATTTCCATCAGTTTTTCTACTAAATCAGCCAAAGAGGGAAATATGTTGAATAATAATTTCCAAGAAAATCCCCCTATATTAGGTTCAGAACTCTCGCCAATAATTAATAGCGAACTTAATTCTTATGGCTTAACGGATCATCCTCAACCATTTTCTAGTTTGCTGAATTCTACTCACAACTTGACAGAGGGAAATAGCTTAGAACCTCAGTCATGGATGCCATTGGAGCATTTGGAGGGGATTGATAATATTAGTATTGATCAACATAGTCGGGAAGAATTACAGACGGGTTTTGGGCTGAATCAGTATGATGAATCAGATAGTTTGCTATCGGGTGGACGTAAAGAAATTGCCTTTGTTGATTCTGGTTTAGATAACTATCAATTTCTGATTCAGGGATTTAATCGCGCCGTAGAAGTGGTGGTTTTAGATAGTAGTAAAGATGAACTTAATCAAATTACTGAAGTTTTAGGTACTCAGTCCCAAAGCTATGATGCAATTCATATATTTAGTCATGGTGAAGCGGGTAAACTTTTATTAGGTAATACTGTCTTAGATGAAAGTAATTTAGCTCGTTATCAATCTGATTTGTCAAGTTGGAGAGATAGTTTCACGCCAGAGGGTGACTTATTTTTATATGGATGTAGTGTAGCTGATGGAGTGCAAGGAAAAGCTTTTCTGGAAGCTATTAGTCAGCTTACCGATGCGGATATTACAGCATCTACAGATTTAACTGGGAATAGCTTGTTAGATGGTGATTGGGATTTAGAGTATGCGACGGGAAGTATTGAAGCTAAGAGTTTAAGCAATTTATCTTATCAAGAAGTTTTAGATAGTCTTTTTGTTGACAATGGCAAGTTAAAGTACAAAGGGGACAAAGATGGTAGTACAGATGTTAAATTTAGCCGCTCTCCCGATCAACTTTATATTATTGCTGAACGAAACGACTATAAAATAGTCAATCTTAACGGAAGCAACATTTCTATAGGTACATTAACTGCTGGAAATCAAGCAATTTCTGTGGCTCCTAATATTGCCAAAGTTGCCTTAGCAAATATTACGAACGGTATCAGCATTGATGTCGGTGAAATTAGCACCTCTCAAGTACCCGATCCAGGGACAGATACGGTTACTATTGATTCCTTATATACCAATGGTGGCGAACTTTATATTAATGGTGGCCCTGCTAGTACTATAAATATTAATGGGCTTGTTTCTACACGCAAGATTGCAGCCAATGGCAACCCTGAAACCAGTGCATCTATTGGTAATTCAGGTGCAATTAGCCTTGATGCGCGAACTGTAAATATTAATAATGGTAAATTACTAACTAATGTTGTTACCCCTAACCCGAATAATTATCAAGCAGGGGATATTACCATCAAGGTTAATGAAACTTGGGGAACAACATTATTTGGTGCTAATTTTGGCAATACAGCCAAGTTGAATCTCAACTCCGCCACAATTAAGGGCGGGAATGTTACTTTTGATGCTTACACTGCTTTTACCCCAAAGGATGGTAACACTGGGGAAGCAATTGTAGAAGCGCTAGATAATCTGGCGTTATTTGGTGGTGTGGCGATTGCCCCAGTCACATCAGAAATTAATGTTGATGCCAATAGTAGCATTGATGCAGTCAATTTCACAGCTAAAGCTCAAGCTGATGGAAAAGTAGAAATGAGTCCTATTTCTGCTGGAATTAATGTCAGAGTTGCCTACGGTAAAGTTGATTCAGATGCTAAAATAAATTTCGCTGGTAAGCTGAAAACTACCGGAAATGCTGATATTCAAACAATAATTAATAATCTGATCGATGTAGCTGGAGATACGACAGCAGTTGATCCTGATAATAGGGTGGCAATTGGGGTAGCTGTTAGTGAACTCTACAGTGATAGTGTTGCGAATATAACTGATACTGCAATACTTGATATTGGTGGCAATTTAAATTTAAAATCAACCACTACTGATCGCAACTCGACTTATGCCCGTGCTGCTTTGGGTAAAGATGGCGCAGTAGCAATTTCTGTAGCAGTTTCTAACGAAGAAGGTACAACTAAAGCAATATTAGATAGCCGAAATACCAAAGTTAGTGGAAATCTGAATATTGATGCAACTCATCAAAAAGGCGATCCAATTATGAAATTGGCAGGACCGATGGATGGAGTTGTTGCCTATTCTAGTACCAATAGTAATACTACAGGTGATGTAGTTTCTGATGTTATAGATACTGCTATTCTGAAAACTATCTCTGCTCTTAAAGATTCTTTTAAAAAATTGAGCGAAAAGAGAGATAGTAAAAATTCTCAGCCAGATAGTGATGCTAACAACAAGAAGAAAGAACCGGGTAAATTAGACAAATTAATGGCGAGTATAAATGAACAGTTGGACAAAGTTGATATTGTTCCGGCTATTGCTGTTCATCTAGATACAAACAATGCGATCGCCAGAATTGGTGATCATGCAGTTGTGACTTCTTTAGGGGCAATTGATATTAATAGTTTGGTTAAAAACCGTCCCAGTATTTCTGGCACTGCCCTGATTGGTGAAAGTCAAAAAGATCCACCGCCGAAAATTGGTTTCTCTGCGGCTATTCCCTTGGGAATTTATAACAATAATGCCCAGGCATATATTGGGGAAAGTAGCCAAGTTAATGCCAAAAAAAGTCTGAATGTTACATCAGCAACACGCAACGAATATGAGTTCCAATACGGTAAAGATCTTTATGATACTTTTACCCAAGAAAAAGACGCTCAAGGTAACACTTTAACTTATGGGGCTAGAGCCAAAAATGTTTTATCTAGTTTCGCTGGATATCTCAACAATAACCTGGGCTTAGATAAATATGTTTTTGATTCTTGGAGTCAAAGTACGGCTGGAGGTGGAGCCAGTACGTTAGGGGCGGCTGCTTCGGCGACAATTCTAACTTTGAATCACAGTAGTAAAGCTTATATTGCTGATCATGCTCAAATTAATCAAAATTCAAGTTTGCGGTCAGACCAACAAACTGTAACAGTGCAATCATTCAGTGTGAATGAATCTGTTAACTTCAGTGGCAATATTCAATTACCAGGAGTTACTTCTGATGCCACAGGAACTTTGAAATCGTCAGACTCGAAAAAATACTTTAAAGCAAGTGCTGGAGGATCGGGAACAGATAATCAAAATTCTGTTGGTGCAAGTGCCTTAATTCTTAACTACAGTAATGATGTTTCTGCCCAGATCGGCAAGGGAGTTAAGCTATATGCAGATAGCTTGAAAGTTGATGCTAAAACTGAAGTTTTGAGCATTGATGTAGTTGCTTCTGGGGGAGAAGCAAAAGATAAAGGATTTAATGCTACCTTTGGTTGGACAGGAATTGATAACAATACCATTGCTCAAATTAATAGTGGTTCAACCATAACAGTTGGCAACAATATTATTAGCGGTACTAATAACAAATCTTTATTAGTCAATGCTGAAGATGACATGGCTATTTTCAGCATTCAGGGAGGAGTAGCAGTTAGTAATAGTATTGGTGCGGGAGCCAGTGCGGGAGTGAACAATATTACCCGCAATACGGCTGCTTTTATTGGCACTTCCGCCGATGAACTTCCTGGTACTGATACTAATATTATTGTTGATGGGGATGCAGATGTTAAAGCTAATAGTGATGGTGGTATTTGGGCATTTTCCTTAGCAGCAGCCGTAGTCAAACAAGCATCCCCCCCCACCACTCCTCCGCCCCCTTCCGATCTTCCTGCATCTGATCCGATGTCTAGCGATTTTGATACGGCTGACAAGATCAATTTGGTGAAACCGGATAATTCCTCATCAGAAGTGACGACGGAAAAAGCCAGCACAGACTCTACAGATACAACAAAAGAAACCAAAACGGCTCAATCAGGAACGGCAGATGAATCTGGAAAAGGGCAACAAGGAAAGTCTGGGTTTGCGTTTGCTGGAGATGTGGCGGTTAATTTGGTTGAAGACAATGTAAGAGCATATATCAATACGGCTGGAATAATCAAAACTAAACAACTGAGTGTTACCGCAATAAATGATACCGATGTCATCAGTGCTAGTGGTGCGGCGGCGTTTGTTACTCCCACTGCTCAAGGAAACTCGGCAGGGATTGCAGGTTCTTTTAGTTATAACGAAATAAAAGGCGACACCAAAGCTTTTATTGCGGGGACAAATTCGACACTTGGTAAAACTTTATCCTTAACAACAACTGCGTTAACAATAGATGCTAAACGCAGTGGTTTATTAATTGCTGTGACGGCTGGCGGGGCGGGGGCAACCTCTGCACAGGGATATGCGATCGCAGGTTCTGTCTCCATTAACAATATTACCAACAATACTACCAGTTACATTACAGGCATTACTGGCAGTACCGGAGCCGCTTCCCTGAGTGCGACAGATAGTTCATCTATGTGGGTAGTTGCTGGGGCGGCATCTCTTGGCGGTAAAGCAGGGATTGGCGCGGCTGTTGCTGTTAATGAAATTAGCAATACTACCAACAGTAGCATCCAAGATAGCACCATTACCCATAGTCAAGGGTTGAGCTTGTCTAGCAGTAATGATAGTAATATTCAAGCTTTGAGTGCATCTCTGGGATATGCGAAGGACACAGTAGGCGCATCGGGTACGGTTTCTGTTAACAGAATTGGCAATACAACGGAAGCAAAACTGGTTAACTTCAATAATGTTTCTGCCAATGGTGCAGCTTCTACGGGCGCAATTTCCCTATCTGCAAATGATGACTCAGTTATTTATTCCTTATCCGGTGCCGTTGGTATTGGTAATAATACAGGAATCGGGGCAGCCGCAGCCTATAATGCCATTGGCAATAATGTTAAAGCATATATTCAAAGCTCAAATATTGCTACCACGGAAGGTTTAACAATTACTGCTGATTCTGATGCAGATATTAAAACCCTTTCCGTAGGAGTTGGTGGTGGCAAAAAACTAGCTTTAGCAGGTTCACTTTCCATCAACGAAATTGATAATACTGTTGCCGCATACATCAAAGATTCTAAGAAGAACATTGCTACTCCCACTCAGTCTAAGGAAATTAAAACTGGCAAAGCAATTACACTGAAAGCCAGCGATGACTCGATAATTTCTAACTTATCTGGTGGGGTGGCTTTAGGGACATCAGGTTCAGCAGTGGGGGCAGCAGTTTCAATTAATGCTATTGGTGACAACGATGATAGTAGCAAGGGCGTAAAGGCATATATAGAAAACGCCGATGTTAGCACCACTGGAAATTTTAACATTGAACTGCTGGCGACTAATAATGCCGAGATTGGCGCGATCGCTCTGGGTGCGGCTGGTGGAGAAAACTTTGCCTTGGGTGGTTCTGTTGCCGTCAATGACATCGAATCCCAAGCAGATGCCCATATTAGCAATAATGCGATCGCGCAAGCTGTTGGAGCTATTACAGTTACAGCTACAGATGATTCAGAAATTCAAACTCTAGCAGGTGCGGTTGGGGCTGCCAAGGGTAAGGCTGCTGTAGCTGCGGCTGTGAGTATTAATGACATCAACAATCGTACCAAGGCTTATATCGATCTATCTCAAGTTAATTCTACCGCCAATTCGGTCACAGTCAGTGCTAGCGAAACCGCAACTATTCAAGCAATTACCGCAGGTGGCGCGGGCGCAGGAGACTTTGCCATTGGGGGTTCAGTTTCAATTAATCGCATTGGCAATCACACAACAGCAGAAATTCGCAATCAAAGTAATGTAAATGCGTTTAATCAAGTTGATGTATCCGGTAAAGATAATTCTACAATCCAAGCCTTAGCAGGAGCAGTTGCTTTCGGTGGTAAAGCTGGCGTTGGTGCGTCAGTTGTGCTTAACCGTATTGATAATCAAAACCAGGCAATAATTGATAACGCTCAAGTTACTGCTTTGGGTTTAAGTGTTAATAGTAACCAAAATGCGACAATTGAAGCTATTAGCGCGGCGGGTTCTGGAGGCGGTAAAGCGGCAATTAGTGGGGCAATTAACCTTAACTTTATTGACACCAAAACTAACTCACAAATTAGCAACAAAGCTAAGATAAATGCTTCCCAAAATGTTGCAGTTAACAGCACAGATAACTCTATAATTAAATCCCTAGCAGGGCAACTTGCGGTTGGTGGTACGGCGGGAGTTGGGGTTTCAGTTTCCACCAACTTTGTTGATAATCAAGTTACAGCAACTATTAGTGATGCTCAAGTTACCTCCACAGGTGGTAAAGTTTCAGTGCAAGCTAACTTAGCGGCTGGGGTAAAAAATGCCAGCGTAGGCGCTAGTATTGGTGGTACGGTTGGGGTTGGTGGCTCAGTTTCAGTTAACAATATCAAGACTGTCACTGATGCTCACATTAGTAATAGTGCCAAGGTTAATGCTGCTCAACTGGTAGAAGTAATTGCCAGTGATGCCGCTAAAGATGTAGCGGCAACCAGCGATGAAGAAGCCTTTTCTGGCATTCAATCTTTAGCAGGTCAAGTATCTGTTGGAGGTACTGCGGGGTTTGGTGCTTCTGTTTCCACTAATAACATCAATAATACTGTCAAAGCTGATATTGATAATTCCACAGTTAGCTCTAATAACGGTATTACGATCGCTGCCACATCCACTCCTAAAATTGAAAATATCACGGCAGGAGGAGTCGGAGCCGGAACTTTTGCACTGGGTGGCTCAGTAACGGTCAATAATATTGGCACTCAAACTCTAGCTTATATCAGTAATAATTCCACAATTTCTGCGCCACAAAATATTAATGTCTCAGCTACCAATAACGCCACTATTCGCTCCCTTGCAGGTCAAATTAGTGCAGCAGGAAATGCTGCTATCGGTGCAGCCGTAGCAGTTAATAATATAAGCGGTAAAACTGAAGCTTATATTAGTGGCAGTAGTGTTACTTCGACCTCTGGAACAGTCAAAGTCGAAAGCAAAGGAAACAACACCATTGAAAGTTTATCGGCTGGGGCTTCGGTTTCCGGGCAAGTAGCCTTAACAGGTTCAGTCTCAGTTAATAATATTACCGATACTATTCAGGCTTATGTCCTCAACGGTAATATTACCGCCAATAACCTCAATATTACATCTCAAGATCATGCCACAATTAAATCCTTAGCTGGACAAGTCAGTGCTAGTGGAGGTGGTAGCGTTGGAGCGGCTGTTGCTTACAACAACATTGGTAACAGTATTCAAGCCTATAGCCAAGATTCAACTATTAATACTGCTGGTAATGTTCTCATCAATGCAGATAACCAAGGCACCATTGAAACTGTAGCTACAGGTGCTTCTGTAGGACTCTATGCAGGTATAGCTGGTTCAGTCGCAGTCAACCAAATGAGCAATAATGTCTCTGGCTATATTCAAGGAGGGACATTAACTGCTCAAGGCAGTGTCGGTGTTTTGGCTAATTCTGTTAACACACTCACAACCTATGGAGGCACCCTGAGCGGTGGTTTAGCGGGTGTGGGTGGTACTGTGGCGGTTAATAATGTTGATAACAGTACCAATGCTTATCTGACTGGTGCAACTCTTAAGGCTTTGGGTAATCAAAGTCTGAATATTCCTAAAGCTGATGGTAGCGGTACACAAGTAGCAATTAACGGGTTAGGTGTCATCGCTACCAGTAAAGAAAAGTTGGGTGTGATAATCGGTACGGCTTCCGGTGGTGCAGTAGGGATTGGAGTTAGTGCTGTTGTCAACTCCTTTACTGACAAAACTAAGGCTGATATTAACGGTGGCTTGATTAATGGTAATAATACAGGCGCTAACAGTCAACAAGGAGTTTATGTCAAAGCCTTTAACGATACTGATGTCAATGTTAAAGCTGGAACTATTTCCGCAGGTGCTGTGGGGCTGGGTGCTGCCATTGATGTGACTACAGTGAAAAATGCCACTTCTGCATCTATCAATAATGCTACGGTTAACACCCTCAAAGATGTAGATGTAGAAGCTAAAACTAATAAAACGGTGAATTCTCTGACAGTTGGTGGTGGTGGTGGTTTAGCAGTTGGTGTTCAAGGTACAGTTTCGGTTCTGAATGTGGGTAGTGCCATTTCTGATCAAGGTAATGAAGCTAAGAATAATACCAAAAGTACAGTCAGTAACCAACTATCTGGCTTAGATGGTATGGGTAAAGACAGCAGTGGGAAATCCAATATTTCTACTAAAAAAGATGTGCTTGACGATTTGACTCCCAGTGCATCTGTGATTAAAGGTACAACTGCTTTTATCTCTGGCACAGTAAACGCTGGTGGAGAAGTTACCATCCTCTCCGATGAAATCACAAAACTAGGTATTACCTCTGGGGCTTTAGCACTAGGTGGCTTCGCAGGTATAGGTGGTTCTGTTGGGATTGCAAATGTCACTCATAACTCCTCCGCGTATGTAGGTGCAAATAGCAACTTAACAGTCGGTGGCAATTTAAATATTACAGCTACTGGTTTAGTTGATTCTAATAAAGTACAGACTATCGCAGGTGCAGGTGGTTTAGTCGGATTAGGTGCGGCAGTTTCTTATCTCACATCTCATAACAATACCAGTGCTTACATTGACTCAGGGACGAAGATTAACCAAGCTAATAATATTAATGTGATTGCGGGTTCATCTTCTAATCTCACCGTAGAAAGTTGGGGTGCTGCTGTTGGTGGCGCAGCAGTTGGGATAGTGATTAGCAATGCCGAAGAATCAGGAACTACTCAAGCTAATCTTGGCAATGGAGTACAAATCCAAAATGCTAATAGCCTCAATATCAATGCGATTGCTAAAGAAGCCGTATCTGCTACAGCACAAGCCTCATCAGGAGGTATTTTGAGTGGTATTGGTTCTATACCAACCGCTACCGTTTCTCCAACTATCAAAGCTTATGTTGGTGATAATGGCAAAATTCAAGTAGCTAATGATGTAAAAATTGTGGCTGATGTCACAGTTGATGGCGACGCAGAAGCGAAAGGGTTGAGCATTGGTGCGATTGCTGTTGGTATTTCCATTGCCGAAGTTAATGCTAAACCAAATATTGACACTCACATTGGTGCATTCACTACGATTGATGCGACAAATGTTACAGTTCAAAGTCGGTTAGGCAAGCCAATTACTATTGGTGATACTTCCTTCGATCCTAGTAATACTATCAACAATAGCCAAGATACCATCAAATTTAACAGCAATCATGGCTTACAAACAGGCGCTCAAGTTGTCTATGTTAATGGTGGTGGTACTGATATTAGTGGACTAACTAATCAAAGTAGTTACAACGTCATTGCTGTTGATAGTCAAACTGTGAAGTTAGGAAGTATATTTAACGCTGCTGATATTGATGTTAAGTTTAATACGATTAAATTTGCTCAAAATCATGGTTTCAAAGATGGCAACAAGGTGGTTTATGAAGCCACGGGTGGTAATGTCATTGGTGGGTTAGTTGCAGGTAAGACCTACTATGTCAAAGTTGTTGATAGTAAGACGATTAAACTGTCGCTAATTCAGTCAACTACTCAATTGACTCAAGGCACAAGCATTAATAACATTAACACCAATAGCCCCGATACAGTCATTACCATTAATAATCACGGGTTTAACACAAGCGATCAAATCAATTATGTCCGTCGGACTGCTAAGTTCTCTATAGTTGATAAACTCCCCGATACTCAAGGTAAAGACAACATTTTCAATTTGGGTAGTGATGTTATTAGTAAGAACAGTATTAATTCTGCCTCTCATGGCTTTGAAAATGATGATCAAGTTGTCTATACCACCGATGGGGGCAGCTTAGGCGGTTTAGTCAATGCTCAAACGTATTATATTGTTAATAAAACTACGAAT
The DNA here is from genome assembly GCA_963711165.1 of uncultured cyanobacterium. Classification (GTDB taxonomy): domain Bacteria; phylum Cyanobacteriota; class Cyanobacteriia; order Cyanobacteriales; family PCC-9333; genus Crinalium. The sequence continues at coordinate 102,241 of CAVQDG010000041.1, read as the reverse complement.
ACCTTCCAGCTATCCGTGACTAAAGGGGGAACGGCAATTGATATTACCAGCGTTCCCACTGATGCTAAGGGCAATGTTGTAGATAGTACCCATCAAATTAAAGCAGTTGGTTTAAAGGTTCAACAAGTCAATCAATCCACTTTCTCCTACACTACAGATAACACCACAAATACCATTACCCTTAACAGTCATGGCTTTACCAATGGTCAAGCGGTTGTTTATAAGACTGCTGGTACAGCTTTAACTAACTTAACTCCTGGTACTACCTATTACGTGAAATTAGTTAACACTAATAGTTTCCAATTAACTGCTACATCAGGGGGAGCAGTTATTGACATCGGTGCAAATAGTGGAACTCATCAACTGGTTGTCAATAAAGGAACTCAAGACTTAGAAGAAGGTGTTCCTTACTATGTTGTTGGGGTAACTACGAATACATTCAAACTCGCTAACACTGCCGCAGGAACAGCTTTGACACTGGATAAGAGCAGTTTAACTGGAACAGGATTAGATCACCTGTTTACTAAAGAAAATGTGGTGGATTTAACAAGTGCGGGTACAGGTACACAAAACCTGCATATTGATTTAGATAATGCCACTGCAACTGGTAAAACTCATCTACTTTCCTCCGGGGCAACTGCAACTATACCCACTCAAGGAGATAATAAGTTCTCTGCTTACTCACAAGCCGCAGCAGGTGGTTTACTGGGTGGCACTGGAACTAAAGCAACTTTGAATATTACCCCGACAATGACCACTTATGTGGGTAATAATGCTGCAATTATAGCTAAAGGAAATGTGACTGTTGATTCTTTATCCAGTGTGCAAACTACCGGATCTACAACATCAAGAGTTTATGGGGCGATTGCGGTTGGGGCTTCCAAAATTAATGTCAATGTTACTAATAACAATACTACTTATGTAGGTGATGCGGCAAGTGTTATAGCTGATGGTAACGTCGTTATTAATGGACAAACAGCCCAAACCATAGATGTTTCTGGTGATGGTGGTGCAGGTTCGTTGATTACATTTGCTGATGCGGAAGCTCATGCAAACTTAATCTACAATAACAATACCTACATTGGTAACTACGCTACGATTACTGCCAAAAACGACTTGACGGTTAATTCTACCAGTAATACTGATGGTAAGGTTAAAGTCTCTGCTGATGGCGTGGGAATTTATGCAGATGCAGACGCAGATAGTAGCTTTAATGTCGATGGTAGTAATCTCACCAATATTAATAGTAATGTTAAGTTAGAAGGCAGAACAGTTAATATTCAAGCTCTTGTAGATCAACTCAATGTTGAGTCTCGTTCAGAATCAGAGGGGGCAGGCTTAATTGGTAATATTGATGCTCATGCCCATGTTGATTTAAATGGAACAGACAGCAACGTTACTATCAACAGTGGGGCTTATATCAAGGGTGATTATATTAATCTTGATGCCAAATTTAACACAGTTAATAGTAGTGCGATCGCTCTGGCAGATTGTGATGGTTTAGGTGGAGATACAGACAGCGATGCTACTAATAATATGCCACTTACTGCTCAAATCTGGACAGATAGCACCTCCGCCATAGAAGTCTATAAACTCAACGTTGAATCAGACTTTACTAAGTTTAACAAAACCACCACTGCCAACAGTGATTTAGCCTGGTCATTAACTATTTGGACACCGTTTGGTGATATTACTATCACCATGGACTTTGGTACAGAGTCAACGAGTGAAATTTATAAACCTACACCTATTATTGATTTCAATTCCAAAGTCAAACTACTAGCACGGGAAGAAAATCCCGTTTTAATTGTCGATCAAAACGGGAACATTATCCAAAAAAGTGATAACGTCGATGCAAATATTACTGACACTGATGTGATTGTTGGTGATATTGATAACGCTAGTGTTGGGGAAGTTAACTTTATTATTCCTAAGCGCAGCGATCAAATGTTCGACAATGGAAAATTCACCGATAACGGTAAATATACAATCATTGACCCTGCCTACGATACAGTTCAAATAGAGAACTATTCCAATAAAAACCTAATTATCAATGACATTTCCGTAATTAATCCTGGTGGTATTCCAGCTATTAACTACAATGTCAATGTCAAGAATAAAACCATAAATACAACTCTCCCCAATCTTAACTCTCTTCCAGTTAACCCCACCATCGTTACTATTAATAACGTGGGTAATTCTGATTTAATTCTCCAAGGCGTAATTGATAATCCCCATGACCGGACAATTCTGTATAGTACCGACGATATCTTCAGCCAAGGAAATGAACAAAACATCATTACCCGCGACCTAACTATCACAGCAGTTAATGGCAACATCGGGACAGCTACTCAAAAAATCAAAGCCCAACTCAATCAAGGATACAGCCCCGTAACTTCCGAAGTGCCATCTAGTAAAATTTATCTAGAAACAACAGCGCAAAAATCAGTTTATCTCGACCTGACTGCCAAACAGCTAGATACTAACCCAGTCACAGTCAATGTAGAAAAAATGACAGCTACGACTGGGGAAGTTAACCTCAAGATTAATCAAACTACCGATAAATCTAATGCTAATGTCACAGCTTTGTATGACTTTAGCAATGAATACAATCTAGACAACACCATCAAAGCACCGAGTAACATCATTGCTGGTACCAACATCACCATCGACGCTGGTACAACTACCACCAATATCAACGGTAAAACGGATTTCCTCGGTAATGGTTTATTAGATGTTGTTACTGGTGGTTATATCAATTTGACAGAATTAAACGGTGGAGTTAAAGTATATCGTGCTATTAGCGATCAAGATTACATTACCCTCACTGTAAATGAATCTGTTAATAGTGGAGAAGACCTCCTCTTAGTTGATAATGCTGTAGTAAAAGCGGCTAAAGATGCCATCTTCCTTGTCGGTGATAACTTCCAAATCGAACCGACTGCAACTATTACCGCAGGTAATAACGTCCTGATTAAAGGTGATTATAATAACAAAGACACACTGGGTAGTTTAGTTAATATCTACGGTTGGATTTATGCCCAGTCGATGTCAATTTACGGCGAAAACAACAAAGATACCTTCAATATTCGCCGTCTTGCTACCCGCACGAATCTTTGGGCTGGTGGAGATGATGATGTAATTAATGTAGGCAGTAATCAACCGCTTAACAACGGTAATTTAGACGAAATTCAAAAAAGCCTGACTGTTTACGGAGAAGGACAAAATAACCGCGATACTTTAAATATTGATGATGGCGGTGATACCTCTAACAATACAGGCATTTTAACTAATAAATCCTTAACCGGATTAGATATGGGTGAAGGGATTTACTACAACAATTTTGAGTTGTTTAATCTGAAATTAGGGGTAGCTAATGACGATTTAACAGTTCTGAATACAGGTGCAACCACCAATATTGATGGCGGTACAGGGGATGACAAGTTCCGGTTTGGGGCAAAAGTTGATGCCAACGGCAATGTCCTGGCAGAAACAATGGATGGTGTTTCGACTTTAGGACAGAATATTTTAGGAACCAGTCATCTTACTAATCTCAATACTGGGGATGGCAAAGATAGTATCCAAGTCAACCGCAATACGGCTGTACTCAACATTCAAGCTGGAAACGGTGATGACAACTTGGAAGTAAATACACCAATATATAATTCCACCCTACTAAACAATGCCAAAGTTAACTTCTCTGGAGAAGTTGGCAGTGATAAAACAATTCTTAACGGGTCTTCAGTATCGGAAACCATCACTACAAATGGCTTAGAGGTGAACGTTACTAATAGTCGGTCGCTTGGTTTATCAACTACCGAAAATCTCGTCATCAATGCTAATTCTGGTAATGATGTAGTAAATATTGATACGGTTGCAGGCAGTAATGTTACAGCATTAGAGGTGAATGGAAATGCAGGTAGCGATACTGTCAACCTATTTTCACTGTTAAGCACCATTACCACTACTATAAATGGCAACCAAGACAACGACACCTTTAACTTAGGCAGCCAAGGTCAAGTGACTCAAACACCCACTCTCAACCAAATTTTGGGAAAAGTTACCATCGCGGGTAACGAGGGTACTGATACAGTTAATTTGAAAGACGACCAAGACAGCACCAATAATACAGGCACACTGACCGCTACAACCCTTGCCGGATTAGGATTAGGCAATACTCTCACCTACGGCACTCTAGAAACCCTTAATCTCAATCTAGGTAAGGGCAATGATACACTAACTGTTCAAGGTACTCATACTGGTGTCACCAATATCAAAGCCAACGATGGCAACGATCAAGTTAATATCCGAGGTAATTCTGGCAATACATTTGTGTGGTTAGGACAAGGAGACGATACGCTAAATGTCGGTAGTCTGCAACCCACAGCAAACGGCACACTCAGTCAATTGACTAAAGCCTTGACGGTGTATGGTGAGGGACAAACCACAGGCGATATTTTAAATATTGATAATTCTGGCGATACCCTAACTCGCACTGGAACTTTAACTAAAGATGCCCTCACAGGTTTAGGCATGGGTGTTGGTATTACCTACAACATGATGGAAACCCTAAATATCAATCTGGGTTCTGGTGCAGATACCTTTACCAGTCTGGATAATGGCGCGGTAACAAACTTAAATACAGGTGCGGGAAATGATACAGTCCGTATTGGTGCCAATTTAGATGCTGACGGCGTGCCTCTAGCGGAGGCGAGTCCAGCTTTAGCTGCAACACAGATTTATGGCAATAGTTATGCGATGACAGTGAATGCTGGGACTGGTAATGATAGTGTGCGCGTCAATCGCAATAAAGCAAATTTAACTTTGCAAGGCGGAGATGGGAATGATACCATCGAGTTGAATACAGCCAGCGATCGCACTTCTGGATTGATCGCGAATGGGAATGTTACCTTAGACGGTGGTAACGGTGCGGATAACACGATTATCAATGGCTCTTCTCGATCAGAAACCATTACAATCAATGCTCAAGGCGTGCAAGTTAAAGATAGTCGGACTACGACATTAGCCAATGTAGAAAACTTGACTGTGAATGGTAATAAAGGTAGTGATGCGATCGCAGTTAACACCAATGTAACAACTACTGGCACAACAGCAACCAGTAGTCCATTGACCCAAATTCAACTCAGTGGCGGACTTGATAACGATACCTTGAATGTAGCGAGCCTATGGGCTTCAATTAGCCTAAATATGACAGGCGATCGCGGTAATGATATCTTTAATTTAGGTAATGCCAGCAATAGTCTGAGTCAGATTTTGGGCGCTGTCACCATTGATGGTAATGAAGATACAGATAATCTAGTCCTCAATAATCAAGGTGTAACCACTAATCAAACAGGAACAGTTACTGCCACAGCAATTACTGGCTTTGGACTCAGTAAAGGTATCACCTATACAAATATTGAAAATCTACTCCTTAACCTGGGAAGTGGTGCAGATACAGTTACCGTCAATAGTACCCACAAAGGTAAAACCACAATCAACGCCAACGCGGGTAATGACTCCATCACAGTTAATAGTATTGGCGGGTCAGTTGCGGTAAATGCTGGAATTGGCAATGACCAGCTTTTCACAAAGGTGAAGCCCTCCCTAGCTGGATTAGTATTCAATGATCCTGAAGGTAAAACACCTACTCTGTTGTCGAGTACAGGCATAACAGGTCTTCCTGCTACTCTACCCACTGTCAGTACACCGACAACATCTTCTGGCACGAACAGCACTCAAACCCCGTCTTCTCCCACTACTAGCAACCCTGGTATTATTACTAGCAAAGTAACACCACCTAGCACTACAATTCAGTCAACTTTGAATACTGCTAAAAACACTAATTTAACCAATTCCTCTCAGCCAGGAATTATTACTAAAAATTTAACCACTAACCCGTTAACCATTAAGCCGTGATGTCAATACATCTCTGGCGGAATTCAAAAGTTTAGTCCTGTAGGGTGCGCTCTTCGAAGCGTAACGCACCCTACCCACTGACCCCAATCATTGATGGTAGGTTTCACAAAGAGCGCTCTTTGTGAAACCTGTTCAATGGTCACTGTTTTAAAATGTCCTAACCTATCTGGCTACTGCTATATTATTTGATTAGCACTCATGACAAGAGAGTGCTAAATTGACTAATAGAAGCGCAAGTGAACCGAAAATGGCAAAGATTATTGCATTTAATGAAGAATCTCGGCGGGCGCTAGAGCGTGGTGTAAACGCTTTAGCAAATGCCGTGCGTATTACATTAGGTCCTAAAGGTCGCAATGTTCTACTAGAAAAGAGTTATGGTGCGCCTCAGATTGTCAATGATGGCATCACCGTTGCCAAAGAAATTGAACTTGAAGACCCCTTAGAAAACACTGGCGCTCGACTAATTCAAGAAGTCGCCTCAAAAACTAAAGATATCGCTGGTGATGGTACAACGACAGCGACTGTTCTAGCACAAGAACTAATCCACGAGGGTTTAAAAGTAGTTGCGGCTGGTGCTAATCCAGTGGCGGTAAAACGCGGAATTGATAAAACTATTGCTTTATTAGTAAAAGAAATTGAAGCAGTAGCCAAGCCAGTTGAAGGAAATGAAATTGCTCAAGTTGCTACCGTATCGGCTGGTAACGATGAAGAAGTAGGCAAAATGATTGCCGAAGCAATGGATAAAGTCACCAAAGATGGTGTAATTACCGTTGAAGAATCCAAATCTTTGACAACAGAATTGGATGTTGTGGAAGGGATGCAAATCGACAGGGGTTATCTTTCTCCTTATTTCGTTACCGACAATGAGCGGATGGTGGTTGAGTATGAAAATGTCGCTATCCTGATTACCGATAAAAAAATTAGCTCTATCCAAGAATTAATTCCAGTATTGGAAAAAATCGCTCGTGCGGGTAGACCTTTGCTGATTATTGCTGAAGATTTAGACGGTGAAGCTTTAGCAACTTTGGTAGTTAACAAAGCGCGGGGTGTACTGAGTGCAGTAGCAGTCAAGTCTCCTGGTTTTGGCGATCGCCGTAAAGCTATGTTACAAGATATAGCAGTGCTTACTGGCGGTCAAATGATTTCTGAAGAAGTGGGATTGAGTCTTGATACCGTTACCCTAGAGATGATGGGAACTGCTCAAAAAATCACCATTGACAAAGAAACCACTACAATTGTTGCTGGTGAAAAAACCGCAGATGTGCAAAAACGCATTGCTCAAATTCGCCAACAATTAGCAGACACCGACTCTGATTATGATCGAGAAAAGTTGCAAGAGCGGATTGCTAAACTTGCTGGCGGTGTAGCTGTAATTAAAGTAGGCGCTGCTACTGAAACCGAACTCAAAGACCGCAAACTGCGGATTGAAGATGCTCTCAACGCTACTAAAGCTGCTGTAGAAGAAGGGATTGTTCCAGGCGGTGGTGCTACCCTAATTCATCTGGCTAAGAAAATTGCCGAATTTAGCAACAACTTTAACGAAGAAGAAAAGATGGGTGCTGACATCGTTGCCAAGGCGCTAGAAGCTCCTTTGCGTCAAATGGCAGATAATGCTGGTGTTGAAGGTGCTGTGATTGTTGAAAAGGTGCGTGAAAGTGATTTCAGCATTGGTTACAACGCAGCTACGGATACATTTGAAGATTTGATTGCTGCTGGTATTATTGACCCCGCTAAGGTTGTTCGTTCAGCACTGCAAAATGCTGGCTCTATTGCTGGTATGGTTTTGACAACTGAAGCGTTGATTGTTGAAAAGCCTGAGAAGAAACCTGCTGGTGGTGCGCCTGACATGGGCGGCATGGGTGGCATGGGCGGCATGGGTGGCATGGGCGGCATGGGCGGCATGGGCGGCATGGGTATGATGTAATCCATTGTCTGCTGATTTTCCTTTGCGAAATAATTTAGTTAGGGATTGGGAAGTATGTTTCCCAGTCCCTAATAATTTGCTGTAAAACAGACTAACCACTGTTACAATTGGCAGTAAAGTCTATTTTAAATAAACTGCTTATTGCGGTTAATTGTAGAAGATGCCAAATTTCGTATAACTTTAATAACCTCAGAGCAAGTTGCTTTTGGTTTAACAAATATATAAAGATATAAAAGAAGAAAGGGAGCAATTACATGGAAAAAAACATTACTAACAACTTGAAAATTATCGAGTCGGTATTGGAATCGCTTGTAGATCAGTGGTATTTCCTTTACACCGATAAAATAATTGTAAAGGACGGACAAATAACTGTAGATGATATTTCTTCTTATGGGAATAAATATATAAATTATTTTATTGACATTAAAGAATTTTTTGGTGGCATAAAAATTTGGGAAAACCAATTTATTAAAGATCAAGACTTAAATGAATTTTGCAAACAATTTTTAGCAATTCATGATAAGTTGGTTTTCGTTGCCTTCAGCAAGCGTTCAGAAGAAATTTTCAGCAACTTAAATCAGGCTGAAAAATTATTTAAAGATGCCAGACCTAAAATGTTGCCCGATAAGTTTAGTAATCAGCAAAATTTCGATAGAAACCAAAATATTAGTATAGCAATGGAGGTAGATGGTCATAATTATCATGAAAGAACAGAATCTCAAGCTGTCAATGATCGTAGGAGAGATAGATTTTTAACTGAAAAAGGTTGGCGAGTTTTACGATTCCATCGTCAAGAAATTGAGTCTGATTTATCAGCGTGTATGCAACAAGTTAAACAGGTATACTATTCAATAAGATAGAAATGTTTAAGGAATTTAGGTATTTAACTATCAAAAACATGAAAGCAGTTGAAGTCACCGGAAATATTGATGAAAAAGGGCAACTATTTTTAGACGAACCACTAGAGGTAGAAACCCCTAGTCGCGTGCGAGTTATAGTTTTATTTACTGAACCTAATGATGAATTAGAAGATGACCCCGATGATACTCCTATTGAAGAGATAAAAGCTAGTCTGAGACGGGCATTACAAGAAGCTAAAGCTGGACAACGTATTCCACTGGAAAAAATGTGGGAGGGCATTGATGCCGAATGAGTTCTCCTCAATCCACATTGATTTGACCCCAGAATATAAGAGAAACTTACGAAATTTATCTAAAAAATATCGCAATATTCGCGCTGATACTCAAGAAGTAATCGAGCAAATTCAGCAGGGAAACTTTATTGGAGACCGAATTGCTAATCTCGGTGAAAATTATTTTGTACTTAAGGTAAGACTTAAAAACAGTAGCATTCAAAAAGGAAAACGTGCAGGTTATCGGCTAATTTATCAAGTTGAATCACCAACTAGCATACTTTTATTAACTATTTATTCTAAATCAGATATAGAAGATATAAGTGCCTATGAAATTTATAACATTATAGCTAATTTTAATGAAAATGAATGATCGCTATAAAACACCACTGGGTTATTGATAATACTCTGTACGATCAGATCCAATTAAAGTAAATACTCAGTAGCGATCGCCACAATTACTATTTTTTGCATAACTCATTAGCATAATTACATCAAGATCGCTAAAATTGCGCGATCGCTCGATTTTATGTAGTTGCTTGTTAAAAACAATTATAGTTGCTTATCTAAGATGCTATATAATACAAAACTATTAATTAAATCTTAATTTACATGACAGAAACACGCATACAGCCTATGCAATGGGTTAATCAACCTGCCCAAGAAGAATCAGATTTATTTGAATACTTCTACGACAAGCCAGGGAGTATGCCAGGAACTCTCAGAGTTAAGACAGATGCACAGATGCCGGAAATTGTCTTAATTGATTACAACGAAGAAACAGCAACCCGTACTGTACTGGAAACACCCGAAGAATGTACTTCATACTTAGATACAGAGTCAGTGTCTTGGATAGATATACTAGGCTTAGGCAGTGAAGAAATTTTGCAGCGCTTAGGGCAAGTGTTTAATTTGCATCTCTTAGTTCTTGAAGATGTAGTTAACGTGCCTCAGCGCCCTAAAATAGAGGACTATGATGACCATTTGGTAATTATTACCCAGATGGTAATGCCAAAGGAAAAAGTTACTGGTTTTTATAGTGAACAAGTTAGTTTTATTCTAGGAAAACATTATTTGCTGACGGTTCAAGAAGAACCACAGCGCGATTGTTTTAAACCTGTACGCGATCGCATTCGTACTGGTAAAGGTAAAATTCGCCAAAATAAAGCGGATTATTTAGCTTATGCGCTCTTAGATGCGATTATTGATGGGTTCTTTCCTGTATTGGAAGATTATGGTGAGCGCATTGAGGACTTAGAATTAGAAGTTGTAGATAATCCCACACATCAGACTTTAAATAAGATCTATCAAATTCGGCGAGAATTACTAGCACTACGTCGTGCTATTTGGCCTCAACGAGATGCTATTAATACTTTAATTCGAGATGGCAGTAGTTTGCTCAGTGAGGAAGTAAGAATTTATCTGCGCGACTGTTACGATCACGCTGTTCAAGTAATGGATATGGTGGAAACTTACCGCGAACTATCTTCTGGATTAATGGATGTTTATATGTCTTCTATTAGTAACAAAATGAATGAAATAATGAAACTACTTACCGTTATTTCTAGTATTTTTATCCCTTTAACTTTTGTTGCAGGAATATACGGAATGAACTTTAATCCCGAAAAATCTCCCTGGAATATGCCAGAACTTAACTGGTATTTGGGCTATCCATTATGTTTAGCATTTATGGGTGCGATCGCTTTAGGATTAGTATTCTTTTTTTGGCGGCGTGGCTGGTTTCAAAACTTTTCGACTATTAAAGATAAATAATATATATTTGGTTATAGATCAGAATATTGATTCATGGTTTAGGTAAATTGTCTAGATAATCGCCCGTGAAAATATTCAATATTTATATACCCGATTATCAATGGAACTTACTGATTTTCACTTCCTACTGTATTTCAGTCAGTTATGTATTTTACCGAGCGATTAAGTCTATAGATAACCAACTGAGAATTAAATTCAATCAAGAATTTCTAGATTCACAATTAGAAGCACAACAACTAAAATCATTAATTAGTATTCAATTTAAGTTAAAAGAGCGATATCAAACAGATCACCTGCGCGATTTGCAAATTGCTATTAAAAATCAATCTCAAACAGCTTCAATTACTGTAGATTGGGATCAAAGCTCTTTAACAGATTTCGATGGGCGATCGCGACGGGTAATCCGGTTAATCCCTGGTATGACACTCGATTTATTCCAACCCCAAGCATCTAGCCTCATTGCTGCTACCCAAACACTCAAAGAGCAGCTGACAGCAGAAGATGTTCTAAAACGCAACTCCGATGGAGTATTAGAAGTTGCATCTACATTATTTGAACCTAAAAGGTTTGAAAAAGCCTCTGAAAAAGGTGAACAATTTTATCTGCGGTTATTCTTAAAAATATTTGACCCAGCCCAGGTAAACCCTGCTATGCGCTCTTATACATTATCCTGCCAATTTACAGTTGAAAAGTTGCCTTGGACAGACGCACTTCAGCCAAAGTAATTAATTATCATTGAGTGAACAAATATGATTATATTTAGTAAACTAGATTAAAGAGAGAGTAGGCGCAGGTAGTTGCGGATTCACTGTTGAGGTGGATTTGAGGAAAGTCCGGGCTCCTTAAAGACCAGACTTGCTGGGTAACGCCCAGTGCGCGTGAGCGTGAGGATAGTGCCACAGAAAGATACCGCCTTTAGAGAGTGAACAGTAAACAGTGACCAAACAACTGGTAATTGGTAACTGGTAACTGAAAAGGGTAAGGGTGCAAAGGTGCGGTAAGAGCGCACCAGCAGCATCGAGAGGTGCTGGCTCGGTAAACCCCGGTTGGGAGCAAGGAAGGAACCAAGGTTGGTCTTTTTCCGGTTCCGATGTTAAAACCGCTTGAGGCGTTTGGTAACAAACGTCCCAGATAGATAACTGCCCTCTTAGTGGTGAACGCTACTAGGATGAACAGAACCCGGCTTATGTCCGACTCTCTCTCTGATAGCTGTCAGCTATCAGCTATCCCTCTGTCAGCTAGGCATCGCTAGAATCATTTTCATCGGGTGGATGGCGTGTTGCCAAGCCACCAACAAAAGCGCCCAAAATTGTCCCCATCCATAACCCCGTAGTGCTACCCTGCCAAACGGCTTTGGGAGTTACCCAGGCTTTGCAAATTTGATTAATTCCTGGTAAGAATAAGTACTGTTTTGTATTTTGATAGCACTGATTTTGATGGGCAAGCAAATTAATTTTTCCACCTAAGTATGCACCTGATAAGCCAGATGTTATGGCTACAAAGGTACAAATTAAGACCCGTTGTTTATTAAGTATATTAACCAATTTCCAACTTATAGCTGTAGTCAGATAGATCAAGACGTTTTCTATTTTAAAACCTTTCTGACGGATTAGCGCATGAAAAAAGCTAATTGCGAGCTTGCTAACCTTTGTTAAGTCTTGTCATCCTGTCATATACTAAACGAGACATTTTGGGGAAAATTTTATAGCTTTGGGCATAGGCAGGATCATCACCAGCAATTGCTAGAATATATACAGTTTTGCCATCAGCAGATACTACAAAGGCTGATTCATAGCGTGTAGTCGAAGTCCAGCCAGCTTTGGAATAAAATTGTACACCTGTATCAGATAAAGACTCGCCAAAAAATGTCAAAATTGGGTTAAATTCTTCAGAATTTAACGGCTTATTTTTCCACAATTCGGGACTTAAGTTCCTGTTTATCCAGCCACACATTCTTTCACTAGCTGTGGGAGAAACAGCTTGTCCTTGGTAACATATTTCGTAAATTAGTCGCGCTGCTTGATTTGTGGTAATCTTATTGCGGATTGGCTTTTGAGGATTAGTTGGATCGAGTCGCATTTGTAAATCTGTACCCTTTGGTTCATTAAGTTTCAGATAAGGTATGGGAAAAGTTTTTTGTGTGATATTAATGCGATCGTACCCAGCATTTTGAAAAAATCTATTAAGTTGTTGGCGGTTATTTAGCCAAGTTTGAAATTCTGCGTCGGGCAAGTTGGCTTGAGATTGAGTATTAGTAATTTGATCGACAATAAAACTAGCTGCTTCATTGTCAGATTTTTTGATCATTTCGGCAATATATAAGTTAAAATCAGTTTCATTTGTCCAAATTCGGTTTTCTATTTGGGCATAAAGAACTACCATCCAAAACATTTTTACTACGCTGGCAGGATATCTTAATTCATCTTGCTGATATCCAGCTATTTCATTTTTGATGGGGTCGATTAAAGTAATTGATAAAGCTTTTGTCGGCAAATTTCTAGCAGCAGCAACATCAACTAAATTGTCAACAATTTTTTGTAATTTTTGGCTGGGTTGAAAATTGGGTGGGGTTTTAATGTTATAAGTAATTTCTGCATTGGTTTGGGCAGATTGACGAACAGGAAGAGGTTGTGATATATTTTCAACTAATTTGGGAGGTACTTGAGGAGTAGAAGATGAATTAATTGATTGTGGTGTAGTGCTAGTTGGATTAAGAGATTGAGGATTTGAAGACCAATTAATTATTTTATTTAATGTTAATCCCAGTACGATCAATGCTGTAGCTACTGAGAGTGCGATCGCACCAAATTTAATCACCGATAATTTCTTGGAGTTGCTCTTATATACACGCTTACGAACCATGTTTAATCCTTTCGTAGTAATTATTTTTGGATCTAGCAACTCCACCTGGTAATTTCTGATAGAGCGGGGACTCTAATATTTAGAGTTATTTTAATCTTTAATTTGCTTTTTATTTTGGTAGAAAATCCAGCCATTTAATATAGCTGCCGTTCCAAAAAGCAAAAATGACAACCAAAAACCTAAGCCGTAATTTACTTTAATTATGCCTTGCCCTTGCTTTAAGATAGCATCATCAACTTTTGCTTTAATCACTAATAACAAAACTGCGCCGATGCCTCCTACTGCTGCTGGAATTATGGTATTTTTATTGCTTCTCAAAAAACTTGTTCCCAATCCGACACAAGCAGATACCAACGCCAAAGAAGCTAGAGGTTCTGCTGGGATTTTTTGTGGTAATTGCTGCCCTAAAAAGCTAGGCGTTTGAATAGTTGTACCCGTAGCTACTTGAACACCCGTTAAACTGATCAATTCCCTATTTTCACAGGATAAATTCATAAAGGGTAGAAAGAAACAAATTAGGATAAGTCCAAAAATTGCCGGGGAAAACTGTTTCATAAAATTTCAACTTTTCCGTAATATTTCAATAGTTTTGTAGTCAGCTATCTTTGCTTGCCCGTTTTCTGATTGCAAGGTATAACGCACCCTTCGCGTATCTAAAGATGTATTTTCACGGTCGATTTTGCCGTTTTTATAAAGAGTGCGTTCTTCAGTTACTATTACTTCAATAATCCCTTCATTGCCGTTAGCTTCAAAATTTTCAACGGAATCTAATCGTTGTACACCATAGGCATAATAAGCGTTATTATTTTGTAACCACTCTAATGAACTTCCAGAACCAATGTTGTCTCTATACGCTTTTCCTGTTGTTATTTGAGCGCCAAGTTCACGATTATAGGGAGGAGCAAATAATTCTCTTTTAGCTTGAATCCATCTATTTATTGTGTCTACAGCTTGATCTTTGGAAATTGAAGCTGTTGCAGGTATTGGTTGGCTAGAATTTGGGGAATTAGCATTTCCAGATTGTACAGTTGAGTTAGATGTTGAGTTAGATGAGGTAGATGTTGTTTGTGGTCTTGTTGCTACTAAACCAATTAAAACAGCAGCGCCAACAACGCCACCAATAATTACTGCTTTTTTCCAATCTGCCATTCCCGCATTTGTGGGTGGGGTTACTGGTTGTTGATAGTAACCTTGTACGGGTGGCGGTGGTGATACAACTGTGGGTGTGTGGTAGGCGGGGCTAACTGGTGGGGGAGAAATTTGGGTGGGTTGATAGTAACCGTTATTTGGTGGGGAATGTTGGTGTTGTTGGGGATTAATAATTGTGTTGGAGTGTAAGGCTTGCAACATTTCTGTAGCACTGGAAAAGCGATCGCGCGGATGTGATTGAATAGTTTTATCTAAAATTACTGCTAATGTTGGGCTAACATTCAACGCACGATCGCGCCACAATAACTCACCTGTGTGATAATCTGTCTCTAATTCTTGCGGTAATTTACCTGTCAGTAAATAAATCGCTGTTAACCCCAAACTATATAAATCAGTTGCATATACAGGTCTACCAGCAGATTGTTCTGATGGCATAAATCCTGGTGTACCAATTACTATTGAACGGCTGGTACTTCCAGTACTATTAACTACCGTTCCCATTGTTTCTTTAACTGCACCGAAATCTATTAAAATCGGCTTGCCATCTTGTTGCCGCAAAATTATATTATCTGGCTTGATATCACGGTGAATAATTTTTTTACTATGGACATAATCTAAAACTGGCAAAATATCAATTAATATTTGTTTAACATAACTTTCACTCAATAATCCCTGCTGTTGCACTTTACCCGCTAAAGTTTCACCTTGTATCCATTCCTGTACTAAATAGAATTGTCCAGCCGATTCAAAATAAGCATACAAACTAGGAATTTGGCTATTGCCATTACCCAAATCTTCTAAAATTGCAGCTTCGCGTTTAAATCTATCTTGCACAAGCTGATATACTTGCGGCTCATTTTGGATCGGTTTAAGCTGCTTAATTACACATTTACGCCCTGAAGGCATATGGGTGTCTTCTGCTAAAAATGTTTCCCCAAACCCACCACTGTTTAATTCCCTAATTAATTGATAGCGATTGTCTAAAAGTGTCAGTGTCATCGCTGTTCACCCTCGAAAGGTTTGTTTAGAAGATACCACTACCTAGTAGTTAAAAATGTATTTTTAGTAGCATAATTTATTAATTGTTTATAAAGAGCAATATTGTCAGGATGTCTTGACTTTAATAAGATTTATGAACAAATTAGCTAGACAAACAGCACTGGATAAGTTAAATGTTTGTATGATTATCATTTGGCATTAATTGGCGAAGCAAGACGCGCCGGATAAATATTAATTTTATTTAAGTTTTTTGGGGAAATTTATTTTTAGGTATTATGACAAGTAAAACCGGACAACCAACAAGTTTCAGTAATCATCCTTATTTGTTACTAAATAATCAAGGGCAAATTCTACCGCCAATAGAACTAAAATCCCAGCAACATATCTTAGGACGCGATCCTCAAAAAGCTGATTTAGTAGTGCCGAATAATTGGGCGATCGTATCTGGTTGTCATGCGACTTTACGCCAAATGGGAAATGACTACTACATTTATGACGGCGATGGTCATAATTCTAGTAGAAACGGCTTATTTGTTAACCACAGTCGCATTACTTCTACTGAAGGCTGTCGCTTAGTTCAGGGGGTAGAAATTCAAATAGGTCAAAACCCACAAAATCTCATTTTATTAACTTATTATAATCCGACTGCTACGGCTGCTACTGCACCAAAACAACAGAGTATTTCTTTAAAAAATAGATCGATTTTAATAGGTCGAGATCCGAACGCTACTTTATTTTTAGATGCGCCAATAGTTTCTCGTCGCCACGCCACAGTTGAAGCTGATGCTCAGGGTCGATATATTTTGCAAGATTACAGTACAAATGGTGTATTTGTCAATGGGCAAAAGGTAAATAATTCTACAGTGCTGCCACCGGGAGCAACTATTCGCATTGGGCAATTTACCTTAATGTTACGTGGCGATGAGTTGCTAGTCGTAGATCAAGGCAACCACATACGTTTAGATGCAGATAAATTAGTAATTAAGCGTAGATTAGATAATATTTCCCTGCCGATTGAACCTGGACACTTTGTTGCTTTAGTAGGAGGAAGTGGGGCAGGAAAATCTACTTTAATGAAAACTTTATTAGGAATTGAAAAGCCTAATAGTGGTGTAGTTTATCTAAATGGTGAGGATTTACAGAAGAATTTTAATATTTATCGAACTCAAATTGGTTATGTACCACAAGATGATATTTTGCATCCAGATTTAACAGTTGCAGAGGTGTTAACTTATGCGGCTAAGTTGCGCTTACCAATGGATATAGATGTGCAAATGGTAGTGGAAAAGACTTTAAAAGATGTAGAAATGTCTCATCGTCGGGGTGCTTTGGTAAAAGAATTAAGTGGTGGTCAAAGAAAAAGAGTCAGTATTGGGGTGGAATTATTAGCAGATCCGAAGTTATTTTTCTTGGATGAGCCTACTTCTGGACTCGATCCAGGTTTAGATAAAAAGATGATGGAATTGTTGCGAAAATTAGCCAATCAAGGGCGCACAGTGATTTTAGTAACTCATGCGACGGCTAATATTAAATTGTGCGATCGCATTGTATTTTTAGGTAGAGGTGGTAAACTTTGTTACTATGGCTCTCCTGATGAAGCTTTCAAGTTTTTTAACATCAACAATAACGACTTTGCCGATATTTATACAGAATTAGAGAAAGAAACAGAACAAGAAACTGATAATGCTATTGGGAATTGGCAAGCAAAATTTCAGCAATCTAATTATTATCAACGCTATATTGGCAATCACCTCAGTATTAATAGCCAGTTACAGTCTACCAACCCACCAGCAGAAAAAGTTAAACGCTCTCCTACAGAACAGTTAGCATTACTCAGCGAACGTTATTTTAAATTAATCCAACGCGATCGCGTTTACCTAACTTTATCCTTATTAACCGCCCCCATCGGTATTAGCTTAATCCCCTTAGCTATCCGAGATAAAAATCCTTTGATTTTAGGTAGCGAACCAGACCCGACTTTAGCACCTTTAGCACTGCGCGTCTTATTTGTATTTACCTGTGCTGCTATCTGGGTAGGACTTTCTAGTTCTCTACAAGAAATTGTCAAAGAAGCAGCTATTTATCTCCGCGAACGGTTAGTTAATTTAGGTTTATTTCCTTATCTTGGTTCTAAGGTTGTAATTTTCAGTGTTTTAGCAGCATTACAAACATTGTTAATGACAATTGTAATTTTAATTGGTTTCAAATCTCCTACGCCTGACTTAATTTCTTGGCAAATAGGACTCGCTATTACCACTTTTTTAACGTTGATTACAAGCATGAGTTTAGGCTTAGTGGTATCAGCACTTGTCAAAAATAGTTCTCAAGCCAATAGCGCCTTACCCCTACTTTTATTACCACAAATTATATTTTCTGGTGTGTTATTTAAAATGGAAGGAATTGCCAGTAAAGTATCTTGGCTGATGTTAAGTCGCTGGTCTGTAGGTGCTTATGGTTCATTAGTAAATGTCAATGCTATGGTACCAGAACCAACGAAGCTTCCTGATGGTTCTACTTTACCTCAACCATTTGAAGTAACATCTGTCTACGATCCTACTTGGGAAAATTTAAGTTTAAATTGGGGAATTTTGTTGTTGCAGATTGTGATTTTTTTGACTATTACATTTTGGCTACAAAAACGAAAAGATATTTTTTAAACAATTAACAATTATCAATTAACAAGGGACTTACGCCTACTGCTTAGAGCCTATCCGAAAAATAATTAATCACAGAAAATATCTGCATTTATAGCGCGTCAGATTTAGATCCCCCTAAATCCCCCTTAAAAAGGGGGACTTTGAGGGGATTTTTCCCCCAATTTATGGGGGATGGGCGGGGGATAGCTGCGTAAGTTTTGCTCAATTATCCCACAACTCAAAACCCTGAGATGGTATCCGAAAAATTGATAATTGTTAATTGATAATTGATAATTGTTAATTGATCAGCCTGTATTTCGCATACCTGCAGCAATGCCGTTGATAGTTAATAACGCTCCACGTAACAATTCACTCTTACTATATCGGGAGTGTACAACACCGGATGTAGTAAGCTTGGCGTGTTCACGCAGACGTTTCAACAAAGAAACTTGTAAGAAACCCAGAGGTACGATGCTACCATTTCGTAGTTGCACAGAACGCTGCAATTCTGGATCTCCGTCCAAAAGTCGCTTATGACCAGTAATATTCAGTACTAGATCACAAACTAAGTTGTATTCCTGGGCAATTTGATCAAACAAAGCTTCAAAACGTTCAATGTCTTCAGCTTTAGATAACTCACGCACGTAATGGTGAGCCATCTGTAGATCTACTTTTGCCAAAGTCATCTCTACTCTAGAAATTGCCATTTTAAAGAACGGCCATTTGAAGTAAAAGTAGCGCAGCAGATTGAGGTTTTCGTCTGGTTCTTCGTTTAAAAACTCCTGCAAGGCTGTTCCCACACCATACCAAGAAGGTAGTAGGAAACGGCTTTGTGTCCAGCTAAATACCCAAGGAATAGCCCGCAAACTGCCTAAATCTTTCTTACCACCGCGACGGGCGGGACGAGAACTAATTTGCAGTTGGCTAATTTCTTCAATTGGTGTGACTTGGTGGAAAAAGTCTACTAAATCTGCTTGTTCATAAATTAGGGAGCGATAATGAGAGCGCGATCGCGCCGACAATTCTTCCATAATTTCGTTCCAGGGTTGAATGTCATCAAAGCCCGTTCCTAACAAACTAGCTTTAATCACAGCCGTTGTCACTGTTTCCAGATTATACAGCGCTAATTCTGGTAGAGAGTATTTAGAAGCTAAAACTTCTCCCTGTTCTGTAATCTTAATCCTGCCTTTAATTGTATGACCTGGTTGAGCCAAGATCGCTTCATAGGCAGGTCCACCACCACGACCTACAGAACCACCGCGTCCGTGGAAAATGCGTAAGTTAAGATTATACTTCTCAGCAATTTTTTGCAAAGCTTTTTGAGCTTTGTGAATTTCCCAATTACTGCTTAAGAAACCAGAATCTTTGTTGCTATCAGAATAACCAAGCATCACTTCTTGTAAGTGAGGTGTAATAGCTGTGTCAGATTTTATGTTTGGTGTTTGGGATTGGTGTAGAGACGCGAAATTATGCGCTTCGCGCACGCTACGCGAACGCGTCTCTACATTTTGGGGTTGTGCTTGTTCACTATTAGTTTGAGCAACAGCTTCATAACCTCCAGCAAGTAATGCCCGATAGAAAGGCAATTCAAACAGCGATTCCATCACTGCTGGGGCGCGTTTCAAATCTTCGACCGTTTCAAATAACGGTACTACCTGCAAGCTAGTGATACCTGTACTGGGGTCATATAAACCAGCTTCCTTAGCTAGTAGCAACACCTCTAAAAGATCGCTAACATCATGGCTCATGCTGATTACATAAGTTTGGCAGATGGGAGAGCCAAATTCTTGATGTAACTGCCGCAGCATTCGGAAGCTTTCAACTGTTTCAGAAGCCTTTTGAGAAAACGGCAGTTCCGATGGAATTAATGGGCGTTTAGTTTGTAGTTCCGTTGCCAACCAAAGCGATCGCTCTGCTTCTGTCAGTTCGTTATAAGGCTTATGTAAAACTTGGAGATATTCAACAATTTCGTTGATTGTATCCGAATGGCGAGAACTTTCCTGACGAATATCCAGATGTGCCAGATTAAAGCCATAAATTTCCACCTGACAAATCAAATTCTCTAAATCACGGCAAGTTAAGCCTGTCTCTTTCAGGCTGTGCTGAATTAATTGCAACTCGGCTAAAAACTCTTCACCAGTGCGGTAAAAATTTTTGGCGTAGCTGTCCGAATTTTGCCATTTTTTATTTTCGCCATAAGCAAGTTGCGAATTGCGATCGCGACTATTTTCTAACCGCGCCAATATATAACCAAGCTTAAACCTGTAAGGTTCTTGCCTGTAGCGAATTGCCAGGCGAGCGTCTACTTCTGGCATCCGCCCGCGATCCTGCTCCAAAGATTCCTGTAACTCTTGTGAAACCTCGCTCCAGTGCAGCGACAAGCTTAAAAGATCCGTGAGTTGCCGTAAAGATTGAATATATTTTTCCAGCACCAAACCCCGTTGGTAACAAGCAGTTTGCCAAGTAACTTCTGGTGTTACCGATGGATTACCATCACGATCTGAACCTACCCAAGAACCAAACTGACAGAATTTGTGATCGGGAGGATTCAACCAGGGAAAAGAATCTTTTAAAGCTTGTTTTAAGCGGCGAGAGAGTTGAGGAATTGCCTCGAATAAAACTTGCTCAAAGTAGTGGAGAGTATAATCTACCTCATCGATCACCGTCGGCTTAAATTGATGCAACTCATCAGTGCGCCACCATAACCGAATTTCTTCAGTTAGTTGTTCTTCAAAGGTTTCAGCTTCCAAGGAATAATTTAAACCTAAGTTGTTCATGCCTTCTTCTGCTTGGTCTAACTGTTGCAGAAGATGAGCAATCCGCCGTTGTTTGCCCCTAATGGTATGGCGGACAATTTCTGTCGGGTGAGCCGTAAATACTAATCTAATCTCTAGATTGTTCAGTAGGCGCTGGATGTGTTGCGGTGGCACATTCATAGAGCGCAAGTAGGGGAATAGCCAATGGAAAGTACCTTGATCCCTTGGTGGTACACCATTGTCTTGCAAAGTTTTTTCCAGCAAGTCTGCTCCCAAATTACTGTTGGGAGGATTAGCCTGCAACTTTTCTACTGAGCCAATATTAGGCGCAGGGGAAATTGTTGCTGATGAACTTATTTCTGGAAATACAGCCTTCTTTGTCGTCGGAAGATGTTGATTAGTCCGCAGTGAAAGCTGTTGTTCCCGTTGCTCGTAGTGCTGTTCAACAATATTAATCAGTTGGAAATATAGGGCAAAAGCTCGTGCCGCCCTAATTGCTGAATTGAGGTCAAGTTTTTCAATCAGCTTTGGTACTGATGTTTCTGGCAATTCAGGAGTCTGCCCTTCTGGTGAACACAGAGAGCGCAATTGCTTGAGCAAATCGACCAGTTCCTGACCGCACTCCTGTCGTAAAACAGACTCCCATAAGTCCTCTACAACCTTGAGACGATGGCGCAGAAATAGATCAGAGGCAGATGTTACCGTCAATTCCTGATCGTGCGTATGGAGTAGCGGACTCATAGAACAGGTTCTCGCTCAACAAAGATAATTTAATGTATTGTATGAGGAATTTTCTTAAGGATCGGTAAGACCCTACACAAACTGGTAGATCCCTCAAAATTAACTGATGATTCACTAGGGCGGTTCTGACTTAAGAATTGCTGGGATTGGGAAAATGTAGTATAGGTAATAATTCACCTCGAAATACTTCTTCACTAGCCATTCCCGCAGATTGTAGGCACTTGCTGATGGTTTGCAATCCCAGTATTCCGATAATTAAGGAACAAGTGGCGAAAGTCAAGCAAATTTCTGTAGGAATAGATAACCCAGGAGGGTTAACTTGCTGAGGTTTAGGTAAGTTTTGATCAGAAGATAGCATTTTGGCGATCGTCCCGTATAATCTCAATTTATTACTTAATATATAGCTGTAAGTGCAATTAACAATGAACAATTAACAATTATCAATGACCCATGACCAATGAGCAATGACCTAGAACTCGCACAAAGACGATCTCACACATTTTTATTGGTGTGGTTCTATTTCTATAACACTATAAGTATCAAAAAACTACAATTTATACCAGCAAGTTTGCTCTTATAAGTATTTTCAGCGCAGAAGCTATTGTACAAATAGGTAGCGAATCCCCACTAACTAATGAGTGATGTGAGAAAATACCTATGCGTGTCACAATAATGGGCTATGAGGGGAGAATTATGCGCCACATCGGTAAATTGCAGGAGTAGAAGATTCGCCAAATATGATGATTAATTCTCCACCTCCCACCGTTAGTCTAGCTAAATCTGCCCCAGCAGATGCGATCGCCCGCTATCTGAATGAACATCTGAGTTATTTGGGTATTCGGGTCAAAGTTTTTATCCAAATTATCCAAAAAAAGGATGAGGTTGAAACCGTTGAGTTTGCTACCAAGGAGGGATTGCAAGCTTCAGATTTCACGGTTATTAGTTCACCACGGCGGCTGTGGGTAATTTGTGATGCTAGTAATAGCCCTGATCCCTCAATGCTTGCTGAACCTGTAGCGCAACACTTACGGGTTTTAAGGCTCGAAGGTTTCCGCGATGCGGTTGTTCGCGCTCAAGTTAAGGGTGAAACTAATCCAGATTGGTTTTGGCGGATAGATTTAACTCCCCCACAAGAAATGGTGAAAGATTGGGCGCGTTGGGGAGACGTGAGTGCGATCGCACTTCTACTCAATCAAACCCTAACACCACAGGGGATAGAAGTCCGAGTAGTAATCAAAGATTTAACTCTGCATTTATTTTGTAGTTTGTTAACAAAAGAAATAGGATTTCCCGATCGCCAACTTGCGCTTACTGCGATCGCACATGAGTTAGAGTCTTTGGCTCCCCAAGGCATCCATGCAGCTAGTATTTATGCAGTTGTTGCTAAAAGCCATTCAACTGCTCAAGATCCAGCTTGGGTTGAATGGCTGAATTTACCTGCATCAATACATCCAGCTTTAGCTCCGACTGCTTTAACTTTAGCCCAACAAGGAGATCACGATGCTCTAATATTTTTACTACAGCGCTTAGTTAATCCTGATTTAGATCGGCGTTTAGCTACGGGTGGAATTCGGATTAGTCTAAAGCACAAACAAGATTTGCTGCATATTATGAGCGAAGCTTTGATTTGTCCTCTCCAAAGACAAGTAGCGCCGCAAATTGCTAAGTTTTTGAGCCAGATAGAAATTTCTCATGTTGCTGGTGTGCGGATCTATGGTCGTCGTGCTGGTCAATCATCGCCTTTGTGGAATTACGGGATAGATTTTGTTAACCGCAATCTCTCAACATCTGAATCATTATTAGCGGCACAAAATGCTGACAGTGTTGGTGTTTTACAGAATCCACAAGACCGTAATTCTGCACTTGCTCGACACCATTCAAACGACTGGCAATCCGCAGTAAAAAAAAGGATTAATGATGCAGCCATAATATTGCAGCAGTGGCTTTGTTTTTCTCAACTATTTATTGTTGATACAGATATAAAAGATTCTGGAACTGCTATTACTCATACTGAAGGCATGGAAATTACCGCTAATTCTCAAGCGGTAAAAATAGCTTGTGTCTGGGCTACGCTGGGATTATTACTAACAATTCAAGCAGATTGGTTCATTGGTTATCTTTTGCGTTCATCTCAACAGTTAGCAAAAGTTAGCCAGCTTTCAATAACAGCGCAACAGGTGCAAACACAGGCGATCGCAACAGCAAAAAATTCTGATCGCGAAACAATGGATTTGAATCCGCTACCTCAGTTGTCCTTGCAGAAATCAAAGATAGATAATAGCAGTGTTTTCAATGGCAAAGGGTTTACAGGAGGATCTAAAAATAGCTTTAGTAGCGACCGCCGCGAGGCGGCGCGCAAGCTTCGCCAACCAGATCCTCAACAGCCGTTAAATGCCTCTAAACAAACAGAAACATCCACTCCTGGTATGACATCATCTGGACAAATGAGCGCTAGTTCATTAGTTCCACAGGATATAGCAAAAAATAATTCAACTAAGTTAGCGCAAATCCCAGAAACAGATAACCCCTCATTTAACAACAGTTTATTAGATCAAAAGTTAGCTCTTTACCAACAAATCTGTGCTACAAGCGGGACTCCTGATATTCTCATCGTTGGCAGTTCTCGCGCTCTGCGCGGTGTTGATCCAGCAGCGCTTAAAGCCGCATTAGCAGTTAAAGGTTACGGCGATCTCAGCGTATTTAACTTTGGAATTAACGGTGCTACAAACCAAGTGGTAGACTTTCTGATTCGTCGCTTGTTGACGAAAACACAGTTACCCAAATTGATTATTTGGGCAGATGGGGCGCGGTCGTTTAACAGTGGACGAGTAGATGTAACTTATAATGCGATCGCGGCTTCTGATGGCTTTCAGCAACTACTCGCTGGTAATTGGTCGCCAACTAATATTAAGGACAACACTGAAATTAGCGACACCGCAAAAAAATCCGGTTCGGATTCCGGCTTAAGTTCTCAATCTGTTAACAACTGGATCAATGAAATTTTGGGTAAAATTTCTACAACTTATCCATTGCGCGATCGCTTAAAAACTGTCTTAAGTCAACAGTATGCCAGTATCATACCAAAAACACCGCCACCACCCGTTACCGAATCTAATATTAGTTCACCTGATTCAGAAAATATTAGTAACTTTGACGTTGATGGTTTTCTACCGCTCTCAATTCGTTTCCAGCCAACTACCTATTACCAGCGTTATGCCAAAGTTAGCGGTGATTATGACAACGATTATGACTCATTTGAGCTAAATGGTCAACAAGACATTGCATTAGCCGCTTTAACGCAATTTCTTGCCGATCGCCAAATCCCTCTAGTCTTTGTCAATATGCCACTCACTCAGCAATATTTAGACCCAGTACGTCAAAAATATGAGGTACAATTCCTTAACTATATTCAACAACAACAACAACAAAATAAACTAATCTTACAAGACCTTAGCCAGTTGTCGCCTAACCATAATCAATGGTTTTCTGACCCCAGTCATCTTAACCGTTATGGGGCTTTTGAAGTATCTAAAGCACTAGCGGAAAATTCCCTAATTCCTTGGACAAAAAAGTAGCTATTGAAAACTATAATATTTCCACTTGACCTGAATTAAGTATGAGTTTTGTTTCACCCATCTATGGACTATTTATCCTAATTGTTTTAGGAATTTATTGGTCAGTGCGAAGTGCATCTTTGAGTGTTTTGCCAACACAATCCTTTCAACTCTGCATAATCATAATTTTTAGCTTATTTTTTTATGCCACACTACAAATCCAATATATTCCCCTGCTAATCCTGATTACTGTAATTAATTTTGGTTTAGGTAAAATAATTGGTGATAAGGCAACATTAGGAAAACAAGCTAAAAATCCTAATATTTCTAATCAAGGTTGGCAGCAAGTCCTTGATAGTTGGCAAGAAAAAAGGCGGTTAATCTTATTACTTGGTATTGCTTTTAACGTATTGTTATTAGTGGGTTTTAAGTATATACCATTTTTATTAACAACCATTGCCTCAGTTTTGAATTTACCTGTGGTTGAAACGGGCGCAAATTGGGTGAGCGATCGCCTAATTGCTCCTTTAGGGATATCATTCTTCACATTTGAATGTATCGCTTATTTAATTGATGTCTATCGTGGCGCACAGAAGAGTGAAAAGCTCCTCAATTTTGTAGCATACAAATTATTTTTTCCTAAAGCTATTTCTGGACCAATTACACGCTATCAGACCTTTACCGATCAGCTTAAAACCCTTCAATTCCCTAGCTTAGATTGGATAGCAGAAGGTCTGTGGCTAATCACTTGTGGTGCAATCAAAAAAGCACTTCTTGCCGATAATTTAGGTAGAGTTGTAGATGTAATTTGGGGTGCTGGTAACTTAGAAAGAGCAGGTAGCGGAGATTTATGGTTAGCTACTTTTGCTTATGGGTTTCAACTTTATTTAGACTTTAGTGGCTATGTAGATATAGCGCGAGGCAGTGCGATTTTATTAGGATTTAATCTGCCTGAAAACTTCAACTTTCCCTATTTCACCACCAGTATTGCCCAATTTTGGCGGAGATGGCATATAACATTAGGTGATTGGTTAAGAAATTATCTCTATTTTCCTTTGGGTGGTTCCCGTCAAGGGTTGCAGAGAACTTGCCTAAATTTACTAATTATTATGTTAGTTGCTGGTATTTGGCATGGTGCTGCATGGGGCTATGTCGTTTGGGGTGCATTACACGGTATTGGGTTAGTAGTTCATCGCCTCACCGAAGCTATATCTATGCGTTATGATCAAGCTAGAAAGTGGTGGAATAGTTGGAGTGGTGCGATAGTTGCATGGTTAATTACCCAATTAATGGTTTTCATTACTTGGATATTTTTCAGACTACCAAATCTCAAACAATCTGGATTAGTATTTTCACATTTATGGGGATACCAAGCTGATAGTCAGTTTGGGCAAAAAGTATATAGAGAAGCAATTGGTTTGGAACCTGTGCAACTAGCTGTATTATTAACCTTATTAGCTGTATTTATGGCTGTCGCTTATGGTCTTCATAAAGGTTTAAAATTACAGTTAAATTGGCACGTAAAGCTGCTGTTAGTACCTGTGTGTCTGTTTGCTGTGTGGCTATTGGCTCCTGAAGGTGGTCTACCTTATATTTACTTTGATTTTTAATTGTGAGGAATTATTAAAAATTGTTGTTTTTTGTAATTTGAAATTCACTTGACTGCGATCGCTAGGAATCTTACCTAAAATATATGTAGAGACATACCATGATACATCTCTACATCAAATAGTTGTCGCAGTTATGGTGCGTAAGTTCTATATTTGTGAAGTTTTGACTTAAATTTTTATTTAACTAAAACAGAGAGTTATATTTTAAGAGTAGCTGCTACCCCTAAAAAATAGATGTTAATGAAAAAGATTTTCAAATTATCGTTGTCTTTAATACTATTGGCGGGAGGCTTTGTTTCAACAGCCAGTTCCACAGTGGCTAAAACTACACAAGCCTTGCCACACATGGTAACTGTAAAAAGTATGCAACAGGGCGATCTGATGTGTTATTTAACTGTGGTGGATACAAACAAAGTTAAGCGCAATGTCGGCGGTACATTTGAGATTTGTGACCAGGAAAAACAGTTTTTAAATAAAAAAGTTCGGTTGTATTATCAGCTACTTAATGTTGATGACTGCCAAAGTATTGGACCCTGTGGCAAGACTCGTAAGGAATGGCTAGTTATAAGAATGTCTCGGATTAAATAAGTTTTGGTAATTAAACATAGATTTCTTTAACTTATTTTTTCAGGGGTAACAGTAAAAGTTACCTTTTTTTAATGTGAATTTAGGGGTGTTTTTGAGTAACATCATATCCCAGCAATTAGTTATGATTTGTAGGTAGGGTGACGCTGTGCATAACCCTATAGAAACTCTGATAAATGTTGGCAAGATGACACAAGCAAACCTTACCCAAGCCATTGCGGTCAATATCCCACCGACATTAACACTATCGCTTACCCATGAACAGTTTATTGAATTAGCGATCGCCAATCGAGATTTACAATTAGAACGAACTGAAAAAGGAGAGTTGATAGTTATGCCACCAACAGGCGGGGAGACATCAAACAGAAACTCTGATTTTTCTGGACAACTGTGGCTGTGGAACCGAGAAACAAAATTAGGTAAGACATTTGATTCATCTGGAGGCTTTCATCTCCCCAATGGCGCGGATCGTTCTCCTGATGCAGCATGGGTAAGTATTGAACGATGGAATGTACTCACAAAAGAACAGCAACAAGGCTTTGTACCGTTGTGTCCTGATTTCGTAATAGAATTGCGTTCTAAAAACGATAATCTGGAGCCTCTACGCACCAAAATGAAAGAATATATCGCTAATGGTGCAAGGCTTGGTTGGTTAATTGATCCGAAGAATAAACGAGTGGAAATTTATCGACAAAATCGAGATGTAGAAGTATTAGATAATCCTGTAAGTTTATCAGGGGAAGATGTATTACCTGGGTTCGTTTTGGATTTAAGCGAAGTTTGGGACAATAGTTAAAATGCGATCGCCGTCAGGAATTTTTGACATTGATATGGTTAATAATAAGCTATGTAATTATGAAAAAATATGCAATTAATTTATTTCATTAATGACTGATGATGTTTGAGTAGTCTTATGCCAAGAGACTAAACCCTTAATAGCGATCGCTAACAAAATAACGTAAAGCAAAGCAATAAATCGTACTCCTTTAACGTAATATAATCCAATTCCAATCAGATCAACAACAATCCAGTAATACCAACTTTCTACCCGTTTTTGAATCATTAGCAAAGTAGCCGTAAAGCTCATAATTGTTGTCAAGGCATCTAAATAAGGAAAAGATGCCTTTTCTGGGAAAAAAGCAGGCAATATTATATCTATGCGACTCATAAAAGCACCAGTAGCAAATGAAATTGCTAATGTTACAGCTAAAAATAAAATTGTGTTGCGTCTTGAACTGTATCGGAAAGAAATTGCCTTGTCTATCTGATGATTTGATTTACTCCACCACCACCAGCCATAAATACTCGTTCCTAAATAATAAACCTGTTCCAGCGTATCTGAATATAATCGAATTTGGTAAAACAGCGCCATATAGAGTAGCACGCTCACAATCCCAACTGGCCATGTTAATATTTGCTTTTGTGCTACTAACCACGCTGACCATAAATATAGAATAGTACCAATAAATTCTATATAGCTCAAGGGATAGCCCCAGAGCGTAAAGACAATATTATTTACACTAAAAAATTCCCACATTTTTTTTTACTTTCAAATTATTATTTAAATTCCATTGAAAATAATCGCGCTAAATTATCATATTTTCGATACTTTGCTAAAATATTTTTTACATATTGCACCCTAGTTTTGAGATCTCCTTGCAGTAAAAAAAAGGGTATTTTGCGAATGATGAGGTCGTTAATAATTTGTTTTTGAAATATTTGCCTATTTGCATCTCCAGAACGATCCCAAGTATGATCGTAAGGAATATCTAAATCGCAAACAAATACTAAATCATAACGCCCAATTGCTTTTTGGGCTAATTCATCTAATCGTGGCGCTACATTATTATGATAGTATAGCGAAAACATATAAGTAGTAATAGCATTGGTATCTGTAAATAAATATTTATTTGCTCGCTCTAGCAATGCTTCTTCCCGCTCTAGATGTCCCTCCGCAATTTCTACTAATTGCTCTAAAGATAATCGTCGATTAATTTGATGCTTTTCCCAATACTCTCGCCCATATTCTGGCATCCAAACTGTGTTATATTCTTGTGCTAGTTGAGAGGCAATTGTCGTTTTACCTGTAGAAGGTGCGCCTAGAAAAACTACATTAGTAATTAAGTCACGATAAACGTAAGGATGTAAGTACTCACGTTCTTTAAAGGGATTGTTCCTAATTTTTGTACCGGAGATAGGTACTAGATGGCGCTCCTCATCTACAATGCGATTAACTGCTCCTAAAGCTACACTCATGTGTTCTCCATAAAATTCACTAGAATAAAAGTGTGTTATTTCTTGTAATTGAAGATTATTAATAATGTAATCTTCGTGTTTTTGCTTAATGTCTGGTGTATTTCCTACTTCAGTAGGGCCATCCCATGCCAATATTACTTGAGCGTTAGGATATAATTTTTTAATCCAGTTGGAACGGATATTGAGAGGAACATTTGTTGTTTCTGGGCAATCGTAAATAACTACAATTACCTCATCCATTTCTGATAAAGCTGTTTCAATCAACAACTGATGCCCTTTGTGGAAGGGTGCAAATTTTCCCAGAGTCAGTCCGCGCTTGAGTGCCATTATATTTACTCACTCCCTTGAGGAATTATGATGAAATTATCCATTAAAGGTATTACTACTGCGACTTTAATTTTGATGCTGGGTTATTTGAGCAGCAATTTAACACCATCACTAGCAACAAACTTTCAGTTAAAGCCGTTGCTTTCTTCCCATAGTGCGATTCCTTACTCCAACGGAAAGGTCGCTACGCCAACGGACAGCTATGCGCTACGCGCAGGCTACGCCAACGCTAACGCGCAAGCGCTGACAAGTCAGTTCGCACTCTCAACATCAAATCAAGATACCCTAATTATTCCAGGGAGTCGAGTTGGTGCAGTAACAAGCAAGACTACACGCAAAGATTTAGTTAAATTATTCGCTCAATCCCATCTCAAGGATGGCAGCATTTATGGCGCTGAAGGAATTGGGAAATTTTCAGTTACTAGAGTCAATCTTGGGGCGGAAAAATCATTTACTGTCGTTTGGAGTAATAACGCTAAAACTAAACCTATTGCTGTGCAAGATTTGGGAACTGCCTGGAAAACCCCTGAAGGCATTGGTGTAGGAACCTCTTTTGCTCAATTACGCCAAAAGTTGGGAGAATTTAAACTTTTTGGGCTTGAGTGGGACTACGGCGGGACAGTTTTGTTAGAAAAAACTAAATTATCTCGCTATTACGGCAAAATGATGATACAGGTAGAAGCTGCACAAAATGCTGCTGACAAGTTTCCGAATGATTATCGAGTTGTGAGTGGCGACCAAGAATTATCTTCAACTAACCCTCACTGGAAACCTTTGGGAATGAGGGTAGGAGAAATAAGTGTAGTGCTGAACTCCTCAAAATAATCACTTAGAGGTGGGCGGTTGTGTGCGACCTGAATTCATCTAAGGTTCGCACACTCTAAATAGCAAAGCGATCGCACTTAACACAACAAAAGCAAAAATTCAATTACTACCAGGAACCTGATCGATTTGTGCGTAACCACTAAAAACTAACTTATTACCCTGAGTTTCCAAGCGGTTGATTCGCAACATCACCCCATCAAGATCAAAACGATCTAAATCAACCATATTATCCAAAATTTCAGCCAAAGCTACCGATAACTTCTGAGAAATATCCCGTACAGACTCAGGCACAGCATCAGCTTCAAACTGAGGTTTTTTAAACGAAATCCGCCGCCGTCTTTCTACATCTAAAGTAGCAGTCATGCTAATTGGCACAACTCCATACTCTGCTAGTTCAGTTTGAGCAGCAATGCGTAACTGATTATTTGGTAACAACTGCACTTGAACATCTGTAAAAGAAACAGGTTCACCGCCAGATAAATCTGTTAAAGCGGGTTGATCGAGATTTTGCAGACGCTTTGTTACCAATTCTGCTTTGAAGGATTTGTTTAAATCTGCTTCCGATAAAATCACCTGTGCAACAGCTTGAGTAGGTTGCTTGAGGGAAAGCTGACCTTTTAGCACTGAGCTAAAGTCGAGAGCAACTGCATCTGTCTCAAATGACATCTCCTCAACTCCAAAGTCACGCTTAATTACTAAACCGCGACCACTCATTTTAAAGCTATCAATGCTGCCCTGTAGCAACTTGCTAGAAGGGAAGCAACGAACATTCACCTCTACCGACTCACTCTGGGTAAACAGGTGGCGAATGGTCTTGCTGGCAACGGTGTTAAGCATACGCTCTCCCCAATCGCCACCAGAGTTATCATTTAAACCAGTGATGCCACCAAACATACCGTTTTGCGTCCACGAGAGTTCTTCATACTTTGTAACAAAAATACAAATAACTTTGCAATCTGTCACTAGGATCTACTTTAGTTGCAAAAGTCTTTGCAGATTTAGCTTAAAGGCAATCAACTACCTTTGGTATACAATTATCTAAACAATACGATTAGTTACTGCAAACTCAACAAGTATTGACAATTCTTGATCCTGGGCGTGGGTTTAAGTAATTTGGAAGTGAAAAAAATATCAAACCATAATTCTTTTTCTGCCTTTGGACGGAAATGGTGGGTTACAGTACGGAAAGTTAATTATTTGGTTCTGGTGTGGCGATCGCCCGTACATAACCCACCTTAAGGTAGATGATATTTTACTTTAATTTCTCCTAGCTTTCACAAAATCGACAATACCCAGGAACGTAGCAGAGAATTAACTTGCTCTGGCACTTCATCATGGGGACAATGACCAGCGCGGAGATAATGTTCTGTAAGTTGAGGATAAAACTCACGAAACTTTGCTCCCCTTTCTTTAGCATTCATCCAGGGATCTGCTTCTCCCCACAATAGCAACAATGGACAAGTTAGTTGCTTAAGCAACACATCGACATTTTCCCCTTGAGGACTGCTAAAGACAGAAGCAAACACCCTTGGCGCACCTGGATCGCAGGAAGGTTGATAAATTTCTTCTACCAGTTGGTCTGTAACAGCACTTTTATCCAGGTAAACTTTTTCTAGGGTTTGCCGAATCAGAGAGCGTTGCCGTACATACTGAAATAATAGATAACTTGCCCAAGGTTGCCGAAAGAGCGATCGCGTAGTCTCACTAAAAAACTTCTTCGTAGGATTGGGTTCTGTCGGCACTTTAGCATTAGTGAATGGTCCAGCACTATTGAGCAACACCAAACCAACAGCAGCATCAGGACGTTGAGCCGCTACACACAACCCTGAATAACCCCCCAAAGAGTTGCCAGCTAATACTACAGGTTGACCAATAACATTACTAATAAAATCGTATAGCTGATCGCGCCATAAATCTCCGCCATACTGCCACTCAGGTTTAGCAGAACGTCCAAACCCTAATAAATCAATTGCCCACACCTCAAAATCATCACTCAGACCAGAGATATTTTTGCGCCAGTGGTCTGTAGACGCTCCAAACCCATGAATTAAGAGTAAAGGAGGCTTTCCTGGCTGACGTTTTCCAGCTTTGACGTAATAGATTGATTGCTCACGCCACTGCCAATAAGTACCTGGAATCGGGGTGGTGGCAGTTGCTTGGCTGTACTGCATGGTTGTAAGAAATGTTAAGTAAAGTTAACTTTTCGATCTTAGCTTTTCCCAAAAAATCTTGTAATGCCAAACTATGCTAAAATTTTGTCTATATAACTAGAAATCTGTGTAATTAACTGATAAAGAGAGTAAAGCCGTGTCTGTTGAGACTATTCAAAAGCCTTCAACATCCCGTAAAATCGCACCCCGTTATCGTGTTTTGCTGCATAACGACGACTTCAATCCAATGGAGTACGTTGTGCAGGTATTAATCACAACTGTGCCTAATTTGACGCAACCTCAAGCTGTCAATATTATGATGGAAGCTCATAATAGTGGCACTGCTTTAGTAATTACCTGCGAGCAGGAACACGCGGAGTTTTACTGTGAAACCTTGAATAATCACGGTTTAACTAGCACAATTGAACCTGACGAGTAACTAAGAATTCTTGAAAATTAATTTAATTAGTGTAGCTCAATACCCTGCCCCAATTAGGCTGGGTATATTTTTATTAATTTTAGCTCTGTTGTGGCTGCCGAGAGCCGCGCTAATTTATTTACTGGTGGGTCTTGCTGGTAACGGTGATAGTCCTGGTGTCCGCAATTTGTTGACTATCCTGACAATGGCGCTGTTGTTTGCTGATTTCTTGTTTTTACTGAGAATTTGGGGAGAAAACGTTTATCGACAACCCCAACTACTCAAAAAATATGGAATAACAGCGCAGTCACAAAACGGCTTAGATTTAATTAAAGGTCTAAGTTTGGGTGTGGTAATTACGTTTACCTTATTTGGTTTAGAAGGCTTGCTAGGTTGGGTAGCTTGGCAAAGCCCTACTATGTTTTTACCACAGCTAATATTAGAAGGATTATTAAGCGCCCTGGGGGTTGGTTTTGCAGAGGAGTTAGTATTTCGGGGTTGGTTGCTAGATGAGTTGCAAAGAGATTACCGCCCGAATATAAGCCTTTGGATAGATGCTTTAATATTTGCTACATCGCATTTTATCAAACCACTATCAGAAATTATTCGGACATTTCCACAATTTCCGGCGCTGTTACTTTTGGGTTTAACCTTGGTGTGGGCAAAGCGTGGTAGCAAAGGACGCTTGGGCATTTCTATTGGTTTGCACGCGGGGTTAGTGTGGGGCTACTACATGATTAATGTAGGGCAGATGGTGCAATATTCTGGCGCGGTTCCTGAGTGGATTACTGGAGTTGATAAGAATCCTCTGGCTGGAGTAATGGGGTTGGTATTTTTGGGTGCAGTGGCACTATGGATGAGGAAGCGATCGCTTAAATATCACAATCATTATTAACAGCTATTAAGCAACTCAACATTAGCACCTCATTTTAATATAGCGGTTTTCATATTTATGAGGTACAGTAGTGCGAGCATCTTGCTCGCTAAAAATCTCTTGCGAGCAAGATGCTCGCACTACTAAAATATTTTTCAATCTTTATACCTTACTTGACTGAAAATTGCTATAAATTTATTTTCGCAAGGCTTGATTACCGGAAAATCTCTAAAAGGTTGTGAATCCATCTGTAGAATCGAACTTTGAGTAAACAATTATGAAATCTAAATTTTTGCTCTTATCTATTTTATCAACTGTGGCTATTTCAGGGGCGTTACCTGTAATTAATCATATTCCTGGGATAGAAGTTAGCCCAGTCCAAGCATCCACAGGATTTAAGGGTTATACATCACCTAATTTATTTTCAATTAGATACCCTTCTGGTTGGTCTGTTGATTCTTCTAATAAAGAATATGTAATAATTACAAATTACAAACCGCAAACAGGCGGAGGTAAAGCTCCTGCTAGTTATATCAAAAATGACATCTCCTTTGTTGATAGCTCTTTTAATACTGCTATTAATCAACAAGTTGCCAATTTTAAACAAAATGGCGCTAAAATCACTAAAACACAAAGCCTAACAATCAATGGAAAATCCGCATATAGATTGTGGGTTAATAATTCTGGATTTGCTTTTCCTAATAGTATCGTCACTTTGGTGCGTTACAAAAACAATAAAACTGCTGTAATTGTAAGTTTCTACACTAAAAGTAATTCATCAGCGTTAGGTGTAATTCAACCTCTACAACAGTCTTTCCGTTTGCTGAAATAATATTTTAGGTAGTGCGGGCATCTTGCCCGGGTGTTGTTCTGTGTAAGTCCTAAAATAGTTAAAATGTTGACAATTGTGCTACATTTAATACTTAGTAATTGAGCAAGTATATGATAACTCAATCACAACCAACAACTCAGAAGTTATACGACAAAGATTATTACCTT
Source organism: uncultured cyanobacterium (assembly GCA_963711165.1). Lineage (GTDB taxonomy): Bacteria > Cyanobacteriota > Cyanobacteriia > Cyanobacteriales > PCC-9333 > Crinalium. Next base: position 66,752 of record CAVQDG010000041.1, on the reverse strand, counting down.
TGGATAAAAACAACTATTAACCAACTGCGTACTGGTCAATTTTTAGTTGTGGATTTAGATAATTTGATTGAGGAATTAGAGAGCATGGGTAGGAGCCAAAAAAGAGCTATTAAAAACTTATTGATTAGGCTTTTTGAACATCTACTTAAGCTAAAATACTGGTACACAGAACGAGAACGCAATCAAGGACATTGGCAAGGAGAAATTCTCACATTTCGCAGGCAAATTCAGGATGAATTAGAAGATAGTCCTAGTTTGAAACCTTACATATTAGAAATTTTTGACGAGTGCTACGAAAAAGCTAGAAAAGAAGCAAGCACTCGCACTCAATTACCTCTTGATACATTTCCTGTTACACCAATTGGATCTTTGGCACAAATTCTAGATGATAATTGGTTGCCTGAGTAGAGGTGAGGATCTGGGTGCGATCGCCTTATTATATAGATTGAGTATAATTGATTAAATAAAATCGACTTGCTGATTAGCAAACTTACTCAAACTAACGCGCGAGTTACGAAGAAGCAATATCCACAACAAAGTAATTTAATATGGAAGTTACTAAACTCTCTCAGCAGGGACAGATTCCCATACCTGAATCAATTAGGCAATCCCACCAATGGCAAATTAATCAAGAATTTATTATTCTTGAGGTTGGTGATGGTATTTTGCTAAAGCCTAAAAAGACTTTGCCAGAAACAACTTTAGATCAAGTAGCAGGTTGCTTGAAATATCGAGGCAAGCCTAAAACTATTCAAGAGATGAATGATGCAATTCGTCAAGAAATAGAGGAGTTATGGCATGATCGCAGTTGATACTAATGTAGTTGTAAGATTGCTAACTCAAGATGATGAATTACAGTTTAAAAAAAGTCGGGATATTTTTAAAAATAACGATGTATTTATCTCAGATACAGTTATTTTAGAGACTGAATGGGTCTTGCGTTTTGCTTACAAGTTTAAATCAACAGAAATTTGTGTAGCTTTTAGAAATCTGTGTGGATTATCCAATGTTTATTTCAATGATATAAATTTAATAGTACAAGCAATAGAATGGCATGATAATGGGTTGGATTTTGCAGATGCGCTACATTTAGCCATTAGTCAGCATTGTTCAGAATTCTATACTTTTGATGAAGCGTTTGTTAAAAAGGCTCAAGGTTTAAGCAAATCTATTGTGAAAAAACCTGATGTTTAAGTCAGGAGGTATCTAAGAGCGTATGCTCGCTTTTTAATCTTTGTCCTGTTAGCATATCTGTATTTCTAAATATGGTAGCCAGTTACTCTACAGATGTCCCTACTAAGCAAGTACCTGTAAGATTAACACCATTTAAATTAGCACCTTCTAACTCAGCACAAAGCAAATTTGCACTCATTAAATTCGCACCCGCTAAATTCGCCCCCCGTAAATCTGCTTCTTCCAAATTCGTTTGACTTAAACTCGCACCTTGTAAATCTGCTTGACTTAAATCTGCACCTTGTAAATTCGCACCATTCAAATTAGCACCGCGCAAATCTGCACCACGTAAATCAACCCCTTGCAAATTCACACTCATCAAATTTGCACCACTTAAAAAAGCACCTGCTAAATTTGCTTGGGTTAATTTCGCACCCATTAAATTTGCACCACGCAGGTTACTTCCTCGCAAGTCGGCACCTGTTAAATCTGCTTGCATTAAATTTGCACCTAACAAATTTGCCCGCAAATCTGTTGCTACCATTTGAGCGCCTAAAAGATTAGCTCCTTCTAAACGCGCACCTTCTAATTTAGAATGACTAAAGTTAGTACCGACAAGGGTAGCGCCAGCTAAATTAATCCTGCTTAAATCTAGGTTTGAAAAGTTTTCATCTTCTAAGTTAGCTCCAGGGAGATGCTTATTTTTACCCTGAGTAATTGCTTCAAGATCCACGATTTCCCCCTGTTGATTGTAATAAAGATTTCATTTATTCTTGCTACAGTTCGTTGATCCCCCCCTGCCCCCCTTAAGAAGGGGGGAGAATCCGCTCAAAGTCCCCCTTTTTAAGGGGGATTTAGGGGGATCATTTATGTGTATCACTATTTGATGAATTTGGTATATTTGCTTCAAGATCCACGATTTCCCCCTGTTGCATCCATTACAGCAGTTAATAATTCGCTAGTACTAGGAATATCTAATAACCACATTCCATTACTAACTTTAGGTGGTTTGACTGGTAAGCTTAAGCCTTGTTGTAAACCCATCACTAATAAAGCTAAGGTTTCGACTAATTTTGGCTCCCAGCGATCGCCTGATTGTACTTGACACTCACTCAACACCTGAATCAAGTTCTCCTCCTGACTAATATCTGGCTTTGCTTTTGCCAGTTGTGTCAGGCGATGTTCAAAGTGGGCAACTAACCCTAAAATCCTCGATTCTAAAGGAATTTCCTCACCAGCTAAACCAGCAGGTTGCCCTGTACCATCCCACCACTCAGTTTGATGGTTGATGATACGTGCGATCGCTTGTAATCTTGGCATCGCTCTTAATGCTTGCACTTCTGGTACAAGCGCACAACAAGGCGCTTCCTCTGATTTTTGGATCGCAAAATCTGTTGGTAAGCTAACTAATCCATGCAATAAACCTGCCAATCGTAACCGCTTTAACTGCCAAGCTGGTAAATTTAATAATTGCGCCATCACTTCAGCCAGCGCCGACACTTCGGCTGTTGCCATTGGGTTGCCTGTGTTGGCTAACTCCATTAGCTGTGCCATCCGCACAAAAGCTTGCAATTCATTGGAAACTAAATTGTTATCCAAATCTTCTTGAGCGGGAATTAGATCTTCCTGCGTTGTTTGTAAATAAGTTACTACCCGCGATACGATCGCTCCTAAGTCGTCTTGCTCGTCGCTCGTCGCAGCCGTTATTGCTTCTAATTGGGCAGTTAAGGTTTGTTGGAGTTGGGGATTAACTTTACCGATATGTGCGATCGCTATTTCTACCGTTTCCTTAACTAACTGCGGTTCAAATGTCCAAAAACCGTAAAATTTGCGCTCTAAATCGGTTGTTGGTTGCCCTAATGCTCCATAATCTGCATCTGATAGCTCTTGACAAAGCACCATTGCTGTGTATGACGGAGAGAAAATAATCAAGTGCCATTCTTGAGCAACTGGATCAGCTTCATCTAAACTAACTATGGCTACATTGTCACGTTGACTGGTAGGGTGTTCTGCAAAACCGCTATCGGGTGATGCCATAATCACAATTTGCTGTGATTTGTCGGCTATTTCTCCATATCTATCTGCTTCTTGTAGATACCATTTCCCTCGTTGAAATGCGGTAATTACTTGGGGGGAGCTATTGGAGGTTAAGATGCTATCTTCTAAGGCATGACACAAGGCAACCAGAGTGTTTTTGTAGTACACTCCAAAACGTAATGGTCTTGAGCCTGATTGATGAGCATCTGCTAGTTGTTGCAGTATTGAGCCTTTTAACATGGGTAGGGTTTTATTAAACGAACCGCCAAGACGCGAAGAGCGCGAAGGGAAGAGAGGGAGAGAGTTTTAAGTTGAGAGTTGATTATTTGTTAATAGTTGAGATAAATTATCTCTGAAAATTAGATCTATTGCAAAAGTTGATCAAATCTTTTGTATGTAGTAAGGGGTTTAGACTCTACTACATAGTAAGATTAATTTTAGGAAACGCTTACCAACTGTTTTGATTTTGGCTCAATAGGTGCAGTTAATGCTTCTTCTAAATCAGCACAACCAAAACGTTGTTCTAAAATCTGCATGACTTCGCGTCCAAAGTCATTGGGATTTTGTTGCCATGCTTGCAAGCATACTTCACCAAATAAAGAACCTAGAGGTTCTGGGTTCCAGAGTAATTTTTTGGCTGTCCAAGGCATTAAACTCATGGGGTTGTATCCCGGCTTGATGATATTGTTTTGAAAAGCATATTCTTCTAAATGGGTGTGCGGCTGCAAACCTATAAAGAAAATAGCAGGTTCAACTTTATCAACCCCAAAAATTCGCTCAAGTTCTCGGTGATAGGCAATAGTTTGGCGAATTGTTTCTGGTCGTTCATCAATTACATTAAAAGAGTAGTTGACTGAAACTAAATCATTAAATCCTGCTGCTTTCAAGTCACGGCAGTTTTCTAAAACGGTACGGAGGTTATATCCCATCCGCATTTTCCGCACCAGTTCTTGTGAACCGCTAGTTATGCCGATTTCAAAGTAATTCATCCCAGTTTTAGCCATTAAATCACATAACTGGGGTGTTAAGTTATCGGCGCGGATATATGCTGCCCAGTGAATATCGTGCATCCCGGCATCAAGGATTTTTTGTAATAACTCAACGGCATCATCTATAAATTTACGGGCGGGGATAAATTGAGCATCAGTAAACCAAAAGTTACGAATTCCTCGGTCGTATAGTTGGCGCATCTCTGCTACAACTTCATCTGCTGGGTTGATGCGTACCTGTTTGCCTTCTATCACTGTGTAAATACAGTAGCAACAGTTATGCGGACAACCGCGCTTAGTTTGTACGCCTACATAAAAATCTTGGTCTTGCAAATAGTACTGAAACTCAGACCAAATTGTTTCTATGTAATCGTAATTGCAAGCAGTTTTTTCTATATTAGCGGGTTGTTCGTGAACTAAGCGATCGCGCGGCGTTGTTTCTCCCACCACATAACAGCGTTCATTTTGTAAATCTTCCCCCCGCAGCAGTTTTTCTATAAGTGCTTCACCTTCACCCACAGAAACAATCGTGCCATCAGGTAAACTATCACCCAGTTGCTCATAAAATACACTGACAGCACCACCACCAACGACTGCGCGGGCATCAGGATGATATTTTTGAGCCTGTTTTAATCCTTGTTTAATTAATCCTAAGTTCCGCCAAAGTTCTGTATAGTAAGCTGTAGTTACACGCAGTCCTCCCAGCGCACCCCTAATTCTTTTTAAAGGATTTTTGGCGTAATAAAATTCAAAAGCGTGTTGGAGTGGGTTTCCCCCTCTACCTCCCACAGGCGCATAAATCTGGATATCTCGCCAGGAAAATACCAATAGCGTCGGTTGAAATTCATCTACACAATCCTCTAATGCAGTAGCAAAATCTAGAGGTGGTATTGTTCCCAAGTCAAATATTCGCTGCTTGACATCGGGAAACAGCTTGTGAACATAATCAGCTAGATAAACAACCCCAAGTGGGAAAATAGGGTTACAAGGAAGGCGGACGTATAGAAGGCGATTTTCCATCGTATTTTTCTAGTATCCAGATTTGCCGCTATTTAACTTAGCAGAACAGTGTTTAATGACATCGTAATTTGACTGGATACCATCACCCAGTTTTTTATATGTTTGAGGTACTACTGGGAGATTAAAAATTCCCGCAGCCCAAAGGTGGTTTTCTAGTCTATTACTTATAAGTTTAACAATACAACTTACTTGACTGCTCTGCACAGCTATTTTTTTCCCTCACCCTCAACCTTAACTTCTTTCCTGGGGAGGAGGCAAAATTTCAGTTTACTCCCTTCCCCCTAAAAGATTACCGATCATCATCATCTTCTTCTTCCTTGGCGTCCTTGGCGTCTTGGCGGTTTTTAAAATAGGTATTCGCCATAGTGGGAAGGGAGTAAAATGCTTCGAGAGTGAGCTAATTAATCTGTCTTGAGGTAGTATATATAGCTAAATTTCTTAGCATAGACTACTCGCAGATTTTTTTGTAGACATTTTGAGAAAAATTTAACTAAACTTGTCGGTTGGTAGTGGAATTTACAGCTAAGGGGGATCTAGCAGTGTTAGCCTTCTGTATGTAGTTACCTATCTGCTCCAAGGCTCCTGTAATATGGCTCAGATTCTTGATCCTGTACCTTCGGATAGTTCTGATATAATTTTGTGCTGCTATGTCAACGCCACAAGTCAAATGCAAATTGCTCGGATCACCAACGTTCCCAACTGGTATTTTGAGAGAGTGGTTTTTCCAGGGCAACGTTTGGTATTTGAAGCGATCGCAGATGCTAACTTAGAAATTCACACTGGCATGATGGCAAGTGCGATTCTTTCAGATCATATACCATGCCAAGAGCTTTCTATCAACGACAGCATACCAACAATATCAGTTACAGAAGCAAGTCAGGAAAAAAAAACTTATAACCAAATACCAACCGTCAGTCATAAAATTATTGCAACCCCAGAACCTTTAAAATCTACTCTTTGTTAAAATCCGTTTTAATTTTTTTTAAAGTAGAGACGCTAAATTTCGCGTCTCTACTCAATTGAGTAACTCCAAATTACTGTTATCAAAATAATTACACCTATTGATGGTTAAATTTTACTTGTAATGATGCTTATTATAATTAATGCTGGTAGTGGCTAATTTAGTGTGAATTTACCTTCATTCCTGTGGCTGTGGAGAATTGCTGCTTGGTCGATGGGCTTTTCCATTTTGGCTTATTTCCTGCTAGGTATTACTGGAATCTGGATGTTAAAACGCCAACCAGAAAATCCGCCACCTAGATGGTTAAAACCTTTTCATTACATCACTGGGATAATTCTCGTTGGTTTAGTCTTGCTTTTATTAGCAGTTGGGATTGTCGGTACTTTAGGTCATTTTGGTACACTAGGACATTCTGCTCATTTGCCAGCAGGTTTAGCAGTGGTAGCGTTAGTTTTACTTTCTGCTGGTAGCGCCATAATGATTAGTCCTGAACGCGCTTGGTTACGTTCTATTCATGTTGGGACAAATATTGCTTTATTTGTGGGATTAGCTTGGGTTTCAATTACAGGCTGGGTTGTAGTACAAAAGTATTTGCCATGAGGCTAATGTAAGATCATGAACAAATTGATTGTAGGAATTATCCTTGCAGTTAGCTTTGCTAGTGTAGTTGGTGCGGCGCTTGGCTGGATGTATCCCTTCAAAAGTGAGACTGTCAACCAAATTAATTCTACTGAACCCTCGCCCACGACGACGACATCATCTAGTCAAAATAAAACTCAGGCTGTAAAATCTGCACCCAATAACACTTCTACAGAAAGTGATCCTAATAATTCCAGCGAGACAGCATCAGATGAAGAGGAACCAGTACCTGCTTTGTGGTAGATAAATTTTATTATAATTAGTTATTTAACTCTTTAGTTGTTAGGCATATAACTAAAAATTGTACAGATAAATGTGATTGAGTTATTTAGTGCTTATATAGCAATCCTATTTGAATTATGAGCGATATAATATTAGCATTGATAGTGCGAGCATCTTGCTCGCTATGGGTTGTACGAAAGCGAGCAAGATGCAGTGCTAAGGCACAGCTTCGCTAACGCACTCCTAAAATCACCACAACCTATTTAGGATTGCTATATAATTATCGCCTCATGCTGAAACCTGCCCCGACAAATCAACAACTCGCAAGTAATGGACGTAGTAAGTGACATTTTAATTATCGGTAGCGGTATTATTGGTCTGTCGCTGGCTGTCGAATTGCGTAGACGTGGGGCAAGTGTTACTGTCTTATCTCGTGATTTTAAGCAAGCAGCAGCCCATGCTGCGGCTGGAATGCTTGCACCTCAAGCAGAAAATATTCCTCCCAGCCCAATGTTGGATTTGTGTTTGCGTAGTCGGGCATTATATCCAAAATGGGTACAGAGTATAGAAGAACTTACTGGCGCGATCGCAAATTATTGGGATTGTGGTATTCTAGCTCCAGTTTATGCAGATCAAGAACCTCAAGATTTATCCAATATCGGTTTAGTTTCTGAAGATGCTAATAGCTATTGGTTGGATAAAGATGCGATCGCACAATTACAACCTGGGTTAAGTTCAGATGTTATCGGTGGCTACTGGTATCCAGAAGATGCTCAAGTAGATAATCGCGCTTTAGCTCAAGTATTATGGTTAGCTGCTCAAAATTTGGGTGTAGATATTCGTGAAGGTGTGATAGTTGAGGAGATTCAGCAACAAGCAGACAGAGTTGTGATTGTTAAGACATCTGCGGGTGAGTTTTCTGCTCAACATTATGTATTAGCAACTGGCGCTTGGTCAAATCAATTCCTATCTTTACCTGTTTATCCTAAAAAGGGACAAATGTTGTCTCTACAAGTACCAGTTAATAAATATAATCACCAAGCTATTACAGAGAAATTACCTTTACAACGAGTATTATTTGGCTCAGAAATATATATAGTACCGCGCCAAGATGGTCGAATTGTACTAGGTGCGACTAGCGAGGAAGTAGGGTTTGAACCTAACAACACGCCCGCAGGTATCCAAAAGTTACTTACAGCAGCTATCCGCCTGTTTCCACAGTTGGCAGATTTTTCTATTCAAGAGTTGTGGTGGGGATTTCGACCAACTACGCCAGACGAGTTACCTATACTGGGTAGGAGTGCTTACGAGAATTTAACTATAGCTACAGGTCACTACCGCAATGGGATTTTGTTAGCGCCGATTACTGCTGTTTTACTTGCAGATCTAATTATGCAGCAGCAAGTTGATCCTTTGTTAAGTTACTTCCATTGCTCTAGGTTTTAAAAGCCTATCGGTAAAAGTTCTTTCAAGAGTATTTAACCGCAGATAAACGCAGATAAACGCAGATGAAAGATAAGATTGATCGACTTATGCAAGAGAGCCATTAATTTCTGCTACCAAAGGATAATATCGCACTATGATTACTGTACATTGACAAAACCAAACAGTTTAGCAAACCCTCCTAGAATAGCTACAATCAGCCCGATTAAAACGCCTCGACTGATAAATTCTTGATTGTCCATTCGCTTGCTAAGTCCGTCTAACTTTGATTCCAGTCGTTTTTCTAGTCCGTCTACCTTTTCTTCTAGCCTAGCCTGACCTACTTTTAGGTCTGTAACGTCACGACTAAGCGTGTCTAGCTTAGTGTCAATTTTGGTTAAAATTTCCTTGAGGTCTGATTCAATGGTCACACTCATAAAAATACCCCTGCAACATCTTTAAGTACATTTTAATAGTTAGCATGAGGCGGGGTTCCTCGACGGGTTGGGTTCAACCTGGGAACCAGTGCTAGACGGTTGGAGGCTTTGCCTTAAGAAAGGGTTCTGAACAAGAGCGAGATTTTTTCCAGAAGTCTTATCATTAAAATCTACACGGTTGATATTGACAAAATGCAAACTATAGAAAAGTCTACACAAACAAAGAGCGATCGCCCTCTCGTTATCGCTGGAAAAACTTTTAAATCTCGCTTGATGACGGGAACAGGTAAATATCGCAGCATTGAAGAAATGCAGCAAAGTATTATTGCTAGTGGTTGCGAAATTGTGACTGTTGCAGTAAGAAGAGTGCAAACTCAAGCACCAGGACATGAAGGTTTGGCAGAAGCATTAGATTGGACAAAAATCTGGATGCTACCTAATACCGCAGGTTGTCAAACTGCTGAAGATGCTATCCGCGTTGCTAGATTAGGGCGAGAGATGGCGAAATTATTAGGACAGGAAGATAATAATTTTGTCAAGTTAGAAGTTATCCCTGATACTAAGTATTTATTACCCGATCCTATTGGTACATTGCAAGCCGCAGAACAGCTTGTAAAAGAAGGCTTTGCAGTATTGCCCTATATTAATGCTGACCCATTACTGGCAAAACGCTTAGAAGATGTTGGCTGTGTAACTGTGATGCCTTTGGGTTCGCCGATTGGTTCTGGACAAGGGATTAACAATGCTGCCAATATTCAGATAATTATTGATAATGCTAGGGTTCCTGTGGTAGTTGATGCGGGCATCGGCGCACCTAGCGAAGCTGCACAGGCGATGGAGATGGGGGCGGATGCGTTGTTGATTAATAGTGCGATCGCACTAGCTCAAAACCCCGTAGCAATGGCACGGGCTATGGGTTTGGCGGCTGAAGCTGGGCGTTTGGCTTACTTAGCTGGTAGGATTCCTGTTAAGTCTTACGCTAGTGCTAGTTCTCCTTTAACTGGCACAATTACCAATTAACACCTAAATATCTTGTGCTACATTTAGTAACAAGGTAGTAATACATTGACTGGCTATGGTTCGGGTTCTGTATGCCCGACTGGTGCGCCAACCTGTGGATTGAGCGTATACCGCACAACAATAGGTCACTACTCCACCGTTTGATTAGCTCAATTGGCAGAGCATCCGACTCATAATCGGCAAGTTGTAGGTTCAAATCCTACATCAAACTCCCGAAAGTTTGCTCAATTGGTAGAGCAATCGGCTCATAACCGATTGGTTATAGGTTCAAATCCTATACTTTCAACCACCTCTGTCTAGGTCAAAAGACAAATCTGCGGAATAGAGCAGTCTGGTAGCTCATTGGGATAATACCCGAAGATCAGTGGTTCAAATCCACTTTCTGCCCCACCAAAAACCCTGTCCGGGTCAAAAGACACTACTTTTGGGAAGTAGCTTTCCTCAATTCTCTTACAAACTCTGTGATGTAGGTGCTTATTACTGGTCGTCACTTTGTAATGGTCAGTAGTAACTGTAAAGGAGCTAGTGCAATTGTTTTCTCCCTAACTTGAGTATGTCCCTTCGTTTAACTTATCCAGGTATCTGGAACTGGCAACGCGAACGGTATATTTGAGGGCTGTTTTCTTTTTCTAGATTGCCCTTGGGTCGTTTAGAATCAGGTTGCAGCAATCTTAATCCAGTTTTGGAGACGCAACTGCCCGCAACTGAACTGTAAACACCTACACTTGCAGAGTTTTAAAATATTATGTAGTATGTGTAGTACGATACAAGTTTTGAGTTTTATAGTACTGGCGAATATAAAGACCTAACCCCCCAGCCCCCTTCCCTGCAAGGGAAGGGGGAGTCAAGAAGCCCCTCTCCTTGTAGGAGAGGGGTTGGGGAGAGGTCAAAAATGAACGCGCTCCAGTATCAATCAAAATTTATCAATGTCTGAGCAAACCTTATGTTTTGGCTAAAACTGCCCAAGTTATCTCTGCAATTTTCTATGTGGAAAACCTTTTATATTAAACCTAACGAAATTGGCATCTTATATCACCGTAGTGATTTTAAGAAAGTTTTGCAGCCTGGGACTTACACTTATTGGGGTCGGCACTGGCAAGTTAAAACTTATGATCTTAACCAGCCTGAAGCTAAGATTGAGAACTTAGAACTGTTGCTGCGAAATCATAGTTCGGAGTTACAAGAATATTTCTTAATAGTCAGAACTGCATTTAATCAAGCGGCTTTAGTGCGTTTGGGGCAAAATTGGGTGACAGTTCAACCAAATCAATTACGAGCTTTTTGGCGTGGTTTTATTGAGGTAGAATGTCATTTTTTCAATTTGAATGAAAGCTTAGAATTACCTACTCAGTTCGTACAGCAATTACGTGGAATTGCTTTGAATGGAGTTAAGAAGTTCCAAATTTCTGAGTCGGAGATTGGTTTACTTTATGTGCAGAATAACTTTGTGCGATCGCTCTCATCAGGCGAGTATGCTTTCTGGACTGTAGATCAAGATGTTGTAGTACGCACTCTCAGCCGTATTATACCCAATCCAGTTTTTCCTTCGGAAGAAGTTTTAATTGAGCAACATCCTGACTTTGTAGCTGCTTACTGCGAAATAGTACAGGTATTAAATTATCAAGTAGCGATCGTCCGCTATCAAGGTAAAGTAATTTCCATCCTACCACCAACTATGCGCCGACTATTTTGGCAAGGTGTGGAAGTACAAGTAATTGACATCCGCACTGAGGCTAAATTGCCAGCTAATTTAGTGGCAGAATTAGTCCTTAATGCGCCAGAAATAGTCCGCAATTTTTTGCATATTCGGGAAGTACCACCACAGCATATTGGGCTGCTGTACATTAATCAAGAGTTTCAAACGCTACTCCAACCAGGAATACACGCTTGGTGGATATTTGGACGCTCTTGGCAAACGGAAACAATCGACCTCCGTTTGCAAACTTTGGAAGTATCCGGTCAAGATATCCTCTCTAAGGATAAAGTGCCTCTGCGCTTAAATTTAACTGCTGCTTTCCGTATACTCGACCCATTGAAAGCAAAAAACAGCTTATCAGATATCGCTGGTTTCTTATATAAGGAGCTACAGTTTGCTTTACGTGGTGCTGTCGGGGAACAAACCTTAGATGGTTTACTGGAAAATAAGGGGGCAATTGATACAAGTATTGCCCAATACATTCGTGAGAAAACCGCCGAATATGGCATTGAATTTGACTCTGTTGGGGTAAAAGATATTATTCTCCCTGGTGAGATTAAAACTATCTTGAGCAAGGTTGTAGAAGCGGAAAAATCTGCCCAAGCTAACGTTGTGCGTCGTCGTGAAGAAACTGCTGCGACTCGCAGTATGTTAAATACTGCAAAAGTTATGGAAGATAACCCTGTTGCTTTGCGCCTGAAGGAGTTGGAAGTGCTAGAACGCATTGCTGAGAAGATCGATCGCATTCAAGTCAATGGCAGTTTGGATAGCATTTTGACGGATTTGATCCGCATGAATAAGGAGTAAACCGTAAGATTAGAGACGCGCCGTGGCACGTCTCTACATTTCCTCTGCTTTATTTAAGGCTTTTGTAAAGATTTATGTCAAAAGTCTGAGAAGTGATGTACAATTTATTTGTTACATTACTTCATATAACAAGTAAAGGATTTGATTCATGCCATATATCAACGATGAAGGTGGACGCTTAAATAATTTCGCATCTGAGCCTAAAATGTATCAAGCTGAACCACCAACAGATAATCAAAAACGCAATTATCTATTTATGGGAGTTGCTGCGATCGCTCTAGTTAGTGGTTTAATATTTGTGGCAGCTTCAGTTTCTAGCGTTGGCTAATTGCTAAAAATTTACAGTAAATATAAATAAAATAGCAAGTCATAGTTTTGCTTTTAGTTGATTTAACTAAAGTGAGTCTGTGGCTTATGTTTATTGCTAAGGGCAAAAAAATTAACAAATTGAGAATTTGATAGATAGCTGTAACAAGTATCAGCGCGACCGCATTTTTTAGCTGCGATCGCGCTGATTTTATTTTTTAATACAAACAGGATAGTTGGTTAAAATTGGATCTAGGTAGCAGGATTGGAGTAAATATCTGTGATGTCATCAAATGCGATCACGTAGCGACTCTGAAAGAGTATCGCTACTTTAGTAACAATGATAAAGTATGAACAAGATGAGGTTCAGTGGGATAAATCATTCCAGAAAACTCAACCGCAGCTAATTGCGGCTGCACGACGTGCTAAACAGGAAATTGCTGAGGGGCGTGCAAAACCACTGGATTATAACCAGTTATAAGGGTTTACGGAATATGCTAAAAACGCTTTGGGCTACCGTCCGACAAGGAAGAATAGAATTACTAGAGAAAACTGAACTTCCTGAAGGGACAAAAGTTTTAGTTACGCTTTTACCAGAAGATGAAACTGAGTTTTGGCTTCAAGCAAGCGAAGTTTCACTTGATACCGTCTGGGATAACACAGAGGATGATATCTATGCCCAAATACTTGAAAAATGACATTATTTTGGTTCGATATCCCTTTTCAGATTTATCAAATTCAAAAGTAAGACCTGCAGTGATTGTGAGTACGCCACATAAATCTCAGGATATTTTTATCACTCCACTAACAAGCAAAACTAAGCCGTTACTTGAGGGTGAATTTGTTCTTTCTGAGTGGTCAACAGCAGGACTTAACGTGCCAACAGCAGTGAAGCGTGGTTTATATACAGTGAACCAAAGCTTGGTTGTTGCAACTATAGGCAAATTAACTGACTCTGATGCTGAAAAGTTGGAACAGTCTTTACGAGATTGGTTAGGGCTAGGAGCCGACTTCACAGATATGCAAAGCTAAAGCGTGCAAAATATTTATCTGATCAAACTAAATTCCCCTCCCCGTACACGGGGAGGGGTTAACGCTTTTTAATTTTAGTTATCTCAAGCAAAGATAATTAACTAGCGATCGCACCCACTACATTTTCTGCTGGTATTTGAGTTTTTAATGTTTCCTCTTCAGATAAATACTCAGCTACTTGCGCTTCAATTTCGTCACGGACAATTTGGCGATATTCTAGGAAATGCTCATTGTGGGCGCAAACAGTGATGTAATGTTCCCAAACGCCAGGATTGTGCTTAATAATGCTGAATAAATGATGCCAGAATTTCCAACGAGTATTACGTTTAACGCCTTGTCGCCAAATCACAATTAATAAGGCGCGTAAATCTACCCACTCAGGCATTTTAAACGGTGCTTTTACCTTGGGCGCACCCAACATTAAGAAGCAGCGATAAGTGCGATCTAAATAAAGTTCAGGATCGTATAAAGTCCAGAAAGCTTCCACGTATTCCCTAGCAATATCTTCTAGGGGACGAGTGGCAGCAAAATTCATCAACGTAGTTTGGTTAATGTTTCCGCCTTTTTTCCACAACCGCCCTTCTTTTTCTAGTCGATGCCAAAGTGCGGTATTTGGCAAAGCTTGTAACATTGCAAAAGTTGTGCTAGGAATACCTGTTAGTTCTGCAAAGCGGACAATGCGATCGCCTGCGCCTGCTTTTTCCCCATCAAAACCGATAATAAACCCAGCCATTGGTCGCAATCCAGCTTTAGTAATAGATTGCACAGACTCAACCAAAGAAGTACGAGTATTTTGAAACTTTTTCGTTAGTTGTAGGCTATCCTCATCTGGCGTTTCAATCCCCAGAAATACAGCATCAAAGTTGCACTCTACCATCAAGTCCATCATTTCTTGATCTTGAGCAAGGTCAACAGACGCTTCCGTATTAAACTTGAACGGATATTTATGTTCTGCCATCCATACTTTTAACTCTTTGAGCAATAACTTCACATTGCGTTTATTGCCAATAAAGTTATCATCAACCATGAATACACCACGTCGCCATCCTAATTCATAGAGATAATCCAATTCTGCTAATAATTGGGCGGGTGCTTTAGTACGTGGTTTGCGACCATAGAGAACAATAATGTCGCAGAATTCGCACTGGAAAGGACAACCCCGCGAAAACTGAACCGACATGGAATCGTAAGCATCAAACTCCAACAACTCGAAGCGCGGGACAGGAGTATCTGTAACATCTGGTTTCTCACCATTGGATCGGAAAATTCCCTTAGTGTCGCCTCTTTGTACTGCCTCAACAAACATTGGCAGTGTGATTTCTCCTTCATCCAAAATTAGAAAATCTGCCCCTGCTGCTAGGGGTTCTTCTGGTACAGAGGTAGGATATGGACCTCCTACTGCTACTTGCTTACCACGTCGTTTTGCTTCCCGAATCTGGTCGCACAAATCTTGTTGCTGGACAATCATTGCTGAGATAATGACCATATCTGCCCACTGCCATTCTGCTTCTGTAACGGGGCGGATATTGCGGTCAACCAGTTTAAATTCCCATTCTTGAGGCAAAATTGCTGCTACGGTGACTAATCCTAGTGGTGGCAACAAAACTTTGCGGTTAACTAATTCTAGAATTTTTTCGTAAGACCAAAATGTTTTGGGAAACAGGGGATAAAGTAGTAAGACGCGCATATAACCTCTTTCTCACACCGAGACTAATTAAGTTAAATCTGAATAGGTTGGGGATTAATAATGTTGAGTTGTTGCTAAAATCGCAATTTTGGTTTTTTAGAACGCAGATGAAAACAGATTAACGCAGATTAACGCAGATGTAGCTTTGATTTTATCGACTTTTGCCAGAGATCTAGGGATGAGATCTGAGAATAAAGTTGGCGCTCGTGCGTAAGTCATAAATTAATCACAGAAAATCTCGGCATTTATCTGCGTTTATCTGCGTTTATCTGCGGTTAAAATCTCTTAAAAGCACTTTGAAACATAGGCTCCAAGTTTATATATATAAACGAATTTAGCTCTATAAAAGTTTCAGGGTATCAAAGCGATTACTGCTGCGGGTGTTCCAGAACCATTTTCCAGACGCAGGATGCCGATAATTAATGTAGTACCGATCGCAGGTAGTTGATCTAGGTTGGTGAGATTTTCTAGTACGATCCCAGCTTGTTCTAATACTAGACGATTAGTAGCAAAGCTAGTATCTTGACCTCCATCTACTCCATGAGTATCTATTCCAATACCAGATATTTGCCGTTGAGTTAGTAAAAATTCTGTTGCTTCACTGCTAAAACCAGGAAAATGTAAGCTACCAGATGAATCTTTGTTGATAAATGCAGTAGGATTTTGCCACTTTTCTTGCCATCCTGTGTATAAAATAACTACACTTTCTGGCGGGATGTTGCCATATTGTTGCTCCCATAAGGAGATATCGTCAGGAGTTAAGGCATAATCAGAATTAACGGAAACAGAGGGACAAATATCAATTACTACTGCTGATGCAACTAGGGATTCGGCAGGATATTGATCGATTCCTACACCAGTAGGATAAAAACTGTTGGGCGCATTAATATGGGTTGCACTATGTTCGCCGAGGGAGAAACGTCGCAGGTAATAACCATCAGTTTCTAGCTGTGCAACGGTGGTAAATTCTACAGGTGGATCGTTATCCCAGCGTGGGATATGCTGATGAATTATATGGCTAAGGTGAATGACACGGGAATATGCGATCGCTTTTTGAGAGCGGTTTTCGTTTAATGATGAAGATAGTGAATTTTGATCGGTCACGGTTTCAATTAACAATTAACAATTATCAATATCAGTATCAATCGCTGCTGCTTGTGGGGAAACAAATTTACGCAAATAAGATTCAGCAATTGGGAGCCTATTTTGATTTAACTGCTTATTACAGCTGCTAGCAACTTTCTCCTTAATCTATAATTATTCAACCTTTTGCATAAGTATTAACAAATTTTTTAGTTGGATTGAGGCGAGAGCAAAATGTAACCAAATTTGGGAAATGTTGGGTTTCCTGCGTCAACCCAACTACACAGTTGAGTATTTTCTGATTTAAATGAACGGGATTTGATAATTAATTGCTATATAAGCTATATAATTGCTGGTTAGGCTAACGAGTAAGCTAAAATTATTAAGCAGACACCAATAACAGCACTAGAAATTAGCGCAATAAATTGACTAATTATAGTTTTCTGAGAAAAACTCAACATTTAGACGCTCCCTAATTAGAGGTGCTGATCTGATATTGTCTAGTATTACTTTTAAAAACATCTCTCTTTTGTATAAAATCGGCTGATTACATTCTCCTTCATTAGAAATAAGTAAATTCTGGGATCACAATCAGTTCTAGATTTTAGGTATCAATAAAAATCAGCCATCTCACTTTAAACTGATAAATCATACAAATAATGACATCTATCTAGAGAGAGATAACAAACTAACAATATCAATTTATTCTTCAATATAGATGCCCAATATTCAGTGCAAAATCCTTAAGACTTAGCTGGACTAGGAATGACAGTCCAGTTTTTCCCGCGATCATACTATTAGGCAGGAAATCCAGCAAAAAGCAATGATTCAAGCTATCTGTTCAAAGGAATTGGGCATTATAATTCACCATCAGAGCGAAATAGCTATGCAGTTTTTGATAAAAAGCCTCAGCATTCTTAAAAATATAGTTATAGGCTTTAGGGAAGGTTTTAACACAGATTGGTGGGTAGAAATTAAGACAACTTACCCTAGTTGTACCTATTATTTTGGAGATTTCGATAATCTCAGGGAGGCAAATAAACATTGCTCTGGATATATTGAAGATCTTCAAGGTGAAGGAGCGCGAGGAATAAAAGTTAGGATTAAACGTTGCCAACCACAAGTGTTAACAATCTGCGACGAATAAAGAATTTAATAATATTAGCGGACAATTAGTTAATTCCCTATTTGTTGTTGCGCTTGCTTGCGGTTTTCAATAGCCAGTTGGTAATTTGGCTTAATTTTAATTGCTTTTTCTTCATTTGCGATCGCTTCTGGATACCGTTTCAGATTAGTTAAGGCAATTCCCCTATTATTCCAAGTTTCAGGTAAATCTGGCTTAATTTTCCAAGCCTGATCGTAGATTGAGCAACAGCCAAAGCATCCGCGCGGGGTTCTGAAGCTGCTAAAATTACTTCTCCTTGTCGAAGAATAATCCGACCTTTTGCAAATATTCCTTGTGCAGTACTATGGAATTAGTAATTGAGAAACCGCCTCAAGCTGCCTAAATATTTAGATAATACTAATTAATCAACACGATTTTTGGCAAACCGTAGCATTACTATGAAAACTAGGTTATTTGCACAGGCAGTGAGTGTAAGTGCGATCGCACTTCTTCAAACTGCTACTATTATTCAACCCAGCTATGCTGAGGGCAATACTTTCTTTTGTGGCACAAGCAACGATGTACCAGCGACTTTGGTTCAAACCTCACGCGGGGAAGTACCAATGATTCGCTGGGTTTCAAATGACTTCAGCAGTGGCAACTACACCCCTATGCGTCGGTGTCAGGATGTTTCTGCCAAGTTTCAAAGGTTCAGCGACAACGGCACTTTAAAATTTATTAGAACTGGTATTGTCAACCGATACCCTGTTCTGTGCATTGCTAGCTATCAAGGTGGCGAGTGTAAGGACAATGCAGTGATTCTAACTCTCCAAACTGGCAGCGATTCTCAGCTAGTTCTAGAAAGGTTACTAAATCTGAGGGCGCGGGCAGCAGGTAAACCTATAGAATTGAGTAGCCGTTCACGTTCACTGATTTTCTACTATGAGGGCGAAGCTTACGTTAATTTAAAACAGTTGCTACAAGAAATTGAATTAGATACTTCTGTCTTACCCAAGCTTCCTACCTCAAAGTCAATTGAGTTACTTGTCAATTTTAATCAATTTCAAAAGACTTAATCATTTGTTGAGCCGTTTCTAAAGATTCTGAATATTTTTCTGATTCGGCTGAATAAGTAATACTATAAACCTTATTATTTTTTAAAGCCCATACTTCCATGTTTGTAACTAAATTCGATTGTTGATATTTTCCACTGTAAACAATTTTATGGGCTGGACGATGTGCCAAAGTAGCTGAAGTAGAGTTAATAATATTAGCATCTTGCAGAAATTGCCTGATTTCCCAAATAGCTGAACTTGTATATTCATCTAATGCCATAGGTCGTTGTGATAAATCTTCAACTTTAATAACTAGCTTTGTGGGGAATGTATTTTTGTCGTTTTCTTGAGCAGGTAGAAATATTACTACCTCTGCTGTTACAGGGTTTTGGAGGTCTTGTCTTTCCCAGTTTGCGGGATATTTTATTTTGATACCTTGCTCGACATTGTGATAATCAATCCACTTAGTATCAAGTTGTGGTTGTGTTTGTTGGTAAGCTATATTCCTTACTTGATTTTCTTTTAAGAGTTTAATAAATATAGGTAACTGAATTAATGTAGAGAGAAATGCTAGTAATGCAAAAAACAGCGCTGAAGCAGCAATTAAATCACCTCTCGACCATTTATTGACTGGTGCTTGTGGTTGCTGGGTAATTTGAACAGGTGCTAATGATAATACTGGAGGGGCAATTACTAAATTTGATGAAGCTATTTTTTGACTATATACACTTTGAAGCGCTTGCAAAACTTCATCTGCTGATTGGTAGCGCTCTTGGAATTCGTAGCGCACCATTTGATCTAAGATATCTGCTAATGCCGGGTTAATATTAACTTGGTTACGCCAGATAATTTCATTTGTATTTGTATCTTTTGGTAAAGGATGTATTCCTGTAAGCGCCTCAATAGCAATTACTCCGGTAGCATAAATATCACTATTAAATTTGGGATTCCCATTGGCTTGTTCGTTTGCTACATAACCAGGAGTACCAATAGCAACTGTGAAGCTTACCTGCCCTTTATAATTAGCGATATCAGTGGAAATTTGTTTTGCTGCACCAAAATCAATTATAATTATTTTGCCATCTTGTTTGCGCCTAATTAAATTTGATGGCTTGATATCCCGGTGAATGACATGATTTTGATGAACAAAAGCTAATATTCCTAAAATCTCGTAAAGAAATACAATAACTTGTTCCTCACTCCACCGTTTACCTACTGCTATTTCTTCGCTTAAGTCATTACCTTCTATAAATTCTTCAACTAAATAAAATTCTTGATTTTCTTGAAATAAAGCTAAAAGCTGGGGAATTTGATCGTGTTTACCCAAATGCTGTAATACTTCAGCTTCAGTAGTGAATAATCTTTTGGCAGTTGTCCAAAATAAGGGGTCAATATCTTTTGGACTGAGTTGTTTAACAACGCACAAAGGTTGTTCTGGGAGATCCTCGTCTCTAGCTAAGTAGGTATCACAAAATTGTCTACTTCCTAACTGTTTAAGAATTTTATAGCGATCGCGCAGTATAGTTTCTAGCATCCGATTAGACGAATGCAGCATACTTGATTTTTCGGCGGTGATTTTTTGCGGATCTACATACATAATTAAATTTATTAATAAACTTATAAGTTTTTAAGTTAGTCTAATCTGAGATTTGCAGCTTGTCGATGATCTGCTGTGCTAAAACTGCTGGCGGTTGTGATATATTTACCCAAATACTTTCCTGTAATGTTGGTTCTTCCAAAGCATCAAACTGACTTTGGAGTAATTCTTGATTCATAAAGTGGTTTTTGCGGTTGCTAAGTCGCTGATTAATTAGCTCAAAGCTACCTTTGAGGTAAACTAGGCGTACAGATTCTGCATCACGCAACAGAATTTGACGATAGGTAGCTTTCAATCCCGAACACGCTAAGACAATATTTTTCTCCTCTTGTAACCAACTGTCAATGGCTTGTTCAAGTGATAACAACCACGGTATCCGATCTGCATCGCTTAGAGGAATACCGTAGCTCATTTTCTTAATATTTGCTGGTGAGTGGAAAGAGTCGGCATCATAAAAGTCCCAGTTGAGTAAAGCTGCAAGTTGCTTACCAATGGTTGTTTTACCACTACCAGTGACTCCCATAACGATAATAATCATAGAGGGTGAGAGGAGGGAGGAGGGAGGAGGGAGGAGGTGTAGTTTTTTACATTTTCCCTTTTTTGGCAGAGGAGGCAGAGGAGGCAGAGGGAGCAAGAATGTATAAATTTCGTTGCCTCATTATCAATAGCTTTCACTATTGACTCTACTTCTGCGGAATTATCAGTAAACAGCTTATCTGTTAATAGTAAACAGTGAGTGTTTTTATCCTTGGGTTTAAGACCCCAACTTGATTTTAAATCTTTGTGGAGCGCTTAGGGGCGGGTTTGAATCCCCCACCAAAAGCCATGATTACTGTTTACTGTTTACTGTTTACTGTTTACTGTTTACTGTTTACTGTTTACTGTTTACTGTTTACTGTTCACTGTTTACTGTTTACTGTTCACTGTTTACTGTTCACTGTTTACTGTTTACTGTTCACTGTTCACTGTTCACTGTTTACTGTTTACTGTTTACTGTTCACTGTTTACTGTTCACTGTTTACTGTTTACTGTTTACTGTTCACTGTTCACTGTTCACTGTTTACTGTTTCATTGAGTTTGCTGAAGCTGTTTGACTAGCGCGATCGCACTTTGATAATTTTGGGTCTTTTTCTGAGTAAGGTAAAGATCTGCGGCTTTGCGAATATCTTCTATTGCTTCTGGCTTTTTTCCTAGTTGTAAACTACTAACACCTCGGTTATAGTAAGCTTCTGCAAACTCAGTATCCAGACGTATTGACTGGGTATAATCCTCAATTGCTTTAAGATGGTTATTCTGGCGATTGTAGCCTAAAGCGCGATTGTAGTAAGCTTTAGCATTTTTCGGGTCAAGGTTTAAAGCTTGATTATAATTTTCAATTGCAGCAAGATGTTCTCCTAAATCATCATAAGCATTACCTTTGTAAATATAGGCATCAGCATTTTTGGGATTAATGCGAATTGCTTGTGTACAATCGGCGATCGCACTCTTATAATTACCTGCAACATAGTAAGCATAGGCACGATTAGAATAAGCATCGCCGAAGTCTGGCTTAAGGTTTATTGCTTGGGTGTAATCTTTGATTGCTGCTGAGTAACTGCCTAATAAACTGTAGGCATAAGCGCGGTTATAGAAAGCATCAGCATCTTTGGAATTTATTTGAATCGCTTCGTCAAAAAGTGCGATCGCTGCCTTATAATCGCCATTTTCTAGCTGATCGACACCGCGATTATATAAAAGTACAGCACTTACCTGTGGCTTGGCTTGCGCCACTACGATTGGAAACTGAATTGGCAGTTGTGCCTGCATTGGTGTCATTACAGCGAATATCAAGGCAAAAGGCATAAATGCCAAAGCCCCAAAAATCGTTTTCTGCTGGAGTTTACTTGTTTTTGGCTGTTGTGCAATCACAATATTTAGACGACTAATCTTCATAGCTAGTAAATTGGGCGGTAGCTGTTAATAATATTAATGCGCTAATCGAAGTGTTGTAGGAAACACCATCACCCTCTGTAGAGACGCGCAATGCAGAAGCGTCTCTACATGGTGCTAGGAAACAATACACCAATGAGCAAAAGTCAAATTGACCCCCTCCTTCCCCCCGATGCGGGGGGAAGAAATCTTGCTCCCTCTCCGTTTCGGGGAGGGCTGGGGAGGGGTTTTTCGGATTTATGCTCATTGGTCTAATCAACAATGTTACAGCTTTCAGGTAGTCTAGCCGTGAGAGAATGATTAATCTGATCGCTCCAAGGTTTTAAAGGAAAAGGCAAATGCTGAAACGAATTGCCGTAATTTTACTGCTGGTATTTAGTTTAAGTCTGCAACTGGGTATGAGCCACGCAAGTGCCAACGGATTTCAACGATATGAAGATACTACTGACAGCTATAGGTTTTTCTATCCTAATGGCTGGGTTGCTGTCAAGGTAAATAAGGGCGCAGATATTGTTTTCCACGATATCATCGAGCCGAGTGAAAACGTCAGTGTGGTAATTAGCCCAGTATCTAGGGACAAAACCCTAGCTGATTTAGGTACACCTGGGGAAGTTGGTTATAAACTAGGAAAAAGTGCAATCGCACCCCCTGATTCTGGACGTACAGCAGAATTAGTTAATGCCGAAGCCCGTGAAGTTGGGACTAAAAATTATTATATGTTGGAATACGCGGTTAAACTTCCTAATCAAGAACGACACAACTTAGCCAGTGTTGCCATCAGCCGAGGTAAACTTTATATATTCAACGCTTCCACTACCGAAAAGCGTTGGCAAAAAGTGCGATCGCTTTTAAAGCAAGTCGTCAATTCTTTCACTGTATATTAGTAAGCATTCATCGGTCAGCTATCAGTTAAGTAGTGAGAGATAATATCCACAAAAAATTTTACCTAATTTCCCTCCTTGCCCTTCAAGGAGGGTTTGGGATTTTACGTTAAATTATAGGTTGACCTACTTACCTAATCATCACTTATCTGAATAAAACCTAATTCTGTGCCGTTGATCTTCACCCTGAGCAGGATAAATTTAAGCAATGAAGGATAAAAATAGTTTTAGTTTTTTTGAGGGTGTTGTAATTACGTTTATATTTATTTCCTTTTTGATTTGTGTATCAATAGTTGCTTTCAAGGTGGGCGGGGGTGTGTTTGATTGGAAGAATTCTACTCCCCTGTTTGTGACAGCATTTATTATTTCTTGTGGCATTGCTTTTATTGCGACTAAAAAGAGTGACTGATAAATTACCAAATAAGTTTAAAATAAAAAAATGCCAATAATAAAAAAGGTGGTTATCATTAACCACCTTAACTAATAGATGAATAAGGATACTCCTAGTGCATGAAAACCAAAGTTTTTACAGCCATTGTTCACAAAGAAGAAGATATGTATGTGGCACAATGCCCAGAAGTTGGTACGATCGATCAGGGGGAAACGCTAGAAGAAGCGGTCTCTAATTTGAAAGAAGCAACTCGGTTATATCTCGAAGCGACTTCTATACCGGAAACAACTCAAAGATTTATTACTAACTTTGAGGTTGAGTATGCCTAGATTGCCCAGGATATCTGGAGCCAAAACGGTGAGTATGTGGGTAAATAAAATTAAACGTTAAAGAGCCATCACTCTTTACTGGGGACTGGTGAATGGCTCCAGAGTGAAAACCACTCCTACCGTTTATTTATGCCCACATACTTAATGGGTAATTGTTAATTGTTAATTGATCTAGCGACCAATTCCCACGTAACGGAAACCAGCACTTTCTAATTCTTCGCGATCAAGGAAGTTACGACCATCAATTATCACAGCATTATTCATCAAAGTAGCCATTTTTTGATAGTCTAGCTGACGAAATTGCTGCCATTCTGTCACCAGTACTAAGGCATCGCAGCCATCAGCCAAGCGTTCTGGATCAGTTTCTACCATCACACCACCCAAACCATGACGCATACCGCTTTGAGATGCAATCGGATCGTAAGCTTTGACTTTGGCTCCTAAACGGTTGAGATGTTCAATAATATTAAGTGCGGGTGCATCTCGCATATCATCTGTATCTGGCTTAAAAGTTAATCCAAGTAATCCGACAGTTTTACCTTTGAGAATTTTTAGAACTTGCTGAAGTTTTTCAACAGCAATTAAACGCTGGCGTTGATTAACATTAACAGCAGCTTTGAGCAGATGAGTTTCGTAGCCATAGTCATCGGCTGTATGGATTAAGGCTGAGACATCTTTAGGGAAACATGAACCACCCCAACCAATACCTGCTTGTAAAAATTTGCTACCGATGCGAGAATCAAGACCAATTCCTTGAGCAACTTGGGTGACATCTGCACCAACGCGATCGCAGATATTCGCTATTTCATTAATAAAACTAATTTTAGTAGCTAAGAAAGCATTGGCAGCATATTTAACCATCTCAGCAGAACTAATATCTGTCACCACTACTGGTATTGGTGGTAAAGACTTGTCTTCTGCATACTGACGCTCGACAATGGGAGTATAGAGTTCTTGCATCATTGCGATCGCTCTCTTGTTATTGCTACCTAACACAATCCGGTCTGGATTAAAAGTGTCGTAAATAGCTGAACCTTCCCGCAAAAACTCTGGATTGCTAACTACATCAAAGTCCGCAGCCATTTCTGCCACCTTCTCATCCAAAGCAACGCCACCTGCACCCACTAAAGACTTTTGGCGTTCTAAAACACCATCAAGCACAATCATCCGCACCCAATCACCCGATCCAATCGGTACAGTGGATTTATTTACAATTACCTTATAACTGCTATCTAGATGTTCACCAATCCCACGCGCCACCGCTTCCACATAGCGGGTATCACTTTCACCATTTGGTAAAGCAGGTGTACCGACAGCAATAAATAATATTTCTCCATGCGCCACCCCAGCAGCCAAATCTGAAGTAAATTCTAGTTTCCCAGCACTACTTGCAGATTGCATAATTTCTGACAATCCTGGCTCATAGATCGGGGAATGTCCAGCCTTCATTAATTTGACTTTTTCTTCATTATTATCAACACAGATAACATGATGTCCGATATGAGCTAGGCAAGCCCCAGTTACTAAGCCAACATAACCAGTACCAATAACACAAACACGCATGGGGTGAAATCCTTAAAATATTAAGATAAGTTGGGAATAAGGGAAGATAAGCTGTTGTGCATTTAAATTCAACTGTTAATTATTGTCAAGTGCTTGTAGTGCGAGCGTCTCGCTCGCTAGCCATATTAAATTTAAATGCGTCTTAGCTTACCTTCCCTGTAGGGTTAATTTAATCTATGTCGATGCAGTAAGCTGCGGGTGAGTTAATTCTAAGCGATCGCGAAAATCATCTATTGTTAGTTTTAACCCTGATTCCAAAGGAATAGTAGGTTGCCAACCCAACAAAGTTTTCGCTTTTGTAATATCTGGTTGTCGCTGACGAGGATCATCTTGTGGTAGCGGTTTATATATTATTTCAGCATCAGGATTGATCATCTGTTGAATTTTTTGCGCCAGTTCTAAAATAGTGTACTCATCTGGGTTCCCCAAATTAATTGGACCAATATGATCACCATTCATTAACCGTATCAAACCATCTACCAAGTCTGAAACATAGCAAAAACTGCGAGTTTGTGAACCTTCGCCGTATACAGTTAACGGTATTCCTCGCAAGGCTTGCGCCACAAAATTACTAACAACCCGCCCGTCATTTTCCAACATCCGATCTCCATAGGTGTTGAAAATGCGAGCTACACGGATATCTACATTATTTTGGCGATGGTAATCAAATGATAGCGTCTCTGCAATTCGCTTGCCTTCATCGTAACAGGAACGAATGCCGATGGGATTAACGTTTCCGCGATATTCTTCGGGTTGGGGATGCACATCGGGATCGCCATAAACCTCAGACGTAGAACTCAGCAAGAATCTTGCCTTCACACGCTTGGCTAAACCCAACATATTTAGCGTACCAATAACATTAGTTTTAACCGTTTTAACTGGATTGTATTGGTAGTGAACAGGAGAAGCAGGGCAAGCGAGATGATAAATTTGATCTACTTCTAGTCGAATTGGTTCAGTAATGTCATGGCGG
Organism: uncultured cyanobacterium; assembly: GCA_963711165.1. Classification (GTDB taxonomy): domain Bacteria; phylum Cyanobacteriota; class Cyanobacteriia; order Cyanobacteriales; family PCC-9333; genus Crinalium. The sequence goes on along the minus strand of CAVQDG010000041.1, from coordinate 40,398 downwards.
ATTAATTCAAAATAGGGATGATCCAGCCATTTCAAGATATTGCGCTTAGTGCCAGTGTAAAAGTTATCTAAACAAATAACTTCATGATTTTCTGCCATCAAGCGATCGATCAAATGGGAACCAATGAAACCTGCTCCACCTGTAACTAAAATTCGCATTATTTTAAAATTAACTGATGTGTGAATTGGTATTCCAAATTAACCTTAGACTGCTTTGCTGTCTAACACAAATATATTTTTCCCATCCATTAGAAAAATATTGACACGCTACGCACTCAATATTTATAGGACTTACGCACCGCAAGCCTGAAACCTAGATCCCCCCTACCCCCCTTTTTAAGGGGGGGGAATTCCAAGTCCCCCTTTTTAAGGGGGATTTAGGGGGATCTCTGCGTAAGTACTGATTTAGTTCGAGTAGCCCCAAAAATATATTCTGGGGCGTTTTGTGTTGAAAAAAGTTATCCCTGATCCAGACGTAGTACCGCCATAAATGCTTCTTGCGGTACATCAACCGTACCGACAGATTTCATCCGCTTCTTACCCTTTGCTTGCTTTTGCAATAACTTTTTCTTTCGGGAAATGTCACCACCGTAACATTTTGCCAACACATCCTTTCTTAATGCCGGAATTTGTTCACTGGCAATTACCTTACTACCAATAGCTGCTTGAATCGGTACTTTAAATTGATGGCGGGGAATTAATTCTTTTAATTTTTCTGCCATTGCCCGACCAACATTATAGGCTTTATCCCGATGAACAATCATTGCTAAAGCATCGACTGGATCACCATTAATCATGATGTCTAATTTAACCAGGGTATTTTCGCGATAGCCAATTACTTGATATTCCATGCTGGCGTAACCGCGTGTGCGAGATTTCATCTGGTCAAAAAAGTCTGTCACCACTTCTGCTAGTGGTAACTCATAAGTTAAGGTTGTCCGCCCTTGGGTTAAATACTTTATATCTTTGAAGATGCCACGCCGATTTTGACACAATTCCATCAGTGTGCCGACGTATTCTTCTGGCGTAATCATCTCTACTTTGACATAAGGTTCTTCAATTTTGTCTCGGTGTTGAGGATCGGGCAAATTGCTGGGATTATCAATGTATAATACTTCTCCTTTAATAGTTGTTACCCGATAAACCACAGAAGGAGCAGTAGTAATTAAATCCAGATTGTATTCTCGCTCTAACCGCTCTTGAACAATTTCCATGTGCAGCAAGCCTAAGAAACCACACCGGAAACCAAATCCCATTGCGCTAGAGGTTTCTGGCTCATAATTGAGTGCAGCATCATTAAGTCTAAGTTTCTCCAGTGCTTCTCGCAAATCTGGGTATTGATCGGCATCTGTAGGGAACAAGCCACAAAATACCATTGGTTTCGCTTCGGTGTAACCAGGTAAAGCTTCTGTTGCTGGCGCATTAACAAGAGTAAATGTGTCGCCAACACGGGCATCTCCTACGGCTTTAATTGCCGCAGCGAGATAACCTACTTCCCCTGCATGAAGTTCATCTAGTTGTACCTGGGTAGGTGAAAGTACACCTAATTCATCAATCTGGCATTCTTTACCAGTAGCCATGAGGCGGATGCGATCGCCTTTTTTGACTGTCCCATCCATCACTCTGAAGTACACCACCACACCGCGATAGCTATCGTAGTAACTATCAAAAATTAATGCCCGTAATGGTTGAGCTACTGTATCGCTTGGCGGTGGGACTAGGTGAACAATAGATTCGAGAATTTCATTAATCCCAACACCTTCTTTTGCAGAAGCCAGAATTGCACCACTACAATCAAGCCCAATAATTTCCTCAATCTCAGATTTAACTCGCTCTGGTTCAGCGCCTGGTAAATCTATTTTGTTAAGGACTGGAATAATCTCTAGATTATGATTAAGGGCAAGATAAACATTAGCGAGAGTTTGCGCTTCTACCCCTTGGGAAGCATCTACTACTAACAGCGCTCCTTCACACGCTGCCAGACTGCGCGAGACCTCATAAGAGAAATCTACGTGACCAGGGGTATCAATCAAGTTTAGGACGTATTGCTCGCCATCTAAGGCTGTGTAGTTCATCCGCGCTGCTTGCAGCTTAATAGTAATCCCACGTTCCCGTTCCAAGTCCATGTTGTCGAGGAACTGTTCCTTCATCTCACGGGCTTGTACAGTACCTGTAGTTTGCAAGAGGCGGTCTGCTAATGTCGATTTTCCGTGATCGATGTGGGCAATGATGCAAAAATTACGAATACGAGAAACGGGAACGTCAGTCATAAGATATAAAGACCAGCAGTATACTGAGCAGCAATAAAAATTTGCGTAGGCTTAATGTATTTTAATCTTTCTGTTGTCTATCCGCAGATAGTAGCAGGAAGTCACCTGATATTGGCAGTAAGGTTGTCGATGACCCATGACCCATGACCCATGACCAGGTTAAGTTTATTTCTACCCAGCTACTTAACTTAATAGCAGTGTTAGCCCTAAATCAACTATTCTGGAATTATCCATGTCCAGCCGACAGCATCAACCGCCCCCTAAGTTGCTATTTAAAATCTTCTTAAATTTTTACTACCTATGAACGATCGCGCCTTATCTTCCCAGTCTGCGACTGACAAAACAGAAATTTCTATCCGTCTAGATCCAGAACTTTTAAATCAAATCAAACACCTGACTAATGATCCTAGTAAGGTGATTGAAACAGCCATTAGACAGTGGCTTCGAGGTGAAACAACTCCAGATGAAGAATTGACCCGTTCACTACCCCGCAACCCGCCTGTACCGCCTAGAGGGGAATGGAACGATTAAATCAGGTGACAGTTAGCAGATTAAAATTTGCTGTTTACTAGACATCTCCAAAAATTAAAGGTGCGTTACCTATAACCCTTGTAGAGACGCGCCATGGCGCGTCTCTACATTCAATGAACCCAGATGTCTACTGCCTAAAAACAGCAAAGCTTTTTAAACTAAACAAGAAGTAGATTTTATCAAGATATCATGACAGAACAAAAAAACGCCCGTGATTTATTTCAGGTTGCCTACGAAAACCGCTATACTTGGGACGAAAATTTTCCTGGTTACAGTGCAGATATAGAACTCAAGCAAGGTGAGGAAGTTTACACGGGTAAAATTCGCATCAATAAAGACTTGAGCGTGGAAGTTACAGGGATAGAAGATGAAACTGTCCAAGAAAGTATATATACCCAACTCAGGGATGTAGTCACCCACCGCAAACGGTCATTTTTTGAAAAAGCTCATGGTAAAAATGAGTTTAGTTTAGGCAGCCAAGACGATACAGGTGCTTTAGAAATCCTCGTCAAAGGGGACGCGATGGGATCTAACTATAAAATTAGGGGTAAGGAAATTTGCCAAGTTAGTCGGGTTATGGGTCGCATGGCTTTTGTAATTGATACCAAGGAAAGCTTGGATACTGGAATTGGTTATGTGTCAACTGGCTATGATGTGATCTTCCGTAATCCTCAAACCAATGAATTGATTAAAGAATTAAAGTTTGAAGATAGTTACGAGCAGATGGGCGATTATTATGTGATGAATCGTCAAGTAGTGCATTCAACTGAGCAAGGTCAGCAGACTACGACCGAGTTTAACTATAAAAATGTCAAATTGCTACAACCAGCAGTTGTTTAGCTCCCTATGCTGGTAACCACACCCTTTTATTTTGCGGGTGGACTAGGATCAAAATAGCTGCCTACGGGTAGCACAATCGCACTTCATAGAGGTAAAAGATGTCTGCAACACAAACAATGGAACTAACTACTGAAAATGTAGAAAAAGTTTTGGATGATTTGCGTCCTTACTTAATGTCTGATGGTGGAAATGTTGAACTTGTAGAGATAGATGGTCCAATCGTTAAACTACGGCTACAGGGCGCTTGTGGTTCTTGCCCTAGTTCAGCTATGACACTGAAAATGGGAATTGAGCGACGTTTGCTGGAGTTTATTCCTGAAATTGCTGAGGTTGAGCAAGTTTATTAATTTCAGCAGCTAGTATAAAAGACACCCCAGGGTGTCTTTTTATTATCTTTATTAATTAGCCGGAATTAATTTGACAAAAAGCGCAATTACCTTTGTGCAGTTGCAGCACGTTTAGCTTCAGCCCTACACCGCCACTTTTCTGCATGAACAGCGATTGATTCGCACATTTCTTTAGCCTTTTGTTCTGCTTCCTTGGCAACTTCTAAAATTTCTAACAATTCCTTTTCATTTAGTTCTTTTTGTATCATTGTAAGTTCTCAATCACGAGCTTTAACCTGACTAACTCTAATTTTTGTTTCCATTGCTCTACCTAAATCTGTAGCCAAATCTTCGCCTACTTCCTGAATATCTTCATCTGTAGTTGTATCAATTGCCGAAAAGTATTCTAGGATATCTTGTATCTGTCTTCTTGATATTTCTACAAAAAAGATAGCAGTATTTAAAAAGGCAGATATAGCAATTTTCATGCTTTATGAGGTACAGGAGTGCGAGCATCTTGCTCGCTATATATTTCTAGCGAGCAAGATGCTCGCACTACTTTGTACCTCACTCTTTCTGAAAATTGCTAGATGAATTTTAATTTTAGGCTACCGCATTAATACGGAATCTTGGAGGATACGCAAAACTTAAATTATTAGTCAGGGATTAGCTTTTATCGGGGATTAGCTTGATCGCGCAAATTGTTTATTGGTTTCACAGTGCGATCGCATTTTGCTTTTGGGATGAGGATGATGCCAGGTATCTAAATAAAACCTGGTTGTGCAACTCTCCTTACCAAAGACAGTGGTTTAAGGTGGGATGATGACTTTAGATTTTGTAGGTTGACCTACTTACTAATTAAGCTCTCAGTTATATGCCTCATCCTTTATACGTCGCTTTCATCTGGCATCAGCATCAGCCTTTATACAAATGCCGTGACAGTGTTTCTGTTTCCCCTGGTAAGTACCGTTTGCCTTGGGTACGTTTGCACGGCACTAAAGATTATCTGGATTTAATTCTGCTGCTAGAACGCTATCCCAAGCTACATCAAACGGTTAACTTAGTTCCTTCGCTGATTTTACAACTAGAAGATTACATTGCGGGTACGGCATTAGACCCTTATCTAACTGTGGCACTAACGCCAACTGAACAGCTAGGAGCGGAACAACACCAATTTATTATTGAGCATTTTTTTGATGCAAATCACCATACTCTGATTGATCCCCATCCCCGTTATGCAGAACTTTATCAGCAACGCCAGGATCAAGGACAAGCGTGGTGCTTGGAAAATTGGACTCTGCAAGATTATAGCGACTTGCTGGCATGGCACAATCTAGCGTGGTTTGATCCTTTGTTTTGGGATGATCCAGAAATTGCTCAGTGGTTGCAGCAAGGAAAGAATTTTACGTTGAGCGATCGCCAACGCATTTTCTCTAAACAGCGAGAAATCCTGAGTCGCATTATTCCCCAGCACCGCAAAATGCAAGAAGCTGGGCAGCTAGAAGTAACTACAACTCCTTATACTCACCCAATTTTGCCTTTATTGGCAGATACAAATGTTGGTCGGGTGGCTATCCCTAATATGACTTTGCCACAACATCGTTTCCAATGGGCTGAGGATATTCCCAGGCATTTAAACAAAGCTTGGTATATGTATAAAGACCGCTTTGGGGTAACGCCTCGTGGTTTGTGGCCTTCGGAACAAGCTGTTAGCCCTGCAATCTTGCCTTATGTTGCGGAGCAAGGTTTTAAGTGGCTATGTTCTGATGAAGCTATTTTGGGTTCTACGCTTAACCGCTTCTTTCAGCGTGATGGCGCGGGAAATGTTTTAGAACCAGAGTTATTATATCGCCCTTATCGTCTGGAAACTGAGCATGGTGACTTGGCGATGGTGTTCCGCGACCACCGTTTATCGGATTTAATTGGGTTTAGCTATGGTTCAATGGAACCTCATCGGGCAGCAAGCGATTTAGTGGGACACTTAGAAGCGATCGCACGTACCCTCAAGCACAGGCAACCAGGCGGTGGTACTACTATCGAAAATCCTTGGTTAGTCACAATTGCTTTAGATGGTGAAAATTGCTGGGAACATTACCATGAAGATGGTAAACCTTTCTTAGAACATCTCTATCAAACTTTCAGCGACCATAAAGAAATTAAACTGGTAACGGTTTCTGAATTTCTCGACCAATTCCCAGCAACGGAAACATTACCCGCAGACCAACTACATACAGGTTCTTGGGTAGATGGTAGTCTGACAACATGGATAGGCGATCCTGCTAAGAATAAAGCTTGGGATCTATTAGCAGCAGCGCGGCAAGTTTTAGCAAACCATCCTGAAGCAACAGAAGAAAATAATCCTGAAGCTTGGGAAGCTTTGTATGCAGCAGAAGGTTCTGACTGGTTTTGGTGGTTTGGTGAAGGTCATTCTTCCAACCAAGATGCCGTGTTTGATGGATTATTCCGCGAACACCTCAGCGCTATTTATCAGGCATTAAACGAGCCAATTCCGCCAGAATTAAAGCAATATGTCGAGATTCATCAGGCACGTAGCGATCGCAAACCTGAAAGTTTTATTCATCCCATGATAGATGGAAAGGGAGATGAGCAGGATTGGGATCAAGCGGGTCGGATAGAAATTGGTGGGGCGCGGGGTACTATGCACCAAAGCAGCACCATTCAACGCCTTTGGTATGGACTTGATCACCTTAACTTCTATCTGCGGTTAGATTTCAAGGCGGGAGTTAAACCAGGGGTTGATTGCCCTGCTGAGTTAAATTTGCTGTGGTTTTATCCTGAGAAAACCATGCACAATAGCCCAATACCACTGGCAGATGTGCCAAATGAAGCGCCTCTAAATTATCAATTCCACCACCAACTAGGAATTAATCTACTAACGCAATCAATTCAATTTCAGGAGGCTGGGGAACATTGGGAATGGCATCCGTGTTTAAGTCGCGCTCAAGTAGCTATTGATAGTTGCTTGGAAGTGGCTGTACCTTGGGCAGATTTACATATTCAGCCAGATTATCCTTTGCAAATGATTTTGGTTTTGTCTGATGATGGCTGTTTCCGTAGTTATTTACCGGAGAATGCTTTAATTGCGATCGATGTTCCTTAAGGAATGTAGAGACGCGCCATGGCGCGTCTGTTTCAGGGGTCAATTTGTTCCCAGGTTCAACCTGGGAACGAGGGCTAACCCGTCAGATTCAGATCCCCCTAAATCCCCCTTAAAAAGGGGGACTTGGATGGGATTCTCTCCCCTTTCTAAGCCCTGCTGGGGGGATCAAACGCACCTTTTAGCTAAGAAACAATTCACGAATACCTGCACTACTGATTTCTACTGCTAAAGCTGCTAACAAAAAACCTAACAATTTGGTGATAATCATTGCGCCAGAATGACCAATTAATTTGTCAACCTGGTCTGATAGACGTATAATCAACCAACTCACAAACATTGCCGATACGATCCCGATCGCTACGCTTAAATGAGCATAAGGATCGGGAGATTCAGACATCAATAGCATTACTGTAGTCAGTGTTCCTGGTCCAGCCAACAAAGGCAAAGCTAGGGGAGTAATTGCTACATCTCGCTGTTGCTCTACAACAGGTGTATCTAATTCCCCTTCCAGCATTTTTAAGGCAACAATCAACAGCAATAGTCCTCCAGCTACCCGCAAAGAACCCATGCTGATGTCTAAATATTTCAGAATCCATTGACCAGTAAAAGCAAATAATAATAGTACTGCTGTAGCTACTAAACTAGCTCTATCTACAACACCGCTTTTTTGTGATGGTTCCATACCTTTAGTTAGAACCATCACAATTGGTAAATTACCTATGGCATCAGCAAGGACAAATACAGCTACAAATGTTTTGACTAAGACAGAAATATCCACAGTTTAGTTGGGTGAGGAGTAGAGACGTTGTATACAACGTCTCTACATTATGTGCAATCTTAGGACTTACTTCTAAATCCCCCGCGCATCCCCCTTAAGAAGGGGGACTTTGAATTCCCCCCCCTTTTTAAGGGGTTGCTCAGGGGGATCTAGGTTTTAGGCTTTCGGTGCGTAAGTCCTATTAAAGCCGCGACTGAGGGTTTCAAAACTTTTGTTGATGCGTTTTAAGCTAAACGCATTGAAATTCGGATTTATAAATAAGTGCGATCGCAACCCTCAGCCCTATAGGATACAGTAGGTTTTGTAGTGACAATGGGAAAACGTATACATAGTGCCTATCCGAAAAATCCGCGATTAGATGACTAAACATCTATATCAATCTCGTATCTATCTGTGGTTAAAAATATGAATTGCAACCACTTTTCGGATAGGTCTTTAGCGCGTTAATGAATTAAATTATTTTAATACTGTTACAAAAACCAGTTGACTTAGGAGAACCATTTGGGCTTAGGAGAATGCCCATGAGATTTTTCTAAGGTATCAATGATTGCTAAACCGATATAAGAAGCTGCTATCAGCGCGATCGCACTTACCAAAAAGCTATTTTCAACGATCCGTAGTACTGTTTCTAAAGTCATGTATGTGGTCATTGCTTCATCTTCCAGCTAAATGCTGTTGCTTATCTGTTTTTAATAGTCTATGAACTTGGCGTTTAGTTCCACCGAGATATCACTATATCTATTTTTGTAACAAAATGTTACCCCTGTATTTATACGGAAATAGATATTTTAGCTACACCTCAAGCAGTAGAAAACAGATGATAAGCAAGATTAAACCAAGCAGGGCTGAATAGTTTGTAATACTGACTGAGCAAGGGAATTGAGGTCATAGCCACCTTCCAAACCAAACAAAATCCGACGAGTTAACTGTAAACAATACTCAGTAAATAATCCGTAATCTTCGGGTTGCAAAGCCATTCCAGCTAAGGGATCAGCAGCAGTTGCATCGTAACCTGCACTGACAATTAACAAATCTGGCTGAAAGTTTTTCAAAAACGGGATGATTTTCTGTTCAAACAGAGGTTGATACACTTCTATAGTGCTACCAGGCGGTAAAGGCAAATTCAGGACGTTATGGTGTTGTCCTTGCTCATGTGCTTTGCCTGTATAAGGATAACAAGGATATTGGTGTAAAGAACAGTAAGCGATGCGGGGATCAGTTTCAACGATTGCTTGTGTACCGTTACCATGATGCACATCCCAGTCAAGAATAGCAACGCGGTTAATTCCTTGTTGTGTTAGGGCGTAGTAAGCTGCGATCGCGGCATTAGAAAATAAACAAAATCCCATGCCAGTATTACGTTCAGCATGATGTCCAGGTGGACGGGACAGGACAAACGCGGGGTTATTACTTGCTAAAACGCGATCGACCCCATCTAACCAAGCACTGATGGCAAGTAGGGCAATATCATAACTTTGAGGAGAGACTGCGGTATCAGCATCTAAACTACCGCCGCCTTCTTGGGCTATGCGTGCAACAGTCTCAATATAACTTTGGGTATGTACTTGTTGTAAGAGAGGCATCACTTGTCTTGTTACAAGTGGTGTCGGTATCTGCCACTCAATTTGATCTGCCCAAGGAGCAGCTTTTAATGCCTCTACAATAGCCGTTAAACGTTCTGGTCTTTCTGGGTGAAATCGACCAGTTTTATGATTGAGAAACTCATCCGAGTAAATGACAGGCAGCATAGTCTGATTTAGCTGACATTAGGATAAGCAGATAGAAATCTGCCTTGATTGCATTGTATCCTTACCAGCACAGATGCACTTATTCGTCCCGCTTTAAGTCGCCTCTCAAATCTCCTGATTCGTTAATCATTTCAGGCACTACAGTTGGGTTGCTAGTTAGCTCGTCTTTACTTTGTGCCATTAAGGTGTCATTAATTGACGGAGGATGTTTGATTTTCTCAATAATCTCCGCCAAATGTGGATCGTTTTTATCTATTGGTTCATCCGTGCTTAATGCTTGACCAGGAATTGGCTGATCGCTCATAATATTTTTCCTAAAAAGCTTTAACTTACAAGTCTTAGCTTAGATTCATCTCAAGCCAGCAATAAACTACCTTGGGGCTTAAATTCCTCTTGGTTTACGCATTAGAGATCTCTTCTTATGGGAATGTAGAGACGTACCATGGTACGTCTCTACAAAGCTGTTCAAAATAAGTTAAGTATTAGGAGCCTAAAACCTGTAAACTTACGGGTGCTACGCCTGAATCCATGAGTCCTAAAACACTTGCAGCAGCACCGGAAACATCAATCACCCGACCAGCGATAAATGGGCCGCGATCGTTGATTTTTACTACTACGGAACGATTATTGTTGAGGTTTGTTACCCGTACACGGGTGCCAAATGGTAAGCTACGATGCGCGGCTGTATATCCGGGACCTGCACCATACCAGGAAGCCATACCACTTCCAGATGAAGAGCGTTTGCGTTTTCCATAACCTTTGTTGCGATCGGATTCGCTACTTGCGAGTTCTACTTTTGGGGTTTTTACTGAAATCTCTGCTTGGGTTAATGCTTCTGTTTGACTGTCAATTGCTGTCTGGGGTTGGGCGTAACTAGAAAATGTTGTACCCAGAGTTGCTAACAGGGCAGCAGGAAGGCTAATCCAAAATCTTTGATTCATTAATAAGAGGGGTAAAGGTCATTTAAGCGATTAGTCGTTAGCTATCAGTAATCAGGTTTCAGCTATTAGACAAAAATTTTTTATCTAGATTGTCAGTTAAAAACTGACTGCTAAACCCTGATTGCTTTTCTTCGAGCTAATAGCTTGATGTGCAAGAAAATTTGAGATGAGAGCCAAGTAAAAATTGTATTAATAAAAGGCTCAAATCTAACCTGTGATTCTTGCGTGTTCAATCAACGTTTGCTGATGAACACTTAACAGACTACCAACTCATGTTGCCATAAAAAATCCGTAATAACTCGCAGAAAAACAGCAATTTTAGCTGTCATTCAAATATTTAATCACTAGTAAATATAAAAGATTTTTATCTATATTCTAAGTATTGTTGTTTATTTGTATCATCCATAAATTTCATTTTTTATTTAGCAATATGCTGCAAGTTAAATTTGATGTAAATACAGACTATATATAAATTTGGCGCTTTTGTAGCTTAGATATTTGCAACGATAATTCTCTTTTGCTGCTATTTAATAATGTTGCTTGTGATTGTTATTTGATAGGGGTTTGGTAGAAGGGATTTTTTCTCCTGTCGCCTGAAATTGTAATTTAAAATGTCTACAGAGATGTTAAAAATTGATTTATAAATGGTATTATATTCACCCTCTATCTTTAGGTAGAGAAGGTCATATTATAGATGAAATGACGTTTAACAGAATTTTGTACCATATAAAAGAAAAGATGGCTTTATGTAGAAATAAAAGTGAGCAAAGAGCTAAAATTCTGTTATTTGCTAGTGCTAACGTTGTTTTTCTAGCTTTTTGAAATAAAGAGTTTAATTATAGTAGATAAATTGTAAAAGGGATCAGTATAAATAACTAGGCACAGTTGCATAGAATAGAGATCAATTTCGCGCTCAATACAGGGTAAGAGAACTTTTGAAGCGTTTCTGCATTGCTATTACAGCAGGAGGACTATGCACAAATAAGTATAATTGCTGCTTATCTTTGGAGGATTTTAAGCTGTTGTAGTGCTTTTTTATAGTTTTCTGTCATCCAGCCACAATATGTAATTGCTTGTGGATAATCTTGAATTGCGTTGCGTCGGTCTTTTAATTTGATCAGGACTTACGCACCGAAAGCCTGAAACCTTGATCCCCCCTACCCCCTTTTTAAGGGGGAGAAATTCAAAGTCCCCCTTAAAAAGGGGGATGCGCGGGGAATGTCTGCGCGATTGGTATAAAGTCCAGCTGTATTAGGCTACGAACGAGTCGCACTTAATGATATAAATATTATTAATAATAGTAATTATTAATAATTGTTTAGCTAAAAATGCTTTTCAGAAATTTTGCGATCATCGCCATAGTTAATATCTTCTGTTCAGCTTGCGCTAGTTCTAATAATTGTGCAAATTTAACTAGCACATTTATGGAAATATCTAGAGGATATGCAACAGCAGGAGATTATAACCAAGCTCTACAAATAATCTCAACCATCAAGCCTCCCTCTACTCAAATTAATTTATTCACTGAAATAGCACAGAAAGCCTTCAAAACCGGAAATCGCTACCAAATTAATCAAATATTATCCCAAGCAATTCAAGTAACTAATAATATCCAAGAACTCGATGACCGAGCTATTGCTTTAGAACAGATAGCATTTGAGTACGCCCAACTCGGACAGCAACAGCAAGCTAATACAATATTTTCCCGCGCTTTAGAGATAGCTAAACAAATATCTCAACCTTTAGCTAAAGATATTGTTTTACAAACAATTGCTATTGATTATGCAAAAGCTGGAGCCTATCAACAAGCTATTAATGTAGCTAACTCAATCTGGCAAGATACACTTAAATCTAGTGCATTAGGCAAAATAGCAATTGAGTATGCCAAAAAGGGGGAATTCGATCAAGCCCTAAATTTAGCAAAAATTATCCAAGTCGATAAGCTCAAACATAATGCTTTGATCAACATCAGCGTTAAAATGAAAAAATATGACAAAGCGATTCAATTAGTTCAGAACTTAGATAAGCAAAGTGACAAAGCTGGTCTACTAGAAACCATTGCCACTTTGTACATTAAAAGTGGAAATAAAGCGGAAGCTACTGAATTATTATCCCAGACGCTACCAATAGTCCGAACCATTGAGGAACCTGAAGATAAAGCGCCTCATTTAATTAAGCTGGCAATATTATACAATCAACTAAGGCAGCCACAACAAGCGAATTTATTACTATCCCAAGCGCTGCAAGTATCCCAAACAATAGAAGATTCATCTAAGCAAGTGAATCAATTGAATAAAATTGCTAATGTCTATTACCAAATGGGAAAACCTCAGCAATTTACAGCAGTTTTATCTGAAGCTACTGAGGTTACTAAAACAATAGAAGATGAGAATGAGCAAGCTCATTTATTTTCTGATATAGCAGGGAATTATGTTAAAGCAAAACAATATAATCAGGCTATGCAACTTACCCAAGTTGTAGATAATGTTGATACAAAATTTCAGGTATTGATGAAGATAGCTAGACAATATCTCAAAATAAAAGACCTGCAAAATTTTAGGGAGGTATTATCCCAAGCTTTGGAAATTAGTCGAGAAACCAAAGATGTTACTAACAAAGCAAAAAAAATTGCTCAAATAGCTGGTTTGTATGCCAAAGCAAAACAATACGATCGCGCTATGCAGCTAGTTGAAAATATTCAGACGATAGATAACGACTCTCCCAAAGCTGAAGCGTTAGCTATTATAGCATATAATTATAACACAGATGGGCAAAAAGATAAAGCTTTAAATATATTATCTCAAGCCTTTCAGGTTGCTAAAGCTACAAAATGTTCCCTGTGGAAGTAGAGGGCTAGATAGCAGTTATTTATTGAGGGAGGAGGGAGGAGAGAGGAGAGAGGGGGGACTTGAAATTTTATACTTTTTAAGGTGGAGCTACTTATTTGTGCGATCGCTTGCTTAATGTTATGGTGATTTTTTGCAAAAAAATTTTATAAATGTTAATATTTCTTTAAGAATCGGCTAATCATTAAGATTTAACTTTACATAAGTTAAAATGCCAACCACTTTCCTGATTTAGTTATCTTTCAAAAAATAATATTCAACGATGGTTAATCAATTGTTAATTCATCAATTCCAAAAAATAATTAAAGAAAAATTCAATGGCAGACTGAATATCAAGTCTGACTCAGGGGTTTGTTGGAGTATATTTTTTGGCAAAGGACAGTTAATCTGGGCTACTGGGGGCTTTCATCCGGCTAGACGTTGGCAGCGAAACTTGATGCAACATTGTCCCAAGGTAAATCCTAAAGCTTTAACTATTAAAGAAACCGATGATTTTGCTTCCGATAAGTCTTTAGGAGAACATAAAGGGCAGTATTATGCTTTGAGAATGTTAGTCAAGCAGCAGCAGATGACGACTCTACAAGCAACTGCTGTAATTACAGGGATGATTGCAGAAGTATTATTTGACATTGTTCAGCAATCTGCCTTACAGCCATTAAATTATACCGAGAATCAACAGCAGATTTTAGAGCCTCCACTAACTTTGCTCATCTCAGAAGCTACTTTAAAGCAGACTCTACAAGTATGGAAAGCTTGGCGTGAGGCTGGTTTAACAAAGCAATCTCCTAATTTAGCGCCAGTGGTACGAAATAAAGCAAAATTGCAAGAGCAAACTTCTGCTGCTGCTTATAAAAATTTTATCACTAAGATTAACGGCAAATATACACTGCGCGATTTGGCAGTACAAATGAAGCAAAACTTTGTGGCGCTTTCTCGCTCGTTGCTGCCCTATATGCGTCAGGGAATTATCGGGCTGGTTGAAGTGCCTGATATGTTGCCTCAAGCTAACGCAAAAACTGGTTCACAAACAACTAAAGAACAAGTAGCTGGCAACCCTGGATTAAAAGCTGCCCAAACTCAATCACTTACCCCACTTGTAGCTTGTATAGATGATAGCCCTCAAACTTGCCAAATGATGGAACGGATTTTTACTCAAGAGGGCTTTCGGTTTCTGAGTATTCAGGATTCGATGCAAGCTTTACCAAAGTTGATTGAGCAGAAGCCAGATTTAATTTTTTTAGATCTAATGATGCCAGTTGTCAATGGTTATGAGATTTGCTTTCAGTTACGAAAAGTTTCTGCTTTTGCTAATACACCAATTATTATTTTGACAGGCAGTGATGGTCTTATTGATCGGGTACGCGCTAAAAAAGTTGGTGCTACTGAATTTTTGACAAAGCCAGTGGATGCTCAAAAGTTGTTAGCTATACCACATCAGTATCTTAGTTTTAGTTTACTGGGTAAAATAGGCAAACCTGCTAAAAGTGATGCAGTACAGAAGAAGCTTGGTAATGTTTCTTAAATGAAACTTACTTCGATATCCCCCTAAATCCCCCTTAAAAAGGGGGACTTTGAATTTCCTTTTAAACCCTGCTAGGGGGGATCTAGGTTCAGGCTTTCGGTGCGTAAGTCCTATTAAATAAAACTTACGCATTTGGGATAAAGAAAGGGCGGGTTAAATTAAGATATTGATTAGTAAGTAGGTCAACCTAATTAAACGCAATACCCCACCCCCCAACCCCCTCCCCTTATTAAGGGGAGGGGGAGTTTTGCATTTTATCTGTCAACCCGCCCCTACGGATATTATGGTTAATCTTCGGATTTTTTTAAGTTCCAGGCAGGTTACGCAAACGTTCATCTAAATGAGTGCGATCGCCTAAAGCATGAAGTAATGGTCCGTTTGTGCCAAATTCGACTATACTAACCGAAGCAACTGGACACCCTAAACGATAGCGGAAGCGCCCGACATCAATTCCTAGCAAAGTACATAAGGTGATGCGGATAGTTGCTTTGTGGGAAACAATTAACACATTGCCTGTGGGATAACGCTGTTTTATTTCTTCAATTACCAGCATCGCACGGGCTGCGATCGCAACTGCTAATTCTCCCTCCGTTGGTGGATACCAAGCCGGATCAGCTTTCCAGCGAATATAATCATCGTGATATTCACGGGATACAGTTTCGATAGTTTGCCCTTCCCACTTACCGTAGCTAATTTCCTTCAAACCATCTCGTAATTCCGGTTTGATACCCAATGAGTCAGCGAGAAATTGCGCTGTACTAATGGTTCTCTGCATAGGGCTAGAAAAAATCGTTTCCCAAAGTGTAGAACTATAATAATCGGCAAAGGATTTTGCCATTTCTAAACCTTCTGGGGTTAATTCTGGGTCAATTGCACCACAGAATACATTATCTCGGCTGCGGGCAGTTTGTCCGTGACGGAGGAAATAAAGCTTTAGGGTCATTGAATTATTATATTTACTCCTGCTGATAAAAGCCCGGATGTGCAACTATTTTCTATCTCTTAGCCATCTTTCTAAGTCGGCTATAGTGTTAAAATCTAAGAGAGCTTCACCAAGCAATTCTATTTGCTCAATAGGAAGACTGGAAATTTGGGTTTGTAGTTCAGGGGTGAGATTTCCTAACTTGCGGGTTAGTTGTCTGTTAACTAATGCTTGACCTTCCTCAACACGACCCTCAACGCGACCATCTTCTTTAGCTTCTTGAATTGCCCGTATGTCTGATAACTCAATTCCTAACATAGTATTCACCTGTTCTCTAGTAAGCTTATTAAATTTATAGAGAATAATCGTTGAGACTAAATCAATTATCGCACGTCCTTGATTTTGTGTGCTAGACCGCTCAATCATCCACTTTGCTTTTTCCACCGCCACATCACCATTAAGCGTCGTCAACACCATCAAACCCAATCCTGTTGGTAACTCTTCTACCTCTCCCAATTCATCCAAATAAATTCTGATAATTCTGCCAGTATCTAACATTTCTCTGACGGTTTCCCGTCGTTCTTGTTCTAAATTACGAGATGGATAAATCGCTACTGCCCGCCAATCAAAAAATAAATTTTCGATGGCGATAAATATAGATAAAAATCTCACTTACCATTCTTTCGTAGAGCAATTCATCTGGTTGAAATTGCACTTCACAAAAGAAGATAATGCCCTGGGGATTTGGTGGGATAAATACCCCATCAATACGGAAGGAAGTTTCTTTGACTTCCAACGCATCAAAGATATATTCGTTGGCGTTTTCTGGGGGTTGGGGTATTAGGTCAAATAACAGGGTTGGGGACTGCACAAATAGTTGGTAGAAGATGGTATCACGACGCATATTTAGGAGTGTATAATTATTATTAAATTATACAGATAAATAAATTATGGTAATGCAGCTAGAAAAGGTTGTTCCCTTTGGGCGATCGCTTGATGAATATATCAAAATGTTTGCTCTTTCTCAAGCTGATTTAAATCAGCGTATTATTGGTGTTGGCGATGGTCCCGCCAGCTTTAATGCTGAAGCTACAAAACTTAGTTATCAAATAATTTCTATCGATCCAATTTATCAATTTAGTGGTACAGAAATTCTATCTAGATTTAATGCTGTAGTAGATAACATTATTAATCAAGTAAAAGCTACTCCTGATGATTGGGTTTGGTCATATCATCAATCTCCTGATAATTTACGGCATAATCGAGAGCAAGCAATCAATAAGTTTATTGCTGATTATGAGCAGGGTAAATTAGAGGGTAGATATTTAAATCAAGAATTACCACAATTAAACTTTAAGGATCAAGAGTTTGATTTAGCTTTATGCTCACACTTTTTATTTCTATATTCAGAGCATTATGATTATCAATTTCATTTTGATTCAATTATAGAAATGCTGAGAGTTGCTAAAGAAGTGCGGATTTTTCCATTATTAACTTTAATGTTACAACGCTCTCCGTATCTAGATAAGGTGATACAGCAATTATGTGAAATGGGTTATAGCGTTGCAATAGTTAAAGTGGAATATGAGTTCCAAAAAGGCGGTAATGAGATGTTGGTGATTAAATGATGTGAAGATAGGTGCGAACTGACAAGTCAGCGCTTGCGCGATCGCACTCGTTTTAAAATTATTAATAAAGTTATACTGTGAGGAGAGTTGAGTATAACAATGTCTGTGCGATCGCAGCTATTTTATTAATGAGAGCAGAAATTAATTCACTTGCGCCTTACGTTTAACTAATAAAGCTAATAAACCAAATAACCCTAAACCAGTCACCGTCGAGCTTTCTGGAACAGCTTGAAAATCGATCGCAAAAGTTCCAGAAGGCAGCAGTGCTGTGTAACCCTCTGCTGTATTAATATCTACAAGTCTCAACTCTGCTGAATACTTACCACTTTTTGCGGACTTATCGGTGTAATAAGTAGGTGTAAAGGAAAAAGTATCTCCTTCTCCGATGAAATAGGTATCACCAACAGAATCAAATAAATCTACACCTTCTGAATTAGCAACTCCTAAACCAGGTGTAATAGAAACTAATTCTAAAGCAAGTTTGGCATCTCCTATTGAACCTGTCCAGCGCTGATTACTACTGTTGTACCAAATATTTACCAGTGGATTGTCGAGGTATGGAATGAGATGATCAATTGGTGCCATCTTCAGGTTGCTATACATATTGTCGTCTGTCTTGGTACTAACTAATTTATTAGCAAAAACTCCCGTTCCTGGTAACAAAGATACTGGTGGTATATCAGGAAATCTAGTTTCTGGAATGCGATTATTTGTGCTGGTGGGTATAACAGTGGAATTAGTTGGATCTCCTGTATAACTGTAAGTACCAATTGCGTGAAAATGGCTGGTAGAAACGTCAGCCGTGTGTATGTGCGGAAAAATATAACTTAAGCGGTTGTAGTTAGGATTTGGTAAACCTGCATAATCTCCTGAATCCAAAACTTGTAAATGATCTATCCCAATCATGGGATGATGATGGTCATGTTGTCCGTGATCGATTTGAGCAAGGGTTAGTTGTGCAGGTGCAGTAACAGAGAAGACTGCTAGTGAAGTGCCTAGCATTAAGTTAGTTAGAGTCTTTGACATCGTTAAAGGGCTGATTACTGGAGTTTCAATAGATTAATATTCATTTTGCTAGCTTTGTCAAAAGACAGGCTGTCAAATGTGGGAACTTCGAGCCGACAGTTGGGCAGGGTTATTTGTAGATCTTTTGTTATTAGCTGAATCTTTATTGCTAGTGGTAAGCGCCCCTGTGATGTCGTCTGAAAGCTTGTGTGCCACATTTGCTCGGTTGCACAAAGAAACCGTTTGATGGAGCGTATAGATGCGCTTTTAGAGCAGTCAGAATCTTGTGAGCAGATTAGTTATTGGTATTGGGCTTGGTTAGTTTTGACGTTTCTACCTTTAGCAGCTATACCGTTTCACAGTTAAATGTTAATGCGATCGCATTCCAACCAACCCGCGAATCTACCATTAGACTGTGATTAGAGTTGAGTATAACAATGTCTGTGCGATCGCCGTTACCGAATTTAACAGTTAAAGAATACCTTGACGGTGAGTTAGTGAGCGATATTCGTCACGAATACATTGCGGGACAAGTATTTGCGATCGCGGGTGCTAGTGCTAACCACAACTTAATTGCTGGTAATATGTATTCACGGTTGCGATCGCATTTACGGGGTAGTCAATGCAGCACTTTTATGTCAGATATGAAAGTGCGGATACAGACAGCAGATATTTTTTATTATCCTGATGTATTAGTGAGTTGCGATCCTCAAGATACGGATGATTATTGTAAAACTCAACCTTGCTTAATTATCGAGGTAGTTTCTCGCAGCACTGCAACAATAGACCGCCGTGAAAAGTTACTTAACTATCGTCAAATAGAAAGCTTAAAAGAGTATATTTTGATATCTCAAGATAGAATCAAAATTGAGGTTTATCGTCAAGATGATCAAGGGCAATGGTGGTTAGAAACTTTGGGCGAGGAGGATGAATTGCACTTAGAGTCTGTTGGTTTAAGGATGAGTATGGCGGAAGTATATGAGGATGTAAGATTTTGAAATATCTACCGCCAAAATATGCGCTTTTGTTATTTTACAGTAAGTTTTTATTCCTCATAGGTAGTGCCATCAGGCATAGTTGCACCCTTAAAGTTAGCGTCATCTAAATAAGCGCCACTCAGATCTGCGTCTTGAAGATTGGCTTCTTCAAGGTTGGTATTCTCTAACTTTGCACCACGTAAATCTGCTGAACTTAGATCTGCACCGCTAAAATCTTCGTTGCTTAAATCTGCTCCACAAAGGTTTGCATTCTTTAATATTGCGCCACTAAAGTTTCCTGATAAACTTACACCAGTTAGATTAACTTTAGTTAGGATAGCGCCATTAAAATAAGTGTTCGCCATCGAAGCATTTTTTAGATTAGCTTGAGTTAAATCTGCTGCTGTAAAGTTTGTAGATCGCAAATCTGCTCCCATTAAGTTTGCCTTAATCAAGTTGCTGGCAATTAATTTTGTATTATACAGAGCTGCTTGCAACAAGTTAGCTTGACTTAGATTTGCTTGCAACAGCTTTGCATTACTTATATTTGCATTACTGAGATTTGTTCCACTCAAGTTAGCGTCGCTGAGATTTGTCTGACTAAGATCTGCTGATGCCAGGTTTGCACCACTGAAGTTTACATTATCAGCTAGGCTGCTACCCCTAAGATAGATTCCAGATAAGTTAAGCCCTGTAAAATCTCGTTCTCCCTCGTTATATCGCCGCCAAAATTCCTCAGCACTAATAACTTGATTTTGTCTTTCTTCCTCAAGCGCGTAAAATATATCTATCAGAAATAAAATTCTCTCTGCTTTAAATTCTTCATCAGTAAAAGCTGAAACTCTTGGCTGTTTTAGCTCAAGTGCAACAATTTCTTCATCTTGATGACTTTCAACTACATCTGTATTAATATAGTCAGTTGTTGAGGTATCAGTATTAACATCAATTGTTGCTATCTCGTCAGTTGCTATTTCAATAGTTGCGATTTCATCCACAGGGACGAGGCGATGTTGTAAATCTGAGATTTGTGTGGTTAGATGTGCGATCGCACTCTGT
Organism: uncultured cyanobacterium; assembly: GCA_963711165.1. Taxonomy (GTDB): domain Bacteria; phylum Cyanobacteriota; class Cyanobacteriia; order Cyanobacteriales; family PCC-9333; genus Crinalium. The sequence continues at coordinate 19,888 of CAVQDG010000041.1, read as the reverse complement.
AAGCTTTCTATCTGCTCAACTTCGGGACGGTTGTTAAATTCTTGTCTGAGTTCATCAAAATAGCGTTTTAGCCAGGTAATATTTTTCTTACGAACATTTAAATCTTCCTCTAGTTGTTCAATTTTTATAACCAGAGATGTTATATCAATTTCTTGATTATCCATTTTCACAATAAAATATTATATAGTAATCCTTCTCAATAATCATACTACTACTGGCAAAACTACACGACCTCTCTTGATAGCATTAAACAAACCTGACTCTATTAACCATTGTTGGTTTTGCTCAAGTATCTGAGGTAAATCATCAAGTATCATAATTTTATTTAGCCAAGAACAAACAATTATCTCAACGCTTTGTTTCCCGACTGTTTCTGGTGATATATCTGCTTTATCATAATAATGTTGTAAAAATAATGTGGCATCAATATCATAATCAGGCATTACGATATCTGACGAAATATTAGCATCTTTCCATAAATAAAAACGTTCAGGTAAGGCGAGAAGAAAATAAGGCGTTTTCGGTAATAAACCATGTGCAAAAATGTTGCTTCGCGTTTTAGCTGCCCATTCTCTAGATAAGCCTCTTTTATTTTTTGTTATAACTTCAACTAATATAACTAGCTGACTTTCTGAGCTATAAACTGCTATATCTGCTGTCAAACTCATAGTTGTTATTTTTCCTTAATTATTTTAGTTTTGCTTGCTTCTCAAACCAATCAATAACTTGTTCAACAGTTAAATCCTCAATTGGTAAATTAGCTGCTTGCGAAACTTGCTTTAATGGATTTAACGATGAAATAACTAACCGTGTAAAAAAGTCTTCAAACGTGGCATCATTTTCTATTTCTTGCTTAAACGTCTCATCTTTTGCAATCCAAGCACTCAACTGTTGAGGCGTAATATTTTCAATTGACGCACCTGTTTCTTGAGCAATTTGCTTGAGTGATTTCAAGGCATAAAGTGCTAATCTAGTGACAAATTTATCTTGACTGGTTAACAGTGCTGCATCTACCTTGATTGATTCTTCTCTAGTTAAAAATTGGGCAGATAATTGTTGTGGATCAGCCATAGCTATTTGATATTTTTGATTTCAAATTAATAATAAATCAATAAATGTATTTAATCATCCTGGGCTTTAATTAAATAACCACAGCGATGCTCACCATTAACTATCCAGTGAGTGCGTTCTATTTCGCAATCTTCTAAAGCAGCAGCAAACATTTCTAATTCATGTCCACAAACACTAGGAAAAGAGCTTGCAACGTGGGAAATTGCACAGTTATGTTCTGTCAGCATGAATTGAGAATTAGGGTTACTCTGAGCATTATTTTCATCTAAAAGAAAATATTCTGTCATGTAGCCTTCTTCTCTGCGAAGTTCGACTAATTTAGTGACGCGATCGCGCAACGATCCATCCCCCAAGCGATCGCGGTATTCCTGCGCTTTGCGTTCCCAATGCTTACGCAACAGCGATCCAGCTTGTTCATACCCCAATGTATCTACTAAAGTATTTAGGAACGACACCGCAAACTGATCGTAATTGTTGGGTAAGCGATCGCGCCCCTTCTTACTCAATTTATAAATATGCTGTGGTCTTCCCATACCTGATACCACAGGATGATGCAAAATTAACTCTTCCGCCTCTAAATCCTTCAAATGACGGCGAATGGCTTGCGGACTAATTTCTAACCCCTCGGCTAGTTCTTGTGCTGTGGCTTGACCCCTTTTTAGTAAAATTTGCAGGATGTCCTGTTTCGTGGATGCTTGCTGCGTGGTCGCCATTTTTTGTATCTACCTAAATTAAGGCAAAATTAGTAAAATCAGTATTTGACTTTGACAACCTGTTTGTTGTTAAACTATTTTAGTCTATTAACATCAAAAATAGGGCGGTGGGGCATCCCGTTCTTAAAGCTCAGTCAATGTCCTAAGCAATAGCTGGAGTCACTGAGAAGCCTAAACCATACTGTACTCAGTTGGTGTAGGAGTATGTCACAATAGAGTTAAGCAACATTATTGTTGTTTTATTACTTAACTCTAATTGCAGTTTGCCTGCATTAGCCAGTCTGGATTCCCAACCAGCCTGCCATCTGAGAGAGAGAGAGTCGTCCACAACACGAGAGAGCACGAGTAGTCTAATGACTTCTAGCGTCAAGACCTTAGTTAACGAGCCTTACAAGTACGGCTTTGTCACCGACATTGAAACCGATCAAATTCCTCGTGGCTTGAACGAGGACATTGTACGCATGATCTCTGCTAAAAAAGAAGAACCAGAGTTCATGCTGGAATTCCGCCTCAGAGCTTATCGGCAATGGTTGAAGATGACAGAGCCAACCTGGCAGCACGTCACCTATCCGCCCATCAATTACCAAGACATTATCTACTACTCCGCTCCTAAGCAAAAGAAAAAGCTGAATAGCTTAGAAGAAGTAAATCCAATATTGCTGGAAACCTTCGAGAAGCTGGGAATTTCCCTATCTGAGCAAAAGCGCCTGTCTAACGTTGCAGTTGACGCAGTGTTTGATAGCGTCTCAGTTGCCACAACTTTTAAAGAAAAACTTGCTAAAGACGGTGTTATTTTCTGCTCAATCTCAGAAGCATTAACCGAACACCCTGAATTGGTGAAAAAATACCTCGGTAGCGTTGTCCCCGTTGCAGACAACTTTTATGCTGCTCTCAACTCAGCAGTATTCAGCGACGGTTCCTTCGTATATATTCCTAAAAACACTAAATGTCCGATGGACTTGTCCACCTACTTCCGAATTAACACCGGAGATAGCGGACAGTTTGAGCGGACATTGATTATTGCTGAAGAAGGTGCTTCTGTAACCTACCTTGAAGGTTGCACCGCGCCCATGTTTGACACCAACCAACTACACGCCGCAGTAGTAGAATTGGTTGCCCTCGACAATGCGGAAATCAAATACTCCACAGTCCAAAACTGGTACGCCGGAGATGAGACAGGCAAAGGTGGTATTTACAACTTCGTCACCAAACGCGGTTTATGCCAAGGTGTTAACTCCAAAATTTCTTGGACACAAGTAGAAACAGGTTCCGCGATTACTTGGAAGTATCCTAGCTGTGTGCTAGTTGGTGATAATTCTGTGGGTGAATTTTACTCAGTTGCTCTCACCAACAACTATCAGCAAGCCGATACTGGAACTAAAATGATTCATGTTGGCAAGAATACCCGCAGCACGATTATTTCTAAAGGTATTTCCTCTGGTCACTCTAAAAATAGCTATCGCGGTTTAGTAAAAATGAGTCCAAAAGCACAAGGCGCACGTAACTACTCACAGTGCGACTCCATGCTAATTGGTGACAATGCTCAAGCTAACACCTTCCCTTATATCCAAGTGCAAAACAGCACAGCCAAAGTAGAACACGAAGCTTCTACTTCAAAAATAGGCGAAGATCAACTATTTTTCTTTGCACAGCGCGGCATTTCCCAAGAAGATGCGATTTCAATGATGATTAGTGGCTTCTGCAAAGATGTCTTCAATCAGTTACCAATGGAATTTGCTGTTGAAGCAGACAGATTATTGAGCCTGAAACTAGAAGGTTCAGTTGGTTAAGGTAGAACCCCACCCCAACCCTCCCCTTATTAAGGGGAGGGAGTAAGAGGAGGGAGGAGCAGTAGCCCAACGCAGGTAGAACCCCACCCCAACCCTCCCCTTATTAAAGGGAGGGAGTAAGAGGGGGGAGGAGCAGTAGCCCAACGCAGGTAGAACCCCACCCCAACCCTCCCCTTATTAAGGGGAGGGAGTAAGAGGGGGGAGGAGCAGTAGCCCAACGCAGGTAGAACCCCACCCCAACCCTCCCCTTATTAAGGGGAGGGAGTAAGAGGGGGGGAGGGATTGAGGGGGTTGTAACCGCCAGTTTTTAATATCTGCGGTCAACAAAAAATCTTAATTTGCACCGAAGTATCCTAACTAAAAATGATCGTAGAAAATAGCGAAGTAATCTTATCAGTCCGCGACTTAACTGCCGATGTTGATGGTACACCCATTCTCAAAGGGTTAAATCTAGAAATTAAAGCTGGAGAAATTCATGCTGTCATGGGACCTAATGGTTCTGGAAAAAGCACTTTCTCAAAAGTTTTAGCTGGACACCCTGCTTACACTGTTACAGGCGGAGAAATTATCTTTCAAGGACAAAATCTCCTAGAACTACCACCAGAAGAACGGGCAAGGTCTGGGATATTTTTGGCTTTCCAATATCCCCTAGAAATTCCTGGTGTCAGTAATCTAGATTTCTTACGAGTTGCGTATAATTCTCGCCGTAAACATCAAGGTTTAGAAGAATTAGATGCCTTTGATTTTGATGATTTAATCCAAGATAAGTTGGATATTGTCAAAATGAATCCCAGTTTTTTAAGCCGTAGTGTAAATGAAGGCTTTTCTGGTGGTGAGAAAAAGCGGAATGAAATTCTGCAAATGGCAATTTTAGAGCCAAAGCTGGCAATTTTAGATGAAACCGATTCTGGTTTAGATATCGACGCTCTTAAAATTGTTGCTAATGGTGTTAACCAATTGGCAAATGCTGATAATTCGATGTTGGTAATTACTCACTATCAACGGTTACTTGATTACATCATCCCTGATTTTGTTCATGTAATGGAAGGTGGGCGAATTGTCACCAGTGGTACTAAGGAATTGGCGCTAGAATTAGAATCTCGCGGCTATGACTGGATTAAAGAAGAAGAAGCTGCTGAGGTGGGTGCGCGATGAGTATTGAGGTTTCTGTCAAGCCACAGGTATCTTATTTAAAGCAGTTGTTGGATTTGCGTCAACAATTGCCAGCAACAACAAGTTTAATCCAAGAAATTCGCGATCGCGCGACGGCTGTTGTGCAAGAATTAGCTATCCCAACTACACGGGATGAGGAATGGCGCGTTACTGATTTGTCAGGGCTGTTAAAAGTTAATTTTCAAGCAGTGAGCAATCAAGAATCAGCGATTAGCTTATCTGATATTAACTCGTTAATTTTGCCAGAAGCAGCAGAAAGCCGCTTGGTATTTGTTAATGGTATTTACGCGCCTGATTTATCCTCGGTTGCTAATCTTCCAGCAGGTTTGTTTGTAGGTAATTTATTAGCTGCACATATTCCGCAGTTAGAGAATTATTTGGGTAAGCAACAAGGCGGGCAAGAGGTTTTTACTGCTTTAAATACTGCTAGTTTGACTGATGCAGCAGTAGTATATATTCCTAAAAATTTAGTTGTAGAAACGCCTATTCATCTGCTATTTATCTCTGTTACAGGTGAAGCAGCAACGATTTCTCAGCCACGCTGTTTAGTAGTAGCTGAAGCTGGTAGCGCGGTTACGCTAATTGAAGACTACATTTCTTACCCAGTCACCAATACCCAGTCACCATTCCCTAACCTGACTAATTCGGTGACGGAAGTTTGGGTTGGGGAAAATGCTCAAGTAAGTCATATTAGAGTTCAGCAGGAGAGTAAAGAAGCTTTTCATATTGGGAAGAGTGCGATCGCACAAGCCCGAAATAGCCGTTATGCTTGTCATGCTGTCAGTTTTGGGGGGCAGTTGTCACGGCACAATTTAGAAGTGTTTCAGACTGGTGAAGCAACTGAAACAACCCTCAATGGGTTGACGATGATTGCGGGTTCACAAGTAGGTGATACTCATAGTGCGATCGCACTTAATCATCCTTATGGTATTACTAATCAATTGCATAAATGTGTTGTGGGCGATCGCGCTCATGCAGTGTTTAATGGTAAGGTGTTTGTTCCCAAACCAGCACAGTTAACCAATGCAGGGCAGTTGAATCGTAATTTGCTGCTATCTTCCAAAGCGCGTGTGGATACTAAACCACAACTGGAAATCACTGCTGATAATGTCAAATGTAGTCACGGTGCAACAGTTAGTCAATTGGAAGATGATGAAATATTCTATCTGCAAAGTCGTGGCATTGATGCTAATAGCGCCCGTAATTTGTTGATTAATGCTTTTGCTATCGAGATAATCGAGCAAATTCCCGTTGCATCTGTGCGGGAAAGACTGACACAAATCGTTAGATAATGGGTAAACTAATCCCGCCAAGAACTTAAGTTCTTGGCTAACAGCTTAAGTTGGTTAAAACCGACTATTTATCAAAAATTCAGTCCGTTTTAACGGACTTTAGATATTAGCCAGGGGTTTGAACCCCTGGTGGACTATCGGGTAAGCGATAAATCAATTAAGAAAATGCTGTATTAATATTTTTTTATTGTCAGCATTATCAGTAAAAACAATATCTAAATCGTACTTTCTCTCACCACATACATTATGACATTCACCCAAGAAAAAACCATAGCTGATCAAGTTCGTGCCGACTTCCCCATCTTGCATCAAGAAGTCAACGGCAAACCCTTAGTTTACCTAGACAATGCAGCCACATCTCAAAAACCCTTATTTGTCCTAAATAAAATACGGGACTACTACGAGCAATATAATTCTAATGTCCATCGTGGCGTACATACCTTAAGCGCAAAAGCCACAGACGCTTATGAAGGTTCACGAGTAAAAATTGCCAAGTTTATTAATGCTGCTTCTCCCCAAGAAATTGTCTTTGCGCGTAATGCTTCCGAAGCAATTAACTTAGTAGCTTATGCTTGGGGATTAACTAATTTGCAACGGGGGGATGAAGTTATCCTCACTGTCATGGAACACCATAGTAATTTAGTTCCCTGGCAACTTGTCGCCCAAAAAACAGGTGCAGTTTTAAAATTTGTTGAATTGACAGCAGATGAAGAATTTGATCTGGAACAATTCAAGAGTTTAATTACAGATAAAACAAAATTGGTTTCTGTTGTTCATGTTTCAAATACATTAGGTTGTATTAATCCAGTTAAAGAGATAAGTGCGATCGCACATCATTACGGTGCTAAAGTATTAATCGACGCTTGCCAAAGTGCGCCACATTTACCCCTTGATGTCCAAGATATTGATTGCGATTGGTTAGTAGCATCTGGGCATAAAATGTGTGGTCCTACGGGAATTGGTTTCTTGTATGGGAAATTAGAAATACTTCGTGCTATGCCTCCATTTATGGGTGGTGGTGAGATGATTGCAGATGTATTTTTGGATCATTCTACCTATGCAGATTTACCCCATAAATTTGAAGCAGGAACACCAGCAATTGCGGAAGCGATCGCACTTGGTGCAGCAGTAGATTATCTTACTAATATAGGCATGGATAAAATTCACGCCTACGAAGATCAATTAACAGCTTATCTGTTTGAGCAATTAGCAACAATTCCTGAAATCAGAACTTACGGTCCACAACCTAGCAAAGGTAGAGCCGCACTTGCATCATTTACTGCTGGCGATGTCCACCCACACGATTTATCAACAATATTAGATCAAGCTGGTGTAGCGATTCGCGCAGGGCATCATTGTACACAACCATTACATCGTTATTTGAAAGCGCAGTCTACAGCAAGGGCGAGTTTGTATTTCTACAATACGCGAGAAGAAATTGATGTTTTCATTGCTTCTTTGAAAGAAGCAGTTGAGTTTTTTGGCAGTATCTTTGGTTAATATTTTGTTGTAGAGATGATAATCAATAAGTAGGGTGGTAACAGCCACTCTACTTTAGATTGTTTTTCTTAAAATAGCTATAATTAGAAAAACTTTATGCAATTTTAAGGAGAGTTAAGTTGTTGCCTCAATTAGAATTGACTACATTTACAGCAGCAAATTTACTTGCTTCATTGTGTCACAGTCCTAATCCCTTAGAGCAGACGGCGATCGTCGCGCTTTTAGCAGCAATGGTGGGAGGGCTGACAGTTATGGTTCCTCTTAGCGCAATTACAACAGTAGGTCTGGCAAGTATTATTGTACAGATGATTATGGCTGGTGCCTCAACTGAAGCTATAGCTGTTGCCATAGCAGTCCAGCTTGGAAATATGGGTGTATCGGTAGAGGTTGTATCAAAGCTAGTAGAAAATATACAACGCATTATGGGATGTTAGTGTATTCTGTTATACACTGCAATCTACTCTAGTCTTGTTAATCTAGTATATAAGTACTGTAACTCGTTTTAATTCTCTTAAAAATTACAGTTTATTTTCTTATTACATCTTTTAAGTGCGCTTGCGCTTCATAGCTAGGGTGGGCAATGCCTACCCTACTTATTAAGAAAGTTAAAATAGCAGTAAAGCTAAGAGGGATAAAATTATGTCAACACTCAGCCCCTCACCAACAGAAAAAACGACTCAACACCCTCTCAACGGTGTAATTGCAGAATTAGATAAGCTGCTAGAGAAACTACACATGGAAGTTGACGTAGCACCAACTGACACGAAAGCACACCAAGATTTATTGCATCGTATCATCAAAGCTTCACAGCAGGGACTCCATATCCCGATTGAAACATATTCTCAAAGCTTTTCCTCAACTGAAGATAAACAAGAACCAAAGAGCGAAGATGTGGAATTATTGGAAAGTGTCGAAACAATAACCGAGGGTGAAATTGGACAAGAAATTGATATAGACGCAATCAACGATCGCTTAAAAGAACGTGGCTACCAAATCCAATTATCTTTTGAAAATTCATCCAAAAGTTAATGATGAGGACTTACCAGGTTTATAGCTTTGATGAGCATGACTTAGCCTACGAGAAGGCTAAAGAACGAACTGGTAGAGTTAAGTAAAAAAATAAATGACATCCTAGTTAATAGGTAGAGTAAATATTGCCAACCCTACCTATTAAGAAGACGTAATTATTTCAGCGAACAAACCGTATTCGCTATCCGCCCTTCTATTGACTGACGTGGGATTGTTTCTAAGTCTCCATCTCCTCCATAGTTGCTCGTATCATAAATTTTATTGTTGATGTCATACCAAACAATCGTGCGGATGCGACGTTGCATCAGGTTACAATCAATAGAGCTTAGAACTTTCTTCCATTTCTTATCCTGGTAGTCTGGTTGATTTAGAACTACAGACATCCAATAACGGCGAAACCTGCCCCTGCCTCCTACCTCTTTGTCAAGACGATATACATTATCATAGTTATCCGAAGTGACTCTTACCCATTGATGGGCGCTGGCAGGCGGTGACATCAATAAACCACCCAAAACTAGAAGAGAAGTCAAAGCCAGAATTTTATATCTATAGTTCATAAATTTATCAAAATGTGGTGGTTGATTTTGACTGCTCTTTTTAACAGATATCCTGTAGGCATATCCTTCTGATGTAAACATGACCAGTGCATCAATATTTATAGCAGGTTTCAATATCAGTTTACTTAAATTACCAAGTGTAACCTCAATATATTTACGGTACTCTTTATCTAAATCAAAAATTGCTCCTTAGATAACTAAGTAATTATAACTAAGTAATTATCTAGCAGTTTTCATCTTTATGAGGTACAGAAGTGCGAGCATCTTGCTCGCTAGAGATTTATTGCGAGCAAGATGCTCGCACTACAATATTTTAATATTTTTTAATCTTTGTACCTAAATTGGCTGAAAATTGGTATAACTTGTAGGTGTTGGCACTGAACGGTGACACTTTCTAACTAGCTTTCACATACTCACAAATAGTTGTTGGTTCCGGGATAAAAACACCATCTTCCCTCATTCCTTCAAGGTGAAATTCAATAGCTTCCTGTATGAGAGTTTTCACCTCTTCTAATGTTTCGCCAACAGCTACACAACCAGGTAAATCAGGTACATAAGCGCCGTAACTCGTTTTTCCTTTCTCAATAATTACCGCGTATTCCATTATTCCCCCTATTCCGTCTCTTAAAATTATTTAGTTGTTTCATTTTTATAGCCACACTACAACAGGCGTATCTGCTAAAATAATCTTTAAATCAAAGTTAACTCAAAGGCAGGAAAAAACGGAAAGTGTTTTTGATGAACTAGCTGAATATAGACAACGCCTTAGTCTTCCTTCTGCTGGTAGTGAAAAAGATAAATCAACTCTAGCAAAACTAGAAATAGCTGGTCAAAACTTTTTTGGCATTAATTCTGGTAGTAATCCTAACCCGCGACAGATAACTTTTAGCGTAAATCCTATCACTAAAACCCACGCTGAAGCTGATGCTTTTCAACAAGCTGCGGATGCAGGTATTCGAGGAGGTAAAGCTCGTTTAATTGTAGATCGTGATCTGTGTGCTGCTTGTGGTTTAAGAGGAGGTGTAAATTCTATTGCTTGGCAGTTAGGTATAGAAGAGTTAGAAATAATTACTCCTAGTGGAAGTAAAACAATAACAGTTAAACCACCTAATAGAAGGAGACAATAATGTTTGTTTTAGACTTATCAGTAGAAAAATGGGTTGGTAACAAAAATGAAGGTTATGTGATTGATAACCCGAATTGGATTGAAATAGAAACTGCTATCCGCCAGTTAGAGGGTAAAATTAAAACTTTAGTAACTTTGGGCGCTGATGATGATACTTACATGAGTATTGGCGGTGGAGAATTTGGTAAATATATTGTTACGGTGACTTTTGATAACATTAACTTTCAAAATCTCATTGATTCAACAAAACCAGAATCAGCTAGAAAAGCTAGTTGTTGGTGGACAAGAAGGAATTTATCCAAGTAAAATGTGTGTTGATTTAAATACAGTTTTGCTGGTTGTTAAAACTTTTGCCGAATCAGGCAAGCTGGAATCATCAGTTTCTTGGAAAGAAGAGCAAGCATTAGTAATAGTGTAACAATTTGTAAAGCTAAATTTGATTATTATAATGAAATTAATCAAATTTAGGGCTGGAAATAAATTTTAATATGATTACCACCTCAACTCCAGCAGAACAAAGAACCGTACTAGAAAATATATCTTGGGAAACCCTTTAGTCCGCGTAGGCGGACTTGGTTTGTATAGCCGCACCTTTCAAGGTGTCGGCGCTATTATTAGGGATGAAGCTGATAATGTTGCTCCTCAAAATCCTCTATCAAAGTAACTAAAAGTTTCAAAAGAGCATTCTGTTCTAAAGTACGATTTTTACAAGCCATCAACTTTTCTACTATCTCCAAATATCTTTCGTTTTCCTCCTCACTGGTAATTACTTTTGGTTGTACGTCAGCAAGTAATTTTCCATAAACATCTTTATCAAAAGTAATGGTCATTTTTCCATTTCTCCTTATCGTATTCAGAATGTGTTAATACATATTTAATATAGACAATTTGAATTTCATAATTAATGCTAACTATAAGCCGATAGTCATTACCTTTAATATTAAAAACTGTAAAGTTGCCAACCGCATCAGCACTGGGGTAAATTTGCCTAACATCATTAATATTTTTCCAGTTAGCTGCCTTAGCCGTTCTAAACCAGTCATCAATAGGAGTAAAAGCATCAGCGTGTTGCCGACAAAATTCTAACAGTCTTTTACGGCTAATAATGTGCATTTATTTTACTTATTTTAACAATTATTGGATAGTTTTAAAAAATCTATTGTTGCTTATTATAATGAAATTAATCAAACATAGGGCTGGAAATAAATTTTAAAATGATTACAACTTCAACTCCAGCAGAACAAAGAACCGCGTATGAAAATATATCCTGGGAAACCTTTGAAAGATTACTTAAGGAGACAGGCGATCGCACTTGCTCAATTCTTCCGCTAAAATAGCGGTAACACTATAATAGGGATAAAATTATGTCAACCCTCAACTCCTCACCAACACAAAAAACAATTCAGCTATGAGTCAAGCTATCACCAAAACCATCAATTTACAAACTGTATTAGATGAAGCTAGACAGGAAACTATTCTGATGATGCAACAAGGGATAGATATTAGCGATTCTGCTATAGTGACACCTTTAGAATTAATAGCAAATCAATATCCAGAAATAGCCTTTGACTGCAATGAATCTTTAATGAAATTAGTTAAAGACCAAATTAAGATTCTTAATCAGCAGCAATCTCCTCAGATAATCAATGAATTTTAGTTATTTAAATTATGAACTGGGACAGGTTTTTAGCAGAAGGTGAAAAAGCAGTCAGAATTATTAGGGAGGGGTTAAGGAAAAGAAATATCAATGCAGGTGAACCAATTCTTACCAAATTTAATACGGATGAGGATATTCCTGTTTACGACGCTTTAAATAATAAATTATTTTGGATTTCTGTAAAATCTGTATCTGGTAATATTACAGATCCAATTCGCCAAATGCCTGCTAAGTATCTAGGTTGGATGTGCGGAGAAGTAGAAAGTAAACAGTGGGTAGAGCCACCAGCTATTATTCTTTGGTATTGTCTTAATACTAACACAGCTTGGGGAGCAATAACGCCAAAACGTCCTAGTACTAAGTGGATTATTTTTCCTGATCGATATGGAGTAGTAATAGATAAGCGCAAAACAGCTTTGACAGGGCAATCTCACTATCTATATCCGTCTTATTGCGTCCCCAAAAACGAGATTATCAGTAAAAATGAAGCAATTAAATATATTAAAAAATTAGCTGAAGAAACATTTGATTAAGAATTACTAATTTACGCTATGGATATATAACGGGCGTGTTTTAAAGTTTTATCAGTTAGTTTCAGGGGAATATATTGAGCGTGATTTTAGCTTGGCGTTTACCTTTGTATCGGTAGCAGAAATCGCTAAATTTCTTGAGCAAAGTAAAACTACAGGCGAAATAGCATTATTACGTTTATTTAGAACTTGGGTAAGAGAACAAATAAATAGGACTTACGCACCGCAAGCCTGAAACCTAGATTCCCCCTGCCCCCCTTAAAAAGGGGGGAAATTCAAAGTCCCCCTTTTTAAGGGGGATTTAGGGGGATTTCTGCGTAAGCCCTGATAAAAACAGAATAATCAAGATAATTCTACTAATATATCTATAGATAAGCGATCGCTCTCACTCACGATTGATTACAACTTATCCCTTAACCTGACAAAATCGCTGCATACTCGCAAAAAGGGTAAAAGCATGATAATTAAACCCTGGATGGTCATCGGGGGCGTAACATTATTAGTCGCAATGGGGAGTAATATTATTACTCCTAATGATGTTAAATGGTTCAAACGCTTACAACGCCCCAGATGGCTAACTTTTGAGGCTGCTATCCCGATTATTTGGACAGTAGTATTTATTTGTGGTGCTTGGTCAGCTTATATTGTATGGACGCGCGACCCAGGTACTACCAAAACCTGGCTACTGATGGCATTCTATCTGCTAGTAGAAATTGCGATCGTTGCTTATAACCCAGTAATGCTAAGACTGCGTAGCCTAAAAGCTGGCACAATAGTCGGTGCTATTGGCTCTATCTTAGGGCTGATTTTATTATTAGTTGTCTTCCCTATCTCCGGTTGGGCATCTTTATTACTACTCCCTTATGTTATTTGGAGTCCTATCGGTACTTATACCACTTGGGAAATGATGAAGCTTAATCCTGATGACGCTTAAATGCACTCACCAAAGTTGTTAAACTTTTGGAACGTACTGGTACTGTTTTTGTAATTGGGAAATCTGGTTCTGGAAACTCATCTAAAACCGCTTGATAAAATACCTTTGAGTATTGCTTGGCAATAATCTCTGGTGTTAAGTAAGACTCTAGGTAACGACGACCTGCTTTACCCATTTTCTTAGCTAACTTACTATCTGCGGCTAACTGTCGAATAAACTCAGCTAAAGTAACAGCATCACCATTATCAACAGCCGCGCCACAGTTGGCTTCAGCAATTAACTCACGCAAATATGAATGTTTCTCACAAATTACACCTACAGGTCTTCCTGTGGCTAGGGCTGCATAAAGCTTACTAGGAACTACTAACCCTTCCATCCCTGGACTAACGCTAACTAAGGATAAGTCACAAGCTGTGAGGGAATAAGGCAAATCTTGTTTATTTTGGTAGGGCAAAAATTGACAATTCAAGTCCCAAGCTTTAACTTGATCGATACAATCTTGACGTTTTGCACCACTGCCAATAAAAACAAACTTAATGGGTTCATCCTTCAAAATTTTCGCGGCTTCCATGATCGTATCCATGTCATGGCAGCGACCCATGTTGCCAGAGTATAACACTGTGAAAGGCTCCACTAAGTTAAACTCTTTAGCAAACCAATTATTTTCCTTGGCAATCGGTACAATCCAATTTGGATTAGCCCAATTTTGAATAACTGTGATTTTATCGGTAACTTCCGGGCATTTGGCTACTATCCGTTCTTTCATCGTAGAGCTAAGAACGATAATTTTTTTAGCTTTTCTCCAACTGCAACGGTTAAGGAAATTCCACAGACGCACTGACAAGTGGTTCGCAGGTACAACTTTTAACTCGACGGCGACATCGGGGTATACGTCATACAGCAAACAAACATAGGGTAGACCAAACAAGAGATTGGCAAAATAACCGATAATTGGCAAAAATGGCGGTGCTGTAGTTAAAAGTAATACATCGCCACGACCGCGTGTTCTCAGCAAATGTAGTGCTGAACGAATGCAAAATAATAGCCCGTTGACTGCTTTACCAGAAATGCGCTGGGGCAAAATTTGACTGCTGCGCGATCGCCTGACTTGAAGCTGATCCAAATCTTCTCTTGCTGGCGCAGATTTTTTTTGAAAAGCGTAACCAGGTTGCCCTGTAAAAACTTGCACAAATAAGCCAAGTTCTCCCAACTGAACCGCTAACTCTTCAATTAGTTGCCCCGTTGCTGCATAGTCAGGGGGATAAAATTGGGTGATGATAGACAGTTTGACATTTTTTTGCCCTGCCGCTATGTTCCCGTTCTTCATGCCACCTCACTACTCACTACAGGGTTGATATCAATGCGACGAATGCAATCAGCTTTGAGTTGGGTCTGTTTGGCAGACAATTTTGTTTCGCTGAGTTAAAATCTTATCAAAATTTGCTTTGCTCACGCAGCTAATTAATTTTGTAAAAGTTAGATTTATATTTAATACATTTATCTACTTATATTTGGCATTGTGAACTACATTCAAGTACCACCGTTACTACTTGTGGATATTTAAATAAATTTTCAATTAAACAAAATTATATCATTTTTTTATTTAATTAGATATACCTTAAGATATACAAAATTAGGATATATGTATAATCAAGCACATTTTATTAAAATTAACAGATAGATTTAACTTTGCACTGTTTTAGAGGAAAATCAGTAAATTACTGGCAAGCGATCGCCTAAAATTCAGATCAGCCCCACCACAAATCAGCAAATCCTCAGCATTTTTTACCCATTTACTTAGAAGTAATGCTGCTGGAATAACAGCAGCAAATTCTACACCAACCACAGTTATAAATAAAGAGGATCGTAGCTGAAATTACTTTTGTTTACTGTTTACTGTTTACTGTTTACTGTTTACTGTTAACTGTTAACTGTTTACTGTTAACTGTTTACTGTTTACTGTTAACTGTTTACTGTTAACTGTTTACTGTTTACTGTTTACTGTTTACTGTTTACTGTTAACTGTTAACTGTTTACTGCTCACTGTTTACTGCTCACTGTTTACTGCTCACTGCTCACTGTTTACTGCTCACTGTTTACTGTTTACTGTTTACTGTTTACTGTTTACTGTTTACTGTTTACTGTTAACTGTTTACTGTTAACTGTTTACTGTTTACTGTAAATCCCTGCGCTCTATATAATAAGAACCTAATACTAGCGCATCCATCTTAGTCCGAAGAAAACATTGAATAGCTTCTTCTGGAGTCCTAACTATTGGCTCATTTTCATTTAAAGATGTGTTCAATAAAATCGGCACTCCAGTACGATTGGCAAAACCTTGAATCAATTCCCAGTAGAGAGGATTAGTTTTACGACTGACACTTTGTAGTCTACCTGTACCGTCTACATGGGTGACAGCCGGAATTTGCGATCGCACTTCAGGACGTACCTTAAAAACTTTCTCCATAAAAGGTACAGAATCATCCATCTCGAAATAGTTCCCGACTTTTTCCTCTAACACGCTTGGTGCAAACGGGCGGAACTTTTCCCGAAACTTAATTTTGAGATTGATAATATCACGCATATCCTCACGACGCGGGTCAGCCAAAAGTGAACGGTTCCCCAACGCCCTCGCGCCAAACTCCATCCTTCCTTGAAACCACCCCACAACTTTACCATCACATAAGGCATCAACAACATGATTAATTAAAGCTTCCGGTTCTCGGTATTGCGGTTGCACATTATGCACTTTCCAAGCACTCAAGCATTCATCATCAGAAAATTCTGAACCCCAGTAAGCATGATTTAACACAAACGTTCTGGGTTGATTCAAAATTTGATGCCAAACATAGAAAGCAGCACCAAATGATGTGCCATTATCCGCCGCGCCAGCAGGAATATAGATATTACGGAAAGGTGTATTTTGGGTAATTTTGCCATTAGCGACAGAATTCATCGCTACCCCACCAGCTAAACAAAGGTTCTCGCTCTTGAAGTTATCATGTAGGCGGTTAAGCAGGTGAAAGATAATTTCTTCTGTCACAGCTTGCAGAGAAGCAGCAATATTTTGGTGTTTTTGAGTTACTTCTGATTTTAGTTCGCGCTTTGAACCTAACAACTTTTCTAATTCTGGACTATGAAAAGGTTGCACAATAGGTGCGCCATCTTCCCAATTCATCGCAATTCCTTGGATGTGATGGGTAAAATATTCGAGGTTGAGTTCAAAGGAATCATCCTTGGGATAGATGATTTTACGAAAAGCTTCTAGGTACTCAGGTTCTCCATAAGGTGCTAACCCCATAACTTTGTACTCATCCCCATAAGCAGGGAAACCTAAGTAAAGGGTGATGGCGTTGTAGAGATAGCCCAAAGAGTGGGGGAAATAAGTACGGGGGAAATATTTTAGTTGATTACCACGTCCGCCAGCAGGTAGTGTGCTGACAAAATCTCCCATACCATCAAGGGATATGATTGCAGCTTCGTCAAACTCTGACAGGAAGAAAGTACTGGCTAGATGGGTTGTATGGTGTTCTAGGGGATGAATGGTAGCACGAAGTTGATCTGGTTGACACCGACAAGCTTCAGCAAGATTATCTTTGATGCTAGATGACTTACTCTGCTTATTGAAGCGGTCTAAGAGTGACTTGAGAGAAGGACGCTGTTGCAGTGTAAACAGCAGCTTACGGTTTACATTAGCTTTGGGGTTGAAAGAGACAGCAACGTGATCAATGTCTTGTGGAGTAATACCACCGACTTCTAAGCAATAACGAATTGACTCGGCGGGAAAACCAGCCCAATGCTTAACTCTAGTAAAACGTTCTTCTTCTACCGCAGCTACTAACTCACCATTTTGAATCAGACTAGCTGAGGCATCACCATGATAAGCATTAATTCCCAGGATATTCATAAATCTTTCTCTAAACTATGTGTAATTGAAGATAGGGTCTAATTGCATAAATGAATATTAGGGTTTGCTACGTTTTAGTAACTTTTCATTTTCTATTAATTTAATAGATAACAGAATTTCTGCTAAAGTACGTTGCCAAGCATAATATATTCCTGCCCATCCATCAAGGATACCTTGATTAATTATTAGGCAGTAGATCAAAATCAGTAAGGGTGCGATAATTTTTTGTTTACGGATGCGATCGCTAAAACTAAGTTCATTTACAGGAGTTTCTAGTAATTTATTAGCTTCAATAGTAATATATTTATCTTGAGATTTTAACCATCTATCTAAAGGCTTGCGATCGTCGTGATCAATGTATGAGTTTAAATTATCATAGTTACCATTTAAACAAACACGATGGGCATGACCATCTTCCATGTAAACTGCTTTATTTCCTCGGTACAGTACTTTTCTAGGTGGATACAATGTCCCTCTTAGAGGATAACCGTAAATGCAGTATTTGAACCTAACAATATAACTGTCTACTTTGGGATCTTTGGGTAATGCTTTAATTTCCTCAATTAATTCGTCAGTTAAAATATAATCGGCATCTAATGACAGTACCCATTCCGAGGTGATTTTAGTTAATCCATAATTACACTGAGATGCAAAGGATTCAAATTTATTTTGAAATATTTCTACTTGGGGGTAGGTTTGTAAAATCTCTAGGGTTTCATCGTTGCTGTAGCTGTCAATTACTACTATTCTTTTTGCCCAAGTTAGTTTTTGGAGTGTACGAGCTATATTTGGGGCTTCGTTATAAGTTAGAATTAGAGGGGTTATTTCCTCAAGCATAATTTTTTTTAACGCAAAGATCGCAAAGGAAACGCAGAGGACGCAAAGGGAAGAATTAAGTTGTAAAATTTAGTAAGGAGTTTTTATTTAGATAGGCTTTTTTGCTTCCATAATGATTGTGTGGGGATATAGGAAATCTGTCTCGTTTTCTTTGGAGAGGATTTCTTCACCTACTAAGTCTGATTCTTTGGTGGGAAGTTTAAAAGTGATATCAATGAATCCAGCATTTTTAGCTATTTCGGTGAGATAAGTTTCATCTAAGGCGTTTAAGTGTTCTCCGCCACAAAAAATGAAGTTGGCTAATCTTCCGCCTATACTACTTCTGTTGTAAGGGAAATCACTACTAAACCAAGTTATGTCTCCTTCTGTATATTTACGATATGCGTTTCCTGCGTGAGGTGCGCCTACACGGATTCCTCCTCCGCAACGTAATGCTTTAAACATTTGTTCAAAGTGTGTGGGAAGGTAGGATTCTGGTAAATGTTCTATAACATGATGGGAATAAAATATTTCAACTGAATCATCACGAAATGGTAATGGATTTAAAAGGTTAGCCCATAAATCTATTTTGGCGCTGATAAAGTTTGCATCTACATTTAACCATCCATTAATATAATTTCCTTGTCCAGGACCTAAATGTACTTTTAAACCTTCTTTGGGAGAGCGAAATTTTTTATACACCCACGCATTAGTACGCATGGGGTAACGAAATAAGGAATAAAAAGTACGTTTGAGGATGGGAGGAATCATAAGATATTTTAAATGGTTTGCTGTTTGTTGATAATGGCGCTATAAACTGCAATTAGTTTACCTGCAATCTGCTCCCAAGTATATTCTTCTAAGATAAGCTGACGAGCGCGATCGCTCATCTGTTTTACCACATTTTGATCGCTAAGTAAGCTTTGGATAGCAAATGCTATATTATCTACATCCAATTCAGTTACATAACCAAGTTGATGTTTTTCTACGACAGAAGCTAAAGCCACGCCTGGGGTAAGGATTACAGGTAAGCCTGCTGCTAGGGCTTCTAAAACTGCAATTCCGAAGTTTTCTGAGTGGGAAGTAAGAGCAAATATATCCGCACCTTGGAGCAATAATTGTTTCATTTCACCGCTAACAAACCCGCAGCGACAGGTGTGTTGCTGCATACCTGTTGATTGTAAAAGTGTATCAATTTCTGCTTCATATTCTGGATCTCCACTACCAGCAAGTATAAAAGTAAAAGGAAAATTAGATAATTTTGCTAAAGCAGGAATGAGATAATTTAAACCTTTTTTGGGGTGCAGGCGTGACATGAATAAAATTAATTGTTGATTGTCTGCAACTTTGAGGAGTTGGCGTAATTTTTGACGCGCTGATGGTAATTGCGCTGGTATAGAAAGACCAAGTGGTAAAATAAAATTAGACGCTTTAAAACCGAGTTGAGATGTTTCTTGCTGTTCCTGTTCAGATGTGAAATGTAATGCTTGACTATGATCTATGTTTGCGTGTTCTAGAAGATTTAAATAAATCTGTTTTTTCTGGGCGCTTTGTTGCAATGACCATTCACATAATTGTCCAATAGGACGGACAATATAAGGTATGTTTTTTAAACGTGCGATCGCCATTGCTATTGTAGACGCATAAGAAAAAATGGCGTGGATATGTAAAATTTGATAATCCTCAATATGTTGCCACAACCATATTGTTAAATCGCTAGAAAAAGCAAATTCTCGCACTGCTGAAATAGCTGGCGAAAACCGAGGGAAAAACCGCACTGGAACTTTTTGATA
>CAVQDG010000040.1:0-69374 GCA_963711165.1 uncultured cyanobacterium | reverse complement strand
TCTACCATTTGCTGTTACCGACTCAAGTGGAGCTTCTAGCCAGATTAATGTAGCGTTGAAGATTGACAATGTTAATCGCCACCCAGTCCTAGCTGTATCCGATCGTGCTGTCGCACTGGGCAAGAAGTTGGACTTCACGCTGGCTGGGACTGACCCCGACAGAAATACCACACTGACTTATACAGCAGATGAACTACCCCAAGGTGCAACCCTTGACCCCACAACAGGGCATTTTACTTGGATTCCTAGCCCTGGACAGGTAGGTGACTACACAGTTAAATTTGCGGTTTCAGATGGTATTGCTACTACGACGAGATCAACGTTGCTACGTGCGGTAACTGTCCCCGAACAGCCATTAGTGACGCTGGATCTGACTCCTAGTTTCGCCACTATACCAGGTCAACCAATTTCCTTACAGGCTATAGCTTCCAGCTTGGCTGACATTACTAATCTGACTCTTAGTGTAGATGGTGTGGCGATCGCGCTCTCTCCTCAAGGTCGCGGTCAATTTATTCCCAATACTCCAGGACGTTTTAATATTGAAGCGACAGCTACTGATGTTGATGGGTTAATTGGTAAAACTAGCAGTGTAATTAAGGTACGCAATCCTCAAGATACTGCGGCACCAATTGTCGCGTTAGCGAAGTCTCTTGATGGTGCGATCGTAGAGAATTCCCAAGCTATTGTTGGTAGTGTTAGCGACCTTAATCTTGACTCTTGGGTGTTAGAAACTGCTGAGTTAGGTAGTGAAAAATGGGTAACTTTAGCTACTGGTTCGCAAACATTTGACAATCAAGTATTGACTTCATTTGACCCCAATTTGTTAGAAAATGGGTTCTATAATCTGCGATTAACTGCTAAAGATATTAGCTCGCGCATTAGTAGTGATTCGATTACGCTTGAAGTTAACAGTCATACTAAGTCAGCACAATATCATCGCAGTGAAACTGATTTATCTATTGTATTGGGCGGTCAGACTCTCAATTTAGTGCGTAGTTATGACTCGTTAAATAGCAACGAATCTGAAAGTTTTGGTAATGGTTGGCGGTTGGCTAATATTGATGCTGATCTTCAAACTTCAGTGCTGTTAACTGGACGAGAGCATCTCGGTATTTACAATCCTTTGCAAGTTGGTAGTAGGCTGTATTTAACGTTACCAGATGGAGAGCGTGCTGGTTTTACGTTTAATCCTGTTAAGCATAGTCAACCAGGTTTGGTGTACTATACTCCTGATTGGGTAGCAGATACAGGTGTTGACTATACTTTACAGTCAACTGATACAAAGTTAATGTTGGCTGGATTTAGCTTGTATGAGTTGAATAGTGGTCGTGCTTATAATCCTGCGGATAGCTTTTTTATGGGAGCAGATTATACATTAACAGCACCAGATGGCACGATTTCTTATATTAGTAGTGCGCGGGGTGTTGAAGAAGTTATTACCCCTGATGGAAGTCATTTAATTTATTCAGATAGTGGCATTACTAGCTCGACTGGAGAAACTGTTAGTTTTGTACATGATGCTGAAGATAGATTGACACAAGTTGTGGCACCTGATGGTAGTCAGGTTATTTATAGTTATGATGCGCTTGGTAATTTAGTTTCGGTGTTTGATTCGGCTACAGGGCGCGGTCAACGTTACGGTTATTCTGAGGAAGAAAAGTTAATTAATGTAGTTAAATCATCAGGTGAAGTTGGGGAGAATATTACTTACAATCCTACTCCACAAGTAACGCCGATTAGTGGTGATTTAGGTAGTGCTAGTCAATTTATTAATAAGGTTGTTAGCGGAAATTTATCTGCTAGTGAAGTTAATAAATATGCTTTTAGTGTTCGTGATTCTGAACTACAGTTAACGGCAAACCACACGTTATTGTTGGGAGTGGAAGTTAAAGGCAGTTTATTACCACCATCAATTCAAGGTTTGAATCCGTTGGTGACTTCTCAAAATAGCGAAAGTGCTTTTGGATTGTATGCCATTTCGAGTTCTGGGTTGAATTTATTAGAACTCAGTGGTGTTAATGGTGGTGCTTATTCCCTGCAATTAAGTATAGCTGGCGATGTTAATGCGGATGGAATTGTTGATGGGTTAGATAGTCAACTATTAATGAATGCTTTGGGTAGCGTTCGAGGGGATAGTAAATATAGTTTAAGTTGGGATTTGAATCGCGATGGCATTATCAATGCTACTGATGTACAGATTTTAGGTAGTAATTACGGTTTTGTTGCTAATCGCGCACCTGTGGTTACTTCTACTGCGGTGCTGACTCATGAAGATTTGGAAACTATTGTTTCTTTGGATAAATTAGCCACAGATCCTGAAGGTGATGCAATTTTTTATCGTTTAATTAATCCTGTTAATGGTCAAGTTAAGTTAAGTAATAATGGCAAGTCGGCGGCGTTTGTACCCAACCCTGGTTATCATGGAACGGCGAGTTTTGAGTTAGTTGCTTCGGATGGTTTTGGCATTTCTACTCCTGCCACGATTACGGTTAATGTTAGTGATGCACCTTTAGTTAATTTGGATTTTCAAGAGCGTAATCCTAAATTGCTAGCTGATCAAAGTAATGATTTATTAGTAATTGGAGATTTTGAAGATCAAAAAGATGTTTTGCTACCGAGTTCTTATTTAACTTTTGGTTCGGATAATTCTACGGTGGCAACAGTTAATAGTAGCGGTCGCGTTATGGGTTTGACTGATGGTGTGTCAATCTTGAGCGCCTCTCACGGCAATTTAGTTGCGGTGACAGCTACCCGTGTTGGCACGTTAGCGGCTCCAACCACTGATACAGAGTTTAATGTTGCTCTGGCCGAACAGTATGGTCTAAATGTGTACCCACAAGCAGTCACCTTGACTAAAGGCATCACACGACAGTTATTGGTTAGTTTAAACGGTGTAACCGATTCACCTAACTTGAGAGCTAGCTCTACAGGAACCCGCTATTTTGTCAGCAACCCGAATGTGTTGCAGGTAAACTCCAACGGACTGATTACAACACTTGATGAAGGCATTGCTAATGTGACTGCAATTTATGGATCTTCAGAGTTTGTGGTTCCGGTACGAGTAGAAGCTCCTCATATTGGTTCTACGGTCTTGGGCAAGGATGGCGGTGTCGTACAGAGCAGTGATGGCTTGCAAGTTATGGTTGCTCATGGTGCCTTAAAAGAAAATACAACTATCAGCATTAAGCAGCTCAGACAGGAGGAGCTAACACTTCCTATTCCAGAGGAAAAATTCTCCTTTGCAGGAGCTTTCCAGTTGGGTGTAGGCAATGACGAACTATCGGTGCCTGTTCAACTTGCAATTCCCGCTCCTGCGGAATTGGTTCCAGGAACAGAGGTCTTCTTCATGCGCCAAGGAGAACTCCCAGACACCACAGGTACTTTAAAGCCAATCTGGTTGTTGGAAGAATCGGGAATTGTAGGGACAGATGGTATGATTCGCACCCAGTCACCACCGTTTGATGGAGCTAGGCGAGGAGGTACATATACCATCCAAGTTCCAAAGTTTAGTTATTCAGTAGCTAATATCAGCCTTAACTCTGATGTTTATAGAAGCTACATAGCAGGTATAGCAGTTTATAGTCTTGGGATTGCAGCTATAGCAAAGGAAATTTCAGTAATCTCTCCTGTTGGTGGTCTAGCACTAAACTTGGCAGGTATCGCTACAGCAGCTCTTTCTATTCCCTTTCTATTTGAAACTGGCACTGTTGCTACTCCGTCAGTGGATCTGTTAACTATTCCCACCATTGGACTTCCTTATAGCGTAAGAACGGATATTGGAAATATCGCCCTCAACCTTGGGAAGATTCCAACCGTTCGGCTTGATGTACCACTACCACCAGTCATCCCCAGCACCATACCTACAGTTCAAAATGCTGCATTGGAGTTTGATGAACAGGGACCTTTCTTGCGGGTAACGGGTCGTAATTTCGGAAACGATATACAAGACCTGAAGGTTGACTTAAAGTTTGGTCGTCAAACTTATGAGCAGCGTCAGATCATACTTAACTCTAGTTCTTTAGAGGATGAGTTAATCTTCCGTGTTCCAAATCATTTCCCCGTTGGCGATAATATAGAGTTCTCCATTGTGCGACAGATCGTCCCGCTAATTGGCTCGCCTGTGCAAGTGAAGAGTAAATCTACTCTAGTGCAGGTAGCAGATATAGTTAGTCGGGTTGTGGCAGCAAACATCTTAGACGACACAATTAAGGTTCTCAATGCTCGTAATCCTCGAGATGTTGTTGATAGCACAGGGAGCCAAGATCTTCTGTTAGCAACTATCCCTGTAGGAGCACCTGGCATAGCAGATCGCCCCAGGTACATGGCTGCCACTAGCAATGCTACTCGGATCTATGTGCCTGTAGAAGGATCGCATTCTGTATCGGTGATAGATGCTTTTGGGTTACGTCCGTTGGATGTTGACCCAAATACAGCTTCAATTGCTCCGATTTACTTGCCCGCTGGCTCCGCGCCATCCTCAATTGTCATTGCTCCTGGTGATAAGTATGCTTATGTTGCAGATCGGCAGCAGGGAACTATTTATGTGCTGGATATCGATTCCAACTCACCAAACTATCACAATCACATCGGCACCATCCCAGTGGATGCAATCAATGGAATCCGCCAAATGGCAATCAACAGTAGTGGAGATCGTTTATTTGCTACTACCTCTGAAAGCTCTACTTCTGGCAAAGGCGCTATCTTGGTCATCAACATCGATCCAAATTCTAGTCAATGGCATAAGCAAATTGGAAAGATTGAGACAGGTGTGGGTGTTGAGGGTATTTCCGCCACGCCTGACCCAAGCAAGATGCTCTTCACCAACCGCCTTGAAGATGCTCGGGGCTTTGGTGTACTCAAAGTTAACCAAAACGGTTCTGGTTCGGTTGTGACATATGTCCCAATCGGATTAGGCAGTGCACAAGACTATTTCGATGTCAACGAAGCGGTTGCAGTGACGATGATGCGCGATCCGGATACTGGCGAGGATTATGCCTTTGTTGCGGGTCGTAATGGTCGATTATTTGGCAGTGGCATTCCAAGTATTGATGGTCCTCTAGCAGGTAGTAATGTTGGCGTTATCAAAAACCCTTTAGGTTCCAATCCTGAGTTAGTAGCAGCAACTCGACCCATCCCAATGGGTCTGACCAGTGACTTGGCGCTCTCTGATGACAACCGCTATCTTTATGCTTCTTACCCACTTGCTGGGAGTACCTTCGTTTTCGATGTTCAGGAAATTATCAGAACCATCAAAGATCCTGTCAATCAGGATAAGTTGAAGGAGAAGCCTCTCGATGAAATTAACCCGCGTATCGGTGTTGCTGCCAACATGGTACCAGGTGCTGGTGGTGACCCCAACAACAGTCCGATTGGCGCTGGTGCATCCCTAGGTTTGGGGCTGCTGTCTAATAGAAGTTTTCTAGACTTGAACGAACCGGAACTAGAACCTCTACCACAGCCAGAGCCAGAGAAAGAGGAAGTTCCCTTGCGTAGAATCAAGTTCACATGGGATATCGACCCAGAATTAAAGCCTCAACCACAGCCACAACCAGATCCTACTAGGATGCCGTTGGATTTTCCTGAGATTGAATTCTTTATGAGTGTATTTCCTGAAAATCAGGGACTAATTCCGCAGGACTGGGCACCAGAGCGAGAGCCAAAAGATATGGATTACAATCCCAATCGCATTTTCGCTGCTAAATGGAATGGGATTGGGAACACAGGTAAGTGGACTTGGCGCGACAGCGCAGGTATAGAGTTTACTCAGGACGGACCCAATAACGAGATTTTGCTCCCAGCTGACCGCATGTTAACTGCTGGCCAGAAATACTACTGGGCTGTGAAAGTCAGGGGTATGTTAAGTAAAGTTCCTATCTTAGAGGTTAAGGATAGGGTGTATGAGCCTAAACTATCACAACTGCACAACCAACCCACCAACCCTGCATTCAGTAATGTGACAGTCTTAACGCGGGGTGTGGAACCACAAGGTGGACAGTTAATTGATAATCAACTTTGGGCGATCGCCCAGCATATTTTTGAGAAGGGTGGCGCGGTGATGCGCTATCAAGCCAGTACGAGGCAGTGGCAATCATACGAAGATGGTGGTTGGGTTTCTAGCACCACACTCCCTCTCCCCGGAAGAGGCAAGCCTCTGGTACTCTTGGCTAACTGGATACAGGGAATTCCTGAAGCTGATCTGCATAATGGTGGCTTTGCTGAGGCAGCAGCAGACACTTTGTTTGCCTCTCTAGTGCGACTGGATCAGAATATGGGGGGTGGTGTTGGCGGATATGACAGTCAAGGTAAGCTGATTCGTACTCAAGGGGCTATTTTCAACTCGCCGCTACACTTCATTGGCTTTGGTCAAGGATTTGTCGTTAACAGCGAAATTGTTCAACGTCTAGGAACATTCTTCCCCCAGGCGGGCGGAACTTTAGATGCGTATGGATTTCCGAATCCCGACCGCGATCTCCAAGTGACGACTGTAGACCCCTACGACTACGATCTCAGTTCTCCATCAGGAACACTCCAAAACATCCTTGACCCAACCATCACAACTTGGAAAAATGTTACTTACGCAGATAACTACTACCAAGACCAAGGTACGGGGAATACGCTCAATGGTAGGGAAATTGATACGGCGGATTGGAATGTTCCTCTAGGAAAACTAGCTGGGTTTGATCAAGATCAGGGCGCTGGTCGTCCCCACAGTACGGCACTGAACTGGTATGCTGGAACGGCAATTCTCAATGAAAATCATCTCCCAACTTCCGATGGAAATTTAATTTACCGCAGACTGGGAGATTTGCCCCAACAGAAGCGTAGTGATAGTCCTAATTCATCAACATGGTACACACCCGACCATACTCTCGCTAACTTAAAACCTGGTGATAAAGATGCCCCTTGGGAGGGAATTGGCACGGGCTGGTTCCACTCCGTGCTTGGAGGTGGCTATCTGCGTCGACCGTATAGCTACGGGGGAGGAAAACTTAGCCAAGAAGAGATTCAGTATTTTGGGTATCAGGGTGGTATTAGTAACGCTTTTGAAAAATATTTGAAAGATACGCGAGTCCCAGTTGAGATAGATAACACTCCACCAAGACCTAGTATGCGGGGAGACTATGCAGTGCCAACACTCTTTAATGGCAATTTTGACGCGATCACCTTTAATGCTGGCACTGTCCAAACTATTCCTGGCTGGTATAGCAATAAGACTAATAATCAACTCAAACAAAGCGTTTTAGAGAATGTCACAAATATTTCTGGAGCTATTAAGTATCCAAATAACGTTCCAAACTACGCTTTACAGCTAGATGGAAATACAAAAACAGCTATTCATGATTGGTTTGTTGTACCAGAATCAGGGGTATTACGTTTCAATTTACATGTACCTACACCTCAAGGTGGAAAACTCAAAGTTTCGATTAAGGGAATTGATGATAATCAATGGCAACCCTTAACTACTTTGTGGGGACATCGTAGTGATTCATATGATGCTGATGTTCCTACTCAGCGACTTGAAGGCGTCGAATTGAGTCCTGGAGATTATTCTTACCAATTTATTGGTAGCCCAGGCAATTATCAACTTGTTCAAAACAATGATAGAAGCAGAAGTAATCTACTGGGTTATGCAACTCAAGGTTTTGAGACATTTACCTTTAATGGTGAAGCTCTTGAGCAGTTACGAGGTAAACCAGCATTACTTCAATTCCAAGTAGAAGGAAACACTGAAGTCTTGATAGATGATGTTTTCTTCCAAAGTCAACATCTGTATTTAGGTAACCCGACAGAAGCTAGATATAGTCAGACCACTCCTGATGCGACGAATCTGCTCGTTGAGCGTCCTCAATATGCGTTGTCTTACAACAGTCAAACTAGAACTCCTAATTGGGTAAGTTGGCAATTAAATTCTGATTGGCATAAGAACATATTCACAGAAGGTGGTTTGGGTAGACCCAGTATTGCGCCACCTGCTGGATTAACCAACAATAGTTCTGAATTTATATTTTTTAGGAATAGATTTCCTTTTGAAGATGACTATGCACTTCCTCTTCAATGGAGAGCAAAAGTAGAAGACTATTTTGGAAGTGGATACGACCGTGGTCATTTGACTACTTCAGATGACAGAAACAGGCATATTAAAGACCAGTATGCAACATTTCTGATGGCAAATATGTTGCCAATGCATCCAAATACGAACAGAACAGGCGCTTGGTTTGGTCTTGAAACATATCAACAAAGCCTTGCAGAAACAGGTAAAAATCTTTACATTATTGCCGGTGGGTATGGTACTAAAAAACTTCAAGATGGTACTCCCGTAAAAATAAATGGAGATATTACTGTACCTGAAAGGCTCTGGAAAGTAATAGTAGTTATGAAACCAGGTCAGAGTATATATGATATTAATGAAAATACTGATATTGTTGCTGTCGATTTGCCTAACGATGACAGCTTACTAGCATTAGGGAGAGAAGCATGGGTTGGTCAGATAACTGATATCCAATCAATTGAAAGCAAAATCCGACAAGAAATCCCAGATTTTAATCTCCTATCAAATATCCCCAGTGAAATAGTTGACAAGTATAGATTAAAGACCAAAACCTATCGCAATCCCTATTTGAATAGCTTTCTGTTGGCTGACGCAGAAAATAAAAAATTTTCATCCTTCAATCCAATCGGGGCCAACAAAAATCTCTCCACTGGGCGTAATAGTATTGTGGTAGAAAGCCCCATGAGCGTGCATGAAGCTATCAATAGTTCCTCGAAGATTGGCATTTTCAAAGTTAGCTCCAACTACGGTACTACCAGTCAAAATAGCCCCTTCCAAATTGGTACCGTTAAAGTTAGCTCCATCCAAGAAGGCGTAGCTCAAGTTAGCTCCACTCAAATTAGCTCCACTCAGATTAGCCCCCAACAATCTAGCTCCAGTCAAGTTAGCTCCAGCCAAGTTGATTCCAGTCAAGTTCGGGTCTTTCAAGCAAATATCGACAAACTCTTTTTCACCAGTAGCAACACGTTGGAGGAATTCTTCAATATCCATAGTGGGAGTGAAGAATTTGTTAAGAAACTCAATGTCTCCAATACTAAAATGTCGCTCAAGCTCCCGCCTTTCTTGTATCCTTCTTCTATCAAGTTCCATAATTCCCTGTTTGTATCAAACAACACTTATGAAGATAACCCACTAAACCTCTGGCAATCCATCCTCAATCCCTCCTTTGACCTCACCTTCCAAATCAAAAACCTCCCCGTAGGACAACTAGCAGAAGCCCAAATTACCAACTACGACAATCTCGGTCGTCCTATTGGCGGGAACCTCTTTATCGACAGCGATGGCAACGGCAAAGGTTGGTTTATCGACCCCACTCCCCTTGATAATAGCGAATTCAACACCATTCTCAGCGACACCGCATACAGCGCAGAACCCAACTCAGAAGCATATGGTCGCTACGACCTCCTCACCGCTATTAATCACGAACTCGCCCATCTAGCAGGATTCATCGACGGCTATAGTGAATTCGATCGCCACATCAAAACCATCAACGGTTCCCGCTTCTTCGTCACCCCCGACATCAGCGTTCAACTCAAAGGCGACCACCTCGACCCCAAAATTTACCCCTACGACGTACTCAATCCAGTCCTCGCCCCAGGAGTTCGCAAACTGCCCTCCGCCCTAGACTTACAAATCCTCAATGCCATCCGTTCTGGAACAGGAATAGTAGGCGAAAATCCTCTGAATTCACCCCTAACCTCAACACCTTTAACAGGCATCCTCAACGGCAGATTCGACACCGACACCGACTGGGATAATCGTGGTAGTACCGCCATAATTAACGGACAAGCTATCCTCGACGAACAATCGCGCTACAACAGCAACCTCACCCAAACCTTCACCATCCCCGAAAAAGCCAAATACTTACAATTCACCCTCCTAGATACCACTCTAGGAACCAACGACCTCGCCCCACCCGACGCTTTTGAAGTCGCCCTACTTGACAAAAATACCCTTACCCCCTTAGTCGGCACATCAGAAGGACTTACTCAAACCGACTCCTTGCTCAACATTCAACAAAACGGCACTGCATACTTTAGTCCCAAAGTTACCTTAGCTGGTGCTGCTACCTCCGGCAGTGCCATCAACCTCCATACCCCGCGCACCGTCAAAGTTGACATTAGTCAGATTGCGCCAGGTACCGTTGCTACCTTATACTTCGATCTACTAGGCTTCGGCAAACAAGATGCCAGAATCAGCCTTGATAACGTACTGTTAATTACTGACGACACCGTAGTTCCAGTCGCCAACAACGATATTGCCACAACAGCAGAAGCAACACCCACAGTTATCAATATTCTCTCTAACGATAGCTCCGATAGTACGCTCGACCCAACAACAATTCAATTTGGCACAAACCCCGCCAATGGAAAAGTCATTCTCAACAATGACGGTACTATTACTTACACCCCCAACAGCAACTTTGTTGGCACAGATGATTTTACTTACCTAGTACAAGATGCCGTTGGTACGCTTTCCAATGAAGCAACAGTCACCGTTACCGTCAACAACGTTGCACCTGCGATCGCCTCCATTATCATAGAACCGAATATAACTGAAGGCGCGATCGCGACCTTGAGTGCCACTGCTACTGACCCAGGTAATAACCTTACCTACACTTGGAACTTTGGCGATGGTAGCAACCCAGTTGCAGGACAAACTGTCAACCATATATGGGCTGACAACGGTACTTACACCACTAGCCTCACCGTCACCGATACTTATGGTGCATCAACCGTAGAAACACTATTACTAAATGTCAACAACCTTGCGCCAAATGTAAGCGCAGGTGCAGACATTACAACTGATGAAGATACTGCAATTACCTTCAACGGTAGCTTCACCGACTCAGGCATCAATGATACTCATACAATTGAGTGGGACTTTGGTGATGGCACCGCAACCACAGGCATCCTCAACCCCACCCACACTTACACGAAAGATGGTGTATACACTGCCATACTAACTGTCACCGATAATGATGGCGGTACTAGCAACAACAGCTTGACTGTCACCGTTAACAACATCGATCCCATCATCAACAGTATTTCCGCCGATACCACTATTTATGAAGGTGCAATAGCCAATTTCACTGCCACTGCTACCACTCCAAGTGACGAAACCCTCATCTACACTTGGAACTTCGGCGATGATACAGATCCTCAATTAGGACAAACAGTCAATCATATCTTCGGTAAAGATGGCAATTATACTGTTATCCTCACCGTCACTGATACTTCAAACGGTATCGCCACCGAAAGCTTAACTGTACAAGTCAACAATGCTGCACCCATAATTACCAATATCTCTGGCGACACCAATATTAATGAAGGTGCAACAGCCAACTTCATTGCAACAGCCACCGATCCTGGTAATGATGCGATCGCTTACACTTGGGACTTTGGCAATGGTATTACCAAGACAGGTGAAAATGTTAGTTATGTGTTCGCGGATGAAGGCACTTATAATGTCATCCTCACTGCTACCGACAGCGATAGTGCTACTACCCAAGAAACACTAACCGTCACCGTTAATAATGTCGCACCGATAGTAGACGCAGGTGTAGACTTAACAACTGAAGAAGGTAGTGCAGTTACCTTCAATGGCAACTTCACCGACCCAGGTATTCTTGACACCCATACCATCAATTGGGACTTCGGCGACGGTACAACAGCAGAAGGTACACTCAACCCCAACCACATATTTGTCAACAACGGCGTTTACTCCGTCAAATTGAAAGTCCTAGACAATGATGGTGGTGAAAGCGAAGATACGCTGACAGTACGAGTAGATAACGTCGCACCTACCATTACAAATGTTGCTGGTGAGATTAATATTAATGAAGATTTCTTCCTTAACTTAACCAATGCTACTAACGTTACTATTGTTGACAACCAAGCTGTAACTACAATTATTGATAACGACGCACCACCACTAATTAGTATCAGCGACAAAACAATTACTGAAGGACATAACGGTACGCTTTTACTCAACTTTAAATCTCCTAATCTAAAAAAGATAGAGAAATAAATCTCTACCTTTTTTAATTTTATTTTAAGTACCCCCAGGGGAATTCGAATCCCCGTCGCCTCCGTGAAAGGGAGGTGTCCTAGGCCTCTAGACGATGGGGGCGTACTTTTAGCGCTTTTGTTAATCGCGCTTTTGTTAGCTGCACCTTAATTAACTTAACCAATATTTCCACATCTGTCAACTAGGTAGCGAAAATTTTTTTGATTGTTATTTCCTAGAGCCTTCACTTCAATCCTCGCCGCCATTCTGCTAGACGCTGCTGCGCCTCGGCATCGAGAGAATTGAATAAAAAACGGCTAGCAGATTGTTTTTTAGAGCGTTGTTGCCGTTGCGATCGCACAGTACTTGACTCAACCGCATCAAATAGCTGTTGTGCCGACATCA
Source organism: uncultured cyanobacterium (assembly GCA_963711165.1). Classification (GTDB taxonomy): domain Bacteria; phylum Cyanobacteriota; class Cyanobacteriia; order Cyanobacteriales; family PCC-9333; genus Crinalium. The sequence continues at coordinate 56,911 of CAVQDG010000040.1, read as the reverse complement.
ATTCGGCTCCATAACCTACAACCATTAGCTGCTGCGTCCTATCTGACGTTGCCACAATCACGCGTTGTCCTGATTTCTTAACATCGTGACGCAGTGAGGCACAGAATTTTTCAATATAAGTATCAGCCGTTTGTCCAAAATCTGTGTAATAAATAGATAAATTCTGAGTAATGACTTCGCTATAACTGCGAGTGTCCTGATATTGGGCATCAAAGATAATGTAAGCCTCTAACGCTTCAAAAGCACTGTAGTTCACTAAAGTCTCGATCAACGCTTCGCGAGATGCTTCCAAACCGTCACTAACCCGTGTTTTTTGCAGGGAAGACCAGGCTCCAATTATATTGTAGCCGTCAACCAGCAAAACCGAAGGCAGTCGAGAACGAGGCATTGTCTAGAGCCAATTTTTGGCAAAAATTAATATTACTGTTTTATACATTAAATTTCTTTTAAGCATTTACCGTTGTGTTGTGTATCAAAGAACACAACGGTAAACAAGCGTTAGCAAAACAAAGCGAGTGTCAAGCACTCAAATCTTGTTCCACTTGCATTAGCCGTTGGCTGAGGCGTTTAGGATCACCTTGATCAACAACCTGCCCTTTTTCTAATAAAAAAGCACCATCACAATAATTTAACTCATCTAAGCGGTGTGTTACCCAAAGAGCAGTGAGATTTCGGCTTTTGACAAGGTGTTGCACCTGCGCCACCAGATCTAACTGAGAATCTGGATCAAGCAAAGCAGTGGGTTCATCTAAAAGTAACACCTCACACTGACGGGCAATAGCACCAGCGATCGCAATTCGCTGCTTCTGCCCCCCGCTTAAAGCATAAATTGGGCGACGTTCCAGTTCCAGCAAATTCACTGCTGCTAGCGCTTGCTCTACCCGCCTGCGTACCTCCGGTAATGACAACCGTTCTTCCACCAACCCAAAGGCGACATCTGCACCTACAGTAGGCATCACTAGCTGATGATCTGGGTTTTGAAATACAAACCCCAGATGCTTAGAAATTTCAATCTCTCCGCTTTTGGGCTGCAATAATCCCGCCAGCAATCTCAGCAAAGTTGACTTCCCACTGCCGTTAGTCCCCAAAAGCATCCAAAATTCACCTTTAGGGACTTCCAAAGAGCAGGTTTGCAAAACCACCTCCCCTTTAGACCAGTTAAAGCATAAATCCCGCACTCGGATAGCAAAATCCGCTTTTTCTAATGCAGTTGACATTTTCATTCAGTAACAGAGAAAAAGCCTGGTGCTCTTCCAGCAGCAGATGCACCGGATTTTTCATAGATTTGTACAGCACAAATTTCACTGCTAAATACAGCTACTTTTTTGTCTGGTTGGCGTTCACAGGTAAGTTCCAACAATTGGCTGTCCCCACGTAGGGCTGCAAGAATTTGTTTGTAGACTTCCTCAGCATCCTCTGCCGACTTACGTTGCACTGATAAAGGCATAGGTGTGTTTTTCAGAGTTAATTCAATGATGTACATGGGAACTTAAGCAAGATATTGGTTGGACTTACTTCCAGTATTGCAAACACCAGTCAGCTATAAGAGTGGAATTAAGCTCGCCACTATCCCTGAGTTACAACAAATAATTTATTTTTTAATAAAACCATGCCAAAATCTCATAATTTGTACATAATTAAATTAAGCTCAGTAAAGAAACGTAAACTGAGTTGACATAATAGCGAGTTTTCTGCGTAGCGGTAGCTGTCCAACAGCGAACTCATGCAGATAACTGCACTAATAAACACATAAAGTATCTGGAGATTTGCTCTCTATGACAATTGCAGTTGGACGAGTCCCATCAGAACGGGGATGGTTTGACGCACTAGACGACTGGCTCAAGCGCGATCGCTTCGTGTTCGTCGGCTGGAGTGGCATACTACTATTCCCCTGCGCCTACCTCGCATTAGGCGGGTGGCTCACAGGCACAACCTTCGTCACCAGTTGGTACACCCACGGACTAGCATCCTCCTACCTAGAAGGCTGTAACTTCCTGACAGTAGCCGTATCCACCCCTCCCAACAGCGTTGGACACTCCCTACTACTACTGTGGGGACCAGAAGCCCAAGGGGACTTAACTAGATGGTTCCAACTCGGCGGCTTATGGACATTTGTCGCATTGCACGGAGCATTTGCCTTAATCGGCTTCTGCTTAAGACAGCTAGAAATTGCCCGCCTAGTAGGAATTCGTCCCTATAACGCCTTAGCCTTTACAGGTCCCATTGCCGTATTTGTATCAGTCTTCCTAATGTACCCATTAGGACAATCCGGTTGGTTCTTTGCTCCCAGCTTTGGGGTAGCCGCAATTTTCCGCTTCTTGCTGTTCTTGCAAGGCTTCCACAACTGGACATTGAACCCCTTCCACATGATGGGAGTAGCAGGTATTTTAGGCGGTGCATTACTGTGTGCCATCCATGGAGCCACAGTAGAGAACACCTTATTTGAAGACGGCGACAAAGCCAACACCTTCCGCGCCTTCAACCCCACCCAATCAGAAGAAACCTACAGTATGGTGACCGCCAATCGTTTTTGGTCACAAATATTTGGGATTGCCTTTTCCAACAAACGTTGGTTGCACTTCTTCATGTTGTTTGTACCAGTTACAGGCTTGTGGATGAGTTCAGTTGGGATTGTGGGTTTAGCATTAAACCTGCGGGCTTATGACTTTGTGTCTCAAGAAATCCGCGCTGCGGAAGACCCAGAGTTTGAAACTTTCTACACTAAGAATATTCTGCTCAATGAGGGTATCCGTGCTTGGATGGCTCCTGCTGACCAACCTCACGAGACTTTTGTTTTCCCTGAAGAAGTTCTTCCTCGTGGTAACGCTCTGTAAAACTCAGCTAATTGAGTACAGGCTAAATAGCTAGATTGCTAGTATACCCCTACCACTGGCAGGGGTATTTTTATGCCTGCTATATAAGTTTTAATTTGGCAAAAAAACAAATTTAATCCTGGCAAGGCTCAAAATAGACTCCATTATTTTTTTTGTGCTAATGTAGATATATGTGAAAAAACTCACATCTTTCATAGACACAAGACCGCTTAGGCAACAAGGAGGTGATGCCCATGCAAGATAGTAGTAAACGCACGGGTCTCACGATTGGAGTTAGCCGGCTGTGCGCCGGGGCTATTCTCTAGCAGTTGGCTTTAACCTATTTATAGGTTAGTAGTTAATACTGTGAGGCTGGCTCGGATTATCTCCCGGCAGCCTGGTTCCAATCGCCAGACCCACTAGACCGCTCTCAGTTGAAAGGTATCTAATTTACGAGATTCTTTCAATCGGGGGCGGATAGCTTTTGGGGAGAAAATCTGATTAAATTGGATTTTTTAAATAAAAATAGTCAACAGCAGTAATATCTATCTTCCTGCTCATGGCTCAGAAACGGCGATCCTCGCTCTAGCTCTTTATATTAAGATTTTATTTCAAAAATAATTAGCTTTGAAAATATCTGTGTACTCCTCATCAGTCCCCCATTTTAGCTGATTATGCAATTGCTGACAATCGGATATCCAGAAAATATGGCAGAAAATCTGGAGAATCCCCGTCTCTTTAGAGCGGGGAGTGTCAAATAAATATTTGGTAAAAATGTGTAATTCAACGCTAATTATGCGATCGCGCATAATCAGCTTTGACAGCACTGCAAGTAGCTTAAAGTCAGAGAATATTGGCGGAAATATCTCAAAAGACTGGTGTGAATTTATGCTCAAAGGATGAGGACAACCTGTACTTAAAAAGTTGTAATATTATTAATTATAATTAGGTATGGCAAATGTACGCTAATACCATAATGAGTTCAAGGAAGGTTTAGATAAACTTTTAAAATTTCACCGGAAAAGTGTTTTAGTATAATGAATGATCTGAAGGTCTCTAAATGTTCTACAGCAAGGAAGTCTAAAGGATCATTCCCAATCAGCACATAATAGTGTATGAGAGAGGTTTTTCCGGTAAACGTAGACGGTGACAATTCTTGGGGAGAATAATTTCTAGCATAGTGAAGTAACTCATATGTTAAGATAACTCGTCGAACCAAGCAACCCATCCAGTGTAGGGGATCGGGAGTTGAAAACTGACAATCAAGATGTCATTCTTTTTAATTAGGTGTGAGGAAAAGAGGAAAGATGTCTAAAATTTTGTGGAAATCTCTGTTAATTAGCCCAGCAATTTTGAGTGCAGCGTTGATGGCATCTGGTGGTGCTGTAGCGATCGAAACTCAAGGTGTTAAAGAAATTAACCAAAGCCAAACAGTTGCGGTTAATGCTGAAATTGCCGCGACCAAGCCAACAACAGTATCAACAAGTGCAAAAGCACTTCAGGAGCCAACTGTTGCTAACTTAAATACAACTCAACAAGTTGCTCTTAAAATTAGCGAACCTACTTCAACAGCAACAACTGAAGTACCTAGCAAACTGAATGTAGAAACCTCAGTAGCCCAAGCAGTCCCAGGAAACGGTACAGCAGGTAGCCCTGCTGACACTAATTTATTAAATCAAATTGAGCGCTACGGTAAAGAAGGTACTGGTAACACTGATGCAGGGCAAGTTACCAACGTTTCCCAGTTTCGAGATGTACAACCTTCTGACTGGGCTTATGAAGCTCTATCAAGAGTTGTACAGACTTACGGGTGTTTGCAAGGGTATCCTGATGGCACATATCGTGGTAATCGGGCGCTGTCACGTTATGAATTTGCTGCTGGTTTAAACGCTTGTTTAAGACAAATTGAAGCTTTAATTGCCAGATCAGGAACTGGTACTGGTACTCCTACTACTGGGGGTGTTTCCCCAAGCGACTTACAAGCACTGCAACGGCTGACTGAAGAGTTTCGCACAGAACTAGCAACTATCGGTACACGGGTAGATAATTTAGAAGGTCGTACTGCTTTCTTAGAACAGCGTCAGTTTTCTACCACCACCAAGTTAGCTGGTGAAGTTATTCTGGCTGCGACTGATACTTTCGACAAGTATGCCAATGAAACTGTATTTGGCGATCGCGTACGTTTAGATCTACGCACCAGTTTCACAGGTCGAGATACATTACATACCCGTTTGGCTGCTGGTAACCTTGCAGCTTTTAACTACATTCCTTCTGGTGGTGGTACACCCGTTGACACCTTTGAGGGCAAACAAACCTTTAATATTGCCCCAGATAACACCAACAGCATCAAATTAGATTGGTTAGGCTATTACTTCCCATTTGGTGGATCAAAAGTTTACCTGACCGCTCAGGGAGGTACGCATAGCGACTATGCCGCTACTAACAACCCATACTTTGAAGATTATGACGGTGGTAATGGTGCGCTTTCTACCTTTGCTCAACGCAGCCCCATCTATCGGATTGGTGGTGGTGCTGGTGGCGCAATTACTCTCGGTCTTGGTAAAGGTGGCGGACTGTTAAGACCAACTGGGTTAACCCTTGGTTATCTAGCTGAAAATGGCAACGACTCATTGGCTAACGGTTTCCTCAAAGGTAACTACTCTGCTTTGGGACAACTAAACGTCAGCGTTAGTGACAGAATTGGGTTAGCTTTGACTTATGTTCATGGCTACCATGAATTCTTAGGAGGTCAAAGCGACTACATATTTGACATGGGCAGGACTGCTGGACAACAAGGTATTAATCGGACACCTTTAGTAGGTACAGGAATAGCTAATAGTCCTAATAACCTATTCGGTAATGTACCAGGCGGAACTTCAGCAACATTTGTAACCAACTCTTACAATATATCAGCAGCTATCCGACCCAGTAACAATTTTTCGTTGAGTGGATTTGTTGGCAAAACTAACGCCACAGCTATTTCTGGACAGGCAGATGCGGACATTTGGTACTACGGCGCTGGTATAGCTTTACCTAATTTTGGTAAAGAAGGAAACGTTTTAGGCATCTTTGCAGGTGTAGAACCTACTGTCAGAGGTCTCACAGTTAATGGCAACGGAGTAGCCATTCCTGGTGGTAAGGACACAGGTTATCACATTGAAGGTTTTTACAAGTACCAACTCACTGATAACATTTCCCTTACTCCGGGTGTGATTTACATCACCAATCCTGGTCAAAACAAAACCAATGAAGATTCTATTATCGGCACTCTCAGAACGACTATGACTTTCTAGTTAGAAAGATTCGCACTCGTCAGTTAAATAGACATCTCCAAAAATTGAATGTAGAGACGTGCCATGGCACGTCTCTACAAGGGTCCAAGGGTTAGCACCTTTAATTTCTGGAGATGTCTAATAATTTGACCTAAAAACAGTCCCCAATCAGGGAGACTGTTTTTATTATCTGTAAGTAAAAGCTACAAACACCGATGGAGAACCGGAGTATACTTAAGAAAATCTGGTGATAAGTATTTCCTGTGGAACTTTCTTGTAAGACAGAATACGCGCTGCTTGCCCTGTTAGAATTAGCTGGTCAGTATAATGCAGCCGAGCCACTGCAAATTCGGCAGATTGCGGCTACTCAAAATATCCCTGATCGCTATCTAGAACAACTGTTAGCCACTTTAAGGCGGGGCGGTTTGGTGAAAAGTCAGCGAGGAGCAAAGGGAGGTTATCTGCTAGGGCGGGAACCTTGGAAAATTACGCTTCTAGATTTAGTCAACTGCTTGGAAGGCTCAGATGCCCAATCTTCTGCTAATGAAAATATTCATAAAAGTGGAGAGAGTGCAGTCATTGAGGAAATTTGGAAAGAAATAAATGAAACGGCTGCTCAGGTCTTACAAAGTTATACTCTGCAAGATTTGTGTGAAAAACGAGATGCCAGGCGACAACTAGACATAATGTATTACATCTGAATCGACAACAACTAATAATTACTGAAAATTATGCGAATTGCCCAAAATATTACAGAACTCGTCGGTCGCACGCCTTTAGTTCAGTTAAACCGCATCCCCCAATCTGAAGGCTGTTTAGCGCGGATTGTGGTGAAATTAGAGGGAATGAACCCAGCCGCCTCTGTCAAAGACCGCATTGGTGTGAGCATGATTAATGCGGCAGAACAAGAAGGGTTAATTACCCCCGGAAAAACCGTGCTTGTGGAACCCACATCGGGAAACACTGGCATTGCTTTGGCAATGACGGCTGCGGCGAAGGGCTACCGACTAATTTTAACTATGCCAGAAACTATGAGCATGGAACGTCGGGCGATGTTACGAGCTTATGGTGCAGAACTGGAATTAACCCCAGGTGTTGAGGGAATGAGTGGCTGTATTCGCAGAGCGCAAGAGATTGTTGATAAAACCCCTCATGCTTATATGTTGCAGCAATTTCGCAACCCTGCTAACCCCCAAGTTCATCGGGAGACAACAGCAGAGGAAATTTGGGAGGATACTGAAGGTCAAGTAGATTTTCTCGTTGCTGGAGTGGGTACTGGCGGTACGATTACTGGTGTAGCAGAAGTGATTAAACCACGCAAACCAGATTTTAAAGCGATCGCTGTCGAACCTGCAAATAGCCATGTGCTATCCGGTGGTAGTCCAGGTCCACATAAGATTCAAGGTATTGGTGCTGGTTTTATTCCCCAAGTACTGAAAGTTAACTTAATTGACGAAGTAATTAGCGTTACTGATGAAGACTCTATAGCTTACGGACGGCGGCTTGCTCGTGAAGAAGGCATACTTTCTGGTATTTCTTCTGGTGCTGCGCTGTATGCTGCTATTCAAGTAGCTAAACGTCCTGAAAATGAGGGTCGCTTAATTGTGATGATTCAGCCTAGCTTTGGAGAACGTTATCTGAGTACTCCACTTTTCCAAGACGCAGAGCAACGAGTAGCTGTTTTAGGATAGTTATTATATTGGAATGAAAGCTTCCAATCACTACGAAACACTAGAAGTCAGCACTACAGCCACGCCGGAGGAAATTAAACAATCCTATCGGCGTTTGGTCAAGCTGTTTCACCCAGACAGCAAAAGTGAAACAGCCGACCATGAACAAATAGTTAGAATTAACGTTGCTTATGAAGTTTTGAGAGACTCGCAGCGTCGTAGGTCTTACGATCAACAATTAAACCAGACTTTCCAGGGAAAGCGGCAACAGCGAACCGCTAACGCCGAAAACAACTATCGCCACCATAGGCAAAGAGGACAAGAGGCTGATGAGCATTTACAGCTTTGGATTAAGCAAGTTTATCTGCCAGTTAACCGTTGGGTACATAGCATTCTTACTCCTCTAAGGGAACAGTTGGATGCTTTATCTGCTGATCCATTTGATGATGAATTAATGGCAGAATTTCAAGATTATTTAACAGATTGTCGTCATTACCTTAACCAAGCTCAAGTAGCTTTCCGTTCTTTTCCTAATCCCGCTACAATGGCTGGTGTTGCTGCTCACCTTTACTATTGTCTCAACCAATTAGGTGATGGAATTGAAGAACTAAATTTCTTTACTCTCAATTACGACGACCACTACCTGCACACAGGGCAAGAATTGTTTAGAATAGCTGCTGGTTTGCGCCGAGAAGCTCAACACGCTATGAAAGCTGTTGCTTAGATAGAGATTGTTTATTAACAATAAACATTTGTGCGTATTTTGCTTTTAACTTAATTTTTCATCCCAATGAATGTAGAAATCACCCCGAAAATTAGTTTATTATGAAAGATATGTTAAATTATGTAAATTTTTATGAGATGCACTATTAATCGTCGCGCTCAGTTCTCAGCCAGCCATCGCTACTGGTTGCCAGAACTAAGTGAAGCGGAGAATATTCAGCGATTTGGTCTTTGTACACAAAAGCACGGACATGGACATAACTACGTGCTGTACATTTCACTGGAGGGTGAGATTGATGAGTATGGAATGGTGCAAAATTTATCTGATGTTAAACAGGTAATTAAACAAGAAGTAACTAGCCAACTTGACTATTCTTTTCTGAATGAAGTTTGGTCAGAATTTCAAGAAACTTTACCTACTACAGAAAACATCGCTAAAGTAATTTGGCAACGGCTAAAACCGCATTTGCCGTTAGTAAAGATTCAGTTATTTGAACACCCCGAACTTTGGGCTGACTATTTAGGAAATGACATGGAAGCATATCTCTGTATAGGTACTCATTTTAGCGCGGCTCATAGATTGGCGCTGCCTACTCTCAGTTACGAAGAAAATTGCCAAATTTACGGTAAATGCGCTCGTCCTAATGGTCATGGACATAATTACCATTTGGAAGTAACTGTTAAAGGTGAGGTTGATTCACGCACGGGGATGATTGTGGATTTAATAGCGTTGCAAAAGGTGATAGAAGATCATGTAGTTGAACCTTTTGATCATACTTTTCTAAATAAGGATATTCCTTATTTTGCAGAGGTAGTTCCTACGGCTGAAAATATTGCTATTCATATCGGTCAACTTTTAGAGCAGCCAGTCCGCGAATTAGGTGCAGAATTATATAAGGTTAAATTAATCGAAAGTCCGAATAATTCTTGCGAAGTTTTTTGCGGTAAATCTACACTTAATTCGGTAGCTAACCAATCTAGTGAACAAGTTTTGGTTTCTGTTTAGTTTTGATTTATCTAAATTATAAATATACAGCACGTTGCATCTAAAGGTAGTGAACAGTAAAGAACCCCTCCCCAACCCTCCCCTTATCAAGGGGAGGGGGCAAGGGCAACCAGTAGTCAGATAATATTCTGGGGAATATGTACAACTAAGAGAAATCCCCCTCTACAATTGGAGGGATATAGCTCAATTTATTTGAATTGCCATAGCTATAAATTGCCGCTCTGATAGTGTAAAAGTGAGCAACAATCATCTGCCTGGGGAGGATTTCCCGACTGTGGTTCCAGCGCCAAATCATAGCACCCAAGATCAAGCAATACCTATAACCCCACAGTATAACGATGGGGAAGCAGAGCAACTGCTAGATCAAGGTATTGAACAGTACCAAAATCAGGAATTTCAAGAGGCACTGGGGTTTTTCCAACAAGCGCTATCTGCCTATAAACAACAATCAGATCGACGATGGGAGGGAAAAACCCTTGGTCGCATCGGATTAAGTTTTTATGCGCTAGGAGAATTTACTCAAGCGATAGAGTATTCACAGTTAAGTTTAGAGATTGCACAAGAGATTGAAGACAGACGGTTGCAGGGGCAGGCGCTAGGAAATTTGGGCAATGCTTACCGCCATTTGGGTGATTATGAGCAAGCTATTGAGTATGAAGAAAAAAGCTTGCGTTTGGGACAGGAATTAGATGATCGCAAAACTCAAGTAGCAGCACTGAACAATCTGGGACTAGCTTATAAGGCTTTAGGGGATTATCTTAAAGCAATTGAGTATCAACAGCAAAGTTTAGCTGTGGTGCAAGAATTAGGCGATCGTTATACAGAAGGACAAATTCTGAAAAATCTGGGCAATGCTTTTTATGGTCAGGGAGATTATGCTAAGGCTATTGATTATTATCAGCAGCGATTAGCGATCGCGAAACAAACTTGTGACTATCGCGTTGAGGGACAAATTCTGAGAAATTTGGCTAATGCTTGCCATGCTTTAGGTGATTATGCTCAAGCAATTGAGTATAGTGAGCAACGATTAGCGATCGCCCAATCTCAAAATGATCATAGAACCGAAGAACAATCTCTAGGAAATTTAGCACTGGCATACGAAGCCTTAAGTGATTATACTAAGGCGATTGAATATTATGAACAGCGCATTGCTCTGGCACGAGTGATGCAGGATCATCGGGTAGAACAGCAAGCACTGAGCGCTCTTAAAGTAGCTTGTTATGCGGTTGGAGACTATGCAAAGGCGATGGAGTACGAATCTTAATGGCGTTGACTTACTTAGCTATGCAAAGCTGTAGCTAAAACCGCAATTTTTGGTAAAAATAGCTAAAAAATCTTAATTTATCGGATTTTCCCGTAAGATGCTCTAAATTCATTCTTGCTTTTGGAGGATGCTATCACGGGTGATCCACGTTATCACAGAAATGGGTTTAAAACCCCGTCTTTCAAGACGGATGAGCTTTTTTAGATGGTAATGGAAATCTAGCAATCAAACTTCTTAGTAGTTCAGATTGTGTCATTCCTCTGCGTGAAGCTTCTTCTTTAAGTTGCTGGAGTTCAAACTCTGTTAGCTTGATGCTCAATCTACGATTTTTCACAAAAGTGATGACAAACGACTTCACCTCCATTATAATACAAGTATGCACATTGAGAGGTCGAATCAATGCTAGTTCTAGAGTACAAAATCGAAGCCAAACCGCAGCAATATAAAGCTATTGATGAAGCTATCAGAACGGTGCAATTCATCCGTAACAAAGCAATTAGATATTGGATGGACGCACCCAAAGATGTTAAAATCAATCGGTTTGCTTTGAATAAATATTCGACTGAACTACGCAATGAGTTTTTCTTTGTAAAAGACCTCAATTCAATGGCAGTACAAGCCTCTGCTGAACGAGGATGGGTTGCAATTTCTCGGTTTTACGATAATTGCAAGTCTAAAAAACCTGGAAAAACAGGTTATCCCAAATTCCAGAAAGATAACCGCTCGGTTGAGTATAAAACTAGCGGTTGGTCACTGCATCCGACAAAACGGCGTATCACCATTACTGATAAAAAAGGGATTGGTGAACTCAAGCTGTTGGGAAAATGGGATATTCACACCTACCCCGTTAAATCTATTAAAAGGGTTAGATTAGTCCGTCGTGCAGATGGCTATTACTGTCAATTTTGTGTTGATTTTGAGTGTATTGATATTCAGCCTTTAACAGGTAATGAGATTGGTTTAGATGTCGGGCTAGAAAGTTTCTATACTGATTCAAATGGACATCAAGAACCAAACCCTAAGTTTCTAAGAAAGGTTGAAGCTGATATCAAACACGCTCAACGTCAAATTTACAAAAAACGCAAAGGTTCAAATAATCGTCGCTCATCTAGAGCTAGATTTTCTAAAAAACACTTAAGGGTAAGTAGGCAACGTACTGAACACGCAAAAAGATTAGCGCGTCGCGTTTGCAAGTCTAGCGACTTAGTAGCCTATGAAGACTTAAAGGTAGCAAATCTACTTAAAAATCACTGTTTAGCTAAGTCTATTTCTGATGCTAGTTGGTATCAGTTTAGGCAGTGGTTAGAGTATTTTGCTACGAAGTTTGGAAGATTAGCTATTGCTGTTTCTCCGCACTACACAAGCCAAGAATGTAACCAGTGCAAACGAGTAGTCAAGAAAGCTCTTAGCACGAGAACTCATATTTGTGTTTGTGGCTGCAACCTCCACAGAGATGAGAACGCGGCTATCAACATTTTGCTTAAAGCAAAATCTACGGTCGGGCAGACCGGAAGTAACGCTTCAGGAGTCGGAACCACTACTCTAGTTGGTGCAAACCTGGTGGAGCAAGTTCTAACGTTGAATGAAGAATCCCCGTGCCGTGATAGTCGGGGAGTGTCAACACAGATTCATAACATAAATTTGTTAGTGTTAATCAACTTAAGAGAAGCCTTTGATAAGATGGGCAAGAGTGATTAACACCGCAATTTTACTTATCCATCTCGTGTAAACGAGAGCATATCCCACTAACAAACTGAAAAGAAAATGAATACTACAGAAGAACAACAGTATCAATCTACCGAAACCACTTCCCCAGAGCCGATTACTAAGATAGACGTGACTCCTGTTTCTGGCGCTCTTAAAGCCTTACCTCCTGCTGACGAACTCCCAAATGAAGCGCGCGAATGGGGAAAACAAGTTGCCCAAATTTTAGCAGAACTCCCAGAGTATCTTGGTCAATTTTTTGATGACAACAAGCGAGCTATCATTAGCTTGGGTTTATTGTTTGCAGGCATTGTGTCCCTAAAACTGACCTTAGCTATTCTATCTGCAATTAATGATATTCCCCTACTTGCTCCAACGTTTGAATTAGTGGGAATTGGGTACACTGGTTGGTTTGTTTATCGCTATTTACTCCAAGCTTCTACTCGTCAAGAGTTGTCCGAAGAAGTTAAAAATTTCAAAGCTGAAATTATGGGTAACAAATCCCAAGCTTCCTAATAGACATCTTCAGAAATTAAAGTTATTTTGTAGAGACGCGCCATGGCGCGTCTCTACATTTGTGGGTTTTTCCGCATAGGCTTTTTCGTATTTTGTAAGTGATGAATATCGGAATTGTAGGTTTAGGGTTAATTGGCGGTTCGTTGGGTTTGGATTTAAGGGCGCAAGGACACCAAGTTTTAGGAGTCAGTCGGAGAGAGGAAACTTGTCAGCAGGCAATTACGCTTGGTGTAGTTGATGATGCGAGTGTTGATTTAAATATTTTGGCGGGGACTGATGTAGTTTTTATTTGTACTCCAATTGCGGCGATTGCACCGACAGTAGAGCAATTAATCCCTTATCTTACTCCAGAGACAATTATCACCGATGCTGGTTCTGTTAAAGCGCCTGTAGTTGAAGCAATTGCCCCATTATGGCAAAACTTCGTAGGCGGACATCCCATGGCGGGTAAATCAGAAAGTGGTTTGGAAGTTGCACAAGCACAGTTATTTGCGGGAAAACCTTATGTACTAACGCCAGTGGAAACAACTCCACTACAGGCTATTAAGACTGTAGAAGAAATAGTAAATGCGCTGGGTGTAAAAATTTCTTATTGTCGTCCCGAAGATCACGATCGCGCTGTTGCTTGGATTTCACATTTACCAGTTATGGTAAGTGGTAGTTTAATTGCAGCTTGTATGGGAGAAAGCGATCCGAATGTCTTAGAGTTAGCACAAAAGCTTGCTAGTTCGGGGTTTCGAGATACTAGCCGAGTGGGTGGTGGGAATCCAGAATTGGGTTTAATGATGGCACGTTACAATCAAGAGGCTTTAGTGCGATCGCTACAACAATATCGACAAACTCTTGATCAGTTAATTGTGAAGATTGAGCAAGGAGATTGGAGTAGTTTAGAGGAACACCTCAAAAAAACACAGCAAGCACGTCCTAAATTTAATTTAAAAATAAAATGAGTTGGGATAATATTTTTCTACCCGCTTCAACAAATTATTGGAATAAATCGCTTAGTTGAAGGCTGCTTTAGGTAATCTGTGATTGTTCAACAAAGCTATTAACAAATTGTAGTGTTGAAACTTATACAGACTTCATCAAATACAAAAGCTAACTGCTATAAATATACCTATTGATCTAAATTTCATGCTCCGGCAACAAAACTGTCACAAAAACGTCATATATCCGGTCTACATTAGTAAAGTGTGAGTATTGATAAGTTGTAGTAACTAATTTTTGTAAAAAGTCAATTATTTAGTCTAAACCATTGATAAATCTAGCAGCATACTAAGTGTGGCTCTTTTCTAACATAGTATTGTCGTCAACTCATTTATTGTGTAGGTCTTTTAAATGCCAAATCAACAGTCTGATTTAAATCGTAATTCAGAACCAATTAATCCTATTTCCTCAAACACTTCAGAATTGCCATCCCATAAACCAGCATCTACTGCTTGGCAAAAGGGCGCAACATATCTCTCCCTAGTGTTACTCGGTGCTGGTGCTTCTTTGACTGGCAGTTATTTGGCATCAAATAATCAGCAAGCATTAGAAGCATCTAAGTCTTATATAACTCCGGCGGCGGTTGCTCAAACCCTCCCTATCCCACAACCGAATAGAACACAAGGCAACTTTGTAACGGATGTTGTAGATAAAGTTGGATCTGCTGTAGTGCGGATTAATTCTTCTAGAACTGTAACCAGTCAGATGCCAGATGGATTTAACGATCCAGTCTTCCGTCGCTTCTTTGGTTCTCAAGTACCTACGGAACCAGATAAAAGAGTTGAAAGAGGTACTGGCTCTGGCTTTATTATCAGTTCCAATGGTCAAATTCTTACCAATGCCCATGTGGTTGCTGGTGCTGATACAGTCACTGTAACGCTCAAAGATGGTCGTACTTTGCAAGGCAAAGTTTTGGGTGTAGATCCGGTGACGGATGTAGCTGTTGTTAAAATAAATGGGAACAATCTACCAACAGTTAAATTAGGTAATTCTGAGCAACTGAAGCCTGGAGAATGGGCGATCGCTATTGGCAATCCACTAGGTTTAGATAATACTGTCACTACGGGGATTATTAGTGCTACAGGTCGTACAAGTAGTCAAGTCGGTGTTCCAGATAAGCGAGTTAGCTTTATTCAAACCGATGCTGCAATTAATCCTGGTAACTCTGGTGGTCCACTGCTAAATGCTTCTGGTCAAGTAATTGGCATGAATACAGCTATTATTCAAGGAGCGCAGGGAATAGGATTTGCAATTCCGATTAATACCGCTCAACGCATTGCTACTCAATTGGCGACAAAAGGCAAGGTAGAACACGCTTATCTGGGTATCCAGATGGTGAATTTGACACCAGAGTTAAAAGAAAATATCAACAGCAATTCTAACTCTGGGTTGAATGTCGATGAGGATAGCGGTATTCTCGTTGTTAAAGTTATGCCTAATTCACCCGCAGCTAAGGCTGGGTTACGCTCTGGTGATGTGATTAAACAAATCAGTGGTAAAACAGTAACAGATTCTGCAAGCATTCAACAAATAGTAGAAAATAGCAGCTTGGGCAGTACTCTCCAGTTAGGATTGCGCCGTAATGGACGCGATCTTAGTCTGAATGTACGCACAGGAGCATTTCCTGCTCAAGCATCATAATATAAAACCCCACCCCCTAACCCCCTCCCCGTTTACAGGGAGGGGGAGATTGTCTGTTTTAGGACTTACGCAAACATCATCGTTTTGCCCCCCCAACCCCCCAAGTTTGGGGGGAGTAGCTCCTAGTTCCCCCCAGATTTGGGGGGCTAGGGGGGCGAATGCGTAAGTCCTATGTTTGATATTTTTTTGATATTTTTTAAGGTGGAGCTACTTAAATCGGGTTAATTAGAAGGAAATAGATAGGCGATCGCAGCAGCACCAAATAGTGTTATTAAACTAACGCTAAAAATAATTGACAAAATTGAAATCATAAGTAAAAAAGATTGCTAATTTTTATCAAAATAACAATCTTGTTTGACAGATATTTGGTGAAGGTGTGTCAATCATTTGTCTTCAAGCACGCGATCCCCAGTTATTTAAGCTAAAGATAGAAAAAACTTAAAAGTAGTACCCAATCCTAGCTGACTTTCTACCTGAATCTTACCGCCTTGCAGTTCAACCAAGCGGCGGGCGATCGCTAAACCAATACCAGTACCTCTATAATTGCGATTGTGCGATCGCTCTGCCCGCCAAAAGCGATCAAAAACATGAGCCAAGTCATTTGCTGCAATCCCTGAACCTGTATCAATTACAGCAATCCATAGCTTCCCTGATTCTGCCCAAGCGCGAACAGTAATCGACCCTTTATCTGTATAAACAAGTGCATTTCCCAACAAATTAACCATTACTTGCTCTACTCTGTCGGCATCTGCTAACACTGCTGGTAGTTGAGATGGACAGTCTAATTTCAAAACTGGGCTATCTTCCAAAAGCTGATCGCCAAACTTTTGTAACAACGACTCCAACAAGGGGCGTAAATTAATCGCTTGTAGATTAATAGGCAGATATCCCGATTCTGCTTTGGAAAGTACTTGCAAATCGTTGACTAATCGCTGTAGCCTAGTTGTTTCTTTAATTAGGAGATCATAAGTTTCAGGTGATGGCTCAATGCTGCCGTCAGCAAGTTCCTCTAAGTAACCGCGTACAACAGTCAATGGTGTTCTTAACTCATGAGTTAAATCTGTAATTAGTTCGCGCCTGCGCTGTTCCACTCCTTCTAAACTAGATGCCATGCGGTTAAAACTAATTCCCAAGCGATTAATTTCTGGAATTTCGCTCGTTGGTAGTCGCTGATCCAATTGTCCCGCCGCAAATTTTCGGGTAATTTTCTCCATTTGGGTTAAAGGCTGCATAATCCGCCTAGATACCCAAAAGCTCAAGGCACCAGCAGCAGTAGTACCAGCGATTACCGACCAGAAAGTGCTTTGACTCCAAGCTGTTTGAAATCTTTGCACCAATTCAGTACGGGCATAGCGTAACTGAAATCCGTTACCTTCAAGTTGTTCGAGATGTATTACAAAGAATTGAGGAGAAGATACTTTACCAATGAATACCAAACTACCGACCCCCACAATCATCACTAGCAAGTGGGAAAGAAATAAACGCGATCGCAGTCCAACCTTAGTCCAGGGCATCTCTAAACAGCCGAATCTTCAAATTTGTATCCCACCCCAACCACAGTCTTAATAAAAGTTGGATTAGCTGGATCTAGTTCGATTTTTTTCCGTAATCGTGCTACATGAGTATCTACTACTCGCTCATCACCAAAAAAGTCATCACCCCAAAGTTTGTCAATTAGCTGAGTACGGTTCCAAACCCGACTAGGTTGGCTCATAAAAGTGGTTAACAGATTAAATTCTAAGGTTGTTAAATCTAGCGTTTCGGCTTGAGTAACATTCATTTGGCGTATAGCAGTGCGTTGCTCCACATCCAGGGTAAAATGCTCTGTGCGGTAAACCTGATGTTGCCCCGCTTGACGTAGGCTACGCCGTAATAGTGCCCGCACCCTTGCAACTAACTCTCTAGGACTAAAAGGTTTAACTAAATAATCATCTGCACCAGTGGACAAACCAATTACCCGATCAATTTCCTCACCTCTAGCAGTCAGCATTAAAATATAGGGATCTTTAACACCAGGTTTTTGTCTAATTCGGGCGCACACTTCTAGCCCATCCAAGCCAGGTAGCATCAAATCAAGAATAATTAAATCCGGTTGTTGCTCAACGATCGCATTTATTGCACTAATCCCATCTCGGCTGATTCTGCTGGAAAATCCTTCCTTTTCTAAAGCCAACTGAATAAGTCGGGCAATTTCCGGTTCATCTTCAACAATTAAAATATCCATGCCAGAAACCATTGATCAAGTTAAGGAACCATTTTCTAATGAGACTATTCGTATCATTCTCAGTAATTATGGCTTTAACTCGACTAGCTATCTGGCATTAGAATCAGATAAAAAGCACTTTTTTCATCAAAAAGTTTCTGCCGTAACTGCCTATGCTGATTTTAACAAGGTGGCGATTAGCGCAGGAGAACCCATTTGCTCACGAAATTCGTTAGGAATTGCTATTGATGAATTTCTGGAATTTACCCAAAAGCAACGTCTTCAGCCATTATTTTTTGAAGTTACAGAGTCAGTTACCCCAGTATTGCAGCAACGGGGATTTCATTTGCTTAAACTGGGAGAAGAGCCGTTTTTTGAGTTAGACAAGTTTACTCTTAAGGGTAACAAAATGGCTAACGTTCGTTCTTCTGGAAATACAGCCCGCAAACGCGGTGTCAATGTACGGGAGTATTATCCAACAGATCCAGAAGCGCTGTTGATTAATCCGCAGTTGGAAGCCATTTCTCATAAATGGTTGGAAACACGAGGGATAAGTGAGCTATCGTTTACATTAGGAACGCTTTCTTTAGAGCAGCCTGGAGATAGACGCTATTTTATTGCCGAGCAAGGCAACAAAGTTGTCGCCTTTCTTACCTATAGCCCGATTTATGCACGTCAGGGTGTGTATCTCGACTTAATGCGTCGGTTAGACGATGCCCCTACAGGCACAATGGATTTATTACTAAGTGAGTCTTTTCAATTACTACACAAAGCTGGGGTGAAATTAGTCACGATGGGAATGTCACCTTTAGCTAATGTGCAGAATTCTTCGATTAATCAATCAAAACATCTAGCTTGGCTGTTATATAAATTTTCGGTTTACGGAAAAAACTTTTACCACTTTGAGCAGATGCACGACTTTAAACGAAAGTTTCAACCGCATTTTTGGGAGTCTAAATACTTAGCATTCCGCTATTTAGGTTATCGGGAACTGGATGCGATCATGTCCGCTCTGTTGCGCCAAAATATCAGTAGGTTAGTTTGGCAGATTCTCAATCAGCCAATTTATTTTAAATCCTTATGAAGAAGCGTTATAAAGTTAGAAAAAGAAATACATCTCCCCTGAGATATATTTACAAATTTGAGGAGTTAAAAGTTAGCCAGAGTAGCAAGAAAGTATTTTTAATCTTGTTATCTGTACTTGGTATGGTGTCTTCTATCTACTGGTATCTAGGAATGCCTCCTACGCCGAAATTAGATACTGCCGTGGCGATCGCACCTGATGTCCAGTTAAGTTACCAAATTCAAAGCTACACTAGCTCTGTAATGGGTGGAGAACGTACTTATGGTATTTGTTTGCCACCAAATTATGGTCAAAACCCACAACAGCGCTACCCGGTAATTTTTTTGCTACATGGAGGAAATGGCAGACCTACTGACTGGTTTCAAAAAGGTTTAGCACTGCCTGTAATTGAACAACTATATGCTAGTGGAAAATTACCATATAGCATTATCATTACTCCTGATGGCAATGATAAACGTGGAGCAAGCCCCTTTTACGACCCCCAGTATATTGATGGTGTAAATGGACGGGTAATTACGGCTGTTGGTAATGAATTGGTTAAAGTAATAAAAAGTCGCTATAGCACCTTACCAACACCTAATTCTTGGGCTATTGGCGGATTATCTTCTGGGGGATGGGGCGCTTTGAATATCGGACTACATAACCCGCAGAACTTTTCAGTTATGTTTAGTCACAGTGGTTATTTTCGCGATCGCAGTGGTGCAAGAAACAGTCCTGTCACATATATCAAAAGAATTTCTAAGGCTAAACGCCAACAATTTCGGATTTATCTAGATGCAGGCGATGAAGATGGGAAATTTCTCGAACAAACGAAAGAGTTTGCCCAAGTTCTTCAAAGACTCAAAATCCCCTATCAATTTAACCAGTTTCCAGGCGGACACACCCTGATTGGTCCTGATTCACTTTGGAATTACTGGCACAAGCATCTAGCGGATTCCTTAACTTACGTCGGTACACAGTTCCAGAACGCTAGTCCAGCAGAGACTCTTGGTCCTCCTAATCCTTGGTTGAAAAACAATTAACAATTAACAATTAACAATTAACAATTAACAATTAACAATTAACAATTAACAATTAACAATTAACAATTAACAATTAACAATTACTTTTTGTGTGATTCTCTCTAATTGAAGGCGCAGAACAAGCAAGCTCTAAATTGATAATTGATAATTGATAATTGATTAAGATAAACCTAATTTTGCTAACACTGGTTGGGTTGAGACAATATGTTGATCTAAGCCTAACTGCTTAGGACTAATTCCTACTGCTAAAGCTATTAATTGGGGAAGATGCAGTACTGGTAAACCTAGCTGACGATTAATTACTTTCTCAACCTCCGGTTGTCGGGAATCAAGATTTAGATGGCACAAAGGGCAGGGTGTTACCAAACAATCAGCACCAGCATCTATTGCTTCCTGAATGTGCATTCCTGCCATCTGAAAAGATTGATTTGTCGCATAGCTGGCAAGGGGCCAACCACAGCATTGAGTCCGACCCCGATAATAAATTGGTGTTGCCCCGACAGCGCGGAAGACATTTTCCATTGACTCTGGTTTATAAGGGTCATCATAAGGAATAGACTGTTGCGCCCTGAGCAAATAACATCCATAAAAGGCAGCACAATTGAGATTTTTAAGCTGGCGAGTAACTCGATGACGTAGCTCATCTAAACCGTAATCTTTGACCAACGCCCACAGTAAATGTATAACTTGGGTAGTACCGCGATAAGGTAAACAGCCTTCTTGTTTTAATAGACCGTTAATTTTATCAACATAAGGTGCATCTGTTTGTTGCGATCGCTTAAGACGCTCATCAACATGACCAATCACACCTTGGCAAGTACTGCAATGAGTCAAAAGTGGTAGATTCAGTTCCTCAGCCAAGGTGATGTTACGAGCATTAACAGTGTCTTCTAAGAGTTGGGAATCCTCTTTAAACGTGCCTGAACCGCAGCAGGAAGCTTTTTTTAATTCAATCAATTCGATGCCTAAAGCTTGAGTAAGTGCAGCAGTAGATAAGTAAAGTTCCCTACACGCTCCTTGGGCGACACAGCCAGGAAAGTAAGCGTACTTGAGATTGGGGGATGCCATAATTTAAAAATATTTTTTGATATTGAGCCTGACTTTTATATCATCGCTGTTGATTACTGGGATTGGCGACTTCCCTTTTTAAGCAGAGCAAGCAGAAAAGGCAGAGGGAGAATTGATTGAAAAACTAGCTTTTAACAAAGAAGTGTGTTCATAAGCAGCTTGAGTCCGAAACTAACAGGACTTACCCAAGATAATAGTAGAATTATGCTTGTAGGGGCGGGTTGCACCAAAAATTTCTCCGTCATTACCATTGATCTATATAAAGCCGCCCTGACCTCAAGGAGAATTTATGGATAGTCCTAAAGTAAATTTTATTCGCGATTAGAGCGAACTTCCTGTAGTATGTACCCTGCTTTCAGATAAAATTAATCAATGCTTAGAACTATAGTATCCCAGTGGTAAGTTCTAGCAACTGGCGTAGAGGAAGGTTTTTCACCAACCTTGCCCTGAAAGGGACGAGGATTGACCAAGCCAATTTGGTTGACGCAAGTGGTGAATACCACATTGAGACACAGCTTGGTACACACTGCCAGATACTTCCCTAGTCTGGTCTATCTGTAGGTTCCTAATTGTGTTAGGCGCATTTGTTAAGCCAAGACATCTTAGTTGTGTTGTGGGAAGGGACAAAAACAGGTTTGCTGGTTCCTGGGGTTATACCTATTCAAAAACCAGCACCTAAAAAACTAAAACCGTGCTACCGCTTCGCGGAAACACAGCACGGGGTGAACAGACGCAGGAGTTTTGATGAGCCAACAGGACACTTTTGAAAAAGTCAAGAAAATTGTTGCAGAACAATTGGAAGTCGAACCCAATGATATCAAGCCCGAATCTAATTTTGCTAACGACTTGGGAGCAGATTCCCTCGATACTGTTGAACTCGTCATGGCTTTAGAAGAAGAATTTGATATCGAAATTCCAGACGAGGAAGCCGAGAAAATTACGACAGTTCAGGCTGTTGTCGATTACATTAATGAAAAAGTGCCAGCCTAAGCCTAAATTAAGTAATCGCTCACTAGCTATGAGTGCTGATCGCAATAATTTAATTTATAGCTGCTCAGTACTCAGTCCTAGTAACTCACTTGTGTATTTTTCTGCGTTTTGGGTATAGAAGCCCTACATTACTGGCATCATGACAAATTCTGAGCGTAAACGCGTTGTCGTAACGGGTCTCGGCGCGATTACACCGATTGGCAATAACCTGACCGAGTATTGGTCAGGATTGTTAAGCGGGCGCAATGGTATTGGTTTGATTACTTTATTTGACGCATCAAAACACGCTTGCCGCATAGCAGGTGAAGTGAAAAATTTTGATCCTCATGAGTATTTGGAGCGCAAAGAAGCCAAGCGGATGGATCGGTTTGCCCAGTTTGCAGTTGCTGCCAGCAAGCAGGCGATCGCAGACGCTAAACTAACCATTAATGACCTGAACGCAGAACAGGTAGGTGTCATTATTGGCACTGGTATTGGTGGTCTGAAGGTACTAGAAGACCAAGAAGAAATTTACCTGACAAAAGGGCCAGATCGCTGTAGCCCTTTTATGATTCCGATGATGATTGCCAATATGGCAGCAGGTTTAACTGCAATTCATATCGGCGCTAAGGGACCAAATTCTTGCTCTGTAACGGCTTGTGCGGCGGGTTCTAACGCTGTGGGAGATGCTTTTCGCTTAATCCAAGCGGGGTATGCTCAAGCAATGGTTTGTGGCGGGACAGAATCAGCAGTAACGCCATTAGGACTCGCTGGATTTGCCGCAGCAAGGGCGCTTTCTACTCGCAATGATGATCCGGCTCATGCTTGTCGTCCTTTTGATCGCGATCGCGATGGTTTTGTGATGGGTGAGGGTGCTGGAATTTTAGTTTTAGAAGAACTAGAACACGCTCTTACTCGTGGCGCTCGCATTTATGCGGAAATCATTGGTTACGGCATGACTTGTGATGCTTATCACATTACCTCACCAGTACCTGGTGGACATGGTGCTGCTACAGCTATGCAGTTAGCGATGAAAGACGCAGGTGTTACCCCTGATCAGGTAAGTTACATCAATGCTCACGGCACTAGCACAGCCGCAAATGATGTCACCGAAACAGCAGCAATTAAAACTGCTCTGGGTGAAAGAGCTGATCAAGTAGCGATTAGCTCTACTAAATCCATGACAGGTCACTTGCTCGGTGGTTCTGGCGGAATTGAAGCCGTTGCTACAGCCTTGGCTATTGCTAACGACCAAATTCCTCCCACCATTAACTTAGAAAATCCCGATCCAGGGTGTGATTTGGATTATGTACCTAACCAAAGTCGCGCTCAAAAAGTAAATGTCGCACTGTCAAATTCTTTTGGGTTTGGCGGTCACAATGTCACGTTAGTATTCAAGAAGTACGTTTAGAAGATGAAGTATAAAGTATGAAGTATGAAGTAAAAAATTAGTTTTAGATTTCATCCTTGACACTTGATCCCTACTCACGCTTGCCCATCACCCCCAGCAAATGGGATGATGGGTAATACTTGCGTATATTGCGATCCAGAGGATCAAATTTCCATCTCACCCAATCAGTGCTAACCTGTAGTTCAATAAAATAGATCATGCCTGTCGCAACCCAACAATCACTCGAAGAACTTTGTATTAATTCCATTCGCTTTCTAGCAGTTGATGCTGTAGAAAAGGCGAAATCAGGACATCCAGGGCTACCAATGGGCGCTGCTCCAATGGCGTTTGTGCTTTGGAATCACTTTTTGCGGGTGAACCCGAAAAATCCTTATTGGTTTAACCGCGATCGCTTTGTGCTGTCTGCTGGTCACGGTTCCATGTTGCAGTATGCTCTGCTATACCTAGCAGGCTTTGACAGCGTGACGATGGACGACATCAAGCAGTTCCGTCAGTGGGAATCTAAAACCCCTGGACACCCTGAAAACTTTATGACTCCAGGGGTAGAAGTTACTACGGGTCCTCTTGGTCAAGGGATTTCTAATGCTGTTGGTTTAGCGATCGCAGAAGCTCACCTAGCTGCTAAGTTTAACAAACCCGACCACACCCTCGTAGACCACTACACCTATGTAATTATGGGTGATGGTTGCCACATGGAAGGTGTTTCTAGTGAAGCTTGCTCTTTAGCAGGTCACTTGAAACTTGGTAAGCTGATTGCTTTGTATGACGACAACCACATTTCCATTGATGGCTCTACAGATTTAGCTTTCACTGAAGATGTTGGTAAGCGATTTGAAGCTTACGGCTGGCACGTTGTAGTTGTAGAAGACGGCGACAAAAATATTAATGCCATTCAGAAGGCAATTGAAGAAGCTAAATCTGTTAAAGATAAGCCTTCAATGATTAAAGTCCGTACTACCATTGGTTACGGTTCCCCTAATAAAGCTAATAGCGCAGGCGTTCACGGTGCAGCTTTAGGTGGCGATGAAGTCAAAGCAACTCGCGAAAATCTTGGTTGGGAATACGAACCTTTTGAAATTCCTGAAGATGCCCTCAACTATTGGCGCAAGGCAGTTGAACGTGGCGCTAAGTATGAGGAAGAGTGGAACCTCAACTGGGAAAATTACAAAGCCAAGTATAGCGCCGAAGCCGAAGAATTTGCACGACTGCTAAGTGGCAAACTGACTGAAGGATGGGAAAAATCTTTACCCACCTTCACCCCAGAAGACAAAGCAGATGCTACCCGTAATCACTCTGGTAAATGCTTGAATGCTTTAGCTGGCGTACTGCCTGAAATTATTGGTGGTTCTGCTGACTTAGCTCACTCCTGCATGACTTTAATTAAATCTTCAGGAGATTTCCAACCAGGTCACTACGAAAATAGTAACATTCGCTTTGGCGTGCGCGAACACGGCATGGGAGCGATTTGTAATGGTATTGCCCTCCATAATTCAGGTTTAATTCCCTACGGTGCTACCTTCTTGGTGTTCGCAGATTATATGCGGGCAGCAATTCGGATTTCAGCTTTGTCTAATGCTGGCTCGATTTGGGTAATGACTCACGACTCCATCCAGTTAGGTGAAGATGGTCCTACCCACCAACCAATTGAAACTATCGCTTCTTTGCGGGCAATTCCTAAGTTAACAGTAATTCGTCCCGCCGATGGTAACGAAACTTCTGGTTCTTACAAGGTAGCAATTGAGGCTGCTAACGAAAACCGCCCTACCTTGCTGGCGTTGTCTCGCCTAGCACAGCCTAACTTAGCTGGTACTTCCATTGAAGGTACTGCTAAGGGTGGTTATATTATCTCTGGTGGTGAGGAAACTCCTGATATCATTTTGATTGGTACTGGTAGCGAACTTCAGCTTTGTGCTGGTGCGGCTGATAAGTTACGCGCTGAAGGTAAGAAAGTCCGTGTGGTTTCTCTGCCTAGCTGGGAGTTATTTGAGGCGCAAGATGCAGATTATCGTGAATCTGTGTTACCTAAAGCTGTTACCAAACGGTTAGCTGTAGAAGCTGCTTCTAGCTTCGGCTGGTGTCGTTATACAGGCAGTGAAGGCGACATGGTTAGCATCGATCGCTTCGGTGTTTCTGCCCCAGGACCAGTTGCTTTAGAGAAGTTTGGCTTCAATGTTGATAATGTGTTAGCTAAGGCTAAGGCATTGTTGGGTTAATACTCTTCTCAATTAATTTGGTATAAATTGAAATAGGGTGGGCGTTGCTCACCCTATTTGTTTTGTTTGAATTGCAGGTAAGTTATGCCAAAAGTTTATTTATAAAAGATGCCATTACATCTGATCTCGGATGGTACGCAATGCCTGATAAAATAATGGCGATCGCTCTCTAATTAAAAATAATTAATCTGCAAATGGTGCATAGCCAAAAGTAGCATTAAACTTGCGACACCAAACTGCAACGGAGCGAAAGTTTTTCAAATTTACATTTGCGGCAATAGGATAACGTTGAGAGCCACTTATCTTTTCTAATTTACCAAGATTTACATAATCTTGCTCTTTAAGACCAGAAATTAGTGGTTGATTAGATCGATGCAAAATTACATATAAATCTGGACCACTTTTAGTTTTAAAATCTTGCTCAAATTCTAGATATTGTTTGCCACCTTCACTAACAATACGCATTTTTCCTTCAGTCGGAACTTCTGATTTGACAAAATTCCCAGACTCAATAACATTTGCTTTTGAAGAAAGTGGTAGTGGATATGGGACAGCAGATTGATTAGTATTGGTTTCCTGGTTACAGCCAAATGCTAATAAGGTTAAAAAGAAAATTAATGTATGTGTAATTAGCTTCATTTATATTTATCCGGTAGTTTTTACGCTTCTGGCTGCAACTTGGTATTAATCAAGATATTTTGGCTTTTACTCTATAGCTACAAACTGAGGTAATGGTTTTACAGCTTGATTAGCATAAAAAAAACTAATCTATTAGCAGGAAGGATTGCTGAAATATGATTAAAATTCAGCAAAGAATATTTATCGGGTTTTTTATTTTGATCTTGAGAGGTACAAGTGGCTGAATTGAATAAAAAAGTTTCATAAGCAATTAACCTTTGATAGTCAAATATTTTTTATATTATATTATAATTTAATTTGCCGTTGTCTTGCGTAAGCCTTAATTAAAAAACTTTCAAGATTTTTATAACTTATTACCACATATTTTGCAAAAACGCGCATCTGGATCATGGGAGGACAAACTACAGATAGAACAAACATTTTCTACCTGATTAGCATTTTTTACTAAACGTTTTATTAAATCACCTAATTGCCAAGGGATGAGAGCAATTCCTGTCAAAATCATTAACAGCGTCATTAATCGCCCTGCTTGTGAACTCGGAGTAACATCGCCGAAACCAACTGTTGTCATAGTTACAACCGAAAAATAAACAGCATCCAAAAATGTACTGAAAACATTAGGGTTAACAGGATGCTCAACTTGATATATTAAGCCTGAGTAAACAAAAATTATTGTAAATAAAGTAAATAATATTCTCGCAACAATTACGCTATCTTCTGAGCTAATCCTACCAAATAAAGTTTTACCTTTTATATAACGAATCAATTTTAAAATTCTAAACCATCTAAAAATCCTCACAAAACTAATGTCCACAACTCCGGTGAGGAATGGTAGAATTGCGATTAAATCAATAATTGAATAAAAACTAAAGATATACTTAATTCTCTTAGGAGCGCACCATAAGCGGAGTAAATATTCATAAGCAAATATCAATAAAATAGCCCAATCAATTATTTCCAGATTAAGCCTGACATAATCTGGTAGGGGATATGTTTCTATCACAAAAATTACTGAAGAAAGTAAAACTAATCCTGTAATGCTGAGATTAATTAGTTTTCCCAGAGGAGTTTCAATGTCTTCTAAATAAAAGGCAATTTTCTCTTTTATTGGCATAACTTAGGGTGGCTAAAAATTACCTCCACTCCAATTAAAACTTATAAACCTGTTGATATTTAGAATATAGGTTAAAAAATTTTATGAGACTTCTTGCTCTCAATCAATTATTCCATCTGTGTTTATGTGTGCTACATCTGTGGTTAATTAACCAAACTTTTGCTGATGCAAGAAGTCTATTTTACTACGGTAACTGAGGTTCCAACTTTTACCTGCTTAAACAATTCTTGAACATCTTTGTTGTACATCCTAATACAACCATGAGAGACAGCTTTACCTACTGAAGCAGTGCTAGGTGTACCATGAAAACCAATCCAATCTTTACCGTTTGTCCAAAAACCAATCCAGTACTGACCTAATGGATTTTGGGAAGTTCCGCCTGGAATAACTACGCCTGTAAATGGGCTAATCCAAGTAGGATTACGCACCATATTCATTACTTTGAATTTACCAGTTGGAGTTTCCCACCCGCGCCTTCCTACTGCTACAGGATAACTTTTAATTGGTTTTTTTCCTTGATATAAGGTAACTTTGCGAGTAGTAAGTTTTATTTCTAAACGTTTAACCTTTTGTGTGGGTTTAGAAGCTGTATTTCTAGATTTAGAAACATGATATGGCATTGGAATAGCGCCTGATAAAGATTTAGGTTGGGCAATCAAACCAATTATCAATATTAAGGAAAGTAGCTTTAATGAAGGCTTGATAAAATTAAATGCTGTCATAATTTCAACCTTTAAGTTAATTAAAATAAGCCTCTAATTGGCTTGTTATCTTGGCTTGATGCTTGTGCGTTATTTAGTTTGTTTGTGCCTAAAATAGGATTAAGTAAATTTAAAACTTCTTCTTGAGTAGCGTAACTATCAAAAGCTGGAGATTGAAATGGAATAGAAGTATTGTTACGGTTTTCTGGATAAATTACTTCATAAGGATTTTCAATCCAAGGGCTAATTTTGTCGCCCATTAACTTTTCTCTAAATAATCTAATTCCAGCCGCGTGTCGTGCTTCTACGCTGTGGATTTGTAGGGCGGTAGCTAAGATTGCTTTTGCAGAGATACCTGCTGCTAACAAGTTTTGCATTTGTCCTTTATAAGCAGCTACGCCTAAATCTTCAATTAACTGCATTGCTAAAAGAAAATCTTGAGGATTAGCGAAGGGATTACGACCTAAAATAGTGTGATAATCAATTGTTTTTGAAATAGTAATTTTAGCTGGATCGCGACCATAGTTTTTTAAGATATTTGACAAGTCTTCAACGTGCCGATCATCATCTTTGGAAAAGGAGGCGATCGCGTCTTTTACTTCCTGGGGAAGTTTTCGCAAACCTCCATTTTTAGTTGCTTCGATTCCACGATGATAAAAATCGGCTTCTAGTTTTTCGAGCTTGAGAGTATATTCAACTACTTCTAAAGGTGTCAGGATTTTATTATCAGTCTGAGCAGGGATTTTATTAGTAGTCTGAACCGGGATTTGATTAGCAGTCTGAGCAGGTATTGCTGGATTAAGAAAGAGCAATATCGCTAATAATAGCAACATCAATAAGGTTGGTTTAGCTAAACCAAATATTGCTCTGATGCTTAACCATAATTTTAGCCAGATTTGCCTCAATAAAATAAAAAAACAAATTTTTTTTATTGCTGTTTTGATTTTAGATAATTTTAAATCATCTTGCATGGCTAGTCACTTTTTAGTTCAAGCTATCAGTGTACCAGTAACCGGATTGTTTAATATATTTAGTGATTTAACAATACTAATAACTTGTTTTGGTGTATATAATTCATCGTAAGAGCGCCCTAGAAATGGATTGAGGACTTGTACTAACTCAGCTTTACTGAAAGCGCGATCGCTATTAGATTCTGTTACACTCCGTCCTAGTAGCCCCCGAACTCCTGCTGCATGACGTGCTTCGACACTAACTATAGAACTAATCGCTAGTAAGTAAGTAGGATTCTTAATCAGTGTTCCTATACCATTGTAAGCATGAACTCCTAAATCTTCTAAAGTTACGGCTGTCTCTAAAATTTGAGCGCGATCGCTTAATTTAGCTGCTAGTCCAGCTTGGTTAAAAATTAAATCCCCATTCTGAAATATTACTTGATCTCCTATTATTTCTCTCAAAAACTTAATATGCTCTTCTTGATGAGCTAACAAGGATTTTAGATAATTTTTTTCTCCAGAGTTGCTAATTTTATTACTTTGAATAACTTCTGTATAAAATGCAGCTTCAATTTCTTCTATTAATAAAGCAAAATTAAGAATTCCTAAATCATCATCGTTAATTATTAGGGGTTTAATACCTTGATTTTTTTTAGCCGTCAATGCTCTAGGAATTGGGGTAATCATCCCCATACCCAAAGCTACTAACCCCCATTTAATTATGCTACGGCGCGAGGCAAAACGACGATTACCTAGCAGTTTGATTGGCAAAGTCATAAATAATACCTAATGATCGTTCTACCTAATAGATATAATAGTGATAATTAAGCATCAATTTTTTTTTGCTTGACTAAGATACCACTATATAGAAAAAAAAGAGTCTGTCTTAAGATATAAGGAGATAAATTAGTCAATTTTTTAGCAAATATAAAATTACTATAAATTATTCAGCTATAAGTTTTTCAACAAATTTAGAGGAGATAGTTTGAGCGTGAAGAGCGATCGCATTCCACCCAGTCCAGGTCAAGAATCAGT
Organism: uncultured cyanobacterium; assembly: GCA_963711165.1. Classification (GTDB taxonomy): domain Bacteria; phylum Cyanobacteriota; class Cyanobacteriia; order Cyanobacteriales; family PCC-9333; genus Crinalium. The sequence continues at coordinate 26,903 of CAVQDG010000040.1, read as the reverse complement.
ATGGGATTATCCACGTCCACCGCGTCTGGAAGAGTCACCTCAGCACATCCAGATAATTTTCAACGGTATCACAATTGCTGATACTCACTCATCCCAACGAGTGCTAGAAACTAGCCATCCCCCTGTATATTATATTCCCCCTGAAGATATCCAGATGCAATATCTGGCGATCGCTCCCCAAGGCTCATTTTGCGAGTGGAAAGGCATGGCAATATACTACACCTTGACTATAGAAGAAAAACTTGCACCAAATGTTGCTTGGTCTTATCCCAACCCCACACCAGCATTTGCCGCTATTAAAGACTACATAGCTTTTTATCCCCAAATCATGGATGCTTGCTACGTCAATGGCGAAAAAGTACAGCCACAACCAGGCGGTTTTTATGGCGGTTGGATTACGAGTGATATTGTTGGACCTTTTAAGGGAGAACCTGGAAGTTGGGGATGGTAGACTAAAGATTATTAGCGTGAAGGCAGTTAACGGGAAAAGTTAATCTGATCAACCTTTCCCTGTTATATATCAAACATTTTTAATTCAAAGCAATAAATTTAATTATTTGCGCTTTATCTGAGTCCTGACCTTAAAATTCTAAGTAATAGTTTGTATCTGATAATTTATATAAACGTAAATAGTCTTTACCGTAATCTTGGAGTGTCTGGCTTGTCACAATTTCAAACATTCTAATAGATCCTTTATTAAGTAGCTTACCTTTGAGCCAATAACCCAAAACTTTTAAATCATCTTTTGATCTAAAGTTCTTGTAGTTATCGCCTTGAGTGCTACATGGAAAAGTTAGACCATCATCAGTTGTTACTGTAAAATCTCCTTGAGGATAAAAATGATTTTTAGTTGTAGGTGTATCTACAATAATCTCAACTTCAAACCAGTTTATAGGAGTTACAATACCAGTTGTTCTCTTCAACCTCCCTTTACCCATAAAAACATTTAAATTTGATCTCGTTTGTTGGTCAACGCGCGACAGGGATATGTCTAGATGAGGAGTTTCATCTCCGATACTAACCTGGAGGCTTGTGTTGCTCTTGGCTTTTTGACTAAAATTGCGATAACTTTTTTGAACTTTTTCTACTATAGGAAAATCTTGACACTTAGCAATATTTACTGCATTTTTTTCATTAACTAACCAGTTTAAAAAAGCTTCTGTTTGTTGAATAACTTCTCGCTCAGTTATTTGACAGGTAAACTCAAGATTGTCAAAGAAACCATTTTTAGAAAAATTTGAAGAGCCAGCAAAGTATAACGATTCATCATTATGCTTGAAGCTGTAAATTTTACCATGAAATGCGGGCGGGCTATAAACAACCATGACACCATTGCAATTAGGATTGGCAGACAAGACTGCCTCATTTAATTCTAGTAGCTGATTATATGTAGACTGGCGCAATCCTTCAAAAAAAGCCATTCCTACCAAAAGAGTAAAATCTCCGCCATTTTCTGCAATCCTAATAAAGTCTTGATTGTATTGCAACAATACATCTTTTGATATATATCCAGATGCAAAAATTATCGACTCTGCTTCCTGCAATAAAGAGGTGATTTTATTTCCGAAAGCTCCGCCAAATTGCGAATTATTTGTGTATATTGTCATAACTTCTACCATCAAATAGCTAAACTAAGTCATAAGTTATATGATCTCATCAAAAATTAAACTAAGTTTAATGTTAATTTAAATAATTCTTGAGATGCTTCTGACTTAGCAAGATTTAAACGTTCTGGTATAGACATCATTTGCAATTTTTTACTCATCTGATATAAATCAACTGGAAAATATTCCCCAGTAAATAAAGGAATTAAAGCTTCAACTAGCGACACAATACCCTCTGGTGGTACTGCATTCCCTATTTGTCGTCGTACCTCAGTAATAGAACCTTCAAACACAAAATCATCGGGAAAAGTCTGTAATCTTGCTCTCTCTCTATTAGTCAAAGGTCGAGGTTCTGGATAGTGATAACCCCAAGTACCGCCACCACCAGCGGCAATTATAGTTGCAGATGGTTTATTAGGATCAATTCTCCGATAAACGTGACTAATCATACCTTTTACATAATAAGGGCTATCTTTAGGAATATCAGTAAAATTACCTCCTGGTTTGATGCGCTTTAATATTTCTACTGTTCTAGGTTGAATCTTCATGTGTTCATTATTATATGGAACTTGTTCCACATCTTTTAATGCTTCACCTGCTGTACGATAAGGATATTTACGATTAGTACCGTATTGCGGTTGAGGGTGTATAAAGTTGAAGCCTGTATCTTTACGAATGCCAACTAAAATAACTCGTTGCCGAAATTGAGGTACTCCATAATCAGCAAAGTTGTATAGTAATGGTTTTACTATATAACCTGGTGGTATATTCTCAAAATCTGAAATAATACGCTGTATAGCTTGGTAATTATTAGCACTTAATAATCCTTTGACATTTTCAGCTATAAAAGCTTTTGGTTGTTTTTCTTTGATAAAAGAGAGAAAGTATGTGTATAAGTTTCCTCTGGTACCTTCAAGTCCTGGTCGCTTCCAAATCATGGAAAAATCTTGACAAGGAAAACCGCCAGTTATTAAGTCGGCTGATGGAACTGCTTGAATATCAATATCTTCTATTTTTTCGTTAACTATGACATCGGCAATGTTATGAGCAAAAGTCATACAGGCATATTTATTAGAGTCATTAGCCCATACTGTTTCAAATCCAGCTTTGTGAAGAGATAAGTCTAAACCTCCACATCCAGAAAACAACGAAATAACTTGTGGCTTTTTCTTCGATTGAATGGAATTTAAGTTTTGCAACAATGACATATCAACAACTTGTTAAACAAACAAATTATAATTTTTACTTGTAAAATATATTATCAAACAAACTTGGCAATATTGGCATATTATATCATAAAATATCCAATATTAAAAACTTCTAAAGTTTACAACCTTTATTGCAAATATTATATTTTTTTATAATTGATGAATTAGCACCTTTTTTTAATTCAGTATTAGGCTAATAATAGATTTATTGAGTTTGGAGTAATTAAATATTTTGAAATATATTCGCCAAGACAGCAACAATAGATGCTTTGGCATTTATACTGAGAAGTCTAAAAGGTATTTGTTGAATTAAAAGGACATTCTAAAATAATGGCTAATCAAACTCCTATCCCTGTGGTAGTTAATGGTGCAGTAGGCAAAATGGGGCGAGAGGTGATTAAAGCAATTGCCCAAGCGCCAGATCTCACTCTAGTAGGTGCTGTAGATAAGAATCCAGCACATTTGGGTGAAGATGTTGGTGAAATTGTTGGATGTGGTGCGGTTGAAGTACCGATTGTAAATGACTTGCAAAGTGCGCTGTTGATGGCATCCCAAGAAAAGCAGCTAAGTGTGATGGTAGACTTTACCCATCCTGATAGTGTTTATGAGAATGTGCGGAGTGCGATCGCCTACGGTGTCCGTCCAGTAGTTGGTACTACCGGACTTAGCCCAGAAAAAATCGCACAATTGGCAGAATTTGCCGACAAAGCCAGCACTGGCTGCCTAATAATCCCCAACTTTTCAATTGGAATGGTGCTGTTACAGCAAGCAGCTATCCAAGCATCCCAATACTTTGACCACGTTGAAATTATCGAGTTACATCACAACCAAAAAGCTGATGCCCCTAGTGGTACTGCTATTCAAACTGCTCAACTATTAGCAGAAATGGGCAAGAGTTTCAACGCACCTACAGTTACAGAAACCGAAAAACTAGCAGGTGCTAGAGGTAGTTTGGCAGATGAGGGCATTCGGATTCATAGTATTCGCTTACCTGGTTTAATTGCTCACCAAGAAGTCATCTTTGGTGCTGCTGGTCAAGTTTACACCTTGCGTCACGATACCTCAGATCGGTCTTGCTATATGCCTGGAGTTCTGCTATCTATCCGCAAAATAATTCAACTTCAATCTTTAGTCTACGGTTTAGAAAAAATCCTCTGAAAAAAGTCAGCAATTCTGGGGAGTCAATTCTAGATAGGCTGTAATTTCTTCAAAATTAAACATTAATTGGAGAATTATTTATGACACAAACAAAAAGCGAACCAACTTTAACGGATGTAGTTCAAGGTTTAAATGACCTATCGGCAGAACTTAAAAGGCTCTCATCTGATGTTGAGAGACTGTCAACCGATGTTGAGAGACTGTCAACTGATGTTGAGAAGTCTAACGATAAATTTGAGATTTATCGACAAGCTAATCAATCTTTAGTTAATTTGGCGTTTAGTTTGATTGCTAGTGCCACTGTTGGTTTAGTTGTTAGCTTGATATTTAAACGCTCTTAAGCAAGCAATTTCTCTGACTTTTAACTTCTTTGTAAAATCCGCCTAAGCCTGATGATGCCAATACAACACCAATGCTAATACCCTTAACCCGCCAGAAATTTGAACAATTAATTCCTATCCTTGCCACTGGTCCCCAATATGCCTACTACTGGGGAAAATTTCCAGTATTTTTGAGACGGCTGCTAATTTCTGTGGTCGCTTTGTGCATTGTGGTATTTATCCTTGGCAAATTTATATTAGGTGAAGGACTGTTGACCTTTTTTTTGGGAGTAATTGCTGGTTTGTATTGGCTATGGGCTCCTGTCTATTGGGCAAGTTTACGAAATATCGCCTGCCGCAAATTACCATATAGTGGCTTTTGGCGGGGCGAAGTCTTAGATTTATTTATTACGGAAGAATTAATTGGAGAGGAGCAAACTGTCAATAATCGCGGGCAGTTAGTGATTATTGAAAACCGAGAGCGACGCTTAAATATAGAAGTGGGTGATGAAACTGGATTTACTACCCAATTACAAGTACCACTAAAACGTACTCATAAAGCGATCGCACCTGGTCAAATGGCTGAAATGGTCGTCATGTCAAACCGTCCCGACCTCAGCAGCCTTAATAAAGTATCTGACATCTACATTCCTAGTCAAAACCTTTGGGTAAGCGATTATCCTTTTTTAAGAAAAGATGCCTTTGCAGATGTTAGTCGCCAGCTAGAATACGGTGATGACCCCGAATATCCTAGAAAACGTTCGACTAAATCCAGACGTAGAAGATGATAAGTTGTGACCTCCTAAGTTGTGAATATGCAATTTAAATGTGTTTTTTATCGCAGATGTAAGCAGATAAACGCAGATTACGCAGATGAAATGCCAAAATTTGTCCTAACTCCCTTGGCGGTTGCTATAATACAGCCTTGAGTTTTCAACCGACAACATTTGTTTTGCTGCCATAAGCTTCCCAAGCTAAATCAACCAGTCCGTTAACAATTGCTGCTGCCGCAACCGCACTTCCCTTACGACCATCAATAGTAATGTGGGCAATCATCGAATCTTTCAACCTTTCCTTAGCTACATCCACCTCTACAAATCCTGAAGGCGTTCCAATCACTAAGGCAGGTCTAATCTCATCCGCTTCAATTAACTCGACAATAGTAGTTAAAGCAGTTTGCGCCTGACCCACAACATAAATTGCTTCTGGATAGCGTTTAGCTAAAGTTTCAATACCCCAAGCTGCCCGCGTTTTGTCTTTTTGGGGTCGAGTCCAAGCTTCCATACTGCAATACACCGGATTAGAAAAGGTATTTTGAATATTTGGTGTAATCCCAACTTGTACCATTGGCACATCTACTACAATTGTGCTACGGGCTGCCAAAGCTGCTGCCCCCGCGTGTAAGGCACGTTCAGAAAAACGAATTAAAGATTTATATTCAAAATCGGCGGTTGCATAAATTACCCGACGTAAAATTTCGTATTCTGCGGGTGAAAAGTTATGATTGCCAATTTCTCGGTCAATAATTGATAAACTTTGGGCATCAGTGACGTGCCATTCCATAGGAATAAATTTATAAGCTATTACCATACACAATACAGGATCTACCCATGTAGAGACGCGAAATTTCGCCTCTCTACAAGTTTGTGCGGAGATGAATTTTGGTCAGAAAAAACTTTCTGACTCCTCAGTTTGAGCTTAAGTTTCGGAACTAGAAATCGAGCTAGCATGGGCGACAGGTAAGCGACTAATGCACCGATAAGGAAACCACTGACGTTACGAAACAGAGGCAACCATTCTGTTGTCCTAGTAACAACTGGACCAATACCAAAGGAAATAAACAGAATTCCCCAAAGTGGTGAAAAAATCAGCGCCCACTGCCATGCAAAGCCTTGTCCTTGTTTACGTGGTTGACCAGCAAATCCACAGATAATTCCACCGAGAATTGAACTAATTAGAGTAAGAATCCACTGTTCTCGTGGTAAGCCAGGTACAACGTTACAACCACCGCGACGCAGGCAGGTTTTGATTGATTCTAAGGATTCAAGGATTGCTTGGTCTTCACCATGTTCTCGTACAAAGTACAAGTTGCCGAAGCGTGTTTGTAACTCAATCCAGAAAGTACGTGGCATCAGTTCGTATACAGCATCGCCAACATTAAAGTTGAGAATATTGCCGCCACGTGAGTCGGCGACTAGCAAAATACTTTTGTCATCCAGACCCCAAAAATTTTTGACTGCTCGACCTGGTGTGCGATCAAATTGAGTTAAAACTCTTAGCTTCCAGCCTGTGGCAGTTTCAAAGTCTTCTAAATCTTTGGCAAGTGCTTCTTCTTGAATAGCTGTTAGCGACTTGGCTAAGTCAATTATGGGTGTCTGAGTATCTGGCAGTAAGTCTGCATTTTCATAAGCATAGGCGACGGGTGCGATCGCCCAAGCTGAGAATGCTAGAAAAATTGCTAGTAATGATCCCAAAATTCGTTGCGTAACACGATGCTGCATTGTGACGTTTTATCAAAAGTTATTGCGTGGACGGTGAATTGATGCCTTGATATAGCTCAAGAAATAAAAAAGTATTAATTTATTTACACTTCTTTACTTTAATCTAATATTCCGTTGTAGCAAAGTATTTAGCTGATTCTACAACGCCTACGCTATAAAAGTTTGACCAATTATTTTCCGTATCTATAAGACTGGCATAATGTTTTCCCATCAATCGCAATAACTTCAGAGTTTGTTAGCTGGCTAATACTTCAAATAAGTCCTGTCCAGTCACCATGCTCCCTTACACTCGTTTGAGCGGCATTTTTAGCACTTATTTATTCTCAAACTTTCTTACCAAAAAACTGCTATAACGACAACTGGCAATTTTTAGGAATAACTTCCCCTTTTACTTTATATTGCCATAACGCTCAATCAATTGACAACTGAGAGCGCACCCCACGAAAAAACGGCGATCGCTGTCGATGTTATGAACAATTGTAAAGTTTATTCACAACTCAAAACCTTCTAAAACTTCACCTACAGATAGTCGCATCCCATTCACAAAATCCCAACCAGACTGTATACGTTTACCCGCCATTTGCACTTCCAGCAGCAATAATAGCCCCTCACCAGTTTGAACAATCGGTCCTAACTTCTTAGCAATACTTACAACTTCTCCAGCAATTCCAGAAACAGAAGACAAAGACAAATTATCCTCTAAAGCCTGTAAATTTGGCGGTAGATGCGACCAATAAGCTGCACCTATTGGAGCCGTAGCAGTAATTTTCAGCATTTCGTCCCGAAATTTCGCCACACAGTCTGGAAATAATCCCCGAATTTGATTGTGTAAATCTATTGCCTTGTGCGACCAATTGAGATAATAATCTTGCTTTTGAATTAGCGGTGCATAAGTTGCTTGGGCAGAGTCTTGGGGAATTGGTTGAATTTCCTGACTCTCTAGCTTAAATAATGTTTCTACTAACAAATCTGCTCCTACAGTAGAAAGCGTGAGAGCCAATTGATGAGCATTATCTAGTAGCTGAATCGGTATAGAAGCTTTGAGCAGCATTGAACCAGTATCCATACCTGCATCCATTAGCATTGTCGTGATTCCAACTTCAGCCTCACCATTAGCAATAGACCTTTGAATTGGAGCAGCACCCCGATATTTAGGCAAAATTGACCCATGAACATTAATGCAGCCTAGAGAAGGCATATCCAAAATCTCTTGAGAAAGAATTTGCCCATAAGCTACAACCACAAACACATCTGCTTCTAACTGCTTTAGTTGGTTAAGAGTTTCGGCATCTTTTTTTAGGCGTTGTGGTTGCCAAACCGGAAGTTGTTGAGCTAAGGCTACAGCTTTTACTGGCGAGGGGATCATCTGATTGCCACGCCCGCGTCGTTTATCCGGCTGAGTGACTACACCCAAAACCTCAAATTTTGGATTAATTACTAACTTTTCTAAACTAGACACCGCAAACTCAGGAGTACCAAAAAAAACTACTTTCATATAAATTTTAAGCGAGAAAGCATATAAAACCTAGCATGAGCATACATTTACCCCGTAGCTAGTCAGCCAAAATGATGTAGCAAAGTTGAAGAAAATAAAAAATTTGGTAAACTCTCGTAAAAATTTGCCTAGCAAGCAACTATAAGGCTACTTAAATTGGTATACATAACATATAGGACTCTGCACTGGGCCTTGGGCGTTCCTCCTCACACAAGAAGCGCCGTCTCGCAACCTGACCCTACCCCATGTTCAAACGCATATCCCACTTAGGATGGTTCTGCTCCCAACCATACCTTCCTCTCGTAGCAGCAGCACTGTTGATGGCTCCTAGTCAATCAGCACTGGCTGATCATAGTATTTTGGCTGAAGACAGTTCATCGAATGTACCATCTTTTCAGCCTCCTGAGATTTACCCTGAGATCCCCAACGTACTTAATTATGGATTTGGGGTTGCCAATTTAGGAATTGGCATGGTCAATCTTGAGCAGGCAGAAATTGGTTCTGCTAAAGAAGTGGCTAAGAATAGCCCCTTAACTGATGAAGTTGATGCTTCTCCTGACGAGGCTCAGGCATCCTTGCAGAGTGATCCCCTTGATAGCCCCCATCCTGTACCTTGGAAGTGGGTGTTAGATACTCACGAGTCAGTAACTGCTAACGGTGGCTCAGGGGTACGCTACTACCGCACTCGCTCTGTGGTTTCTCCTGATGGTGAGTATGCTGCTTACAGCCGAATTCAAATTGATGCAGAACCAGAACTGTATCGCAGTCGTGTTAGCAGTGTGATGTTTTTAGAGAATTTGAAAACTGGGAAATTGCAAAAGCTGAGTGCTTCTTCTCCTGTGGTTGAGCATTCACTTGCCGAAAATAAAGAAACAGATACCGCAGGTACAATTGCGATTCTGATGCCCGTCTCTTGGTCTGCAACCGGATCGCGCTTACTTGCACGGCAGTTTGAAGGTTTGTTTAGCACCTCAGATGCCTCTGATTATGCAATGGTTTGGGATCGGGAAACAAATACGATCAGCACAGTATCTCCTCAAGAGAGTGAGTACAGTACTGCTGTGTTATTAGGTTGGAGCCAAAGCAATCCAGGTCAAGTTTTGTTCCGTGCTGGAAATTTGGGCGATGAGCAGTGGCCGCAGTGGGCTGTTGATATGAAGGGTCAAACCGTTGCTGCTAGTGATGACCAACCTGTGCTTGCTGGCAAACTGGTCAAGTTCCTCTGGGCTGGGCCTCAAGCTCATTGGTAGTTAGTAAGGGTTTTTCAGCGCGTCTAGGAAGTATGAAAGATCTGTCAGTTTTGGTCTTTCATACTTATTTTTTTTTCATAGCATCCTAGATGTGCTATAATTATCTATATATTATGGGTATGTAGCTCAGTGGATAGAGCATCAGATTCCGGTTCTGAGGGTCGGGGGTTCGAGTCCCTCCATACTCGTTGTTGTCGATTGACACATTATTTGTCCGCGTTGACAAATTATTTTTAATTTTACAAAAATTTATAAAGGAAAGTTCTCAAAATCAGAAAAGCTGTAACCTTGGCGTAAAATAAGCTTCATTTTATAATCAATTATTAAAGCTTACGGTGATTTAGATTTTAATGTGCTGTTAGCAATAGTTTAGGGGAAGTATCTCGGTTATTCTTCAAAGCCAGAAGCTTTACCGTTACTTTCGTCGCTGTTAACAATAGTTTAGGGGAAGTATCCCGGTTATGCCAAGAATAGTAAGCTTAATAACTGGGGTAAGAAAACTGAGAATTCATCTCTCTGAGATAAGCACACAACCAATTGAGCCATTACTCTTCCAGTTGCCGCAATTCGTAAGGTTTAATTTCCCAATCGCGCTGATTAGCTAAGTAAGCTAAACGCTCTAAAAGCTTTTTAAATGGTGCCTTATTTCTATACTCTGGGCTTGGCTCAATTTGTGCATGAGCCTGATTGTCTTCAGAGGGTCGAGGTAAAACATCAATTTTGTAAGTAAATTCTGGTTTGCCTTTAGGATTATTCTGAATAACGCTATCAATTAATCTCACATCTTTAGTGATTAAACTAACTACCGCGTCTCTTTCATCTTTTTGAGAATAGCAAGGGTTATTGTCGCATAAACCAGCCCTATCGACAGAGGGGCGCATCATCCTATCAGCAAATGCTTGTGTTGAGATTGTAGCGGTATTTCCTTGAATCTGATATAAGTTTCTACCAGAGAATACACATCTATATAGCACCTCTTCATCCGCTACAAAATCTTGTGTCATGTTCAACTAAATTATGTTTAAGTAGCTATCCACTGCCATAAATCTGTTAAATCATCCTTCAAACTAATTGAACCATCTTCCATTTGATTATCTATGTCTGCACCCCAAACCTTTATATAGTCTATTACTTCTTCAGAAACATAGATTGTAATTTTTTTGCTTTGATTCCACCACTCCAAGACAATTTCATTATCAAAACTAATATTAAGCAGAGGAGCGTACCACCACCAATTATTTCTTAATGCTAACGAATGTAACATTTCGATGAGCTTTTCAGCCGTTTCAATCGTTTTAGGATAATTAGAATAAAGACTTTCACAATCCTTTTTTAAATTACCAACTAAAGAGGCAATGTGGGGGAATGAGGAATATTTATCAGAGTGAGTATAAGACTTCTGGCTACTTAAATTTATTGCCTGCTGCCAATGAATTCTTGAGTCTATTGGCTGCGAAAATACATACTGTTGACATTCATTATTTCTGATCTGCTCTAATTGAATGACAGCTTTCTCTAAAGCATTTTCATGTAAAAAATTCAAAATAGACAGGCATTTTAAGAAGTTAATTATCCTCTGAGATGGTTGAGAATTGACTTCTACTTTAAGCGATAAATCCGGCGTAAGATTCTTTCCCCCTGTGAAAGTAGGGTTAGCTGCAATAATATCTTTGTATGACTTTCTGATAATATAAGTTTGACTGATTGTAGGTGTTGAAAGACTTAGTGGTATTTCACTCAATTGGTTGTGGTTCCATTGCTGCGTGGAGTTCATCTGTAATGCTCCAACGGAATAACTTTCCTCCCTCGCGATTGAATTTATCAAAGACATTCCAAATTTCCTCCTTATTTATTTTGCCTTCATCGAAAAAATCAGTATCAAACAAATAACCAGTTTCTTGAAAGTTGGGTGCTGATGCATCTTGCGCTATAACTAAACCGTGATTAAAATTAACTCGCCCTCCTTCTATTTCAATTTCTAAATTTTTCACTAAAGTCTTAATCGAGCTAGACAACTCCCTACTATGTAGCTCAGAAGCAATTTGCGGGCTGATTAATTTTGACCAAGCTTTATCTTTATCCTCTACCTTTAATTTTGAGCGCAGTATCAAATCCCTATATCTTAATCCTAATCTGATATAAAAAGAGGGAGCATATACGTCTTCAAAAATATTAACTACATTGATAAACTTCTCTTTAAATTCTTCATACCGATTGTATTCAACCGTAGCTAAAGTTAGGTTATCTCGGTTTAAAGAAAGTTGCCATTTTGAATTTTCAGATAAAAAATTATAATTTATTTGTTGTGGCACAATTGAGCCTATTTGTGGCGCTAATGCAGCTATTTCAGCAGGGAGATTGAGAGACTGAGACTGTTGAAAAATTGGGTAATCAAAACGGATTCTCTCCTGAAATTCAAAAGGTTCTTGATTATTAATTTTGAGAATTGTAGGAAAGCGTAATTGTCCCACAACCTCTATCAAGGGAGTGCGCTGATAAATTACTCTTTCGTAATCAGGTAGTTTCATTTCAGGACGTGGTTACTCCATAATTATATTCTATATCTTCCCCACACAACTGAATCAGTTCTATTTTCATCCCCACCCCAGCAGACGAATCGCGCTTCCAAGTCCGGTCACGCTGACGGGGTGACAATATTTCAAACATTGATCGCTCCTTATTTCCTCAAGTGGCTTATGACAGGGCATCTCAAAACTAATGACTGCAAAAAAAGTCTAGAAAGACATTAGCTGATTTATTCGCCAATCTTATCTCTAACTCCTTTAACAATCCGAGACAATTCACTTTTCTCATCAATAGAAATACGGCTGGGTGAACCACTAATAATCCCTTCATAGTTGCGGAAGGAATCTTTGATATCAGCCCCATCTTTACTAATTGTATATTCACGGATGCCTTTATCGTGCCATGAACCACGCATTTTAAAGACGTTGATCGCACGAGACATTTCTCCACGAATTTCTACATATTGCAACAAGATAATTGTGTCTGTAATTGTAGAAATATGGGACTCAGTAATAGAATGAGACCCCATAAATTGATTTGTAGTATTAGTGAAAAATCCTGTGACTTCTTCTTGTTTGGCATATCCTGTCACACCAATTACAAATTGTCTGAAAGCATTATTGCTAACACCTCTATCTAAGGCTGAAAGTGAATCAATGGCAATTCTAGATGGTTGAAATTCAGCAATTTCCGATTTAATAGTTTGTAAATGATCTTCTAATCCGGCTGATTCTGGGTATGTACAGAGGATTTTTAGTAAGCCTTTTTTTTCTAGTTCCTCAAAATTTATTCCCCAAGAAGAAGCATTACGAGATAATTGAGCGCGGGATTCTTCATAAGCAAATAGAATAGCACGCTCCCCTGACATACAACCTTCTTGTAAAAACTTGCTTACAAGTAGGGTTTTACCAGTACCAGTACCGCCTGTTGCTAAAATAATTGAATCTTTGAAAAATCCACCACCGCACATTTCATCTAGGGTTTTGACACCTGAAGATACACGGATATTTGAAGAACGCTGCGTGAGTCGCATCGCTCCCAAGGGAAAAATATTAATTCCGTTATTAGTAATCGTAAATGGAAACTCACCTTTCATGTGAGTTGTGCCACGCAGTTTGAGAATTTCCATCGTCCGACGACGGCGTTCTCCTTCTAATACGTTGCGAACAATTACAACATTATCGGAGACAAATTCTTCTACTCCATATCGCGCTACTGGTCCATATTCTTCTACGCGCTCAGTTGTCATAATTGTGGTAACGCCTAGTTGTTTGAGCCGAGCAACTAGACGAAAAATCTCGCGCCGCACGACGGAGGCGGCATCATATTGTTGAAATACTGCTGTTACTGAGTCGATAGAAACTCGTTTGGCTTTATATTTACGAATAGCGTACTGAATACGCTCAATTAGGGCAGAAAGGTCAAAATGACCAACAACTTCCTGTCCTTCTGGATTTGGGGAAGCATCAAGCAAAAATAGCTTGCCTTCATTAATTAATTTTTGTAAATCCCACCCAAAGCTGTAAGCATTTTTAATAATATCGCTAGGAGATTCTTCAAAGGTGACAAATATACCTGGTTCATTAAAGTTGCTGATGCCATTGTAGATAAATTGCACAGCTAACATTGTTTTACCAGTGCCAGAAGTTCCACTGACAATTGTTGCTCTGCCAATAGGTAAACCGCCATGAGTTATATCATCGAAGCCTTCAATCATCGTGCTGATTTTTTGGACTCCGAGAGAGGGCTTCTCTGCGGGTTGCGGGGTGGAATTAAGTTGATTCATCACTGAAGTTACACAATTTTGAATTTTATTACAAATTAAAATTAATCTAATAGCTAGATTGCTATTATACTTGCAAATGCTGTCCGATTTGATGAGGAAGTTCGAGCCGATCTACAAATCAGATTCTAATTCGCTAATATCTTGGTATAAAAGATCCAAGCCGATTAAAACTTTTTCTCTATCTGATAGATCACCAATAATTTTTCTGACTGGTGGGGGCAATATTTTGGATAAGGTCGGAGTTGCCATAATTTTATCTTCTTCGGCAAGTTGGGGATTTTTCAAGACATCAATTACTTTGAGAGCATACACTCCTTTAAATTCATGTTCCAGAATATTTTTTAGTGTTTTTAATGCTCGTTGAGAGTTGGGAGTATTTCCCGCAATATAGAGCTTTAAAACATATATTTTATTTAGCGGACGCATACATAAGTAGGTTGAAATTGCTAGAGATTTGTAAGTATAACCTAAACCTTCAGCAGTAAGCTAAACCTCTGTGAAAAATATACATTTTTTTATGCTTTTTCCTCAGTTTAATTATTGCTTAAACTAAACAATGATATCGCCTTGATGACGGTTGATAGCTTACAGTATAACTGCAATGCTTGAATATTTGCATGACATCATAAGTCTTTAGGAATGGAACGCCGATACATTTCACATAAGTGTGAAATTATATCTATTAAGGTGATGCGATAGTCAAGTAAAATTTCTTCGCTGCGTCCTTCAATTTTTAGCTGCTGTGAAAATTGTTCGATTAATTCCATGTGAATTTCTACAATTTGTGAAACTGAAATATCGGCAAAAAAAACGAGGTTGACAAAATCGTCTATTTCCTGATTTGATGTAGGGTCATTGTCGAAATAAGTTAAAATAATTTGGCAGTATTTGGATTTGAGGTTGTCTAAAAACAGTGTTTTTTCACTAGGTTGTAGATTCCGAAAAAATTTTTGAGGATTTCTTTTGTAGTAAACTGCGAGGTATCCAAGTCGCTCTTTAAGTTTTTCAGCTAATCGCCGCCGTTGTTGGATGTCAAAATCCAGATGATCTTTGGTTTCCCGTTTAGGACTAAATTTAGTAGAGTGATCGATTAAATAATTATTGGGATAAGGTTTCAGAAATTCTGCGATCGCTTGATCGATCAACAGTGCCATCTGATTAATTTTAGCCGCAGGTAACACAATTTCTGCTGGGTGGTAGAAGTAGTTGGCTATAGTGATTAATTTTTCATCTACTGATGAACTGGTAGTTACTTTTACTGGTGTATCTAAGTTACTTGTTATCTGTACATCCTGCTGAATAATTACTGCTGGTAGCAGCATTCCTTGTGCGTATAATTGCTTAATGCTGGGCAGTAATAGTCGATCTGCTTCTAATAATAAACAATCTAGTTGATGCTTCTGTTGTTCAACAAAGCCTAAAAACTCCGTCGTAGAATTAATCTCAGTTAGATCATAGCGATCTTTACTCAAGATTTGCTCACATGACTGAGTTAGGAATTCCGAACGCGAGAATATACAAACAGATAGTTGTGCAGACAAAATATTAGCAGATCATTGTTGTTAGCTGGCTGTCGGCAGTCATATATCCCTCATCAGAGAGAATATTTATGAACCCCTGTTTAAAAAATTAACATTAATTTAATGATTGTGGCAATTGTAATCAATTGTAATTAGAGATGTAGGGCGATCGCTCGATCGTAAGCAATAATTAAGCTGTAACTATATTTGAGCTTTTAAGCGACTGCAAGGGATCAACTGTCAACTCATGTGAGTAATCAGAGGTTGTGTTGAAGAAAGCACAAGCAAAGCTAAAAGTTCTTTATGAATTGAATTAAAAGCATCACACTCAAATTTAGTGGGATGAACTTGCAGCCGATTCCAGCCTGACCTCAACCCCAGCCAGGTAAATGATGTTAAGCTAACGCGCAAATAAGTTTGTACATTTGGAATAAAGAAGAAAAGTTATCAAACTCTGTTCCCCTCTCTCCTCCCTCCTCCCTCCTCTCCCCCTCAAACATAAAATTTAGAAGCACAACAGCTTAATACCGATGCCTAGTTTAAAAGAATTTATACAGCCAGTGCGGGTTTGTCAACAGACAGCGCCATTGGAGGCGGTGATTGAAATTTTTACTTCTTGTGAATGCGATCGCATTGTAGTCGTTAATGAACAGCAATATCCTGTAGGAGTGGTAAACCTGCGACGGTTGATGCCTTATATACTTGACAACATCAACGAGCAAACGGGAAGATCTACAGCAGGGATTGACGATCAGACAGATCGGGGAGATCGTTGTAATATATTATTTAATCAAGGAAATTATTTAGGCGATCGCACCAGAGTTAATTTTTTAGAAAAAACTCAGCTTTCAGCGACACAACTTGCTGATTTTAGTAGACTAATTGAACCTGTAGAGACTATAAGTGCTGATAATAGTTGGCATGAATTTTGGCAGCAGCTACAAAACCAAGCAGACTCAGCATTTCGTAAGCACTGGGTTGTTGTAGATGGCTCTAGCTTGTGTATCGGACTTTTGGATAGTTGGCGGCTGTTAAAATATATACCACCACTAATCAACAGTTCATCTCAGTTTTCCCAAGAAGGTACTACATTTAGCCATCCTAGTCAACAACCGCAGTCAACAATTGTTAATCCTTTGGAACAACTGCTAGAACAACTGCCGTTACCAATGATGTTGCAAACAGGCGGTGGAGAAGTAATTAGCAAAAATACAGCTTGGCGTGAAACTTTATTAGAAGTTGAATTAATTAAAACCACAGAGAGTTTTAGTCAAATTAGTCAGCAAGATGGGCGGATTTGGAAATTGATAAAAATTCACTTGGGTAAACAAGTTAGTGGTGAGGAATTTGCTAGTAATAATTATTTTTCCTCTTTTCCTGATCTCTGGCTGGTAATAGCTGCCGATGTCACAGAACAACAACAAGTGGCAAAAGAATTAGTGGCAAAAAATGCTGATTTAGTACAATTAAACCGCTTTAAAGATGAATTTTTAGCTTGTATTAGCCATGAACTTAAAACGCCGTTAACTGCTGTTTTAGGTTTATCTAGTTTGTTGAAAGAGCAGGTACTAGGAGAACTGAATGAACGCCAATCTCGCTATGCTAATTTAATCCATCAAAGCGGACAACAGTTGATGGTAGTGGTCAATGATATATTAGATTTAACTCTGATCGAAACTGGTCAGCTAGAACTGAGCCTAGCACCCGTTGATCTTGCTACAGTTTGCGATCGCGCATATCGGCAAGCAGAGCAACTCCAATCAGTTAAAAATCATCAAGAAAAATCCGATTCCGAATTCAAATTTACTCTGCAAATTGAACCAGGTTTAGAAATGCTGGTTGCAGACCAATTACGGCTATGCCAAATGCTGTTTCACCTACTTAGTAACGCCCTGAAATTTACCGAGGGGAAAGGTGAAATAGGTTTAAATGTTTGTGTTTGGGAAGGTTGGATTTCTTTGACAGTTTGGGATACTGGCATTGGGATTCCACCAGAAAAGCAGCATTTGATTTTTAATAAATTCCAACAACTAGAAAATCCCCTTACCCGCAGATTTGATGGCACTGGTTTAGGGTTAGTTTTAACTCAACGTTTGGCACGTCTGCACGGTGGAGATATTTCTTTTATTTCAAAATTAGGTCAAGGTAGCCAGTTTACTTTATTATTGCCTCCTATTCCACCACAATCGTCGCCTGAATTGTTTATTGAGTATCACAATAACAGTCAAGTTAGTAGGAGTAACAGCAATCGCTTAGTTTTGATTGTTGAAAATGTGCCGAATTATATTGAGGATTTGAATGAAAAACTCACAAGTTTGGGATATCGGGTGGTAATTGGGCGCTCCGGTACGGAGGCAATTGAAAAAGCTAGAATGTTGCAACCCTGCGCGGTGTTACTCAATCCAGTGTTACCGATGCTTTCGGGGTGGGATGTTTTAACTTTGTTAAAGTCAGATGAGCAAACTAAGCATATTCCAGTAGTTGTAACTGCTTCTAGAGCAGACAAAGAAACTGCTTTAGAAAATCTTGCTGATGATTTTTTAAGTATACCAATAGAAACGTCGGCATTAATGCAAAGTTTAATGGGTTTCAGTCAAGAAAAATTAAGCGATCGCGCTCCTATAGTAGTATTGCACTTAACGTCAGAGTTGCAGACTGAAGAGTTAGAACTTAATTTAATTGATAACTTAAATCTCAGCAATCATAATTCAGAACTAAATTATCGAGTTTTAGAAGCTGATGATTTAGAGCAGGCAGAATTAATTGCTCGTGTTTGGCATCCTGACGTTGTATTACTTAATAGTGCGGGTTTAAGTGATCCGCTCTTGTACTTGGAACAATTAAGTCAGTATACAAGTATTGCTTCTTTACCTTTAATTACGACAGATAATCAGACAACTGAGGCAGCTAATCATGTTTCTGGGTTGACAATTTTTCCTTGTTTAGCACCAGTCAGTAATAATGACCAAGCTGCTTTATTACAGGTAATTCAAGTTGCAGTAGGGATGTGTCATCAACCAAGTATTGTAGTAGTAGATACTGCAATACTATCAAATTTGTATGTATCTAATAATCCTGAATTTGTTACTAGAAATTCTGGTGAATGGCTACAAGCACTAAATCAATATTTAAAAACCGCAGGGCTGAGAACAATAGTTCCGCGTTCTTGGACAGACGTAGCTCGTCATGTTCACAATCAAAAATTGGATTTAGTGTTAATTTATTTAGCAGATATAGAGTTGGACCCAGAATTTGTTAAGGCGATCGCATCCCTATTACAGCAGCCCGAAAAACCACCGATTTTAGTCTTAGATAACCGTAAAGGTAGGGAAGTAAATCTTTCCAAAACTACCCAATCAAATAACAAATTAAATGGTAGTGCTAAGTCTATTACTGAATTAGAGGCAGTGTTAAATACAGCATCTACTAAAATTATGCGGGTAGATTCCCTCTCAATGACTGAACTTTTAAAGTTGATCAATCAGACATTAGCACAGAAGAGTTAATTGGTCATTGGTCATTGTTAATTGTTAATTGTTAATTGTTGAGAGACGCGGATGAGTTGATATGCTCCCGATGAACCTAAATTTTGATATTGATTAGGTTTTAATTTTGTTTGTTGGATTAATTGAGGTTGAGCGAGAATTAAAGCTGAAGATAAATTTGGCTGATTAGTTGCTTTTGCTTGAAAATACTTAATTGCTTCAGTTGGATCGTTAAAATAATTGACTCGTTGGTGTGAGTAAAAGACAAGGCTAGGCTTTTTAAAACCAATCATCATCAATTCTTCCCCTGGTTTTTCTACTTGATTTGATAGGGCAGCTAATTCTCGCAAGGGTAGTTGACGGGTGTGATCCATCAGAAAATAAGCTGGTGTAATCACAAAAATAATGAACGCTATAAATCCTACTAAATTAATTCCCCATACCAAATGCCAATAGCGTTTTATTATTACTATTGCTAATCCTACTGCTGTCAATGCCCAAATTATGCCACCACGTACAGGTAAACCTGCTTGCTGTAATAATTCTCGGAGGTTAGGAACTGCTGGATCATATCCCAAGTAGCGAGGTAGGAAGAAAATTGCCCCAGCAATAATTAATAAGAATAAGACATTAAAAACGCCACTCCATAAAAGGGATGAATGTGCTTTTTTATTTTGATCTTTAACTTCTAATGCGCGATTGATTTGATCGCTCCAGAATAGTGCAACTATAATAGCTGCTGCTGGCATTAAGGGTAGAACATAGCTAGGTAGTTTGGTAATAGCGATGGTGAAGAAAGCAAAAATCCCAGCAAACCAGAACCAAGCAAATAAACCTAAATGAGTGGCGCGGGGTTGTTGTTGCCATGATTGACGTTGCCAAAATCGTAGCCGCGCGATCGCAACTGGTAAATAAATCGACCAAGGCGCAAACCCAGCAAGCACAACTAGAAAATAAAAATACCAAGGTGCGCGATGACCATTTACTACACCAGTAAAACGTTCTATATTGTGATAGCCAAAAAATGAGTTAATAAAATTTTCACCATTTGCTAAAATTACTAATACATACCAAGGCAAAGTAATTGCTGCAAACAGCAAAAAACCTCGTACTGGTCGCATTTCTTGGATCACTTCTCGAAATTTACCGAGATATAGCAGAAATGTACTAATAATTAGTACTGGCACTACAATTCCTACTGGACCTTTAGTCAAAACGGCTAGTGCAACTAATACATAAAAAGCTATATACCAACGTTCTTGTACTTCAGGTTTAGAGTCTTGGGCATATCCTAAGAAAAATGCCAACAATGCTGAACCCATACATCCACTCAGGAGCATATCTGATACACCTGTACGCCCCCAAGCTATCGTTTCTGGATTTAAAGCAATCATTGCTGCGCCTATCCAAGCTGATAGCCACAACTGGCGGGTAATGTGGGGGTCTTTTTTAATAATTGTTGGAGATGCTTCTTGAAACTTTCCAGGGTTAGGAATGCCAAAATAGCGGAGTGTATAGAATCCTAAAGCTGTAAGTGCGATCGCAGCAAGTGCAGAAGGTAATCGCACCGCCCAAGAATTCACGCCGAGTAACTTATATGCGATCGCCTGACACCAATAAATTAAAATTGGTTTATCAAAACGAGTCACACCATTAAAATAAGGTGTAATCCAGTCGCCTGTCACTGTGATCTGCCGAGAAGCTTCCGCAAACAGTGGCTCAGTTTCATCAATTAAGCCAGTATTGCCCAAATTCCACAAAAAAGCTATCCAGCTAATTAATAACAACCACAAAATTGATAGCATCCAAGCTTTGTTTGGTTGCTTGTCCCACAATTCCAGCCAACTTTTAACCTTTAACTTCATGCGACTTCAAATTTTGATGTAATTGACAACTTGCTTAATTTAACTGGAAATGCGATCGCCTTGCGTGTTGCGATCGGCTAAATGTCACCTCGCGCCTGGCACGTATCGCGTAATTACAACGCTGCACATATCGCATCATCAGCAAATTAGCACTGATTGCACACTTATTTTTGATGACTCTGACATACTAAAGCAGTTCCCTAGCAGTGATGGGTGATTGAATACTGGTGACTAGGGACTGGCAAGATTTTCACTAATTTTACTGACTTCACAAAAACACAACCCGCACTGAATAACTTACAATTGACACTCCCCTCCCCTTAATAAGGGGAGGGGCTGGGGGAGGGGTTCTTCTCAAGGCATAAACTCCAACACTATCCCTACCCTACTATCTTTACTTTCCCTAGCATTCTGCTTTTGAAGATCTGTAGATAAACGCAAATTGCGAGTAATTGCATATCCCGCAGAAAGAGTTGTTAAACCAACTTCCTCACTGCTACCTGGAGAAACAAAACTTTGAGTTAAAGAAACATCTGCTGCACCACCACGAGATAAAACTAACAGTACTCTTCCCCCAACATTAACCCCATCTGTAGAATACCTATCAGTTTCTAAATACCGATAACCAACAACAGGCGCAATATTAATATAACTACCCAAAGGCAGCACGTAGTAACGTAAATCTGCGCCATAGGCTGTACGTTTACCATTAAATTCAGCCTGATAATCTCCACTAACAGTTAAACCTGAAGAATTAATTAACACATCCTCAACACCAACATTTACCCCTCCTGCTTGTCCTGTAGAAGGAAACTGAGAATAGCCCAATCTCAAGCGAGTTTTAAAGCTGGGAGTGTGTTTTATTTCCTCTAAAAGATTTGGTAATTTATTTCGCCAGCGTTGTAAAACCGGACTATTGTTGATAACTTCAGGGCTTAAATCTAAGTCCTGAGTAGAGTTATTAGGACTTACTGCTGGTTGAGTTTGACTAAATGCTGGTGTAATTTTAATAATTATGCAAATACTAGCTGTTAACATCCAGCTAGTAGAATAAATAATTAATTTGCCAAAATTTAATTTCATCGTTAGCAACAATTTTGCAATTTTATACCAGAAAAAATGAAAGTAGGGTGTGTTGTCGCGTAGCGCAACGCACCATCTCTTTCTTCAAAGGTGCGTTAGGACTAACGTCCGTAACACACCCTACCCACTACCCACTTGCGTAAGTCCTGACAAAACGAAAGTGGCTCTGCATCATACAGAACCACTTAAATTGAGGAAAAATACCGACAATTAACGTACTGTGCCTTCCAAAGCAGTCATATCAATTGGCTTCATTAGATATAACCGCAAGAATTGCCAACCACTAGAAACGTAGTGAGGCAGTTTTTGGAAGAATTGCAGGACTTTGGGAGTATTGGAATTAACGATCGCACTCAGATGTTCATTATTCTTCACACAAACATCCAGGCGATCGTAAAATTCTGGATTCTCTACATCCAAAATTACAGGGAATACCCGTCCCGCAGTTTCATTAGTCTTCTTAATCACGTGAATATCATAATCACGCGCATTCAGACCAAGAATTGCATAAAAATCTGCACGCTGAATATCGTTAAGATACATTGTCACAAATACCGATAACAGGAAGAAACGACTCCACAGTTTCGCTCTCCAATCATTCAAAGTATTTGGTTGCGCCCGCATAATTGCGTCGAAGAAGTCACCGTGACGGTTTTCGTCTTGACACCAGTTTTCAAAGAACCGGAAGATGGGATAAACTCGATCTTCTGGATTTGCTTCTAAGTGGCGAAAAATAGTGATGTAGCGCCAGTAACCAATCTTCTCAGACAGGTAGGTAGCGTAGAAGATAAACTTCGGCTTAAAGAAGGTGTAACTTTTACTCTTAGTCAGAAATCCTAAATCTAACGATAAGCTGAAGTCTGACAGGGCTTTATTAAGGAAACCTGCATGACGCGCTTCATCACGAGACATCAGGTTAAAGCATTCTGCCAAAACTGGGCTTTTATCTTTTAAACGGCGACCTAGTTCTTTATATAGCAAGAAACCAGAAAATTCAGCCGTGCATGAACGTTCTAAAAACTCAATGAACAGGCGGCGAGTTTCTCCATCAATATGTTCCCAGGATTGGTCAAACTCGGCATCCCGTACAAAGTGATGACGGTTGTAATCAATGCGAAACTCTTCTAGAATCGCGTTCAACTCGTCTTCATTAGGCGAGATGTCCATCTTCGCCATTTCTTCAAAGTCGGTGGTGTAGAACCGAGGGGTCAGAATGGTGTCCTTCGCGGGAACTTTGATTCCTGGTCTTAACTCTTCAAATGCAGGCTTTTTAAGGGAATCTACCATAGTGCTTTGGCTCGCTTGTAAATCAGTGCCTCCCGTTGCTACTAGACGGGCTGCGTTCCAGTTTACCAAGGTAGAAGGTATGAAAGCTATTAATTTTGTTAAGAGTTGCTACATATTGTCAAATTTATCAGCACAACTTGCTAAAACAAAAAAAATGTGTTATTAAACTTAGCTATATTATTATCAATATTTACTCAGCAGCCAAATTAATTATACTTTTCAAGCATATGCAAGTCACAATTGATTTACCAGATAAATTAACAGCCAAAGTTATAGATAAATGGGGTAATTTACCGCAAAAAATCTTGACGAATCTTGTGTTAGAAGCTTTTCGAGAAGGGTTAATTGATTTTGATGAAATAAAAGATTTACTAAATTTTTATTCTGATCCTGAATTCCAAGAATTTTTGAAACAAAATAATATTTTGCATTCGGCGGGGTTACTTAATTTATATGGTGCTTGTGCTGATATTGATTTTGCAATAGATGATTTAGGGATTTCTCCTGAAACAGATGATGATTTAATTAGGTTGGAGGATGAAGAATAATTCTTTAATTTATTTACTAGATACGAATGTTTGTATCATGTATCTGAAGGGGAGGTCATTGGGCATTAATAATCATATTGATAATTTAGATGCTGAAAAAATAGCGGTTTGTTCTGTAGTCAAGGCTGAGTTATTTTATGGCTCTAGGCGGAGTAATAATCCTCAAAAAGCTGTGAGCGTACAAAAAATGTTTGTAGAGCAGTTTATTTCTTTACTATTTGATGATTATTGTGCAGAAATTTATGGTAGAGTTCGGGCTGATTTAGCAAGTGCTGGAACTCCGATTAGTTCAAATGATATACAAATTGCTTCTATTGCTTTGGCGAATGATTTAATATTAGTCACTCACAATGTTAGAGAATTTAGCAGAATTAAAGGGTTAAAGATTGAAGATTGGGAAGCTATATAATGGGTAAGTATCAGGGTTAAGAAAAGTATAATAATTCTGGTGTTGAGTGGTTGGGTAGAATTCAATTTTAATTACTAATTGAGCATCAAATATTAACACTACGTCCAACTAATTGCGCGATCGCACTAGCTAACTTCTCTGGTTCAACTGGTTTAGACAGATACATCTGGAAGCCAGCCGCCAGTGCGCGTGTGCGGTCTTCTTCCCTAGCATAAGCAGTTAGCGCCATCGCTGGAATTTGCCCTAATTGTTCTAAAGATCTCACTTGCTTAATCAAATCATAACCATCTTGATCGGGCATACCAATATCACTAATTAAAACATCTGGGGAGAAGTTTTTTAGTGCAATAATCGCTTCAGATCCAGATGCGATCGCGAATACTTTTGCGCCATACTGTTCTATTGCCACCGTCAGATATGCTAGTGTATCCGCACTATCATCAACTACCAGTACTTTTAACCCAGACAGTAAAGAATTTTCCTGAGTTAGTGCCAAGAAAGTTGCACTGTGTTTCTCTGCATTGCTAAGATGCTTCTCTACTTGCGTACTAGCTTGCAGAAGTGGAATATATATAGTAAAAGTTGATCCTTTCCCATCTCCCAAACTATCAGCTTTTACCGTTCCACCGTGTAATTCTACTAAGTGGCGCACAATTGCTAAACCCAACCCTAAGCCACCATAATATCTAGTACTCGTACTATCAGCTTGGCTAAAACGCTCAAACACATAAGGTAAAAATTCAGGACTAATACCTTTACCTGTATCAATTACTTGAATTTGAACTTGGCTGTCTGTGCTATCTAGTTGCACCTTCACTTTGCCATTATCAGGTGTGAATTTGATCGCATTAGAAAGCAAATTCCATAATACCTGCTGTATGCGATCGCTATCTGCTGATACTAAACCGATTGAGTCGTTGGGAACTAATTCTAATTGAATTGCCTTAGCATTCGCTGCTGGACGTACAGCATCAATTGCAGATTCAATTACAGGTGACAGATTAATAGGACGGATATTTAAGCGCAGTTTTCCCCTAATAATCCGCGAAACATCTAAAATATCTTCAATTAATTGTGATTGTAACTGTGCATTGCGCTCAATTGTTTCTAAAGCCCGTGCAGTTGTGGCTTCATCAAACTTACGGCTACGCAGTAACTTAGACCAACCAAGCATCGAATTAAGTGGTGTGCGTAGTTCGTGAGATAGCACAGCTAAAAACTCATCCTTCATGCGACTAGCCGTTTCAGCAGTACTACGTGCAGCCTTTTCTGCTTCATATAAATAAGCACGAGCGATCGCCATAGCGCACTGCTGCGCTAAAGTCAGCATAAATATCCGGTCTTCTTCGGTAAATTTCTGCGGTTCTATAAAATTCAAATTAACCCCACCAATTGCTCTTCCTTCTACAATTAGTGGCAGCGAAACCCACGATTCATGCTCATAATGGGCATAAAGTTCAGCTAAATGTGGATATTGGGCAATCCGTTCAGCTTTAGACTCCGCCCAGACAGCAATACCTGTTCGCACCGCTTCGGATAGCGGGTAAGGTTCATGTATCGAAAAATAGCGCCAAGCTTCTATTAATTCTGGCTTATAGCCAACTGCACGAATTATTTCTAGTTGGCTACCATCTGGAGTTAGCAGTACTACTAAAGCACTATCAGCACCAAAAGCTGCCATTCCCTGTTCCACAATTACTTCAGCAACTTGGGAAGGGGTAAGAGATTCTGAGAGTGCAGCAGTAACTTTTTGCAACCGCGCCGTGCGGTCTGCTGCTATTTCCGCCGTCTGTCGAGCAAGTTTCGCTTCAGTATAAAGTCTAGCGTTATCAACTGCTAGGGCTGCACGACGGGCTAATTCTTCAGCTAAAGACAGATCATTAGAAGTATAGCGGCGATCTGATTCGGCTGTCACAATAGAGATTACACCAAGCGTTCGCGTAGCGTGCCCGCAGGGCAATCGCCCACGCGCAATTAACGGCACAACAATGTAGGATTTCAAACCTAAATCACGCATAATCCGCAAGTGTTCTGCGTCTTTAGCAGCCTCCACCAAAGTAGCATCAAGAATTTCATACCCAATCTCCGACAAACCCGTTCGTAACGCCTTGGGTACACCATTGGGTGCATCGGGATCTTCTGGGTAACGTTGATTTAGTTGCCAAGCAAGTGCTATTTTTGATGGATCTTGATGAGCTACAGCTACCCTACGGATAGATTGTTTAGTTTGATCATAAATATCAATTGCACACCAATCAGCCAAAAAAGGTACTACCAGTTGCGCCACACTATTTAATGTAGTGTCGTAGTCAAGAGAAGAAGCTAAAACCGCGCTTACCTCTGACAAAAAAGCCGAGCGTTGCTCTGCTATTTCTGATATCATACTTATAGCTTGCGATCGCATTAGTCGAGAGCTTTCTAACTCTGCTCGCTTACTCTCAACTTCAGCACTACGCTCCTCTACAAGCCTTTCTAATTCCTGCTGAGTTTGTTCATTTTGGCGTAAAGCTGTCTGTAGTTGCTTACTAATTAAAATACACAAAGCACTTAACACCACAAGTGCAAAGCAGACTAGATATGGGATTTCTGCCATGTTGAACCAACTATTGTAAATTAGACCAGTAGTTTTAATCTTAAAAATTTATTTTAGTTAAACCAATTTTAGATTAAGTAATGCGATCTTTGGTACTATTCAACTCTTAGATCCTAAGCTAACGCGCATCTAAATTGTACATTTTATAATTGAGAGAAAATTTATCAAACCCTATAACCCTCTCTCCTCCCTCCTCTCTCCTCCCTCCCTAAAATATAAAATTTAGAAACACAACAGCTTATCTTTCAAAGTGGTTTTAAGATAC
>CAVQDG010000039.1:0-235476 GCA_963711165.1 uncultured cyanobacterium | reverse complement strand
TGAGATGAAGTTTTAGGATATTGAGAGACAAAATCTGCTACAATTTGTTGTAATAATTGCTGCAAATTTATTGTTAAATTGGCTGTCCAAGTAATATTGATAATCGCATTAGCAGCACGACGCAAAGCGAAAGGATCGGAAGAACCTGTCGGTAGCATTCCTAAACCAAAAATGCTGACTAAGGTATCTAATCTATCTGCTAAACCAACAACTTGACCTGTTATAGTTTGAGGTAAACTATCCCCTGCACCTTTTGGTAAATAATGCTCAAAAATGGCTGTTGATACTGCTTCGGGTTCATTGCTGGCGATCGCATATTTCTGACCCATCACCCCCTGCAATTCAGGGAATTCTCCCACCATTTGGGTAACTAAGTCAGCTTTACATAATAGCGCAGCACGTTGAATTAAGTTGCTATCATCTTCGCCTAATTCCAATTGTTCAGAAATATAGCCAGCAATCTTAACTATTCTTTCTACCTTAGCTTTTACTGAGCCTAAATCTTCTTGGAATGTGACTGTTTCTAGTTGTGGGAGATAACTTTCTAACGGATGTGCTAAATCAGCTTTATAAAAATATTGCCCGTCTGCTAATCGAGCGCGAATTACCCGTTCATTACCCCTAGCAATAATATCTGATTTTGCTGGATCTCCGTTAGAAATTGTGATAAAATAGGGTAGTAATTCTGTAGCTGCTTCAGTTTTAAATACTGGAAAGTAACGCTGATGAGTTACCATCACTGTAGTAATTACTTCTGCGGGCAGGTTTAAAAACTCTGGTTCAAAATTACCTAATACAGCAGTAGGATATTCTACTAAATTAGTTACTTCATCTAATAAATCAGGGTAAATATCAGCCCAACCCCCGACTTTTTTAGCAGACTCTTGTACCTGTTGAATAATGTTAGCCTTCCGCGCCTCTGGATTTACATCTACATAAGCTGATTTGAGACACTCAACGTAATCATTGGCGTGGTTAATTGTTACTGGTGCTGGATGTAATACTCTATGCGTATGGGAAATGCGATCGCTCTTAATTGTCTCTGAAGCATTAACCCAACCTACGGGTAACACTTCATTATCTAATAAAGTTACTAACCAACGAATCGGGCGGGGAAACTTCAAATCGCCATCTGCCCAACGCATTAACCGCTTACCTTCTAGCCCAAAAATCCACTGAGGAACTACAGAAGTTAGAATTTCCGCAGTTGGTTGTCCTGTAAATTTTTTGCGAACAAAGACAAAATCACCTTTATCTGTAGGGCGAATTTCCAAAGCAGCTAATTCTACACATTGTTTACGGGCAAAACCTTCTGCCGCCTTGGTTGGTTGCCCATCTTTAAATGCTGCTTGTGCTGGTGGTCCTTTAATTTCTTCTTCCCTGTCAGGTTGCTGAGTCGGCAAACCTGTAATGACTACAGCCAAGCGTCGAGGTGTACCGTAAACATTGATTGCCTCAGTTGTGAGGGAATATTCGCCCAGGGTTTGAGGAATGCGAGATTTCCACTGTGCGATCGCATCCGCCACAAATGCAGCAGGTAATTCTTCTGTACCAACTTCTAATAGAAAATTTGCCATAATGCAATCTGTATAAATTAAACAGCCTAGAAATTTTAACAGAATGTAGAGACGCGAAATTTCGCGTCTCTATTTTGGAAAATTGGTATTAACTGATAAATATTTTTGTTGCTCTTGACTCATAAAATGGGCAATCTATTAACAAAAGCATTATGGCTTACGTTTACGATACCGTTCTTGCGAATTCAATGCGTGACCTCTCCCCAACCCCTCTCCTACAAGGAGAGGGGCTTCTGGCTCCCCCTTCCCTTGCAGGGAAGGGGGCTGGGGGGTTAGGTTTTTATTTCGCTAACAGTATCAGTTTACGAGTAATATTTATGAATTACTGCGTTAACCCCGCCTGCGCGTACCCAGAAAATCCCGCAAGAGCAAAAGTATGTCATTTTTGTGAGTCTACTTTATTGCTGCGCGATCGCTATTGTGTCACTAAAGCATTGGGACAAGGTGGTTTTGGCGCTACATTTCTAGCAACAGATTTAAGTTTGCCTAATAAACCAAGTTGTGTTATTAAGCAACTGCGACCAACTCTGCTTACTCCTAGCTTTCTGGACATGGCGCAGGTACTTTTTGAAAGAGAAGCACTAACCCTTAAAAAGATTGGCAACCATCCCCAAATTCCCCAACTCTTAGATTACTTTGAAGAAAGTCAGCGATTTTATCTAGTTTTAGAATATATACCAGGATTAACAATCCAGCAAAAAATTAAGCAAGGCGGTGTATTTAAGGAAGTTCAAGTTAAGCAGTTTTTAAACAAAATGCTGCCTCTGTTGGAATATATCCACAGCCAACAGGTAATTCATCGAGATATCAAACCTGCAAATATTATTTACCGTCAATCAGACAAGCAATGGGTATTAATTGATTTTGGCAGTGTTAAAGTTGAAGAACCCCAACTAAATCACAGATTTAGATGAGGATTCCGGGCAGAACCCCATCAAGTCAAATAGTGAAAGCTGTATTGCTACAACTGGTTTATTTGACTTGTTCCCAGACTCAACAGGTTGTACTGCTGATTTCCCTTGTCTCTCAACAAGCTTCTTGGGCGTAAATTCCCGAATGACTTCCGGTATTTTTAGTTTAATTCCTAGTTGTTCAAGCCCACGATTTAAGATATTAACCGCAGCTTGAATATCAGCATCAGCATGGTATCCACAGGACTCACAGAGAAACTTCTCTTTATCCCTATTAGTTGGGGAAACATAACTACAACTTGAGCATTTTTGTGATGTATGACGTGGGTTAATTACAGTCACCAAAACACCATGCCTTTCGGCTAACACTTTAGTTTTTTGTTTCAGCGAATACCACGACGCATCAGCAATAGCTTTATTTAATCCTACCTTTCTACTTTGACCATTTTTTAAATATATTTTCTCATCTTCACTCCACTTGGGTTTACACCGTTTCATCATCCCTTGAACGTTTAAATCCTCAAAAACTATGAGGTCATATTTTTTGGTTAGTTTATGAGCAATTTTCCACTGGTAATCATTGCGCTGATTAGTTACTTTTTGCTCAACTCGCGATAAACGCCCATAAACTTTTCTACGTTTATTACTACCCTTCTGTTTCCGACTGGCAGCACGATTCAGCCTTTTACGTTTCTTCTCCTGCTGCTTGTAAAATTTGGGATTAGCAATAGTTTTACCATCAGATAAAGATGCTAATTTGTTAATGCCTAAGTCAATACCAACAGCAGTTTTAACTTCATTGGGTTGAGGTGCTTCTGGGACTGTCGCATCTTCTAGACAGACAGAGATGTACCAACCATTAGCTTTTTTTCTAACGGTTACTTTCTTGGGTTTAAATCCATCTGGGAATGAACGAGATTGATGAAACTTCATCCAACCAAAACCAGGTAATCTAACTTTATTTCCCTGAAACTCACACGCACCCGCAGGATAAGTAAAAGACCTAAACTTGCCTCTCCGTTTAGGTTTGGGATAACCTGATAAACCTTTAAAGAACCGTTGAAATGCCTCATCCAATTGCATTAAGGTTTGTTGCAATGGTTGAGATGGGATATCTTTGTACCAGGGGCGATCTCTTTTTAGATTAGGTAAATCAGAAGACTGCATCTCATACGCAGACTTTCTTTTTATCTCACCCTTTTTATTAGTTTTCCAGACTTCACCATATAAAGCTGACTTACTAATTGAACAGGTTAAGGGGTAAATTACTACCTTAGTTTCTAGATCTGTATATTCCCCTAATTTTGGGATACTTGCTTGTTCATAAGCCTCAATTCTCTCTAACAGCCTAAAGTTATATTGCAAGCGCAGGAGATGTAAACAACGCTCTATTGCTGCAATTTGTGTTTTGTTAGGCTGTAGTTTGGATTGATGAGCCAGTAACATAAGTATCTAAACTTGATGTATTATATTTATTGTAATGGCAATGTAAAGGCGATGTCAATGACTAAAACGAAAAAATTAGAAGTTAGATTGTCAGAAAAAGAATACATTAGGCTCAAAACTGAAGCAGAAAAACGTGGCGTGTCTATGGCTGATATCTTGCGTGAGCCTATTAGGTTTTTACCGGAAGTTTAAGACAACGCAACGGATGACCCGTCGGCATACCAGTAGATTTAAAACTTTAAGAAACGGATGGGTTAATTACAACAAAAAGATCAACCATCCGTTGTTCTTAAAAAAAAATAATTTTGTATATATTCGATTAACCATCCGTTGCCTCATTCATCCCCACCTATGAGTACATAGATGGGGTATTCTGTTGAAGACTGATAAAGTTTTAAAACACAGCCTAGAAAGTGGAGTCACACATCCGCCTATCTTCCTGATTCACATCTGGATTAGTCTTCAAATAATCCCGTATCAACTGCAACCGCGCAGCAATAAATTATCTAAATCTAAATTCCACAGTTTCACCGTATTGTCCCAACTTGCCGAAGCAAGAGTTTGACCGTCAGGACTGAAACTCACACTCTCTACCTCATCTTCATGCCCAATGAAAGTAGTAATTAAACTGCCATCAGTGCGCCACAGTTTCACCGTACTGTCGGCACTTGCCGAAGCAAGAGTTTGACCGTCGGGACTGAAACTCACACTCATTACTGCATCTTCATGCCCAATGAAAGTAGTAATTAAACTGCCATCAGTGCGCCGCAGTTTCACTGTCAAGTCGTCACTTGCCGAAGCAAGAGTTTGACCGTCAGGACTGAAACTCACACTCCCTACCCCAGATTTATGCCCAATGAAAGTAGTAATTAAACTGCCATCAGTGTGCCACAGTTTCACCGTTTTGTCGCCACTTGCCGAAGCAAGAATTTGACCGTCAGGACTGAAACTCACACTCCCTACCCCAGATTCATGCCCAATGAAATTAGTAATTAAACTGCCATCAGTGTGCCACAGTTTCACCGTTTTGTCTAAACTTGCCGAAGCAAGAGTTTGACCGTCAGGACTGAAACTCACACTCATTACCACATCTTCATGCCCAATGAAAGTAGTAATTAAACTGCCATTAGTGCGCCACAGTTTCACCGTTTTGTCGCCACTTGCCGAAGCAAGAGTTTGACCGTCAGGACTGAAACTCACACTCATTACCCCAAATTCATGCCCAATGAAAGTAGTAATTAAACTGCCATCAGTGCGCCACAGTTTCACCGTATTGTCGGAACTTGCCGAAGCAAGAGTTTGACCGTCGGGACTGAAACTCGCACTCCATACCACGTCTTCATGCCCTTGTAAGCTGTTACGTTCTTTCATAGGAGCAAAGATGCTATTATAACCTGCCATATATAGCAGTCAGCATAGAGTAAAGTCGATGACACTATTTTGTCACCGACGACATTTAATTAGTCACTGTAAAAATTCAGGGCGAACGATGGGACTTGAACCCACGAGTGGAGGTACCACAAACCTCTGCCTTAACCACTTGGCTACGCCCGCCATTGCGTAAACTCAATATAACATAAACTTGATTAGTAAGTCTAGTATCTATTAAAAATTTACTAGATCTTAAATCTAGCCACCAGTAGCGGTAATCTTAGAAAAACATCTATAGCCAAGCTAATGAAGGGTTTGCAAGCTGTGACGGCAATTGCGGGAGTCGCTTTAGTTGGGATAGGGGCAGCGATGGCGCTGACGAATCCCAATCAGGATTCTTATGAGGAGTATGCA
Source organism: uncultured cyanobacterium (assembly GCA_963711165.1). Taxonomy (GTDB): domain Bacteria; phylum Cyanobacteriota; class Cyanobacteriia; order Cyanobacteriales; family PCC-9333; genus Crinalium. The sequence continues at coordinate 229,757 of CAVQDG010000039.1, read as the reverse complement.
GTAGAGCAACTTACACGCTACTTGCAAAAGGATATTTGTCCAAAAGCACCATCAATTCTAGGTAATTCCTTAGAAGGTCAGTGCCGTTCAATAGTTGAATCTCATCAACCTCAAATTAAGCAAATTATCTCTCAGACTACTCAGCGCCAGAATCTTATTATTTTTAGTGTGTATAAAACTGATTTATCCGCTCAAACAATTGTACCATTTTTGCCACATAATGTGTTACCTGAATATCATTTTGAGACAGTTGGCGCTCTTGATAATTTTTACACTTATCAAGCACAGCAAAAGTGAAATCAATTAACAATTATCAATTATTACAAGGTAGGTTGGGTTGAGTGATAACGAAACCCAACATTTATAATCTTTGTTGGGTTGCGCTGCGCTTAACCCAACCTACTAATCTGATGAATTGTGACTTTTGATTCCTGATCAAAAAATATTCTCCTCTAGTTAGAGCGATTACTTAGCCAACTATACCTATGGATGCAGGTTCTAATTTGGTGTTGACGCTAACGTGAACGTATATAGCAATTGAATGTTTGATGCAATTGTTCATAACCTAAAAATTTAAGTTGACAGTTGACTTAGACAAACTAAAGGGAGATTTAATCTGTGTTTTTTCACAAAAAAGAAACGATTCATACAGTAAATATCAATGAGCCTAACCCACGTTTTGCTCAACTGCTGCTAGAACAGTTTGGAGGCGCAACGGGTGAATTGACAGCAGCTTTACAATACTGGGTGCAGTCGTTGCATTGTGATCATCCTGGGATCAAAGATATGCTTCAAGATATTGCTCTTGAAGAATTTGGTCATCTAGAAATGGTTGGTAAATTGATCGAAGGTCATACAAAGAATGTTGACCAAACCGATGCTTATCGAAGTACCTTATTTGCAGTTCGAGGAGTTGGTCCACATTTTCTAGATAGTCAAGGCAGTGCATGGACAGCCAATTACATTAATGAAGGTGGTGATGTTGTCCGAGATTTACGGGCTGATATTGCTGCTGAAGCTGGTGCGCGTCAAACTTATGAAGAGTTAATTAAGATGGCACCAGATCAAGGTACAAAAGATACTCTGGTACATTTACTTACCCGCGAAATTTCCCACACTAAAATGTTTATGAAGGCGTTGGATTCGTTGGGTAAACTGACTGACCCCTTCTTTGGTAATATCCAGCCGGACAACACAGTAGATCTTTACTTCAATTTGTCCCAAAATGGTAAAGATGAGCGCGGTCCCTGGAATAGTGAACCAGATTTTAAATACGTTGCTCAACCAACTGGTCAAATCAAATAATAGTTAGCTAGTGTGGGGTTGAATGCTTCGTAATTAAGTGTCAAACCCCGCCATAACCCTTTCTCTGTCAACAGGGAGGGGGGGAATTTTTTGTTTAAGGCTGTTATACAATAAATAAAGCAAGTAGTAAATATATAGCAGCTTTCATATTTATGAGGTACAGGAGTGCGAGCATCTTGCTCGCTATAGATTTCTAGCGAGCAAGATGCTCGCACTACAATATTTTTTCAACATCTGTACCTCAATTGACTGACTGAAAATTGCTATACTAGGCTGAGTTAATTTTATTAATAATATTTTAATACTATTTATAATCAACTTAGTAAAATAGGGATGAAAGTTGGTGAAAAATCAAACAATTTCCTAAAACGGAAACTATTTATACAGAAAGTTGCCGGAAAACGAGATCTAATTAAAAAAAGACATCAAGATTGGAAACATTCATTAATTTGCAACTACGTTCTGCCTACCTCCTGGTATCTCACGGAAGCCGCGATCCTCGTCCGCAAGCAGCTTTAGAACAGCTTGCTCTCCTGCTCAAGCGACGGATGGAGATGGCTAGGGATACAGATTTGTATAAGCAGAAAGAGCAATTAAGTGATCAATCTCCTGTGGGAGAGGATGAACTGAAAAGCTTTAGTAGGAGTTATGCTACTTTATGCGCTACTGAGTTGTTACAACCGATGGTAGGTACTGCTTGTTTAGAATTAGCTTCTCTACCTTTGCATGAGCAAATTAGGCAGTTTGGCTCACGCATTTTAGCTGCTGGGTTTAATCGTCTGGAAATTGTGCCTTTGTTTCTGTTACCAGGGGTTCATGTGATGGCAGATATTCCCGCAGAAGTAAAACTGGCTCAACAAGCTGTTGGTACAGACTTAACAATTGAACTCCGCCCATATTTAGGTAGTCACCCTAATATAAATAGTTTGTTCGCCAAGCAGATTAGTTCTATATGGACAGAGGCATGGATTTTGTTATCTCATGGCAGCCGTCGCTTTGGTGCTAATCATCCTGTGGAAACATTAGCAGCGCAAATGAACGCGTTACCTGCTTATTGGTCGGTATCACCAAGTTTAGAGGAGCGAGTAGCAGAGTTAGTTAATACTGGTAATCGGACAATTGCAATTCTGCCTTACTTTTTATTTGCTGGGGGAATTACAGATGCGATCGCTTCAAATGTAGCTCATCTGCAAGCACAATTCCCTACTGTGCAGTTGAGTCTTGGTGAACCGATAGGAGCAAGTTCTGAGTTAGCAGATTTAATTTTAGATTTATTTGAATAAATCTGATTTTTGGGGCTGGTTTTTAATTACTCCCTTCCCACTAATAGATTACCGATTGTATTCTTGCTCTTCCTTGGCGGACTTTGCGTCTTGGCGGTTATAAAAATAGGTATTCTTTAAGCGGGAAGGGAGTAAGAGAAAATTTATCAAACCCTCCCTCCTCCCTCCTCCCTCCTCCCTCCTAAAAAACACAACAGCAAAACATGAGCATCAGCAGTCAAGAAACTAATACATTTAATCAGGAAAACAAGCGCTGCTTAGGGAAAGTTTATCTTGTCGGTGCGGGACCAGGAGATCCAGGGTTGCTGACTTTGAAGGGTAAGGGACTGCTAGAGTGTGCGGATGTGGTGGTTTATGATGCTTTGGTTAGTCCGCAGATTTTAATGATGATTAATCCGCAGGCAGAAAAAATTGATGCGGGTAAAAGGATGGGTCGTCACTCTTTATTTCAAGAAGATACAACTAAGTTGTTAATTGAACTTGCTCAAAGTCAAGCTATAGTTGTGCGGTTAAAAGGTGGTGATCCGTTTGTGTTTGGTCGGGGTGGAGAAGAGATGGAAGATTTGGTGCGTGCAGGTGTACCTGTGGAAGTTGTTCCAGGGGTAACATCAGGTATTGCTGCACCAGCTTATGCGGGTATTCCGTTGACTCACAGATCTTATAGTTCATCAGTTACTTTTGTCACAGGTCACGAGTCTGCGGGTAAGTATCGACCTGCTGTAAATTGGAGTGCGATCGCACACGGTTCAGAAACGATTGTGGTTTATATGGGGATTCACAATTTATCCTACATTACTACACAACTTGAATCTGCTGGGTTAAGTCCCGAAACACCGATAGCTTTAGTGCGTTGGGGTACAAGACCTGAACAGGAAAAGTTAATTGGTACGCTACAAACTATTGTTAATCAGGTGGAAGAATCAGGATTTACTGCACCTGCGATCGCGGTAATTGGAAATGTCGTAAATTTACATTCAATTCTAAGTTAACAATTAACAATTTTCCCCCTCTCTCCTCCCTCCTCCCTCCTCCCTCCTCAAAAAATTACTGGCGACAACCAGCCACGCAAGAAGTAGTAGAGTGATGCTAGAAACTCTTCAACTACCCGCGTGGTGATGCTTAAAGCTGATACATTGGGGATAAAGTCCTGAACTTTTAAGTTTTTTAGAGATACATTCCCAGATGGTAACGTATAGAATTCTTCGGTTCGGGGAGTGACTTTAAAGCGCATTTGGGCAAAAGTAAGTCTCGCACGGTTGCTATTTAATGCAGAAGTAATCAGAATAATTTGTTGATTACCAAGACCACGCTGTTTTAATATTTTCTCTACGGCAACTGCGCTGGAATGGAGATCTAAACTATTATTTTCTAGGATAATTTTATCGGCTGGAACACCTAATTTTGCCAAAATTGTTGTAAAGTCGCTGGATTGATTGTTGTTATCTTTGGTAAAATTATAAGCAGTACTGACAATTAGTAAAGGGCTATTTCCTAATGATAATTGTTCTTGGTAAACTTGGGTGGCATAAATTAGGCGATCGCTAATATCATTAATCTGAACCTGCCTGATGTAAGCCAAATTACCTTGAGGACTTTCATGCCCTAATACTACAATTGCCTTTACCTTCTGTGCTGCGGGTGGTGTTATATTATCAGGACATTGATCTTGGCAAATCTCTCGGCGTTGTTGTTCTGATTGAATAAATTCTCGTTCAGCTTGTTGGGCTAGTTGGTAAGCTAGATAAGGCGTACTTGATAGTAGCAAAATCAAAAAAGCTGCAAAAAGTTGGAAATATCCCTCATTTTTGAGCGCATTCTTTTTTATTCCAGTTATTGCAAATAACAACAATAAAAGTGACAAACCTAGCGGCTTGAAAGGAAAAGATATAACACTACCTGCGGCTAAGGAAAAAGCGTCATTGGTATTAATAAAGACCAACACCAAGATCACAAACAAAAAGATGCCACCTAGCCAGGCGAGATATTCTTTTGGAATCAACTGCGCCAGTATATAGTAGACAAGGGCGAACAGTAGCAGCCACAGTATAACCCGCGTTAGTAGGAGAAACATAGAAAATTCAACAACATTAGTTTACTTTTGTCTATCTACAGTAGAATAGTTTAAGAAATAAGTATTTTTATAAATATTTTTTATACTTAATTGGATTAAATATAAAACGTACTAATATAAAGATATATTTTCTCTCCTCAAATTTACGCTTCAATATGAAAAAAATCTTATTGATATTTATCTTCTTGGTTGCTGGCAGCAGTGCTGTCATGGCTTTTTTTTGGCAGCAAGCTACAGAATTACCTAGTTGGTATAATACTACAGCAGAAGCTAATAATATTGCTCCTGAAAATAATGTCAAGGTTTTATTAAAGGCAGCTAAACAGACTGAGGCGAAATTTGAAATGCCTGAAAAGTTTAGCACCACAGAAACAACTAAGATTAGTAATGAAAATAATATCAAGCTTGTTTTAAAAGCAGATAAAAACACTGCTAATCATTTTGAAATGCCTGACAAGTTTGCTCCTACAGAAACAACTAATATTGCTAGTGGAAATAATACAAAGGTTGCATTAAATATAGCGAAAAGCACTGCTAATAATTTTGAAATACCTGGAACATCTCCAAAAATAGCAGATTCTAAAACTGTGAATGTCAACCTAAATGAAACTGATATTAATCAACTGATAGTGAGCAAAATCGCCGAAAATACAAGTGAAGAGCAATTAACTAACTCAGTTAAAGGTGTTAACACAAAAATTAGAAACGGCAAGATAGAGACAGGGATTGTAGTTAACATTTCAGAATTCTCCAATACTCCTTTTGGTCAAAATAATCAAGATAAATTGAAGAAATTGACTGAAAAGTTCCCTTTTTTAAGTAATCGCGAAGTTTATGTAGGAATATCAGGTAAACCATACATTGAAAATGGTAACTTGAGGTTTGATGATCAGACAGAGGTTAAAGTAGGTAATTTAAGTTTTACGATTGCTGAGTTATCGCAGAAAACGGGCATATCTAAAGCAAGAATTGAACAAAGGTTGAATTCAGAGTTGAAATCTAGAAGACTCAACTTAGAGAATTTAGAGATTGGAGACAATAATAGTTTAATCAACAATTCTAATTATTAGATCAAATTGTTCCCAGATATGAAAAAACTCTTAGTGACAGGTGCATGGCAACGGATGATTTAAAGAATACAACGTAGGTTATCACTTTTGACAACGGATGATGCGATCACCCATCCGTTTCATAAAAGTGATTAAGAGAGCTATCATGCGATCAACCATCCGTTGCCCGATTTAATTGTGGTAAATGAGCGCATTTTTTAACTCCATCCGTTTCATCTTGGGGTATTTCAGAGCTATCGTGCGATAACCCATCTGTTGCCCCTTCTGCTTACATCTGCGATCAAAAAAACCTCCTACTGCTAAGTGAAAGTACTTAATTATTTGTAGGATGGGTAGAGCGCACTTCGTTCGCGTAGCGTTTCTTTATGAAATAACCCATCAAAGCCTTGGTGATGTTGGGTTATGCGCTCCGCGCAGGCTCCGCCAACGTTCCTCAACCCAACCTACACTATAAGATAGCTTAATTAAGTTGCTCTACTTATATATTGTGTGTGGCGATGAAAAGCTCTGCTGATTCGCCGCTTAAGGGTTTAGAAAAAAAGTATCCTTGAGCTTGATCGCACCCTAAAGCTTTCAATTGATTTACTTGTTGCTGAGTTTCTACACCTTCTGCGATCGCATCCATATTCAATTCGTGAGCTAAGGTAATTATAGTTTTAATAATACCTAAATTTTCATCTTTTTCTCCAATTCGACTGACAAAAGAACGGTCAATCTTTAATGTATTTATTGGAAAACGATGTAAATAACTTAAACATGAGAAGCCTGTACCAAAGTCATCAAGGCTTAAATGAATTGATCTGGCTCTGAGTTGAGACATAGTAGAAATTACGGCTTCAACATTGTCGATTAGCATACTTTCAGTAAGTTCTATCTTTAAACAGCTACTATTTAATTTAGTTTCTTTGATAATTTGATCGATTTGCTCAATTAAAGTTGGTTCTCTAAGTTGTTTGCTAGAAAGATTAACACTTATACTCAAATTATTGCTAAGTTGATATTGTAATTGCCAGGTATGCAGTTGACGACAAGCTTCACGCAGTATCCACTGACCGATGGTAACAATTAAGCCTGTTTCTTCAGCAATGGGGATAAATTCGGTGGGAGAAACTAAACCGCGACGGGGATGTTCCCAACGCAATAAAGCTTCAAAACCTGTGAGTTTGCCTGTGATTAATGAGATAATTGGTTGGTAGTTAACTAATAGTTCTTGGTGTGCGATCGCCTGGCGTAAGTCGCTTTCTAGTTGCAGTTGTTCGACAGCATGAGCGTGCATTACTCGATCAAAAATTTCATACCGAGCTTTACCTGCTTCTTTAGCACGATACATCGCAATATCGGCATCTCTTAATAATTCCGATGCTACATGATAATAAGGTGAACTCAAAACAATACCAATACTGGCAGTTGTAAAAACTTGACGATTTTCGATAAAAAACGGTGAGTTAAGTTCTAAACAGATGCGCTCGGCAATTCTAATGGCATCATTGATATCTTGCAGATGATCGAGCAGGATAATAAACTCGTCTCCCCCAAGACGCGCCACTATATCAGTAGCGCGGATTAAGGTTTCTAACTTGCGGGCGATCGCCACCAATAGTTGATCGCCAACTTCATGCCCTAAACTATCATTAACGACCTTAAAGCGATCGAGGTCGATAAACATCACCGCAAATAAATAATCTTTTTGTCGTTGGGCTTGTTTTAATGATAATTCCAGCCGCTCCATCAATAAATTACGATTGGGTAAATTGGTCAAATCATCGTGCAAAGCATCAAAAAGTAATTGCTCCTCGGCTAATTTGCGAGCGGTAATATCTAAACACTGACCAATTAAATGCAGAGGTTTTTGCTCTGAATCTCTAACTACAGCCACCTGTACGATGCCATAAAATACCTTGCCATCTTTAGTTAAATGACGGCTCTCAATTTGGAAATCAGAAATTTCTCCTTGGTAAAGTTTTTGGTGACAGGCAAGGGCGACAGCAAAATCATCTGGATGAACAATATCTCTCCAACTTTTCTCTAAAAGTTCTTCGCTGCTGTAACCTGATGTTTCACAAAAAGCTTGATTTACTCGCAGAAATTTACCATCAAGGGTTTGGATAGCAATACCAATGGGAGCCATTTCAAAAGTGAGGCGAAATTGTTCTTCGCTTTTAGTGAGTTCCACATTCGCTCGTCTTAACTGCTCTGTGCGTTGATTAATTCGTTGTTCTAGTTCAGCATTGAGGAGGAGAATTTCTGTTTTAGCTGCAAGCATTGCTAGTTGATTTTCTACACGGGCTAAAACTTCTTCAATTTGAAACGGTTTAGTAATATAATCTACTCCGCCGACAGCAAAGGCTTTCACCTTATCAATCACTTCATCTAGTGCGCTCAAAAATATTACGGGAATTTCGCAAGTTTGCGCTTGTGCTTTCAGGCGTTGACATACCTGATATCCATCCAAACCAGGCATCTTAATATCTAGTAAAATTAAATCTGGTACTTCCGCACCAGCCCCCATTAAAGCCAACTCTCCGTTAATTGCACACTGGACTTCATATCCCTGCTCAGTTAAGGTTTTGTCTAAAAGGCGTAAATTATCAGGCGTGTCATCTACAATTAAAATTTTTCTTTTAACAGAACTTATAAAACTTTTATTCATCAGAACGTTTATTTTTCGTTAAATCTATTATCACGTCATAGCGAAAGTTCTCGGCTAAATGTTTAAGTGCTGTAGCGAGAAATTTTTGCTCATCAGGGATTTGTGCGATCGCTTGTAAAATTAGCTTGGAATTTAGTTTAGTCGCGGCTAGATGTAACTGAGAAATCCACTCATCGGGCATTGCTGCTAAATCTGATGGTGTTAATTCAACCTGTGGCTGTTCGACTACAGATGTTGAGGGTTCTTCATATACATAACGCACCCCTAAATGTTGAGCTAACTTTTCTAATAGTACGTCTTCCTGAAATGGCTTGCGAATAAAGTCGTCGCAACCAACTGATAAAACAATTGATCGCTCGTCATCAAATACACTAGCTGTAAGTGCAATAATTACTGTAGCCTGACCTTTGAGTTGGGATCTGATGCGTTTAGTCGCTTCATAGCCATCAATTACAGGCATCCGCATATCCATTAAGATTGCGTGAGGTTCCCAACTATCAGATAGTGCGATCGCTTCTTCTCCATTAGCTGCTTGTTGAATTTCAAAGCTTAATGGTTCTAGCAATTTTACTAATAATTGGCGGTTTTCAAAAGCATCATCTGCTACTAATATCCGATATTGGGGTTGATTGGGCGCAAGACTAATTATTTGCGGGGTTGATGTTTTCTGATAGATGTTAGTTCCATCAGCCAACTGCACAGCGATATCAAAACTAAAAACTGTGCCTTTACCTAAAGTACTACTAACAGTAATTTCACCTCCCATTAACCGCACAAATTGTCTGCTAATCGCTAAACCTAAACCTGTTCCTTGGTGTAAGTTTCGCCCATGTTCTGTTTGCACAAAAACTTCAAATACACTTTCTAGCTCATTGGGGGCTATCCCTAAACCTGTATCTGCAACTTCAAAAGTAATTCCACAAGATGCAGGGATACTGGGGGCTGAGGGCTGAGGCAATGCCTCAAGTTTTCTTTTTACCCGCAGAGTTACGCTACCTTTTTCAGTAAATTTGATCGCATTGCCCAAAATATTTATTAAAACTTGGCGTAATTTTTGCTCGTCTGTTTGGATATATTGAGGAAGATCCGCTTCTTGCTCAAAGATTAATTTTAAACCCTTAGCTTCTGCTTTCATTTGGAACATTTCTTGAATAAATGTCAGCAGTTGATCCACAGCAAAGTTTTGAGTATTTAAAGTAGTGCGCCCAGCTTCAATTTTAGACATTTCTAGTACATCATTAATTAAAGCTAGTAAATGTTCACCACTACGATTAATGATGCTTAAATATTCCTGCTGTTGAGCTAGAGAAACTGATCTTCGCGTCAGCATTTGGGTAAAACCCAGGATAGCATTGAGGGGTGTACGCAATTCATGGCTCATGTTAGCAAAAAATTCAGTTTTAGCACGGTTGGCTGCTTCTGCTGCTTCTTTGGCGGTAAATAATTCCTGGGTGCGTTCTTCTACTTTTATTTCTAGGGTGTGGGAATATTCTGCTAATTGCTGGTTAGCTTGTTCTAAGTTGTTGTAAAGTAAAGCATTTTGAATTGAAATTGCAGCTTGCGAAGTCAGGATGTTAAGGATTTTGAGGCGTTCTGATTGATCGGGAGTTGCGCGATCGCACTCGAATGCTCCCGTTGTTAAACTATTCTCTAAATATAAAATTCCGATTAGTGTACCTTGATTAATAATCGGTATACATAATACCGACTTGGGTTGATGGGCTTGGATATAAATATCTTGAGTGAAACTTCCCTCAGACATCGCATTATTGATAATAATATTCTCTTTTGTCCGAGCTACATAGTTAATAATTGACTTAGGAATATATGTTGCAGGTAAAGGTTCTAAATCAAGGGAGTGTAAGGTTGCTACCTCACCTCGCTCAATGGCTCCTTCTGCCTGAATCACCCATTTTCCTTGCTGTTCTAAAATTAAAAACCCTTTTTCTGCTCCCGCATTCTCAATGGCAATTTTCATAAGCTTTGTTAACAGCGTATCTAAAACAATTTCACTAGAAATTACTTGCGAAGATTTAAAAATTGTGTTAAAATATAGCTCATTTAATGTTTGATTTCCAGTAGTGGAAACTTGCTCATTTTGTTTGTTTTGAATTAAAGTTTCCATAAAAAACTGAGGATGACGTGATTCTAAATCTGCAACTTTAGCAGTTGCACCCCATTTAAAATAACAATACCGTGCCTCCTGCATATAAGCTTTGGCAATAAGGGTTTTGCCCTTTGATAGATAAAAATTGGCAGTTAATTCATGGGCTAGAGCTTCTTCCTGAATATACTCATGTTCTTTAGCTAAAGCAAGAGCGCGGTCATATTTTTCAATTGCCTGATAATCTTCGCCTAAAACTCGATGGCGCTCGGCTTCTACTAAATAAAATTTATGTAAATAATTCATAGGTGCATGACGCGCCCAAAATTTCAGTTTTTTCTGATTCGCTTTTACTTGTATTATAATCTCTCCCTGTTCTAAAAAATCTGATGCTAAATAAAGCCGAAACTGTGTTAAAGAATCATAAAAATAAAGATTAGTAATTAGTGCTAACCCTACAACTCCATCTAGGTAATTTTCGGCGAGACGAGCATTAATTTTAGCTTGCTCAAACTCGTTGAATAAATAACATAAAATAAGTTTATTTAAATAAAAATGAAATAGTCCATGCCGATCATTAGCCTCTTGAAGAGATGGTAGTCTATTTAATTCGTGATATTGCCCAACTAAACGCTGTGGTGAGGTAGACAATGAAGTTAAATTTAATGTCACTTGGAGGTACATTTCCAAAGCATCAACATTTCTAGATTGCTTAAATTGAGTTAATACTTGGATATAAGCAGATAACTCTCGTTGAAATTCGGTTAATTCTCTTCCGGTAAAATATGAATAATAACTCCGGTTAGTGGCACTAAAGCCAGCAAATTCTAAATCTCCATTCTCAATCCCAATTTGATGAGCTTCTTGTAAAGGTTTTAAAGTTGTTCGCACATGAACTTTCCAAATTTCAACATTCGTATTTACTACCAATAGTGTTTTTGAGGCAATAGCTTTAGCCCCAATTTTTTCTAATAAATTTAATGCTAGTTGACCAAATTCATAACCAGATTCAATATCAAGAGTAATTCCACACAAAATCAACCCATACATCGAGTATGCAAAGGGAGAGGCATTAGCATTCCCATACTGAATTGATAAGTTAACTTGTTTAAAGACAATCAATGGCAATAACTCAGGGGCAGCAATATAAGCTGGAGAAATTGCACCGGAGAGGATATCCATAATTGCTAGTACTTTCTGATCATGTATGGCGGGTAATTTCAACAAATGTTCAATTTGCTTACCCACTAAATTATTGATTGTTTCTAAATGAGCAGTTTGAATATCTGTGGGAGTTGGTTGATGGGGAAAATTAACTCCCAACAGTTTTAGCGCCTCTAGTGCTATCTGAATTGCGTGGTTAAATTGATTTTGTGCGGTATAAGCTTGCATTTTGAGTTGATAAACTTTTACCTGATCCAGCAGTGTTTTAGCATGATTGAGTACGACGGCGGTATACTGATTCATTTGCTCTAATTCACCGTTCAGATACGCGGCTTGTGCTGCTAAACTATATAGAGTTAAGGTCAATTCATAATCGAAGAGCCAACTATCTGTTGGTAATGTTTTTAAGCCTGCTTGTGCATACCGCAGTGTTGATTGATATGCGCTGGAAGCTTTAGCTTTCTCAGCAGCGAGCAAATTTAATTGAGCAAGTTTAATAAATTTTTGTTCTTTTCCTTCCGCAGTTAAGAGGGAAATAGGTATATCTGTTTGGTTTATGCCTAAATTAAGATGGTTAACTATATCGAAAATTTTCTGTTCTAGCTGGATATTTAGAGTATTATGTAGTAGTAATTGCCCGATTTGGCGGTGGTAATATTGGCGATCGCTCAATGCAATAAGTGAATAAGCTGCTTGCTGAATGCGATCGTGGGCAAATTTGAAAGCTACAACTGGCGCATTCTCTGGTAGCGTAACGCCCAATTCCAGGGACTTGTAGGCTGTGCTGAGGGGTAAGATTAAATTTTGGGCGATCGCATCCCCCAGAGATAACACTGTTTCTCTTAAAGATTTTTCAGCAGCTAAAGCTAAAATTTGTACTTCAAATTGATTACCAATACAAGCTGCTAACCGCAAAATTTGTTGTGCGGGCTGGGGCAATTTTTTAATTTTATCAACCAGCAACTCAACTATATTATCTGTAATTTCTTTACCTTGAATTTCTGCGATCGACCACTGCCATTTTCCAACTTCAGAATTAAATTTAATCAAATTTTCACTATAAAGAGCATTTAAAAACTCATTAATAAAAAAAGGATTTCCCCCCGTTTTTAACTCCACCAAATCCGCAAGCGTTTGAGTGACATCAAGAGAGCATTTAAGGGTATCAGCTAACAATTGATTAATATCTGGTAAGCTTAAAGGTAAAAGGAATACATGATTAACAGCAATTCCAGCTTTTTCAAGTTCATTAACCATTAATCTTAACGGATGCGTGGCATTTACTTCGTTATCTCGATACGCACCAATTAAGAGTAAATTTTGAGATTCGGCTACTGTCATTAACAAGTGAATTAACTTTAATGATGCAGCATCCGCCCATTGTAAATCGTCCAAAAATATTACTAAAGGATGTTGTGGTTGATTAAAAACCTTAATAAATTTTTTAAATACTAAATTAAAGCGATTTTGTGCTTCTATTGCTGGTAAAGCTGGAACTTCTGGCTGATTGCCAATTAGATGTTCTAAAACTGGCAAAACTTGAATAATTACCTGTGCATTTGATCCTAGTGCTGCCAGAATTTTTGATCGCCATTGTTGCAATTTTGTCTCGCTTTCGGTTAATAATTGAAAAATTAGTTCTTCAAAAGCTTGGAGTATGGCAAAATAAGGAATATCTCGCTGATATTGGGTAAACTTACCCGCGATAAAGTAGCTTTGTTTTTGAGTTAAGGGTTTATAAATTTCTTGTACTAACGCTGATTTCCCTATCCCGCTATATCCTGATAGTAAAACCAATTCAATTTGGGATTGGGGATTTATACTAGGATGTGATCTAGGCGATAAATCATCATTGTTTTTGCTGACAATAATTGGTGATTCAAGTTCTGTTACTTTGGCAAATGCTGTGATTAATATTTCGATTTCTCGCTGTCTACCATAAAGTTTTTCTGTAACTTGAAATTTTTCTGAAATATCCGATTCTCCTAAAGGAAAATAACTGATTTGATTGCTGGAATTTAGTTGGACTAGACACCGTTCTAAATCTGCATGGATTCCCCAAGCTGTTTGATAACGATTTTCGGCATTTTTTGCCAATAACTTCATTACAATAGCGGAAATTCCTCTGGGAATTTCTTGATTAATCAAATGAGGCGGAATTGCTTCTTTGGCTATATGATTATGAATTAATTCTAGGGAATCTTTTGTTATAAAAGGTAACTGATTGGTGAGTAGTTGATAAAAAGTTGCTCCTAAAGAGTAAAAATCGGTGCGATAATCTAAGGAGCGATTCATTCTACCAGTTTGCTCTGGCGATATATAAGCTAAAGTACCTTCTAATAAATTTAAATTATTAAAAGTTGGCTTTTCTCGTGAAACTTCTGTGCTAATTCCAAAATCAATTAATTTAACCTGCTCGGTTTTACGATTCCAAATAATATTATAAGGATTGATATCTTTATGAATTATATTAAGGCTATGAATTTGACTTAATGTTTCAGTTATTTTAATAGCTAATTTCAAAAAACTTTCTAAACTTAAATGTGCAGACGGCAAAATTTTGGCTAAAGATTCTCCCCCAATATCCTCAAAAACAATTAAAAGTGTATTTTGATATTGTTCTAAGCTATATGCCTTGACTACGCCTTCTAAGTTGAGGCTTTTAGTAATTTTGTATTCAAGCTGATAGCGGGTAATTTCTTCTACTGTAGGATAGTCTTTTTTTAAAATTTTAATAATAATCGGCAGATGATCTGACTCACGCACCCCTCGGTAAACCCGTGAGTTAATACCTTCATAAATTTGGGTGAGAATTTGGTATCCAGCAATTTCAATCATAGCTAAACAATTAACAATTAACAATTAACAATTATCAATTATCAATGACCAATGACCAATGACCGATGACATACTTGAACTTTTAGTTTAAGTATGCCCATCTATTTACAAAATGTTTCTGATCACTGTACCCAAGCCTCGATAAATAAAGTAGGTTTAATTCTTGAGGTAAGTTTGATGAAACGTTTACTTATACTTTGCACAATACTGGCTGGCGCACCAACTTTACACAGCCTCTATATCAATCAAGTAAATCTTAGCAATCCCCAGCAGGTTGTTGTAGAGCAAGAAGCTCAAGCAACTGAAGCTGACACTATGCAAATAGTAAAACTACCAGAACAAGCCGAGTTGCCACAACAACCTGAATATTAAAAATATTAGCTTGTGATTAACATCACACCAAGATGAGTGTCAAGTCACAGTTACATTACTTAATACTTTGTTACATTAATTTACAGATAAGCAACAAGGAAACAAGCGATGTACACCACCACTGACGAAAGAGGCATCTTAAATAACTACGCGACTGAGCCAAAAATCTCTTATGCCGAATATCCATCCCAAGCAGAGCAACGCCGTTATGCTTTGCAGGGCGGAGTAGCTACTTTGTTAGTCGGCGTATTGCTGCTGATTGCTTTTAGTGTTAGCTAATTCAATTCTGGTATTAATTTGCATTAATTTTAGTCAAAGCAAGGAGAAAGACAATGCTAATAATTTTGATTGTGTTAGTTGTGGGATGGGTTGCTGTGCAAAGTGCTGTATATTGATTTATTTATAGGCATTATAAAAAATGGCAGTTGAACCTCCACACCAAAAAGCTGTAGCAGTAATTAATCGTTTGATCAAGGATGATTTGCTCTTTATTTGGCTAACTATATTTATAGCTTGGGTAATAGTATTTTGGGCTGCTTTCACAGGTCAAGAGCATCTGTTACATCACGATCAGATGATTGAACATAATCATCAACCATTAGTTTTGAAATTAGTTATTTTATTGTTAGCTTGGCAGGTGATGACGGCGGCAATGATGTTGCCTTCTACGCTACCAATGATCAAACTATTTGTTGATTCTAGTAGAGAACAACCTCGAAAAAATTTAGCACTGATAGCATTTTTAGGAGCATACGCCACAATTTGGACAGGTTTTGGCTTGATTTTTTTTGTGGGAGATATGGGAATACATTCGCTGGTGCATCATTTGCATTGGTTGCATGAGCGACCTTGGTTAATTTTTGGATCGACGTTAATTTTAGCTGGTGGTTTTCAGTTTAGCTTTTTAAAGAAAAAATATTTAAAGATTTGCCGTCATCCGTTGGGTTTTGTGACAGATAGGTATCAGAGTGGAATTAAAGCTGCTTGGAATTTAGGGATTCAGCATGGTTTGTCTTGTGTCGCTTGTTGTTGGGCGCTGATGTTATTAATGTTTGCAATTGGTGTGGGACATTTAATTTCGATGATTGTGTTAACAGTTTTAATGACATTAGAGCGTACTTGGACGCAAGGGCGATCGCTTGCTAAGATTATCGGTTTTGTTCTATTAATTTGGGGTAGTCTTGCTCTAATTAATCCCGCATGGCTACCCTTGTAGAGACGTGCCATGGCGCGTCTCTACATTAAATTTACGCAAGTTGGAGCATTTTTGTAGAAATGAATCTGCTTTTTTTTCCGCATCTGGGTTGTTAGTATGCGCTGGAGTTGGTCGGATGATACCGTCGAAAAGGTCATCTAGCCCGTAGGGTGTAAAAAAGTGCCATTCGCCTTGGGTATTTAATCGAACACCTACAGCAGTTGCAGTATGTAACCAATCTGCAACTCCCTCTTCAGTACTGTTGTAGGATCTTCTACCAGAACGCCAACGTGCAAAACTCGCTTGATTTTTGATATCAAACTTGTACTGAGGAAATTGATTTGTTAGGGTTGTTTTTGCTGCTAATTCTTGAGAGCGATATTCCTGCGGAGTTGTTTTTCCATCGCCTTGATAATCAAAGAATGCAATATCAAAATCATTGATAATTAACTGACAGTTTTCACTCCTAAGCGATCGCCAAACTGTATTACGTACTGCACCACCTGCTAACCACCAGTCAGGAAGATTGAGTTGTGCTAGAGCAGGTAATACATCGCCAACAGGGGAGTTAGCGAGAATCGTCTGGAGGCGGGTAGTACTAACCATTGTGAGGAAAATCTTCTGTCTGCTGATGCGATAAATTCTTCGGGACTTACGCAGAGATCCCCCCTAGCCCCCCTTAAAAAGGGGGGGAAATTCAAAGTCCCCCAATTTATGGGGGGATTTAGGGGGATCTAGATTTCAAGCTTTCGGTGCGTAAGTCCTATTCTTTTTAGAAAAAGTGGCTAGAGCTAACCACAATGCTATAACAAACAGCAACGCACCTAAGAAAAACGGTATTTCTGGTAAGTGTATCGGGGCATTACGAGAGGTAAAGTATCCAAATAAATTAGTAGCTAATAATGGACCAATAATACTTGAAAGCGCTGTCTCAGAAGCTACAGCACCTTGAATTGCTCCTTGTTCTTGGGCGCTGACTTGAGTAGAAAGCACTCCTTGTACAGTTGGTTTAATAGTGTAATCAAAAGCATTAAGGACAATAATCCAGTACATCATCCATCCCGCAGGCGCAAAAGCATAGCATAAATAGCCAATTAAACTAAATATTAACCCGATAATAATTGTGCGTTGAGAGCCAAAGCGAGAAATTAGCGGTCGAATTAAAACACCTTGCACACTTGCAGTTACTAATCCTAATAATGCTAGTGATATTCCCGCTTCCCTAGTTGTCCATTCAAACTTATAAGTGGTAAATAACACCCACGTACTGATATAACATTGCAATGCTACATCAGTAAAAAGCATTACTCCTGCTAAACCAAATATAAATGAGTTTTTTCTGAGCAATTGTAAAGAACCAATTGGGTTAGCCCTACGCCAAGAGAAAGGACGGCGATTTTCGGCTTGGTGAGATTCAGTAACTACAAAAATTCCATATAGCAAATTTACAAATGTAATAATTGCTGCAATAGCAAAAGGGAAACGTAAACCCCAACTACCTAACAAACCTCCTAAAGCTGGACCTAGTACCCAACCGGAAGCGATAGTAGCTCCTACTAGCCCAAAATTCTTGGCTCGTTGTTCAGGTGGACTAACATCAGCGATGTAGGCAAAAACAACCGCAGAACTAGCACCTGTTAAACCATTCAGGACTTGAGCCGCAAATATCCAAGGCAAAGTAGGCGCAAATGTTAACGCTACATAAGTTAATCCTGTACCTAAAAGGGAAAATAGCAATATTGGTCTACGACCAAATTGATCGGATAAAGCGCCTTGAATAGGGGAGAAAATAAATAACATTAAGGCGTAGGTAGTAACGACCGCGCCATAATAGTAGGAGGCGGTAGAGACATCGCCAATAAACTCAGCAATTAGTTTAGGGAGAATGGGAATACTCAGACCAATTCCCATCACGTCTAAGAATAGCGTGATTAAAACGAAGATTAAATTAGGCGATCGCTTTAACTGCATCGGTAGAGCAAGGGTGAGGAAAATCAGGGTAGGTATACATAATACTTCTTTGTCTCTACTTACCTATTTTTTTGGCAATTTGAAAAGCGCAGAGGTATGAAAGCTGAATATTACCTCCATAATTCGTTTCTATCTTTTCCCTCAAACCTTCAAATAAATAATTCCGAATTTCTTCGTCTAATGCTAAGTACGGCGATAGACTGTTTAAAAGCAGCAAATAATTATCAATAGTATAAGTTACTTCACAGGCTATATGTTCGGAAACTAAATCTTTAAATCTACCTGAATTAATAACTATTTGTCCTAAACCTTTGAGTATTTCTTCCTGCGTCTTCCTATCTTCATATCGCACAAAAGACGGAGCATGAATTTGATACACTTCCTTCAAGTCTTGATAAACCTCATAATGAGGTTGAGGGGTCATATTCCACAACAATATTAAACAACCATTATCTTTTATAGTTTCGGCAGCTTTGGGATATACAACATCAGGTGAAATCCAATGAATTGAAGTAGCTGCTA
The DNA here is from genome assembly GCA_963711165.1 of uncultured cyanobacterium. Classification (GTDB taxonomy): domain Bacteria; phylum Cyanobacteriota; class Cyanobacteriia; order Cyanobacteriales; family PCC-9333; genus Crinalium. The sequence goes on along the minus strand of CAVQDG010000039.1, from coordinate 211,212 downwards.
GAACGGCATTAAATCTCTCATTCTCTAGGTTGCAATCTTCAAACGCAATATTTTTAATCTCTACATTGGGATAGGATGCACAGTTTTGTTGTGCTAACTGACAAAATTCTGGGTTTGGCTCAATACAAACCATCTTAAAGCCTAATTGAGCAAATCCTACAGTGGCATTTCCAGGTCCACACCCAATCTCAAGAATAGTTGCTTTTGAGGGAAGTTGCGCTAATTCTACAACACGAACAATCAATTCTTGAGGATAACGTGGTCTGGCTTTATTATAGGCATCTGCCGCAGAAGAATACCAAGTTTTTCTTTCTTGTAAGTCTTTGGAATAAGAGCCTTTGATGATTTCTTCCCAGTCTTGCATGAGTTATAAGCTGTTGTGTTTCTAAATTTTCTAATTTTATAGAGGGAGGAGAGAGGAGGGAGGAGAGAGGGTTATAGGGTTTGATAACTTTTATATCAATTATCTTATGTACAATTTAGATGCGCGTTAGCTTATTATCAGTAGAGGTAACAGGTGTAATTGCTACCATACTACTTGAACTAATGAGAATTAAAGTAGTTTTTGACTTTATTAAAAATGTCTGCGAAATCGCTAAACACTGAAATCCAGCTAACTGGTTTGATTAACAAGATAGTTGATTAGAGGTAGGTCTATTTGGTTCTTGTTTTAGTTCCTGACAAAAATCCAAATAATCATCTATAGAATCCTGAAAGGCTTGTTTTGTTTCCTCTACTGTTGTTCCTTGAAAGGTAACAACATCTTCAATATCTAAGACTCTACCAAAAATGATTTCAGCTTCCTCATCAATTTCTAGCTGCCCTGTATATCCTTTATAAGTCAGCATCAACTATCATCTCCTATTTCTAAATCTTCATCTTCTCTATCTATTGATATGCCTGCATTTATCATAAACTCCCTGACAGATCTAACAGCACCTTTGTTAGTTACTCTTTCTGGATGTGGTTCGTGGAACACAGCTTTTTGCCCATTCAGAAATACCCTCACACTCCTTACCTCTGCCTTCTGTAACATCAGCACCGAGAGCCTTAAAAAGATTTTCAATATCTTGCCACAATATGTTGGACTTTATGGGATTTGTGAAAACAGCCACTAAAGTTTTTAGCTGCTTGTTATTTAGGTTGAGTTCCATAAAGCTAATTATAATGATATCACAAAACAATATCTATGCAGAGAGTAATTATAACCTGTTCTGCACGTGATTTTGTAAATAAAGTTTTTTCAACATCATTCAGTTGCGATCGCACTTTCCGCTTCTAATAGCAACGGTACGAACAATTTGATAGTATATTAAGAAATTTTAGTTAGCAATCCTAAGAATTTTTTAGATGTAGGCGTGAGCAATGTGCGACGATAATTATCTGCGGCTTTTTTAATTCCTTCTGCTTGAGTTGGATAAGGATGAATTACGCCAGAAAGTTTATTTAAACCTACTTTACCGACGATTGCGGTGGTTACTTCGGAAATCATTTCCCCTGCATGACGAGCGACAATAGTTGCACCTAAGATTTTATCTGAGCCTTGTTGATGATGGATTTTTACAAAGCCTACCTCTTCACCATCTGCGATCGCACGATCTACACTACTAAAAGGAATTGTAATAGTATCTACACTAATCCCCTTTTCCTTAGCTTCATGTTCATACATACCTACATGAGCAATCTCAGGATCAGTATACGTTACCCAAGGCATCACCAAATCACTTAATTTAGCTCGTCCCAAACCAAAAGGAGAAAATAAAGTATTTTTAATTACAATTCGCGCCGCCGCATCAGCAGCATGGGTAAACTTCCAATTCATGCAGATATCGCCAGCAGCATAAATATTCGGGTTGGTTGTTTGGAGATAATCATTCACCTTCACCCCATGACGTTGATCGTACTCTACCCCAACAGCTTCTAAATTCAAATTTTCAACATTAGGACTTCTACCCGTACCAACTAAAATTTCATCTACTGTTATAGATTCCTCAGTATTATTATTCTTGCTAAAGTAAATTGTTTTTCCTGTAGCAGTTTTTTCTACAGATGTAATTTTAGAATTTAATACTAAATTGATGCCTTCGTGGATAAACACATTTTGAATAATTTCCGCCGCGTCAGCATCCTCTTTATTGAGAAGATGGGAACCGCTATGAAATAGCATGACTTCACACCCAAAACGGCGGAAAGTTTGAGCTAATTCACAACCAATAGCGCCACCACCAATCACAGCTAAACGTTGAGGACGTTCTGTGAGAGAAAATACAGTTTCATTAGTCAAATAACCTGCTTGTTCAATTCCCTTAATTGACGGTTGCGCTGCTCTTGCTCCTGTTGCAATTACAGCCTTTTTAAACTTCAGCTTTTGGTCGCCTACTTCAATTGTATTACCACTAACAAAACGACCACTACCCAAAAAAACATCAACCCCAATATCTTGAAATCTCTGTGCAGAATCGTGAGGACTAATATTTGCCCTAATTCTCCGCATTCGTTCCATCACAGAGGCAAAATCAACTTGCACCTGTTCACGATTAACATTAATACCAAAACGAATTGAATCCCAAATTTCACCAACAACACGCGCGGAGCGAATAATAGATTTAGAAGGAACGCAACCAACGTTCAAACAATCGCCACCCATTAAATGCTTTTCAATCAAGGCGACTTTCAAACCTAAACCTAAACCTGCTGCACCTGCTGCTACAACTAATCCAGCAGTACCACCACCAATTACAACCAAGTTGTAACACTCAGCAGGTTTAGGATTAACCCAGTTTGGTGGATGTACATAGGAAATTAATTTCTGATTATACTCATCCACTGGCAGAACTGAGACTTTCTGGAACTCTGAATTAGACATTTATCGTACTCCGTTGATTGCATCTACTTCTAGAAGAATTCCTCCAGTGTAATAGACATCTCCCGAAATTAAAGGTACGTTACCTAAAACCTTTGTAGAGACGCGCCATGGCGCGTCTCTACATTAATTTTTGGATATGTCTAATTGTTGCGCTCCTAGTACTAAACAAGTATAAATACTCGGTAAAAATGTCCTGAAAACAGATGTGGGCTAGGAAAGATGTATTAGCTAGTCATTCCTGGTGGATGACTAGCACTTAAACGTTAGTTGCGAAGTGCTGTGCATTAGCTCATCTGACGTTGAATTACTAAAAATCTTTCCCGATTATGAGTTGTTTTGATGATGCCACTCTGATTCACAAGTTTATTTTAGGCGAGGGTGAACTTTTATCTAATCCTCATTTAAGAGTTGAGTCGGCTTTTGATATGGTTCAACTCATTGCTAAAAAAGGCGGTGTGCTTGCTGTCATCAAGCAGAATTGTCAAATTGCCTCAGTGTTGGTTAATTTATCTTCTCCATATTTGCGACTAATTCACGGAATATTGCTAAAACATAGCTTTGTACCTCTGGGGAAATTAGAAAATAAAGTTTTTCTCAAATATGAGTACCATCAAATCCCGGCGGGATATGAAATTAATTACACATCTGCTAAAACACTTTGGAGCAAATGGTATACCCAAACATATCGTTCTCGTAAACAAGCAATTGAAATAGATATTTTAGTTTTAATCCGCTCTGCTTGGTATCCTATTAGAAATATTTCTTATACCCCAGGGGAATTCTTTATTGAAACTTTAGTTGGAGAGTTGCATTTACATAACGAAGATAGAGTTGTTTGGCTAAATAAAATCCAAGTTAAACCTAATCAAGAAACATTACAACCTTCACCAACAGAGTTACCAACTAGCGAAGAACTAACGCCAAAAAATGTTTCTGCCCAGCTTGAATTAGCTTTATCTATAAGACCTTTAGCTTTGCAGGCTTTCTATAAATGTGTGGAATTGCAACTAACTAAAGAAGTAAAATTAGGTTTTTATATAGTTAAGTTATCAAATTATAAACTAGCGTATCAGCCGAATACTGAAAGCTTGTTTATTGCGGATGTACCACGAGGAGTAGTTGCTAAATACCGAGGAGATCAAGTTGAAACTGCTACTGATTTAGCAATACAAGATATTAATTCATGGCAGGCAATATTAACAAAATTAGAAAAATTTCATTTAAATTAAATTATTAATGGGTTTTGGCGCTCAAAAGTCTCATAGTTTAAAATAGAGATCCCCCTAAATCCCCCTTAATAAGGGGGACTTTGAATTTCCCCCCTTTTTATAGGCGTTGGCGTAGCCTGCGCGTAAGCGCATAGCCTTCCCGTTGGCGAAGGAAGAGCGCGGAGCGCATAGGGTAGGGGGCTAGTTGTAATCTAGGTTTCAGACTTTCGGTGCGTAAGTCCTAAACCGGATCAAATCCGCTTTTCTTATAAAACATCCTGTTCTAAAGCTTTCTTGGCTATCCGAGAAACATAAATTGTTACGATTACTGTAGCGATGAATCCCATTATCCGAATTGCCCATTGCACAGTAGGGTTAGTAGGTTGAGAATCTGTGCCAATTAAGGCAATATTTCCTGCTAAAGAACCAAGGTAAACATACATAATTGTGCCTGGTATCATCCCCAAAGATCCAATGACATAATCTTTGATAGAAACTCCAGTAATCCCAAAAGCGTAGTTTAATAAATTAAACGGAAATATTGGAGATAAGCGGGTTAATAAAACAATTTTTAATCCTTCTTTAGCAACTGCCCGATCTATCGCCTGAAATTTGTGATTAGCTGCTATTTTTTTAGCTACCCAACCTCTGGCTAAATAACGCCCCACCAAAAAAGCCGCAGTTGCTCCAATTATTGCACCGATAAAGACGTATAGCGAACCTAAAACTACGCCAAAAACTACGCCAGCGCCTAAAGTTAAAATTGAGCCTGGGAAGAACGCGACAGTAGCGATAATATAGATAGCGATGAATGCGATCGCACCTATCGCCCCCAAACTATCAATCCATTCTAAGGCGTTACGCAAAATTGCTTGCGGGTTAAAACCTTGAGTGTTAATGGCTTCTTGCGCCAAAGCAGGTTCATTGGTTACAAGGGTAATAATAGATGCTAACAGCACTATTAGAATTAATTTGTATTTCCACTTAGTGCCAGTAAGTTGTTGTTTAATCAGTTTATCGCTCATCATTGCCTTAATTATCAAATTTTGTAACTAAATATATGCAAAATCACAAAATTGGTTTACCTGCATTTATTACTCTTGTGGCTAGTGTTGCAACTGCATTAACAGTTGATTTTGCCGTAAAATCTTTGATTCCACCAGCCTTATCGCAGTCTGAGTCATCTATTACGGAATTCTTTGAAGCTCGTTATATTCCTTCAGGTTCCATGATACCTACGCTGCAAATTAACGACCGTATTTTAATTGATAAGCTAACATACCGCTCTAAATTACCAAAACGTGGCGATATTATTATATTTAAACCTACAAAAACCCTTGAGCAGCAAAACTTTAAAGAAGCGTTTGTGAAGCGTATTATTGGTTTACCTGGAGAAACAGTAAAAATTAAGTCTGGAATAGTTTATATCAACAACAAGCCTTTGCAAGAAAAATATATTGAAGAAAAACCCCACTATGAATACAAGGCTGTAAAAATTCCTAAAAGCTCTTATTTTGTACTAGGTGATAATCGTAATAATGCTTACGATAGCCATTATTGGGGCTTTGTTCCTAAACAATTGATTATTGGCAAGGCTATTGGAATTTATTGCCCTGTTTCACGCCAACGGTTGCTTGAGGCTAAAACAACAATTGATCCAAATGTGAGAGATTTCTTTGATAGTATTAGTGAATGGTTTAAAAACTCATCTGCTTGCCCTAATACAAATTAGACTTCTAAGTTACATAGAACCCTTGTAGAGACGCGCCATGGCGCGTCTCTACATTTCACGCGCCATGGCGCGTCTCTACATTTCAATGAAAGGAGATGCCTTAATTGCTTTATCACATTTAGTATTATTAGTAATAATCAAGTTTTAATAAACGCGATCGCACCTTCCTTGATAACCACTGTGGATAACACCACGATCAACGCGCAACAGCAAATTAGCTCAAATATTAATCCTAAAGATTGGTCATGGCGTTTTTGGGCGCTTGTACCACTTTACCCCTACAGCAGACGGCGGACAATTCGCACAGAAGTAGTAAAAGACACGATCTGGACATTTGACCAGACACAAGGCATCATTTATGTGGTTGTGCCAATTCGCATGACTGTTGTTAAACTTTCTCAAGGTGGTTTGCTTGTCTATGCACCAGTTGCACCCACCCCAGAATGTATCCGGTTAGTCAAAGAGTTAGTAGCAAAGCACGGTGATGTCAAGTATATTATTTTACCCACCGTTTCGGGTTTAGAACATAAAGTATTTGTAGTCCCCTTTGCCAGATACTTTCCTAATTCTCAAATATTTGTAGCACCTAAGCAGTGGAGTTTCCCCTTAAATCTTCCCCTCAGTTGGCTAGGATTTCCCAGAAAACGTACTCATATTCTGTATGAAAACACTAAAACACCCTTTGCAGATGAGTTTGACTACGCGGTGCTAGATATTGATTTGGGAGGAAGACCATTTGGAGAAGTGGCATTTTTCCACAAGAAGTCGCATACACTACTGGTAACAGATGCAGTTGTTTCTGTACCTGAAGAACCGCCAGAAATTGTTCAACTTGATCCTTACCCCTTATTATTCCATGCTAAAGATAGCGCCTTCGATGTTGTCGAAGATACTCAGGAAAACCGCCGCAAAGGATGGCAGCGTATTTCTTTGTTTGCATTTTACTTCCGACCAAGTGTGTTAGAAACAATACCACTAGGAAAAGCATTTATTGATGCTTTCAAAGTGCCAGAAAGATCAAAAAAAGCATATTTCGGGTTGTATCCCTTTAAATGGAAAGATAACTGGAAGCAATCGTTTGAGGCACTGCGAGGAGGTGGACGCTTATTTGTTGCACCAATATTGCAAACACTCATTCTCAACAGAGCGCCCAAAGAAACTATACAATGGGCTGATCGTGTAGCAAGTTGGAATTTTAAAAGAATCATTCCTTGCCATTTCGACTCACCCATTAATGCAAATTCCCAGCAATTTAGGCAAGCATTCAGCTTTCTAGAAAAGCAACATTTTTGGATTAATACTTCATTTAATCATGTAAGTAATACCTTGCCCGAAGAAGACTTTGAACTGTTGAGGGAAATAGAAGAAAAATTAAACAAGAGCGGTATTATCCAGCCACGCAAGGAAAAAGTATAGAGTTGAGAATTTTTTAAGCTAAAGCGCATTAAAATTTGACATTTTCAATTAAAAGAAAATTGATCAAATTCCCTTCCCCTCTCCCCTCTCTCCTCCCTCCTCCCCCCTCTCCCCCTAAATATGACCAAAGAAGAAGCCAGAATAGCAGAAGATCGTGAACACAAAGCCTACTGGAGACGCTGGGGTTCCTATTTGAGCGAACGACAGTGGGGAACTGTGCGAGAAGACTACAGCGCCACTGGTGATGCTTGGGAATATTTTACTCACGATCAAGCTCGTTCTCGTGCCTATCGTTGGGGCGAAGATGGGATAGCTGGAATTTGTGATAACCATCAACGACTTTGTTTTGCGATCGCACTGTGGAATGAACAAGATAGTATCCTCAAAGAGCGACTATTTGGCTTAACAGGTAAAGAAGGAAATCATGGGGAGGATGTCAAAGAATACTACTTCTATCTAGACAACACCCCAACTCACAGCTACATGAAATATCTGTATAAATATCCCCAAACAGCTTTTCCTTATACAGAATTAGTAGCAGAAAATAAACAGCGCGATCGCCATGCTCCAGAGTACGAGTTAATTGATACAGGGTTGTTTGAACAAAATCGCTATTTTGATGTTGTTGTTGAGTATGCCAAGGCTGCACCAGAAGATATTCTCATTCGCATTACTATTACTAACCACAGTTCAGAAGCACAACCTATACATTTATTACCTACTTTATGGTTTCGCAATACATGGTCATGGAACCATGATGAGCAAAAACCAATTTTGCGATTAACTCATAGTGATGAGAAATTAAGTATTGTAGAAGCCAATCATCCCATTTTAGGAAAGCGATCGCTTTATTGTCACGGCACACCAGAATTACTCTTTACAGAAAACGAAACCAACAATGAACGCTTGTTTGGTGTTCCTAATTCCTCCCCTTACGTTAAAGATGGCATTAATAACTACCTTATTCACAACCAAAAATCAGCCGTAAATCCCGATCAAATTGGAACTAAAGCTTCTCCCCATTACCAACTTTTGATTAATCCAGGTGAAACTGAAGTTGTTAAATTGAGACTATGCGATACAACCGAACTTATTCAACCTTTTGAATTAGAATTTGACCAAACTTTTGCACAACGTATAACAGAAGCAGAGGAATTTTATACCAGAATTTGTCCCTTTAAAATTTCAGAAGATGAACGCAATATCCAGCGACAAGCATTTGCGGGAATGTTATGGAGTAAACAGTTTTACTACTACGTTGTCCAAGAATGGATTGATGGTGATCCAGCTAAACCTGTGCCACCTTCTGAACGCAAACAAGGCAGAAATGTAGACTGGCAACACTTGTTTAATGAAGATATTATATCCATGCCCGACAAGTGGGAATACCCTTGGTATGCAGCCTGGGATTTAGCTTTTCATTTAGTTCCCTTGGCAATGATCGATCCAGACTTTGCCAAACAGCAACTAGATAGATTAACTCGCGAATGGTATATGCACCCAAACGGTCAAATTCCGGCTTATGAATGGGCATTCAGCGATGTTAATCCGCCTGTTCATGCTTGGGCAGCAATGCGAGTTTACCAGATTGAGAAAAAAATGTATGGTCGTTGCGATCGCCAATTTTTAGAACGGGTATTTCAAAAACTACTACTTAATTTTACTTGGTGGGTAAATCGCAAAGATGTTGACGGCAACAACGTCTTTCAAGGTGGATTTTTAGGCTTAGATAATATTGGCGTTTTTGACCGTAGCGCCCCTCTGCCTGGAGGTGGACATATTTCTCAAGCTGACGGCACAAGTTGGATGGGGATGTATTGCCTTAATTTGTTAGCAATTGCCCTAGAATTAGCAATTGAACTGCCAGTTTATGAAGATATCGCCAGCAAATTTTTTGAGCATTTTCTTTATATTGCTGATGCTATCAATCATCTGGGTAGTGAGCAAACTGAATTATGGGATCAAACCGAAGGTTTCTTCTATGACGTACTACATTGTTCTAGTAAGGAGCGACAGCGCGTCAAAGTACGCTCAATGGTAGGGTTAATACCTTTATTTGCTATTACTACTATCGAACCAGAAACTCTTTCAAAACTTCCCAACTTTAAACGACGGTTAGAGTGGTTTATTCGTAATCGCCCAGAATTAAAGCAAAATGTAGCCTGCATGGAAACTCCAGGCGTAGGAGAAAGGCGGTTGCTATCAATTGTAAATAGTGACAAACTCCGCCGGATTTTACAAAAAATGCTGGATGAAAGCGAGTTTTTAAGCGAGTATGGAATTCGGTCAATTTCCCGCTACCATGCTGAACATCCTTATATATTACACATCGACGGTCAAGAATACCGCGTAGATTACGAACCAGGCGAATCTAGCACAGCAATGTTTGGTGGCAATTCTAACTGGCGCGGTCCAATTTGGTTTCCAGTCAATTATTTAATTATTGAGTCACTGCAAAAGTTTCATTTTTATCTGGGTGATAAATTTAAAATTGAGTGTCCCACCAATTCCGGTAAAATGCTCAATCTTTGGGAAGTTGCAGCAGAATTATCTCGCCGACAAATTGCAATTTTTCTTAAAGATGCGTCAGGAAAGCGACCAGTTTATAATGATGCAGAAATGTTTCAAAACCATCCTGATTGGAGTGATTTAATTTTATTTTACGAATATTTTCATGGCGATCATGGTAGTGGTATTGGTGCATCTCATCAAACAGGTTGGACTGGAATAGTCGCTAAACTAATTCAGCAGTGTGGTGAGTATAAATAGAAAGAGCTAAAAATCCCCCTGCCCCCCTTAAAAAGGGGGGAAACTCAAAGTCCCCCAATTTATGGGGGATTTAGGGGTATCTAGAAGTAAGATTTGTAGGTTGGGTTAAACGCAGCGCAACCCAACACCTGTAAATGTTGGGTTTCACTTCGTTCTACCCAACCTACGTTTATTTAAATCTTTTCGCTGGCTTGGAAAAGATGGAAATACTTTTCAACTACCTCACCCAATAACAAACCTATAAAACTAAAGGCAATCCCGACAATCATAATATTCAACTCTCCATTACCAAAACCTGTGTAACTTGGGGTAATGATAGTTAAAGATAATACCCCCAACGCTGATATAACACCTGCCCAGAGAGAAAACTTAACGCTTGATTTTGAAAAAAAATAATACCCTTTTTCTTTAAATATAAATGATATAAATGGTACAAATACAGCAGCTACATAAGCAGCATAAAAAGCTACAATTAAATTTACCAAATCGCCACCTTTAGAAGCAATTCCTATACTCAAAATTACATTAAGTATAGTTATAAACAACCGATTCTTTTGAGAATAAGGTAATATATTAAAATCTAAAATCGTTTTTGTCTGCACCCGTAAAATGCTGCTACCCACACCCAGTACGGGAACCAACAAAGACATAATTAGGATAATTCCTAAAGGTTGGTTGCTCCCCCCGCCAATCCAAGAAAGGATAAAAGGCAAAGTTTCTTTACCATTAATCCCATCAGGTAAAATTCCGGCATTCTGAGCAGCGATAACTACCGACGATGGTAAAAATGCTAACAATATCAGTATAATTGCTGCTAATATACAGCCTTGATATAGACTACGAATATCTTTAGCTTGGACAATAAATTGCTGATACTTCATATCAATCAGCACTAGCAAAATTGTTGATAAAGAGATACCGACTAAATTTGCTGGACTTACTTGTTGCAAAGAGGGAATAAATTCCAAAGGCGATCGCACATACTCAGGAAACCCGTGCAACACCCACAACCCATAAACTAAAGCTAAGAAATTTACCACCAACAACCCGCGAAATAAAAAGCCAGCTTTCTCTACAGGTAATAAAGAAATAATTGTAAACAGAGTAGCTAAAGCGATCGTACTTGGTAGCACTGGCATCCCTAAAACTTTCAGAATAAAAGCTCCAGAAATCATCTGTACGGCTTCAATTCCAATTAACGATGCCCAGGACATCAACCCTACACCAATTTTTACCTCCTTGCCATAGCTATTGCCTAATAAAGTCCAAATTTGATCTATTTTGATCCAATAAAATTTAGCTAAAAATAATAGTGCGATCGTACCTAAACCCAGGCAGACAGGGTAAAGGCTACCTGCATAACCCAAAGTCAGCGATTGTTCAGCAGTTCCCAGCAGAAACCCTAAGCCGTAATGTGCAGATACCAATAATGCAGCTAGGGAAAAGGTATCTAATTTACGGTTTTCCAGCATGATTCATACTCCTCGGAAAGCTAACGGGTAAACCACCTTTCCCCGATATTTCCTGTGATAGTCCTTAAGTGGTTTAACCATGAAAGCATTTTTTGGTACGGGAAAGGGAGACTCAATTCCATAATGAATTGATGGCTCAAAGCCAAAGCGACCGTAAAATTCGGGATATCCTAAAACGATCGCGATCGCCAATCCCATTTCAGAAGCCTTAGCTAACCCAGCTTGTACCAACGCGCTACCTATTCCTTGTCGTTGAAATTTAGGTAACACTGCTAACGGCGCTAAACCAAGTACCTGAAGGTTTTGGTTTCCCACCAAATCTATATAACTAAACAGAATATACCCAACTACCACTTCATCTATCTCTGCAACCAAAGATAACTCTGGGATATAACGCTCAGAATTGCGAATTTTGTCTACCAAGCGAGCTTCATTTTCCTGCTTAAATGCCTGAATATTAACGAGTGCGATCGCACTGTAATCAGATGGTTGTTCACAACGGATGTTCATGTCTGGCTTAAGTGATACGACAAATTAATCAATCTAAATGCGGCAATGCTCTTTGCCACTCCACCATCCGTAGCTCCACATTAAAAAATATAAAACAAACATCTCCCCCTCCCCGAAATTCGGGGAGGGAGTGGGGGGTGGGGTAATACGTTTAATTAGGTTAACTTACTTATCATTGACACTCTCAGGTCGCACATACACTGAGATTCTGCGGACAGAGCAAAGCTCTCGCTACGACCGTCAAACGCCGTCTACCTAGTCACCAATCGTCAAGCTTAGGTTTCTAGCTACTTTTATTGTTTCCAATGCTTTCAGAATCCATCGTATCGCCAAAACGCGGTACGCTCCGCAACCTGCCTTTACTTGCTCTTTCCTGTCATACTGCGCCAGGACTAAAACAAAGACCGTTGTTTCATAGGAGCCGGGATTTCTCCGATACTAGGATGCTTCAACACATAGATGTTTTTTTGTTCTTACTCACGCTTTAATTTTACCATAAATACGACGGCGACTCTCATTCGCTCGTGTCGCTTCCCTAGAGAGGTCTGAAGACTCTGAGTTTCCCGCATCCCGTGTATTCCTATGAACAATTATCAATGACCGACAAACGACATTTTTCACGACAAAGGCGAGAGAACCCGAATTTTCTTGTAACTTTAAAAAATTACCCAATCCCAGATTTAAACGCTAAATATGTTTCCATAAAAGTATCTAAAAATACTCAATTTTAAAATATTATAGTTTTTATCGAAAAAACACATCTATCTCCGGTTATAAATAACTTAACTCTCTGATAACCGTAGTTTAACTAACACTAATTAGGTCGGACATTTCCATCTTTGGTACGGGTTGCCGAACCTGTAAAATGTGCCAATTTAATATTGGAGTTATGTATCAATTTTAACATTCTAAGGAGCAAATTTGCCGATAGCTATCAAGGAGAACAATATCCGGTTAGCAATAGTTTCAAGCGTGTGGGGAATCTGATCACCTCTGACATGAACGCAAAAAACATCGGCTTTTTCAGGTTGAACAGTTGAAAGTTTTTTAAATAATCAAGCCCAGATATCCGTACAACACTGAAATTGCCATATTACAAACTTTTGCTTTAACTTCAACTCAAGTGCTGTTACTAAACAATCTGTCTAGCCAAACAGCGCGATCTACAAACAAATAGCTGATTCTTTTAGAAACACTTTTACCATACATCCTTTTAAGGAGGAATGAAGATGCGGATTGCTCAAATTGCACCATTATGGGAACGAGTACCACCCCCAGCTTATGGCGGTATTGAACTCGTTGTTGGTCTACTTTGCGATCAATTAGTTAGACTTGGACATGATGTGACATTATTTGCATCTGGTGATTCCATCACCCTTGCTAAATTAGAGTCTGTTCACCCCCAAGCACTACGTCTCGACTCTACGGTTAAGGAATACCCCATTTACGAAGCCCTGCACCTTAGCAAAGCTTATGAGCAGGCGCACGAATTTGATATCATTCATTCCCACATGGGTTGCGCGGCATTACCCTATGCCAACTTTGTTAAAACACCTACTGTCCACACCCTGCATGGTGTTTTTACTCCTGACAACGAGAAAATGTTTAGCTATGCTCGTCGTCAGCCTTATGTAAGTATCTCCAACTCACAACGGGAACCTAGACTTAACCTCAACTGTGTTGCGACAGTTTATAACGGCATAGACACCAGCACTTACGAATTTCACCCAAAACCACAAGATCCACCATACTTAGCTTTTCTCGGTCGTCTTTCCCCAGAAAAAGGCACACACCTAGCAATAGAAATTGCTAAACGCTCAGGTTTGCCCTTAAAAATAGCAGGCAAAATTGATGTCGTCGATGTGGAATATTATGAACAGGAACTTAAACCGCATATTGATGGCGAACAAATTCAATATTTAGGTGAAGCCAATCATGTACAAAAGAATGCCTTGTTAGGGGGTGCTGTAGCCACCTTATTCCCGATTACCTGGCGTGAACCGTTTGGGCTAGTTATGATTGAGTCTATGGTTTCAGGTACGCCTGTAATTGCGATCGAAATGGGGTCTACTCAAGAAGTTATTGCACACGGTGAAACAGGCTTCTTAATTCACAATGTAGAAGAAGCAGTAGCAGCCGTTGGAAAAGTCACTGAATTAAGCCGTAAAGCTTGCCGAGATCATGTGATTAAAAACTTCAGTGTGGAAAAAATGACTGAAGGTTACGAAGCGGTTTATCAACAAATCGTGGCAGAACGCTTCAAGCAAAACGGTCACGCATCTAGCCGTCCTAGCTTAAGTAGCATACTATCATAAACTACCAGCTAGTTATTGAATAATTTGCCACTCTCAGGGCAACCACGGGGGGATTGCCCCTACAATTGCAACGTTTCCAGGTTTGAACATCCAAACGTTTTAGATTCCATTCCTGTTAAAGCATTTGAAAGTTGGAAGGTTTAAGTAATTAAACTCAATCAACTCGTTACTATTGTTAACTTTCCAATATTTCAACTGCTTCGGGTTTCACAGAAAACATGGATCTTTCATATAACGTTCTAACGTTCCAACTTGTTAACGTTCCAACGTTCCAACTTGTTAACGTTTCTACGTTTGAAATGAGGTAAAGGTATGTTAAATCAAAAATTACAGCCGATGGCTAAAAAAGCCGCCAACCATTCCTCGAATAAAGCCAAAGAATCACAAAAAGTTTCTGCCCGTGCAGGTATTCCTAATAGACAAGCGATCGCACTAATCTCAGATCACGCAGATCCAGCCGCAGATATTGGCAAAGAAGAAGCTGGAGGGCAAAACGTCTATGTGCGCCAAGTTGGTGAAGCTTTAGCAAAATTAGGTTGGCAGGTGGATATGTTCACCCGCAAAACTAATCCAAATCAACCAGCAATTGTACAGCATTCACCCCACTGTCGCACCATTCGCTTAGTTGCTGGGGCAGAACAGTTTATTCCACGAGATGAACTGTTTCAGTATATGCCTCAATTTGTTGAAGCATTTCAGAAGTTTCAAACCAAAGAAGGCACAAATTATCCACTAATTCATACTAATTACTGGTTGTCTGCTTGGGCTGGCTTACAGTTACAAGCATCAAATAATGTTCAGTTAGTTCATACTTATCACTCATTAGGAGCAGTTAAGTATCCTTCCGTTAAAAAAATTCCCGCGATCGCATCTACTAGACTAGAAATTGAGCAACAAATTTTAGAACAAGCTCACTGTGTAGTTGCCACCAGTCCTCAAGAACAAGAATATCTCCGCCAGTTAGTATCTCAGCAAGGGCGCATTGAAGTTATCCCCTGCGGAACTGATATAGATAAATTCCACATTATCTCTAAAACTGAAGCCAGAATTAAACTAGGTTTAAATCCTACAGATCAAATAGTTCTCTACGTCGGACGTTTTGATCCTCGCAAAGGTATTGAAACAATGGTTCGTGCCTGCGCTGCATCTATTGCCAAGACTTCCGGTAAACTAAAATTAGTAATTGCTGGTGGTAGCGATCGAGAACGTGCAGACGGACAAGAAAAAGAACGCATACAACAATTAGTACAAGAATTAGATTTAGCAGATCAAACCATTTTCCCAGGTCAACTCAGCCACGATGTATTGCCACTTTACTATGCAGCCGCAGACGTTTGCGTAGTCCCCAGCCACTACGAACCATTTGGACTGGTAGCAATTGAAGCAATGGCTTGTGGTACACCTGTAATTGCTTCTAACGTTGGTGGCTTGAAATTTACAGTAGTACCAGAAGAAACAGGTTTACTTGTTCCACCCCAAGATATTAACGCTTGGGCTGCTGCAATTGATCGGATTCTCACTAATGAATTATGGGCGAGAAAACTCAGAACAGAAGCCTCCGTGAGAGTGCGTCAGAATTTTAGCTGGACTGGTGTAGCAATTCAATTAAGCGATCTCTATCGTCGCTTACTCGCTCAGTCTATGATGGACGAACGCCTCTGGAGTTTGTGGATGTCTACGCCATCTGAAGCATCTAACAATAACAACCTGCTAACTCCAGTAACATCTGTAGAACCTCTCACAAAAGCTTCTTAAATTAAGTAGCTCCACATTAAAAAAATAAAATCAAAATCTCCCCCTCCCCTTAATAAGGGGAGGGGGCTGGGGGGTGGGGTAAAACGTTTAATGAGCAGCATAAATTTGAATAATTTTTCTGGCTTCTGACTTCTGAGGTATATAAATGTGAAGTTTTTTAAAAAACTTGCTGTTTGCATCTATCAAAAGTATTAGAGTGTAAAAAGTACAGCAATAAGTTTAGCGATCGTCTCACCCGCATACATCTACTATTTGAGTATTTATGCTTAAAATGCTCAAATTTTGTGCTGTAACTAAATTTATCACAAGTTGTTAATATAATAGTTGAAATAATGGAATTTTTTCATCACTTTTTTGCTACCGCGCCGTTTATTCCTCATGGACATTGTTATCTTTGGAAGCCACGGTTAGTAGGGCTGCATATCTCTTCAGATGCGACCGTTGCTTTGTCCTACTATTCAATTCCTGCCACCCTGATTTACTTTGTGCAAAAGCGCAAAGATTTACCCTTTAACTGGATATTTTTGTTATTTGGAGCTTTCATTATTTTATGTGGCTCTACCCATGTGATGGAAATATGGACACTATGGCATCCAAATTACTGGGCATCCGGGTTACTTAAAGCCGTTACCGCCTTAGTTTCCGTAATTACAGCTTTAGCGTTGATACCCTTAGTTCCCAAGGCGTTAGCGTTGCCTAGTCCTGCTGAATTGGAAGCGGCTAACCAAGCACTAGCAGCAGAAGTTGTTGAACGTAAAAAAGTCGAAGCAGATGTCCGCACCTTGAACACCGAACTAGAAGAACGGGTAAAAGCGCGGACTCAGGAATTATTAACTACTAACTTAGAACTTAAAGCCGAAGTTGCTCAACGTCAACTGGCAGAAACAGAACTGCAAAAAGCTAAAGATGGATTAGAAATTAGAGTTGAGGAACGAACTAAAGAACTTAAAGAAACAGTTCAGCAATTGCAAAATGAAATTTTAGAACGTCAACGCGCCGAAAAGAATCTTAGAGCTATGCAAACTCAAATTATAGCTCAAGAAAAGTTAGCTTCTTTAGGAAGTTTAACAGCAGGAATTGCCCACGAAATTAGAAATCCTTTAAATTTTGTGAATAATTTTGCTCAACTTTCAATCGAGTTAACTGAAGAATTATTAACAGAAATCGAAGGTCAAGGAGAACGATTAGATCCAGAATCGAGTGGCTATATTGCCGAACTGTTAAATGATTTAAATCAAAATGTTGATAAAATCAACGAACATGGTCAACGAGCAGCCAGAATTGTCAGTAATATGCTTTCTCATGCTCGTGGTGGTACAGGTGAATGGTCAAAGGTAGATATAAATACTTTATTGGCAGAAGCTGTTAATCTGGCTTATCACGGAATGCGGGGTAATAATAATATGTTTAATGTGGCAATAGAAAGCCAATATGATGATTCTATTGGAAAATTAGATTTAGTGCAGCAAGATTTTAATCGCGCCTTGCTCAATATTCTAACTAATGCTTGTTATGCAACGTATGAGAAGCAACAAGAAAAAGGGGATGAATTTTCACCAGCTATTTATATAGAAACAAAAAACTTAGGCGATCGCATAGAAATTTGTATTCAAGATAATGGCAAAGGCATGGAACAAGAAGTAGTTGAAAAAATTTTCCATCCCTTTTTTACTACTAAACCCACAGGAGAAGGAACTGGTCTAGGGTTATCCATGACACATGACATTATTGTGCAACAACATCAAGGGGATATTAAAGTTGAAACATCCCCTGGAAGCTATGCTAAGTTTATTATTACACTACCCAAAAAGAGTCTATCACCGTTAGGTTAAATCTATGAAAATTGTTGTAGTTGATGATGAAGAAGATGTTCAATTACTCTTCAAGCAAAAATTTAGAAAAGAAATTAGGACGGGTCAAGTTGAATTTCATTTTGCTAATTCCGCAGAAGCCGCACTAGAATACCTAGAAAATCAAGGCTTAGGAGATATTTTTCTGATTATCTCTGACATTAATATGCCAGGAATGGATGGGTTACAACTTCTGAAGCTGATTAAAGAAAAATCTCAGGATTTCAAAGTTTTTATGATGACTGCTTACAGTGATGAACAAAGGCAGAAAGCAGCACAGCTTTATCAAGCTGATGACTATTTAACAAAGCCAGTAGATTTTGAGCAACTGAAAAGAAAAATATTTGATGTAGCGGCATTGCCGTAAAAATAATTAGGAGTAGTTCGTGTTAAGTAAAATATTGGTTGTTGATGATGAACCAGATTTAGAACTTTTAGTAACACAAAAGTTTAGAAAAGAAATTCGCGCGGGAAAATATCAATTTACATTTGTCAATACTGGCAAAGAAGCATTATTGACTTTGCAGCAGCAACCCGATATAGATCTCGTGCTTTCTGACATTAATATGCCAGGAATGGATGGTTTAGCTTTGTTAGCTAAAACTCAGGAAATTAATCCCATAGTTAAAACAGTGATTGTCTCTGGTTATGGGGATATGGAAAGAATCCGCAAAGCCATGAACAACGGTGCTTTTGATTTTCTGACTAAGCCGATAGATTTTGAAGATTTAAAAATTACTATTAAGAAAACATTAAATCATGTAGAAGAAATTAAAGAAAAATTGCGCTTGCAACAAGAACAATCAAGAATTCTCCACCAGCAAGCATTAGTTTTTGAGAATATTCACGACGCTATTATAATTACGGATATATCAGGGCATATTATTGACTGGAACCCTAGTGCTGAGAGGATGTTTGGTTACGCTAAAGCCGAAGTTTTGGGGAAAACACCAGAATTTTTGCATCTACCAGAAAAAGCTAGTGTATTGATACAAGAAATTCTGGGGACTGTCAGAAAGGGCGATCGCAGAGCAGGAGAAATTAACTTTATCTGTAAAAATGGTAAGGAGATTATTTGCGAAAGTATTTCTCTACCTTTATACGATGCTTTTTTAGAAAAAACAGCAGTAATTTGGGTAAACCACGATATTACTGCTCGTAAGCAAGCAGAAGCAGAAATACAGAAAGCCTTAATTAAAGAAAAAGAACTTAATGAATTAAAATCTCGTTTCGTATCAATGGTTTCTCATGAATTTCGCACACCTTTATCGATCATTGTAAGTTGTAGCGATTTACTTCTGTCTTGTAAAGATAAATTTAGTGAAGAGAAACAAGAGCAAATCTTAAAAAGAATTCCCAAATCTGCCCACCACATGAATAGTTTGCTCAATGGCGTGTTAGTGCTTAGTCAAGCACAATTAGGTAAAACAAATTTTACCCCAGTACCATTAAATTTAGAAATTTTCTCCCAAGAAATATTAGAAGAAATTCAACTAACCGATCAACAACACCATAAATTCATTTTTAACTGTAACCCCCAAAAATTGTCAGTAAAAATGGATGAAAACATTTTAAAGCATATTTTGTTTAATTTACTTTCAAATGCTGTTAAATATTCTCCTGAAAGCAGCTTAGTTTCCTTGAATATCCTGGGTGAAAAAGAACAAGTTATTTGTGAAGTAAAAGATGAAGGAATTGGTATTTCTGTTTTAGATCAAGAACGTTTATTTGAAGCCTTTCATCGGGGTAGCAATGTGGGAAAAATCTCAGGCACAGGCTTAGGTATGGCAATTGTGCATAACGCTGTAAAATTACATGGAGGAAGTATTACTGTTAAAAGCCAAGTAGGTGCTGGTACAACTTTTACAGTTTGCCTGCCACTAATTAAATCGGCAGTAGTGTAAACAAATGAAATTTTTATATATTTTAGATAAAAGCATAATTTTGAGCTAATATTTGCTATGCCATAATTAGCTTAACTAGGGGGATAGATGCCAGCTAAAATACTCGTTGTTGATGATGAAACCGACTTAGAACTCCTAGTTACTCAAAAATTTAGAAAAAAAATTCGCAATCAAGAGTATCAATTTATTTTTGCTCATAATGGTGTAGAAGCACTAACTCAGTTGCAAGATGTTCCCGACATTGATATAGTGCTATCTGACATTAATATGCCAGAAATGGATGGCTTAACTTTGATAGCAAAAATCAATTATATATACCCAAGTATTAAAACAGTTATTATCTCGGCTTATGGTGATATAGAAAAAATCAGAAATGCCATGAATATGGGTGCTTTTGATTTTTTAACTAAACCAATAGATTTTCAAGATTTAGAAATTACTATTAATAAAACCCTGCATCACGTACAACAAATTAAAGAAAATATCCGTCTGCGGGAAGAAAAAGAAGCAGAATTACAAAAATCAGAAGCTTATGCTAGAGAACAAGCACAGCATTTACAAGAAGTTTTAGAGCAATTACAAAAAAGCCAAATTCAACTAATCCAAAGTGAAAAACTTTCTAGCTTAGGACAAATGGTGGGGGGAATAGCTCACGAAATTAATAATCCGATAAATTTTATTTCTGCCAATATAGCTTATATACAAAATTATATTCACGACTTACTTAAGGCTATTAATCTTTACCAACAAAACTGTCATAACCCTAACCCCGAACTGCAAAGCTTTATCGAGGAGATTGATCTCAATTTTATAAGTGAAGATTCATTAAGAGTTTTATCTTCCATGAAAGTAGGAGTAGACCGCATCTCTACAATTGTCAAGACATTGAAAAATTTTTCCCGTCTTGATGAAGCTGAAATTAAGCCTGTCGATCTTCATAAAGGTATTGACAGTACTTTACTACTTTTGCAACACCGATTGAATGCTGAAATAGCTGGTGGTAAAATTCAAGTTATTCAAGAGTATAGTAAGTTACCCTTAGTGGAGTGTTATCCAGGGCAACTGAATCAGGTATTTATGAATATTATCAGCAATGCGATAGATGCGGTTATACATTGCGTTGCTAAACAGAATAAAGAAGAAAGAGTAGACATTGAGGGAGATTTATCTTGGATTCCCTCGATTTCGATTCGCACGCAATTTATTTATCCTAATTTAGTAACTATCGAAATTGCTGATAATGGTATAGGGATGACTGAAGCTATAAAAAAATCTTTGTTTGACCCGTTTTTTACTACTAAATCTGTAGGTCAAGGTACAGGGTTAGGATTGTCAATTAGCTATCATATTGTGGTAGAAAATCATCAAGGTATTTTAGATTATGAATCTGAGTTAGGCAAGGGTACGAAGTTTTTTATTAAAATTCCTATTTGTCAAAGTGATAGTTGCTGGAATCATAACCTAGTTATAGACTAATTGCCAAAAACAGCTATTAATATGATGGAGGGGGGAGTGGTTTCCTTCATAGCAGTTTCTAGAGGTGGAATTTTTACTCTATTTAGATTAGAGGCGTTTTATTTAGTGTTGTTTGTTTAAGTTTCGCCCTTCAATTATTTTTCGGATAGGCTCTAAGTACGGAAGAACCACAAGTCTTGTTTTTTTCCAGTCTGTCGTAAAAAAGTGGTGACTGATTGTGAGTGATTGGCATCTGAGAAATAATCAATTTTTGGGTGTGGCGCTGAGGTGGCTGCGGCTGCGTTTGCTTAGGTTAGCAGCATCGGCGAGGGATGATGTTGAGGATAGCGGGCAGTTGTCTTCTGCGGCACAAGATTTTAGCTGGCGGGATAAAATTGAGCAGGCTGAGAGGGAGATGGACGCGGCTGCGAGTGGGGAAATGCCGCCAGCTAAAATCTTGCTAAGTTACAAGTTGGGATTGTCGGAGTTTGAGCAATGGGTGTTGCTGCTGTGTGTGGCGATGGAGTTTGATACCAGTATTGCTAATCTTTGTGCAAAAGCTCAAGACCATCCGAATCGACCATATCCGACATTTGCGCTGGCGCTGGCGTGTTTTGATCGCCCTGAATGGGGTGTGGTTTTGCCGGAACGTCCTTTGCGCTATTGGCGATTGATTGAGATTCATACTGTGGGGAATCAACCGCTTATCACGAGTGCTTTACGTGCGGATGAGCGGATTGTTAATTATTTGAAGGGATTAAATTATCTTGATGACCGCTTGGAGTCGTTGGTGTTTCCGCTCAATCCTTGGGAGAAAGGGGGGAGGGAGGAGATTTTACCGTTGCCTGCTTCTGGAAAAGAGGTGGCAGAAACTATGGTATTGCAGATTAAAAAGGCGGTTGCAGAGCAGGAGTTTCCGATTTGGCAGTTAACTGGAATTGATAAGACAAGTAAAGTTAGCATAATTTGGGATATTTGTCAAGAGTTGGGGCTGCGATTGTATCGGTTGCCGTTGGAGTTGTTGCCGACGCAGGGGACGGATTTGGAAACGTTGGCGCGGCTTTGGGAGCGAGAAAGTTTGTTGTTACCTTTAGCACTATATGTAGATGTGCAGGGGTGGGATGAGGCGGCGAATGCGGGGGGAATGGCTCTTTTGCGGCGGTTTTTGAGTCGCAGTCAGGGGATTTTCTTTTTGGATGTGCGGGAGAGTGGGCTGGGGTTGGAACGTCGGACGGTGACGTTTGATGTTGCCAAGCCTACGCCTGTGGAGCAGCGAGCAGCTTGGGAGTTGGTGTTGGGGATGACCTCTCCCCCTGCCCCTCTCCTGGGAGGAGAGGGGAGTAAGATGACCTCTCCCCCTGCCCCTCTCCTGGGAGGAGAGGGGAGTAATAGTAGTACTACTTCTCCCCCCTTCCCAAGCAGGGAAGGGGGGCTGGGGGGGTTAGGTCTGTCTTCGGCTAAGAGTATTCCAGTGCAACTGGCGAATCAATTTAACTTGAATTTCGTGGAAATTGGGCAGATTGCGGATAAAGCACAGGGGGAGGTGGGGGAACAACAGGAATTGCTGGCACATTTATGGCAAGGGTGTCTGGCTAGTACTCGTCCGCGTTTGGATTCGCTGGCGCAACGGTTGGAGGTGAAGGCGACTTGGGATGATATTGTACTGCCGGATGAGGAGAAGAAGTTGCTTGAACAAATAGCCGACCAAGTGCGGCATCGTGGGGTGGTGTATGACGAGTGGGGGTTTCGGGGACGGATGAATCGGGGGTTGGGGGTGAGTGCGTTGTTTGCGGGGGAAAGTGGGACGGGGAAGACGATGGCGGCGGAAGTGATAGCCAATGTATTGCAGTTGAATTTGTACCGGATAGATTTATCGGCGGTGGTGAGCAAGTATATCGGGGAAACGGAGAAGAATTTACGCAGGTTGTTTGATGCGGCGGAGGATGGGGGAGCGATTTTGTTCTTTGATGAGGCGGATGCCTTATTTGGGAAACGCAGTGAAGTGAAAGATAGTCACGATCGCTATGCCAATATAGAGATTAATTATTTGTTACAACGGTTGGAAGCGTATCGCGGGTTAGCGATTTTGGCGACGAATATTAAGAGTGCAATGGATGTGGCGTTTGTGCGACGGTTGCGGTTTATGGTGGATTTTCCTTTTCCAGGGGTGAAGGAACGCAAACAGATGTGGGAGAAGGTGTTTCCACCACAGACACCGACGGAAGAGTTGGATTGGCAACGCTTGGCTCAGTTTAATTTAACAGGAGCGAGTATTCATAATATTGCGTTGAATGCAGCGTTTTTGGCGGCACGGGAGCAGAAAAAAGTGACGATGGAGTTAATTTTGCAGGCGGCGAGGACGGAGTATAAAAAGGTGGAACGACCAATTAATGAGGCGGATTTTAGGGTATAGGGGAAAATCAAGCTGATCAATTGTTCAGGGGATTGGCGCAAATGGCAATAAAATAAGGGAAGCCAAGGGGATTGAATATTAATATTCAGATAGAACGGCTGATCATAGATGGAGTGTCCATTCCCCACAGTCAGCGTCCGCTATTGCAAGCGGCAGTGGAGGCGGAATTGTCGCGTTTGTTCTCTGTCAATGGGTTGCCTCCAAAATTGAACAATGGCGGAATGATTTCCAAGTTACCAGCGAGTATTAATGTAACTAAAATAACTGACCCGACCCAGATGGGACAGCAAATTGCTCAATCTATTTATGAGGGGCTTAATTTATGACTCGCCAACCAGTTAGTCGGACGAATCCGCAATTTCAGGGTGATACACCTTTAGTTAGTGGGATTTTACAGCGTGCTGCTGTGCGTCATGTTCCAGAAAAAGACGTGCAACAGACGATTGAGGCGGAGTCTGCAACATTTAAGGAGTCAGGGTTCGATCGCGACTTTAGCCAGATACCAGTATCTACGAGTGAGATGCCAATCATTCAGCCGAAATTGAAAATTGGTGCAGTGGGGGATAAGTACGAACAGGAGGCGGATCGGGTTGCATCTTTGGTGGTGGGACAAATTAATGCTCCCACAACAAAAAAGTCAACTCAAGGAAAATCGCTACAACGTCAGGAAGAAAACGAGGACGTAATTCAAGCTAAGTCAATCATTCAGCGTAGGGAAGCGATCGCAAGCGGAGACGCTTCAACAAATTTGGAATCTGCCATAAATAGGGCTAGGGGAGGGGGACAGCCTTTAGATGTGGGTCTGCAACAGTCAATGGGGCAGGGGATGGGGGCGGATTTTAGTGGGGTGCGGGTGCATACGGATGCAACTTCGGATCAGTTAAATCAGTCGATTCAGGCGAAGGCATTTACGACGGGGCAGGATGTATTCTTTCGGCAGGGTGCGTATGAGCCTGGGAGTCGCGGGGGGCAGGAGTTGATTGCCCATGAGTTGACTCATGTGGTGCAGCAGAATGGGTGGTCTGTGATGCGCGATTCTTTCAACAAAACGGGCTTGAGGGACGAACTAAAAACCGACACGGAGAACCTAACTAGCTCCTCTATGGAAGAAGTGAGGAGTCATGACAATGCCACAACGGGAATAGTCAAAAACGGAATACTGCAACCGAGCCACACGAGAGATAGGGGTGTGTTTATCCAGAGAAGGATCGGGCATGGAGGAGCAGTTGGGAAGTGGGTAAAGCCAACAGACGACAAGGACGGTCTAAGAGCCACAATCACGAAAGTTAACTACGCTTATGCACTGCCCAAGTTCGGACGGAATTATCAGTTCGGGTTCACGAGAGCAGTTAAGTCATACAACTTACAATGGAACGACCCAAATGAGGAGCAAGTGAACGGGGTTGACCCGATGAATGAAGACTGGGAGCTATTGGATCGAGTTGAGCGGAAGGAAGCAGCCGAGGCGAGAAGCGCGGCAGAGGAGGTGAGATGGGAGGAAGAAGGGGGCGATACCAGAGGGTTCTTAGCCACGAGTACTGCTACCAAGCTAGGTGGAATAAAAGAGTTAGCAGAGGAAGTTAAAACTGAAATCCTGCCAGAGGTTGAAACTCTGATGAACCGATTGCGAGGAGGTAGGGAGAGCAAGAGCACTGCCCAGGAGGTAGCAGAAAAGGCGCTCGCCATAGGAACTAAGATCGCCAAGTACGTACCAGGAGCCCAACTGGCGTTGCCAGTGATCGAGGCTATAAACATCGCGAAAAGCGTAGCGGAAGCCGTGCAGGCAATGGTGAAAAAAGCGAAAACCCTATCGAATCCAGACCAAGAGCCGCTAATGGATCCGGAAATGGTGATTGCTAAATTGGAGCAGAAATTGAATCAGGTAGGCGAATTAATAAGTGGTTATGATAATAGCGAACAGCCCTTTGTGCTGATGTGGGAAGAATTCACGCGAACAGCATACGCGGCGTTAACGGCGGTACTCGTCGCCGAGAAGGCGCTCCGAGACCGAATGGGGGGTGGGAACGATGACAGTATGTGATGGCAACATAGAGCATCTCGCTTCGTAGGTTGGGTTGAGGCACGAAACCCAACCTTCTTATATCTATTAATAATCACGAAAGACAAACGGAAACCTGGGCATAGTTGGGTTTCGCTTTGCTCTACCCAACCTACATTGCTCCTTAATCATTTATAGCATTATCTAAATAATAAAAGTAATTATTTGTAATATTTACTCAATTAGCTGCTAACTTGTTACATAATTAAAAGAAGTTTTTTTAAGAGTGGTATGTTGGTTAAAATATTCTTCTATCTAATCATTTGCCCTGCTACCTTGGCATTCGTTTTAGGAATGCTTGCTAACGTTCTCAAAACAATAGAAAATGGTAGTACCTCGAAAGAATCTGATACTACTGTTTCTACAATTCTAGGAGACTCTTAATTTTTAATCCTCAATTTTAGTAAGATTGAGCAAACTTGCTCCCCTACTAGCTTCTACCATAAAGTTATCAATCTGTAGAAGTAGATTTTTGAGTGGGGGCGTTTTCCTTTGGCTCAATTAAATAGGGAAACTGAGAGTCTAATTCAATCTCCAAATGTTTTTCAACACTTTTAATCAGGTTAATTTGAGGCGGGAATGATTTTGGCAACAATTTTGTCTGCTTCAGCAATTCTTGCGCCCAGTTGAAAAACAGCACAAACGGGGAAATTAAGCTGATAATTAGACCATACAAAACGCCTCCAGCAATCTGTTGGTCTGTTTTAGTCCGATTACTCCATACCCATTCCCAAAGATTCCATCCGGTTCGGAAGCTAACTATCCATATCCAAACAATAAAAGTGGCGCTTAGAAGTGCTAAGAGAAAAAGCAGCCAAAGAAATTTAGCACCAAAAATACTTTACCTAAAGAATAAGCGTATGAAATCCCTGTTTCTTCCCCAGCGAGGAAATTCTCCACGCGACTAATGGGAGAGTACTGGGAAATAGCGTTTTGTGGTTTTGACATATTTGCTTAATTTTCCACTCATTTTTCAAAAGCTTAACATCAGGTATCTCCATACAATGCAACAATAAGTAACAAAATTGTTAACTATTAATAATTTTAACCAGAAAATTCCTCTTGACAATTCACCAAATGTATATTTAGAGTTAGTGTTAAGCTGTTGTGTTTCGCGCATTTTATATTTTAGGGAGGGAGGAGAGAGGAGGGAGGAGAGAGGGGAAGACGGTTTGATAACTTTTCTCTCAATTATAAAATGTACAATTTAGATGCGCGTTAGCTTATCTCAATCAGGCTGTGCATCTATCAATTACAAGGATAAAAACTATACGAAAAATCTTTTCATAAGTATTTCAAATCGAACAATTTTGTAACTAATCATACATTTTTGCTGTGTATATTTAACTTAAAGGGAAATAGCACCGTCATATTCGTGTAGCCTTAATCAATTGCATCTTCAGGCAGTTTAAAATCGCGGTCGCTCAGATACGGAGATACTTTTACGTGACAACTTTTCCAGGTTCTCCAAAGTCACTCAAGGGAGCAATTATTGCTATTAATGTAGCAACTAGCCAAATAGTTAGTACAATTGCATTCCAATACAATCCAGATACAATCACACGCACCTTAAATCCCCAAATATCGGCTGGGGAAAACGGTGCTAAAACTGAAACTTTACGCATCAAAGGAGCGCCGATAGAAACTATCAAACTAGATGTAGAACTTGATGCGACTGACCAACTGGAAAAAGCCGATAAAATAGCATCTCAACTAGGTATTTATCCGCAGTTATCGGCTTTAGAAATATTGCTTTACCCTAGCACAAGGCAGGTTTTTCCAAATATGCAAAAATCTGGCATAGGCATGATAGAAATCATACCAATGGAAGCCCCCATGACCTTGCTAGTTTGGGGGAAAAAACGGGTAATCCCTGTAGTATTAAACGATTTTAGCATCACTGAAGAAGCCTATGATGTTAACCTCAACCCGATTCGGGCAAAGGTATCCCTAAGCTTGCGAGTTTTGAACTATAGCGATCTACCTTGGAATATGAGTGGCAAACTTTTCCATGTTCATCATCTAATTAAAGAAAAAATGGCAAATATGGGCAGTGTTAGTAGTGTGGCAAAAACAAATATGAATTTGCTGATTTAAAAAGTTCGCTGTTCTTGTTATTACCCTAAAACTTTTACTATTATGTTTGATTATAGCAGTCGTTATTACAATTTAGAAACCGCTCATTATACTACAGAAGATGGACGGCAAGTTGCTTATAAACGTCGTCGATTTTTACCTCAAGGAAGAGCGATGCCGTTATTGCAAGAGGTTATGTTTGTAGAAGGCGATCGCCTAGATTTAATAACTTATAAAACCCTGGGCGATTCAGAGCATTTTTGGCAAATATGCGATGCTAATAACACCATGAATCCTACAGAACTCACATCGGAAATTGGACGAACAATCCGTATACCTATGCCGGAGGTTTGAATAAATTACGATGAGACTGGGAATTAATCTAACTTTATTAATTGGTGAAAACACACCTCGTCCTGCTCCCAGATTACTGATGGAATCACTTCAAAATGTTGAAGTGACTCATAGCGATGAGGGATACTCAGGTTTTCAAATTACTTTCCAAGTTGGTCGCGCCGGACGTAAGGATTTGCTGGATTACCAACTAATTAAAAATCCCTTATTAAAAGTTTTTAATCGCGTGATTTTAATCATCACTTTAGGCGCGATCGCCCAAGTTTTGATGGATGGAATCATTACAAACCAGCAGTTTTCATATAGCTTGACACCAGGAGGTTCTACTTTCACTATTACGGGTGATGATGTCAGTGTGATGATGGATTTGGAAGAGAAATCAGTTGAACATACAGCCCAAGATGAAGCTATTATTGCCCGCGTTTTGATTGGGAAATATGCTAAATATGGTTTAATTCCTGAAGTGATTGCGCCATCTTTTAGAGATCAACCCACTCGAAACGATCGCATTCCGTCGCAACAAGGTACTGATTTAGACTATCTCAAAGCTATTGCAAAACGCTTTGCTTATGTCTTTTTTGTTACGCCAGGGCTAATATCGGGGACAAACACCGCGTACTGGGGACCACCGCTTTGTAGAGACGCGCCATGGCGCGTCTCTACACCGCAAAAGGCATTAACTGTAAATATGGAGTCTTTCAGCAATGTAGATTCTATTAGCTTTCAGAATAATGCTTTATCTGCAACAGCAGTAAAAGGAAGCATTCAAGACCGCAAAACCAACAAAATCCGATCTTTACAAGAATATAATAGCGATCGCTCATCTTTATCAGCCCAACCTGCACTAGCGAAACAAGCTTATAGACAAATTAAACAGTATCGCGAAACCGGGCGTGATACTGCACAAGCAGGCGCACGTATAGGCGCGATCGCCGATCAGTCTGTAGATAATGTAGTAACAGTCACAGGAGAACTAGATACAGCGCGTTATGGCAGTTTACTAAAAGCCAGAAGGTTAGTAGGTTTGCGTGGTGTTGGTGCTACTTATGACGGTCTTTATTACGTCAAAAGTGTTACACATAAAATCAGTTTGGGGGAATATAAACAGAACTTCACAATTACCCGCGATGGCATCGGAACCACTAGACAAAAACTACCAATATGAAACAATTTTTTGGCAAATATCGTGGTAAAGTTACAGCCAATAAAGATCCTTTAAATTTAGGCAGAATTCAAGTAAGTGTTCCGGCTATTTTTGGTGAAGGTCGCCAAAGTTGGGCGATGCCTTGCACACCTTATGCAGGTAAAGATATTGGTTTTTTTACTATTCCCCCTATTGATACTAATGTCTGGGTAGAATTTGAAGGTGGCGACCCCGATTATCCGATCTGGAGTGGTTTTTTTTGGGGCGAAAATGAATTACCTCAAAATGCTAAAGTTGAAGATCCTGTTAAGGTACAAGTATTTAAAACTGATGGAATTACTATTACTTTAAGTAATTTAGAAAATAACAAAGGCTTAACCGTTGAAGTAAACAAGCCTGTAGTAGAAAAACCGTTAAGAATGGTGTTTAATGCCAAGGGGATTGAATTAAATAATAATAATAAAACAATCGCTAAGTTGACGGCAGAAACAATAGAATTTAAAAATGGAGAATCATCTACTATTACAATTGCTGGTGATAGCATTCAAATTAAAGAAAATTCTATAGAAATTAAACTCACTGCCAATAGTATTGAAATGAATAGCAATCCAGCTACCTTAAAGTTATCAACTTCTTCGGGAATTGAAATTGCTAATCCTCCAGCAAAGGCGTTGATTAGTTCTTCTGGGGTGGAATTGAGCAGCACTCCTGGCAATATCAAGGTTGCACCATCGGGAATTGAACTTAACTATCCAATTGGAAATATCAAACTTTCCCCAGTGGGTGTAAACGTAAATAATGGTGCTTTAGAAGTAACGTAAAGAGGAATTTTTATGCCTGGTTTTTTATTAAATGTTGGTTCTACGGTTATTTGCGCTCATGGAGGACAGGCGAAACCGACTGTACCTAATCCGAGAGTAAAAGTAATGGGGATGCCCGTAACAACGCAAGGCGCACCTTATGCGATCGCAGGTTGTGCTAATCCTCCCCCACCCGTCAATATTGGTCCTTGTATTATGGGCAATTGGGTGATAGCAGCATTGCGAGTGAGGGTGATGGGAATGCCTGTATTGTTACAAGATAGTCAAGCAATTTGCGTTCCTACTGGCACACCGCTAACCGTAGTTTTGGCTAATGTTCGTGTTAAGGGGATGTGATCAATGCACATTAATTATCCCTTTCAAATAGATGGACGCGGACGAGTTGCAGAAGCGGATAGCGAATTGCATATTCGTCATTTAATTGAACAGGTACTCCTCACATCACCAGGAGAAAGAGTTAATCGCCCAGATTTTGGTAGTGGGTTGCAGCAACTTTTATTTTCACCCAACAATAACGAATTGGCAGTAGCGGTTCAGTTTTTAGTGCAAGGTGCATTAGAGGAATGGTTAGGTGATCTAATTGAGGTAGAAGCGATCGACATTACCCAGTTGGAGTCAAAGGTAGAAGTAACGGTTCAATATGTTGTGCGACAAAATCAGCAACGACAGATTGCACAATTCACTCGCGAGGTTTGAGTAATGAATGTGCAATACCGTTTTCAAAATGAACAACGACGAAAACTAATCCGAAATCAGTCAAATTTAAATGGGATTGATTATTTGGAGGTGGATAGCGATCGCCAAAGGTTGATAGTTTATTTTATTCATCCTTTAACTGCTTTAAAAACAGAAAATATCATAATCGCTGGGGGAACTCGCTTGCAAAATGTGCAAGTTGAATCAGTTAATTCCTCAGAGAATCAATTAATTGTGCAAGTTAATCAGGTGGGCGATTATTCTACCTATACCCTACGCTTGGTGAAATCTTCCACCTCACCAACTCCTCCAGACAATTTTGACCCAATACTATCTCAAATTGATTTTTCCTTTTGGGCAGAAGGGATCAGCAAATTTGACTGCAAACCGCTAGAACCCTTACCAGAAAAAGAACTTCCTCCACCTGTTATTGATTATTTAGCAAAAGACTATGCTAGTTTCCGTCGCTTAATGCTAGACCGACTGGCGGTGACAATACCACAATGGCAGGAACGCAACCCAGCAGATTTAGGGATTATGCTGGTGGAAATATTGGCTCATGCTGGCGATTATTTAAGTTATTACCAAGATGCAGTAGCAACTGAAGCTTATTTAGGAACTGCACGTCAACGGGTTTCTGTACGTCGCCACGTTCGTCTGCTGGACTACGTGATGGATGAGGGTTGCAATGCCCGTGCTTGGGTAGCTATTGAATTAGAAAATAATCAGATAGACGGGATTAAATTATTAGCACCTGACAAAGAAAAAAACCGTTCGGGGGTGCAATTTTTAACTAAAACTAATTTAGTTACTGGTGTACTTTCTGAGGAACAATTTAATACTGCTATAAATGCAGGCGCACAAGTATTTGAATCTTTACATGAAATTACTCTTGATCAATCTTTAAACAAAATTTTATTTTATACCTGGGAAAACAAGCAATGTTACTTGCCAAAAGGTTCAACCCAAGCAAGTTTATATAACAAAGATGGATTATTGCACAAACGATTAAAACCTGGCAGGGTTCTGGTATTTGAGGAAGTGCGAGGAATTGAGACAGGTGACGAGAGGGAGAAGAATCAAAACCATCGTCATGTTGTGCGTTTAACTACTGTAGAAAGCAGGATAGATCCATTAAATAACCAAAAGATCGTTGAGGTAACATGGCACGTTGCAGACGCAATACCTTTCGATTTGCCGATTTCTAACATTGATTCCCAAGGGAAATTAATTGATAATATTAGCGTGGCACGGGGTAATGTGGTGTTGGTGGATGCAGGGCGATCGCTACAAGCTGAAAAACTCCAAGAAAATCCAGGTTGGGAACGATTAAGACCTCGTTTAAGAGAAGGCACTTTAACACAACAAGGTTATGTGCAAAATCGACAAAGGCAATGGCGGGTATTCGACGAAACTGCTTCTGCAACTGAGGCGATGCAATGGCGACTCAGAAATGCGCGTCCCGCGATCGCAGTGTGGGAAAATCAAGTTCCCAACGGTGAAAGCTGGAAATATCAACGGGATTTACTGGTTAGCGATCGCTTTGCTCGTGATTTTGTAGTAGAAACAGAAGATGATGGACGTGCTTACCTGCGTTTTGGGGATGGTACTTTAGGTAAGAAACCGCAACCGGATACTGTTTTGTACGCCTGTTATCGCGTGGGAAATGGACGGGCGGGTAATGTTGGTGGAGATGCGATCGTTAATATTTTCATTCAACCTGAAAATCTGAAACCAGAAGATCGCCTTAACATTAAAGATATTCAAGCAGTTTTTAAAACAGTTCGCAATCCCTTACCAGCCACAGGCGGAAGTGAACCCGAACCTATTGAAGAAGTTCGCCTCTATGCACCGCAGGGATTTCAAGAACAGAAACGCGCAGTCACAGAAGCCGACTATGCTGCTGCTGCACAACGCTATCCTGGTGTGCAAAAAGCCTTGGCAACCCGACGCTGGACAGGTAGTTGGCACACGATTTTTATTACTGTAGATCGAGAGGGAGGACGTGCAGTTGATGAAGAATTTAAACAAAATTTACTTAACTTTTTAGAACAATTTCGCCTAGCAGGACACGATATTGAAATTGATAGCCCTCGCTTCGTTCCCTTGGATATTGCGATCGCGGTACAAGTTAAACAAGATTATTTCCGCAGTAATGTCCAGAAAGCACTATTAGATGCTTTTAGTAACCGGATTTTAGCTAATGGTAAATTAGGATTTTTTAGTAGCGATCGCTTCACTTTTGGTCAATCTGTTTACCTTAGTCAAGTTATTACCGCAGCTATGCAAGTATCGGGAGTTGCATCGGTAAAAGTTACTCGTTTTCAACGGTGGGGCAAACCTGCAAATCGAGAACTAGAACTTGGAAAAATTCACTTTGAAGGCTTGGAAATTGCCCGTTTAGACAATATCCCCAATACACCCGAAAACGGCAGAATTGAATTTAATTTGGAGGGCGGTTTATGAATTCTGGAAATAATACCCCTAAAAAGCCAGAAAACCGTCCAGGTTTACCTAAAATCGCTTATCGAATTTCTGATTATGCAGGCTTTCGCCGTTGGTTGCTAAGTCTTTTACCTAGTATATTGCGTCCCAATAAATCGGAAGCGGGGGCTTTGGCAAAGCTGACTACACGGTTAGATGATGATCCAGCGATCGCACTTTTAGATGCTTGGGCAGTTGTCGGTGAGGTGTTAACCTTTTATCAAGAACGCATTGCCAATGAAGGTTATTTACGCACAGCAACCGAACGCCGATCTGTGTTGGAATTAGCAAGAGCGATCGGTTACGAACTTAAACCTGGTGTAGCAGCTAGTACATTTCTCACCTTTACCGTTGAAGATGCGCCCCTTTCTCCCAGAGTAGCAACTATTCCTAAAGGTACTCAAATAATGAGTATTCCCAATAAGGATGAGCTACCCCAAACCTTTGAAACAATTGCAGAATTTACCGCCCATGTAGACTGGAATGTAATTAAACCGCGTCCCAGTCGTCCACAAATAATTACTAACAATACTCGTCAACTTTATCTTAATGGTATTAGTACCCAACTCAAAGCAGGAGACTATTTACTATTAGTTGATGAAGATCGGGAAATTCACACATATTTGCTTCCCCTAACTGATGTAAAAGAAGATGCCCAAGCGGGATATACCTTAGTGGAATGGGATGAATATTTAGCAATAGATCATCCCCAAAAAACTCCTTTACGCAATCCAAAAGTCTTTGCATTTCGCCAAAAAGCTAATCTTTTCGGTTACAATGCACCAGCTTGGGAGGATATGACTGCTGAGGTAAAGTTAGCTGCAATTGAAGCAAAAGGTGGCTCAATTCAAGGAGGTGTCTTTAGTTATTCAGATAATGATAAGAAGTGGAATTCGGTTAGTAAAGGTTTACCTAATGCAGATATTCTTTGTTTAACCATTTGGGATGGCATGATCTTTGCTGGTACTGCGGGTAAAGGAATTTTCTGTTCTAAAGATCATGGTAAAAATTGGGAACCTGTCAATAATGGGTTAACAAATTTCAATATTCAAACACTTTATACAAATTTAGAAAATCCGCGTAATCCTTTGTTTGCTGGTACATCTGGCGGGGGTGTTTTCCGCTCTAAAGATGGAGGCAAAAATTGGGTTTTAATTAATACTGGAAATGTCCGAGTTGAAGGAGCAAATGGTACAAGCTGGTATGCAGTTAATACCAGTTTGTTGACTACGATTGTGCGATCAATTTTAACGTATACAAGTGAAGAAGTAGATACAAATAAAGCTACTATCAAAAGTAACCTAATTCTAGATAATACACAAGCTTCTCAAGAATTAAAAATTATCCACAATATTTTTATTGGAACTGATGATGGTATTTATCGTTCTCAAACTCAAGGAAATGACTGGATAAATATCAACTTAACTAACAAAACTGTGTATTCCCTTTTATATAAAGAAAATAACCTTTTTGCTGGAACAGATCGAGGTCTTTATTGCTCCTTAGATCATGGGGAAAATTGGGAAAATATTCAATTTCAAAATAAAGCTTTATCAGTTTTTGCGCTCACTTCATTTAACAACTTGATCTTTGCTGGTACGGATGCGGGTGTCTTTTATTTATCGTATTCTTCAGAGCAAAAACCAAATAATTGGAAAGCTCTAAATATTATTCAAGATAATCCTGACTACACTTTAGCCAAGTATAAAATTCGTTCCTTAGCAACCTACCCAGAAGATGAAAATCATTATTATATTTTTGCTGCTACTGAAGATGGAATATACAGAACCACCGATGCAGATAATGATTTTCAATGGGTGTTATTGAGTCGGAGTTTATCAACGCAAGATATAACTACAGTTGTCTGTAATGAGCAGAAAACTTTATTTGCTGGCAGCAAATTTTCGGAATTTTTGCCAACAACCAAAAAACAAGAATGGTCAGATTTTAAACTGCCAGACAATCAAATTGATCTTGATACAATTTATCCTCAGATTTTATCTGACAGTTGGATTGTTTTGCTCGATAAAAATAACTATATAAATAATCAAATTAGTGTTGCTGTAAGCCAAGCCAAAAGCACATCTACAATTACGCGCAAAGATTTTGGACTGAATACTAAAATTACTCGAATTGAGCCGGATCAGGTATTAGAAAATGCAAAAATATTTAGATTGCGCTCAACTATTGTTCTAGTTCGCAGTGAGGAATTAGAGTTAGCTAAAGAACTGTTGACGGTGAACAATTGCCAACAAGAAATTTTTCAAGATCCGATCCAAAATGAAACTATTTTACTTAAAGATTTTATTCAAGGATTACAAACTAATCAAACCTTAATTGTAAATGGTAAACGTATTGGCATTCAGTTAGACGATGTTGGCGGCATTTTCCAACCAATCAATGTAATTAAGGCAGACTTATTAAGTTTAATTAAAGATTTAAAATTTGAAAAAAATAATCAAGGCTTGATTAATTCCCAAGTGACGGCGTTAACTTATGGGAGTCAAAAAATTATTACTGGAACAACTGAAGGGATATTTTATTCTACAGATAATGGTAAGTATTGGGAACCAATTGTTGGTTGGTCGCAATTTAACCAACAATTGAAGAAAAAAGATATTCAAGCGATTTTGAATTTCGAGCAGCATGAGCGAAGGAATTTAATTTTTGTGGGTACGGCTGAAGGTATTTTTCGCTCCCAAGATTCAGGGGAGACATGGAAGAAAATTAATCTAAGTCTAACTTACACTGATATCCGTGCGATCGCTCTTTACAATGATAAATTGTTGATCGGAACCATCAATGGCGGTGTATTCCAGTCAGAAAATAACGGTGAGAGTTGGACACCCACAAGCTTAAATAATACCGACGTACAAGCAATAGAAATTCAACAAAATCCATCGTATATCTTCGCAGGAACCATCCGTGACGGCATTTTCTATTCAAAAAATGGAGGTAATACCTGGCATACTATTAACACAGGCTTAACTAATCTGAATATTACGGCATTAGCAACATTAGCAACAGGTGCGGTTTTTGCAGGTACATCTGGTAGTGGAGTTTTTCGATCTAAAAATCATGGCGATCGCTGGGAACAAATTAATATTAACTTAACAGATTTAGAAATTCGCTGCTTAACCGTTGATGCCAACGAAAACATCTGGTTAGGCACAGCGAGTGGTGGTGTTTTCTATTCCGATAATCAAGGCGAATTATGGCAGCCTGTTAACACCAATCTGACAAATATAGATGTACGGGCAATCCTTATTCCTGACAACTATACAGTTTTTGTAGGGGGTGTTGGAATTATACAGTCTGTTGATGGTTTTGAAAGCAAACCAGTACAACGACGAGATGTGCTGCAACTACTAGAACCCCCTATTTTAGTACCAAATGCACCAGCCAACTATCAGCAGTGGAAGTTGATGGATAAAGATGGTTTCCAAGGATATCTAACAACGATATCTTCTGAAGAAATAACATTATTGCCAGCAGCAACAGATAGTGAGGTGGTGAGTGAAGTTGTAAAAATTCAATCTCCTCCCACCGATCAACAAATGCCAGTTTTAACTTTGCAAGAACCTCTCAAGAATGCCTATGATCCGACAACAGTAAAAATCTATGGCAATGTGGTACAAGCAACTCATGGCGAGACGATAGAAGAGGTTCTAGGAAGTGGAGATGGCAACCTGATTAACCAACGTTTTGCTATCAAAAAACCTCCCTTAACTTATATTCCAACCACCACAGCAAGCGGAGCGAGTAGCACTTTAGAAATGCGAGTTAACGGCATATTGTGGCAGGAAGTTTCTTCTTTTTATCCCCTAACTGCACAAGACCAAAGTTATATTATCCGCATTGAAGATGATGGTACAACTAGCGTTACCTTTGGTGATGGCATTCAAGGTTCTAGATTGCCAACTGGTGAGGAAAATATCACAGCTACCTATCGTAGTGGTATTGGTCTTGATGGTAATGTAGGTGTCGATCGCTTAAGCTTACTAAAAACCCGTCCACTAGGAATTATAGAAGTAACAAATCCCATTCCTGCTACCGGAGCAGCAGCACCGGAGTCACTGGAAGAAGCACGACTAGCAGCACCTTCCACTGTACGGACATTAGATAGAATTGTATCTTTACAAGACTTTGAGGATTTTGTGCGGGGTTTTGCTGGAATTGGAAAAGCTCAAGCTGTTGAACTTTGGCATGAAGAAACGCAGTTAGTACACATCACGATCGCATCTGCAAAGGGCGCAGAAGTTCTCCAAGAATCTAATCTTTATACCAACTTAATAGCAGCGATCGACTTAGCTAGAGATCCACTGCAAAAAGTGCAAGTTGATTCCTACGATCGCCTATTATTTAACTTAGAAGCTAGGTTACTTCTCGACCCCCGCTATCAAACAGAGGCGATCAAAGACAAAGTTATTGCTGCTCTCAATAGCACCTTCACCTTTGAACGGCGACAATTTGGACAAGCAGTAACAGCATCGGAAGTAGTTGCAGTTATTCAAAATATTGCAGGGATAGTTGCAGTCGATTTAGATGCACTCTATCAAGCGCGTCGCAGTAAAACTTTAGAACAATCTCTAACGGCTTTACAAGCTCTTTGTGATCCACAAACGGATTTGGTGAATCCGGCTCAATTGTTATTGCTTAATCCGGCTGGCATCAAACTTACGATAGTTAACACTTTTTGACACTCTCAGCCCTGAAGGGACTGAGATTCTGCGGACAGAGTATACTTAGGTAGCTCCCCAAGTCTCACCCTCGCTACGGTCGTCAAAACCCGTCTACCCAGTTGGCTTAGGTCTACGCCTAGCTTGCTGGCTACTTTTCTTAAAATGTTGGCGCTCCCATTTAAGTCAGCGTTCACAATTGAACCATTTGCAGACTGATATAGCCCACGCTTAACTCGCCTTCCTGATGCTTTCCACCCAATAGGTTTTTCGCGCCAATTTGGGTAGGGAGTCTCCATCTAGAAAAGATGCTTTTGACGTATAAGCTTCCTCGGTTTCCTCAAACCTGATTCCGTGTAAATCGCATAGCTGCTTTAATCGGTCTTTCAGCTTGCCTAAAGGCATTTGAACAAATTTTTGATTGTTCAATCTCCCCATGTTGGTATTAGACTTAAAACCTTCGTTCCAACCAATTACTAATGTTCCAATGCCATATTTTAAGCAATGGTTAATAATTAATTTTGCAGCTTTGTTAATCCCGTCACGCATTTGATGGTTGCGTTTACGAGTCACCCTATCTAACCAGTTATCCCAATAACATAAAGGCTTACCTTCCTTGCGTGTAGATACTTTTTTATTCCATAACTGATTCATCGCCTTCATAACACGGGCATCAATCAGAAAAGAATTACCTAATGTATCAACGCAAGCAGCTAAATTATCGGCAGTTCCCAAGTCAATAGACAATGCTTTATTGATATCTAACTCATGCTTGTATGACTCTACCTCATAAGACATTTCCAGGTAAAAAGCGCCATTTTTTGGAAGGATTGTAAACTCTTTAACCTTTGAGTAATCAATGTTTGATGGCATTGGTAAAAAGAATTCAGCAACCCCGAACCAACGTTTAACTGTTAGTCCTAGAGAGAATCTTAATTGACCATCAATAAGTGTTGGTTTTTGTCCTCCAGAGTTGGGATAGGCGACTTTAAAAAGTTTGGAGCCTTTAAGATAGTTGGGTGGTTTAGGCTTAAAATGCAACTGACCTTTAATATATAAATTTCTTAATTGCTTGAAAGATTTAAACGCCTCTACTACAGACATTAATGTTTGTTGCAGAGGCGTTGATGGTATTGATTGAGCCACCATTGACTTTGCAACAGACGGCTCATAAATCAAATCAAACTTTTGGGTTAATAGTTTTCCAGTCTTAAAGAATGTCTGACGGGCAAAGTAAACTCCGTTGTTGTAGAGCTTTCCCGATTGTTGACAAAGATACTCTAGTAACGCTTTTGTCTCATGGTCGGGAGATAGTAGAATTTGCTGAACTCCTATTGATGTTTTGACTTTAGCCACTGGCTCGACCTTCCAAGTTTGTGTTGATTTCCCCACAGTAATCGACTACAATATTTTTGTCAATAGGTAGAACGAAAAAATAATCAGTCATGTTAACCCAAGAAGATTACAAAACTCATAATCACGTAAAGTTTCTGATTAATTATCATTTTGTATTTATTCCAAAGCGCAGAAAGAAAGTTTTAACAGGCGAAATAGCTACAAGAGCCAGACAAATTTTTGCAGAACTAGCGGTAGAGAAGGGCTGGGATATCTTGGCTTTAGAAATAGCCCCAGACCACATACATTTATTTATTAGCGTTAAGCCAAGAGATACCCCACATCTTGTAATCAAGGCATTTAAGGGTCGCTCCAGCTATTATTTGCGCCGAGAGTTTCCACAACTAAAAAAGCTACCGTCGCTCTGGACAAGTAGCTACTTTGTAAGTACGGCTGGCAATGTTAGCAGTGAATCAATTAGAAAATATATTGAAGACCCGCATCACGGATAATATAGAAAATACTACGGCGGTTAAAACCGCCCGTGTCGCTTCCCTAGAGAGGTCGCACATACACTGAGTTTCCCTCATCCCGTGTTTTCCTATGAATTATTCTTCTAGCGATCGCTTATATAAATTATTACCCGAAATTTATCGGTTGCGGGATACAGCAGCAGGCGAACCATTGAAGGCGCTACTTGCTTTGTTTGAGCAAGAATTGCTGACAATTGAAGGTGATATTTCCGATTTATATAACAATTGGTTTATTGAAACTTGTGCAGAATGGGCAGTTCCTTACATTGGCGATTTGCTAGATGTGCCAGAATTTTATACTGATCGTTCCCTGGTTTACGGACAGCAAGAGCGACGCGCTTATGTTGCCAACACTATAGCTTATCGGCGACGCAAAGGAACGACACCCGTATTAGAGCAATTAACGCAAGATGTCACAGGATGGCGATCGCGTGCGGTAGAATTTGCTCGATTAGTTGCAACTACCCAAAACTTAAATCATATTCGCTCCAACAGTACAACCGTCAATTTACGAGCTAATAATCAATTACAACAAATTGGCACTCCTTTTGAACAACAAGCTGCTTACACCGCAGATATTCGTCCCGTTAGCCAAGGAGGGCGTTATAACGTTGCCAATATTGGTTTATTTATCTATCGCTTACAAAGTTATCCAATTAATCGCAGTACAGCCCGTGCTGTTTCTGGATCTGAATCCCAAATTAGCGGACGCTGCTACACATTTAACCCCTTGGGCATGGATGCACTATTATTCAACCAACCTCAAACAAAAACAGATATTCTCACCCTAGCTGAAGAAATTAATTTACCTGGTATATTGCGCCGTGTTGCACTAGCAAACGAACTCAAACAACGCCGTCAGTCTCAATTACAAGGAAAATTATTAACAGGAATTCGCTATTTTGATCATAACCCCGTACTGCAAATTTTCGTTAACGGTAAACCTGAGCCAATTCCACCTGAAGAAATCCTCATTTGCAATTTAGATGAAACAGAGGATATTTGGCGCGTTCCTACGGAAGAATTTGAGGATAATAATGAGGACTTACCATTACCTGCAATTGTAGCAGTAGACCCTGAATTAGGTCGAATTGCCTTTCTAAATAAACCTTTACCTAAGCGGGTAGAAGTCAGCTATTGTTATGGGTTTAGTGGCGATATTGGTGCAGGTTCTTATAGTCGCAACAACACTACTAAGGAAGATTTACTTGCTAATTCTTTATCTGATAGCGATAGTTCGCTGTTGTTTTGTGAGGTAAAACAAGCCACATCAGCCGATGCGAATCCTTTGATAACTGCGGTTGAAACTTGGAATCAAACAGTCGAAGCATGGCAAAAATTGCGCGATAGTACCCACATTCCAATAGCCGAAATTACGCTTTCTACCTCCCCAGCAACTAAAATTAATTCCCCAGAAAATACACCTTACCCTTTTACTCCAGGTATTGTCGGAGAGGGATTAAAAGTAATTATTGATCGCCGTAGGGATGAAATAATTGTAACCGCAGGGACAGCAATAGATGATCAAGGTAGACAAATTAGTCTGGGACAAACAAAAAAAATTAATCTATCCCAGATTGAGTTAAGCAACTATCCCAACAATACAGTTTTATTAGTTATTTTCTACCAAACAAAACAGCAGGAACAACGACTAATTAAATTTGTGCCAGAAACGGCGATTGATAGTTATATTGAGGGAAGATTGATTCCCTTAGCACGGTTAGTATTAAATAGCGATCGCCAACTCATTGAACCCCCAGATCTTAGCGTTCGTCGTAAATTTCATCCAGGGATTGTACAGGGATTGGAAGTAGAAATTAAGCCTGGGACGCTAGAGGCTGTAATTACAGCAGGGACAGCAGTAGATGAGTTAGGAAGCGCGATCGCAACCGTCAACAATTATCAATTTAACCTGAATCTTTACCAGGGAAAAATTGGCTGGCTGGTGCTTTCTCGTCAAGTAAGTTTATTTAAACAACAATATCAGTTTGAGTTTATTCCCAAAACGGAAACTACCCAACAACCAAATCAAAACTATCTAATTATAGCATATTTAAATATTCCTACTATTGAGATTCAGGTTAATATCCTCGAAGCAATAAAAGTTAGTGCTACAGGATCGCAGATCGCCATTGAGCCAG
This sequence comes from uncultured cyanobacterium, assembly GCA_963711165.1. Classification (GTDB taxonomy): domain Bacteria; phylum Cyanobacteriota; class Cyanobacteriia; order Cyanobacteriales; family PCC-9333; genus Crinalium. The sequence continues at coordinate 169,225 of CAVQDG010000039.1, read as the reverse complement.
GAAAAGTAATTGATAGTCAGGGAAGAGAAATTAGTTTAACCCACAGCCACCAATTTGATTTGAGTGCTGATCTTAGTCAACTACAAATATGGTCAAAAGCAGATAAACACAATCAGAAGATTTCGGATCAAATCGAGCAAAAGCTAATTTTATTTATTTCTCATCAAACAAAACAAGGATTACCAATTAAACCGATTAATTCTAAAAACCGAGAATGGCAACACATAGGTATTGTACCACAAGAGTCTGCAAAAACTGGAATAATTATAATTAAAGATAATTGTACTTATCAGGGCGACCTCAATATTATAATTCCTGAAACTAAACAGTTAAGAATTATTGCTGCTGATGGTTATCGTCCTCATTTACAAGGCAACATATTTGTCAGAGGAATTGCCGATGTTGACAATCAGCAACAGGAAGCACTAATTTTAGAGGGACTGCTAATCGAAGGTCAATTAACTGTTCTACCAGGTAATTTGCAGCAATTAATTATCAACCATTGTACGTTAGTGCCACAAAAGGGTGGAATTAAGGTTGAAACTAATGCGTTAGTTCCTGCTGAGTCGGAAGAAGAGGGGATAAATGCGATCGCCTTAGTAACATCTTGTCTGGGTTGGGTTTGGGAATCAATTTGTCGAGATACAGGATTGAAAGATACTAATTCTCAATTAATTAAACCAAGTATCGATCAATTAAAATCTGGGATTTCACAAATATCACAAAATATTCAGCGTTGGCGATATCCGCAAAATTTAAATAATATTAAACTCAGTTCATCACAACAATTACCTGTTATAACTAGACAAGATAACGCTAGTTTAGAGATTACACTTAAACGCACAATTTGTGGCGCGATCGAGCTTAAAGATACAGTTTGTAAACTGAGCATTGAAAACAGCATCATTGACAAAGGAGAAGATGGAGAACAATCGGAAATAAATAAAGTTGCGATGGCTACGCCCGCCTTCGGTATCGCAGCTTCTAACACCGATCTGGAAATTAAAACCACAACAGTTTTCGGCAGTATAAACGTCCGCACTATAGAAGCCAGCAATAGTATTTTCACAGAGAAAGTTATAGCACTACGACATCAAAGCGGCTGTATTCGTTTCTCTTATGTACCAGAGAGTTCCCAAACCCCTCGCCGCTATCAATGTCAACCTGATGTATCATTTAAAAAGGAACTAGATACTGGATCAAAATCTGATCAAAACCTTAATAAATTTAGTTTAATTAATGAACGGTTACAACCTAGCTTCACTTCAACAAATTATGGAGATCCAGGGTATGCTCAACTCACAAAAAACTGTAGTCCAGAAATTTTTACAGGTGCAGAAGATGGCGCTGAAATGGGAGCATTTAACTTCCTCAAGCAACCCCAAAGAGAGGCAAATTTACAAGCTAGTTTAAAAGAATATTTACGATTCGGTTTACAAGCAGGAATTTTTTATATTAATTGAGGGGTGTCAGATGAAAGGCGATTTTACTAAGCTTACATTTCGACCTGAAAAGCATTATACGAGCGTCCGAATGCAGCAAGGTCGCCTACAGCTAGATTCTGATTGGAACGAACAGGTAGATATTCAAAACCATCTACGCCATACTCAAATTGTTGATCTGATTGGCGCAGATAGTGGCGTACCTACAAGTGTTGGAGATTCTGAAAACCCCTATAAAGATAGTTTTAAAATTACTGTTATTGAAAATGGTAGTGATTTAGCGATCGCACCTGGTCATCTCTATACTAACGGAACTCTATGCGAACTAGAAACAAAAACGTCCTTTACAGCCAAAATCAAAGCTCCCAATCGGGTTGAAGTATCCAGCCTCATCGCTGATGGATACCAACTTGCAGAAAATCAGTGGGTTGAAATTGTAGCTGAGGGAAATCACCAGTCACCAACATATATACAAATTATTAGCGTTGATTCCCAAGCTAGAGAGTTAACATTAAGCGATAATTTTTACCAAACAGATGAGGATTTAGGTAAAGAAATACAACTGCGCCGCGTATTAACTTACAAAACCCAACCAGACTATCCTAACCCCACCGATGATCAAAAACTAACAGATGGTATCTATGTAGCTTATTTAGATGTTTGGCAACGTCATATTACTACAATTGAAGACCCTAATATCCGTGAAGTTGCACTCAACATACCCGATACCACAACCCGCACCAAAACTATTTGGCAATTAAAGCTTAAAAAAATCGAGCAACTGATTGAAAAAGTTGGAGATTCCCCAGAACAAAACAATATATTAGAAACTCTTGAAAATAACAAAACTCTCAACAACTTAGACGACTCTATATCTAAATCTCAGATTGACCAAATGTGGAGGCAGTTTGTCGAACAGCAGAAAAATCGACAGCAACAAGCCAAACTAAATGCCTGTGCCAAATATTGTTTATCCTCCAGTAATTCAGCCTCAACAGGAATAAGTTATCAACGCTTAGAAAATCAATTATACAGAGTTGAAATTCATGATTCCGGCACAGTTGGCGGAACTGAAAAAAATCAAATAGCAACCTTCAAATGGTCACGCGATAACGGTAGTACCTTCAGCGCGATCGAAAAGTTTCAGCCTGAAAACAACACTATCATTATTCGCAAATCTAGCCAGGATGCTTGGTCTTCCTATAAAACCGGACAATGGATTGAAATTACCGACGACGAGATGGAATTAAAAGGTAAACCAGGAATACTAGCTCCTCTTTTAAAAGTATCTGATACCAAAATTGAATTCGATAATTCCAGAATCGTCAACGCCCCAGTTCCTTTCTATCCAACAAAAGTGCGACGTTGGGATCATACTACCCAAGAAGCAGCAATTGTCACTCAATCCGAATGGACTCCTTTAGAAGCTGGAATTAAGGTCAAATTTGAGCCAAATTCATCCTACGAAACTGGAGATTACTGGCTAATTCCAGCTAGGTCTGCCACTAATGATATTGAATGGGCTAATGACCAAGCAAAGCCAACACCTCAACCCTTACCTCAGTTTCCACAGGGAATTTATCATGATTACTGTCTCCTGGGATTGGTGAAATTTAACGGAGAGAAGTTCGATCAAGAAAAAGATCTGCGGGTGGTTTTCCCCCCTTTAATGCGTTGCGCTGATAAGTCAGAAGTTGACCATCAATTTACGGTAGTTAACTCCACATTAGAAACCAAAGCTGATCAGTCAGAAGTTGAAAATCAATTTACGGTAGTTAACTCCACATTAGAAACCAAAGCTAACAAGTCAGAAGTTGACCATCAATTTACGGTAGTTAACTCCACATTAGAAACCAAAGCTAACAAGTCAGAAGTTGACCATCAATTTACGGTAGTTAACTCCACATTAGAAACCAAAGCTAACAAGTCAGAAGTTGAAAATCAATTTACGGTATTTAACTCAGCCCTAGAAACAAAAGCTGATAAGTCAGAAGTTGAAAATCAATTTACGGTAGTTAACTCCACATTAGAAACCAAAGCTGATAAGTTAGAAGTTGACCATCAATTTACGGTAGTTAACTCCACATTAGAAACCAAAGCTGATAAGTTAGAAGTTGAAAATCAATTTACGGTAGTTAACTCCACATTAGAAACCAAAGCTGATAAGTCAGAAGTTGAAAATCAATTTACGGTAGTTAACTCCACATTAGAAACGAAAACTAACAAATCAGAAGTTGACCATCAATTTACGGTAGTTAACTCCACATTAGAAACCAAAGCTGATAAGTCAGAAGTTGAAAATCAATTTACGGTAGTTAACTCCACATTAGAAACGAAAACTAACAAATCAGAAGTTGACCATCAATTTACGGTAGTTAACTCCACATTAGAAACCAAAGCTGATAAGTCAGAAGTTGAAAATCAATTTACGGTAGTTAACTCCACATTAGAAACCAAAGCTGATAAGTCAGAAGTTGAAAATCAATTTACGGTAGTTAACTCCACATTAGAAACCAAAGCTGATAAGTCAGAAGTTGAAAATCAATTTACGGTAGTTAACTCCACATTAGAAACCAAAGCTGATAAGTTAGAAGTTGAAAATCAATTTACGGTAGTTAACTCCACATTAGAAACAAAAGCTAATCAAAATGGCGATGTCCAACAAGACTTTAATGCCAAAGTTATTACAACCGAAGAATTGAAAACTAAGAAGTTAACTCAAAATTCATCAATAACATTAAAAGATGAAGTAACTAATTTGTCTAGCCAAGAAGCTGCGGAAATGCTGAAAGCGCTTACTCCGGTTAAATTTATCTTCACAGAAGATGATTCCAAAACGCCCCATGTTGGTTTTATTGCAGAAGATACACCCGAATTACTAACAGCTAATGACAAGCAAGTTATTAAAGTTGTAGATATTGTCGCTGTTATTAATAAAGTTGTTCAAGATAACCAAAAAATATTGAATTCTTTGGTAAAAATTGTCAAAAATCAGCAAGCTGAAATTACCGCACTGAAAAAGACAGTACAAGATTTAGAAACACAGAGGTTAGAAATGGAAAAACAGTGATAGTTGATAGTCGATAATGAACCATGAACAATTGCTAATTATTAGGAAGAGGAACTATTTATGCCCGTCACACCCACTTATCCAGGTGTTTATGTTGAAGAAATCCCCAGTGGTGTTCGCACCATTACTGGCGTTTCTACATCTATTACTGCCTTCATTGGTCGCGCCCTCAAAGGAAAGCTAGATGAACCAATACGCATTCAAAGCTTTGGGGACTTTATGCGCCAATTTGGAGGACTGTGGAATAAAAGCACCATGAGTTATGCGGTGCAGCAGTATTTCCTCAATGGCGGTCAAGATGCCATTATCATTCGCGTTCATAAGGGTGCAACTAATGCAACTCTTACTATAGGGAGCTTGAACCTGGAAGCAGCTAGTCCAGGCAGTTGGGGCAACGCTCTACAAGCTGCCGTTGACCATAATATCCGCAAAAGTGGCAACGATGAAGAAGACGCTAAATTATTCAACTTAACGGTTCAGGAATTAGAAGCACCAAGTTCCGATAAAGTGGCTGCGGCTGAAACCCTCCGCAATCTTTCAATCGATCCAGATTCGGCTCGCTTTTACAAAAAAGTAATTGAACAAGAATCAAGCTTAGTTAATGTTCCAGAAAACGCTTCAGATATTGCTGCTCGTCCTGATGCGACTAACGGTTATATTGCCGTAAATCAACAAAATAATGCAGGTAGTGATGGTACTGATATAACAGATACTGAAATTTCTGATGCTGGCTTAAAAGCAAATCGCAAAGGACTGTATGCTCTAGATCAAGCCGACTTATTTAATCTACTGTGCATTCCTCCCTTGACGCGATCGCAAGACATCGGAGACACTACTCTAGCCGCAGCCGCTAAGTATTGCAAAGATAAGCGAGCTTTTTTGATTGTAGATCCACCTTCAGCCTGGAAAAAGATTTCAGATGCCGTTAGTGGTGTGGATACTCTTAGCAGCCAGATAGGAAGCGATCTTGCCACCAATGCAGCCGTTTATTTCCCCCGCTTAAAAATGGCTGATCCGCTTAAAGAAAATCGCACAGAAGAGTTTGCTCCTTGTGGCGCGATCGCAGGAATTTTTGCCCGCACTGACTCGCAACGAGGAATTTGGAAAGCACCTGCTGGTATAGAAGCATCAGTAGTAGGAGTAAGAGAACTTTCCTACAAAATGACCGATGGTGAAAACGGTCAATTAAATCCTTTAGGCGTGAATTGCGTGCGGAATTTCCCCGTTTATGGCAATGTCCTTTGGGGAGCTAGGACATTAGCTGGGGCAGATCAACTAGCCTCCGAGTGGAAGTATGTTCCCGTTCGCCGACTCGCCTTATACCTGGAAGAAAGCCTCTACCGAGGGACACAATGGGTAGTATTCGAGCCAAATGATGAACCTTTGTGGTCACAAATCCGGCTTAATATTGGCTCATTTATGAACAACTTATTTAAGCAGGGAGCATTTCAAGGAAAAACGCCTAAAGAAGCTTACTTTGTCAAATGTGATAGTGAAACAACCACTCAATACGACATTGATCGCGGCATCGTAAATATCGTAATTGGTTTTTCTCCACTCAAACCTGCTGAATTTGTCATTCTCAAATTCCAGCAAATGACTCGTGAAAGTGCAGCTTAACCCTGCTCAGAAGTCCATATAATCTTTGCGCTCTTCCTTTGCGCCCTACCCTGCGGGAAGCCGCTATCGCGTCTAATGCGTTAAAAAAAATCCCCTAAAATCAGGAAAAAAAAATGGCTCAATTTAGCGTGAATGCCCAACGCTTCGACCCCTACAAAAACTTCAAATTTAGGGTTAAATGGGATGGCAAGTATGTCGCAGGTGTGAGTAAAGTCGGAGCCTTAAAGCGTACCACCGAAGTAGTAAGTCATCGCGACGGCGGAGATCCCAGTAGTCAACGCCATTCACCAGGCTCAACTAAATATGAAGCCATCACGCTCGAACGAGGCGTTACCCATGATAAAGAGTTTGAACAATGGGCGAATAAAATTTGGAACTATGGCTCTGGTTTGGGTGCAGAGGTATCGCTAAAGGACTTTCGCAAGGACATCATTATTGAACTGATGAACGAAGCGGGACAAGTTGCGATCGCATACAAAGTCTTTCGCTGTTGGGTATCGGAATTCACAGCTATGCCCGAACTAGATGCTAATGCGAACGCGGTTGCTATCCAGAGTATTCAACTGCAAAACGAAGGTTGGGAGCGCGACTATGACGTAAGTGAACCAACCGAACCCAGTTTCCTAGAACCTAGCTAAACTATGCGTCCCTTATCTGCCGATCGCATTCTGCAAATCTGGGAAATCGGTCAAAGTCAGCATCCTATAGATCGGGCGCTGACTCTCCTCACCTTTGCTTGTCCAGATCGCACAGCCCAGGAACTGGCATCCCTCAGTATTGGACAACGAGATGCGTATCTGTTGACACTGCGAGAAATGACCTTTGGCTCTAAGTTTGACGCTTTTGCCGAGTGTCCCCAGTGTGGCGAACAATTGGAATTTGCTATGAATATAGGGGATATTCGCATTGTTGAATTAGTAGAACCGCAAGTACAGCAATATTCCTTAGTAGCGGAAGGCGTTGAGTTACAATTTCGCTTGCCGAACAGTTGGGATTTGGCTGCTATTGTGGGATATCAAGACGTGAATGCAGCTAACTGGAAACTTATACAAAATTGTTTGTTACAAGCGAGTCGGGATGGAGTTGCAGTTAACTATAGCGAATTGTCGGCAAGTGCGATCGCTCAACTTGCATCGCAAATGCTAGAGTGCGATCCCCAAGCAGAAATAATCTTCGACCTCAATTGTCCTGCTTGCAATCATTCTTGGCAGGTGCTTTTCGATATCGTGGTATTTTTCTGGAAAGAATTGAGCGTAGAAGCAAAACGCTTACTGCGAGAAGTTCACCAATTGGCAAGGTTTTATGGGTGGAGAGAAGCCGATATTTTATCTATGACTGCAATGCGGCGGCAATTTTATTTAGATATGGTTTCTGATGGATAACTTTCTCACTCGACTGGTAAGGCGCACTTTGGGTTTAATACCTGTAGTGCAACCAATGATTGCCTCAAATTTTGCTCCAAAAGAGGTAGTTTTGGATAACTATTCATCAGGGTTTGAGATTGAAACTAACACGACAGAGCCTTTCTGGGATGGGGAAATGTCAACTTCCTCGCCAAGTAAAACCTTTGGCATAAACGCCCTTAGCGACTCCTTGGGAGTATCGCCAACTAATCTGTCAACACAAACATCAAGTTTATTTGAAAATAGAATACCCTCTTTATCAACCTTTGAGCAATTAGTTGAATCTGGTAACGATGCGCCAATTGGTGATAGTTCTACACTCAAAATAAGTAACCAAGATCCCCAACAATCAACTGTTGCTCAGAGCCATAAGCAGGGAAATTATATTTATAACCAACCTGAACTAGACATAATTCCAGATCAAAAAATTGTAGGACTTGGAACTTCGTCACCTCCGTTATCTCAAGAAGCTTTATCTTCTTCAGTTGAACTTGAACCATTATTGTCGCCCAGAAGTATAGGGGAAGAAATACAAAGTGAAAAAGCAAATAATTCTGGCGCTGATGAATTTAATACCGTCTTAAGGTCGAACTTTAATAAAAATATATCTACGTTTTCCCATCAGCTAATGCTACCTGATAAGCAGCCCAATTCTTCCAATATTGTTCCTCAAAATTATTCAGAGGAAGTAACACCAAATCAAAAAGCCTTTCAAGAAAGCTTAGAGCGAGTCGAACCTTTAGTTAAAGGGGAAATAGAAACCGATAAAAAAACTGAACCTCAGCCGTCAAATGTACCAGTTGCGCGATACTCCGAAGGAGTCCCTACGCGAACTGACAAGTCACGATCATGGCGATCGCACTTAGAAACTAACCCCCAACAACAAGATGCTCTCAATCCAATAGCCATTAATGATGTATCCCGAACAGACAACCCACTCAGCCGCATAAAATCCCTAGTCGGGCGGATGTTTCAAACACAACAAGAAAATACTCTTTCATCCCAACATGAGCAAGTAGAACTTCCGACGAATTCGCTACGCGATCGCCTAAAGATAGACGATACCGTTAACCTACCACCAGACTTTCCGGTTGCTGTTTCTCAATCCAATTCTGATGTAAATGAACAAATAAAAATACAAAATATAATAGATTCACCAATAACTGAACTGCCTCTAGCGGGTTCTGAGACTATTAGAACGGTTCAGCAATCAGAAAGTTTTAAACTCAATCAAATTCAACATCTGAATAATAATGAAATTAGCAATAAAATAATGCCAGTAGTCCAGCAAACGGGATACATAACTGATTTAAATTACGATCAACCTTATGATCCAAAAGTAGATAATTTAAGTATTAGCCAGCCGGATACTTTAAGCGCACACACGATCACCTCAACTTCTTTGCAGCCTGTAGGGAACCAAGAAAAACCAGAAATTAAAGCTTATACCAACAAGATTGCAAATCAGTTGAAATTTCAGCCGACTCCTATTTTAGTTAACTCAAAGCCAAGAGTTAATCAGAGTCCGCAAACAGAACAACAAACAAGTTCTGATCTGTCTATATCCGAGAAGGAGCCAGTGCAGGCTCAGGAATTAACTTCTCTTACTAGGCGATCGCTTTCCGTATTATCTCAGTCTTCCTCTAGACAATCAACTGTCAACCCGATCAAAAATAACTTACCACAATCTAGGCAATTAAAAACCAATAGGCGAGAAGTTGCAAACGCCGATCAAACAGCTTGGCAAAATGCCTCTCACACAGAATCAACTATCCAAATAACTATAGGTCGGATTGAAGTAAGAGCAAACAATCCCCCAACTTCCTCCCCCGCCCCAAGTAAATCATCTCAACGCACACCAAAACTCTCTCTGCAAGATTATCTCAAACAACGTCAGGGGGAAAAGTGATGAGCAACTCATTAGCTCTAGCAGCAGTAACTAAAACCCTACGAAATCTGATTGCTAAAGGAATTGCATCGGAGATAGGCAGTGGCAGCGTTACAGCACGTCCGCCAGATAAGGCGCGGGATAATAGTGATGGGAATCAGATTAATATCTTTCTCTACCAAACCGTACCGAATGCAGCTTGGCGCAATCAGGATTTAAGAAATCGAGTAAAACCAGGTGAAACAGGTCAAGCACCCCTTGCATTAAACCTTTATTATTTAATTACTGCTTACGGACAGGATAACGATGATATTTTAAGTCATCGCTTGCTAGGAACAGCAATGCGAGTATTACACGATCATTCTATTCTCAATCCGAGCGAGATTAAGGATGCTTTAGCAGAAAGCGATTTACAAAATCAAATTGAGCGGGTTCGCATCAATCCTGTAACACTATCTTTGGAAGAGTTATCCAAGCTGTGGAGTTGTTTTCAAACTCAGTATCGCATTTCTGCTGCTTATGAAGTTTCTGTGATTTTAATTGAAAGCGATCGCCCAGTTAAAGCACCTCTACCAGTATTAACTCGCGGTAGTGAAGATAAGGGCATGATTGCACAAACAAATCTCACGCCTTCCTTTCCAACCTTACAAGCAGTAGAACCCCCTAATCGGCAATCTAGCGTGCGCTTGGGTGAAGTTTTGACACTAAAGGGACATCACTTAAATCGCGCAAACAGCAAAGTATATGCCTTGTTTAGCCATCCAAGTTTTGCCAAACCGATAAGAGTGGAGTTACCAGCAACAACAGCAACAGAATTAAATATTCCCTTATCGAATCAAGCAGGTATTTGGTCGCCTGGAGAAGAACCTAGTAATTGGCAAATAGGAATTTATAGTGTAGCAGTGCAAGTAATACAGGATCAAAATAAACAAACAAGTAATGCCCTACCATTCTCATTAGCACCTAGCATCAAAATAGATAACTTAGACCTTGAGAGAAATTTATTAACGTTAACGTCTCAACCACCAGTAAAATTGGGACAGAGAGTAGTATTATTGCTAGGCGATCGCGCACTTATCCCAGAAGAAATTGATCCAAACCGTACAAGTCTAGTTTTTAAAATCAGAGGAATTCCTGCTGGCGATTATTTTGTACGTTTGCGTGTAGATGGAGTGGACAGTTTATTAGTAGATCGATCTGCTACACCACCTGTTTTTGACCAAAATAACAAAGTAAAAATCCGTACATGAGTAGCAATGGATACTGTGGGCAAACTCCAAATTTCGCCTAAATTTTTAACGGGACTGGAGTTAGTAGAGACGCGCCATGGCGCGTCTCTACATTTAATTTAGGTTGCTTCGGTTAAAGATATATTATTAATAGCTAAAAAAGTTTAATTTCCCATTTACACTTATAAATAAAACAATATATGAAAGAAACTAAAATTAAATGGTGGCAGTACATTGCAATAGCAGCAGGAGGAATAGTATTAATTGCTGCAACTAGCGTTGCTACAATTTTTGGATACGATGCTTGGATAAAGCGGAATGGGTGGTGTGTACATGGTTATCTCGACGGAAAGCAACGTATTTTATATGGAGATGATTGTAAAAACTTGCCTGGGGTAAGTTTGAGAAATTAACAGCCTAGTTAAAGGTTGCAGGAGATTTGTTGAGTAGAGTATTTTTAAGAGGAATATTAGACAGAAAAAATGACTCAAGTTGTTGCAACTTTTTATAAGTTTGTGAAGTTAGGGGATATTGCAGAACGACAAAACTCCTTACTGGCTTACTGCATAGAACAAGGTATTAAGGGTACAATTCTGCTTGCGGATGAAGGAATTAATGGAACAATTGCGGGCGATCGCACAGCCATTGATACTGTATTATCATATCTACGCTCTGACCCACATTTTGCAGACCTTGAGCATAAAGAGTCTTCCACAGACTCAGCACCATTTGAGCGTATGAAGGTGCGACTAAAAAAAGAAATCGTTACATTGGGTGTTCCTGTTGACCCAAATGAGCAAGTTGGCACTTATGTTAATCCTAAAGATTGGAATACCATAATTTCTGACCCTGACGTAGTGCTGATTGATACTCGCAATGATTATGAAGTAGATATCGGCACATTCCAGGGGGCGATTTCTCCGCAAACAAAATCTTTCCGCGAATTTCCTGAATATGTGCAGCAAAATCTTGACCCCAATCAACACAAGAAAGTAGCAATGTTTTGTACTGGAGGAATTCGTTGCGAAAAAGCATCTGCTTTTATGTTGTCGCAAGGTTTCCAAGAAGTGTATCACTTGCAAGGTGGTATTCTGAAATACTTAGAAGAAGTACCAGCAGAAGAAACCCTTTGGGAAGGTGAATGTTTTGTATTTGATGAGCGTATAGCTGTCAAACATGGGTTAGAGGAAGGGTCTTATGATGGGTGTCGGGGATGTGGTCATCCTATCTCAGAAGAAGATAAAGTTTCAGAAAAATATCAACAAGGAGTTTGCTGTCCCAATTGCTTTGATAGTCTGACGGAAGAAAAAAAAGCTCGAATGCAGGAAAAACAGCGCCAGTTAGAATTAGCGCGTCAGAGAAATGTAATTAAGCATTAAAACAAACGTCAAATGTAGAGACGTGCCGAAGCTTTGCCATGCGCTAAGTGCGATATTGGCGCGTCTCTTGTCCTTTGTTTTGCGTTACTTCACCGATGAATTGTTCCATCAGGCATAATTGCACCTTCAAGGTTAGCTTTGTGCAGATTAATGTTATCTAGGTTAGCATCAGTAAGATTTGCACCTGTAAAATTAGCCTTACTCAGATTAGCACCTCTCAAATTAGCGCCAATTAAGTTAGCACCTGTGAAATTTGCTTTACTTAAGTTAGTCCATCTCAAGTCAGTTTTTTTTAGTTCAGCGTTACTTAAATTAGCTCCGACTAAGTAAGCTTCTCCCAAATGTGCGTTACTTAAATTAGCCTTAGAAAGGTCAGCTTTATAAAGGTAAGCGCCAATTAATTCCGCCTCATAAAACTTGGCATAAATCAGGGAAGAATTGTTCAAATTAGCTTCCCTCAAATTAGCAGTAATGAAGTCAGCACCGCTCAAGTTTGCTTCAATTAAATCAGCGCCTTTGAGATTAGCACCCATTAGGTTAGCGCCCATTAAGTTAGCACTACTTAAATCAGCATTGCTGAGTTTAGCGTCAATTAAATTAGCCCCAATTAAGTTAGCTGCAATTAATTCAGCTTCTATCATTTCAGTCGCATGAAGGTTGGCAAGGCTGAGGTTAGCATTACTCAAGTTAGCGGATATTAGTTTAGCTTGATATAAATCAGCCCTACTCAGGTTAACTCCGCTCAAGTTAGCACCTCTGAAATTAACTTTAATTAAGTTAGCTTCACTTAAATCTGGTTCTATATCTAAGTTGTTTTTTCTCCACTCAAGCCAAATAACAGCACCTTTTTTCAGTAGTGCCAAATGCTCTAAATTTGCCATCAATCAATTTCCTATGTTTAATCTTTGTTTAGAAGTCAGAATTCAGAATTCAGTAGTCAGGAGTCAGAATGATGATTAACATTAACTTTAATATCAAAAATAAATTTAACTCCTCCCTCCTCTCTCCTCCCTCCTCCCTCCTCTCTCCTCTCTCCTCCCTCCTCACTCCTCTCTCCTCTCTCCTCCCTCCTCCCTCCTCTCTCCTCCCCCCTCACTCCTCACTCCTCTCTCCTCCCTCCTCACTCCTCTCTCCTCTCTCCTCCCTCCTCTCTCCTCTCTCCTCCCTCCTTCCTAGCCGCAGGGTTTTCCCGCCCAGGCACACTTTCCAACGCCGCCAACGCACCAGCAGCACCAGCAATAATATCTCGTTCTTCTCCCCCTAAATAAAGTCGTCCAAAACTGCCCACAGCGTTAATTTCTAGAATATTAATAGATGCTGACTTCTCCGCCTCATTAGCTGCTAAGGCTGCATAAGCCGCAGGCTCAACTTCTAAAACATACAAGGTTTGCCCTGCTAACAGCAATTGTCCCCGCCGAGTACGATTGATTAGTTGTGTTTGATGAGCATCAATATTACGGATAATTTGACTAGAAATTACGCGGGGCTTGATACAGTCTTGTTGACGAACTCCCAAGAAATCTAGAATCGCTTTACCAGCAGCGCGTGTTTCCCCTTGTCGGCTAGAATGAACTTCTAACAAGCCATAAAGTCGCTCGACTACCTGCACCCCAGGACGTACAGAGGCAGACTTGAGGGCAATATCTGTAATTTTGTTTATTTCAATACCTGGTGAGATTTCAATCCATAGTGAAGCATCCCCTGGTAAGGGTAAAAACCCTAGCGCCACTGTCCCTATATAAGCTGCGTGTTGAGCTTGTAAGCTATCTATAAATACATAACTGCGTAATTCTATACCCAATGTTTCTCTCTCCCAGCACGCTTGGTAAACGAAATCAGGTGCAACATCTGAGTTTACCGCGCTAAGTGAACCACACAGCCTAAATCAGAGGACTTAAGCAGAAATCCCCCTAAATCCCCCCATAAATTGGGGGACTTTGAATTTCCCCCCCTTAAAAAGGGGGGTAGGGGGGATTTAGGTTTCAGGCTTTCGGTGCGTAAGTCCTAAATTATTTAATACCTTTTGTAGATGCTCGGTCTATATATTTTTGATGATGACTGTCAGGTAATAAACTTTGTATAAGTAAGTATCATAAATATCTTTAAAGCTATCTTGTTTAAATTCAAAGCAAAATTTTCAATAAGTTAGTTTTAGATATCAAGATTATCTGCAAGTAAGCTACTATAATCACACTATCAATTTTTTTGGCTGATTAATATTTTCAATAAACAAGCACGACCAAGTTAGTATTACAGACTGCATAAAAAAATCCCAACTTGAATAAAAACAGCAGCTTTAACATGAATTGTTTAAATTGGTCGAAATTGTTTTGGTCTATTACCTTTACGGTAAGTTTAAGCTTAATGACTTTATCTCTGTCGGAGGCTAATCAAATAAGCAATACTCCCGTTAACTCTGACACAGAGATTAGTTCAACGGGCTGGTAAGGGGATGTAGAGACGCGCCAAAGTGCGAAGTTCGCGCATGGCAAAGCTTCGCCACGTCTCTACATTTAGCTAACCACAAATGTAGTGCGGGCATCTTGCCCGCGTGATGTTTTGCCCAATGCGCGAGTTTTAACCTTTTTTAACACTACCAGTCCGACATTTGGCATTACCGAGGTAATCAAAATTAATCAGCATCACTTAAAACTTTCAAGCGAATAGTGCGATCGCCACTATCATCAAGTGCAACTTCGATAATGTCACCAGAAAGACGATCTAAGCAATTAAGGAGCGATCGCAAATGTGGAGTACTCGCCCCAGTATCCACATATAATCTATCTGAAAGACCACCTAAACGTTTCCAGGTCATATAGAACTTAGCGATAGTTTGTTCTACCTGTGCGGCTTGCTTCACCATATCAGCAGCTAAATTCAAACATCCCAAGCGCAAAGCTTCTTCTAGCGCCATTTCTAGATCTAAAGATGATTGGTTAATCGCTTGCACTTGCGCCCCTGCATCTAAATACTTAGCTAAATTTTTCGCATCTGAAGTTAATTGTTTAACTGTATCCACACTAGGATTAATAGCAGCTTCGTGATGTAAAGCTGTTTGATGAGATGGGGGTAACTTTTCAATTTCCTTAACTAAAGGTGCGAGATAGCGAGTAGGGATAGAACCATCTGCTGCCTTTTCTTTTACCTCATCTGGAAGTAAATCAGAACTCATCGCCGTCCATTCATCAGTAAGTTGACGTACTTCACGACGAGTAATGCGATCGCCTTTTTGTGCTGCCTCAGTTACTAATTGCTGGATTTCTGGGGAAGCTTTAGCTGTTTCCACAAAAGCGCGTTTGCTGAAATTATTAATCGAAGATGGATCTAAATGCCCTTCTTCCAACAACTTATCGGCACTATTTGCCAATTCAATCCAAGAATAAGCCTGACTTTTACTAATTTCGCGATCTTTTAGCCAGTTGAGAAAACCTGTACCTCTACCGTCACCGCCTTTCTTCTCTCTGTCGCGGATTACCCGTAAAATCCTACCGCGCCAGATTTCCGTTTGCAAGTCAAAGCGATCGCACACCAGCCAAGCATCATCCACCTGCTGCTGAAAATCCATCTCTGAAATCTGTTCATCCTCTGGATTCGGCAAATCGAAATTCAGATCAGCGCCGATATTCAAAGCAGCTATGAGTTCATTAGCGGAATCGGTTATTTCAGCCATTTAGCAGCAAGCATTCAGAGATAGCTGGATTATTATCACATGATTTTTGCCTCCTTGTTTATATATTTAGGCTTTGGTGGCTGGGGACTGGTGACGAGGAATTATTGAATATTTTTATAAGCATCGCTAAATTAAGCGCCTGAAATTTGCCTTCGCGCCAGTATTCCACAGCCCAAAAAACTAGAGGCGCAAACAGCAATTGCCCTAATCATAAAGCACTCAGATAACCCATGCGATTAATTAAAACCAGCTTTTCCACAGCTTGTGGATAACTTAGGGGAAAATCAATAGCTGCTCAACCTCCCAGAGACGTACCTACTAAAATTACAAATTGATTAAACTTATACTTATGATGCTGACGGAAGATTGCAGCAATAAAAGAACATCAATAGGGTTATAAACTTACAGCCAGGAGATACTATTATAAATATTGTAAAATTAGGTCAATTAATTACTTAAAATATATTAAAATATAATCTCAATTCCACAGAGGGAATTATGTCAACAGCCATTGATATTAGTACACTAATTATCAAAACACCTGAAACTTGTGGAGGTCGTCCGCGCATTGCCGAAACTAGAGTTTCCGTTCAAAGAATTGCCGTTTGGTACAAAATGGGATTGAATGCTGAAGAAATAGCTCATCGCATTGGACACTTAACTTTAGCGCAAGTATATGCAGCATTAACTTACTATCACGCTAATAAAGATGAGATAGAAGGATATTTAGCAGCAGAAGTAGCTGATTACGAACGTTTGGCGAATGAATACGAAGTAGGTATTGCATGAGCCAAATTAGTTTATATATAGATGAAGATGCAATGGATCAGCTACTTGTCCAAGCTTTACGCGCCCGTGATGTAGATGTAACAACCGTTGGGGAAGCGAGAACAACTGGTATTAGCGATCCAGAACAATTGATATTAGCAACTAATCAGGGACGATCTATCTATACTTATAATGCTGGGGATTTCTGCCGTTTACACAGTATTTATATGGCAGAAGCAAGAACTCATGCAGGAATTATCATAGGTTCACAGCAACAAAATTCACTTGGTGAGATTTTGCGTGGACTTATGAAATTAATTGCTACTAAGTCAGGAGAAGAAATGGTCAATCAACTAATATTTTTGAGGAACTATATTGATTAGCGATCGCACAAAAACTCAATAATACCCTGATTAACCTGATCTGGACAAGTCGCCGCCGCATCATGCCCACAATTATATAAAATTTCTAATCTAGAATTAGGTATAAGCCTCTGTAATTTCTCCCCATCTTTAACAGGGAACCAATTATCTTTATCAGCCCATAAAATTAACGTCTGACAAGTTATATTCCCTAAATTTTCTTGAATATCACCAATCAAACTCGGCAAATTTTGTTGCAACCTTTGAATCTCAATAGCTGCGTGTTGTAAATCCTCAGTATATTTTGTAACAGTATTTGGAAACTCTATATACGGATAAGTTATCCAATAAACATCTTCTTCAGTTATCGCCGTTGCATCCACCACAACATCTTGCCTTTCAATTGCAAAAATATACCTTACCAACGGTGAAAATAAATTTGCCAAACGCAATTGATCAACTATCTTAATTAAATCCAATGGCATACTTGATAAAAATTGCATACCACGATTAGGTATCCCTTGCGGAAAAATTGGTACATTAATTAATACTAATTTATCAAATAACTCTGGGTGTGATTCTACACAAGCAAGTGCTGTTAACGCCCCTAAAGATTCTGCCACAACCAAAGCAGGTTCATCACAGAAAGCTTGAATAATTCTGGATAATTCAATCGTTTGATGTCCAGGTTTATCTGGATATACTGGCTTATCAGAAAAACCATTACCCTTAGCATCAAAAGCAATTACCCGAAAATATTGGGATAATTGCTCAATATTATAACGCCAGCCATAACTCCAACTCCCAATACCATGCACTAAAATTAAAGGTTTACCTGTTCCTTTCTCCCCATAAGCAATCGAAACAGGATAACCATTAGCATCAGTAATTGTGATACTTTGCCGACCTTTAGGAAACGTAGCTTGCCACCAATCCTGCATAAATATTAACCGTTAATAGCTTGAAACAGCAATTTTAAAACAAAAACGCTAATTGCTGTTATCCCAACTACCACTAGGATTAAACCAGCCAAAAGCAGGATAATAAACCACCAATCTGCCCTTTTACTCGCCTGGGGAGAAGCCATATGTGCTTCCAGCAAAGCCATATTTTTAACATTAGCTTTCCAGGCAAAATCAAACAAGTCACCCAATACAGGTACTGCACCAACTACGCTATCAAAAATAATATTAGAAACCATGCGTAATAGCGTAGGTCTGGGTAAACCTAGTAAAGCTGCTTCCATCACAATATAAGCTGAGAATGCAGTTCCCAAGAAATCACCTGCGCCTGGTAGCATTCCCAAGATGGGGTCAATTCCAACACGATAGCGCGTACCTGGAATAGCAATAGCATTATCGAGGATATAACTGAGCGATCGCAACCGCTTCATCTTAGCTGAGTGAGAGTTACTTAACCCCGAAGAAATGTGAGGATTAGGCTGAGACATAAATTAATTAAGTAGCTGGGTGGAAATAAACGCGAGCATGAGGGGTGGTCATCAGGGCAAACGCATCAAAATTTGGCTGCGAATAATTTGTTAAAAAGTAATATATAAGCAAGGCACGTTCATAAATAACTGAGCAGTGAAACTTCCACCTAAAATTACAATTACTGACCACTTTTCTAGTTTAAAAGATCCAAGAATAGAACGCTCTAAGCTACACCAGTTAATTGATATTATTACTATTGCAGTATGTGCTGTGATTTGTGGCGCGGATGGCTGGGAACAAATCGAACTTTATGGTAAAGCTAAACATAAGTGGTTCTCGCAATTTCTAGCATTACCAAATGGCATCCCTTCTCATGATACTTTTGCACGGGTATTTGCACGTATTGACCCCGAAGAATTTCAACGGTGCTTTATTGATTGGATTAAAGCTATTAGTAAGTTAACAAATGGGGAAGTAATTGCCATTGACGGTAAAACTTTATGCCATTCATATAATACTGCCAACGCTCAAAGTGCTATTCACATGGTCAGTGCTTGGGCAACAGCTAATCGGCTCGTTTTAGGACAAGTAAAAGTTGATGATAAGTCAAATGAAATTACCGCAATTCCAGAACTGCTCAAGGTTTTAGAGATTGCTGGTTGTATTGTTACTATTGATGCAATGGGATGTCAGAAAGATATTGCCAAACTAATTATTGAGCGTGAAGCTGACTATATTTTAACAGTTAAACAAAACCAAGGCTATTTATATAAGGATATAGAACAGTTATTTAAACAGGGTCTAAAGAACGAATTTAAAGGTGTTGACCATAGCTATTATGAAACCATAAATAAAAATCACGGTCGAATTGAAATTCGTCGTTGCTGGCTGCTCTAAAGATGTTGCTGACTTAATAGATACTGATAATAATTGGTCGAGCTTTTTTAGTGTGGGCGTTGTAGAATCAGAACGCCGTTTTTAGGGGAAAGTTGAGCAGGAAACTCGTTATTATATTAGCAGTATATCATCAAATGATGCCAAGTTATTTGGACAGGCAGTTCGTAGCCATTGGGAAGTAGAAAACCGTCTTCATTGGGTATTAGACGTGACATTTAATGAAGATAATTCCCGTATTCGTTCCGATAATGCCCCACAGAATTTTGCTGTGATACGTCACATTGCAGTTAACCTATTAAACCAGGAAAAAAGTCGAAAATTAAGTCTAAATAATAAACGTTATTTAGCATCAATGGATGACGATTACCTGCTCCTCATTTTATCTAGTTAGCAATAATCACGCTCCAATTTTCCCCTCACAGAGAAATGAACGGATCTTAGTGTGAGAGTTACGCTCACATAAATTCCCGATCCCGTACTTATTGCTCTCAGTACAATTCCAGCTATAACTTACGGTTCACAAGCTCTGACTTACCCAAGAAAAATGATTACCACATTATGGCTATAACGACAACTTACCGTTTTTAGCAATAACTCCCCCTTCTACTTTATACTGCCACAACGATCGCACAATTGACAACTTCATAGAAAATCCAGATCGCAGTGGCGAAGCTTGCGCGCCGCCTTGCGGCGGTCGCACCAAATTTTGATGCGTTTGCCCTGGATCCAAAACCAGCAGACCAGTAAAAGTATGCTGGTGTAGATATAGAATTCATGAAATCTTGACCACTAATCGGCAGATTAACCACGTCGCCATTATTTTTTGTTACTTGTTGTAACGATTTGAGGAAACTCTCATCTATTTTAGAATAGTTTAAAGGTAAATTTTCTCCTTGCCGGAATTGATTTCCACACACTTTAACACTAGGTTGAAATAAACTACAACCCGTGTTGAAAAATGCAACAAAGATTGCAATGCTCATAATCTTCATAATATGGTGAACTATTTATTTAGTAAGCTGTTCAAGTGTTCAATGCTTTGATTTATTACTTGCTATCCTGTACAGGCATGAAATATAAGCATGAAAAAGCCTATTATAAATGGCATTGCAAAGGCGGTCTCTGCATCCTGTGTTATTGCAAAAGTTACTCCACAAATGACGAAAAAAGGTACTATAAGCTCTGGAACTCTGGCTAGTTGCACACCTATACGAGCCGCTAACCCTACTGGAATCCTTACACTCCTAGCCCAAGCAGGTGATGTAGTTAGAGCAAATACTACAGCAGTCAATATTACAGGTGATACTCTCGAAACTTTTAGCATGATTAATTTTTATAAAGTACGGCATTCTAAGTTTTAACGAGAATGCAACTGTAGAGCTATATTACGGCGTACAAAGGTGCAAGCTTTTAATTCATAGGTTGGCGTTTTAATACTTTTTTAATCATTCCTTATAAATCAAAGCTTTGTCTAGCTCAAAAATGTTCTATATTGCCAAAGATTTTGTTGAATTTAATTTTATTTAATATAGATTTGTGCGAAAATGTATTAAAAAGTCTGCCCATGTGATCTAGAATACATAAAATAATAGCATCTGCCTTGGCAATGAATATTGAAGAAATGTTAAAAATTGCTGATGAAATAGTATTTACAAACACAGGTCAACACCTCAGCGATTTACAAGAGGCGGTATTGCGAGGAACTCTACAACGTGATAAATATAAGCAAATAGCTAAAGATTTAGACTGTTCGGAAAGTCGTGTTAGAGATGTCGGATCAAAGTTGTGGCAGATGCTTTCAGAAGAGTTAGGAGAAGATGTTAATAAATCTAATTTACGATCAACACTAGAAAGGTTGCAAAACTCTAATGTTTTAACATTTGCACAAGACGTTGTAGTAAGCGGTAGTTTTAACATCTGTGGAGAAGCTAGACATCCACCAGATATATCCAACTCACACCCAATCAATCAGGAAGCATCTAACACAAAACAATCTCCCACCTCGCATCAAGATTTAAGCGAAATGCCAGAGTTGGGTGATTTTTATAATCGCACTCTTGAACTCGAAACACTTAAAACAGGGATTTTACAACAACGCTGTCGCCTAATATCACTCACTGGTATTAGTGGTATTGGTAAAACCACATTAGCAGCGCAACTAATTCAACAAATTAAAGATGAATTTGAGTATGTAGTTTGGCATAGTTTAGAAGCATCCCCCACCTTTGCTGAATTTGAAGATAACTTGATACGGTTTTTCTCGCAGTCGGAAAAGCTAGATTTATCTGCAACTAATCAAAAATGCTTACCGTTAATTAAATATCTACAAAAACATCGTTGTTTAGTAGTCTTGGATGATATTCATAACTTGTTCAGTAGTGGTGAGTTTGCAGGTAAATATAAACAAAGCTATGAAGAATATCGCAATTTATTCAAACAGATAGAAAAATTATCCCATCAAAGCTGTTTTATATTAATCGGTTGGGAACAACCTAGAGAAGTTCCTCTTAATAGCAAAAATACTCACATTCGTAGCTTACAACTTAAAGGTTTAGATGTTGCAGGCGGGCGGGAAATACTAAAAGATTATGGGTTAGAAGAAGTTGATAATTGGGAAGCACTCATTCAGCGTTATCAAGGCAATCCTTTATATTTAAAAACTGTGGCAACTTTGCTTCAAGATTTGGGAGGATGCGCGACTGAGTTGTTTCCTAATGATACGATATTGTTACCGGAAGATTTGAAAGATGTTTTAGAAGGGCAGTGCGATCGCATATCTCCTATAGAAAAACAAGTTATCTTATTGTTGGCACAAGAAAGCGAACCAGTCAACCTAGCCAAACTGTTAGAAAATAGCTTAATTACAGCAACTGATTTACTCAACGCAATACAATCATTATCACGGCGTTGTTTAATAGAACAACAAGCAAGTTTTTATACTATTTCACCTGTATTAAAGCAATATGTGGCGAATATTAAACCTTCAAATTAAATAGGACTTAAGCACCGAAAGCTAGAAATTTAGATCCCCCCTAGCCTTAAAAAGGGGGAACTTCAAAGTCCCCTTTTTTAAGGGGGATTTAGGGGGATCTAGAAGTAAGTCCTATTAACTTCGTTCAGCAGTTCCTACAATTCTTTATACTAGAAAAGAGCTACTCATTTTGAGGAGAGCATTACCCCCATGATCCTACAAGTTTCAGAACCAATAACAACTCTTAAAGAACAGCGATTTACTTTACCAGGTTGTTATACTTGGGAGCAATTTGAGGCGATAGAATCATTAATTGCAGATGCGCCTGGTTTGCGAATTACTTATTTAGATGGATGCGTGGAATTTATGACCACTGGTGAACCACATGAAATTTTCAAAAAAATGTTAGCTATTTTGTTAGAAGCTTATTTCTTTGAACGGCATATTAAGTTTATTCCAGTTGGAAATTCGACTCGCAAGGACAAAAGCAAAGATGTCTCATTTGAGCCAGATGAATCTTACTATTTAGGGGAGAAAAAAGAACATCCCGATTTAGCAATTGAAGTCACTATTACTAGCGGGGGGATAGATAAACTAGAAAAGTACAAGCGGTTGAAAATTGCTGAAGTTTGGTTTTGGGAAAATAATCAACTTGTGCTTTATCGACTGCGCGAAGATAATTATGAGCAAATTAACAGAAGTGCATTTTTGCCAGATTTAGATATTGCTTTGTTAGTGCGTTGCGTGCAAATCTCTGATATTTTGGCAGCGCGGACTGATTTTATCAATGGGATGCAACAAAGCAGTTGAAAGATATTTTAGAGCAACAGTGCGAAATTCAAAGTCCCCCTTTTTAAGGGGGATTTAGGGGGATTTAGATTTCAGGCTTTCGGTGCGTAAGTCCTAAAGATATGAATTGACCTAATTTAATCAGGCAATAACCCCTTAGATGCTAACCATTCTGGATTAAACAACCGCGACTGATACCTCGACCCACTATCACAAAGTATCGTAACAATAGTATGACCTTTTCCCATTTGCTTGGCTAAAGCTACTGCTGCTGCAACATTAATTCCAGTCGAACCGCCTAAAAATAACCCTTCCTCCCTCAGCAGGCGATAAACTACCCGCACCGCCTCAGTATCATGTATTTGGATAGCATCATCTAGAGGTACGCCTTCCATATTGGCAGTAACGCGGCTATTACCGATACCCTCTGTAATAGAGTTACCTTCAATTTTAATTTCCCCAGTCTTCACATAACTATACAACCCGCTACCCATCGGATCTGCTAAAACAGTTTTAATTGCCGGATTTTTCTCCTTCAGGAACAATGACACCCCCGCCAAAGTTCCACCAGTACCCGTAGCAGTTACCCAAGCATCAACTTTACCCTCAGTCTGCGCCCAAATTTCTGCCCCAGTTGTTTCATAATGTGCTATGCGATTAGCTAAATTATCAAACTGATTAGCCCAGATCGCATTTTCCATCTGTGCTGCTACTGTGCCAGAAATTCTGGCATAGTTATTTGGGTCTTTGTAAGGAACAGCAGGAATAGGACGCACTTCCGCACCTAACGTCCTCAACATATCAATTTTTTCTTGAGATTGGGTATCGGGAATGAAAATCAGGCATTTGTAACCTTTGGCATTGCAAATATGAGCTAAACCAATACCCGTATTACCTGCGGTTCCTTCGACAACCGTACCACCAGGCTTAAGTAAACCTTTTCTTTCAGCATCTTCAATAATATATAGTGCTGCCCGATCTTTTACCGAACCGCCTGGATTGAGAAATTCTGCTTTCCCTAAGATTTCGCAGCCAGTTTCCTCACTAAATCTATTTAAGCGGATCAGTGGCGTGTTACCAACGGAGCCGACAAACCCATTTTTGATATCCATTCCCAAATTACCTAAATTATATTTACTTTAAAAATTTTGGCTGATAGCAGCGTAATAACGTGCAATTTAATTAAATAAAGTTGAATGCGATACTCCTTATGAGTCGCTACGCGATCGCTCAAACTACCCACATCTTGCATATAACCAACCATAGCAAACAGCCTGACTGTTGTTACTGTTACAAGTCAGGCTGTTGTAATTACTCCCTTCCCACTAAAAGATTACCGATTATATTCTTCTTTTTCCTTGGCGTTCTTTGCGTCTTGGCGGTTTTTAAAATAGGTATTCGCCATAGTGGGAAGGGAGTAATCTAAGTGATGATTATTGAATAACCTATTCTTACTTATTAGGTTGAGGTGTCATCCGCAGATAAGGCTTAACTGCTTTGTAACCCTTGGGAAACTTCTCTTCCAACTCTTTGGGATCTTGAATAGAAGGAACAATTACACAATCATCGCCATCTTTCCAGTTGGCAGGAGTTGCCACACTGTAGTTATCTGTTAGTTGCAGAGAATCAATTACCCTGAGCAATTCGTCAAAGTTCCTACCAGTGCTGGGTGGGTAAGTGAAGCTTAAACGCAATTTTTTAGTCGGATCAATCAGAAAAACTGACCGAACTGTTTGCATTGCGTTGGCATTTGGGTGAATCATATCATAAAGGTCAGAAACCTTCTTATCGGGGTCTGCCAAAATTGGATAATTCAGCTTATGTCCCTGAGTTTCTTCAATATCGCCAACCCAACCATTGTGAGATTCAACATCGTCAACGCTCAAAGCAAGAGCTTTAACGTTGCGTTTGTCAAATTCTGGCTTAAGGCGGGCAACTTCCCCTAGTTCAGTCGTACAAACTGGGGTAAAATCTTTGGGGTGGGAGAATAATACTACCCAACTGTCGCCAGCCCATTCATAAAAGTTGATTGAACCTTCAGTAGAATCTTGGGTGAAATCGGGTACTTGGTCGCCTAGTCGAAGAGTCATAAAAAAATTTCTGGGAACCTTTACAGGGATGCTTGTATATAATGCCATAGAACTCCGGTTCTCCGGTCGGAGTTTAGCACTATGTAAAGATTTTATAAGCTTTATCTAACATTGATTGTTACATCTCATCAGGCTTGCTGGTACTTTAAAGCAATAAGATGAGAGGATAGAAAACAAAACTTAAACTAATAGATGAAGCACTAGCTTCAATCATGCTGTGGAAGGAGGAATTAATTTGATGAAAGCAATAACTCGTTTGTTGGCAGGGCTATTTTTAGTAGTAGGCTGCTTGGGATGGTTTAGTCTGCCCGAAAACGCGATCGCAGCTAATTTGACTGGTGTAACCCTACACAATAGCGCACTGTTTGCCGTTGAAACTCCTCTACGCAACCGTGCTGACGATAAACTAGCTGAGTTTGGCAAAAAAATCGACTTGAACAACACTAATGTTCGAGCATTTCGCAAATATCCAGGGATGTATCCTACTTTGGCAAAGAAAGTCGTTGATAATGCTCCCTACGAAAAGGTAGATGATGTCCTGGAAATTTCAGGATTAACTGACCACCAAAAAGAAATGTTACAAGCTAATCTCAACGATTTCACGGTGACAGACCCTTCGGATGTCTTCGTGGAAGGTGGCGATCGCTATAACAATGGTGTCTACTAATCTAGCGGTTCCTCTGTAGAGACGCGCCATGGCGCGTCTCTACATCATGCGCCTTTGTTCCCAAGGGTTTCAGAAGAGATTTTGTTTTAACTGACGAGCGCGGTTGCTATAACTACTGAGTCTCAGTAAGTCTTGATGATTGCCCACTCCTCTTGTCTTGGGGTGGGTTATTTCTTTAACAATTAACAATTATCAATTATCAATGACCAATGACCAATGACCAATGACCAATCACCAATCACCAATCACCCATGACCAATCACCCAATATATTTTGATGTTCTGGTAGTAGGTGCTGGTGCTGCTGGTCTTTATGCTGCACTTTGCCTACCAGCATCTTTACAAGTAGGATTGATCAGCAAAGATGATTTACCTCTGTCTGCTAGTGACTGGGCGCAAGGAGGTATTGCTGCTGCGGTTGACCCCACTGATTCACCAGTTTTGCACTTTGAAGACACCATTCATGCAGGTGCAGGGCTTTGTGACGTAGAAGCTGTTAAGTTTTTAGTAGAACACGCGCCAAGCTGCATCCAATCTTTAGTAGATATGGGTGTGACGTTCGATCGCAAAGGAGAAAATTTAGCTTTAACTTTAGAAGCTGCTCATTCTCGTCCGCGCGTTCTTCATGCTGCTGACACTACTGGTAGGGCAATGGTGAGTACTCTCACTTACCAAGTGTTAAGTCGCAAGAATATTACTGTGCTTTCTCAAGCATTTGCCTTAAGTTTGTGGATGAATCCTGAAACAAATGATTGTCAGGGAATTAGCTTAATTTATCAGGGACAAATTACCTGGGTGCGAGCATCTGCTGTAGTTTTGGCAACCGGAGGCGGAGGTCAGGTTTTTGCTCAGACAACTAACCCCGCAGTGAGTACGGGTGATGGAGTGGCGATCGCATCTAGTGCCGGGGCAATTCTGAGAGACTTAGAGTTTGTGCAATTTCACCCCACAGCCTTAACTAAAGCTGGTGCGCCAAGATTTTTAATTAGTGAAGCAGTACGAGGCGAAGGCGCTCATTTAGTAGACTCACAGGGGCGAAGGTTTGCTTATGATTACCACCCTAAAGGCGAACTTGCTCCCAGAGATATTGTCAGCCGTGCTATTTTCAGCCACTTGCAAAAAACCTCCGCCGATCCTACTAATGATCATGTTTGGTTGGATTTACAACCTATTCCCGCAGAAAAAATTCGCCACCGATTTCCTAACATTATTCAGGTATGCCAAAATTGGGGAATTGATATTTTCAGCGAACCAATTCCGGTTGCGCCAGCCGCGCACTACTGGATGGGCGGAATTGCCACAGATCTGCTAAACCGTACTTCTATTAAGAATTTGTATGCTATTGGAGAAACCGCTAGTACAGGAGTTCACGGTGCTAATCGTTTAGCAAGTAATTCTTTACTAGAATGTATTGTTTTTGGCGCTCAATTAAGCCAAATTCAGATAGAAAAAACCCACTCTCTCCTCCCTCCTCTCTCCTCCCCCCTCTCTCCTCCCTCCTCCCTTCTCTCTGGGGATCAACAAGCAAAAATTCTTTCACTAAGACAAGATTTACCTCGCTTAATGTGGCAATCTGCTGGTATATGTCGGAGTCAGGATGTTTTAGATCATGCGATCGCACAAGTGGAAATATGGATGCAAGAATTTAACAACCTGCCCATTAGTCAATATCTGCTGCACCTACAGCCAAGAGAAAATGTTTATTTCCCCGAAGATCAGGCTAATACTGAATTAAAAACTTGGGGAGAAACTCGGAATTTACTTGATGTAGCGTTTTTAATACTTAAGAGTGCTGCTTTTCGTCAAGAAAGTCGTGGCGGACACTATCGACTCGATTTTCGGGACTCAGACCCAGTATGGCAAGTTCATACCTTAGTCGAGAAAAATCGCTGGTCAAAATCTTCACCCACAGCAACAGAATTACGCTAATCTTAGCGTCCACCACCAGCTTCAGTTGTCGTAGGGGATTTTTTATCTGGCTTTGGAGGTGGGGGTGGAAATGTGAGAATTTTTAGATTTACTGGGGACTTAGACGCTAATAAGGTAGTTTCCGACCACCTGATCCAATTTTGAGTTGGTTGAAGTGTGGCACAAACCTTACCAGTGCTGATTAGTTGTAAACAAATCAGTAAAGTCACAGGCGCTGTGAGTCGGAGGTAAGTAGCCATAGCACTCGTTCCCATCAGTTAATTGGGCTTATTGAAAGTTATTTCAGTATATATACGGTCAAGCATATTATCCAAAAGTTTAATAAAATGTTTCGATTGTGGGATTTACTGAGATTAAATCCCTATTTAAACAGAGTATATCTATCTTACCCTATTTTGGAGAATTACTCATAATGCTTAATAAATATTTTAACTAATTATTTTAACAATCGCAAGCTATGGCTTGACCTCAAAAACTCAAGCTTTGAGATTGATTTAATCAAAGTAGGGATAGTTAACTAATCTCTCGCCAAAATAAAACAAAACTTACCTACTCATTTCCAGCTAATTCATAGCGATTCCGACCTAAATCTTTAGCTGCATACATAGCTACATCAGCTTTTTTAATTAAATCTTCCACTGAGTCTCCATTTAGGGGATAGATACTAATGCCTATACTGACTGTCACGGAAATATTATGTTCCTCGACAATATAAGCTTGAGATAGCGCGGCTAGAATTTTTTCAGCTACTACAGCAGCATCTTCTTCTTTTCTAATAGTAGGAAGAATAACTGTAAATTCATCTCCACCCAGGCGCGAAACTGTATCGCTACCCCGTAAGCACCCTTTAAGTCGCTGGGCAACTATTTTCAATAATTTATCACCTGTATCATGACCCAGTGTATCATTGACTTGCTTAAAGCCATCAAGGTCAAGAAATAGTAGAGCGACTAATTTATTATTGTTAGCAGCATCTTCTAAAGATTCCTTCAGGCGTTCATAAAACTGTTTACGATTTGGTAAGCCTGTAAGATTATCGTGGTAAGCCAGATGACGTAACTGGTTGCCTGAAACCTTCAATTCTTCATTAGAACGCATTAATTCGGCTGCCGTTTTCTTGAGGTCTTCCTCAATTCGCTTACGTTCCGTGATATCTCGAATCACAGCAACTAAAAACAAGTTACCAGCAGCATCTTTATGTAGTGATCTTTTCGTGGCTATTATGTGAGTATTTCCTCTCACATCAGTAAACTTTTCTTCATTTTCTTGCCCCTTGCCAGCACTGAATACTAACTCATCTTGTTTCCAAAAATCATCAGCTTGCTCTTTAGGGAAAAAATCATACTCTGATTTATAAATTAATGTTTCATAAGGATAACCGATAAATTTACAATAAGCTTGATTCAAAATAATCCAGCGATGTTGTTTATCTTTGACAAAAATTGGGTCAGCAATAGTATTAATTACTGTCTGTAAAAATTCTTTAGAGCGTTGTAATTCTTCTTCCAAATGAGCTATATAACTTGTGATCGTAATAGCAGACCCCAATAATGCAATTAAAGCTGGTATTAAAGGTATCCAATAACCCAAGAGCAAACTTACATAAGAAATACCAATTAGTCCAGAACCAGCCAGCAGCATACTCACTGTTGACTTTTTGGGGGAACGTAATTTCCAGCTAAGACTAGCGCCAAAGCAAGACCAAGCTAATATCCATAAACCTTCTACAAAATCCGACCAAACCTTAATTAAAGGTCTACCGTCCAGCGCGGCACTGATGATTTGGCTGGTAAAGTTAGCGTGTATTTGTACACCAAAAAATGGCTCTGCTGCGCCAAAAAACTTGCTACTGTATGGGGCATAAAAACGATCCCCATAACTACTGGCTTCTAAACCAATAATGATCAGGCGATCGCGCAGCTTATTTGCAGGTATCTTGTCTGCTAATACATCTGCCATTGACACAGTATGCAACGTATCTGGAGAGCGAAAATTTCCTAACACTTGATAGCCACCATCATCAGCGCCTACATAGCCACCATCATTTTCTGAAAAGGGTGAAAATACAGTTTTGCCGAACTGTAGATAATTCGGATTACTATCTGCTGCTTTAGATTCAAGCCCTTCGGCTTTTAAATAAGCTTCAGCTAGAGTGATTGCAAAACTTTGGGTGATATTGTTATCTTTATCATACCAATACAACAAGTTGCGACGTACTTTGCCATCAGTATCTATCAGAAAGTTATTAAAGCCAATCTGCTTTTTACTAAGAA
The DNA here is from genome assembly GCA_963711165.1 of uncultured cyanobacterium. Lineage (GTDB taxonomy): Bacteria > Cyanobacteriota > Cyanobacteriia > Cyanobacteriales > PCC-9333 > Crinalium. The sequence continues at coordinate 139,346 of CAVQDG010000039.1, read as the reverse complement.
ATAGTGGCGGATCAACACCTAAACTTTCTTTATCCTTCATTCTTTGAATGCCTATGAAGTTGGGAATGTTTTTAGCCGTCTTGACTAATTCTTGATGACCAGGCTCTTGAACAAAATTGCGATAAATATCTAAACCAATAGCACGAGGCTTGAATGTATTAAGTTTTTGGAGCAATCTAGCCAGTTGTTGATCAGTTATTGGCCATTTTTTTATCTCTGCTTCAGTAATACTAACAATAACAACCCGCTCATCAACTGGCTCTGGCGGACGTAGTTGCATTAGCTGGTCTAAAGCAGTCAATTCAGATGCCTGTAATAGCCCAGCCATGCGTAGAATAATTATGCCACCTGCTACACCTGAAGCAGTCAAAAATACTCGCCGCTCTTGTTGAAGCCATTTATTCAGTTTTTTCCATAAACTGCTTTTTTTCATTTACCTAGCTACGCTCTAGTTTTCTGTATTTCTGTTAAGTAATAAGTTATCAATAGACATCTCCAGAAATTAAAGGTGCGTTGCCTGGAACTCTTGTAGAGACGCGCCAATATCGCTATCGCGCATGGCTCCGCTAAGGCGCGTCTCTACATTCAATGAGCGGAGATGTCTAATAAACATAACTTAAAGATGCGATGAGTTTGGATTGAGTCCTAAGCACTAATAATTATCTAAAAATTTAGGTTGATTTTTGCATTTAATTAGAAGTCTACAAAATATAAATGTTCCAGAAAATAACTTATTAATACCGATAATTTAAAACGTACTACTATTTTAAGTAGTACGTTGGTAAGCTTAAGTTAAAGGGATGCTTGGGGATTGCTCTTGGGCTAGCTTTGTGGAAATTTAAACTTAAAGTTGCGATCGCCTTGATAACCCGATAAATCAGCTAGTTCTCCTAGTGATTTTACGCCCGCTTCTAGCTTACCCTTGATTTGCCAACTAGGATAACTTTTGATATCAGTCTTAACACAAAGGTTGGTCTGTGAGTTTTTGCCATCAGGGGCGCATTCAGTATAAGTAACTTCCTTGAACGCTTCTTTACCAAACAATTGCTTCTGTTCATGGCAGTGGGGACACCACCAAGCGCCGTACATCTTAGCGCCAATCTTGGTTAAATGACTAGCTAAAGCAAGTTCTGCCTCACCCGATGTGTGAGTAATTTGCCAACCAACTCCCGCTTGAGGTTCGCCTGAAGGACTGAGAGTGTCAGTTTGAGCAGTTGTTGTGGGATTATTAATACTGGCATATACGCCCAAAGTGCTAATTATGGCAATCATACCAACCACAATTCCTGTAAAGAATAATTGACCAATATCTTCCCAAGTTCGACCTATTAAACTCAGCACAAATAAGCTGATGGAACATACCGCCGAAACTATGCAGTAGATACACAGTGCATTAATCTTAAAGGCAAGCAGATACATCAAGTAGCCGCTAAAAACTGTCATCGCGGTTGCACCAGCAAATAGCAACAGCCATGTCCAGTCTTCCAGCTTAGAGTGCAAGTCTTTGTGATCTTCGGACTTTATTGCCAAAGGAGACAAGGCAAATACAGCCATGCTGGTATATGCCAAACAACCAAACAACGTCAGAGGTAAATCAAAAACGCTGGCGTAAGGGCTAGATAAAACTTTTTCACAACCGTCGGTAGGGCAAGCAGCAGAACCGCCACTGAGTTTTACAAAAGTCAGATAGGCAGTTATCAAAGCACCTAAAATAGCGATCGCACCGATGATCACACGAGACCAGCGATGAATCCAAGGGCTAGAACGTCGGCGACTTCTCATAAAAATTGACCTCTTTATCAATTATCAATTATCAATTATCAATTATCAATTACCCACTCCCTGAATTGGGCGCTTGAAAATAAACCCTGATTTTTTGATTTTCCCCTAACTCCAGAGGCAGAGCAAGCAGATTGATAATTGTTCATTGATTTTGCTTGATAGGAATTTGAATCACAAACTCTGTCCCCTCACCAACGGTTGAGCAGCATTCTAATTTTCCCTGATGCCTTTCTACAATTATCTGATAACTAATAGACATACCCATCCCAGTTCCCTTCCCGATAGGTTTTGTGGTAAAAAATGGGTCAAAAATTTGCTGTTGAACTTCCTGGGGCATACCAAGTCCATTATCAGCAATAGAAATTTGCACCCGCTCAGAATCAATCAGTGATGTGTTAATGGTAATCCGACTAGAATTTTTCTGAGTATCGTGAGATGTTTGTTGAGTTTTAGCATCTTCTAAGGCATCAATCGCATTCGCCAAAATATTCATCAATACTTGGTTAAGTTGTCCAGGGTAACACTGTACTGGTGGCAAATCTCCATAATTTTTAATTACCTCAATTTCTGGGCGTTCCGGTTTCGCCTTGAGCCGATATTGCAAAATTAATATTGTGCTGTCTATCCCTTCATGAATATTAGCTTTCTTAAATTCAGACTCATCTAAGCGAGAAAAATTTCGCAAAGAAAGCACAATTTGACGAATACGGTCAGTCCCTATTTTCATAGAACTAAGAATTTTTAGTAAATCTTCCTCCAAAAACTCTAAATCAAGCTCTTCGGCAGTATTTTGAATTTCAGCTACCGGATTAGGATAGTGCTTTCTGTATAATTGAACAAATTGTAAAAGATTTTCAGTATATTCCTCAACATGAGGCAAATTGCCATGAATAAAGTTAACTGGATTATTAATCTCATGGGCAATTCCCGCTACTAATTGCCCTAAACTAGACATTTTTTCTTGTTGAATAAGCTGACCTTGAGTTTTTTGGAGTTCCTGAAGCGTTTGTGTTAGTTCTGCCGTGCGTTCTTCGACTCGGTTTTCTAGTTTCTCATTTGTTGCTTCTAAAGCAGTAAATGATTCCTGTAATTGCTGTGCCATGTAATTGAATGCACGAGCTAGACTAGCTAATTCTTTAATTCCAGAAGACTCAACATTTTGATTTAGTTTACCTTCAGCAATAGCATTTGAGACTTGATTTAAATGCAAAATTGGTTTAGTAATCCACTGAGAGGTATATATTCCTAAAATTATTGCCAGTCCCAGTGCTGCAAAACATAGCAATATTGTCGTCCGATTACTAGCACTAATTTGTGCCATAAAGTCAGATTCAGGGACATTAACAACAACTAGCCAATCTAAACCATATTGGTCTTTCCAAGGTACTACTTGCACAAATTGACGCTGATTATTAAAAGTAAAATTAAATTCTTTAATATTACCAATAGAGGCAAATGAGGGAAATTGTTTTTTCATAGCCTGAGCGACCGCATTAATTAATGGATCAGGGCTATTGAGAGCGTTAATTCGCTCGGTTGTACCCTTAACTTTGTGTAAAATTGAAGATTTACCAGAATTTCCTACTAATAAGCCGTTGCGTTCAATAATAAAAACTTGTCCCGACAAACTAACTTTGAGATGACTCAAAAATTTACTAATATCAATAAGTTGTAAATCTACGTCAAAAAAACCAATTACTTGTTTATTTCTATCATAAATTGGGTATCGAGCAGGAGCAACAATATAGGAATAAGCCTCACCGATATTAGCAGTGTTTTCTTGTGATTGAAGATTTTCTCCATCATTGGAAATTTTGACATTTCCAATGTCTCCAGCAAAAATTTCTGCCCAGAAGGGTTTGCCTGTTTTAATGGCTTGTTCACGCCATTTTTCTACTGGTATATCAAAATTATAACTTTGCAATAGTTTGGCGCGATCGCCTTTTTTATCTGCTAAATAATCTGAAGCTTTGCCCCGCAAATCTTCATACACAAGTAGATTTTTACCATCAATCCAACGACCAGCGCCAGATTCAGTATTATCCATTAAACTATAGCCAACAAAGGTAATAGTAGAAAAAGCTTTTGCTTGTCTCCAGAAATACTTTTCACTACCTCTATGATCTTTAAGATTTATTTCTCCAGCAGCGAGTGCATCTGCATTTAACTGATTTATTTGATGAGGTAAAGCGAGATAAGTGTCTAAATGCTCTTTAACTTGTTGACTCGATTTATCTATTAATTGTTTAGCCAGATCGTTAACCGCTTTTTGTCCATTCCTAAATGAGAGATATCCCACTAATGTTACGGCAGCGAAAATTTGCAGGAGAAAAGGAACTATTAAAAGCGATCGCAGTGGTAACAGTCTTTTGTTTGTAAAGGGTTGTTCCATAACTATAAAACGTTAAATATTTCAATATTAATCTAAAAGTAGATTCTTTTCGCTACCAAATATGCTTTTAAAATATATAGCAATTAGCAGTTAGCTTTTAGCAATTAGCTTTTCTTAAATGCTTTGTTAGTAAGGGTTTTAGCCATAAAAAATGCTCATAGCGCCTATTTAGGTTGCTATAGCAACCGCCCCTGTTTGGACAAAATAAATTTTGAAACCCTTCGCAACAAAGGCGAATGGAGTAGAGACGCGAATTTTCGCGTCTCTACTCTGTTGTTAAAAATCTCTTAGATCAACTTTAAGAAAGCAGTTTTACCGAAGAAATTGGTCTGATTTCTGCTTGAGCGGTCAAACTGCGCCTTGTCGCTTCCACAAACTGACTAACACGAATAGGATCGATAGGTTGCTCGATCCGTCCATGACGTTTGAGAGAACTAGAAACAATAACTCCGTCCGCAGCTTGCATCAGTGTAGAAATATTTTCCCAGTCAGCACCACTACCAATAAATACTGGTGTACCACGCGCAGCAGCACAAGCTAACTCTAAATCTTCTAGGCTTGGAGGATTACCAGTAGCCCAACCGGATAAAATTACCGCATCTGCCAAACCCCGTTCAATTGTTTCTTGTACCGCCGTAGTCAAATTGGGTAAACCTAATGGGTGGGCGTGCTTGACCAACACATCTGCCCAAATTTTCACATCACTGCCCAGTTCACGACGATAGCGCAACAGTTGATGGGCTGCGCCTTCAATCAGTCCCTGGTCTGTTGCCATTACGCCAGTAAGGACGTTAACACGAATAAATTGGGCATTAACACAGGTTGCGATCGCCATCGCACTCTGAGAGTCATTTCTTAACACATTAATCCCAATCGGCAACGCCACCAAGTTCATTAACCTCTGCACAATCAGCGTCATCGCACTGACGACAGCCGGATCTACTTGGCTTTTGGTAAACGGAGCATCAAAAAAATTTTCTACAATAATGCCATCGACACCACCCGCAGCCAGGGCAGTAGCTTCCTGTTCTGCCCGATCAATAATTGCTTTCAAGCTACCCCCCCAACGTGCAGACGTGGGCAAGGGCTGTAAATGAACAACGCCAATAATCGGATTCGGTGTCTTAAAAATTTGATTTAAGTTCACTTATTTGCTCTCTGCCCCGTCTCTTTAGAGCGGGGTTGCTTACTTGTCTACCTGAAAACACCGTTAACTCTCACGCTATCCCTCAAAACCAACAGCAGCAAGGGGAAAGAAGGCAGGGAGCAGGAGGAATTTACCTCTACTTTCTTCTTCTCTAACCTTGCCTGTGCGATTAAATTTTGGGGGTGGACAGGAGTAATGTGAAAAATTAGTGCGAATAATAACGATACATTAATCAATTTTTATATACAATGGATCAAGAGCGGGTTTCGTAAACGGAATTTCAACAATATCCGAACTAACTTGTGTGGGTTAACACAACCCTCCATGAGGTATACTCTTATAGCTTCAAAGTTAACCCACTCATTTTAGACCACGAATATAAAATACTGCATGGGCAACAAGCCAACAATTGCTATCTCTCACTTAGGCTGCGAAAAAAACCGAATTGACACAGAACATATGCTGGGTCTGCTTGTGGAAGCAGGCTACGAGGTTGATTCTAACGAAGAATTAGCTGATTATGTTATAGTCAATACCTGTAGTTTTATTGAAGCTGCACGCCAAGAATCAGTGCGTACACTGGTAGAATTGGCGGAAGACAACAAAAAAATTGTGATTACGGGCTGCATGGCGCAGCACTTCCAAGAGCAACTACTGGATGAATTACCAGAAGCTGTGGCAGTGGTGGGTACTGGCGACTATCAAAAAATCGTTGAAGTAATTGAACGAGTAGAAGCTGGTGAACGGGTAAAAGAGGTATCGGCTGAACCGACCTATATTGCTGACGAAACGACACCACGCTATAGAACTACGACAGAAGGTGTTGCTTATCTGCGAGTTGCAGAAGGCTGTGATTATCGCTGTGCTTTCTGTATTATTCCTCACCTGCGAGGAAATCAACGCTCCCGCACAATTGAATCTTTGGTTGCTGAAGCCAAGCAGCTTGCCGATCAAGGAGTAAAAGAATTAATCTTAATCTCCCAAATTACCACTAATTATGGTATAGATATTTACGGCGCACCAAAACTAGCAGAACTATTGCGGGCGCTAGGCAAAGTAGACATTCCCTGGATTCGGATGCACTATGCTTATCCCACTGGTTTAACACCCCAAGTGATTGCAGCAATCCAAGAAACGCCAAACGTTTTGCCTTACTTGGATTTGCCCTTACAGCATTCCCATCCTGAAATTCTCCGCGCTATGAACCGACCCTGGCAAGGGCAGGTAAATGACCAGATTATTGAGCGGATCAAAACAGCGATACCTGATGCTGTATTAAGGACAACTTTTATAGTCGGATTTCCTGGCGAAACGGATGCACATTTTGACCATCTCATGCAGTTCGTCCAGCGCCATGAATTTGATCTGATGGGTGTCTTTACCTTTTCAAAAGAGGAAGGAACCGCAGCTTATCAGCTACCAAATCAGTTGCCACAAGATCTGATGGATCAACGTCGGGATGCCCTGATGTCAGTCCAACAACCCATTTCTCTCAAGAGAAATCAAGCAGAGGTGGGCAAGGTGGTTGATGTGCTGATTGAGCAAGAACATCCAGAAACCGGAGAGTTGGTGGGTCGCTCATCACGATTTGCCCCAGAAGTTGATGGACTGGTTTATGTTCAGGGATCAGCACGACTGGGCGCGATCGTGCCAGTGGAGATTTACGATGCTGACATTTATGACCTTTATGGCGAGGTTATAGCATCACCTACCCATCCGCCTTTGGGAAAAGAGTTTGTGGGTTTAGCCTAAGTTCTGCAAGGCTGAAACTCTAAGGCTAATTACCATTAGCCGAAAAACCCACAGATATTTCGGGTATCTACCCATTGAGATAAAAGTAAAGAAATGTTAAGTTTTGATTAATACTTACTGTTTTGTCACTAAAAGCTGGGTGTTGGCCCCTAAAGCACCAAAATGTCGTGGTGATGATCGAACTGATCGACACGGGCAATCAAAACTCTTAACTTTTAACTCAATAAATTTTCAAGCACAACTATCAACTAACAAGTACAAACGACTTATGACGGATTCTTTCTTAAGCTTAGGACTCTCTGAAACTGTTGCTAACCAATTAAAAGAGCTAGGCTTTACAGAACCCACAACAATTCAATCACAAGCAATTCCGCAACTATTAGCGGGTCGTGATGTAGTGGGTCAATCTCAGACTGGTACTGGTAAAACGGCGGCTTTTTCGTTGCCGATTTTAGACCGGATTGATGTTCAAAATCCAGCAGTACAAGCTTTGATTTTGACCCCAACGCGCGAGTTAGCTTTACAAGTAACTCAAGCTATACGCACCTTTAACAGCGATCGCCGTTTGGGTATCCTGACAGTTTATGGTGGTCAAGCAATTGATCTGCAAATTCGTCGTCTGCGCTCAGGCAGTGCCGTAGTTGTTGGTACGCCTGGACGGGTAATTGATTTGCTCAACCGAGGTAATCTCAAGCTAGATCAGGTTAAATGGCTGGTACTAGATGAAGCTGATGAAATGTTGAGCATGGGCTTTATTGATGACGTGGAAAAAATCCTCAGTCAGTTACCAGTAGAGCGCCAAACAGCATTTTTCTCCGCTACCATGCCGCCAATCATTCGGTCATTGGTATCAAGATTCTTGAAATCACCTGTGACAGTCTCGGTAGAACAGCCGAAGGCAGCACCGACAAGAATCAACCAAGAGGTTTATTTCATTCCTCGTGGTTGGTCTAAAGCTAAAGCTTTGCAACCAATTTTGGAACTAGAAGATCCAGAATCGGCGATCGTGTTTGTGCGTACCCGCAAGGCAGCAGCCGAACTTACTAGCCAATTGCAAGCTGCTGGTCATAGTGTGGATGAGTATCATGGCGATTTGAACCAAAGCCAACGGGAGCGTTTATTGCAACGGTTCCGTCAAAATAAAGTGCGTTGGATTGTAGCTACTGATATTGCAGCACGCGGTTTAGATGTAGATGATCTTACCCACGTAATTAACTACGATTTGCCAGATAGCGTGGAAAATTATATCCACCGCATCGGTCGTACTGGTCGCGCTGGTAAGACAGGAACAGCAATTTCCTTGATCCAACCTATGGAACGCCGTAAGCTACAGCTAATTGAGCGTCGGGTTCGCCAAAGCTTGAAAATCTGTCCAATTCCTACCCGCGCACAGATTGAAAGACGGTATCTCGAAAAGCTACAAACTAAGGTACGGGAAGCTTTAACTGGTGAACGGATGGCATCTTTCTTGCCAATTGTTTCACAACTAGGTGAGGAATATGATTCCCATGCGATCGCAGCAGCAGCATTGCAAATGGTCTACGACCAAACCCGTCCTGCTTGGTTGGGTGAGCCAGATCAGCAAGTTGATGAGCGTTCATCAGTTCCCAAACCTCGTCTCAATCGTCAGCCAAAAACTTCGGTGACTCCTTCTCCTACGCCTAATCACTAACAGTGAACAGGTCTGAGGTCTAAGGACTAAGAAGTTAACAGTTACCAGTGAATAGTAAAACTAAACAGCCCTTCAGGACTGCGAACTGGTAACTGATTATTAATAACTGATTATTAATAATTGATAATTGTTAATTGATAATTGATAATTGAAAAAAACTCGTGGCTTCAACACTGTCTGCTGCTAATTACCCTGCATCTATTGCTGCTTCTACAGCTACTAAATGGCCTGGTTTGATCGAGGCTTATCGGCGTTATCTACCAGTAACATCTACAACTCCAGTGGTGACACTACTGGAAGGCAATACTCCTTTAATTCCTGCACCCTCAATTGCCCAGCGAGTGGGTAGAGGTGTGCAGGTATTTGTTAAGTATGATGGTTTAAACCCGACTGGTAGCTTTAAAGATCGGGGCATGACGATGGCTATCTCTAAGGCTAAAGAAGCTGGTGCTAAGGCTGTGATTTGTGCCAGTACTGGTAACACTTCGGCGGCGGCGGCGGCTTATGCTAGACGTGGGGGAATGCGGGCTTTTGTCTTGATTCCTGATGGTTATGTGGCGCTGGGTAAGTTGGCACAGGCTTTGTTATATGGGGCAGAGGTGCTGGCAATTAAGGGTAATTTTGACCAAGCATTAAAAATTGTGCGGGAAATGGCTGCTACCTATCCTGTGACGCTGGTAAATTCTGTTAATCCTTATCGGTTAGAAGGGCAAAAAACTAGCGCGTTTGAAATTGTGGATGTGTTGGGACGCGCCCCAGATTGGCTGTGTATTCCGGTAGGAAATGCGGGGAATATTACAGCATACTGGATGGGGTTTTGTCAATACCATGAGGAAGGTAAATGCGATCGTTTGCCTAAGATGATGGGATTTCAAGCTGCTGGTGCTGCGCCGATAATTAGTGGTAAGCCTGTAGAGCATCCAGAGACGGTGGCGACGGCGATTAGGATTGGAAATCCGGCTAATTGGGAGAAGGCGATCGCAGTTCAACAAGCAAGTCAGGGACAATTTAATGCTGTTACTGATGCAGAAATTATAGAGGCGTATAAGATCCTAGCTGCGGAAGAAGGGGTTTTTTGTGAGCCTGCTAGTGCTGCTTCGGTTGCTGGATTGTTGAAGGTGAAAGACCAAGTTCCGGCTGGTGCTACGGTTGTTTGTGTGCTAACGGGTAATGGTTTGAAAGATCCAGAGACGGCAATTAAAAATAATGATAGCCCTTTTTATCAGGGTGTTGAGCCAACTCTGGAAGCGGTGGCTGGTGTGATGGGGTTTTGACAATTAACAATTAACAATTAACAATTAATTGTTGTTTGGGAAGATTAAATGGCGATCGCACTTATTTAATGAGGGCGATCATTTTTTGTTTGAGTTTTTTTTCAACGCCAAGAACGCAGAGGGAACGCAAAGGACGCAAAGGTATTATAATTTTAGCCTTTGCCTTTTTCTTTGGTCATTTTATCTATGGTATCGGCAATTACGCTGGTTAAACTTCTGCGGGTTTGAGCATGGTTTGTTTGCTCTGTTTTTAAGGCTTGGAGGAGGCGATCGCGTTCTATAATTATTTGTTGGAGTTGAGTTTGCAATTCTTGAACAGTTCCCAGTTTTCCTACTTCGTGGTGGGTAGTTTCTACTGTAATGGGGCGATCGCTAGTTTGTACAGAAGAAGCTTGTTCTGAAATTTTAGCTTTCAGGGTTTCAATTTGTTCTTGAGCTAATTTAGCTTCTGTTCGGCGTTGTTCGGCTTCTTTGGTATATAGTCTACGCCAGTTAGCAGCACTTTCAGCTTCTGCGTCACGCTCTATTTGAGTTTCTGCTAGCTTTTGTCTGAGTGTCCTGATTTCAGCCAACCACTGTGTTAGCTCTTGGCTCATAAGGTATAAAGTTTAAAGTTATGAGTTATGACTTTGCAAATAATTCAGTATATAACTTATAGCTTACTTCGATGTTATCTTTGCGCTTTTTACGTTTTTTTCGTTACCTGAATTGGAAAGCACTGCGGAATACTGTTGTGCGTGCTGGTCAACGGCGGTTATCGGGTTTATCAGCAGAAATGGCTTACAATGCCATGTTAGGTTTGTTTCCAGCTATTTTGGCGGTTCTTGACTGCTATTGGGCTGTTTAAATCTTCTGCCTACAGTTTACAGCAGGTTGCTAGCCAAGTAAGTGAGGTTGCGCCCAAAGAAGCTTTATTCTTAATTAAGGGTTTTGTGCAAGAAGTAAGCCAAACTCAAAATCAGAGTTTGTTTTCACTCAGCTTTTTTGCTGCTATTTGGGCTTTTTCTGGGGCAATTAGTGCTGCGATGGCTGCGTTGGATCAAATTCATCAAATTCCAGCAGAGAAGATTCGACCGTTTTGGAAAGCTAAATTAATTTCTATTGTTCTCACAGTTGGTAGCATTGTGCTATTGATTACTGCTTCTTTTTTGGTGTTTGTCAGTGATTTAATTATCCAAATCGTTGCTCGTAAAAGTGGCGATTTGGGATCAGAAGTACTGTTCTCTGTGGCGGTTATTTAGTTGGCCTGTTGCTTTGGGGATTGTTGCTATAGCATTTGGGTTTATTTATCGCTATGGCCCTAGTCGCTGGGAACATCGTACACCTATTATGCCAAGAGCAGTAATTGCAGCAGTTTCTTACGCAATTTTTCGGCTTTATTTAAGCTTTATGTTTCTAATTTTCGTAATTACAATAAAGCTTATCTTGCAGTGCGTGCCGTGATTGTTTTAATCGGAAGCGGAATACTGTTGTGCGTGCTGGTCAACGGCGGTTATCGGGTTTATCAGCAGAAATGGCTTACAATGCCATGTTAGGTTTGTTTCCAGCTATTTTGGCGGTCTTGACTGCTATTGGGCTGTTTAAATCTTCTGCCTACAGTTTACAGCAGGTTGCTAGCCAAGTAAGTGAGGTTGCGCCCAAAGAAGCTTTATTCTTAATTAAGGGTTTTGTGCAAGAAGTAAGCCAAACTCAAAATCAGAGTTTGTTTTCACTCAGCTTTTTTGCTGCTATTTGGGCTTTTTCTGGGGCAATTAGTGCTGCGATGGCTGCGTTGGATCAAATTCATCAAATTCCAGCAGAGAAGATTCGACCGTTTTGGAAAGCTAAATTAATTTCTATTGTTCTCACAGTTGGTAGCATTGTGCTATTGATTACTGCTTCTTTTTTGGTGTTTGTCAGTGATTTAATTATCCAAATCGTTGCTGGTAAAAGTGGCGATTTGGGATCAGAAGTACTGTCTCTGTGGCGGTTATTTAGTTGGCCTGTTGCTTTGGGGATTGTTGCTATAGCATTTGGGTTTATTTATCGCTATGGCCCTAGTCGCTGGGAACATGGTACACCTATTATGCCAGGAGCAGTAATTGCAGCAGTTTCTTGGGCAATTTTATCGGCTTTATTTAAGCTTTATGTTTCTAATTTTGGTAATTACAATAAAGCTTATGGTGCAGTGGGTGCGGTGATCGTTTTAATGCTTTGGTTGTATATGAGTTGTTTAGTTTTATTGATTGGTGATCAGTTAAATGCCACTGTAGGAGAGCAAATTAAAGAAAAAACAACTAAGCATTAACAATTATCAATGACCAATGACCAATGACCAATGACCACCCCAGGGCAAACGCATCAAAATTTGGTGGCAATTGCCACCAAATTTTGATGCGTTTGCCCTGGTAACACCGTGCTTCTGCTACATAAGATAGGAATAGGGAGTATAAGTATTCATGAGCTACTTGTATATCTTTTTCTATAGCTACCTCGGTGTAATTTAAATACATAGGCTGAACTTCTAAAAATCTATTTATGGCTAAGTTTGCCATACTTAATCTATTTTCCGGCTTACTCATCGTAAAAGCATTGCGAGCTAAATCTAGAGCAGCACGAAAGTTCGCATACACAGATAGATCAAATTTATTGTGGAGTGCATTTACATCTTCTTGTAATTTCTTTATGTGCTGTTCTATTTGACCTAAGCGATGAATTACTACGGCAAAGCCTATAACAGAAACACCTAAAGTAAGTATGCTAGCAACCGAGCCAATTCCCGTGAGTAATGTTCCAGCCTGAATAAGGTTAGGGGAAGCCTCGCGTAGCCAAGCAACTACTTCCTTAGTTTGTGAGTCCCTAATAACACCACCGAAACGTTCATAAGCATTACTCTTTAGCCCACTAGAAATCCATTCTGGAATCTCGAACTCTACGGCAACGTTCTTCATTAGCTACCTCTATATTATTTTTGTCGTTTAATGTTATGCCTATTTGCGTCAAATCACAGTCTACAAAGTTATTTTAATTAAGTTATCAAATATATTTGAATCATCCCGATCATAATCTACTTGACTATCAGCTTTAACTCTTCTGACACTAAAGAAAATACTGTTAAGCTTTCAGCCATAGTTGTCACCCCGTCATCTCAGTGTTTTTACGGTTACGAGTTCAAGCGTAGTTTAATTAAACTTTAATAAATGATTCAAACAAGGCAAATTGTTCTTCATAAGGTATTTACGGTTAAATGTTCAATAACGGATATAGGAAAGAGGCACAAGAGAGACTGCGCCGTGCAGTAGACAAGTACAAAAAAGCTTCTGAGTATTTACAAAATGCTGCTGGAAGTCTTTATAATACACGGGTAAATCGTGGGGTTGAAATTATTCAACTATGCGAAAATTACATTAACACGCTGGCTAACTCACCAAAAGAATTTAGCAAAGTCGTTGCCAAACTGAAGTTTCAGCTTCAAGAAATTACCGGGAAAGACTGGGAACTAATCTACACCGATCCCAACACCCAATTAGTAGCTGGTACGGCTGGTGCAGGAGTCATGGCAGGAGCAGGAGTTGCCTGTTTTGGGCCAGCAGCAGCAATGGCAATAGCGACAACGTTCGGAACAGCTTCAACAGGTAGTGCGATCGCTACCCTTTCTGGTGCAGCTGCTACTAATGCTGCTTTAGCCTGGTTAGGAGGCGGCGCTATTGCTGCGAGTGGTGGCGGTATGGTGGCTGGGAACGCATTACTTGCACTTGCTGGGCCAGTTGGTTGGGCAATTGGTGGTGCAACTGTAGTCGGCAGTGGAGTCATGCTAAGTAAGCAAAATGAGAAAATTGGTACAGAAGCTACTAACCGCGCTCTTGAACTTGAAAGTCATACAACTAAAGTCAACTCAACTAAAACAGAAGTAAATCTCCTTGAACAGGAAACTATCAAACTAGCTAACTTGATTCAAAGCGAACTGCAATATTTTAAGCAGAATGCACCTTTGAATTATCTGGAGTTTAGCCAATCTCTCAAACAAAGGCTAGCGACTTTAATAAACTCTGTTAATTCATTGAGCGAGTCGCTTAAAAAGACCGTAGACCTAAAACTGTAAATATAATTTGGAGTGCAGCATTTTTTCTTAGTAACTGGGGAGCAATGCTGCAAATTTTAAAATATGGAACAAAGAGAAGATAGACATCAGACAACTCAATTCGTTGCTGCAATAGTAGCTGAGGAAAATATACGCCATGCAGAACAACTAGCAACGGAACTTAGTAAACAAGACAAAGCATTTTTTGCAGCAATTTCCGAGTTTGATAAAGTTCGTGATTTTGTAGGTAGTCCTGAGAAAATTCTAGGTAACGCAACCACTAAACACGGTGAAATTGCCGAACAGGTAGAGGTTGGTATCCGCAATGCTAAGTCGCTTTTAAACTCATCTAAAACTCAGTCCACTTTTGAGGGAGTAGGTAGAACAGCGCCAGAAGATTATTTAATTGATGGAGTTAAGATACAGTCTAAATTTGTTAATGGGATTGGAAATAATTTAGACCACGTTCTTGACCACATGAATAAATACGAATTTTTTGGCAAAGATGGGTCATATTACCATATCCCTAAAAACCAATACGAAACTATTGAGAAAATCTTAAAAGGTGAACAAGTCGAGGGAATAACAAGCCGTACTGCTCAAAAAATACAAGAAAAAGCTCAAGAAATAGAGCAGATGTCTGGTCGTTCTTTCAACCATACTGTGAAACCTGCATCTTCAAACTACGATGAAGTGCAAACAGGCAAAGTTAACGATACATTAGAACGCCGAGAACATGAATTCAAGAAAGACAATGAAGAAATTAAAGATAGAATACGCGACGATGCTCAACCTACTCTAGCTGATTTTGGTCAAATTGCTGTTAAAGGCGCGATTATTGGTGGTAGTATTCGATTTGCTACTAAACTTTACGCTAAGTATAAGCAGGGTAAAAACGTTTTTAAGGGCGAGCTAACCTCCGAAGATTGGCAAGAGATTGGACTTGATACTGTAAAAGGAGCGGCGCTCAGTAGTATATCTGCAACTGCTATTTATGGCTTAACTAATTTTGCCCAAATGTCTGCACCTTTAGCAGGTGCATTTGTCAGTGCAGGAATGGAAATTGCTAGCTTGCTCAATAGTTTAAATAAAGGAGAAATTACTAGCGATCAATTCGTTGAATTAAGTTTATTTGCTTGTGCTGATTCAGCAATTGTTGCTGCTGGAGCTACTATCGGACAAGCTGTGATTCCGATTCCTGTAGTTGGTGCAGTTATTGGAGCGATCGCTGGTCGAATGGTTACTGGTTTCTGTAAACAGTTATTGGGTAAAGACACTCAACTTCTTCAACAAGTGGAGCAATATTATCAACAATCTCTTGCTAAAATTGATCAAGCTTACAAAACAGTCGTTGCTAATCTTGTTGCTAAGTATGAACGACTAGGCAACTTAGCAGAAGCAGCTTTTAACCCTAAATTAAACCTCGAATTGAGGGTGCAAGCTAGTATCGAATTAGCTCAAGCGTATGGCGTTCCTGATTCCAAGATTATTCATAATGTAGATGAGCTTGACTCTTTTATGCTGAGTTAAGCCAATCCCTGAGTTACAAAAACGCTGACTTTATCATACAAACCCCCTAATAACAGGAAATTAAGGCAAGCGTTTATTACAATTTTGTTACAAGCTTCCTTAGCCTGTTATTATTTTGAGTGATACGACATAAAGTGATTTGTGCTAATACTTTTTGTGCTTTGATATTTAATTAATCGACACACCGCGATCGCGGTGTTTGGTAGATAATTTGTAGCATTACCCAAAATACTCATTGTTGCGATCGCAGTGCAAACTAGGCAAAGTTATGATTTGTATTACTGATCAATTAAGCCCAAAAATCCGGTACTGAGTAGTACATATATTATGTTGCTCCTAGTTACACGAACCTTCTATTTACGCCGTGATCGCTCAATTTAATTCCCTAGAATTTTTAGGTCTTCTGTGCAGAATCATTGCGCGATCGCGCCCGTTATTCTTAAAAATTGAACTCAAAATTATTAATCATTTGCAAATTCCCCTTTGATTAAAGCTTTAATTGCTGCAACTGACATACCGTCCTCTATCATAAAACGCACAGTTGCAACCCTAAATCTAGGAACAGGTAACGTCTTGCATTTCCACTCACCATCAATAAAGTTTTTATATCTATATCCCCAGTACCAATGTTCAATATTATTTGGATCGCGATAACCCTCTACGCGGGGGAAAGTTGCGATCAGACCACTTTTTAGCTTTTTGTTTTTGGTATATGGGTGTAAGCACCCTGAAGCAATCTGTTTTCCTCTTGCACCTCTGCGTTTACGGAATTGGTTTTCTTCTACTTGTTTTAATGGTGTAGAACTTTTTCCACTGTTCAGTTCTACACCATTTAATTCCTCTTCCTGTTTTAATGGTGTAGAACTTTTTTCCCTGTCTAGTTCTACACCATTTAATTCCTCTTCCTGTTTTAATGGTGTAGAACTTTTCCCCCTGTTCAGTTCTACACCATTTAATTCCTCTCCCTGGTTTAATGGTGTAGAACTTTTTCCCCTGTTCAGTTCTACACCATTTAATTCCTCTCCCTGGTTTAATGGTGTAGAACTTTTTCCCCTGTTCAGTTCTACACCATTTAATTCCTCTCCCTGGTTTAATGGTGTAGAACTTTTTCCCCTGTTCAGTTCTACACCATTTAATTCCTCTCCCTGGTTTAATGGTGTAGAACTTTTCCCCCTGTTCAGTTCTACACCATTTAATTCCTCTCCCTGGTTTAATGGTGTAGAACTTTTTCCCCTGTTCAGTTCTACACCATTTAATTCCTCTCCCTGGTTTAATGGTGTAGAACTTTTTCCACTGTTCAGTTCTACACCATTTAATTCCTCTTCCTGTTTTAATGGGCTAGAACTTTTTTCCTCACTTGGTTCTATCGGATTAAATTCAGAAGTAGAAGCGGATCTCAATCTCCAGAGTGAGTATGGTTCAATTGGTAGAGTCTGATTTGTATCAAACCACCGAACGACAACATAATTTAGCTGTCCGCCCAAAATCGGCTCTTTTAGTACACCAACTACTACGCCTTCTCTTCCGTTCCGTTTCCAGCGAACCTTTTCGCCTATGATCCATACGTCATCTGGATCTAGCGGTTCATCACTTCCCCAATAAGCGTGATCTTTCCAGGGTACTGTGGTTATTAGTTCTTTGCCGTTTAATTCCCTTTTAATTTCGGCGTTTAATTCCCTAGAAATTTTCTTACCAAATTTCAAAATATCTATTGGTTCTGGTACTGGCAGGTTTGATCCGTGCCAAAGTACCCAAATCTCAGGCGTGCCACCTGGGGGAGTGAATTTGTCAATTACTATTCCTGTGCGCGAACCTTTTCGCACTGTTTGATTGATTTCAATCCGATTAAATAATCTTTGTAATTCCGTAGAATCAAGAATTTTGGCAATACGATTCTGTACCACTTCAAACCTCCAGTTTTGTAAAAAGTGAATGCTGAAATATTTAGTTTTGACAAGCTTTAAAATTTAGGTTTTAGTTAATTCCTCTTTTTTAAAAGTCTCTACAACTTTCCACCAGGGCTGCATAGAAGCTCCAGTATCAACAAATAAAGCTCGATATCTGCTGTTGTTCCAAGGGCAAAGATAATAATCCTTAATAATGCGCTTGTCCCTGAGTTCCTTGAGCCAACTTAAAGTAGCTTCATCCGGCTCTGGCGGGGCGGAAAATTGATCAACACATTCCGATTTCTGTTCCGGTTTTTGCTCATCCCTACACGCTTTCACATATACTGCTGCGGGTTTAGATGCCCACTTCTGTTCTGCGGTGTATGCGATCGCATCCTCTATTACGTTCTTGGGGAATTGAGAGAATGTCCACTTGACGTTATCTGGAGCAATCCGAATTTCCCGACATCGAGCCTTTATCCCTGTCAACCAGTCTTTGTCTTTTTCTTCACAAAAAGAATTCTTAACATCCACTACTACTGTTCCTGTTCCTTTTTCATCTGGAGTAGTAGTTGTGGATGATTTGAAATTTATTTGAGCCAGATCTGGAATAGAGTTGGTAGATTCGCTACTTCCTTGTATATCAAGGGTTTCGGGCTTCTGTTCCGCCATGTTTGGCAGTTGCACTGTGATGAGTGGCAAACAAGCTGTTACCTGTGGCATGGGTAATGTCACGGCTGGCAAGGGCAATGTAACTTGTGGCAGCGGCAATGTAACTTGTGGCAACCTTACTGTCACAGGAGGCGGAGCCATACTGCTGTCTGGGTTTTGGGCTTCAGGTGAATCGTCCAAATCGACTCGACACCAACTAATGATATTTTTGTCACGCTTTTTCCACGAAATCAGGTTGAGCGATCGCAGGGTTGATAATGCCCTATAAAAAGTTCGCTCCTTAAACCCCCATTGCTCACAAAAATTCTTGACATCTACTGCCCAATTCCAACCCGCAGCGCCATGAGATTTAACTATGGATAGCAAGTACATGGGGGCATCAATGAGTTTCAATTTGCGAAGCTGTTGCGCTTCCTCGATGGTCACTGCCCAAAATGAAGATTGTTGTAGTTTTTCTGCGTGTGCCATAATGGTGTCCAAAGTAGGTTTAATTCCGCCCCGTTCCTGTGACAGCAGTTGCGGGGCAACTATTTTTGTTACTATTTCGGGAAATTTTGCTTGTATTGGTAGCGATTTACCCAAAGCATTTCCTCAGTGCGCTCCATCTGCACTCTTATTGCCCGTTCCGTATTCGTTTCGGCAAAGTGTTGTCGGCTGATCGGATCAAGACTTTTAAAAGTTTCCTCCGACATCGAGGGGAATAATTCTAGTGGTTTCCAGGGGAGCTTAAGAGGTTCTGGTTGGGGTTCTGGTTGGGGTTGTGATTTTCCTGACATCCATTGCACGACCCAACGATTAACTAAGATACGGAATTGAGGCGATAGCCATTTAGCTAAATCCACCGCGACTTCATAATGAATCCAAGTCCCTTGTTGAGAATTTCCACCCCTGAAAGTCTCTACCAGAGCCGAAGTGGGAATATGCGGTGTCGGATTATTGACAATGACGATTAAGCCTAAATCTTGACTTAGAGCTTGAAGATATTCTTGTGTAGACTCTAAACGAAAGTAATCTGCCCATTTCTTTTTTGCAGCTTTGCACATAGCTGTTGCACTGATGTACCCATCAGATGTCCGCTGTGCGATCGCTTGATCATTAGCATTGTGAAATATTAAGTTCACGGGTTTTGCTCCTTATGGTTCTAATCCTTGTGTATTTATTGCGGTGGTAGACTTATTCTGTGTTTGAGCATTTTGGAAGAGTAACGCTTCTCCAACAGAATTCTGCAAAGTTTTTAGTAGTTCTTCAATCCGCTTATCCGCGCTAGGGCTGGCGCAACTCTGATTAATTAAGTAAGCATTAAGGGTCATCAGTTCAATTCCTATTTGTTCTGCCTGATTCCAAAGTTTTATGTATTTCCAGTTTGGGTTTGGTTGAGGTTCGTCCACAGGTTTAAATCTCCAGTTATTTTTTGTTTGTAATTATTAATTGATTGCAGCCATGTTGCCCTCCCTCGCATTAATAATCAATGCGAGAAAAAGCTTACATTTCTAGGACTCTCAATTCGATCAAATAGCCGTCGGCTCCTGCTGCTGTATTAGCTGCAATTTTGCCTTTAACGGGCGAAGCTTGTGCGCCGCTAGGCGGTCGCCCGTAACTCATTGGATCAATCGCAACAACGTCGCCGTCAAAAAGCGATATCACTTGATTGCCTGTGCGAAATTGTACTGAAACCTTTTCTCTCTGTAGCTTTTGGGGCTTGTCGATCAGGTTAATTAGGATAACTTGACTTCTAAATATTGGTTGCTCGTTGTATCCTGGTATACATAGGGCAGTACTTTCAGTACCTGTATATCGGCATACAGCGACACTGTTGGCTTCGGGATAGTATTGATCACGGAGTTCTGCAAGGAACAGCCAAAATTCAATCGGTTCAGTTGCCTCAAACGTTCTCCATGATTTTCCATCATCAAGAACGTCTGCCTGAATTCCGAACCACTTGGCGTTCCTACCTGATTGTTGACCGTTGTACAATTCAGGACTTAGATCAAGCGATTCGCCTCCAGCGACGAAGAGCGATCGCACCCGATTCAAAAGCTCTGTTGTGTCTTGAATTTTGTTTATTTTTTGGAATGTTGGTGTTACGTCAGCTAAAATTGAAATATTCATGGGGATATACGGTATGTTAAGTTTTCATGGAGATTTCTAACTTCAAAAGCCAATCAAAATACAATATAGCTTTCCAAAGACTTAACACTTAAGTTAAGTTACGAAAATTTACATTTACTATTTGTTGGGTGGTTTATTTACTATGGACTTCTCTTTAGCCTTTAATTTAACCCTTAACCATTTTGGTATTACCGCCAGATCTTTGGCGGAACAATCTGGCATAAATGAAGTAATGATTAGTCGCTTCCGAAATGGTCATCAGATTAAAACTGAGACTTTGAGCCGACTATTAGAATGTCTTCCAGTACATCAGCGTGAGTACTTTTTTTCAATAATGGCAGGGAGTGAAAATAGCAAAAATCAAATCAGAAGTAGCGTAGAGTCGTGGATTGAGATTGCTACTGTTGAAGAGCTACGTCAAACTATGTTGTTGATTAGTCACAAGTGTTCAGGTCAAAATGCTCGAAACTTTGAGCAGCATCATAGTGTCGCGTAGGTAGTTTTAACTTATTTTTTTCGACTTTTGGCACTTTAATTTAAGTCTGTAGTTCTGTTATCTGCTGTTTAATGTCAGAATAAACGGCTCTATTTCTAGATATTTTCTGTAAATTATTACTGAAAATCTGCGAAAATATAATTAAATTTACATCCAGAACCTAATTATTAAAAATGGCTGAACTAGCAACAACTCCTTTAACCGGAAAAGCTCTACTACAGAAAGTTAAAGATCTATCCAACGTCCCCAGGCGCGAAACAGCTAAAGCTTGTGGCTATTACACTACAAGTAAAGACAATAAAATTAGGGTAAATTTGGCAGATTTTTATGATGCTCTACTAGCAGCTAAAGGTGTTGCGATTGAATCGCCCAAAGATGGTCGTGGTCGAGAAGCAAGTTATCGCGTCAGCGTTCACCAAAATGGTCAAATTGTTATTGGCGCAAATTATACCCAAGAATTGGGATTAAAGTCAGGCGATGAATTTGAAATTAAGTTGGGCTACAAGCATATTCGCTTAGTGAAAGTAGAAGAGGGTCAAGGTGAATCGGAAGCTACAGTTAGCTGATAATTAAACTGACTGTACTAACAGTTAATTTTTACGCTCAAGTTACAAAGCGTGCGATCGCCGTGCTTACGACGCGCAAGCTTCGCAATTAAGTAATGACGCGATCGCACGCTTTCAGGAAAGTTATTCATGTTGTGATTATTTATATCAAATTGGTGTTAACGGCGATAATTTGGGGCGGCACTTTTATCGCAGGCAAAGTAGTAGTACAAAGCATAGAACCCTTCTCAGCCGCTTTTTGTCGCTTTGCGATCGCTTCTGGATGTCTACTGCTCATTACTAAAAAAATAGAAGGTAAATTACCACGTTTGAAATGGCGGCAAATTCCGTTGGTAACTATTCTAGGTTTATCTGGAATTTTCGCCTACAATGCCCTCTTTTTTTTAGGGCTTAAAGCTATTCCTGCTAGTCGTGCTGCCCTAATTATTGCACTTAACCCTATTTTTATCTCCCTTGGCTCAACCTTGTTTTTCAAAGAAAAACTCACCACTCTCAAACTAATTTGCACTATTTTATCTCTAGTAGGTGCTGATGAGGTTATTAGCAGAGGTAACATTTCAAACCTGTTAATAGGGGAAATTGGTCGGGGAGAGTTTTTCATTTTTGGCTGTGTTCTTAGCTGGATGACTTATACCCTTGTTGGCAAGTTAGCCATGAAAGAACTGTCTCCTTTAGCGGCAAATACCTACGCCTGTATGATTGGAGGTTTTGTGCTTTTTTTCCCAGCATTAGGAGAAGGAATACTACAAAATTGGTTACAATTTACGCCATTAGCTTGGTTAGGGGTACTATATTTAGGCTTATTTGGTTCGGCTATTGGCTTCTTCTGGTACTACGAAGGTCTGCAAGCAATTGGTGCAGCTAAGGCTGGAGTTTTTATTAATTTAGTACCTGTATCGGCTGTTCTTTTAGCAGCTTTTTTACTAAATGAACAACTTACGATCTCCCTACTATCAGGAGGTATCCTAGTAGTAACCGGAGTTTTTCTAAGCAATCGTTAGTCCTGTTGCGGTTGAGCAAAGATCGCAGGTATGACAAAATCTGCCTGGAGATGAAAGTTGGAAGCTGATGTTTAAGCCCCGTTAGGGGGCAATCAGTTAATATTTTTTATTTTTTGGGAATAAATAAACCCAAAAAACAGCCGAAGGTAATAACCAAGGAATTAAAATTGCTGAGTAGATATAAACTTGCAAGCTAATTATACCATAACTAGCTGTGGCGATCGCTAACCCAATTACCAACTGTTTTCGCTCTTTGTTTTGTTGATAAATTAATACTGTCACCTTACCTAATAATGCCACTAATCCCACCATCCATAAATCAGGGATATGTCTAACTAAGTGCTGATTTAAGAAATGATGGATTGAATAACCATGAACTTCTGCCCCAGTCAATACTTCCGAATTAGGAGGAGTAATTTTTAAACGCTGTCGCCAATAATTAATCGCCAATGGTACAGTAAAATTATCCTCATCATACTTGGTTACACCCGCATATTGATATCCTGCTGGGGCAATAAGGACAACTCTTTCCTCAAGTTTTAATCGTTGAATATCTGAAAAAGAAAGTTTTAAAAACTTCCATGCTGGCATAAATTCATAAACCTGATTAATCGGCAGAGAAAAATCTGTTAATGGCTGTAACCAAGTTTGATTAAATTTGTGAGAAAATTCAGTAATTGGAGCAAGATAGCTTGGCTCACTACTCAAAAACTTTATCATTTTATTCGGTTGATTTGACTGATGAATATATTTAATGATTTGTGTATTTAGATTTTGCTTGTTAGCTAAATTCGGTTGAGGTAAACTAGAAGTAACTGGCTGTTGATTTAATCCATAAGCCACGCTGAGGAGATAACTAAAAGGACATTTTACTAAGCAATAATCACCTGCAAGAGGTTGTTCTAAATACCAATCAAAAGAGCTAATATCGCCTTGCAAACTCCAATTAAAGTCAGCAATATTAGTTTGTTCCCCAACTCCTATCTGTTTTCCCTCCAAGTGTTGAGATGCAAAAACAAAATAAGTACCTTTATTTACGCCATCTCTAATTGATTTACCAAATATAAAATCGTTATTGTGTTCTTTTTGTTGGTAGTCAAGAAGATAATCTATCCCAACTACTTTGGCACTTATTATTGCTTTGTTAACTAACTGAGCGAGATAATTACGATCAATGGGATTAAGAGATTTGAGAGGAAATTCACGCAAAGATTTTTCATCAATTCCTACTAATAAAACAGGTGGTGATGTTGCAACTGGTATTTGATGCGTAACATCACGGTAGATAGCTTGTAGCCAAATACGTGAGTCTAATAAAAGATATTGTACTTGGGGTATTAGGCTAAGTAATAAAAAAGAGGAAAGTGCGATCGCCTCATATTTAGTCGGCAACAATTTTCGCAAAGTTTCCTTAATCCCTCTAGGTTGAATTTGAAATAAAACAGCTTGGGGATGGTAAAATAACGAAGGAACTAAATAAGCCGAAGGATAATTAGTTTGCTCTTGCAAAGCATGAGTTGCAGCGATGAATGATTCATGGACATCTTTATAAGTCGCTAAATTTTCTAAAAATCTTACTAAAAATGATTGAGCAACTTGATTGTGAATTGGTTCTCGCATAATTGCTACTTGACTTAATCCCAGATTGATTAAAGATGTAGCAATACTAATTCCACTGCAAGAATTAAACAACGCAAACTGTAATCCCCGTTGTTTAGCAATCAGAATTTCTTGTTCAATTTCACTAATAGACAGAGAAACTCTAGGTGCGATCGCTATTTCTCCACCTGTCAATTCTGTTTCATTACTATGTCCCGCAAAAAATAGTACATCCCAACCTTGAGTATCAGCTATTTTCTTTTTAATTTTGCTTCGCAATTCGGCAGGACTTTCGCCTGGTTTCCAACCTTCAAACTCGATAGTTGCAATGCGAGATAGTAATTTTTTTAAAGCTGCTTTCTCCTTTTTAAAGTCTAAATCTGTTTCATCTCCCAAAATCACTAAAATTCGCGGACGGCGGCGTAATGGTGGTACAATTTCATGCCTAATATTAACGGGAGTGCGTACAATCCGAATTGCAGAAGATAGTCCCAACCTATCACCAATTTTCCAGTTTTCCCAGGGTAAACGTTCTAACTCAGGCGTATTACAAGTGAGAAATATATCAACATACTTGGGTTGTGAAAGGGTTGATATTTGTTGCAAACCAGCAGCAGCACCAACTATTTCATCATTGATTTCATTTAACTCTGCACTCCGCAACCAGTAACGAAACTCATACAAAAAAGCTGCTTCCGCGTGTACCAATTTAGCGTGCCAATCTATAGGTAAAGAAGCGATCGCACCAGCATTTTCTACCCGACCTCGCAGTTGCGTGCGATAATAACTCAGATAAGCGCGTTGCCAATCTTGGTATAACGTAGTTAAGGATTCCGGGTAATTCAGCGTTGCAGTTAGTTGCTGATTTTTACCCCAGAATAATCTAAATACACAAGTTTGGTTAACTCGTATAATTTCTAGACGTAGTGATGTATTTGTCATAAATCAGGAATTAGGACGAAAAGCAAAAGGTGGTAATGTCAGCGATGCACCATTAGTGAGGGTGATAGTAACAGTAAATGTTTCATCCCACCCACCAACAACACAAGCGTAAATATATGTATCGCAATTATCTCTATCTAATACCCGTTGTATTAATACCTCAGTATCATCACTAATAATCATTGATGTACCGTCAGGCAAATTGTAACCACTCGTAGCACCTAATACTAATAACAAACTCCACTCACGGGTATTTTCCAAAGATAGCAATGACCAAGTAACAGCATAAAGTCTTACTTGTGCTTGAGCTATTTGAAAATCTTGATAAGCTGCTCTTGCGGATGGGGGAATTTGTTGTCCTGTACGCTGTAATTGTGTAGTAATAACCTCTAATTCTTCAGTAGGCGATCGCAATGGTACAGCTTGTGGTGCTAAAGCTGGTAGCAATACCCAAGAAAGCCTCTGGGCAAAATCATCCATTTCATCTCTTAACCATAGGCTGACATTTACGATGGAATCTCTAACTACTTGCAAATTATCTGCGCTGAGTTGTTTTTGCTCTGGAGGATTATACTCCAAATTAATTAAATTGGGAGTATTCAGGAATACTTCCCCTTGTGACCAACTCAAGATTTCCCACAATTCTTTATTGACATTAGGAGAAGATAGTAAGGATTTAATTTCATTTATGCTCTGAGCTTGAGATGCAGTTAAATTAGTAACTGGCGGTAAAGTAATAGCATCAGGTAACAAACAGCGTAAGTACAAAAGTAAGTCATCTACATTATTTTCAAACCAATCTAAAGGTATGTTGTAAGTCCAGTCGGGATCGGGAATTAAAACTGTTGAACGTCGCTTTTCTAATAATTTGTCGTAACGTAGAAAACTGTGAATTGTTGCTTGTTCGATTTCTTCAATAACTTCTACAACTACATAGAAATGAGCCGTAAATTGTGGTAAATCAATTACTGCTCTAGGAACTACAACAACTTCATCACTGGCACTACTTATGGCAATTAAACAAACTTTAAATTCTCCAACTTGTAAGTTACAAATCGCTTGAATAATATTGACATATCGCAGTTGATATGCTATACTATTTTGCAAATTAAGGGTAAGGTCATCAGCGCGATCGCTCAACCACTGCTGAAACGCCAACAGCCCTAAACCATTGAGATAAGCTTGCCATTGTTTATTTTCAGACTGACAAGAACTACTGAATTGCAACGCTGTGTTAATTTGACTAGGATTTAGTGTAATAGTATCTGTTGACAACGTTCCACAGTCAAACAGAGTGTCTATATAAGTAGTAGTAATTTGCTGAGTCATGGTGGTTATTTTGTAGCTAATTGGGCAAGGTAAAGGCAGAGTCTTTGAGAAAATAAACTTTGATCACAAGAATATTTAGCAGTGCTGCTTTCTGATGAAGCAATTATAATCATTTCCGTAATTTTTTCATCCAAGGCTGACTCTACTTGTTGTGACAAAGTAGAAAGGCGTTCCGGTGTAGCATAAGTTATTGCTTGTGGCAAGATATTATCAAGTAGTAACTTGAGCATTTTTTGTCTAACATCAGCGCGAAATTCCTTGAGTTTTAGCAAACGAGTAACTTGATATTGAGCTTGCAAATTTATCAAGGGTGCAATATTTCCCATCGACTCACCCTGACAGTGAAACAAATGCAAAGCGGTGGTGAATTGGGAGACACTAGCAGAATTTCTGCGTTGTAAATTATTAATCCGCTCAAGTGTTACTTGTTGGAGGGCAGAATCCAGAGAATTAATGAATTGCTGACGATATAATTGTAAGAACTCTGATTGCAACTGGTCATCATCTAAAGTATTATTTAAGTTAGAATCTGCTTGACGATCAACTACTAAAGCAACATCTGGATCATCTAAAGATAAAGTTGGTAATGTCTTGCGTCGTGCTGCAATCCGATATTGACGCAATTTTCCCGCTAAGTTTTGTAGTTGTTCTATTGCCTGTTGTGGTTGCAAGTTTAATGGTTGACCAATTTGATGCAGTTGTAAGAGTGTTGGTGGTAAACATTTTCCCTTAATTCCTGCTTGGCGTTCAATCAGACGTTGACGACGATAAACTGTGTGGTAGTTTGATAATAAGTTGACAGCTTGTTGAACTTCATTAACTGTGGATTGATACAATGAAAAGATGCGTTGCAGTTGTTTGGGTGTAGTATCGTTGAGAATTGCCCAATCACTGATTAAATAAACACCGTGTTCTAATAAAAAGGTGTTGAGTTCTCGATGATGTAAAACTAATCTGTTTGTCCAAGTTGATAGATTACTTTTATCGGGATTAAAGGTTTGTAAGATTTCACTGGCTAAGGTGGTATAGGAATTAGGGTTAGCTTGGCGGTTGAGGATAACATCGTTAAGGACGAAGGGAAATAAATCGTAACGGTTGAAACCGTGATTTATACCGAATTTATGTTCGAGTTGAATGCAAGTTAATTCTATTTGACTGGAGATAAAGCAGCGCAAACACAATTCGGCTAAGTTGCTGGTGGAGTTTAAGTTATTAGGGGACTCGCTACGAAAGTATTTGCACAGTTGGCGTTGAATGTGTGCATCTTGAGGGCTTGATGTTTGCTGGTTATCTAAAAATACTTCAGTGAAAAATGCTTTCGCACTTGGTATTTCTTGGCTTTTAGGCTTTCCTTTTGCATCTATGCTGATTAGTCTCCAGTATTTCATAAGTATTTTTGCACTTAAGTTGGCATGGTTGAATTTTAGGTATAACTTTTCTTCTACCATTACTTAGTTCTCGTGGCGTGTTACCTATGCAATAAGTTTCATTCTTTCAACTTCCCGCAGGCTAAAGCCCTTGTCATTACCCATATCTCTTAAAACTCTCACGGCGCTGTTATCCCGCCAGGGACTCAAGTCCCTGGAACCAATAACGTAAGTCGGTTTAAACCGACTAAATTAATGATTGTTTTAGTCCGTTTTAACGGAATGCACGCTATTAGCCTGCGGTTTAAACCGCAGGCGGGTTAGTGGGTAAGCGAAAAATGTGGGTCAATTGCATAGGTAGAATAAGTGCCAGAAATATTAGATAACAGCCAGACTAAAGATTACAAAGTTTAATCGGGCTACTCGTCCACAAAGGTAAACGGGAGCGCGGGAGCCACGCATTTTTAAATCGTGGAGGAAGCGCGACGCTGGCGAATTTATTCGCGGTCAATATTTCTTGCCCAATTTTCAATCAATTCACTCGCACTAATACCTTTTTGGGCTGACAGTAACTTGATGTTATTCCATGCAGTAGGGGTTAACACTACAGTTCTTTTAGTCTTAACTTCATTATGTAAAACAGGCACATTTTTTAATCTTTTTCCTGTTGCCATTTTTTGTTATGCCGTATATACTATATATAGTATATATCTATTCCAGGTAGTAGCAAGTGCAAGTTAGATGGAACTTTAAGTTAAAACCAAATAAAACTCGAATCCTTAAAATGTCTGAGTGGTTGATAACTTTGAGAAAACATCGTAATTATGCACTACGAGAAAGAGAGACTGGATTTACTACTAATAATCAAAACTATGAGGAACCTATAATTTATGCTTTTGGCTCATTCTGCGATTTAGAGTCTCGTATTGCTTATGGTTCGACTTGTCCTTTAACTTGTCCTGTACTTAAACATGGTGTTGTCCCATCGGATTTATCGCACTCTTTAAAAACAAGCAAGGGCGTAGTTAAATGGGATAGTGCATCTGGAATACAGATGAAAGTAACGACACAATTACGCCATAAATATCAAAGTTTTGGTGATATCAACTCAGATGTTTTACAGCGTAATATTGCTTCGTTAGATATAGCGTTTAACAATTTTTGGAAAAATGGGTTAGGTTTTCCTAAATATCTGCGTAAGTTAGATAGTTTTGAATACAAACCAGGACAAGTTAAGTTAGTTTATAGCCAAGATAATTATGCAACTGTATATATTCCTGGCATTGGCAATATCAAGATATTTAACAGTAGAGACTTAAGTTTAATTAAGGAAATTAGAACCTGTACAATTAAACGCAGTGCCGATAACTGGTATATTTCCATGTTGGTAGAAATACCAGGTGAATTACCAGAAATTAAGGAAGAAATAAGTAGCGTTGTTGGTATTGATGTCGGTGTTAACAAGCTAGTAGCCTTGTCAGACGGTAGTTTTATACAAAATATTAGACCAGCCACTAATACTAAAACTGCCAGAAGATTAGCAATTCGGCAACGTGCATCTAGTCGTAAAGTTAACGGTTCTAAGAATAAGGCTAAAGCTTACCAAAGGTTAGCAAAAACACAACATAGACTAACTCAAAAACGAGACGGTTATAACTGGCAAGCGGCATCTAAAATTGTTAAAACGGCTGATGCTGTTGGACGCGAAGACCTGAAGATAACAAATATGGTCAAACGTGCTAAACCTAAACATGATGGGAAAGGAGGCTATCTAAAAAACGGGGCATCTTCAAAAACTGGATTAAACAAAGTAATCCTTGATTGTGGTTGGGGTGATTTATTCAGTAAAATTGCTTGGCTGGCTACCAAATCAGGTAAACCAGTTATTGCGGTTGATCCGAAATATTCAAGTCAAGAATGCCCTAAATGCAAACATATCGACAAAAAAAATCGCAGTTGTGAAAAGTTTATCTGTACTAACTGCGGATATACAGAACACGCTGACACTAAAGCATCAAGAATTGTAGCTAAAAAAGTTGGGTTAGTTTTCCCCAAAAAAGTAAAGAAAACTCTACCTGCGGACTGCGGGAAAGTAACGCCTGTGAAGATACCAACACCGTTGAGGGTTGAGTCCAGGAACCATGCCTTAGAGCAATCGTATAATCAATTAAGTTTGTTCAATTTAATTGATTATACGATTGCTGACAATCGGAAATCCAGAAAATACGGCAGAAAATCTGGAGAATCCCCGTCTCTTTAGAGCGGGGAGTGTCAAAATGCCATATATAGGGGAAATTGGAGAAACACCACAACAGTTAGACAAATTACCAGGTGCAGAGGCAGAAGCAAAAGCGATCGCACCTTTATTAAATACTAAAGCTATTATCGGAAACTTTGCTACTAAAACATCAATTGTTCAAAAAATGCCCACAGCTAGGATAATTCATTTAGCTACACACGGCTTATTAGATGATTTTAAAGGGTTGGGAGTACCAGGTGCGATCGCTTTAGCGCCATCCGAAGATGATAATGGACTGCTCACAGCTAGTGAAATCCTTGATATGAAACTCAACGCGGACTTAGTAGTTTTAAGTGCTTGCGATACCGGAGTTGGGAAAATTACAGGCGATGGCGTGATTGGGTTATCTCGCAGTTTAATTAGTGCGGGTGTACCCAGTGTGATTGTATCCCTCTGGTCAGTTCCAGATGCGCCTACAGGATACTTAATGACACAATTTTATCAAAATCTTCAAAAGAACCCTGACAAAGCCCAAGCATTGCGTCAGGCGATGTTGAAAACGATGAAAGATCATCCCGAACCGAGAAACTGGGCGGCGTTTACACTGATTGGGGAAGCTGATTAATTATCGAAATTGCTTCAAAAAATGGTATTAACAAGAATGTAGAGACGAGCCATGGCGCGTCTCTACAACGATTCAAGGGTCAGCACCTTTAATTTCTGGAAAGTCTATTCAGCCACCCAAGAGTGTATCTGAAAAGCCGATGAGCAACCCGCAGACAGAATTTGATAGTCCTTGGAAAGATATTCTAGAGCAATATTTTGAAGATTTTCTGCGCTTTTTTCTGCCCACAGCTTATGACGAAATCGACTGGAATCGTCCCCCTGAGTTCTTAGATAAAGAACTGCAACAAGTGGTGCGCGATGCTGAACTAGGGAGACGGTTAGCAGATAAGTTAGTGAAGATTTGGCGCAAGAATGGTGAAGAAGCTTGGGTGTTAATTCATGTAGAAGTGCAAAGCCAAGACGAACCTGGATTTGCTGAGAGAATGTTTGTCTACCACTATCGCATCTATGACAAATACAGGCGCACTGTAGTCAGTGTAGCAGTATTAGGAGACGAACGAAAAAGCTGGAGACCCAATAAATTTGGCTATCAATTATGGGAAACTCAAATTAATTTTAACTTTAAGATAGTCAAGTTGCTAGACTACTTGCAGCAGTGGTCAAATTTAGAAGCCAGCCGCAACCCCTTTGCTATAGTGGTAATGGCTCATCTCAAAGCCCAAGAGACAAAAGGACGATCGCCTTGAGCGGAAAAAATGGAAACTAGCTTTAATTAGACAACTTTACGAACAAAGTTACTCACGCACAGATGTGATTAACCTATTTCAGTTTATAGATTGGGTAATGAGTCTCCCGCTTG
This sequence comes from uncultured cyanobacterium, assembly GCA_963711165.1. Taxonomy (GTDB): domain Bacteria; phylum Cyanobacteriota; class Cyanobacteriia; order Cyanobacteriales; family PCC-9333; genus Crinalium. The sequence continues at coordinate 108,105 of CAVQDG010000039.1, read as the reverse complement.
AATTAGAGCAGGAGTTTTGGCAAGCAGTACAGCAGTTAGAGGAGGAAAGGCGTATGCCATACATTACCAGTGTACAAAGAATTGGTCGTCAGGAAGGTCGCCAGGAGGGTCGTCAGGAAGGTCGCCAGGAAGGTCGCCAGGAAGGTCGTCAGGAAGGTCGTCTTGACGGCTTATTAAAAGGGATTGAACTCGGCTTGAAGCTGAAATTTGGTTCTCAGGGGTTGGCAGTTTTACCAGAAATTTCTCAAATCAAAGATACTAATCTCTTGGAAACAATTCTTTCAGGACTGGAAACATCTAGCACAATAGATGAGTTGCGAAGTTTATATCAGCAATAGACATCTCCATAAATTAAAGGTGGGTTGTCTAGAACCAATGTAGAGACGCGAAATTTCGCGTCTCTACAATATTTTTTTCTTCTTAACGCCGTTTAGCTATGTGCTTAAAATCGAGAAAAAATTTCTCGATTTGCTGCTGCATAAGTTCAATGCTGTCAGAAATATAAAACTATAGCGATAGGTCTAGCATTACCAGATTCTCTTGTAATCATCCGAATTACATAGTTTCTTGGTAAGGTCTACCAAAAGCAAGTTTCTATATCTACAACAGCACATGATTAAACGTATCCTTTCCGGTCTTGCCTTGACAAGTTGCTTGTACCTAGCAGCAGATGCTTCCTTGCAATTCCCCAAAACTGCCAATGCAAATACATCAGGGAAAAGCGCGATCGCACAGTCCCCAGCAAACGATCAACTTTTTTATACTTACTTTGGTAAACGTATTCCTTTAAATCTGCGACAAGATACGTTTGTTGTTCAAAAAACACAACAAACCACCAGAGGTGGTACTAGAGGTGGTACTAGAGGTGGGATAACAAGTGACGATGGAGAATCAGCAACAAGCGATCGCCCTTTCTTTGAGGAAGTACAAGAAGTTTTGCAAAAAAGGACTCGCGGTGAAAACGATAATTTCGCTGAATTAGCTCAAGTTAAACCTTTAGGTGAAAACTATGCTGTAGTAACTTTACCTAATGCTAATCCAGATATTAAGGCTAGAGCAGAGCGAAAAATTGCACTTTCTCCTGCTGTTGCTGCTACACTCCCAGCATTAAGCCGTCAGGGTCGCCAAGAAATTATTGCCTTACCTAATGAAATTATAGTGAATTTTCAGGGCAACTTATCGGAAAATCAAATACAAGATCTCCTCAAACAACGGAATTTAGAAATTATTCGCAAAATTCCCTTTACCAAATCTCGCTATGTTGTCCGCGCTTTATCTACGTCAGGAACGGAAGTATTAAATACGGCTAATCAATTAATTCAAGTAGCAGGTGTAAAATCGGCTACACCTAATTTTATTCAATCCCTTCCTGAGCGGGTCACAACATCAGGAAAAATGACTCCTAACAGTTCCCCCAAGCCTGACGAATTGAATCAGATTGTTAATAATATCGCCAAGCTACCGTCACCGAGTTCTAGCACTTTTAAGACAGCTTTATTACCGTTACAATGGCATCTCAATAGTAGTGCTTTATCCGAATATTTGAATAAGGATGTTAAGAAAAAAACTTGTTTACCAACTGAGGTAGATGCTAATTGTAACTCCTCTGCACGTACAGATATTCGTGCTTTAGAAGCTTGGCAACAAACTCAGGGGGGACGCGGGGTAGTTGTTGCTGTAATTGATAGTACAATTCAGTGGGATCATCCTGACTTAAAAGATCATCTTTACACTGCTAAAAATCTTGCGGATCAATGTCCAGGGGAAGTTCACGGCTGGGATTTCGCGTTAATGTATACAAAAACTTCTAATGACGAAGGTGATTGCCCTGGAGATGCAAATACAAGGCTTAGTGCCAGAGAAATTAAGGTGTTAGCACCGATGTTTCGAGATACTTTCAATTTAGCAGATGCGGAGTTAATTAAAAAGTATAAAACAGAGACATCGGAGGTCGAATATTATGATTGTACTTCTAGTTGTACGCCAGCAGAAATAGCTCAGGGAGTACGGGAATTAATTCGCGATCGCATTACTGGTAAGTTTCATGGCACTTGGGTTTCTGGAGTAATTGCTGCTCGTTCATCTAATGGTAACGGTTTGCTCGGTGTTGCTCCTAATGCAAAAATTTTACCTGTACGGACTTCGGGAATTAATAATGAATTTACTTCCGAATCTATTGTGGCTTCCATTGGTTACGCGGTAGCACGAGGTGCGGATGTAATTAACATGAGCTTCGGCGGTTCTATGCCAGTTCAAGAAGTAGCAGATATTATTTCTGAAGTGTTAGCTGATAATCCGCAATTAGTGATAGTGGCTGCTGCTGGTAACAGTGGTGAGACTTCCTCTTGGGATGTGAATTTTCCGGCTGCTATGCCAGGAGTGGTTGCAGTTGGAGCAACAAATTTAGGGGGTCAGCGTACTGCTTATAGTAGCTTTGGTGAAACTTTAGGTGTAGTAGCTCCAGGGGGAGATTTAGGTTCTCCAAGTAAAATTGGTGGAATTTTAACTACAGGTGGAACTTGGTTAGGGCAATTTTGGCAAGGAGCAATACCGAAAGCAAGTTGGGGAAGTACGTTAGATAAAAAAGGTGGGTATATGTGGGTGCAGGGGACTTCTTTTTCTGCTCCAATTGTATCAGGTGTGTTGGCTTTGATGAAAGGGGAAGATCCAAACCGCCGCTTAAGCCGCGAACAGTTGATTGATATTCTCAAGAAAACGGCTAGTTATCAAGGGTTAGTTGTATCAAATAGCGATCGCACTTTATATCAAGGGTTGCGCGACCAAAATCTTTTTACTACTAATCTCTCAGCAGAAAAAGCATTTTTTGGTAATGGTTTGGTGAATGCAGAGGCGGCTGTACAAGCTGTTAAGCTCGCATCGCGTTAACAAAGTAGGGTGCGTTACTGCGACAGCATAACGCACCCTCAATAAAATATTTGGCACGATTTGCTAAAGTCTGAATGTTTATCTTTGAACTAGCTAAATTGTGATTTTTAAACTTTTGGTTGATTAAATTTATGTCTCTTAACAAAAAGCTGCTGTTAAAGTTTCTGTCGTTATTTGTTTCCACACCTTTGTTAATTAATTATTTAATTATATTTCCTGCACAAAATGCGATCGCACAAAATCCTCCACCACCCCTAAAAATTCCTACACCCCCCCTTCCCTCTACAACTAAATCGCCTACTCCAAATCAGCCGCAATTAAATAAAAGTCCTGCTGTTAACTCTGAGAAGTCAGGTAATGTTATTGATTACATTGCAAAGGAAGTTCAACTTAAAGGGCATTCTGGAAGTGTCAACAGCGCCAGTTATAGCCCTGATGGGAAGAGTATTGTTACTGCTGGAACTGACGGCACGGCGCGGGTGTGGGATACCTCTGGTAAGCAGTTAGTGGAACTGCGAGGACATTCTCAGAGTGTCAGGAGTGCGAGTTTTAGTTTTGATGGTAAGCGCATTGTAACTGCATCGTTTGATGGTACTGCGCGTGTGTGGGATTTGTCGGGTAAGCAGTTAGTGGAATTAAAGGGACATCTTGGCAATGTTTATAGTGCCAGTTTTAGTCCTGATGGTAAGAAGATTGTTACTGCTGGTGCTGACAAAACTGTGCGACTGTGGGATGCAGAGGGTAAGCAACTGCTGGAAATTATTGGACATAATGGCAGTGTTTACAGTGCGAGTTTTAGTTTTGATGGTAAGCGCCTTGTTACTGCATCTGCTGACTATACGGCGCGTGTGTGGGATTTGTCAGGGAAGCAAGTAGCTGAAATGACTGGGCATACTGATACAGTTTGGAGTGCGAGTTTTAGTCCCGATGGTAAGCGCATAGTTACTGCATCTGATGATAAAACTGCCCGTGTCTGGGACACTTCGGGTAAGCTGCTAGTAGAACTATCAGGGCATACTGATAGTGTTGTTGATGCTAAGTTTAGTTTAAATGGAAAATATATAGTTACTGCTTCAGTTGATCGAAATGCCTTGGTGTGGGATAGTTCGGGCAAGCAGATCAAAAAACTTATTGGAGGACATTCTGGCGCTATTAACGGTGTTAGTTTTAGTCCTGGCAGTGATTACATTTTAACGGCATCATCTGACGATACGGCTGGCGTGTGGAACTTGTCCCGTCTGTCGGCAAAAGAAATTATTGGACATCAAGGCGATGTCAACAGTGCCAGTTTTAGTCCAGACGGAGAGCGCATCGTCACTGCATCTGGTGACAAGACCGCCAAAGTGTGGGATAGTTCTGGTCAACTCATTGCCACTCTCCCACATCAAAGCGATGTCTACAGTGCCAGTTTTAGCCCAGACTCTAAGCGCATCGTCACTGCATCTGGTGACAAGACCGCCAAAGTGTGGGATAGTTCTGGTCAACTCATTGCCACTCTCCCACATCAAAGCGATGTCTACAGTGCCAGTTTTAGCCCAGACTCTAAGCGCATCGTCACCGCATCTAATGACAAGACCGCCAAAGTGTGGGATAGTTCAGGTCAACTCATTGCCACTCTCCAACATCAAAGCTTTGTCGGGAGTGCCAGTTTTAGCCCAGACTCTAAGCGCATCGTCACCACAACTAATGACAAGACCGCCAAAGTGTGGGATAGTTCTGGTCAACTCATTGCCACTCTCCAACATCAAAGCTTTGTCGGGAGTGCCAGTTTTAGCCCAGACTCTAAGCGCATCGTCACCACAACTAATGACAAGACCGCCAAAGTGTGGGATAGTTCTGGTCAACTCATTGCCACTCTCCAACATCAAAGCTGGGTCGACAGTGCCAGTTTTAGCCCAAACGGAGAGCGCATCGTCACTGCATCATGGGACAAGACCGCCAAAGTGTGGGATATTTCTGGTCAACTCATTGCCACTCTCCAACATCAGGAATGGGTCAACAGTGCCAGTTTTAGCCCAAACGGAGAGCGCATCGTCACTGCATCATGGGACAAGACCGCCAAAGTGTGGGATAGTTCAGGTCAACTCATTGCCACTCTCCAACATCAAAACGTTGTCAACAGTGCCAGTTTTAGCCCAGACACAGAGCGCATCGTTACCACGTCATCTGACAGAAGGGTCAAAATAGGGTATGTCAACGAGCTACAGTTTATATTACAACTAGATCAACCCCAGTTCTTGCCACAACGAAAGCAACAGTTTGGAAGAGCCTCTGTCAACAGTGCCAGTTTTAGCCCAGACTCTAAGCGTATCGTCACCGCATCTTCTGACAATACCGCCAAAGTGTGGGATATTTCAGGTCAACTCATAGCTACTCTCCCACATCAAAACTTTGTCACCAGTGCCAGTTTTAGCCCAGACTCTAAGCGCATCGTCACTGCATCAGATGAATATACCGCCAAAGTGTGGGATAGTTCTGGTCAACTCATAGCCACTCTCCCACATCAAAACTTTGTCAACAGTGCCAGTTTTAGCCCAGACTCTAAGCGCATCGTCACTGCATCAGATGAATATACCGCCAAAGTGTGGGATAGTTCTGGTCAACTCATAGCCACTCTCCCACATCAGAAACGTGTCAGCAGTGCCAGGTTTAGCCCAGACTCTAAGCGCATCGTCACTGCATCAGATGAATATACCGCCAGAGTGTGGGATAGTTCTGGTCAACTCATTGCCACTCTCCAACATCAAGACTTTGTCAAGAGTGCCAGTTTTAGCCCAGACTCTAAGCGCATCGTCACCGCATCCTGGGACAAGACCGCCAAAGTGTGGGATAGTTCTGGTCAACTCATTGCCACTCTCCAACATCAAAACGTTGTCACCAGTGCCAGTTTTAGCCCAGACTCTAAGCGCATCGTCACTGCATCCTGGGACAATACCGCCAAAGTGTGGGATAGTTCTGGTCAACTCATTGCCACTCTCCAACATCAAGACTTTGTCGAAAGTGCCAGTTTTAGCCCAAACGGAGAGCGCATCGTCACTGCATCTTATGACAATACCGCCAAAGTGTGGGATAGTTCTGGTCAACTAAAAGCCATTCTCAATGGACATCAGGGAAGAGTCAACAGTGCTAATTTTAGCCCAGACTCTAAGCGCATCGTCACTGCATCTAATGACGGTACTGCTAAGATATGGGATTTATCGGGTAAAGTGCTAGCCGAACTATCGGTTAATAATAACGTTGCTTATTCTCCCAAAGCAGAAGCGGATAGACTGCGAGATTTAAAATTTTATGCACCCAATTTTAGGGCAGCATTAACACCTTGGAACCAAGCCTTAGAACTTTACCGCCAACTTCAAGACCGCCAAAATGAAGCTATAGTTTTACAAAAACTAGGAAATGCTTATTATTCTCTCGGTGATTACGTGAAAGCTATCGCTCATAAAAATAATACGGTAAGTGGGAAACTCAGTGTCTTTAGACCTGAGAGGGAAACGAGCGAGGCAATTTATTGCCCTTAATCTTTTTAGTTAACCACAATCACAGAATAAATGTTATAATGTGATTATGACACAAAAAGCTTTCAAGTACCGATTCTATCCAACACAGTCGCAAGAAACCCTGCTTAGGAGAACGATGGGTTGCGCTCGATTAGTTTACAACCGCGCCTTAGCCGCAAGGACAGAAGCATGGTATGAACGACAAGAGCGAGTCGGATACTCTGAAACCTCAACAATGTTAACCAGTTGGAAGAAGCAAGAAGACTTGCAATTCCTTAATGAAGTTAGCTGTGTGCCATTACAACAAGGATTGAGACATTTACAAACCGCCTTTACTAATTTCTTCGCAGGAAGGGCAAAATATCCCAACTTCAAGAAAAAGCATCACGGCGGCAATGCTGAATTTACTAAGTCTGCTTTCAAGTGGAAAGACGGCAAAGTATTTTTAGCTAAATGTACTCAACCCTTAGATATTCGATGGAGTCGTCAACTCCCCGAAGGTACAGAGCCATCAACCATTACGGTGAAGCTCTCGCCATCTGGACGTTGGACAGTTTCTTTATTGGTAGACGTTGTAATCGAAGCACTGCCTGAATCTCCTAATCAAATTGGGTTGGATTTGGGTATCACTAGCCTGATGGCTTTGAGTAATGGTGAAAAGATTGCCAATCCTAAAACCTTCAAAGCTAAGCGCCGTAGATTGCGTAAAGCTCAAAAAGCGCTTAGTCGCAAGAAAAAAGGATCTAACAATCGCCATAAAGCTAGATTGAAAGTTGCTAAAGTTTATGCAGAAATTAGCGATGCTCGTAATGATTTTCTTCACAAATTGACAACCCGACTGGTTCGTGAAAACCAAGTGATTGCAGTCGAAGATTTGTCCGTGAAGAATATGGTCAAAAATAGAAAACTCGCTCTCTCGATTAGTGATGCTAGTTGGGGTGAAATTGTCAGGCAACTTGAATACAAGTGCAACTGGTATGGTCGTACTTTTGTCAAAATTGATCGTTGGTTTCCTAGCTCTAAAAGATGTGGACATTGCGGTTATGTTGTTGATAAGTTGCATTTAAATGTCAGAGAGTGGGATTGTCCTAAATGCAGTACGCATCACGATAGAGATGTGAATGCTGCTAAAAATATTCTTGCCGCAGGGCTTGCGGTTAATGTCTGTGGAGCGACTGTAAGACCTGAAGAGAGTAAATCTCGGAAGGCTGGTGCTATGAAGCAGAAACTCTAAGAAGTGATTCTTGGAATCTCAGTCGCTTCAGCGCTGAGAGTAGTCAATATAACCAGGCATTAACAATTGCCAACGAATTAAAAGACCCCGAATCTCAGGGAAGTAACCTATCTTCTTTGGGAAACATTTACTATACCTTAGCTGAATATGACACAGCAACAGATAAATACGACCAAGCCTTAAAAATTCTCCAAAATCAGCAAGATTCTCCTACCCTAGCAGCAACGTATCTAGGTTTAGGAAATCTTGATAATGCTCAAGGGGAATATCTTAAGGCAATTGAGAATTACTCTAAAGCATTAACCATCCACAAAAACCTGTCAGACGGCGAGGGTGTTGCCAGAGATGAACTCAAGTTAGGAAGTGTCTATAAGGTTATAGGCGACTATAATAAAGCTCTACAATATTATAAGTCAGCCTTAGAGTTATTCAAATCCCAAAATAATTTATTAGGTCAAGGAGAAGCTTTCGGAGGACTGGGAAATACTTATTTAGCCCTGGGAGACTCTACCAAAGCTATTGAATACCAACAAGAGTATTTAAGAATAGCGCGACAACTGGAAGACAAAGAAGCAATAGGCGATGCCTTAAACAATCTCGGTAATGCTCTGCGTCAATCTGGCAATCTGAAAGAATCAGAGAAAAATCTAAGAGATGCCATACAAGTTTGGGAATCTATACGGCTGGAATTAGGCGAAGATGATGCCAAAAAAATATCAATATTTGAAAAGCAATCTCGTACCTATCGCCTATTACAACAAGTTTTAATTGCTCAAAAGAAATTTGAATCAGCATTAGAAATAGCCGAAAGTGGACGAGCCAGAGCGTTTGTGGAATTACTGAGTAAACGCACCCACTCTAACGCTAAAGAACAATCTACCCCACCGCCTCTAAATATCACCCAAATTAAACAAGTTGCCAAAAATCAAAACTCAACATTAGTTGAATACTCAATAATTTACGATGATGTTCTCACAGGCAATCAACAAAAACCCAAACCATCTGAACTGTACATCTGGGTAGTTAAGCCCACAGGTGAAGTGACGTTTAAAAATGTTGATTTAAAACCTACACTGCAAAATGATATCACCATTGCCGATTTAGTTGACGCAAGCCGTATATCTATAGGTGTGAGAGGACGTGGTAAGATGTTTGAAATCTCTAGTAATATTGACCCCTCACTAAACTTAAAGACACTTCATCAATTACTAATTGACACGATCGCAAAGCAACTACCCAGCGATCCCAAATCTCATGTAACATTCATCCCGCAAAGTGAATTATTTCTGGTTCCCTTCGCCGCACTGCAAGATGGACAAGGGAAATATTTAATTGAAAAACATACAATTTTAACTGCACCTGCGATCGCAGTCTTAAATCTCACCCATCAAAAACGCCAGCAAGTATCAGGCAAAGGTGCATTAGTAGTGGGAAATCCCGTTATGCCTAGTGTACCACCCAAAATAGGAGAACCACCGCAACAACTAGATCCATTACCAGGAGCAGAAAAAGAAGCGATCGCGATCGCACCAATACTCAACACCCAACCCTTGATTGGAAAAAATGCCACCAAAGCAGCAGTAATGCAACAGATATCAACTGCCCGGATCATACATTTAGCAACACACGGGTTATTGGATGATTATACGCGCTCAGGAGTACCAGGTGCGATCGCACTAGCGCCGGACACATCTTTATCCCCAAACAATCAACAAGGACAACAGAGTGATAACGGTTTACTTACCGCCTCCGAAATTCTCGAATTAAAACTTAATAGTGAATTAGTTGTCTTAAGTGCTTGTGATACAGCAGTAGGAAAAATCACAGGCGATGGCGTAATTGGGTTATCACGTTCTTTAATAACTGCTGGTGTACCGAGTGTAATAGTTTCCCTGTGGTCAATACCAGATGCACCAACGGCTGAGTTAATGACAGAATTTTATCAAAATCTGCAAACCAATCCTGATAAAGCTAACGCCTTGCGTGAAGCGATGCTGACGACAATGAAAAAGCATCCTCAACCTGTTAACTGGGCGGCTTTTACACTGATTGGGGAAGCTAAATGAGTAGGACTTACTCATTGCGTTGTCTGAAATCTAAATCCCCCTAAATCCCCCTTAAAAAGGGGGACTTTGAACATCCCCCCTTGTTAAGGGGGGTAGGGGGGATCTCTAGACATATCGGTGAAATTCAAGGTGCGTTGGCTAAAACCCTTGTAGAGACGCGAAATTTCGCGTCTCTACATTCTGAATGTTCGCATTGCATAAGTCCAAAACTGCCAGAGATATAGACATATAGAAGAGACAACCTATAGCATCAGGTGAATTATGCGAACTCCCAAAATACTAGCTTTACTACTAACATTATCTCTGGTAACAACTCCACATATAGCAGTAGCTCAAACTTTCGATCAGTCGATTCAACAAGGTCAATCTGCAATGGAGGCAGAAAAATATTCCGAAGCAGAAACAGCTTGGCGACAAGCTATCAAACTCAACCCTAAATATCTTCCTGCTTATATTGGTTTAGGAATAGCTTTAGATGAACAAAACCGTTACACCGAAGCAATAGCTGTTTACCGCCAAGCACTCAAAATTGACCCCAAGTATGCACCTGCTTACTATTATTTAGGCATCGCTTTGTATAACACCGAGCAATATAAACAAGCTGAAACAGCTTATAATCAAGCTTTGCAACTTGGTTATAAATATGCTCAAGTTTATGACAGATTAGGCGATGCACTCTATGCTCAAGAGCAACTAGAAAAAGCGATCGCAGCTTATCGCCAAGCTATCAAAACCGATTCTAAATATGCCCCTGCTTACGTTGGTTTAGGCAATGCCTTAGACGATCTCAAGCGTTCAGACGAAGCTCTTGCAGCTTATCGTCAAGCAATTAAAATCGACCCCAAATATGCTTATGCCTATTATCATTTCGGTATAGCGTTATCTAACGCCGAAAAATATAACGAAGCTGAAGACGCATATCGCCAAGCTATCGAACTTGGTTATGAATATGCACCTGTCTACAATCAACTTGGTAAAGTATTGTATTATCAAGATAAGCTGGAAGATGCTGAAACAGCTTACAACCAAGCAATTAAGCTCGATCCTAAATACGCACCAGCTTATGTTGGTTTAGGAAATATCGAAGATGACCAAAACAAATTAGATAGTGCGATCGCGAATTATCGTCAAGCAATTAAACTTGACAAGAAAGATCCTTTAGCTTATTACTTTTTAGGATTAGCATTACATCGGCAAGATAAATTGTCAGAAGCGATCGCAGCTTACCGTCAAGTTATCCAACTTGGTTTAAAATACGCTTCTGTTTACACAGCTTTAGGTTTAGCATTGCATCAACAAGGAAACCTAGCAGAAGCAATTAGCAATTATCAACAAGCACTAGCGATCGATCCTAACTACGAAAAAGCTCAATCAGGACTTAAAGAAGCTCAACAACAGTTAACTTCCAAGTCAAAGTGATAGAAAATAATGCAGAAGTCAGGATGATAATAAATCAACTGCCAATTAGCCCGCGCAGGCGGGCTTTGTATGTATAGCCCTACCCTTTAGGGTGAGGGATAAAAAGTGACTCAAATATATGCTCAAACGTCGCCAATTTTTACAATTTGCAGGCTCTACTTTAGCCACATTAGGTATTAGTCAACTAGATTTCATACAACAGGGCGATAGCACTCATCGCGTATTAGCTCAAAATAGTGGTAAAAAATTAGCTTTGCTAGTAGGAATTAATAATTATCCTATTATTAGGCAATTGGAAGGTTGTCATACAGATGTAGAATTACAGAAAAATTTATTAATTCATCGCTATGGCTTTGAAGAAAACAATATTCGTATTCTTAAAGATGAACAAGCTACCCGTAAAGGTATACTAGAAGCATTTGAAAATCATTTAATAAACAAAGCACAACCTGGGGATGTAGTTGTCTTTCACTTTTCTGGACATGGTTCCCAAGTGTACGATGCTGATTGTGATTTTCAGGATAGTAATGGTAATTGTGTCAACAGTACACTTGTGCCATTCGATCATAAATTATCATTGAGCGATCGCAATAGTGATGTTGCCAATCATATTATGGGACACACACTATTTTTATTGATGTCAGCTTTAAAAACAGAAAACGTCACAGTGGTTTTAGATAGCTGTCATTCTGGAGGAGGAAAACGCGGAAATTTAACCATACGCAATTCTAATGATGAAAAGCTACTTAAACCTAGTGTTGCTGAAATTGAATATCAACAGCAATGGCTCAAGAAATTAAATCTTACTCCTGAAGAATTTAAGCAAAAGCGGCGACAAGGAGTACCCAAAGGCGTAGTTATTGCTGCTGCTAAACGCGATCAATTAGCCGCAGATGCTCCATTTAGCAATTTTTCTGCTGGAGCATTTACTTATGCTCTCACACAATATCTTTGGCAACAACCAGGAAATGAATCGCTAGATAGCGCATTAATTAATATTTCTCGCACTGCTACTGAAATTGCCCAAGGCGATGGAACAGATCAAAATCCTGAATGGGAAGACAAACCTGGTAGTAATGTTAGCAAACAGCCGATTTATTTTGTTAATAAAATTAAGCCTCCAGCCGAAGCAGTAGTTACTCAAGTAAAAGGCGATCGCGCAGAACTTTGGCTAGGTGGAATTAATTCTCAGAGTTTGGAATCTCTTAACGAAGTTACTATTTTTAGTATTATTAACGATCAAGGTGAGTCAATTGGACAGGTAAGTTTAGAACCCGCATCTCGCCAAGGATTAACAGCTTACGGCAAATTGCGTAATGCTGAAAAACCCCATCTTTTAGATAAGGGAACACTCTTACAAGAACTAATTAAACCAATTCCTCAAGATTTTCACTTAAAAATTGGTCTAGATATATCTTTAGGCAATGACCAAATTCTAGCACAAAAAGCACTAAATGCCCTCAAGCGGGTTCAAGCATTTCCCTTACAACAGGAAAAAGAAGTAAATTACATTTTTGGTAGAATTACTGCTGATAATCTGGAGTTTCAATTAGACAATTCTTTAAAACCCGACATTGGTAGCTTAGGTTTATTTACATCAGCATTAACCGCAATCCCTAACTCTTTTGGGAATACCAACGAATCAATTGCAGAAGCGGTTATTCGTTTGCAACCTAAGTTAAAATCGTTGTTAGCAGTGCAACTATTGAAAACAATTCTTAATCCTAGTTCATCACGATTAAATGTTACTGCAACAATGATTCCGGGTGATGGGGAAGATATACCTGTTAATTCTTTTCCTGTTAGAGGTAGGCGTACCAAACAGCAAAGTTCTCCAAGTGTACCAAAAATATTATCTCATCAATTACAACTGGCTGTAGGAACACCTTTAAAGTTTCAAGTAACTAATGGAGAGAATCGTGATTTATATGTTGCCATTTTAGTAATTGATGCAAGTGGAGAAATGTCAATTATTTTTCCTGATAATTGGAACGCTATAAAAAAAGATACATTACTGCCAGCAGGTAAAACTTTAGAAATTCCGCAACTAGATACAGATGACTATCAATTAGAAGTATCACCACCTCTAGGGAGAGTAGAAGTATTAGTAATTGCTAGTAGCAATCCGCTTGAGAAAACTTTATTGACATTACGTTCTATTGCAGAACCAGAAAAGGTGCGAGGGCGTGGTACGAGAGATATAATTGAGGATATAGATAATGATTTTAGTAAAATTAGTAGCGATCCCAATATGAGTTTGGGTAAAAATGTTGCAGTAATTAATGTGCAGGAATTGGCAGCGATGTCTATTAGCTTTGAGGCTGTTGAAAAGAAGTGAACTGACCCCACCCCAACCCTCCCCTTGTCAATGGGAGGGAGCTAGTTTCCCCCCTTGGTAAGGGGGGATTAAGGGGGGTATTTTCGACTTTTGCTCATTGGTCTATTGATTATGCGTTCTTGGGCTGCTCGTTTTTATCAATACCAAATTTCGCATAAAGTTCGTCTAAATAATCCTTGCTGAAGAAAGCTTTAATTCTCGATATTTGTTCTAACTCACTCATTGGGGGACTTGCCATAGCACTTGATTCTAGCGCGTAGAGCTTTTCTTGGTATTGCATAATTTCTTCGTCACTCCATCGTTCGTTCATATTTATTTCACCAGATGGTAGTCTCACAGAATACAATTTTACCTTGTGTTGTTCCTTGTTTCTCTAAACCTTTTTTGTTTGGCTAGAAAATTTTCAGCAGCATCATTAGTTAGTTCTACTTCGCCCAATTCATCCGTTTCTACAAACCCAATATTTATGTAAAACTGCTTTGCTCTTACAATTGAGTAAAGTTTAATTTTACCTGAAAAACCTAAAGTTTTACTTTCCTTCACTAGCTCTTCTATTAATGATGTAGCTGCTCCTTTGATCGTTTCTGGCTGATTTTTGATCACATTCCAAGGCGCATTGGTAAAAGCGTCAACAAATAAGCAATCTGTTTCTATTTCAACAATTGTGGCTGCTTGTAACCTGCCTTGTAAGTCTAGCACTCCCCGAAAGGAATCTGGTTGAGCGATCGCTCTTTCAGTCAAATATGTAATTTTGGCAATAGCATCCCCGAATTCCGTGCCGTATACTTGTTGGGGAGTGTTATCAAAATACTCACGCAGGTAATCTCTAATTTTGGCATTCCAGTTAATAAGCTGGTTACGAACTAATAAATTTGCTCCTCTAGCCACTAAAAATTCATTTACCATTGGTGTATAACCAAATAGAGCAACTTAATTAAACATTTATAATCTTTACGCAAAATATTATATACCTAATTTTTTGATTTGATTAACTGCATTATTATACTCGTGGGTTTTACCTTGTGCGTGATCAAGGTCTCTAGCTTTTTGATAATCGGCAAGTGCCGCTTGTTTGTTGCCTAAAGCCTCGTAAAGTAGGCATGAGCATAGTCAGGTTGGATTTTAACACGAAACGCGATCGCTCAACCCAACCTACGTAAGTCTGAATTAACCCACGTCAAAGCTAAGTGATAAAGTAGCAGTGTGGGAGGCTTCTACTTTCCTGACTTTGCTAATTCCACGAGAATCGCGAGTCAAATCACCTAGTAAGTCTTCCATTAAGTCTAAGGGATTGCTCACAGGAATTGGCTTGCGATCGCGCTCTTCACCGTCATTTCTAAGTGTTCCTCGCCGCTTTAATTCTTCTGCTAAAGCTTTTAAAGTATTCACACTATTTTTTAGTGAGTCACGGCTAACAATTACTACAGCTTCAGCACTACCACTAGCGATCGCCTTTAAATTAAGATCGTTGGAACCACCAATTACTTTTGTATCTTCAGGTGCTAAACGCATCGCATCATCTTCAATCGACCAATGATAAGGAAATATTACTAATACATCACCAGTAGAATCTATGAGGAGACTAGCTATATATAAATCTTCAGGAGAATGATTAGTAACTTGAAATTGAAATAACTTTTTGAGTGGTAATCTATTTGGATAAATTGCTGATAATTTTTGACTATCTCCTCTCGGTTTTCCACTCTTCGTCATTGCTAGTACTGTTGATGGTTCTTCTACTAAATTTAGTGATACTTCTACAGCTAAATTAGAAGCCTTAGCATTTAAAGTTTTCCTGATCAGATAACCTGCTATCAAAGACTTAAATTTCACTTGCAAACGCGCTACGGCTGCTGTCACAGATTCACCCGATGCGCCAAATGATTCTGCTACTGGTTCTAATCCTTCCCTAAATAATCCGACACTACCTAATGGAGGTAAATTACCTGCTTGTGAGGGGGGTATTTGTCGTTTAATATCACTTGTCATGCGACCAAAAATGTAATCTATTTTTTGTGGATATATATTTCCCGATTTTGCAGAAATAAGTTGTATACGCTGATTTTCCGATAATCCTTCTTTGACTGCTTTTGCATCGCTTCCCAAAGAGGGATCTAAACCAATGCTTAATTTTAAATCTGGTGGGATAACACGGCTGCTTTCCTGCAACAGCATTCCTGGTTGGAGAGCAGATTTTTTCTCAAGTGTTGCTTTTCCTACTAAACCGCTACGGGATGTTAATTCTAAGACTCCGGTGGGTTGTCCTGAAGAATTAACGGCGGTAAATGTCGCGCCTGAAGAGAAAGCATCTAAACTTTGAGCATCTATTCCTCCTAACCATAATGTTGCTTGGTCGCCTTGAACTTGGGTAATTACAGCATCGGTGGAGGGAACAGATTTATTAATAAAATAAAGAGGTGTATTTTTGTTACCATCAACTAAAGGTTCTTGTCCGTATTTTCTCATTATCGGCTTAATTTTCTCTATGGCATTGCCGACATTATCAGTTGCTTGCCAGAGATATTGCGTTAGTAAATAAGTAAATGCACCCGCAGAAAAACCATTATAATTTGCATCAGCAGCTTCTTCTTCTGGTTGGGCTGAAGCTATGACAACTCCCTTGGCTACGCCTGCACAGCGCCGACGAGCCAGTTCTTCTGGAGATAGTTTTAATTTATCCATCCAACTTTTTTGATAAGCAATTTCTTCAGGGCTAGGTTGTAATCCCTCACCTGGTATTGAACGTATCCTATAGTTACCACGAGTGCCACCTCCAGAGTGACAGCTATCTAGTACGGCGGTAACATTTTCTGTATTTAAACGGGACATTAATAAAAATAATGTGCGTCCCATGATATCTTGAACAATACCGTTTTGAGTTTTGTCTGCTGGTACTAAAGTACTATTAAAATCAATGTTTCTACACTGTTGAATTGGATCGATTTCTGCTAATTGGGAACCATGACCGGAAAAATGAAATACTACAACATCTCCTGGTTTGGCTTGGTTAATTAAATGCTCTTCAAACGCCTGTAATATATTGCTGCGAGTTGGTAATTTATCGCGTGTTGCATCACTGGTTAATCTTAAAATATTATTTTTATTGAAACCAAAACGATGAATTAAAAGAGCTTCTTGCAAATCTACATCTGTGACGCACCCATCGAGGTTACTAAATCTTTCGCTGTTAGGATAAGTATTAATTCCGACTAATAAAGCTAGTTTGCGCGGTGTATCTTGTGCGAGAACTTTACCGTAGCGGTTTCCTTGTTGAATAATATCGAGATGACTTAACCCTAAAGTCGCTAAGGTTGAACCTGCAAATTGTAAGAAGTGACGGCGAGAAGGCATTGTTAATTCTCCTAGATTAAAAGGTAATAGGGGCAGAGGGGAATACCAATTTCATTCCTTCTTGCTACAGTTGATTGATCCCCCCTAGCCCCCCTTAAAAAGGGGGGAACCTGAGTTTTATCAAAGTCCCCCTTTTTAAGGGGGATTTAGGGGGATCATTTATGTGTAGCAATATTTTATGAATTTGGTATTGGAAGCAGGAGCAGGGGGAGTTTTCTTCAAATCGGAAACGCGCTGATAGCTGACGGCTGAATGCTGAATTATTCTGCTTCACCAAGAAGAGTAAACGCCGCCCACGCTTTCGGGTTGTTGCGGTTTTTTTCCATGATTTTGAGCATAGCTTGACGTAAGGATTGAGCTTTATTGAGTTTCTTTTGATTCAAATTAGTATAAAATTCTGTCATTAACTCAGCCGTAGGTGTATCAGGAACAGACCAAAGTGAGGCAATTACGCTGGGAGTACCTGCGATAAATAACGCTCGCGACAACCCGATCACACCATCGCCTGTAATGCGCCCTCTACCTGTATTACACGCACTCAGGACAACTAAATTAGCGTTGAGTTTTAACTTGAGAATTTCCTCGGCGGTGAGTAAACCTTTATCTTGACCTTCTGGTGCGAGTGCAATAGCACTTTGTAATCCCTGAAAGCTATCAAATAAGCCATGTGTTGCTAGATGAACAATCTTAGCTTGAGGTAATCGTGCTATAATATTAGCTTTGGTGGCTGTATTACCAGTAAGTGCTTTTGTGTTCAACAGAGGCGCGATCGCTTCTGCTTCTCGTTTGGCTCCTGGTAAAGAAGCTAACTGTTGTTTTTCCCCTCCAGCCTTAATCGCGACACTCGGCATGGTGGGATTTCCTACAACCAAAGCATCTGTTTGTCCGAACGTTGCAGGTAATGTGCCAACACGCTGCTGTTGCTGATGGGTGAATTCTAGTACCTGTATTGATGGTGCAGTTAAGATTGTGTGTTTTTCAATCAGGTAATTTCCCTGCGCGTCTTGGAGTGCGGCGAAGGGAACTAAGAATAGTTCATTTTGGGGGACAAAAATTACACGCTGGTTGCTGTCAGTAGGGAGAAGGTCTGCAATAGGTGCGATTAATAGTTGATGTAGTTGTTTTAAGTTGGAGGAAAGTTCTTCAATCTTAACCGGATTTTGAGACTCGACCTCAAAAATGGTGCGATCGCCAACTCCTATTGAGGCGCGGGTGTTGTTAACAAGTTCTTTTAAAGATGTATTTTGTTTTTGCCACAAAGGTTTCAGGTCAACGGTGCGAAAGTTGATTTCTCCATTTGGTTTAATTGCCCATATATAAAGTTGTGATTCTTGAACTTGTTGTTTATTGCCAACTTGAAACTCGTTGTAAATAATTGAATATTGAACTAAAGTAGCGTTTTGAGTTTTGGCAATTTGTTTAATTTGCCCTAATGTGGGGTTGTCAGCCGTTAATTGCGTATTGGCGTTAGAGGGGATTTGCCTTGAGAGTAAATCAACAAAAGCTCTGGCTCTGCCTGCTTCAGAAATTTCTAAAGCAGCATCTGTTTTATTTTGAGCAACGAGAACTTGTTGTAAAGTTCGATAGGTTTTAGCTTGCTCCTCAAAAACTGAGATTTTAAATTCATCTTTATTACCTAATACAGCACGTAAGGATTTCCAAACAGCAATTCCCTTTCTGAGATTTTTCTCTGCTGCGGTCAAATCACCCAAGTTTTTGAAAGCAACTCCTAAATTATTGAGAGCCGTTCCCTCACTTTCTCTATCATTAATTTCACTGGCAATAGCCAAACTTTGCTGGTGGTAATCGATCGCTTTGGTGTAGTCTCCTAAGACATCATAAGCAATTCCTAAATTACCCAGAGCCTTTCCCTCACTGTCTTTATCTTGAATTTGACGGGCAATAGCTAAACGTTGTTGGTGATAATCAATCGCTTTGGTGTAGTCTCCTAAGATATAGTAAGCAATTCCCAGATTACCCAGAGACTGTCCCTCACCCCTTCTATCTTGAATTTGACGGGCAATAGTTAAACTTTGCTGCTGATAATCAATCGCTTTGGTGTAGTCTCCTAAGCCATAGTAAGCAATTCCCAGATTACTCAGGGACTGTCCCTCACCCCTTCTATCATTAATTTGACGGGCAATAGCCAGACTTTGTTTGTGATAATCAATTGCTTTAGTGTAGTCTCCTAAAGCAGCAGAGTAAATATTTCCCAGATTACCCAAACCTGCTTCCTCACCCCTTCTATCATTAATTTGACGGGCAATAGCTAAACGTTTTTGCTGGTAATCGATCGCTTTGGTGTAGTCTCCTAAAGCAGAGTAAATATTTCCCAAATTACCCAGAGCTTTTCCCTCACCTAATCTATCTTGAATTTGACGGGCAATAGTTAAACTTTGCTGCTGATAATCAATTGCTTTGGTGTAGTCTCCTAAAGCAGAGTAAATATTTCCCAGATTACCCAGAGCTTTTCCCTCACCTAATCTATCTTGAATTTGACGGGCAATAGTTAAACTTTGCTGCTGATAATCAATTGCTTTGGTGTAGTCTCCTAAGCCATAGTAAGCAATTCCCAGATTACCCAGAGCCTTTCCCTCACCTCTTCTATCATCAATTTCACGGGCAATAGCCAAACGTTGCTGGTGATAATTAATCGCTTTGGTGTATTCTCCTAAAGCATAGTAAGCATTTCCTAAATTACCCAGAGATTGCCCCTCACCTAATCTATCTGGAATTTCACGTGCAATAGCCAAAGATTGCTCGTAGTACTTGATCGCATTGGTGTATTCTCCTAAAGCATCGTAAGCAATTCCCAAATTACCTAGAGACTGTGCCTCACCTCTTCTATCATTAATTTCACGGGTAATAGCCAAACGTTGCTGCTGGTAATCAATCGCTTTGGTGTAGTCTCCTAAAGCATAGTAAGCAATTCCGAGATTACCCAAAGCCATTCCCTCACCTAATCTATCTGGAATTTCACGGGCAATAACTAAACGTTGCTCTTGATAATCGATCGCTTTGGTGTATTCTCCTAAAGCATCGTAAGCAAGTCCCAGATTACCCAGAGCCTTTCCCTCACCTTTTCTATCTTTAATTTGGCGATAGATAATCAGTGCTTGTTCCCAAGACTGTAATGCTGCTTCAAATTGACTAACTTGATACTGCTCAATTCCTTGCTCAAATAATCTGTCTGCTTCGGCTTGTTGCTCGGATACACTTTGTGCCAATACCTGTGATGCCGTTAATAGTACTGGTAAGAAAGCCGCAGAGCCAGCAATAGTGGGACTAAGTGTAGTTATAGCTAAGATTAGCAAACCTTTGGCTTTAAGTTGAATTATTGAGATTTGCATAGCAATCAATGCCTAAGCGAGTTTGTATAACATTGCCTACTCATATATATTTCTAGGCAACGGGGACTTATGCAGGGAGGAAAGAGGCAGGGGGCAGGGGGCAGGGGGCAGGGGGAACGCCCTGATATCTCTAGTTTTGGGGACTATTAACTAGGGCGTGTTTCAAAACTTCTGTGTCAAATGTAGATCCCCCGCGCATCCCCCGCAATTCGGGGGACTTTGATTAAATTCTCCCCCCTTTTTAAGGGGGGCAGGGGGGGATCGAAGGTTTTGAGAACACACCCATCTGAAGTGAGAGCGATCCCTGCTATCGTTGGCAGAAATCATTACTTTGAATCTGTGCAACTGCCTGAGTTAATTCCGCCGAAGGTGTTGGCACTGAATATAATTCCCGTAGTGCATCTGACCATAATTCTTTTTCCACAAAGTAATTTGCTTTGTCCAGAGCAATAACTTCCGCCGATGCTGCTTTCTGCTTGAGTTGCGCCTCTAGTTGTGCCAATTCTGCGGTGATGCGATCGCGCGGTTGTTGTTCCATCACTTGAAAATTCACCCTTCTTACTTTCTTGTACGGAGCCTTAACTGTCAACTGCCATTGATAAAGCAGACCTGGTTGCAAAGGTTCTCCATCATAGATAATATGAGTTTCTCCTGATTTAATCTCTCGCTGCCAAAATGCTTGCTTATCCCCTGGAATTAATAGTTCAACTTGCGTTGCAACTCCGTTTTTAACCTTCCAGAGGAACAAAGGGCGATCGCTCCAAACTTGTTGTATCTCTTCTTCAGTAGAATTAGAGGAGCTTTGGTCGATTAGTTTTTGTGGTGCGATCGGGCAAATTTCTCCGCGTGAACCTTTATTGCTTTTTTTACGGGTGAAAATGTTGGCGATGCTACTCCATGAAAGAGTCAAAGATTTATTTTGATTTTTAGTTTTTAAAATTTCCGAATTTTGTGTAGTACTTGCTTGAATAGGAAAAGTTGCTAAAAAAACAGTAATCAGGGTAGTTGCCAACAAAATAGAGGGTAAGCTTTGAGATTTAAACATTAAATTATTCCTGATTGCTAGAGTTTTTTTAAAATTCAATAAAACCTTGCACAAAGCTAGATCCGGCATGAAATTAAAACCTTTGTAGGTTGAAACAATTGCTCTATATACGTTTATTGGCAAACTAAATTTTAATTAGCCTACCATTAAAGAGTAATTAGATCTATAAATTAGGTGGTTAATAACCTAATTCAATACGCAGTACCTACGATGTCAGCAAATTTTTCAGAGAAATAAGATATTTCATCTTGAAACTACATATTTCTAGCAACCTATCTACTTATGCAGTTTTTACTCAAAAAAGCTAACATGGGGTGCGGTAAAACTTGTATCTGGTGCGTCATTGCTTCGCAACACAACAAGTTTTAACCACACCTAAAGAAAATTGTTTGAGTTGCGTTAGCTTTCTTGTATAAAAATCTTCTGCTTGTATTTACGCTTCAACAAAGAACCAGTACCCAAAGCAGCTAGACCAAATAAACCTAATGTCAAACCAGGCTCTGGAACCGACGCAATAGTAGTGTCATACTTGTAACCTAACTGCCTGAAATCCAAAACATCTGTAGGTTTGACAACATCATTTGTAGCCAAAGATGGTAAATAGGAAAGCAAATTACCAGGCCCCATATTCATGGGAGTGGATAAACCACCATCCCAAGGCCACATCGGATCGTTTAGATTACTTCCAAAAGCTTGATCTGTAGCAGGATAAAAAGCACTACCTGTATGACCATTATCCTGCCATTCTGCCCAGAGGCGATCGACATTAGCATGATGCAACCAAAAAACTGGATCGTAAGGCGAACTTAAAAAACTCATAGTCCCTAAACCATAGAAAGGCGGGTTTTGGTCAAGTTGAGGAATAGATCCCCCTACCATTCCATGAATATAGTTGTGCATCAGAAATCCAGGAATACCATTTTGGTTATCCAGTTTTAAAGTACCTTCTAAAGCTGGCTGAAAGTCCGAATAATTATCCAAAGCCAAAACTTGATCTACTTCGGTTTTTGGTATGGGATAGCTATCTAAAGGAGGTACTTGCATAAAGCGTGTGAGTGCAGTACCACGCGGATTTCCACTGAAGTCAAGGTTGAAATCATTATTCAAAACCCATCCACTAGCTGCTGAAAAATTACCAGCTACAGCCCCTCCTTGAACAATTCCTACACCAGGTATATCAATACTCCCTTCCCCCTTTGTTCCTAAAAAATCAGGTTGAAAAATAACATCAATAGCTATCTGATTTGTCCAATCCCAATAGGGAATAGTTACATTTGGATTTACAGATTGCAAAGCTTCTTCAAATCGGCGCGTAAATTCACGATGCCAAGGTAAGAATGCGGCACTGCCATGAGCAGGGCTAGTTCCAGCCGCAGGGCCATGAGCGTGTGGCACATGATTGTGTTCGGAGGGGTCTTCAGGTGCCATTGACATGAATCCCATTGTCGCTACATGGGTAGCAACAAATTGGTCGTAAATACTAATTTGGCTGCCTTCGGGAATGGTCGTTTTTAATGTTTTGAGAGCATTAACAAAATCTAACTTTTCCTGTGGATTCAGGTCAACAACATTCTTTCTGACCACTAAATCAGCCGCTAAGGTAGGACTTTCAACAAAGTTAAAAGCCATAGCCAGACTGACAGCGATCGCGGACAAGGTTTTCTGGAAGAAATTATTATTCATACTGTTGGCAAATAGTCAAGATTAGTGAAGTAAAAATTCCCAATTCAGCACTCAAAAGTGAGAATAAATACATAGCGACTGCTGTTTGATATCGACGTATTCATGCACTCTGCTGAATGCCGATAAAAATGATGTAGCGACTGATGACATCAACGCTTAATTAAAAGAGCAGTTTGATGAAAACCTACTCCCAAAGCAATTAGCACAATGTAATCAGCAGTTATCTGGTTGTAAGAACAAGCAAGTGTTACTGGAATTGAAGCTAAAACCATGTTGCCAAATTGTTCAAAAGTATCAAAATACTCTTTTGGTTGAATAACTTGATTCCAGTTATCCATCAGTTTACGGGAAGCTTGATGACTAATTAAAGCAATTTGGTCGCTACTTAAACCATGTCTTTCAAGCAAGGTTTTGATAATTCTTGGCGGCCCATCCATTCCTGAAGTAAGAAAAGATTGAATTCCCGCTTCATTTGTAATGTCATAAGTAGGAATAGGTAAATTGTTTTCATCTACAATCATGCTATGAATGCCATTATTAATTGAAGAACGGCATTGCATGGTCATCGCACCATATTCATTACTGAGAACTTCTGTCTCGTAATCTAATAAAGTAAAGCTACTACTGCGACCAATTACTACTGCTCCGGCTCCATCTCCTATACTCAGTGCATGACCTTTGGTATAGTCTACATACTTTGTCCAGTGACAACCGCAAACAATTAACGCATTCTCAATTCTACCAGCAGCAATACTTTCCCAGGCTTGTATAATGCTGGTAACAAAGTTACTAAATTCACTGTTAATTGGAACTACGAGAGTTTTTGAGCTTAAATCCAAGTCGGCATGAACTTTGTAAAGTGTATTGGGTGTAATAAATTCCGACACAGAACCATACCCATATAAACGATCAATTTGTTCAGGTTTTAATCCCGCATCAAAAATTGCCTTTTGCGCTGCTTCTACCATTAAATCATTAAGTGTTTCTCCTGGCTTCAAATAATGTCGTGATTTCGTGCCTGTAAATAAGCTTTTTTCAGATATTCCCTGAGAGTTAGCTGTGGTTTTCATTTGTTGAAAAAGTGGGTCATCATTAGTTCTGATATGCTGGGGAACACTATACCCAAATCCAAGAATTCCAATGGAATTATTCATGGGATTAAACAACTATTTTTTTGTGCAATTAATGTGGATGAAGATAGTTTGAGCCGATTGGATGTAGGAGCAGAATCTGGGTGCGCGTTGTGCAGATTTTAACTTTCCCTGCCCAAGCGCACGGCTTTAATGCAATTACTAAGATTCCTTAGCGCCTTGGGAAATCAAACTTTGAATACGGCTACCAATAGGTGCAACTTGGGTAGGATCGATGAGTACGTCTACAACAAACGGAACGGTAGCAGCCAAAGATTTCTCTAAAGCAGCTTCGATTTGGCTTTCATGGGAAACGCGAATACCGTCTGCTCCCATACTACGAGCGATCGCCACAAAATCTGTTTGGGGTATCTCTGTATCTACGCCCTGAATTTTTTGTATAGCCATTCCTTGCTCGCACATATTATAACGAGCATCATTAAGTACAATCCAAACTGCGGGAATTTGGTATTGTACGGCGGTACTAATTTCATTGTTCATCAACATTGCACCATCACCCACAATGGCAACAGCTTTAGCATTATTAGCTAGTGCAGCACCTAGCACACCAGTAACAGCGTGTCCCATTGCACCGAACCCTGTACTAACCCGATAACGTCCTGGTGTGTTAAATTGCAGTGTGTGAGTTCCCCAAGCAAATGAATTACCCGCTTCGGTAATCACAACGGCATTACTGCCTTCAACAATTAGGCGCTGAATTTCTGCCATTAGCAGTTGAGGTTTAACCAAATTATTTTCAGACGGTGTGATAGGTGTTTCGCACACACGGCGCGATCGCACTAGCTCAGGTCGAGGTAGTTCAACAGCAACTGACTGTTGAGCAGGCAATAGATAGTGTTCTAGCACTGCTTTGACAAATAATCCCACAGAGGAACACGGGAACGCGGGAGCCACGTATTTTTAAATCGTGGAGGAAGCGGACACGAGCAACTTTAGTTGCCGTCAATATTTCTTGCCCAACCTTCAATCAATTCCGATGCACTAATACCTTTTTGGGCTGACAGTAATTTTATCTTATTCCAGGCTGTAGGCGTTAAAAGTACAGTTTTTTTAGTCTTAACTTCATCATGTAAAACTGGTACATTTCTTAATATGAATTCTTAGTATTCATTATCAGATACGCAGTGTATACTATATATAGTACACATAAAGGTTGTGGGTGACAAGCGGTGCAAATTAGGTGGAACTTTAAGCTAAAACCAAATCAATCTCAGGCAATCAAAATGTCTGAGTGGTTGGTAACTTTGAGAAAACACCGTAATTATGCGCTACGCGAAAGAGAAACTGGCTTTACTCATAATAACCAAAATGCAGATACTTCTATTAGTTATGCTTTTGGTTCATTCTGTGATCTAGAATCAAAAACTGAATATGGCGCAAGCTGTCCGTTAACTTGTCCTGTAGTTAAACATGGTGTTATCCCTCTTGATTTATCCCTTGCTGTAAAAACAAGTAAGGGTGTAGTTAAATGGGATAATCCATCTGGGATACAGATGAAAGTAACAACACAATTGCGCCATAAATCTCCCAGTTTTTGTGATATTAATTCCGATGTTCTACAACGCAATATTGCTAAGTTAGATACAGGATTTACAAACTTTTGGAAACATGGCAGAGGCTTTCCTAAATATCTGCGTAAGTTAGATAGTTTTGAGTACAAACCAGGACAAGTTAAATTAATTAACTTCAAAGATAGTTATGCAACTGTATATTTTCCTGGTATTGGTAATGTCAAAATGTTTAACAGCAGAAACTTAACTCTAATCAAGGAAATTAGAACCTGTACAATTAAACGCAGTGCCGATAGTTGGTATATTTCCATGTTAGTAGAAATACCAGGGGAGATACCAGAATTAAAGGCAGAAATAAAATCCGTAGTTGGGATTGATGTAGGCGTTAATAAGCTGGTAGCCTTGTCCGATGGTAGCTTTATCAAAAATATTAGAGTTACTACTAATACTAAAACTGCAAGACGGTTAGCTATTCGTCAACGTGCAGCAAGTCGTAAAGTTAACGGTTCCAAGAATAAGACTAAGGCTTACCAAAAGTTATCAAAAATCCAGCATAAACTATCTCAAAAACGGGATGGTTATAATTGGCAAGCAGCATCGAAAATTGCCAATACGGCTGATGCTGTTGGACGTGAAGACCTGAACATTAAAAACATGGTCAAACGTGCCAAACCTAAACACGATGGTAAAGGAGGTTATTTAAGAAATAAGGCATCTGCTAAAACTGGATTAAACAAGGTAATTTTGGATTGTGGTTGGGGTGATTTATTTAATAAAATTGCATGGCTGGCAACTAAGTCAGGTAAGCCAGTTATCGCAGTTGATCCAAAATATTCATCTCAAGAATGCCCTAAATGTAAGCATATTGATTCTAAAAATCGTAGCGGTGAAAAGTTTATTTGCACCAACTGCGGATATACTGATCATGCTGACACGAAAGCATCAAGAACGGTAGGTAAAAAAGTTGGGTTACTATTCCCAAGTAAAACAAAAAAGCTACGTGCGGACTGCGCGAAAGTAACGCCTGTGAAGATATCAACACCATTGAGGGTTGAGTCCAGGAACCATGCCTATGAGCAATTGAATGTTCAGCTAAGTTTGTTCAATTTAACTGATTATACAATTGCGCTCCTATCGGAAATCTAGAAAATACGGCAGAAATTTCTAGAGAATCCCCGTCTCTTTAGAGCGGGGAGTGTCAAATCAGAATGAATTGCCAACGTCTGTGCTGATGGATAAGCTGTTCCTGGTACTGTCGGATCGATATCAACATGAATAAACCCACCTTCAGGAACCATTGCTGAATTCCAAAACGAAGTAAACTCACCTAAGCGTGTTCCCAACACCAGCACTCTATAAGGAGAATGCTGCTGCATATAAGTTAAAACAGAACTATGCCCACCGAAACCTGTAACACCAACAAACTGAGGATGATCTTCAGGAAAAATACCTTTGCCACGTGGCGAACACATCACCGCAGCGCCCGTCTTTTCTGCAAGCTGACGAATTAAACTGGCAGCATTTCTAGCTCCAAATCCCACCCAAATAGCAAATTTTTCCTCAGATAACAACTTGACGCAAGTAGAAATAGTCTCCTCGCTGGCTACTGGTAAGGCATGAGAAAGATTTAAACTAGGCAATGATGCACCGATCAAACTGGTTTGGATAGCTGTAGGGATACTCAAATGAGCAACAAAACTGCCTGGTTGTGCTAAACCGATAGCTAACCGTCGATAAATTTGGGGTAGTTCATCTCCATGTTCGACAACTGTAGCGTAATCAAATAATGCCCCCGAATTAAATAAACCTGTGTGAGACATTGTGTAAGCACTGGTTTCTTGAAATGCCCAGCGCCCACGTTGCGGTGCTGAAGTAGAAGGCGATAACAAAATTAACTTTGCACCATCACAACGCGCTGCTAAAATACCTGTGACAGCGTTAGTAATTCCAGGCCCTGTAGTTGTTAACACTACAGCAGGACGACCACTAGCAAAGTATGATTCGATCGCCGCAAAAACTGCTCCAGCTTCGTGGCGAAAGTGAAGTGATGGGATTTGACGTTGTAACACCGACCAGAATGGTGTAATGCCACCTCCAGAAACACCAAAAGCATAATTAACACCTAAATCAAAAAGCATTTTACTTACTGCCTCTGCTACAGAGTTCAGGGGGCGACAAGCGCCCCCAAAGCTTTATGTGCAAAGGTTTTTGCGCTTTAGCGCCAAGCAGAAAATCGGCGGTTTATTGACAACAGACTCTAGATAGAGAAAAAAGTATTAAGTTATGTTAAAAAGGAACGGTCTCGCTATCAACACAAGACCAAAACAATAATGTTGCCATCATTTTATCAAAAATACCTGGAAAGATACCTCAAACCAGCACAATTAATCACCCTAAAAATGCTAGTGTGGTTATTACAATCCCAGAAGCAAGTACGCATAGAAAGATTAGCAGCGACTCTACCCTTACCCATTTTAGAAAACAGTCGCCGCCGCCATATTCAACGTTTTTTATCTCTGGGTTCACTAAGCGTGCTGGCTATATGGTTTCCCTTAATTAGAGAGATTCTTGATCATCAAATTAAAGCTGGATCTCAGCTAATTATTGCTATTGATAGAACTCAATGGCGAGAAAATAATGTCTTGATGGTTAGCGCCATTTATCAAAAAAGAGCTTTTCCCATATTCTGGACATTGTTAGATAAAAAGGGTGCCTGCAATCTAGCAGAACAAAAACAAGTATTGCGCCCAGTAATTCGGCTATTAAATAAATATAAATTAGTGATTGTGGGAGACAGAGAGTTCCATAGCATAGAACTTGCACAGTGGTTACACCGCCAGCACGTAAGCTTTGTACTTCGTCAAAAATGCAATACAACTTTTCGGGAGAAAAGACAAAATTTTCAACCTTTAGGTAATATTCCACTTCAACCAGGCATTCGGCTTTTTTATCCCCATATTAGTTTAACTCAAAAAAAAGGTTTTAACCGCTTCAATTTGGCTGCTTATTGGAAAAGGAAATATAGAGGTAAGCAAGAGAAAGAACCCTGGTATTTGTTAACTAACCTCCCTAATTTAAAAAGTGCTGTTCAGATCTACAAACAACGTTATGGTATAGAAGCTATGTTTAAGGATTGTAAAACAGGAGGATATAATCTTGAAGATTCCAAAACCTCTCCTGATCGATTAATCAAATTAATACTTTTAATAGCTTTGGCAATGACTTCTGCATGGTTGCAAGGAAAGAGAACTCAACTACAAGGGCAACACCAATATGTTTGTCGTCCTACTGAAACAGGTAGAACCAGAAGAAGGCATAGCAACTTTTGGATAGGCTTGTATGGAGAAAGTTGGCTGGTTGCTTTCGAGTCTTGCCAGTTATGGGTAGAGGAAATGCTCAGTCTTATTGCAAATAAAAAGTCATTTTATCAACGAGGCTTGAGAGCTATAAACCTTATAGACCAGCCGCTCTAGCGGCTTGGTCGCCCCCTGAAGCTACAGAGACAGAGTTAGATTGGCGATCGCCTTGTAGTGTCAAAATACTATTGGCACTACCTGGGTGGAAACTTGATGTAGGCAAAGAAGTTGATGTCATTGTAGATTTGCACAAATGTTGTTGATGTGTTGGATTGCTTGGCAATAATTCGGTATCAAAGTCCGGTTGCAAATACTTTTGGGATGTATCTGCGTATTCATCTTGGAGTTGCATAGCGAGTATTAAGTTGTAAGATTTTTTAGGGATCGGCAGTTACAACTGAGAGAAACTTCTGTTTATGCAGTTAGTGCAAATACTGATGTAGTTGCATGACGATTAACTGCTCTATTAAGCTGTGTTAAATCTTTTGCTAAAAGAGCGAACTGTTCAGGAGTCAGAGATTGAGGGCCATCTGAGAGAGCTTTGCCAGGGTTGGGATGAACTTCAATCATTAAAGCATCTGCTCCGGCTACCAACGCTGCTTTCGCCATTGTAGGTACATACTCTGCAACACCTGTCGCGTGGCTAGGGTCAATCATAATTGGTAGGTGAGTGAGCGATCGCAAAACCGGAATTACTGAAAGATCTAATGTATTGCGCGTATACTGTCGGTCAAAACTGCGAATACCCCGCTCGCACAAAATTACATTCGGATTGCCTGCGGCTAAAATGTATTCTGCCGCCATTAACCATTCTTCAATTGTTGCAGACATCCCGCGCTTCAATAACACTGGTTTTTCTTGAGCGCCTACTTTCTTTAGCAGGGAAAAATTCTGCATATTGCGTGCGCCAATTTGAATAATATCTGCAACAGCAGCTACTTTGTCCAAATCTGCACTATCCATTACTTCTGTGATAATGCCCAAACCTGTTGCTTCACGAGCGATAGCTAGTAAGTTTATGGCACTTTCCCCATGTCCCTGAAAAGCATAAGGTGAAGTACGAGGTTTATAAGCACCTCCGCGTAGAAACTGCGCTCCTGCTGCTTTGATTCTGTAAGCTGTTTCTACAATCATTTGTTCATTTTCTACAGAACAAGGGCCAGCTACTATAACTAAAGGGTGATTTTGACCAAAAACAACATTTCCTAATAATGTTGGTACAATTACTTCACTAGGTTCTCCATAGCGAAAGTTTAGGCTAACTCGCTTAAACGGCTGTTCTACCCGTACCACCTGTTCAATAAAAAAACTCAATTTTTGCATTTGTAGAGGGTCTAATTCCGCCGTATCGCCGATTAAACCTATGATTACTTTGTGCTTGCCTACGCTTTTTTCAGGCGTTAAACCTATTTTTTCAATTTCTTGGATCAGGCGCTCTACTTCCGATTTGGGAGTACCTTGTTCTAAAACAATAATCACCGCTTTCGCTCCTAAACTATAAGATGAGTTGACTTGCCAATTGGTTAAATCAAATTGATTTTTGATTTGGTTAAGCGTTTCTGTTTTTGATTCTTACAAGAAGCAACTCTCCGTTCATTTGGTAGGTGTCCTGTTTGTTAATCAGGTGGAATAGGACAAAGATCTGCGTTTCTTAACAATTGTTTACAATCCGTTAGGTGTGATATCCTACACCACCAAATCAAACGACTAAGTTTCTAGTTGCTAGTTATGCAAGCAAACGAAACGAATTTAAGAAAGTGTTAAAATTAGCTGGCTCTGGTGCGATCGCCATCAAGATATATAGTTTGTTATTAGTCAAATAGACGCGCCCTTTTCCTGTAATCTTGGAATTGATGGCAAAAGTAAATTCTTTTCCAGGATAGCCAGCTAATGTGATGCGACGATTGCTTAATAACTTAGCACCAGAATTTTCTAAAAACTTAGATGCCATCCCATCTAAAAGTTGTTGACCTTGAACAGAATTGACTTCACCCATTTCCGAAAAATCCAGGTAACTAACTGAGTAAAACCCGGAATCACTATTTAAGGTAAATGATTGGGTAGTTAAGCCATCTTTATCTTTTCCTACATCTTCAGTTGGTTTACCAGGCATATTCACAGTAAACTTACCTGTAGATGAAGAAACTTGCTTCCAGTTTGACTGAGCGATGATTGTAGGTTGTGTAGATAACTGTTTTGGGGATGTCAAATTAGAAGCTGTTACTTCTTTAGCTAGGCATAAAGGAGCAAGTATTGTTAGAGCGGCAAGTAGTGAAAATTTCATGGCAAGATTTAAGAAAATACGTGAACATTGGTAGAGTATTAGAGCTTTTCAGAGAAAACTAATAACGCCCGAAAATATCTGAGTAATATTTCATGGTTTTAATTCTCAGTTTTCCCTACATACGTCCATATCTCTGGTAAATTTGCACTTATGCAGGTCGGTAGCTAAAATCCTTGACTATGCTGATAAAAGGTGCAATTTTGAAGCAAACTTAGTACGTCATAATTAGTTAGCTTTTAGGAAATTACCCTGCTAAATATAAATATTTCTGGCATTGTTCTACTTATGCACATATTCAGCAGTCTGCATTGAGATTAAGTCTTTTTTGAAGAAAAATAACGAAAGCTTAGAGATATAGATTAAATAGCACCCAACTCATGTTAGAAAATAGGTTATGCAACGTTTCCTTAAACTGTTCCCGCTTATCAGTGTTCTGGTAGCTACAAGTGCGCCTTTTCCCTTTAATTCTTCCGCTTTGGGCATAACACAAGGATTAACTCAAACCATAACAACAGAGCAACTAGCCGTTAATTCACCTACAGTCGAGCTAATCAAAAGAGTTGCATCTCAACACAAAGCGACCTTGGTACAATACTCGATTATTGAGGATAGTTCTTTAGTTAACGGTAAAAAAGTTAATTCCTCGTCAGAACTACTAATCTGGGTAATTAATCCCACAGGTAAAATAGCATTACGCCGTGTCGATCTGAAATCTTTATTGTCAAAACAAAAGGTTTCTCTAGAAGAATTGATTGATAATAGCCGGAATGAATCTGGGATCAGAAATAGAAGATTAAAAGGTATTTCTACAATACAACCCAATGAAAAAGATAGTGAAAACAACAGCTTAAAGCAACTACATCAACTATTAATTGAGCCGATCGCAAATCTCTTGCCAACTGAGGTAGATGCTCATGTCATCTTCATTCCACAAGGATCGCTGTTCTTGGTGTCGTTTGCAGCATTGCAAGATCAGAGCGGTAAATACTTAATAGATCGACATACAATTTCTACGGCTCCTTCTATCCAAGTTTTAGATTTAACTTACCAAAGAAAACAACGTAGAAAACCGGAAAATAATGATGTTTTAATAGTAGGTAATCCTACTATGCCCAGTGTGCCATTTCAAATTGGTGAACCGCCTCAACAGTTACCTTCTTTACCAGGTACCGAAGAAGAAGCTAATGCGATCGCACGTTTCTATAATACCCAAGCTCTTACAGGTAAGGCAGCCACCAAATCTGCTGTTGTCAAACGACTAGCCCAAGCTAATATCATTCATTTAGCAACCTATACACTCAATAATTTTCAGGAACAAGATGTACCTGGCGCAATTGCTTTGGCTCCTGAAGGTAATGATAATGGCTTGCTCACAGCTAGTGAAATCATGAAAATGAAACTCAGTGCTGATTTAGTTGTTTTAAGTGGTGCTGAGAGTGCAACAGGGCGAATTACAGCAGATGGTGTTATTGGACTTTCTCGCGCTTTTATAGCAGCAGGAGCGACAAGTGCGATCGGTTCTTTGTGGGATGTAAGCGATCGCGCGACTACTTTATTAATGGTTGAATTTTACCGCAATTTGCAACAGAATCCCGATAAAGCCAATGCGTTGAGAATGGCGATGGTAGCAACTTGTCAGCAATATCCTAATCCCAAAGACTGGGCAGCTTTTACCTTAATTGGTGAATCGTAAAAAATTTGCATAGGTTGAATTGACAAACGAGATATTAGGTTATAGCAGCTTCCTTGTACTGCTGGTATTCTATCGTCAATTAACTCTTCATGCACATTTACATTAATTAAGTAAGCTGACTGAGACAGAGCTTTTAATTAAAGATTTTTAAATTTACTTAATCCGATAGTGTAGTTATTATATTGCACTTTGAGGTATTCAAAAAATGGTGCTTTATTCAATTAAACTAACTTGCTCCCAAATATTGAAACCTATAAATATTTGTTCTCCTTTATTCAATGGCAGCGAAATGTGCATAAGTTATCTTCGTTCAGAAATATAAAAATATAGCATAACTAAATTAGGGGCAGATTGTAATGAAAGATTTTATATCCAATATTCCACTACAGGCAGAAGAAGAGTTGCAGATTAAAAACTTTTTGGTAAATTATCGTTCTATGGGTTACTCGCGCCAGCAACTACTTTCCATGACTTTACAAGAAGTATTAAAAGCCAGCATTACCCTTATAGAAAAGCAGGTAGCTCTCCAAGGTAATGCGGTTCAGTTCCAGTTAATTTCACAGATTTTTCCTGCTACTCCAACAATATCAGCCAATGCACGATTTACCTTTCCTTCTACCCAGCACTCTGCTCTGCTAACTAAAATTTTTCAGCTGATTGAGGAGAATTATCAGCAACCAATTACTCTGAGCAATGTTGCCAAGACTGTCGGCTATTCTCCAGCTTACCTTACAGATCTAGTACGACGTGAAACTGGAAAAACGATCAATCGCTGGATTATCGAGCGTCGTTTGGCACAGGCTTGCTTTTTGCTTCAAGAAACTGACCAGCCAATAGAAAAGATTGCTTCAGTTGTAGGCTACCAGTATGTTAATCATTTCTTTCGTCAGTTTCGTCAGTATTACGGGATTACGCCTCAAGCTTGGCGTAACTTATATCCACGAATATTAAGTTAAATAAACCCATTATTTATATAAATAAGCTAAATCAAGTAAAAAGAATTAATAGTTACATATATCTCAACGCCATACAAATAATAAGTGTAAGCTACACGATATAAATTAAAACGAATGTCTATATTAACACTATTAACATACTGGAAAGCTATGCCAATATCTCAAAATGTTCAGGGGGCGACAAGCGCCCCCGAACCAAGACAATGAAAGCGTTTGAAGCTTTATCACCTGCCAGAAAATTTCAGGCTTATTGACAACAAACTCGCTTGTAGAGAAAAAGTATTAAGTTATGTTAAAAAGGAACGGTCTCGCACTTGACACAAGACCATATCAAAAATGTTGCCATCATTTTATCAAAAATACCTAGAAAAATATCTCAAGCCAGCACAATTAATTACTCTAAAAATGCTGGTATGGTTGTTACAATCTCAAAAACAAGTACGAATAGAAAGATTAGCTGCTAACCTGCCGTTGCCAATTTTAGAAAACAGTCGCCGTCGCCACGTTCAGCGTTTTTTATCTCTTGGTTACTTAAATGTACTTGCTCTATGGTTTCCTTTGATTAGAGAGATTTTTTCACGCCAACTAAAAGCTGGAACTCAACTAATTATTGCTATTGATAGGACGCAGTGGAAAAACAACAATGTTTTGATGGTCAGTGCCATTCATCAAAAAAGAGCTTTCCCGATTTTTTGGACATTGTTAGATAAAAAGGGAGCTTGTAACCTGGCTGAACAAAAACAAGTATTACGTCCAGTAATTCGGCTATTAAACAAATATAAAATAGTGGTTGTGGGAGATAGGGAGTTTCATAGCATAGAACTAGCCCAATGGTTACATCGTCAGCATCTTAGCTTTGTTCTACGCCAAAAATGTAGCACAACTTTTCGCTCAAAAAAACAAAAGTTTCAACCACTAAGTAGCATCCCGATTCAACCAGGTATCCGTCTATTTTATCCTCATATCAGTTTAACTCAAAAGAAAGGTTTTAATCGTTTTAATTTAGCGGCTTATTGGAAACGAAAGTATAAAGGAAAACAGGAAAAAGAGCCTTGGTATTTATTAACCAATCTTCCTGATTTAAAGAGTGCTACTCATATATATAAACAACGTTATGGTATCGAAGCAATGTTTAAAGATTGTAAAACAGGAGGATATAATCTCGAAGATTCTCAAGCTCCACCTGATAAATTGATTAAGTTGATTTTATTAATCGCTTTGGCAATGACTTCGGCATGGTTACATGGTCAAAGGACAAAAGCTTTGGGACAAGAAAAATATATTTGCCGTCCACAAGAAAAAGGTCGAACAAGAAAAAGACATAGCAACTTTTGGATCGGTTTATACGGCGAAAGTTGGCTAGTTGGTTTTCATGAGTGTCAATTATGGGTAGAGGAAATGCTCAATCTTATTGTCAATAAAAAGTCATTTTATCTACGAGGTTTAAGAGCTATAAACCTTATAGACCAGCCGCTTTAGCGGCTTGGTCGCCCCCTGAACTCAAAATGTCAAGCATAGCAACTAACGGAGCTATTGCTAGCCTATAAACTTTATTTTTATTACATTATCGTAGTAGTAAAAGCACATAAAATTATTTAACATGGCACTGTTATTGAGATTTTAAAGCGTAAGGTTACTACAGTAATAAAGATTTACTATCAGTTATATGTTTCACTTTCTGAAACGTATTTTTTTTATTTTATGCTTCACTACTAGCTTTTAAAAACGCAGTATAAGTATATAAAAAAATGTTAGCTACATCAAAAAAAAGTGCATTGTATTTAAAAATAGTAGTGTTTACAATTAATACAGTTAAAAAATTGTTCATTCATAGCTCAAAGCAACAATCATTTCCCTTCAATTACAAGATAAACATTATTAGCTACTGGAGACCATATGAACAGCAAACAAAAACAAACAGCAAGTTATCAAAAAAATCTCAATTTGTATGATAAATTTTTAATAAAAATGGCAAATTCGCCATTTCCACAAATTGAACCTCTTTTTCAAAAAATAGCTAAACAAATTCAGGCAGACAGTTTCAGTATACTTCCAGCAAATGTTTTGCAATCGCATTATAACTTTACTCAAACAGAAGTAAAACAGTTTACAGACAGTTGGAATAATCTCAGTTTAGATAAATATATGAATGATGGTGGTAAATATCGTTATCGTAGACATTCGGTATTTACTTACAATTTTGCAGACGATACTATAATAAATACTCCAGGTATTCCACATTACCAAAATAAAAAAAATAACTACCTAAATGGAGGAGTTGAACGATATTTTGAACCCATAACAGAAGAAATAATAACTAATAGAGTTTTTGTGAACTTAATTAACTTATGTTTAAAAACTTTTGCCAGTATTAAAGTGTCTCTACGAAGTTTGTACATAGAAGCGCACCAGTTTCGTATTATCACTAATTCAGAAATTTTGGGTTTACCTACTCCAGAAGGTATCCACAAAGATGGAGTAACTTATGTCTTTATTATGTTGATTAACCGAGTAAATGTTGTTGGTGGAGAAAGTCACCTCTATGATAATCAAAAAAAACATTTATTGAGTTATTTTTTAGAAAATACTCTTGACTGCACCTTTTTGGACGATGCCAAATTGATGCATAGTGTTTCATCTATCCAGGCTTGTTTAGATTCACAAACAGGGTATCGCGATACCTTAGTTATTACTTTTACAGAAATCTAAGTAAAATCTAGCACGGTTAAATTAAGTACGCTTGCTGCCATTTTTTTTGATTGTTTACTCCCTCAAGCGTACTTAATTTAGCTTTAGTAAAAACACTGTTTTTATTTGATTGGTAAATTGGATTTGAACGCCATAAAGTATTAGGTAGCGACCAAGGAACAAAATGTATCTGGCAACTTTTTCAAACGTCAAAGTTTTTCTTGTACTTTTTGCTGGAGTATTTGGTATATCAACAGCAGCTATATTCGTTAAACTCTCTACAGAGGCAACTGGATTAGATGGAATAGGATTTAATCTTTTTTTAGCGGCTTCTCGTTTAATCATTTCTTCTGTGATAATGTTTCCCCTATGGAAAAAATTAACAAAAGAGCAGTTTAAATTAAAAACACTTAAATATTGCATTTTAGCTGGAATTTGTTTAGCATGCCATTATGTCACTTGGTTTCTGTCACTTGCTTACACCTCAGTGGCAGCTTCCACTGCTATAGTAACAACATGCCCAATTTGGTTAGTGCTAATATCACGTTATTTCTTTAAAGAAAAACTGTCTTTTTGGACGATTTTTGGAATAATAATATCAATGATAGGTGGATTAATCATTGCTTGTGACGGAATTCAATTAAATATATTATCGACAAATTTGCTTTTGGGAGATTTTTTAGCTTTAGTTAGTTCATGGGTGTATAGTTTATATTTTTTGTTTGGTAGAGAAGCACAACGTAAAGGTTTAACGACAAATGTGTATGCGCTTATTACTTATAGTACGGCCGCTTTAGTTCTTTCGCCGCTACCCTATTTCTTTAAAATTAGCTATATCGGTCATCCAACAATTGTTTATTTTTATCTGGTGCTGATGGCTATTTTTGCTCAGATTATTGGTCAAACTTCACTCAATTTATCCCTACGCTGGATTTCACCTATCACTGTAACTCTAGCCGTTATGTTTGAACCTATGTTCGCCGGAGTTTTTGCGTATATCTTTTTCGGTGAAGTTCCTAGTATTATCTTGCTAATTGGTGTAATAGTTCTTCTTTTTGGTGTAGGATTTACTACAATTAGTTTAAGAAAACAAACAGAATAAGCATATCTAAGTTTGCACGAAATAAAGTATGGCGATGATTTTATCATAAAAATACTAGCTAAAAATTATAAACTTTCCAATTTTTAATTTGAAGTTTAACTGTAGGATAAATAGTTGTATTTTTAGGTATTTTATTAGCTGTATTGATAGCTAGCTTTTTATTAGTATCTGCTTGAGCTTGCGCGATCGCAAATAGTTGGTCACTCCAATTGTTAACGGCTTCGGTTGCTTCGGCTTTGGCGCTACTTGTGGTTGGAATGGATGAAGCTGTCTTGATTGCTTGATTAAGGTTTTCCACAGTGCCGCCGTTGGCAATTGAGTACGCGTTCCGTAGATTAGTTGATGCGATAGCATCCGAGTCCTCATTTTGGACTGGCGATTGCGCGGCTTTTTGTGATTTTGGTAGTCGGGTTTCAGTTATTTCGATATTAGTATCAGTATTAGAATCCTCAACAATTTCTTGTGACTCTGTTGAATTGTTGGCTATGGGTGTTTCTAGTTGCCCAATTAGGGTTCTCCAAGCTGCAATTTGGGAACTCGCCTCACCATAAAGCGCACGCCCCTTAGTAATCTGCCTAGCTATGCTTATTGCTGTCCTTAAATTATCGGCATTGTTACTGCGGGCATAGCTTTGAGCCTGTTCCAATAAAGGTCTATCCTGTATAGTTTCTACAATGCCCGACCATTCTTTAATCTGTTTTGACGCGGTTGGATACAGCGCACGCCCTGATGAAATTTGTTTGGCTGTATCAATTGCAGCAAGTAAATCTTCTGTTTTATTTCCTGCTGCGAGAGCATTGGCATCGTCAAGGATGGGCTGATCTTCAATAATTTGAATCTGTTGTCGCCACTTGTAGGCTTGTCGCTGTGCTTCACCATATCGTGGGTTATTGATGGGTATTTTGTTAACTTCATCAATTCCTGCAAGCAGATCATTAATAGCTCCAGGTGCAGCTAGATTTCGCCCTTCATTTAAATGCTCTACATCTGTTATTTCTAGCGTCCACTTGAAGATCAGCTTTTGCGCTTGCTCGAACAGGGGGCGCTCACTTTTGAGTTGCTTCGCCATTGCGATCGCAGCTTCCAAATCACTAATCTCCCCATCCGTTGCGTGACCAACTGCGGAAGCTAAATCAGCTATGTCCTTAACTTCAGATGATAGTGTTGGCTCTGGTGGGATGTTCTTGGCTATTTCTAATGCCTCTTTCCAATCACCAGGGCAAACGCATCAAAATTTGGTGCGACCGCCGCAAGGCGGCGCGCAAGCTTCGCCACCAAATCTGGATTTTTTATGAAGTTGTCGATCAGGCTCGCGTTGTGGCAATATAAAGTAGAAGGGAAAGTTATTGCTAAAAGCGGGTAGTTGTCGTTATAGCCATAATGTGGTAATCATTTTTCTTGGGTAATTGCTATAAGTACGCGATCGGGAATTTATGTGACGCAAAAAGCGCCAAATCCTTTCTTGATGTTGTTGGTGTGAAAATCTGAAGAGATTATTGCTAAGTTGAGAGAATTTTTAGCAGGTAATCGTCATCCATTGATGCTAAATAACGTTTGTTATTTAGACTTAATTTCCGACTTTTTTCCTGGTTTACTCTTGTTGACGGCAATGTGACGTATCACAGCAAAATTCTGTGGAGCATTATCGGAACGAATACGGGAATTATCTTC
The DNA here is from genome assembly GCA_963711165.1 of uncultured cyanobacterium. Lineage (GTDB taxonomy): Bacteria > Cyanobacteriota > Cyanobacteriia > Cyanobacteriales > PCC-9333 > Crinalium. Next base: position 68,824 of record CAVQDG010000039.1, on the reverse strand, counting down.
ATTAAAGGTCACATCTAAACGGTAATTTCATTTGACTTATCATTAACTTTTACTTGCCCTAAAACGAGTCGATTAGCTGTTGCCCAAGCACTCACCATGTGAATAGCACTTTGCGAACTTGCAGTATCATAAGAATGGCATAAGGTTTTACCATCAATGGCAATTACTTCCCCATTTGTTAGCTTGCTAATAGCTTTAATCCAATTAAGGAAGCACCGTTGGAATTCTTCGGGGTTAATACGTGCGAAAACCCGTGCAAAAGTATCATGAGAAGGGATGCCATTTGGTAATGCTAGAAACTGCTGAAACCACTTATGTTTAGCTTTACCATAAAGCTCTATTTGTTCCCATCCGTCTGCGCCACAAATCACGGCACATACTGCAATAGTAATAATATCAATAAGTTGGTGCAGTTTGGAACGCTCTATTCTGGGATCTTTTAACGTAGAAAAATGATCGGTAATTGTGATTTTTGGTGGCAGTTTCACGGCTCAGTTATTTATGAACGTGCCTTGCTTATATATTACTTTTTAACAAATTATTCGCGCGCATATTGTGCCGAAAAATAAGTCATCTTCAGTGACCATGCTCTCTTACACTCGTTTGATCTGCATTTTTAGTACTTACAGCCGTTCCGGCTGTTATGAGGTACAGTAACAGCATTTAGAAAACCAATTTCTTAAATGTTTAGAATTCATTAAATTGAGTGCAACTGCAATTACCTTATCAACCATTTCTGTTGTACTTGGAGCAAACCTGCGTAGAAAAGATTTCAGTTGTGACCACCATAACTCAATCGGGTTAAAATCGGGAGAATATGGCGATAAGCAAATAATTCTTGCACCTATTGCCTCAATCATCGGGACAATTGAAGCTCGTTTATGAGCGGGTAAATTATCCATTACCACTACGGCTCCTGACCACAATTGGGGTACTAAACACTTCTCAATAAATACTTCAAATGCTTTGCCATCCATCGAGTCATCAATTGTCATTAATGCCAGGACTTTGCTAATACTAATTGCTCCAATTGCCGTAACTTTTGATCCTCGATAAAATGGTTTTAAATCGTATACTCTTGTTCCACGTTGTGAACGGGCATGAGTTCTTGCCAAACCTAGCATCACTCCGGTTTCATCCAGAAATACTAAGTTTACTGGATCTATATCTTTCACTTTTTCCCAGTACTCTAATCTTAAATTTTGAACTCTTTCTGTGGCTGCTTGGCTACTCCGCATTGTTTTTTTTTGCGATTTAATCCCATTTTTTGTAATGAGGAAGACATCGCACTTCGACTTACCCAATTTCCAGTCTGGGCAGCAAATAATTCACAAAATTCCAGTAACGTTGCATCAGGATTGTTTGCCACCATTATCCTTAAATCTACTTCAGCATTTTTGAGATGACTAAACTGAGGTTTTCCTCGTTTTTTAGGCTGTATATTTCCATCAACTTGTTGTTGTTTTACCAGTTTTGGGACTAAACTTTTACTGACCGAAAATTTAGCTGCTACTTTTCTAATGGATATTTTTTCCTTTATATGTGCTGTCACTATTTTTTCTCGTAGATCCATTGAAAATGTTTTCATTGATCAATAATATTTTTTCTATTATTTTAGTGTACCTCATAACAGCCGGAACGGCTGTATTTTATTCTCAAACTTTCTTACCAAAAAACTGCTATAACGACAACCAGCCGTTTTTAGTAATAACTTTCCCTTTTACTTTATATTTCCACAACGCGAGCCTGATCGACAACTTCATAAAAAATCCAGATTTGGTGGCGAAGCTTGCGCGCCGCCTTGCGGCGGTCGCCACCAAATTTTGATGCGTTTGCCCTGGGATTGGTACAAAGCTGGTGACAAGTATGATGTTACTTATACAGGTTTGTGGGGTGATGTTCTTTTTTCTGGTGTTCAATTTGGTACACCTCTGTTTGCAATGACTGGGCTAGACTTACCGCTTCCTTTTCTAAGCCAAGAAGACAAACGAACAATATTTGAAAAAGGTTTATCAGAGAATAGAGAGAAACTTATTGTAAGCTGCGAATTTTACCTTAAAGCAATTGAAATTAATCCGAAGCACTTTTATGCAAATCTTCAGCTTGCTAGCGCCCTGACAGCAGCATTACAGGTTCTTCCTGGAAGCCTTTACTGGGGAAAAGCTATACTACTCAATCAAGCAGAAACTTTAAAAGCTTTAAATGCTGATTCAATGGGGAAATTTTATAGAATATATGCCCTTGAGTTAGTCATGCTAGTTCTTGAGGATAATCAGGCTAAAATACAAGCCGCAATTCCTAAATTTAAGTCAGATTTAGATTTTTTGAAACAAATGAAAATAGCCACAGATGTGCTAAAATATAGCCCATACATTAAAAGCCGTATTAATAATTTGGGGGTTACATAATTAATTGTATTGGAATTATGGAATTTTTAGTATAAAGGGTGTTTTTTATGACAAATTATGCTCAGGCTGCTAAGGCAGAACTCTTGTATAACCAAGGAAATGTGAATGCCAGAATGGGTTTGTTTGAAGATGCTTTGGCTCTGTACAATCAAGCTATAGCACTAGATGGCAACAACCCGATGTACTACAACAATCGTGCTGCCACCCTCAAGAGGTTAGGAAGATTTCAGGATGCAATCAAGCAATATGAACAAGTTGCCCAAAAGTTTCCTGACTATGGAAAAGCTTTCCTTTCTATAGCAAGTACAAGCATTGAAACTGGTGACTATCAAGGGGCTGTTTCTAGCTATCGCCGTTTTTTTGACGCATACAAAAAGGGAGACTTCACCTTTAATCCGATATTGGGAGGAATCAACCAGAGTGTGTACGGTGATGACTTAGTAGAAACTGCACTGCTTACATCAATCAACTACTTATCAGAAGCACAACAAAGGCTTGCACTTCAAGCTTTTCAGGAAGCACAGCATTGATTTAATTCAAAGTTGTCTATCTAAAAAACACTTTAATTCAAGAGGTAAATATAATGGCAAGTAAACCTTACTATAAAAATGTCAGAACAGGAAACTACGGTATCCTTGAAGAAAGGACATTCTCCGTGACACCAGGTCAGTCTAATGAATATTTATCTCTGAAGCTGGTTGAAGTGGTTGGTGGCATGATTGAACTAAGTTCTACAGAGGAGAAAGTTCTTCTTAGTGATTTGAGCGAAGTTTCACCAGAAGATGTTCAGAAGGCTCTCCTGGGTTGAGTTATCTTACATCAATTCAACAATTTTTTCTAATCACAGTCTCATCTATTTCCATTATTTCAATGCGATCGCACTGCCAAAAAATACTAGGCGGTGCGATGTTTGTAGAGAGAGCGATACCTACGGTGGGCTGCGCCTACGCACTATCAACACAAAGAGCGATCGCCTAAAATGAAAGAGCATAGCGTAGCGATCGATCACGAAATACACTGGTATGCAAGAAGAAAAGCAAACCCTATGACCCTCAAAGAACAACTCATAAAAGAAATCGAAGCCTTGCCTAGCGATCGCCTTGCCGAAGCCCTCGCCTTGATACAATCTCTGCAAACAAAACCTTCTACCACATCTGCTAAATCCTTCCTAGCTCACCTCAAGACAATCGGCACCTGGTCAGGCGACGACCTCGGAAAATGTTTAGAAGCCGTCCAAAACTCACAAGGGCAAGCGCAATTTGACTACAGTCCCAACCCCTTCGAGTAATGGTTCTCCTGGACACGAACCACTGTAGCTACGCTATTCTAGGAAACACCCAAGTGCTAAATCGCCTTGCCAGTCTTGGAGATGAACCAATCACAACCTGCACAATCGTCAAAGGCGAACTGATCGACATGGCTGCGCGATCTCAGCAGCGACAAACGAATCTTGACCTGATTCAACGCTTCCTGGTTGGGCTATACATTTACCCAATTGACGAAACCACTGCCGAAATTTACGGAAACCTCAAAGCCGCAGTCTTTGATCGTTACGCTCCAAAAGACAAAACTCAACGCCGTAGAACCAACATTACTCAATTGGGCATCGGCGAAAATGATCTGTGGATTGCTGCCGTTGCACTCCAGCATCAGCTTACCCTAGTGACATCAGATCGAGACTTCCAGCGCCTTCAAGCAGTTCAGCCATTTGACTTGGAATCCTGGATCTGAACATAGCCCCCACTAGGGACAATCATCATCTCACCTAAGTGCGATCGCTGACGAATATAGGTTGGGTTGACGATCTCAATGGTCTTTGGAGATTTTTATAATGAAACCGGATTTTAGTAGCATGACTAAAACTGAGTTAAGAGCTTACGTCATTGCTGCTGAGGTTGAGCAAGTTGAGAGTTTAATTAGACAATCATTTAGCACAATTAAATACAAACTAGCGCACTTAGTGCGATCGCCTATTTTCGCTACGCACTGCCAAAAAATACTAGGCGGTGCGATGCTTGTAGGGAGTGCGATCGCGCTCTCCATACGAGATCCGCGATCGCACTTCTCAATTTAAGAATCAAGATTGTTTAACCAAGTTCTTAAATCATCCATACTGGTAAAATCTAGTAAACTTTCACCTAAAAGATCTAATACTTATCTATAATAATTTGGCTTGATTAACATATCTACATCTCGCAGATTGTATTAGATGAGGTAGAACGGGGTGACTCTGAAATTGCAGATCAACGACTTGATGCGATCCAGAATTTTCCACTACTTGAGGTGACAGAGGAAGTAGATGATCTAGCCTCACGGTTTTTAGAAAAAACTAATCTACCTCCAAAAGCTTCAGAAGATGCAATTCACATTGCCTTAGCCACAGTCAACGAAATCGACTTCCTGTTAACATGGAACTGTAAGCACATTGCTAATGCCCAAATCCAAAAAAAATTAATTGATATTTGCTCTATTTTTGGATACAAGTTACCAATACTATGTACACCATTAGAATTGATGGGAGGTTAATCTATGTGGGATGACGAAATTTTAGAAGAAATTCCAGAACAAGAAGTGTTGTTAGCTCAACACTTCGGTTGCGCTAGGTGGTGGTGGAACTTTGCGCTAAACAAGTCCATTGAAACCTATAAGGAAACGGGCAAAGGAATAGGACGTTCAGCACTCAATGCACTTCTGCCACAACTAAAAAAGGATGAAGAAACCGAGTGGTTGAGTGAATGCTACAGCCAAGTGCTACAAGCCACGACGCTGAATCTCACAACCGCATATAGAAACTTCTTTGAGAAACGTGCAGGGTTTCCTAAATTCAAATCAAAGCATGGCAAGCAGTCTATTCAATATCCTCAAAATGCTCAGGTAGTTGGTTCTTGCCTAAAATTGCCTGGAAAAGTTGGCACACTAAGAGCCAAAATACATAGAGACATTGAGGGGGAAATTAAGACAGTTACCGTAAGCAAAGACCCGTCAGGAAGGTACTACGCATCTATCTTGTCTGAGGTAGGAGGCGAAAAACCATCTTCATCTACAGAAGGCAGGGCGATGGGTATCGATCTGGGGTTGAAGCATTTTGCTATTACCAGTGATGGTAGCAAGGTTTCTAAGTACGAAAACCCCAAGCATTTAGCCAAGCACGAAAAAAATCTTAAGCGCAAACAGAAAAAATTATCTAAAAAAGAAAAAGGAAGTAATTCAAGAAATAAATCTAAAAAACTTGTGGCTAGGGTTCACGAACGGGTAAGTAAATCAAGAGCGGATTTTTTGCATAAGCTATCACGGAAGCTTGTCAACGAAAACCAAGTTGTCGCAGTAGAAAATCTAAATGTCAAGGGCATGGTTCGTAACCACAATTTAGCTAAAGCAATATCTGATGCAGGATGGGGAACGTTCGTCAACTTCTTAGCCTACAAGCTAGAGAAAAAAGGCGGCAAGTTAGTTGAAATTGATAGATGGTTCCCTAGTTCCAAGCTTTGTTCTAATTGTTACCATCAAGTCGATAAGATGCCCCTAGATATAAGGGAATGGACTTGTAGTAATTGTGGCACTCGTCATAATCGGGACGGAAATGCCGCAATGAATATTAGGGCAGAGGGTATCAGATTATTACAGGTGGATGGAACGTCCACTTCTGCTAGTGGAGGGGGAGTAAGTCCGAAGGGTGGGCGCAAGTCCGTTCTAAGGCATTCCCCCGTGAGACTGGAAGCTCCAGGTGAAGCGTTAGCGTAACCTGGGGTAGTTCACAAATGCTTATTGATATGCAATCTGTTTTTCTGTTTCTTCCAGCAAGGCGATGACCTGTTCTCTAGTTACGGTAGGAAATCCATCTAAAAAATCGTTAATTGATTCTCCTGCTTTAAGATAGTCTAAAAGCGTCTGCACAGGAACTCTAGTAAAGAGCAAAAACTGGAGTGCCTCCCATAATTTCAGGGGATGCGCTAATAATTGGCGAATCCTTAAACATAAGTTTTTGACTTCTAAGTTTTGTAATTCTATATTTTATCAATTCTAAATGATGGGAGGGGATATGTAGTCACAGCGCGTATCAACAATAACAGAAATGTTGATAACAGGTATATGCTTCATTGAGGATGAGATCACTAAAAAATGAAGCAAGAACGTTTTCTAGAATCATTAATAAATTTGTTACTACCTCTAGGGCTAATCTTTGGGTTAGTTTTGCTTCTGAGTCTTAATTCTTCTGAAGCCACTACAACGGAAACTACAGCCAATCCTTTAGATGTTTGGCTAAAGGTGGTTGTGGGTTATTTGGCAGCAGGGGCAGAAATAGCTGCGGCTATTGTGATTGGATTTGGTGTCATCAAAGGAATTGTAGACTATCTCGGTCAGTCTTTATCCCGCTCAAGAAAACAGCACGTTGACGCAACCGAATCAGTTCGTCTGAAACTCGGACGAGTGCTAACGCTGGGTTTAGAATTTACGGTTGCAAGTGACATTTTGCGAACAGCAGTTGCACCCACCCGCCAAGATATTGTGAATTTGGGTGCGATCGTGTTGTTGCGGACACTACTAAACTACTTCTTAGAGAGGGAAATTAGGCAAGGCGAACAGCGCCGTTCCTCAGAACACGCACAAACATTAGGGGACAAAGATTAATGCCATTGCCTAACGTGCCGTAGGCATAAATAATTTGCTATTACTCTAACCATGAAAAGCAGTGTATTTGCCAATCTTTTCCTGAAAGAGCGATCGCACCAGCATACTCATTTGCAGGCTTTAAATCTTGCAATTGCCAATTTGCAGCCGCTTCTGTTGATCCAGCAATACTTAATAACTTGGCTGGTTTTCCTGGTATTAGTGATACTTCAAATTGATTGAGAGGTTGTGATAGTCCAGCACCACAAGCTTTGACATAAGCTTCCTTTCTAGTCCAACAATTAAAAAATGCTTGTTGCTTTTGATGTTCAGGAAGCGATCGCAATATCTCAGCCTCATTAGCCGCAAAAAATCTTTCTGCCAGTTGTTCCGCATCTGCCATTGGGCGGATATATTCGATATCTATGCCAACGGCGCGATCGCGTGTCACCGCATACAAAGCTAAATCTTCAGAATGAGATACATTAAATTGCAGCTTACTAGCAGCTAAATCTTCTGCCAGTGCTGGCTTTCCTTGGCTACCATAAGAGAAATTAACTAAATTGGGCGCAATATTCAGATAGCGACCAAGGATAGTTCTCAAGAAACCTCTAGCAACAATAAAACGTTTTCTGTGTAGTTCAAAATAAAAGCGATCGCTTCTAACTTTCTCGTCTTCAGATAGCGTTTGTGTTAATTGTTCTACCCGTGCCGCTGGTTGGTCTAAAATAGCACACCAAACATGAACATCATCATTAGAAAGTACCAACTCTGCTGGCGGTAAACCCCATAAAATACTTTGCTCAAGCACTGAAATATCCTAAATGTCTTCCCAAAAATCTGTTTTAGTTTGTCAAAACACTGCTTGTCGTAAAGCTGGCGCTACTAAAGTATTGACAGCTTTTCAAGCATTTCCTGATGTTACAGTAATTGGTAGCAGATGTTTAGGACAATGTGGCAATGGCGCAATGGTATTAGTGATGCCAGAAGAAATTTGGTACAGTCGTGTCCACCCTGATGAAGTTCCCGCAGTTGTGGCTCAACATCTGCGTGGTGGTTGTCCCGTAGCAGCTATGCTTTATCGGAAGTTTCATTAAGCTAAAAATAGCGAATATTTACCGTATTACATATCTTCTAACTCCATTCCTTTGGTTTCCTTAATATAAAAGAGAACAAAAAACAACGAAATTGCCGCCGCAGTTGTATACACACCATAGGCAGCACCTAGTCCGAAATATTGCAGAATAGGAGGGAATGTCGTCGAGACGGCGAAATTTGCCACCCATTGTATAGAGGCAGCAATTGAAAGTGCAGCAGCACGAATCTTATTATTAAACATTTCTCCCAAAAGTACCCAGGTTACAGGTCCCCAAGAGAAACCGAAACAAAATACATAAAGGTTAGCTGCAATCAGAGCCACAGTACCAGCCGAACCTGTCAATGTAGGATTTCCAGCCGCATCTAGACTCGCGTGACTAAAAATAGAAGCCATTGTTCCCAAGGTGACAGTCATGCCAATTGACCCTAGAATCAGCAAAGGCTTACGACCAAATTTATCTACAAATGCGATCGCCACTAACGTAGTAATAATGTTTACCGCTCCAGTAATCACAGTAATAGTTAAAGAATCTTTTTCTGAAAACCCAACCGCCCGCCACAAAATGCTGCTGTAATAAAAAATCACATTAATCCCAACTAATTGTTGGAATACAGATAAACCTATTCCTATCCAAACAATTGGAAGCAGTTTACCACTTCTTCCCAAAAGGTCAGTTAATTTTGGCTCCCGCTCTCGCATTACTGTTTGTCTAATTTCGTCAATTTTGGTTCGTACATCACCGCCCAAAATTTTAGTAAGAACGCCTTCGGCTTCTTCTTCTCGCCCTTGGGCAACCAAATAACGAGGAGATTCAGGAATAGATAAAGCTGCCATCCCATAAAGCGCGGCTGGAGGAATTTCCGTCCAAAACATCCAACGCCAAGCATCTATACCAAACAGCCAGGGTGATGAGGCTGAACCTGCTGATACAGCAATAAAGTAGTCGCATAGCAGAGCAATGAAAATACCAACTACAATCGCTAGTTGCTGGAGAGATCCTAATCTACCTCGCAAATGACTGGGAGAACATTCTGCAATATAAGCTGGTGCAATTACACTAGCAGCACCAACCGCAATCCCACCCAATAGCCGCCAAAAGATAAAATCCCAGATAGTAAAAGCCATCCCAGAGCCAATACCACTAATGGTAAACAACACTGAAGCCACTACCATTGCCTTAACTCGACCATGACGGTCTGCAATGCTACCTGCATAGAATGCTCCTATCGCAGACCCTAACAATGCCAATGACACAGCTAGTCCAGTCAGTAAACTATTGGCACCAAAGGCTTTAGAAAGGGCTGCAACTGCACCATTGATCACCGCAGTGTCAAAACCGAACAAAAAGCCGCCAAGGGCAGCAGCACCAGCAATTAAAATTACATAAAATGTGTTGGATTTACGCCGAGTAGTGCTAGTCATAAATTATGTCTCATAGAGATATTGAAAGCCTTTGTGCGTCAAAAATAGGTCTTAGCTAGTTTTTGCCCTAACTAACCATCAAAAGTTTTTACCTACAAATTAGTCAGCACACCGCAATGACTTTTTCTGGCTGTAATCTTGAAAAAAATTTGCATAGTCAAAGCGGTGAAATCTTTGATTGATCACACCGAGTAAGCTGTTTAAGTAGCTTTACCAGCAGCCTTAGATTAAATAGTTAGGCTGTATAATTTATACTAAATAACCGTCAACAAAAACATATTCCAAAAGACATGAAAAACTAATATTTTTAAATAAAGATATGATTTAAGGATAAAGTATTAAGAATAGATACGGATATTGCTGGCAAAACATTCCTTAATATTTTAAGGTGATTAACAATCAACATTTTTAACGCTTGTGCGTTGAATTTTTCTCTCCTCCAAAGGCTCATTAGTGCCTTGAAAAAGTTAAGAAATATTGCGTTAACGGTATCTTCTTAATCATAAAAACTGGATAATTTAGTTATGTAAGCTGTTGTGCATTTAAATTAAACTGTTGATTCTTATCAAGTGCTTGTAGTGCGAGCGTCCCGCACGAAGCGTAATATTAAATTTAAATGCGTCTTAGCTTAGTGCGGGCATCTTGCCCGCGTCTTGTTTCGCTTTTAAAGAAGTTACTTTTTATTATTCACTACTCAGCTAGGTGCGTTAAGAAAGGTAAATCAATTATTTCACCTTCAACTTCTCCCACTTTTACCTTTAGTCCTACACCGCCTGCTTTTGTGCGGACATACGCTAGTCCAAATGAACCATGTTCGGTCTCAGTATAACTGGTAAGCTTTCCGACTTTTTCATCACCAACCATTAGTACGGTTCCTGGTTCAACAGGTGCGTTAAGACGGATACCCCAAAGTTGTTGTTTTACCCCTTTATAAGTATTGAGTCGCGCAATGGTTTCTTGACCGATATAGCAACCTTTTTCAAAGGAAAGTGTATGTAATAATCCGGCTTCTAGGGGATTATAATCGTCTGTGAGTTCATTGTCTGGGACTGGGCGACCTTGTTCTATGCGTAGTTGTTGCCAAACGCGATCGCCTAATGCTATAGCATCATTATCTACTAATAATTGCCAAACTTTAGCTGCTGCCAAAGCTGGAACAATAATTGTATATCCCTGTATCGCTAAACCATTACCTACAGCAATGTGAACTTCTATATCTCCTAGTAGGCTCTTCTTGTGGTTGCCATAAGGTTGACCAATAATTTCAGTAGCGCCTAACTTTTCTAGCAGAAGATCGCTGTACGATCCAATTAAGCTAAAAGTAGCAGTTTGATCTGTAACATCAGTTAATTTCACCTTGTCAGCGAAAAAGATGTAACGATCAAGCCATTGCATCAAATAGTGACGACGTTGAGGAGAAACCAGTAGCAACACGGAATCTTCCATGATATAGGCTGTTGCTAAATCAATTGTACGGGCAGTAGATGTAACGAAAACCGTGTCACAACCTTGTCCTGGTTTGAGAATTTGGAAATTATTTGTGCTTTGATTGTGTAAAAAGTTAATTCTGTCATCGTCACTAACTTGGATGCGTCCCCAGTGAGTGCGATCGCACACCGCCACACCCTGCCGCGCCGCTTGCAACGCTACACTATCATTACCAAAACTTACGGGTATCTTGACTCCCCCACTCAACTCCTCAAAACTTGCCTTAGATGCAGCGAGAATATCATGCAATTCTTGAATCATTTTTTTGTATAACCTAAATTGCTGGTAAACTGTCAAATACTTGCCCTACTATCTGACAAGCTTTTTCATCCAAACGCTGCCAGTCCACATCGCTGTTTTCATAATCAATCAAGCTGGTATCAACCTCAACTTGTTTGGTTTCTAAATCCGAGTGTGAGGCACTGTAGTTACTAAAACATACCTGAAAGCACAGATCCCACAAATCAAATAAAAATTGCTGATCCTTGTGTTGTAAACATAGATGATAACCTGGATAAGGTATCTGCACTTCTTCATAAGTAGCTTTCCAAGCAGATTCCTCTAACTTTTTGCGAATATGGTCAACAACTCGCAGGTAAGCTGGTTGCATCAAAAATTCCGCCTGTTGCCATGCAAGTGTATCTGTAAACTTTGGTTTCATAAGAGTTGTCTTAAAACCCACATTTTGCACTTCAATTTGTAACTTTTTAGATCAGGAAAACAAATAAAAATGAAACTATCAAGTTAGCAATTATGTGAACTAGAATTTTTTTGAACCGTCATTTTTTCAAGATATTTTCTGGGATTACTTTGAATTCTGTCCTTCAAACAGTTTTTTGTTCCTGTTTTGAGGACTTCTATCGGCGTACCTAAGTATTTATACTTAAAAACTCTTTCGAGATTTTCCTTTAATTATGTCGTTTATACTACAAACCGAAGTGCGGAATGTGGGATTAAAGTACAGAAAATCTAAAAATATTATAAGGAATAATTACGGAACACTTCAAGTAAGTTAACGTAGTTTAATATTGGAAGACCTTAAACTAACTACCATTCGTCTATATATCCAAATGAAACGTTTAATCATTTGTTGTGATGGAACCTGGCAAAAATTAGCCGATCCTTACCCAACCAACGTCGTTAAAATTGCACAAGCGATTAAACCTTTCGCTAGTGATGGCACACCTCAAATACTTTTCTATGACGAGGGCGTTGGTACAGACGACAGTGCCACAGGACGGATTTTAGGCGGCGCTTTTGGCAAAGGAATTGACCAAAACATCCAAGATGCGTATCGCTTTCTTTGCCTCAACTATATTGATGGAGATGAAATTTACCTGTTTGGCTTCAGTCGCGGCGCTTATACCATCAGGAGTCTTGCCGGAATGATGTATAATTCCGGTCTGTTAAAACGCGAAAACATCCGTCAAGCGCCAGAAGCATATCGGCTTTACTGTCACAGGGGAACTTCGCCGAGTACACAGGAGTCAAAAGACTTCCGAAAAGAAAATAGCCTTGGGAGTCGCGTTGACATCACCCTTCTAGGTTGCTGGGATACAGTCGGTTCTTTGGGAATTCCCGATATATCCTCGTTTTTACCACTTGCTAAACAACTCAATCAGAAATACAGATTCCACGACACTAAGCTGAATAAAAAGATTAAAAATGCCCTCCATGCGGTGGCTATAGATGAGCAGCACAAAGTCTTCAATGTCACGCCGATGCACAAACATGATGATGCCCCAGACCAAGTGGTGCGTCAAGTGTGGTTTCCAGGAGATCATGGCTGTGTCGGCGGTGGGTCGAAAGAGCATAGTAAATTAGCAGATGGTACTTTGCAGTGGATGATCGAATCTATTGGCTCTTTAGGACTTGGGCTGGAGTTCGATATCAGTAAAATTAATCCTCCTGTTGACTTTGACTATACCTACAATTTTCAGTCAAAGAGCATGATTGATAAGCTGACCAGATTGGCGGGAACCATAGTCCGAGAGATTGGTGATGAAGTTGATGAATTGCATGACAGTGTAAAATTGCGCTGGAAACAGCTACCAGACTATCGACCAGCAAACTTGAAAAAATTCCTAGACAAATTAGAAATATAATCCTTACATAGAGATGCTGAGGATGCGTTTTAGACATACCATAACTAGCTGGTTAATCAATCACATCTACACAATTCCACAAGGAAAAAAATTATGAATTCAAAAAGAGATACATCAAGAGACGGTTTAAGAAATAAAATTGAAACTGCGTTGTTAACTAAATTTAAGCCGCTTTGGAATTTAATTCAAAGCAACGATTCCCTCAAGAAAAAAGTTAACAAAACTCTGATTAATAATGCGATCAATAAAATTCCTGCGCGTCCCTATCCGTTTAGTACAAAGTCTCCTTACACATCTTGGGAGTCATTGAGCGATCGCACTTATTCCTCACTCCATCTACCGCCTACTGACTGGAAACCTTTAATCGATAAAAACTATATCGGCGTTAACTTAACACCTCCAGAACAGTTTGAGAAAAATCTGCCTCCTGTGGAAGATTTAGCCGTCTTATATAAAAAAACTGGAGAAACTAAATATTCCCCAAAATCTAGCTTACTTTTCCCCTATTTCGTTCAATGGTTTACCGATAGTTTTCTGCGTACAGACCGTCAAAATCATCTCAAAAATAGTTCAAATCACCAAATCGATCTATGTAACGTCTATGGATTGAACCCAGAAATTACTCATCTGTTGAGGTCTTATCAAGGAGGTAAACTAAAAAGCCAAATTATCAATGGTGAAGAATATCCTCCTTTTTACTACGATGAAAATGGCAAACCCAAGGAAGAATTCAAAGGAATGCCTCATTTAGTAACAAACGAATTTGTTAATAAATCTGAAACCTTTCCCCCAGAAAAAAAACAAAAATTATTTGCTATGGGGTTAGAAGTTGAACGGGTAAATGTCCAAATTGGTTATGTCATGCTCAACGTTCTTGGCTTAAGAGAACATAATCGAGTGTGCGATCTCTTAGCAAAAAATTATCCGACTTGGGATGATGAACGCCTCTTTCATACAGCCAGAAACATTGTGATGGTTGAGTTTCTGAAAATTGTGCTTGAGGATTATATTAACCACATTACACCATATCAATTTCAATTCTTCACCGATCCTCCCGCATTTACTGATGAGAAATGGTATCGCACCAATTGGATGTCGGTAGAATTTACTTTAGTATATCGCTGGCATAGTATGCTGCCCGATGCGATCGAGTACGACGGGCAACAAGTTTCCGTACCCAGCACAATGTGGAACAATGATCTGATTATTCAGAAGGGTTTAGGAGCTTCATTTGAAGAATCTTCTGCTCAACCTGCTGCCCAACTGAGTTTATTCAACACCCCTGATTTCCTCCTCCCCACTGAGTTAGCTAGTATTCGTTTAGGTCGTGCAGCAAAATTAAGAACTTATAACGATTACCGCGAGTTGTGTAAATATCCGCGAGTAACCGATTTTAATCAAATTAGTGGCAATGAAGAAGTTCAAAAAGAACTAAAACGCTTGTACGGAGACGTAGACAATATTGAGTTATATGCGGGACTATACGCCGAAGATTTGCGGGAAAATTCAGCCTTACCTCCCTTAGTTGGACGGCTGATAGGAATTGATGCTTTTTCTCAAGCTTTCACCAATCCTTTATTATCAGAAAATGTTTTCAATCCAGAAACTTTTTCACCCGTAGGCTGGGAAGAGATTATGAATACTAAGACTCTCTCCCAAGTGGTGAATCGCAATGTTCCTCCAGGTAAAGAGTATAATGTTTCTTTTTATCGCGAGGGTTGGGAACCAGTTTAACAAGCTAACGGCTAGAGGGCTGGGTTAAGAATTGTAAAGAACAAACGAGCCTATCTTTCAAAGTGATTTTAAGAGATTTTAACCGCAGATAAACGCAGATAAACGCAGATAAATGCCGAGATTTTCTGTAATTAATTATTTTGAAAGATAGGCTCTAATAGCGGACAATCTTAGTGAAGAGTCATTCAGGGTTCGTGAAATTAGGCAATGAACCCTGAATACTTCTAATTTTTTACAGGTTTACCCGTAAAATACAGGTAATTTAGAGGGGTAAAAAAGTAAACCCTATCGTTTTAATCAACTGTTTAAAAGTGCTTTATGAACAAGAAACTATTTACAGAATATCCCGAACAGGATGAACTCAACTACTACGAAAATCTGGTTGAGCAAGCCAAAATTCGGATGGATAATCTTTATAAGGATAAGGAGCGGGCGCTGCGAGATACCCACTCTAAAAGCCACGCGGCTGTTAAAGGAACTCTGGAAATTTTTGATATTGATGAGGAAGCGATTAAACGTGAATTAAGCCTCCGTGCTTCCTTGACTTCTTCACAGCTTAATGCTATTGCCATTAAGCAAGGCTTGCTTTCTTCACCCAAACAATATCCGGTATGGCTGCGATTTGCTAACGGGGGCTTCACAGTAAAAAATGATTACGAGCCAGACACCCGCTCAATGGCAGTAAAAGTGTTTGGGGTTGAAGGGGAACGACTTGAGCAAAGCTATGACTCGAAAACTCAGGACATAATTGTTCACAATTCGGAGTTTTTCTTTGTTAAAAGCATTCTAGACTACAACGGCTTTTTTTCTGCCGTCGTTGAGTCAAAAGAGGCAACAAAGAAGTGGTTGTATCAACATCCCAGGCAGTTTTTAGCACTCCTCAAGGGTACTAGCCAGACTCCGAAAAGTTTACTAACACAACGCTATTGGAGTAGTTCAGCTTCGGCTTTGGGTCTTTTTCCAGATTTTGATGCTTCACAGACAAGTATAGTTCCTGTGGAATATCCTGCTGTGATTAAATATGCGTTTACTCCAGTTTCACCCAACCCACCGCACGATCGCATTCCATTCCAGTCTAGACCAGGTATTCCTAAATTACCATTGAGCGATCGCGCCAAGTCACTCGGCTTAGATCCCACTCAACCAGACAATTACTACCGTAATGACATAATTGAATCTTTGGCGAAACCTGATGCTCAATACTGTTGGGACTTTGGCATTCAGTTCCAAACCAGCCCAAAGATGTCTATCGACGATACCACAATTACTTGGAAGGAAAAGGAAGCACCCTTCTTCACAGTAGGTCGTCTCACCGTCAATCATCAAATTATTGATTTTGAGAAACAATACGATTTCTGTGAAAACCTGCGCTTTTCTCCTTGGAATGGTCTAGCAGTCCATCGTCCGGTTGGTTCCATCAATCGGCTACGCGGTGTTGTTTACCCCGTTGTCGCCTCCTATCGCTCTGGGAAGCGAGGTCTTGTCTACCAAGAGCCAACTGGAAACGAGAGTTTTAAATAGCTTAGGACTTACGCAATGAAGACGGTAAAATAACTCTTGTAGGGGCGGGTTGCACGTTCACCGCTATACCCCAAACCATTGATATATATAAACCCGCCCCAATCTCAAAGACTTACGCGCCCTCAGCCTGAAACTTAGATCACCCCTAGCCCCCCTTAAAAAGCAGGGCTGTTTCATTTTTCATAATGCTGACACCTTGAAAGGTGCAGCTACACTAACAAAGTCCGCCTGCGCGGACTAGATTTTCAATTAGTATCAAATATTAATTAAAAAAGCCTGCGTAAGCAAACTTAGTTTATATGCTTGCCCAGCCCTGGCTTGCAAGTAATACCAACAACATACACACATTCACGGACAAGGTGTGCCAAGATCGAAGTCTGAACTGTTAACCGCTTCCTCTTTATGTTAGGAAAATTACTAGACGGGCGTTATTTAGTTGTCCAAATATTAGGTACTGGTGGATTTGGTCAAACTTATATTGCCCAAGATACCCGCCGTCCTGGTAATCCCGTTTGCGTTGTTAAACACCTCAAACCCGCCCTAAGCGATCCTAATATTTTGCCAACAGCCAGACGCTTGTTCAATAGCGAAGCTGAAACCTTGGAACAACTCGGCAATCACGATCAAATTCCTCGCCTATTAGCTTACTTTGAACAAGAGCAAGAATTTTATCTAGTACAAGAATTTATTGAAGGACATACCCTTAAAACAGAACTCTCACCTGGTTCTCGTTGGACAGAAAATCAGGTTATCCCCATGCTGCAAGATGTCTTGGGAGTTCTAGAATTTGTCCATACTAGGGGAGTAATTCACCGAGATATCAAACCAGATAATTTGATTCGGCGTACTTCAGACAACAAGCTAGTCTTAGTTGACTTTGGTGCAGTTAAGCAACTACCAAATCAGATGGTAGGAATTCCAGCAGAAGCAAGCGCGACTGTTGCTATTGGTACACCTGGATATATGCCCAGCGAACAAGCGCGGGGGCAACCACGTCCTAATAGTGATATTTATGCCCTGGGAATTATTGCTATACAAGCACTCACAGGACTTTTGCCATTGCAATTACAAGAAGATCCTAATACTGGCGAAATGCTTTGGCAGCATTTAGTGTCAGTTAGTCCTGGGTTAGCAGCAGTACTAAGTAAGATGGTGCGATACCATTTTAAAGATCGTTATCCAACTGCAACAGAAGCGTTAGAGGCAATTAGGCAGATTAATAACTTTTATCCGCCCACGCAACAATACTCAAATTCCCCTGGAAATGCACCAACAGTTTACCCTGGAACTCCCCAAAATATACCTACGCCACCGCCTAGACAACACACAATTCCACCATCTCCTGTAAATTCCTATACACCGCCCGTAACTCCACAAACCAGTTATACTCCTCCATATAAATCGTCAAATAAAACGCCCCTGATTTTGGGAACTACCATAACTGCGGCTGTAGTTGCAGCCGTTGGTGTGGGTATGGGATATGCTTTCCGTGAAAATCCCTTTCAACTGGGTAGTTTAATTAATCAAGCAGAAAATAAGCAACAAGCAAGTTGCACTGTTGTAATTAATTCCTTAAATGTTCGTTCTGGGTCTAGTACAAGCAGTAATATTATTAGCACTGTTCAACAAGGAACTAATCTTGATCTCACAGGTAATAAACAAAATGGTTGGGTAGAAATTAATTCTCCCGTTAAAGGTTGGGTTTTTGGTGGTCGTCAGTTTGTTAATTGTGGTTCAGCGAGTGACACGCTAACGACAACTGCAACAGCAACTCCTAAAGTTTCTGCTAATAAACCTAAATCTATTTCTGAGGATAAAGGTGCTAATCTTTTAGATCAAGCTACCAAGAAATTTCAGTCTGGAGATCTTAACGGCGCGATCGCACTTGCAAAATCTATTCCCTTTAGCAATTCCAATTACCAGGAAGCTATTAAAACAGTAAAACGCTGGCGACAAGAATGGCAAATTGCTCAAGATAAATTTAATCAAGCTTCGCAAGCTTTTGAACAAGGTAGATGGGAAGATGTTTTAGCTTTAACTAAAGATGCAGAATTTCCAGATATTAAATATTGGAAAGATCGGTTACAAAATTTAGCCCAAGAAGCAGAAAAAAATCAGCAAGAGGAAAAGCCTAGTCCGACACCAACACCTAGCCCTAGTGATAGCCCTAGCCCTAGCCCAACAGACAGTCCAACACCAACACCTAGTTCTAGTCCTCAATAAAAGACAAATACTAAGTCAAAGTCTTGATTTCAGTAAGGAGTTGGATGGCGATCGCACAACTATTACTGCTGATTAATCATTAGACTTCTTGCCTAACTATAGATCTATAGCGAGCAAGATGCTCGCACTCCTGTACCTCATCAAGCCTGAAAACTGCTATATCTATTTATAAAGAGCAATTGAAAAACATGAATAAATTATTGATATTCCTTACTTTAATAACATTAAACACTATATTCTTTGCAGAACAACCAAATAAATTATTATCTGCGCCATTAAAACCTAATGCAACAACACCACAAAATCCTACTAAAAAGCAAGAGCCTTATAACTTGAGATTAGTTAATATTCGGACAATTAGTACAAATATCATTCTTGATATTCGTTATGCCACTAAAAATAACTTTCTCAAAAAACAACTATATCCTGAAGCAAAATGTTTACTTCGAGGAGTAGCAGCCAAGCAACTAGGAAAAGTACAAGAAGAACTATCTAAACAAGGATTAAGGCTAAAAATTTATGACTGTTATAGACCCTTATCAGTTCAAAAACTCATGTGGTCAGTATTACCAGATCAACGCTACGTTGGCAACCCGGCTAAAGGTTCTCGGCATAATCGCGGTGCAGCAGTAGACCTAACACTTATTGACAGCAATGGCAAAGAATTAGAAATGCCAAGTGCTTATGATGATTTTACAGAAAAAGCCCATAGAAATTACACAGGCGGCAGTGTTGAAGCTATAAAAAATCGTAAGCTGCTTGAAGATGTAATGAAGAAATATGGGTTTATACCTTTATCTACAGAATGGTGGCACTTTGATGCGCCAGGTTGGGAAAAATTTCCAATTCTGGATGTGTCATTTAAAGCAATTCAATAAGCTTTGAGTAGGTAGGGTGCGAAAGCGTTGCGTAACGCACCCTACAGGTATAGGCTTTGCGTAATTCTTGAGGAAGTTGCAGCTTGTTAAGTGAGAAGCGATCGCACCATCTACAACTCAAATTCTCCTGGTAAATCTAAAGCAATTAATAAAGCTTGATCTAGCTGTTTTAATGATGAAGATGATAATACCCCACGCAGACCTAAAAAACGAGTTTTAGCTAAAGCGCGGAGTTGTTCCCCTAACGCGATAGAATCTTGTTCCAACCCTCCATCAGGTGCAGAAATTAAAACCTGACTTGGATAAATACGCCTTCCAGATCGATAAGTTGTACAAGGAACTGCTAACACAACTGTACTAGCTTTATTAATCACATTGCGACTAACAATAATTACAGGTCGAGTTCCTGACTGTTCAGAACCCTCAATCGGATCGAGACGCGCATCGTAGACTTCCCCTCGTTTCACGGCTGAGATTCACCTAATTTAAATGCTTCCCAATCAGCATTAGCAAAATCATTACTGATCTTGATAGCTTCTGCTTGATACTCAGCATCATTAGCCATTTCAGCAAAAGCAGCATCAATTTCAGATCGTTTTAAAGCCGCAAGTTGCCGACGCAACGCCAAAGCGACAAACTCATTACGGCTTTTGGCTCTCCCTTCCCTGACAGCGCGATCGGTAGCTTGCAGAAGATCGCTAGGTAAAGTTAATGTTGTCCGTACAGTGTCCATACAAATTTTGATGCTTGAATTGATGATGATAATGACATCAAATTAATCATAATTATAGCATTTTTCCTCAATCTACTTTTTTCCAGCTGACAGCAGCGATTAAGTATTGCCAACTCTACACCCCTTCTTAGACCAAAATGCTACAATCTACAACCATAGCTAGGGGTGTCCGTCAAATCGGGCTGAGAGCAAACCCTGAGAACCTGAGACTGGGTAATACCAGCGTAGGGAAGCTGTTTATCTGAGGAACTTAATATGCGTTCAGAATGGGTCGCGAAGCGTCGTGGGCAGGGTAATGTTACTCAAATGCACTATGCGCGTCAGGGTGTCATTACCGAAGAAATGCAGTATGTAGCTCAACGGGAAAACCTCCCAGTTGAGTTAATTCGTGATGAAGTGGCACGGGGACGGATGATTATCCCTGCAAATATCAATCACACCAACTTAGAACCGATGGCTATTGGTATCGCTTCTAAGTGTAAAGTAAATGCCAATATTGGAGCGTCCCCCAACTCTTCCCATCTTCAGGAAGAAGTTGATAAGCTCAATCTGGCAGTTAAATACGGTGCTGACACCGTAATGGACTTGTCCACAGGTGGCGGCAACCTCGATGAAATCCGCACCGCAATCATCAACGCTTCCCCCGTACCCATCGGCACTGTGCCTGTGTACCAAGCCCTAGAAAGCGTTCACGGCAATATTGAAAGTTTAACCCCCGATGACTTTCTGCATATCATCGAAAAACACGCCCAACAGGGTGTAGATTACCAAACTATTCACGCCGGAATTCTGATTGAACATCTACCCTTAGTAAGAAATCGCCTTACGGGTATTGTTTCTCGCGGCGGCGGTATTCTAGCGCGGTGGATGCTGCATCACCACAAACAAAATCCTCTATACACCCACTTCAAAGATATCGTTGAAATCTTCCAGAGATACGATGTCTCCTTCAGCTTAGGAGATTCATTGCGCCCTGGTTGTACCCACGATGCCTCTGACGAAGCGCAACTTGCTGAACTCAAAACCCTCGGAAAACTAACCCGCAAAGCTTGGGAAGATAACGTCCAAGTGATGGTTGAAGGGCCTGGTCATGTCCCGATGGATCAAATTGAGTTTAACGTCAAAAAGCAAATGGAAGAGTGTTCTGAAGCACCTTTCTATGTTTTAGGGCCATTGGTGACAGATATTGCACCAGGTTATGACCATATTACCTCAGCAATTGGTGCAGCAATGGCAGGTTGGTATGGTACTGCGATGCTGTGCTATGTCACACCTAAAGAACACTTAGGCTTACCGAATGCAGAAGACGTGCGGAATGGCTTAATTGCATATAAAATTGCTGCCCATGCTGCCGATATTGCCCGCCGTCGTCCAGGCGCACGCGACAGAGATGATGAACTTTCTCGCGCCCGTTATAATTTCGACTGGAACCGCCAGTTTGAATTATCCCTCGACCCCGAACGCGCTAAAGAATATCACGACGAAACATTACCAGCAGATATTTACAAAACTGCGGAATTCTGTTCAATGTGTGGCCCTAAATTCTGTCCAATGCAGACTAAAGTTGATGCTGATGCGTTGACAGAATTAGAGAAGTTTCTGGCTAAAGAACCTGTAGCTCAAGGTTAATAATTAAAAGGGTGGGTAATGCCCACCTTTCTATTGAGTCATTTAAAATATTCCGAGGGTATAGGAAAATGGGCGAAGCTAAACGCAGAAAAAAGTTAGATCCAAACTACGGAAAATTTTCTCAATCTCAGTCTAATCACTACTTTCAACAAGGGGCGAAATGTGAAAATAAAAAAGAGTATGAGAAAGCCATAGATTTTTATAATGAAGCAATTAAATGCGCTCCTCGTAATAGTGAGGCATATTTTGGGCGGGGAAATGCTTATGATGAGATAGAAAAGTATGAAAAGGCAATTGACGATTATAGCAAACATTTAGAACTAACTAAAGGCAGTTTTAAAGGATTCAATAATCGAGCATTAGTGTACGTAAAACTTGGACAAGATGAACGTGCAATTTCTGACTTCAGGCAGGCTATAAAATTAGATCCTACTAGACCTTATCCCTATGTGCAACTTGGAACTTTATTATGGGAACAAGGAAAGTTAAAAAAGTCGATAGAATTGTTAATAAAAGCCACTGAACTTTATCAAAAAGACAAGGATTATGCAGGTTATAAATATTGTTTGGAATTAATTGAGGAAAGTCGAGCTAATCTAGGTTTAGTTAAAATGGCACTTAATGATCCTTATGTTGATGAGGTTGATTGGACTGAATTGGAGGATATGCCAACAGAACCAAATGAATTTAACCTTGTGAGCAATGAAGAGAAATTGGAAAGTGATGGCGATGATGGCAATCACGATGAGTATGAGTGTTTTGGAAAACGAGCAGATTTCTTCAAAAACAGAGACTTTCACATGAATAAAGGTGGAGCTTTTGAAGAAGGTTTACCTAAATACCACAAATATAGAGCAGTTAGAGAAAGTCCACTGTTTCAATTTATTCAAAACGCAATCGATTGGGAAGAAGAAACGGCTAAGTATATTCTAAGTAAAGTTAAGTCTATATCGGATTTAACAGAGATTCAAGATGAGTTATCAGCTTTGGTTGATAAGTCAGTCATGTCTAAGAGGGATGGAGACCTCAATCAAGCATTCAAATACTACGACGAAGTATTTAGTTCCAATCAAACTTGGTTTATGCTTTGGTATGGACTTGCAAAGCTTTTATGTCTTTTTCGTGAATATAGAATGGCTTTTGCCTGTATAAAAATATGTACCTACTTGTATCCTAAAATGTGGAATGGTAGGCAATATACTTCTGATCATAATTTGTCATATCATTATGACCAAATACATTCTATAGCCATAGGTGGTCAGGAAAATGAACCTTATTTAAAAACACTAGGTCGTCCAGTTGATACAGTTGTAATGTTAAATCCTAGTGGAAAAGTTAAAGCAAATTCTCCAGTAGGTAGAGTAAAAGTAGTCAAAACAAACGATTTTCCCAGTGTGGATGAAGAACTACTACCGTAGCAATTGCCTATGAGGAAAGTAGCAACTTGACAAATTATTGCTTATATGGTCGCACTACAAATAGGTGCGATCGCATACTTATTATTTCTGCACGAAAAGCAACCAAGTATGAACAACGAACCTATTTCGAGCAACTCTAAAACTGATTGGCAACGTCTAGATGCAATGACTGAGGAAGAAATTGATTTGTCGGACTGCCCTGAGATTACACCTGAACTATTTGCTAAGTTGGTAGTGCGACGGGGTTTGTCAACTGCAACGGTTAAGCATTAAGTTACTGAAAGATGTTGGGTTGAATTTCTTAACCCAGCTTGAGGCAATGTGCGATCGCATACCGTATTAAAAGCGATCGCACTTAGCAGTTTTTCAATTACCTGTAGCATCTGATGAAGTGCGATCGCTTATAGCTTCTAGATAAAATAGGCGTAATTCTAATCTTATATCCCTTCGAGGCATCAGCCAGCAAATATGACACTAGCCGACTTACTCCCAGCAGTTCGACAACTTTCTGCGCCAGAAAAACTTAAACTAATTCGCCTCCTCGCAGAGGATTTGGAGTCGGCTGAAGACATTTCGCCACTAGAACCCTTCAAAACATATAATCTTCCAACTCCTTATCACAACTTCGGGGCTGGGGCAGTCCTGATGGAAGCACTGGATCAATCGGTTTCTAGTGATTAAGGTTTATGCGTTTCAACATCAAAGGCAATAGCAATCATGAACACCCTCGATCAAGTGCTAGAAACCGCTTTGCAACTGCCCTATGAACAGCAGGAAATGCTGATCAAAATTCTGCAAAATCGCCACCACGAAAGTCGCCGCGCAGAAATGGCTGCGGATGCACTAAAAACCTTGGCTGATTTCCATGCAGGCAAATTTAAACACCAGTCAGCTAAGGATGTCGTTGTAGCATTGCGCCAGTCTTTGCACGAGCCAGAAGAATGAGACCGTTAGTTTTAACCCCGAAATTCAAACGGGCATTCCGCAAGTTTGTGAAGCGAAATGCTGATCTCCAGCAACGCATTGAAGATACTCTCCAACAAATGGAAACAGACATATTTGCTCCAGTTTTAGGAACGCACAAATTAAGCGGTAAACTTGACGGTATTCAGTCCTGCTCTTGCGGCTATGATTGTCGTATTGTCTTCTCTATTGAACAGGATAAAGAAACGAATATTGAAGTCATTGTTCTGCTCGACATCGGGACACATGATGAAGTTTATTAATTGTGTCGGTAGTTGCAGCAGCATAATAGGATTTTGAAGAGAATAAACGAAATCCGCTTACCCTACCGTATGTCATCATTCTTAATCAAAATTATAGATAAGTGCGATCGCGTATCCTCGCCTCTCACGAATCACTTAAATTAGAGTGGATCAAATAAATCTGCTTATCCTGCCAACTGTTGTTTATTCTTGATATATTCTGCGATCGCTTCAGCTACATTATCTTCAGGGCTATATACCCGCGAATTGGGATTCTCATTGTGAAGTTTGTCGAGATAAGCGTGTAAAGCTTCCTCATCGTCTCGGTGTTGCAAAACGTAGGCTCGAAGCTCAATTGCAGTCATATTACCAAATTCTGGTTTTAAACTCATACAAATCTCCATTCCCCATTAGGTTCGATCTCAATATTAATTTCCTGTCTAGCCAAAATAACTACGTTTCCAGTGCGTTTATCCAAAACTACTAGATCGATAGAGCAGTATTTACTGCTAAGGTCGCAGCAAAGCTGAAAACATTTTATTGCTTGCGCCGTAGTGGGCATCCCTATCTCTCCACAATATTACATAATCTTAGCCAGACCCCAGCATACCTATAAAATCACTTCTCTGGTATAAGGTCGCAGCCTAACATTAGAATATCGATCGTTGAGAAAAAAGTTTATTGTTTAAAATATTCTCCTTACTTGCATGACTCGCCAATCCCACGACCAATTTGCTAAAGAATATTTAGAGGAACTATTAGCACCTCTAGGGACGATTAAACCAAGTAAAAAAGTTAAAAGTGAAATCCAAGAAATTGATGTTTTGTTTGAACCATCTTCTCACAAAGCAAAGCACGATCTACCTTTAGGCTTATTAAGCAAAATCGCAATAACTCCCTGTCTGTTTGAGCCTTTTCGTAATCCTCCCTCAGAGGTAGAAATTCGCAGTTGTTTACTAAAATTGTATGCCGTTCATGGAGATGTTTTAAGGAAAGCAAAACGGCAAAATAAAACTCTTCCTGAAGCAGAATTGCCCGTATTATGGATATTAACGCCAACATTTTCATCTCGAATGGCTCAAGGATTAGGAGCATCAGAGATAGATGAAGATTGGGTTAAAGGAGTTTATTTCCTCCCTAATATTTTAAAGACCGCAATAGTCGCGATTCATCAATTACCAGTAAATGAAGATACTTTATGGTTGAGAGTATTGGGGAAAGGAGGAACGCAAAAAAGAGCAGTAGAAGAGTTGATCGAACTGCCAGAAAATAACCCTTTTAGAGAGAATTTGTTGGAAATTTTAGCGAACTGGCGCAAGAATTTAGAGTTGAGAGATAATTTAAGTAGTGAAGAACAGGAAGTAATTATGAACCTATCACCTGCTTATTTAAAACAACGGGAAGAGTGGAAGCAAGAAGGACAACTTTCGATGATTACCTCTCTTCTAGAAGCGCGATTTGGAAATCTAGATTCCGAACTATCTGCTTTAGTTGAACAGATTGCCAAAATTCCCGTTTCCGATCGCACCCAGTTACTTCTTTCTTTGGCGAATTTATCCCGTGAAGAATTGCTACAAAGAGTTAGAAAAAATTAAAACTATTTCCCATCTTTAAAAAGAAGTTAATAAGCTTAATCAGATATTGATCTCCCCCCATAACCCCTAAAAAAGGTTGATTTTTACCTGTGCGGTAGGGGCGGGTTTAATTGATATTTTGCTAGGATACCTATATTTAGGTTAACCAGCCCCTACAAACTCAACAGAGTAAAGGAAGATTAAGACTGCGATCGCGCCCAGTTTTGCTGAAGATCTTGAATGGTAAATACTGCTTGAAATTCTAACTTAACAGATTGATAAAATTCAGCCCCGCCTTGCTGTCTATCTACCAGAGAAATTACCCGATCAACTTCATACCCAGCATCTCTTAAACGCTCAACTGCTTTCATCGCAGATTTACCAGTTGTAACCACATCTTCCAACACCACAACTTTTGCACCTTCTGGCAGAGTTGGGCCTTCTATATATGCCCTTGTACCGTGTCCTTTTGCTTCCTTACGGATAATTAACGCAGGAATTGGGCGATTTTCATAGGCAGAAACTACACTTACCGCCGATACAATCGGGTCAGCACCCAAAGTTAATCCCGCAACTGCTTGGGTATCTTCTGGTAGTAGAGATAACAGCAGACGACCGATAGCTAAAGCACCTTGCGGGTGCAGCGTTACTTCTTTACCATTAATGTAGTAAGAACTGCGTTGCCCAGAAGATAAAACAAAATCACCCTCTTTATACGCCAGTTGACACAATAAATCTAGTAAGTACTGACGCAGTGTAGTTAAGTCAGTAGTAGGTAAGGAAGAGGTTTGGGCAAGAAGTTCGTTAGTCATTACTAAGGCTCAATCAGCTAAATATTTAATTATTTGACCAAACCTCATCGTAAACTTAAAGATCGGATACGATTGAAAAAAAGTTGCGGGTGGGGTTATGAGAATGCGTACCAACTTAATAGCGGTGTTGGCTTTTACGGCTGCGGCTAGTTTTTTTGCAAAAAGTGCGATCGCGCAGACAAACCCTTCAACCATTAGTACTGGAGAATACATCCCAGACGCAATCAACAGAGCTTTCTTTTCTGACTCTGGAGACATTTACCGCAACGCCAACGCGCGTCGCCAAATTCAATTTCTTCTGGGTATTGGTTCACCTGCACGAAACGCTTTTTCAGAAAATGAGATTAGGCGCGATGCTGAGAGAATTGAGAGGCTTTACAGAGACTTGCTCGAACAGCAGATATCTAGCGATCCACTAATTCGCACTCCCGATCTCACTAATCCATTTAATACCTCACTTAGAAGCCTGGGTACGAACCAGCGAGTGTTTGGTGGTAATCAGATCTTAGAATCACCCCTACAGCGTTAATAATTAACATTGATGCAGGAAGTGTATAAGAGAACTTTTGCTTCTTAAACTACCTAACCATACACCTGGCTCTCTAGATGATCTTCTTGCAGCCAATGACGCTAGCCGTTAGTAATCAACGTGCGATCGCCCACTCCACTCCCATCTCAAGAGACTTCTGAATCAATGATGATTGAGCAAGTGGAACAGATTCATGGCATCAAGAAAGCTGATGCTGAGTGATTTTTGCTCTTTAATCCAGGGTGCAGGAGTTGAACCTGCCTTCTCTTTCGAGACGGATTATGAGTCCGTTGCCTAAACCGCTCGGCCAACCCTGGGTGAAGACATCATTAGTCTAACAAGCTCACGTTACTTTTAACAACTTTGTTGAACAAGTAAATCATTATAGCTTTTTGAGATTATCCAGCACTTACGCAGAGATCTCCCTACATCCCCCCATAAATTGGGGGACTTTGAGTATCCCCCCAATTTATGGGGGGCTAGTTCTGATCAAGGTTTCAGGCTTTTGGTGCGTAAGTTTTATTATATCTGGTCATACATAACATAGTGGCAACTTTAATTTCAACCTAACATCTAAAATAATGTAGATGTTAGGCTTAACCTGTTATTGACGTTCTTACCTGAACTTTCAGCACATAAACCTGGCAGTTGAGTAAAAATCGCACAGCACACGCCTACGACTTTTTTGTATGTTCAGAACAGAAATGAAAGTAATGAAAGTAAATTCAACAGTCGTACTCACATTATTATTGCTATTGTTGATGTTAGGATCTGGTGTTGTCAGTTCAATGCTGGGGTTTGCTATCGGTCATGCAGCCCTTAAAGGAGTTACACAGCCAGACATTCGCCCAACTAATAAACTGACTGGCAAGAAGCAAGTTGCTTCAGGCAAAGAAAATTTGATGATTATGCCGGAGGAAGATATATTAGCCGCAGTGAAAGCAGAGCGTAGCGGTAAAAATAAGGCTTCTAAGGTAGGCAAACCGAAGGCGGAAGCTGCATCAAAAAAGTCGGCGGATCAATCTAGTACGGATTCTCAAGCGGGGTTTCCAATTAAGAGCGAAAGTCAAGGGGTAACGTTGCAAGTGCTTTCAGCACGTCAACAACCAGGCTCTCTGTTACTCAATGTGAGCTTGAAGAATCAAGGAAATTCTTCTGTGAGGTTTCTGTATAGTTTCTTAAATGTTACTGATGACCAAGGTAACACTTTAAGCGCTACTACAGACGGTTTACCAGGAGACTTACCAGCTAATGGACAGGAGTTTACGGGTACGGTGACAATTCCCAACGCTTTGCTAGATGACTCTAAAAAACTTTCACTAAAGTTAACAGATTATCCCGATCAAAAACTGCAACTGCAAATGTCTAATATTCCAGTTGTGAAGTAAGGGATTCCAGAATAGGCAAAAGGAAAAAGGTAGATATTAGGTTGATCTTTTTCCTTTTGGCTGTAACTTTTTTATGCTAAGTGCTGTTTTTATTATCTTAACGTTGAATGCTTCGCTGTCTTTAAACTGGTCAGATGTAGTCGTGCGATTGTTGTCAGTGCTGCTATTGATTGCGATCAATGCTTTTTTTGTCACGGCTGAATTTTCGATTCTGTCTGTGAGGCGATCGCGCATTAATCAACTGGTACAGGCAGGTGATGCTGAGGCTTATACTGTACAAAAGCTACAACGTAGTATTGATCGACTACTATCTACAACTCAACTTGGGATAACTCTCTCTAGTTTAGCTTTAGGCTGGATTGGTGAAAGTACTATGGCAGTGTTAGTGGCATCTTGGTTAGCGCAACTGTCTCTACCAGTAACCCTTAAAAGTTCAATCTCGCATTCTATAGCAATTCCCATTGCTTTTGTTCTGATTGCCTACTTGCAAATTGTTTTAGGTGAACTGTGTCCTAAATCTTTAGCTTTACTTTACCCAGAACAATTAGCAAGATTTTTAGCACCTCCCAGTTTAGCTATAGCCCGTTTTTTTAATCCTTTTATTTGGATTCTCAACCAATCAACTCTTTTTCTGTTAAGACTTGTAGGCGTTGAATATAAAGGTCAGCCATATACGCGCTTAACGCCAGAAGAGTTACAAATGATCATTAATACTGATCGTGAGTCTATAGGTTTAGAAGCAGAAGAGCGAGAGTTACTAAATAATGTTTTTGAGTTTAGCGAAGTTGTAGCGGCAGAGGTAATGATTACGCGCACTAACATTATTGCTATTCCAATTACTGCTACCTTCCAAACTTTACTAGATAAAGTTGTCGCTACTGGTCACTCTCGTTTTCCTATCATTGAAGAATCACTTGATGATGTGTGCGGCTTAATATACTTCAAAGAATTAGCTGAACCTTTAGCTCAAGGTCATCTTACCCCTACCACGCCTATTCAACGTTGGATTAGTCCTGCAAAATTTGTGCCAGAAGGTACGCCTTTAAGTGATTTATTACCTTTAATGCAGCGATCGCATCAAGCGATGGTAATAGTTGTAGATGAGTTTGGTGGTACTGCTGGGTTAGTCACTCTTAAGGATGTAATTGCCGAAATTATTGGCGATGAACCTGCCTCTGAAAGTTCTCACTCTTTGGATTTGCAAGTTTTAGACGACCACACTTTTTTAGTGCAAGCACAGATGAATTTAGAAGAAGTAAATCTAAATTTAAATCTTGATTTGCCCCTGACTGATGAGTATCAAACTATTGGAGGTTTTCTACTTTATCAATTACAGAAAATTCCCCCACCAGGAGAAACATTTTTATATAACAATTTAGAATTCACTGTTATTTCGGCTTCAGGACCACGCCTGCACGAAATTCGGCTTCGTAAACAGTAAACAGTAAACAGTAAACAGTAAACAGTAAACAGTAAACAGTAAACAGTAAACAGTAAACAGTAAACAGTAAACAGTAAACAGTAAACAGTAAACAGTAAACAGTGAGCAGTAAACAGTGAGCAGTAAACAGTGAGCAGTGAGCAGTAAACAGTGAGCAGTGAGCAGTAAACAGTGAGCAGTGAGCAGTAAACAGTGAGCAGTAAACAGTAAACAGTAAACAGTTAACAGTTAACAGTAAACAGTGAGCAGTAAACAGTTAACAGTAAACAGTAAACAGTAAACAGTAAACAGTAAACAGTAAACAGTAAACAGTAAACAGTAAACAGTAAACAGTAAACAGTGAGCAGTAAACAGTGAGCAGTAAACAGTAAACAGTAAATTTTTAGTTTGTCACTGATTACGGATTTTGCTGCTCACCTCTGACAGCATAAGGTAACGGATCTTCTAACCCTAATTCAGAAAATGCTGCTAGTCTTAGTCTACAAGAGTCACAGACACCGCAAGGAATATCGCCACCGGAGTAACAAGACCAAGTTAGCTCCCAAGGAACGCCCAAATTATTGCCTAGCTGGATAATTTCGGTTTTTTTGAGCTTAATTAAGGGCGCGACTATAGCAATGGGTTCTCCTTCCCTACCCTGCTTTGTTCCCAGTCGAAATACTTCCTGCATTGCTTGAATATAGTCTGGGCGACAGTCGGGATACCCGGAGTAGTCAACTGCATTGACACCTATGTATACTCTTTGGGCACCTTTAGCTTCTGCGAAAGCTAAAGCAAAGCTTAAGAAGATTGTGTTTCGTGCGGGAACATAAGTTACAGGAATATATTCTGAAATGTCAGTAATAATGCGATTTGTTGGCACGGCAATGGCATCATCAGTCAATGCCGAGCCACCCCAACGGCGCAAGTCAAAGGCGAGAATCTGATGTTCGATTACATCTGCTGCTAAGGCTATCTTAGTGGCTGCTTGTAACTCAAGTCGGTGTCGCTGCTGGTAGTCAAAAGAAATCGCATGAACTACGCAACCATCTATTTTAGCTTGATATAGGACTGTTGAGGAGTCTAATCCGCCAGATAACAAAACAACTGCTTTCACTTGCCTAGTTCACTTTTCAATAAATTTTTGTGATCTATCAGTTTATTAGCCTGCAAGCAGGACTATGAGGAATTCTCTATCTTCTAACTGATTAAAAGCGATCGCAACTCAGGTCTTATAAAACTAATACTTAATTGAGGAACTAGAACAAAACTTTGAAATTCTTTACAACTAGAGTCGCTGTGATAGTATCTGGATGGTTTGAGGCGACTAACACAAGTTGTACATCGACTTAATACCTGTGGTGAGAGGAGTTATAGGAGTGGAAGATAGTATGTCAGTTAAGCATTTAGATAGTCATATACATAGAATTCAGCCCCAGCCAATCAAAATAGGCGTTATTGGTGTTGGAAATATGGGGCAGCATCATACCCGCGTCCTGGGTTTACTCAAGGACGTTGAGCTAGTAGGTGTGTCAGACATCAATGTTGAACGAGGTTTGGACATTGCTAGTAAATATCGCGCTCGCTTCTTTGAAGATTACCGCGATCTTTTGCCTTATGTAGATGCAGTCTGCGTTGCTGTCCCTACACGAATGCACCATGAAGTTGGCATGGCTTGCTTGCAAGCAGGTGTCCATGTGTTGATTGAAAAACCTATTGCCGCTAGTATTGCCGAGGCTGAATCCCTGGTAAATGCTGCCGCCGAGTTTCAATGTATTTTACAAGTAGGGCATATTGAACGCTTTAACCCAGCTTTTCAGGAACTCAACAAAGTCCTAAAGACTGAGAAATTACTGGCGTTGGAGGCTCATCGCATGAGTCCTTACTCCCAGCGTGCTAATGATGTCTCGGTTGTCTTAGATTTGATGATTCACGATATTGACTTGCTGCAAGAACTGGCAGGAGCGCCTGTAGTCAAGTTAACAGCTAGTGGTAATTGTGGTTCCGAATCTAAGTATTTAGACTATGTGACAGCGACGCTAGGGTTTGCTAATGGCATTGTTGCTACCTTGACAGCTAGTAAGGTAACGCACCGCAAAATCCGTCGAATTTCTGCTCATTGTAAAAACTCCATGACTGAGGCAGATTTTCTGAATAATGAAATTTTGATCCATCGCCAAACAACTGCTAACTATATGACTGATTACGGTCAAGTTCTATATCGGCAAGATGGATTAATTGAAAAGGTTCATACAAGCAATATTGAACCGCTACACGCAGAGTTAGAGCATTTTGTCAACTGTGTTCGGGGTGGTAATCAACCTTCTGTAGGCGGAGAACAAGCTTTGAAGGCGCTGCGTTTAGCTAGTTTAATTGAGCAAATGGCGCTGGATGGTCAAGTATGGCAGCAGTCTGACAAAGAGCGCCGTGAGCTAAATTTATCTACGGCGACAGTTGCTTATCAGTAAACAGTAAACAGTAAACAGTAAACAGTAAACAGTAAACAGTAAACAGTAAACAGTGAGTGTTTTTATCCTTGGGTTTAAGACCCCCACTAAACTTTAAATCTTTGTGGAGCACGATGGTTGGGCGGGTTTGAATCCCCCACCAAAAGCCATGATTACTGTAAATTGTTTACTGTTTACTGTTTCAATAGATATTTGCCCTTTGACCATTTCACAAGAGACTTACTATGGTACGTCTCTACAATGGTTTTAGGTAACGCGCCTTTTATAGCGGTACCTCTGTCAGCTATCAGCATTCAGCTTTTTAAAAGCCTTGGTTCCCAAGGGTTTCAGAAGAGATTTTGTCCTAACTGCCTATTTAGGTGGCTATATCTCTGGAGATGTCTAATGGGTAATCCCAGAAGTGGGAATTTGCAATAATTGTAGTAGCGATCGCATGATCACAACGCTTACTAACTTGTTTGCTTGAGGACTTAAATGAATATTGTCCCGATACAAACTTTCTTTCTGTTGTGTATCGTTGAACAGTGGCAGAAAATCAATATAAGTAATTTTATAGTTTTCGGTAAACTCAGTTAGGCGTTGACGAGCAATCAATTCATAATCACGGGGTTTTCCTGTGCCTGTTTCCCGTAATAATGGTGTCATTGCTAATAATAAGGTGGCATCAGAGTTTTGGGCGATGTGGTGAATTTGTGCGATCGCATCAAGATTAAATCCTACACGATCTCCAGCTTCAGCATTAACGACAGCCATTTCTGGTATTGGTTTCTGGGGTAAGATAAAATCTTGGAAGGCTTTGATTAAAGCTAACGTGGGTTTGCTATCTGGGTAATTGCGATCGCGCCCTACTTGTACAGAAATTGGAGCAGTTCCAAACAAATCATCTGTATTAATTAGTAATACTATAACTTGAGCGTTAAAAGTTCCAAAACGTTGCAGATAAGCTAATTCATTTCTAGGATTCCAAGAATTAGCAGAGGCATTCAAAACTTCTATTTGACTAAATGAATTATCCGCAATTATAGATTTGATTTGCTGACTCAATATTTCTGAAATAGTATCAGCTTGGTCTGTCCACCAGCCACCATTAGCAATTGAATCTCCTATTAATAGTACTCTTAAACAAGTATTTGAGCGATTTATTGTAATAGCTGGACTCCGCATGGAATATTGATTAATTTCAATCAAATTACCTAGTTTCCGTGTGCGTTGATTGGGTGCTAATAAGTAGCCAATTTGTTGATCTGGAAGATAAATTAGTGGGTTTCCTAAGCCTAGTATTAAGCGCAATCCCACTTCTAAAATTACTAAACAACCAACAATAACAACCAATATAATTAACCCTACTCTCACTAATCATCCTCTCAAATACAAAAATTATCTGTAATACACATATCGTATGGGCGGGTGCGTGGAAATAATTTATTTGTTTAGAAAAAGGAATAATTGGCGATCGCGCTCTGCCTAAAATGTAGTATAATTGTAGTATTAACTAACGCAGAGCAAGATTGCGACTGCAAATTTGTCCACGTAACTCAAATGCCATATAAACCACTTAACTTATCAACGCCTGTCCCTATATTGTCTTGGGCAAACCACGAACTAGGGCATCAGGAAATCAAAATGGCGAAAAACACTGCCTCCCTGCCCTTTGTCTTCAAGCACGTTGCCCTGATGCCAGATGTTCACCTGGGCAAAGGTGCTTTGGTGGGTTCTGTAATTGCAACTAAAGAAGCGATCATTCCTGCTGCTGTCGGAGTAGATATTGGTTGCGGGATGGCTGCTATTAAAACTCCTTACACTGCTGATCAATTAGAAGGCAAGCTCAAGAAAATTCGTCTGGATATTGAAGCAGCAATTCCAGTTGGGATGAACTACCCCGCCCAAATCAAAGATTTGGACGAGGTTTCTGGCACTTCTTCTGTCCAACTTGCTTCATACCTCCGCAGCTTTTTACGGCTTTAGGGCGTGAAGTAGAGGTCGCACATCCATGCTTATCGAGGCTGGTTCCCAACCCCGTTCGTAAATACTCTGCACAAACAGTCGCCGAAGCAAAATCTCTATCGCAGGTATAGCTACAGTTTTCGCATTTATGAATTCTTTCTGACAGAGTTTTAGGCTTAACATAATCGCATTTTGGGCAGCGTTGAGATGGTTTAACTTTTTGGGTAGGAACTTCTACAAAAATCCCACCTGCTTCGTTAACCTTATACTCAATCGAGTCCCTTAACATTCCCATTCCAACATCTAAGATAGAGCGATTTAACCCAGTTTTCTGAGCCTTTCTAACACTACCCTTTTTAGCTTTTTTGGTCATGTTCTTAAGATTTAACTTCTCAGTGGCTACCATGCTATTACTGCTTACAATTTGTGCAGCCACTTTATGAATAAAATCTTGTCGCTGATTGGCAACTTTGCGGACTAATTTACTAACTTTTTTCTGTGCCTTCCTCCATTTTTTTGAAGCTTTAATTCTTTTCTTATAATCAGCCGTGCGTTTCCGTCGCTTCTGACGATTGGCAAGTTTTATTTTGGTTTGTACCTGCTTGAGGTGTCTGGGATTGTCGATGGCTAACTGTTCATATTCACCGTCGCCTAAATGAACTGCTCCCATTACTGCAACGTTGCAACCAAAATCTAAACCAATTAACCCAGAACCCTTTTCCCTAGTCACATCACAAGTAACTGTAATTGAGGCGTACCATTTACCATTGCGGTAAACAATAGTTAAAGTTGTAGGATTGCCCCAAGTTCTCGCCTTACCTCTCATTTGGATTTGTCCCAAATTAGAAATATCGAGATAACCATTAATACCAGTTGTATGCGCTTTCCATCCAGATGTACAAGGATAAGTCCATCCCGAATAATGCCTTAAAGACTTAAAGCGAGGATAACCACCTAATCCCTGAAAAAACCGATTGTAGGCAAAATCAACCCGTTTAACAGTTGCTTGTAATGCGTGGGAACCGAGTTCTTTAAATTCTGGTAATACTTGACGGATAACCTTAACTGCACGTTGTTGATCGTAATAGCTAACGCTTTTTTTATCCCGTTTATACGAAATCTGACGGTTACTCAATGCTTGGTTGTAAAGCCAGCAATGTAGTTTACGCCACTCAAACAATTTTGCCGTTTGAGCTTGATTTGGATAGAGGCGAAATGTTGTGCGTCGTGTTGCTAACATATAACTAATCTAACATTGGTGTACAAAGATGTCAACTAATTTAAACTCTCACAGGCATTGCGTTTATAAGATAAACTTACATATAGTGTTTGTAACTAAATATCGGCGCAAAGTGATAACATCAGAGATACTTACTCGGATGGAGGAAATATTCTCTCGAATCTGTATTGGGCAGAAATCCAAATTAATAGAATTTGGGGGGGAATCAGATCATGTCCATCTTTTGATAGATATATCCCCAGATGTAGCGCCATCAAAATTAGTGAACAGTTTGAAGACAGTTTCTAGCCGTTTAATTAGGAAGGAATTTGCAGAGCATATTAATAAATTTTATTGGAAACCTGTATTTTGGACAGGTGCATATTGTGTGATTAGTGCAGGTGGAGCGCCATTAGAAATTTTAAAATCTTATATCCAAAACCAAGACGAACCTGAATAGTATTGTTATCGGCTGTCCGCCGTTA
This sequence comes from uncultured cyanobacterium, assembly GCA_963711165.1. Lineage (GTDB taxonomy): Bacteria > Cyanobacteriota > Cyanobacteriia > Cyanobacteriales > PCC-9333 > Crinalium. The sequence goes on along the minus strand of CAVQDG010000039.1, from coordinate 32,514 downwards.
ACTCCGCCCATGAGTACATGGACGAAGAATGCACGGCGGTTGAACGTTCAATCAAAATAAGGACACCGACAAAACAGTTGATAACTGGCAAGGCTGGATGCAGTTCAAAGATTTGCATCCAGGGGTACAGCATCTAGAATCCAAAGCAATGAAGCAAATGGGTTCATTAGGTGGGGGTGAATGATTGCCCCATACTGTAGTAATACAGCTATGAAAACTCGTCCAAATCGGTGAAGGCTGAGAGATAGTAAATCTTTAAAAGATTTACTTGCTAATACCGAGGGAAGCGGTAAAACGCCCCGTAGAGAGCAGAGGGACTTGGGCATCCTAATTTTAGGATGAAGGTGTGCTCCGAACTATACCGAAGATCGAAGGTATAGAGTTAGGCAGAAATGACCTAGCCGATCGCCAATTTCATTGATAATACTGTGGTCAAATGCAACCGACAGAGATCAGCCTCAATATTCCCCACTATGCCTACTTATATGGCTTCATTCAAACAGATGGACATCTATATGAAACCTCGCGCGATCGCGGAAAAGTCACTATAGAAGTCAGCAAGCAAGATGAATCTATACTTAAGGCTTTCAAAGCTATCGTACCGTTTTACTCATCACTGACTGAACGTGAACGCGCTACTAACTTTAGCCAGAGTCACACATCAGTTATCTGGAGAGTTTATGATCAACGGTTTCGGCATCTACTTGAGTTGTGGGGATTACCAACAGGTTGCAAATCGAATTTGATCAAACCCCCTAGTGGTAGTTTTTCTGAAGTAGATTACTTCAGAGGTTTGGTAGATGGAGATGGTTCGCTCTTGACTGACATCCAAAGGATTTCCTTTTCTGTCTTTGGTTACTTCTAGTTCACCAATTGCTTGTGGCTATTTGAAGTTCATTAACCAGATAACTGGAAAAGTTAAAACCACTACCAGAAATACTAGAGATCAGGTTTACAACATTGCTGTTTATAAGGAAGATGCTCAAATACTGGTGAAACATCTTTACTATGCTGATTGTTTAGCTTTACCTAGAAAGCTCAATAAAGCTAGTGAAGTCCTTAGTTGGAGTCGTCCTCCGAGCATGAAACAAGTAAGCAATAGAAAATGTTGGACATCTTCTGAAGATCAATTTATTGCTAACCATTCGGTTGAGGAATCAATGAAGGTAATTAACAGAAGTCGTTGCAGTATTCAATTAAGACTGTGGCGGTTGAAGAAATTAATGGGCGATTAGTAACAAATTGAATCATTTTATCGAGGTTTGCCTAGATACTGAAAACAGTGTGTGGCTAATGCTGCATTCTGGTTCACGCAATATCGGCAATATGTTGGCACAATGCCACATTAGTACAGCTAAGGAACTCACCCGACTTGCTAATATGCAACTGCCAGATTTAGATTTAGCTTATTTTGTCCAAGGTACACCAGAGTTTGCAGCATACTGGCGCGACCTACAATGGGCGCAAAACTACGCCCGATTCAACCGAGAAGCGATGATGGCACGTTTCAAGCGGATTGTTGAAAAACATTTAGCAGGTGGCAAACAAGCAAAACCGCTATTGGAGGTTAATTGTCATCATAACTATGCAGAGCAGGAGGTTCATTTTGGTGAAGAAGTTTATGTCACTCGCAAAGGTGCAGTTCGCGCCCGTGAACAGGACTATGGCATAATTCCTGGTTCGATGGGGGCTAAGTCTTTTATCATCAAAGGGAAAGGTAATGCCCACAGCTATTGTTCTTGCAGTCACGGGGCGGGGCGGTTGATGTCACGCAATAAGGCAAAGGAAAACTTTAGCCTTGATGACTTGCTTGAACAAACTCAAGGGGTCGAATGTCGTAAGGATACAGGGATTTTAGACGAAATTCCTGGTGCTTACAAGCCAATTGAGCAGGTAATGGCAAATCAGTCGGATTTAGTTGAGGTAGTAGCAACTCTGAAGCAGGTTGTATGTGTCAAGGGGTAAAAAATACTCAATATGGTATAAAAGAATTCAGACACGCAGACCTATAAATAGGCTAGAAATTAGCGACAATTGAAACCGCTTAAAAATTATTTAGAAGGTATGTGGAGGTAATGTATGTCAGATTTAGATCGTGGAATTATGAAGTTCAAAGGGGCAGATTCTACAAAAGCAGTTGTTATTTCATCTGTGCTAGTTTTAGGTGGCATCGGCTTCTTACTTTGGTGGGCATTGCAAAGTGCCTATGTAGTTAATTAAAAGGTAACTCGCAGAGTAGGTTTGCTCTTAACTTACGCTCTTTTCAACACGCGGGCAAGATGCCCGCACTACTTATGTGGTCAGGGCAAGTTAATTTACCATATATAGTGTGACCATCTTGGTCACGGACGCTTTCTGCGTAAGTCTTATTTGCACTAAGTGCGATCGCTCTTTTTCCACCTCTAAAATAATCTCAACATAAGTATGGGGCAAGCCTGATCGGACTGCCCCATACTCATAATTAATAGTTTTCTAATCTTTACTAGCTGTGCTACCCAGACTTAATGAGTAGCAAATCTCAGCAGACTCAAACTATTTTTGAGTTACTACTTGCTTGCTTGATCTTGTAGGCGAGATACAACGTTGTAATCATCTGCACTTGCGGGAGTTCTAGATTCGGAAATACCTTCGGTAGCACCACCAATGGCTTTCCATGCTGCAAAACCACCTTTGAGTTCAGCTACACACTCAAAACCAGCTTGGCGCAATAAGGAAGCGGCACTCGCAGTTGCTTCGTCGGTTTCGCCATAAACATAAATATCGCGGCTGGGTTCTAGGCTAGATTTAGCGCGGTCTACTAACTGATCCACAGGCATCGCCATTGCGCCCATGATATGACCATCGTTGAATGTCTCGCGATCGCGCACATCAAGCATTGTAAAAGCTGGTTCGCCCCATTCTAAACGTGACTTCAAATCTTCAACTGAAGATTGACTTTTCAGCCCAGGTGGAGTAGGGGTAACTTCTGGCATTTTATCTTTAGCATCTTTAAATGACTCAGTTACCTTATCGGTGGCATTTTCAATACCTTCTGTAATTTTGTCTTTAGCGTTTTCCAAGTTTTCTGAAATGTTTGACATGATTTAAAATCTCATTACTTTAAATGACTTTAAATGAAATTTAGCAATGAATTTACGCTTAACTTCTCTTTCTTGGGAGGTAATATGTATATGATCTACCTTTAGAAAGACGTGATTATATAAATTTGTCTGCCATGCGAATAGTCTCTATAATTATTGAATATAATACTCAGAAAGGATGCCAGTATTTGATTATTGTTATATGTAAACTTAAATTTATTAAATTTCTTACAAGAATTACAAATTTGTTGTTTTTATCGCAGATGGGAGCAGATTAACGCAGATGTAACCCAAGATTTCATTAATTTAACTATTTTTTAAAATTAAAACAATAAGTTTAGTTTTTGAGTAAAGTTCTACAGTCAAGATAAAAACTAATATTATGTCCGCTTAATCAGTTAAATTATTCTTAACACGAAACCTGGTCTATACGAGTTATGTTGCATTTATACATAATGTGTAATCAAGCGAGCCTCATCTAGAATTTAAATTTAAGTAGTGAATATAAAACAAAACAATAAAAAATTAACTGTGTAATTTATGTTAAAATGTTAACTAGATGAATTGCTAGTAAATAATGTTTAAATTATCTGTCATATCATAACTAAGTCAATCAAAATCACCTCGTACAGATAATAAATACTATGGCACTTGGGATTCAACCTTTGCCCACAGAGGTAGTCAACCTAATTGCTGCGGGAGAGGTAATTGACTCAATGGCAGCAGTGGTACGTGAATTGGTAGAAAATGCTTTAGATGCTGGAGCCAAAAGAATTGTAGTATCTTTATATCCCGATCAGTGGCGAGTGCGAGTTGCAGATAATGGCAATGGTATGGTGCTGACTGATTTAGTACAAGCAGCAGTTGCACATAGTACTAGCAAAATCCGCAAATGCGAAGATTTATGGAAGATTACTAGCTTAGGATTTCGGGGCGAAGCTTTACATAGCATAGCTCAGTTGGCATCTTTAGAGATTTTGAGCCGTGCGAGTAACAGCAGTGAAGGTTGGAGTGTTACTTATAATACTCAAGGGGAAGCGGTTGATGTTTCGGCTTTTGCGATCGCACCTGGTACTGTAGTAACAGTATCTAATTTATTTGGTAGTTGGGCTGCTCGTCGTCAAGGTTTACCCCCGATGTCGCAACAAATGCGAGCGGTGCAAGCTATTATTCATCAAATTGCTTTATGTCATCCCCATGTTACTTGGAATGTACAGCAAAATGGGCGTGAGTGGTTCAGTATTAGTCCTGGTGTCACAGCTAGACAAATTTTACCTCAGTTATTGCAGCAGGTAAGGTTAAGCGATCTGCAACAACTAACAATTAAAGTACCTACGCCGCAAACTGTCGGGGTAGGGGAGAATAAACTAGATAACGCTTCAATTTATAACTCATCTGATCAGAATAGTTATCTAAATTCATCACTATATATAGTGTTAGGATTACCCGATAGATGCCATCGCCGACGTGCAGACTGGGTGCGAGTAGCTACCAATAGACGGATGGTGCGATCGCACGGGTTAGAGCAAACTATATTAGGAGCATTTCAGCGTACTTTACCACGCGATCGCTACCCGATTTGTTTTCTACATTTAGATATTTCTCCTCATCAAATAGACTGGAATCGTCATCCAGCCAAAGCAGAAATTTACCTACATCATCTTACTTATTGGCAAGAACAAGTAGCGCAAGCAATTGAGCAAGTTTTGCGAATAAATCCAGAACTTCTTCCAGAGACACTGCATACAGAAAGAGTGGCACAATTAATTAAAGCTTCTGAAGCTCAAGGTGGGTATAATGTTGGGCGTTCGATTCAAGAATCACCACCGAAGCCAAGCGCAAATAAAGTTAATGATATGGGATTGATTGAACTAAGAGCGATCGCACAAGTTCACAATACTTATATATTGGCAGAACATCCTACTGGAGTATGGTTAGTAGAACAACATATTGCCCATGAGAGAGTATTATACGAGCAATTATGCGATCGCTGGCAACTTATCCCCTTAAAATCTCCAGTAATTCTCGCTCAATTAACACCAGCGCAACTAGAACAACTTCAAAGATTAAATCTTGATGTTCAACCATTTGGCGAACAAATATGGGCAATTCGTACAGCACCAGAAATTTTAGCGCAACGAGATGATTGCCAAAACGCCTTATGGGAAATTAGCTTAGGAGGTGACTTACAAACTGCCCAAGTCGCAACCGCCTGCCGTAGTGCTATCCGTAATGGTACACCCCTAAGTCTTCCAGAAATGCAGACCTTATTAGATCAGTGGAAAAACACCCGTAGCCCCCGTACTTGTCCACACGGACGACCAATTTATTTATCATTAGAAGAATCTGCTTTAGCGCGTTTTTTCAAGCGTCATTGGGTGATTGGTAAAAGTCATGGAATTTAGCTTACTCCCTTCCCACTATGGCGAATACCTATTTTAAAAACCGCCAAGACGCAAAGAACGCCAAGGAAGAAGAAGAATATAATCGGTAATCTTTTAATGGAAAGGGAGTAATTAGGACTTACGCACCGAAAGCCTGAAATCTAGATCCCCCTAAATCCCCCTTAATAAGGGGGACTTTGAATTTCCCCCCTTATTAAGGGGTTGCTCAGGGGGATGTCTGCGTAAGTTCTGTTAATTTTCTTGATCGTTAAAAACCCTAACCGCAGCTAGTTTTCTCTGCTTTACAGTTGTAAACAGGATACAGACTCCAAGTATTGACACCAGAACTATAGATGAGCCGACAGTACCATAACCAAGACCACCTTTGGCGTGTGCTTTTGTCAGAACGTCCCCCAGAGTTGCACCAAATGGTCGGGTTAGCACAAAGGCAATCCAAAATAACATCACAGGGGAAAGTTCGGTAAAATAATGTGCTGCCAATACTATAGCAAGCAAACCAGAAATTAAGAGCGCCCCTCCTGCAAATCCCAGTCCAGAAGTATCAGCGAGAAAATCGCCCAAGGCAGTACCCAAAGTATTTGAAAATAAAATTGTAGTCCAATAAAGCAGTTCAACTTTAGGCGTTTTGATATTGTTAACAGATAGAGACCCAATACTGAATCGCCAAAATGCCAAAATAGCCAACAGAATAGTAACTAAAATCGTAGTCCCTGTAGCGTAGCCCAGCCCTAAAGTGCGATCCATAAAATCTGACATTGTTGTGCCAGCCGTGCTAGTTGAAAGGATGACTGTCCAATACAGCAATGGGTTATACCTTTTCGAGATTAATTGAGTCACCAGAGTTGCTAAAAACACTCCAATCAGTATCATGGAGCTAATTGCATAGCCCACATTTAGTGTCATTGATAAAAGGTCTCCTGCGGTTTCTCCCAAAGTGGTTGCACAGATCTTCATAATCCAAAAGAATGCAGTGATTGCTGGAAGTTTACTCATTTTTTTCTCCTATTTACTGTCGGGCGATCATAATTTATTGAAACTTGCTGCTTCACCGTAGATCGAAAAAGTCAAGAACTTGAATTGTGTCCTTCACCTAGTACCCAATAACGGTCAAAATCAGATTTAAAAACTGAAAATATACTCAGTACAAACAAGACAAAATAGATCAAAAAGGCGCTCTTGACAAGTTTGAGAGTTAAAACCTAGACAGCACAAGCCAAATTAAATGTAGAGACGCGCCATGGCACGTCTCTACTGCTAATCGCTAAAATCAGTCTTGTCGGTCAATGGGTAGTAAAGCTGGTTTCTTCTGCTTAAGGCTTAAGTAAATAACCAGACTCAGGATTATAGATAGAAAAAGCATACTGGTTCCAACCGTACCAAAACCTAAGCCTCCATTTGTTGTAGATTGAGATAGTAAATCACCCATAGATGCTCCAAGGGGACGAGTCAAGATGTAAGCTAACCAGAATGCCAAAACTGCATTGAGCCGAAAGTAATAATAACCAATCGCTATGACGGCAATTGCAGCGCCAAATATCAATGCTGATTGTGCATAACCCAGTTTCAAAGCCTCTGCTAAAAGGTCTCCTGTTGCAGTACCCAAGGCAAACGTAAACAAAACAGCCACCCAATAGAAACGCTCTCTTTTAGCTGTATTGATGGAGTGCATGGCTAATGTCTTTTCGTTGAAATACCAGAGCGCAAAAACTACCAATAAGGAAACACTAAAAATTATAGTAGTTGTAACCAAACTAACTCCAAACTCATCTACCAATCTATCAGTAATCAGTGTGCCAACAATACTTATCAAAACGACCACAAACCAGAAACTTGCTGGAACATAGCGTTTAAGCTTAAACTGATTCCACAGTGCCATCAGTAATATGCCGCTCATAATGTAGGATGTAACGCCTAAACCAAGGTTCAGATTTCCTGACAGATAATCTGCTGCGGTTTCACCTACCGTAGTTGCCAGAACCTTAATAATCCAGAAGTAAAATGTCACCTCTGGAACCCTATTCAACATCTTATTCATAAGATTTTTTCTGATGGATTTTTTGGTAAAAGTGAGGTCTAAATGTTGGCAATCACTATGAACTAGATCTCAGGTTTTTTCATACCTTGATTTAGCTCATAGCGATCGCATTCTAAACATCAAAAGTCAAGAAATAGTCAAGATTTGAGTGGCAAGAGGATTTTCTGCTTAGATTAGCCCTAAAAATAGATTCTTCGTACTCTTATGAATTTTTAATTTTAACTCCTGAATTCTTGTTTAAAAGTTAATTTCATCATGGGATATTTATTTTTAAATTCACACCAATCTTGACTATTTCTGGACTTTTATTACCTACTGTGGAAATACCAGCCCAGAATTACAGGGATTTTACAGGCATGAAAAATTTAACGAAAATCATTGTGGTAGCAGCTTTTGTTGGTACTTTAGGGGTTACTGGATTGTCACGAGTTGTATTTGCAAAACAACCACAATCTCTTTCTTCAATTGCACCTCAGCATCACAAGACTACCCAAGTTGCTGAAGCTAGTGATGGCGACGGTGAAACTAATGACGATGCACAAGAAGAGCAAGAAACAATTAATGAGAATGCTAATCAGCAAGATCACAAGAATGAAGCCACCCGTCCTAAGAGTAGCATTCAAGTTCAGGAAGCTGAGGATGGCGATCGCGAAACTAATGATGATGGCAAGTAAGTAGGAAACCTTCAAAGTCCCCCTTTTTTCTAGCGTTGGCGATAGCCTGCCGTCAGGCATAGCGGCGCGTTAGCGCGGGGATTTAGGGGGATCTAGAAGTAAGTCGTGAAGTCTTGATAGTCAAGAAGTTGGTAAACGCACAGTAAAACAACTACCAACTCCTAATTGACTTGTAACACTAATCAATCCGCCGTGATTTTGAGCAATAGCGATCGCGATCGCCAGTCCTAAACCCGAACCACGTGACCAATAAGAACGAGATTGATCTGCTCGCCAAAAACGCTCAAAAACCTTGTCAATCTGCTCTGGTGCAATTCCTACGCCTGTATCTTGCACGTTAACATAAAGCTGGGAACCGACACGACTTGTTTTAATTTCAACTACGCCTCCTGATGGTGTATAAAATAGTGCATTTTCCACTAAATTAGTAAACATTCGTGTTAATTGAACTGAATCACCTATTAGTTGAAGATTCTCGATTAATTCAGATTTCAAGTTAATTTGTTTAGCTTCAGCTTGAGGTTTATACAGTTGTATTAAGTTCTCCAATATTGGCGTTAAATTGAGAGTATCCCGATAATGATTGGAAATTCTATCAGTGCGTGCTAACAACAGTAAGTCTTCGGTGAGGCGAGTCATCTGGTTAGTCGCATTTGCGATCGCCTGAAACTTTTCTGCATCTTTTGGTCCTATTTCATCGGGATATTCTAGCGGTAACTCGGCATTAATTTTGATTGCCATTAACGGACTGCGTAGTTCGTGAGAAGCGTCAGCAGTAAACTGTTTGAGTCTTTGAAAACTCTCTTCAATCGGTTGCATTGCTTGACGAGTTAGTAAAATTCCGCCAATACTACTAAGAACCAATGTTATAATAATCCCACCGCCTAATCCCCAGTCCAGTTTTTGCAGAGTTTCATCAAATTCTTCTAAAGATTGACTCACCCTTACATACCCAACTAGCTCACTATTATCGCTCTTCCTAATTGGTACTGTTACTGCTTTAATCGGGATTTTGCCCGTCTGAATTTGTACTATCTTGTTTGGCAACAAAGGTAAAGTTAAGACAGTTTCTCCTTGTTGGGTAATCAAACTTCCTTTAGTATCAAACCACTGTAATCCTTGATGATTAGCAATTAAATTTTGTGGACGAAAGTCACTTTCAACCGTCAAGTGACCTTTTTCCAATTCTACATTTGCCGCCGCACCTTTCCCTATGGCTGTAAGTTTATCTGTTATTTGTTCAGTGAGATTGCGGGTGAAAGCAACTCGGACGGCGATCGCAAATATTCCTAGTAGTGATGCAAACACCACTAAGTAAGATAACAATAAACGATGTCTAATTTTTTGAAACACCTTTTGATGACTATTAAATTAGTAATTATAGGAAACTTACTTTTGAACTAGACGATAACCAATGCCATAAATATTTTCAATTAATTCTTCTGAACTTCCAGATGCTCTAAATTTATTCCTTAAATTTGTCATGTGAGTTTTTATACTTCCCTCCCCCGAAGATTTATCAAACTCCCACAGTTTATCAAGGATTGTTGAACGAGTCACAACTTGATGGGGATTTCTCATAAAATATTCTAATATCATGTATTCTTTAGGAGTTAACGATAAAATACTCCCGGCATAAGTAACCTGTTGGGTTGCTGGATCTAGTTGCAAATCACCGTGGATTAAAATTGGTGGGCGAATCTCTTGACTTCTTCGCGCTAAAGCCCTAATGCGTGCTGCTAACTCTTTTAGCTCAAATGGCTTAACCAAGTAATCATCAGCACCAGCATCAAGTCCAACAATTTTATCGCCTGTTGTATCTCGTGCTGTCAGCATTAATATTAAGGCATTAGATGAAGCAGCACGTAAACGCTGACACAGAGTGATTCCATCTAATTTAGGAAGCATTAAATCTAATAAAATTAACTCGTATAATCCAGAATTAGACCATTCCCACCCCTCAAGCCCATCGCTTGTTATATCCACAATATGGTGTTGTCGTCTTAAATACTCGGCTAGGGGTTTAGCAATGCGATCGTCATCTTCAATTATCAAAATTCTCATAATGGAAAGTAATTCAAATGCTTGGTGGATATATGCTTTGCTATCGGCACTGTTTGCAGCACTTACAACTATTCTTGCCAAAGCAGGGGTTGAAGGTGTCAATGTTAATCTGGCAACTGCCATCCGTACATTTATAATTCTAATTATTACTTGGGGAATTGTTTGGGTTGAGGGAAGCTTTCAAAATCTACAACAGATTAGTTACAAATCAATTCTTTTCTTAATATTATCTGGCATCTCCACGGGTTTATCTTGGCTATTCTACTTCAAAGCATTACAGTTAGGTAAAGCATCTCTTGTCTCTCCGATAGATAAATCTAGTGTAGTCCTAGTTTTATTACTATCGGCAATGTTTTTAGGTGAATCGTTAACCTGGAAATCTCTTCTAGCTACATTCCTTGTACTGTCAGGGATATTAGTGTTAATTTTATAAGAAGCTCTTTATTAATGAACGGTACTGACCATTAAATCCTTATTTAAGCTAATATAAAACCTTGCTATATGAACAACCAGACCACAATCGCTTCTGTTTCATTAAATATTATCTTACTGTTTATAATATTATTTTTGCTGTATCAAAAAGGCTCAGTCAATAAAGCTTTTATAGATTTTTGTGCAAGTGTATCATTACCCACAGATAATTTAATTACAAAAACTTGGTGGATAAATGAAGTTAGCCATCAAGTCAGCTTGACGCAATCTCAGGAATACAATAGTTGTATATTCGGCGACTCAATTACTTCTCCTCTAAATAATACATTAGGTGAAGATACTTTTAACTTTGCCGTTAAAGGCATGAGTAGTGTTTCTCTAATTGAACAATTACATAAATTAGCGGCGGCTCATGTTAGATGTCAAAAAGCAATTATTGCCATTGGTACAAACGATGCTTGTTACCACATTGACGATGATACTTTTATTAATAATATGCAGCAGGCAATATCTTTAGTAAGAGAAATGGGTGCTACTCAGGTAATTTTAATCCCTGCTTTTTACTCAACTGTTGCAGCAAGCCTTAATCCATTATTAGCAGGTACAATTACTAGGGTTGAGGAAATTAATCAATTAATTAATCAAATTGCCGAAAGTCAAAATGTTTTAGTCAATGCTGAATGTCTACAAGAGTTATTTGAAGGGCAAGCACTTAAAAGAAATTTAACTACTGATGGTGTCCATCTGAATGCTGATGGACAAAAAATATATCGACAAGGGTTAATAAAGCTGATTTAATAATGTAGAGACGTACCATGGTACGTCTCTACATCAAATCTTTTTATAGATCCACATAATAAAACCGAAAACCCCCCTTTTTAAGGGGGATTTAGGGGGATCTAGAACCATGCTACGGGGTTTTAGGTAACTAGAAAAATGCTTCTACCCGCAGGCACATAAATTTTATGGTTTTAACCATTCTTGATTAATTTGGATACCTCGGCTTTCCATTGTTTGTTCAAATAAATCTGTCGGCAATGCTTGTTCTACAACCCAAACACCAGGCTGATTGAGTTTGCCATCAAGCATTAGTTGAGCAAGGCTGCCAGTGCCACAGGCGGCTGCAACTGCTGTATTTTTATGTACTAAAGTTGAGCAATAACTAGCTGGTTGTCCATCCTTGTAACCTGTGACTTCAGAACGAATCGCAACGCCAATACCACTGAGTTTGTCAGTAAAATCAGTCATCTGGTGACTAACATGAGCAAGAAATTCAATCACTGCTGAATTTCTCAGCCAGCTAGGGGGCCACCAGTGGGCAACGCTCCAAGTAAGATAGTTATAAAAATCTGGAACTGTACCAAATTTAGTAATTACAGTTTTGACAGGAAAAGTTTCTGGTAAGGTGAAGGTTTCTGGCATATCGAACCAGTAAACACCAGTACGACCGTAAGGTGCGGGAAATTGAATCGTTTCGCGATCGCTATACGGCTTCACCATTTGCCACTTACCGTCGATCCACGACTCGAACTGACGGCGTAACCCCAAAAATGTCGTTCGCATCACCGTAATACCAGCACCGCCTGATCCAGCTACTACATAACTTAAGTGAATACGCTCTGCTTGATCTAATTGCTCAACGCCCTGTCGCACCATACTATTAGAAATACCAGGAAAAATGCCTGTATTAACAATCGCTGTAACTCCAGCAGCTTCAGCATCCGGTTTGTAGTCTAGCGCCTTCCGAGTAAAAGAACGATGATCGCTGACATCGAGATAATTAACACCTTGTTCTATGCAACTTTTCAGAACTCTAGCATCGCGGTAGTGAAACGGACCAGCACAATGGATCGCAAGATTTGAGGATGCGATCGCATTTTTTAGGCTATCCTCCTCATCCAAATCTATTGCCAAAAATTTCACCTGCGAACCTAGCTGAGAACTTATTGCTGTTCCATTAGCTGAGTTCCTGCCTGTAACTATAATTTCAGCATCAGTATGGGCAATTAGATCTTGTGCCACACTGGTACCTATCCGTCCTGTCCCCCCAAGAATTAAAACTTTGTTCATTGATAATTGTTAATTGATAATTGTTAATTGATTTAAACTTACCCTTATAGTTCATCATTTTTTATGTTTTTCCCCATCGGTAGTAAGAATGACATCTCATCTATAGAAAAGATGATTTATGAAGCTAAAGAAATAGTTTTATGCGTAGATTTGCTGTTACGGTCTGGTACGGTGGTATAGCATTACTGGGAATCGGCATTTTCCTGATCCTGATAGGCATCGTGTCGTCAGCCTATATAATTTTGTTTGGAATATTGTCTGCCTGGTTTGGTTTATGGCTATGTCAGCGTGGAGGCAAGCTATGGGAAGGTAATAAACCTAATGGAAAAACTGCCAGAAAAGTTAAATGATTTTGGTCATTTGTCAATCCGTAATTATACTGCTTGATTAACCAGTGTAGAGACGCGCCATGGCGCGTCTCTACATTCTGGTTTGGAGAGGGCTAATATTTAAATTAATTCTTAATTCCAGTTGTCGCAATACCACGAATAAACTGCTTTTGACCAATAACAAATAGTAAAACTACTGGTACAGTAGCAATCACTACTGCTGCCATTAATAATTCCCAACTATTAGTAAATTGTTCTTGAAAATCTGCCAACGCTAACTGCACAGTTCTTAATTCTGGTCGGGTTGTAAATACTAAAGGCTTAAATAAATCATTCCACTCACCAATAAAGGTAAATAGAAACAGCGTCACTAAAGCTGGTCGAGATAACGGCAGCATGACGCGCCACAAAATTTGCAGTTTGTTAGCGCCATCAAGTGCCGCCGCTTCTTCTAATTCCACTGGGATAGTTAAAAAATATTGACGCAAGAGAAAAATTCCAAATCCACTCGCTGCTGTCGGTAAAATTAATGCCCAATAAGTATTAATTAAATGTCCCCATTTCAATACTAAAAATATCGGAATTACTAATATTTGAAACGGAATCACCAAAGTTGCCAAGACAATCAGCAATACTGCTTGCCTTCCCCTAAATTTTAATCTTGCCAGAGCATAGCCTGCTAATGCAGACGTGACAATTTGAAATCCTGTCACCGCTAAAGCTACTAGGGTGGAATTAGCAAACGCTAACAAAAAGCTACCACGCTGCCAAGCTGCCTGATAATTCGCTAGAGTGAATTTGGATAAACTCAGGGTTTGCCCAGGGGTAGCGCCAGTAGTTGTCAGGGAAGTCAGTAATACTACAGCTAGTGGTAATAGTACTACAAGTGCGATCGCCAGCAGCAAAACTAAACTTAGCGATTTCCAAATGCTGACTGAATGTTGGTATAAATGTGTTTTAGGCATTAATACTCATTTCCGCTTATGCTTAGAGAATCAGATGGGATTTTATTCCAATTGGGGAACAGTTTAAACCAGTAATAAGGTCTAACATAGAAATTTGTTAAGTTAAGTTAAACTAGCATTTTGAATCTCACCCTCAATTTACAGGGTTGACCTATCTTGTATCAGCTTAGTTAAGAACACAGGAGATCATCCATTTATGGCGCAAATTGCAGCCAGCATTGACTTCCAGAGCGAAACATATAAAGATGCCTATAGTCGCATCAATGCGATCGTAATTGAAGGTGAACAAGAAGCATACGAAAATTACATTAAACTTGCTGAACTACTACCAGAATCTAAGGATGACTTGATTCGCTTATCCAAAATGGAGATGCGTCACAAGAAAGGATTTGAAGCTTGTGGTCGCAATCTCCAAGTTACAGCAGATTTAGAATTTGCCCGTAACTTCTTTTCAAGGCTGCACGAAAACTTTAAAGTAGCAGCAGAAGCAGGTGAAATTGTCACCTGCTTGCTAATTCAATCACTGATTATAGAATGCTTTGCGATCGCCGCATACAACATCTATATACCTGTCGCCGATGACTTCGCCCGCAAAATCACTGAAGGCGTAGTCAAAGATGAATACACTCACCTCAATTTTGGTGAAGTTTGGCTGAAAGCACACTTTGAAGAATCCAAAGCTGAACTAGAAACAGCCAATCGCCAAAACTTACCCATAGTTTGGCAGATGCTTAATCAAGTTGCCAAGGATGCTGGTGTTTTGGCAATGGAGAAAGATGCCTTAGTTGAAGACTTTATGATTGCCTACGGCGAAGCACTGAGTAATATTGGCTTCACCACGCGCGATATCATGCGGATGTCTGCCTACGGTCTTACCGCAGCTTAGTATTCAAATCTCGCACAAAATGTAGAGACGCGCCACGGCGCGTCTCTATTCTATATTTAACAGGACTTACTTCTAGATCCCCCTAAATCCCCCCATAAATTGGGGGACTTTGAATTTTCCCCCCTTTTTAAGGGGGTAGGGGGGATCAAGGTTTCAGACATTCGGTGCGTAAGTCCTATTTAATCTGGGCTAAAGGTGCTTACAGACTTTTCTCCTGACCAATCTGTAAAGGTAGTTTCATCTTTATAATGCCGAGGAGTTTGGAGTAATAAACGCCAAGCAACAGCCCAATCTAAGATATATTTTTGGCTTTTCTCAGGATAATGAGTTGTGATTAACTCTTGAACCAAAGGATAATAATCAGAATTTATTGCTGGAAAAATATGATGTTCGGCGTGGTAAGAAAAATTGAAATGTAATAAATCAAAGATTTTAGGAACCCGCAAAGACAAACTATTAATTAGTGGATCATTAACACTGGTCATCTGGCATAACATATGATTGGTATAAATATAAAACATTACTCCAGCATAGCCAATTGCTATTGGTAGAAAGTAACTCAAAATTAGTTTAATTGGGTTAAATTGTAGGTATGCCATAATACTGAGGTGTATCATAAAGATTACCAAAGTTTCCCAGGCGATCGCACGACGGTCTTTATCGCTAACCGTAAACGCAGCAGGTACATAATCAACAGTTTCATTATTAAACAACACCACAGAAGTTAAATTGCGAAAAGTGTGTACTCCCCAAGCACTTGTCATACCCACAGTTAACCAAAAAGGATTCACCTCAGCAGAAGGTACAAATAAATTTTGAATCCATTTTCCCCAAGTTTTAGGTTGTTCCTCTAAATAATTGCGATCAGGATCTCCAAAATCATTTGTATTACTGTGATGCACACGGTTATGAACAGCTTTCCATAATGTAGGCGGCATCCACAACATTGTTAATCCTAGTAAGCTGATCAACCTCATCAAACGCGGGTTTCTAATCACACTACCGTGCATCAGGTCATGGGATGTAAATAGCAAAGCAATTACACTATTACCCATTACCACAGCCAAGGGTAAGTACAGCCATAAATAATATACAGACCACTGATCCAACTTATCGGCAATTATCCAGCCCAAAACCAAAATTACTAAATTAATCAACAAAATCACTAACTTGTTGATCTTCGGGGCAAATGCTTCAGGGGGTAGAAACGGGCGTAATTTTTTAGCGTACTCGGCTTGTAAAACCAGATCTGTATCTTTGGAAACAGGCATAAATTTGGCAAGTTTGCTATTACAAGTCATGGGCTAATTTTCAATTCTTAAATTTTTGATAAATAAAACGTCAAATCGCAAAAGCATTCTACACTGTACCTTAAATCCCCAAGCTCAATGTAGAGGTATTTATGACTTCTAGTTCTTTTTTGCAAGACATCGAAAAATATATTCCTTTAGTAGGAGATGTGCATATTAAAACCCCACTTGCATATCAGGCAACGAGAGGGGCTGTATCTGTCGTTAATACGCTACAAATGGCGGCAGCAGAGGCTTATATCAATGGATTGGAAGTCCCAGATTTCGTCTTAGAAGGGCTGTTTGATAGTTTTATGCCCGTCTTTTTTCGTTATTTTCCCTCACTCCTTGCACCTTATGATTGGGTTTTAAAAGAAACCGATCATGTTGCGGAAGGTTCAAAGGATTTGATGAAACTCCAGTACGATCTTCCTCAAGGAATGCTGAATCAGATGTTGGGTGACGGGCAACTGATTTATCCTAAATACAGCATGGCATTGTGGGAAAAAGGCGCATCCAACCTTGAACAAGCCCAAATGCAAATGATCGATGATGTAATTGAGAAACTAGACATCAAGGACGGAGATCGGATCTTAGATTTTGGATGTGGTTGGGGGTGCGTTCCAAATTACATCCTTTCCAAATTCCCCAATGTCACGTTTACAGGGATTAATTTAAGCCACGAACAATGCGAATATATGCGCGGTAAGATGAAAGATCCCGCCAGCTACCTGAGTTCAGGTCGGTTTACTCTGTATGAAGGGGATTTGAATGATGCAAACTTTGATACAAAATTTGATAAAATTCTTTCAATTGGAGTTTTTTGCCATGTAGGGAATTTAACGAAAGCTTTTGAAAAATTAGCGTCTTTCCTTAACGATAATGGTAAAGTATTCATTCACATTATCACAGTCCGCACCCCTAACCACATATCTAGCGTTTACACTCATCAATACATTTTTCCCCACGGTCGTTTCTGGAATTACGATGCTGTTCCTAGCCATAATAAAGACCTTAAGACCATTAATAGGTGGTATTTAAATGGCTATAATTACTCGACAACTTTTGCCACTTGGTTGAAAAACTTTGATGATCATCAGGCGGTAGTCAAAGATTTAGAATATGGCATGGACTATGCTAAATTCCGTCGGATCTGGCGTTTTTATTTGATCTGGTTTGTTCGCAATTTTGCTAGTTGTAATGGCGAATATAATGGCAACGGTCAGTTTTTACTGGTTCATGCTTAGTTGATCGTAACTAATTAGTCGGACTGGATATCATGGGCATTTTTCCGGTGAGTTTTGCTACTGCTGTAATTAATGCGTCTGTCTCTACTGGTTTGCACAAGTGCATTTGAAAACCAGAGGAAATTGCGTGTTGATGATCTTGTTTTGTGTGCTTGTACGCCTAACTTCCCTTCTGTACCTACCTCACGCGCTACTCTGGTTACTTCCGAGGCGAAGGACGGTTAACGCTTGCTTATGGTGAGTATTACCTAATTGTTTCATCTGAAGTGCAGCCACAACGGACCGAGAACCAAGATCGTGTGGTTGCCTTAGATCCAGGTGTTCGCACGTTTATGACTTTTTTCTCAGAGTCATCTTATGGATGGCTTGGAGATGATGCCAATCTTAGAATTCAAAAGCTTTGTTTCAAGCTAGATAAGCTAACTTCTAAAATTAGTTCATCTCTTACTTCGCGTAAACGAAGACTGAAAAAAGCTGCTGAGAGATTGAGAGCTAAAATTCAGCATAATGTCAAAGAATTACACCATAAAACCGCTAAGTTTTTGGTGGAAAACTTCGATGTGATTTTGCTCCCCTCGTTTGAATCGTTATTATCTATTTATTGTAAGCTGGGGGTTATTTTTTTCGATAGATAATTTTCGTCATCTATCTTAGGTATAATAAGTTGGCTGGCTTCGATGAGGGTTTGGTTTTTAACGCCAAGATCGCAAAGGTTAGCGCAAAGGGCGCAAAGGGGTTTGTGAGTTATAAGTTTGAGGGGTTAGTAGTTATCAGTATGAATAAATTTATCATCCTTGCAATAAGTTTAGTATTGGCTTTAAATGAAATACCTTTATCTGCTCAAATAAATAATCTGTCAACAGTTTTGAGTGTGATTGATGGGGATACAATTAAAGTTAAATTTCAACAACAAACAATTACTGTCCGGTTAAGTTGTATTGATGCCCCTGAATTGAAACAAAAACCTTGGGGAGAACTTTCAACAAATAGATTAAAACAACTGCTACCCACTGGGTTGCCTGTTACTATTCGCACTGTTGACCAAGATAAATATGGTCGCACTGTGGCAGAAGTTTTTGATCGGGGGCGCTCAATTAATCTTGAAATGGTGCGGGAAAGCTATGCAGTTGTTTATCCGAAGTATTTAAATAATTGTGCTACTAATACAAATCAATATCTTATTACTGAAGCGCAAGCCAAGAAAAATAAGTTGGGTTTTTGGAATCAACTTCAACCTGTTATGCCTTGGGATTTCAGACACCCTAAACATCAGGTATCTGTGCCGACTTCCCCTCAAAGAGAGAATTGCGATCGCGCTTATCCTGATGTTTGTATTCCACCCTATCCGCCAGATTTAGATTGTGGTGATGTTCCTTATAAGAAATTTCGCGTAATCCCTCCAAATCCACATGGTTTTGATCGGAATAGAGATGGGATTGGTTGTGAGAAATAAAATTTTATCAACCTGAGACATTTGATAATTGATATAAAAGTTATCAAACCCTATAACCCTCTCTCCTCCCTCCTCTCTCCTCCCTCTCTAAAATATAAAATCAAAGAAACACAACAGCTTACCATCCCGTAAATAGTCCGATGCCGGACGACGCAATTCGTAACCAGTTTCTTGTAATTGCTTAATCCTAGCAACACAATTAGCAAATCCTTTAGTATCTGAGGCTTTTAATTCCCGTAGCCATTCTAAAACAGGTACGCTTTCATCTATGTCTTGATAGAAAATAACTTGAGTTTGTGGCAATTGATTTTCCTCCACAACGCCGTATTTACATGATAGTATTCAAATTTTGGCGCTGGATTTGTATTCTTTTCCGCTTTTGCTCACGGATTTGTTGATCTAGTAATGCCTCAACTTCTTCTAATTGCAGACCAAATTCTTGCAAGTCTAAACGAGCTTGACGTAGGTTAGCAGAAAGACGTTTTCTAGTTTGTTCATCAGGAATACGTGGTTGTTCAGTCATGGTAAGTTCCACTCCATCTTAATTTCTTGAATACTACGCTCTATAGCTGGAATTCTAAGTTGATTTTGCTTAATGGCTTGATCTAGTAATCTCAGCATATCATTGGAAGCAGTTCGCGCTTCAATTTTCTCATGTTTTAAAGTTTGGCGCGATCGCGCAGCGTGTTGCGAAGCAACGTATCGCACCTTGCTATGCTAAAAGTCTATTACGCTCAGATAATATTCATAGGCGTTTTAAACTACATAGCAGTCCCATTGCATTTTCTTATGATTCTTTCTGGGTTACGCCAATTGACTTCCGTTAATCATCGCCATTCATGGCGACGTATTGTTTCGGCTTGGGTACTGACTTTAATCGCAACATTAAGCTGCGTGTTGTTTCTAGGAATGCCGTCAGCACTAGCTGGGATTAACGACGATAATTTTGATGGCAATATTTATGCCCTCTATGGTGGTAACGGTTCCCTAGTACCAGCAAAAGATACAATAGTAACCGCTTTACAACGAAGTAAACCAGCGTTGTTAGTTTTCTTTCTGGATGACAGCAGGGATTCTAAGCAATTTGCAACGGTTGTCTCCACTTTACAAGCCTATTATGGTCGGGCAGCAAGTTTTATACCTGTGAATGTGGATGCTATTCCGATTAAATCTAGCTATACACCACAAGAACCTGGATATTATTACCAGGGTGTTGTACCACAAACGGTGTTACTCGATCAAAAGGGTAAAGTTGTCCTGAATGAAAAGGGTAGAATACCTTTTGAGAAGGTAGACGATGTTTTCCGCGAAGTATTTAATTTAGTGCCAAATACTGAGTCAAAGCAGTTAAAGCAGAAAGCGTTTAATGAGTTTAATACAGAGTTAGCACGTTAAGAAAGGAGGGCAGGACATCAACCTGCCCTTTTTTATTTTGGTAAGATCCCCCTAAATCCCCCTTAAAAAGGGGGACTTTGACTGTAATTTCCCCCCCTTGTTAAGGGGGGATAGGGGGGATCAAAGGGTTTGAAAACACGCCCTAGCTTCTACAATATTAAGACGTTAAACTATCAATAAAGTAAAGCCCGATAGTGTTCTCATGCCACAGGTATACAGCACAGAGGAACTGATCAAAATATTGGCTGATGAACGTCAAGCTTGTCTCAATGGCAAGCGCATAACTATTGCTGCTACAGCTTCTGGCAACCCTTTAATTGACAAGTTCATCAAATCGGATGGGGTGCAAAAGTTTACAGCTTATCAAGATTTTAAAGCTGCTGTGCATCGCTACCAAAGGGAAAACCAAGTTTCAGGTATTGTCTGGCGACATCTCACTGTTAAAGATCATACGCTTTCTTATCCCCAAGTACACGATCAGTTAATTGCCTTACTAAGTGATGTAGAAATTCTTAAGGCAGCGAAGGCGGAAGTATTGAGTTTTTGGGATGAAGTAACTGCGGGGATGGATTTATATTTGAGTGTTAATAATGAGAAAGAGCATCGAATAATTGAAGTTAGTGATGTTGATGCGATCGCACAACGCACACAATGGGCTAATCTCTGGAAAGTAGAAAACTCCGATTTCCTAGAAATTATTTTGCAATTAGGATGGGGAAACCCAGAAGAAGCAGCTTACAAACGCGGATGGCCCATGTCTGGTAGTGAATATATTCATGCAGTAAATCCTGGTAAAAGACCGATTTGTTAATATAGCGGTTAGCATTTAGCGGTTAGCATTTAGCTTTTTTAATGGTAGTGATGTTGCCGAGTTGGAATTGATAGCTTGTTCCACAATATCAGCAGCACGTTTTACTCCTCCTGATTGTGCGATCGCATTCTTGATTTTCAAAGCATTCTTGGAGTAAGATTCCTCTGTTAGTACCTTCTTGATCGCTCGTCGTAATCGCGAAATAGTTAATTTTTTCAAAGGTATTACTTCCCCAGTTTTTGTCCACCGAATACGCGCACCCGTTCCAGGTTGTTCAAAAGTAATCGGAATAGCAACTAATGGTACTCCATAACTCAAAGAATCAAGTACTGTATTCAGCCCCCCGTGAGTAATTGTTAAACTAGCTTTCGATAAAACTTCAAGTTGTGGCGCATACTCAACAACTAGGGGAGAACCAGGCAGTTTTTGCACTGCTTCTTCACTCATTCCACCTCCATGAGTAATCACCAATTGCACATCTAAATTTGCACAAGCAGCAGCAATTTTATAAAAAATATCATCTTTTGTATTTTGAATACTTCCCAAAGAAGCATAGATTAAAGGTTGCCCTGTTAACTTTTCAAAAGGGAACGAAACTTGACGCGGGGAAGCATTGCGAAATGGTGCTATGTAGTGGAAATGAGCGGGTAAATTTGGGCAGGGAAAATCAAAAGCAGCAGGTTGTTGACTAATATGGGCAAGTTTAGAATATGAAGCATATATTTCAGGGTAATCAGATAAATTCCATTTACGGCGATACTGATTAATAACTTGCAAAATTGGTTGACAACTGCGGTCTAATATGTAATAAAAAGCTTGATTGCCTAGACGCGCCCACCAAGTCTTTTTGTAACTCCAACCAGTAAAGAAAGGAGGAACATCTACTCTTCGGTGAATTGCTTGACCAGATGATACACAAATAAAAGGGATTTTGAGAAATTCCGCTACGGTTTCGCCTACAGGTTCAAGTTGATCTACTAATAGTGCTTCAATCCCTAAAAATCTAATGGCATTAGGTGCATCTTGACAGATGATTTCTGTTATTAGTCGGCAAAAATTTACAGAATAATTTAAGGCTTCTATACCACTTAATTGAGTTAGCTGTTGGAGTGTTTTAGCCAGTTCACCCCTTTTATAAATAGACATTCCAAGGGGATAAAAGTCTAGACCTTCGGAACGTACTTTAGATTCTACATCAGGAATTTGTAGAAAGGTAATTTTATGACCGCGCGATCGCAGTTCTCGCCCTAATGCTGCTAACGGATTTATATGACCCGAATAAGGAGGGCAAATTATACCAAAATGTGTCATAATTCCTAACAGCTATTTTAAAGATGCGTTTTAATTCTAATTCATTACTATAACTGCAAACGTTCGTTTATAATATTTTTCTTAAAATCTTTTTAAGATTAACTTAATGCGGTTGCTCAAGAATGCTTAATTTTATAAGAGTATGAATTAATAAATAACTGTTATTAATTCATTTATATTTCTAGTAGTAGAAAAGCTTTTGTTTTAAGGTTATATGTATCTATAACTACATACTGGAATTGAATCTGAGATAACACATTACTTTTTAATACTGAATAGCACTAGGCAGCTATTCAGCCACATATAGTGGGTAGGGTGCGTTAGCGAAGCGTAACGCACCCTACATTACTATAGTTATTGCAATTGACACAATAACAAGCCAAACCATTGATTAGCATCAGTCCATGCTTTCAAAGGTTTTAAACCTCGTGTCTGTAGTTCCTGCTGTATAGTCTTGAGATTAAATTTGCGAGATATTTCAGTTAAAATTGTTTCGCCACATTCAAACTCAATCGTTAAATTTAAAGCTTGTAACTGCACATTTTGTGCTTTCAAACTCCGCAAGTGCATCTCAATTTGATGCTGAGACTCATTATAAAAAGCTTGATGTTCAAATTTGTTGCTGTCAAAATTTCCCTGAAAGCGTTGATTAAGGTGTTGCAGCATATTGAGATTAAATGCAGCAGTTACTCCCTGGCTATCATTATATGCAGCTTCTAATATTTCTTTTGGTTTTTGCAGATCAATTCCTAGTAAAAAATATTCTCCAGGTTCCATAGCAGCAGTAATTTTTGATAAGAAATCATGGCATTCTTCAGGTTGAAGATTACCTAAAGTGCTACCGATAAAGCAAATCATTCTGCTAGGTAATTGTGTCGGAGTGATGCGTTGCAGTGCTAGTTCGTACGTGCTGACTAAACCGTGAACTTGGAGCGATGGATACTTAACAAGTAAATCTTTGGCGCTGCTTTCTAAAATTCCACCACTAACATCAACTGGTATATAATGCAACGGGTATCCCAAGTGATTGTAAGCATCTAGTAAGATACGAGTTTTAGTAGAACTACCGCTTCCTAGTTCTACCAGTTCACAATGCCCGGTTAAATTAGCAATTTCGTGAGCATATTGTTGTAAAATTGCTGTTTCTGTACGGGTTAAGTAATATTCTGGTAGTTCACAAATCTGCTCAAATAATAAAGAACCTTTATCATCATAGAAATATTTTGCGGGTATAGTTTTAGGTGTTTGATTTAGTCCTTTAATTACATCGCTACCAGTCACAGAAGCTAGTTCGGAAGACTGATTTGGGTTAACTAAATACTCTACTTGCAAGCGTTGAGCTATTGTAGATTGAGTAGCGGACTTACCGCTTGCAGCCTGAGAAAGTGACATTAAACCTCCATTAATACATAGCTATACATTGATTACTTCTAAAAGCCCAGGAAGATGCGATACGTTGCTTCGCAACACGCTGCGCTCATGCTAACTATAAAAGCTGTATCTTAACTTTCAGTAAGTAAAACACAGAGCTATCCTATTTAAAATCAAGCCTGAGCTAGATATTTCATCCTCAAGCTTGTTTTTAGCATTTTCTCACTTAATTTAGTTTTTGAATAGCTTGCCCGTCAATTTAACAGTATAATATATCTGATAGATAGGTTGACTTGTGAGAAAAACTCCTCAATTATTATTGTCAGTGAAAAATTACAGCTTGTATTATTGGCTGGCAATTAATTTAATAATTGGCTTGATGGTGCCAGCGAAATCTTTGGCTTGCGCCTGTTGTTCTGAAGTAGGTCAATGGTATGAACGCTCTAGTAGTATTGATAACTTGGAATTGTCACAAATTCAAAGTTTAAAATTTTCTCCAGAAGCACAATTATATTTGAATGCTGCTGGTTTTGATGCAGTTAAAGGATTATCTTCAAACTCCGAAAAATATACTGTATCACTATCAAAAAATCAGCGTACTTGGAATTTAAAGTTTAAAGATGAGTTAGGAAAAATAGGAAATTTAACCTTTAAAATACCGACAACAGCCATATTTTTTGCTACGGATGCAGCTACTCGTACTCAGGGAGAAAGGAAAAGTGAGTCGATACTTTACAAAGAAGTGCGTATGGAAGGGCAAGTGGCAGGGAATGGCATTTTTGCGCTCGGTATGGGCAATGACACCAAATTTCGCTTAGTCCTACAAGGAAAAGGCAATGAATGTATGAATGCTGAGGATTTTGCAACTTGGAATTTACAAATATTTGGTTCCCGTGCATCAATTTCTTTTTATGGCGGATTTTAATTTCATCAATGCTAATTGTTTTTTGGGTTTTTAGGTGGGGGCGGTTCGTTACTACTTCCCTACCAGTTGTAAATTTTCACTAATACATGACTTACGCACAGCCTCTACCTGTAGGGTGCGTTAGCAAAGCGTAACGCACCCTACCCACTATATATGGAGTAGCTGCGTAAGTCTTGTAATAAAAACTTCCAAAAACTTCAACTATAGTAATTATCAGGTATAGTTAACACTGCGCCTGTATGTACAGAATCAGAAAACGAAAATCTCAATTTGTTAATATTTCTTCTTTATACTGCTCGACAAACTTCAGTAATACAATTGATTACATCATTGGC
The DNA here is from genome assembly GCA_963711165.1 of uncultured cyanobacterium. GTDB lineage: Bacteria > Cyanobacteriota > Cyanobacteriia > Cyanobacteriales > PCC-9333 > Crinalium. Next base: position 7,437 of record CAVQDG010000039.1, on the reverse strand, counting down.
AAGGCTCTCCATTGTTTCCTGGCTAATCGAAGGCTTAGAAACTATAAAGTTCAGTAGCATTTTTTCTTCAAAAGTTGTAACAGCAACAGTAACACTTCTGCCGAAAATGCTAATAGATGGAACAAAACTAATTTCTTCTACTTCAAAATTACCATAATTTTTCTGAATATTTACTTTCCCTACATTGGTAATTGAAACTGTTATAAGAGCTTCATCTGGTCTCTCAACATAAAATTCGACAATCTTTCTAAAGAGAATTAAAGGTTTAAACATATCTTTTCTCTTTAAACCTAATTCAATCTGCTTAGTAACATCCCGTGCTAAGTTCCAAAATGATAACTGTTGTTTTATAGTGTGGAATGAAGTTAAAAATGAAGCTAAAAATCCCATATTGTTATGGTCAATAGCAGGTTCAATACGTCGGCGTAAATCAATATAAGAACGACACGATAAATTAATACTTCTTGATTTGCCCATCCTAATCTTATTCGCTACCGTAATGAGCGTTGCCGCACATAAAGCACCATGTACTGTAGTATTTTCTTGATGAGAAAGTGTAACTAACTTTCGAGTCAACTCTTTTTCTAAACATTGCTGGGTCATCCCACAACTACGAAGTTCAATTGGAACAGTTTCTTCAGATTCTAATATTTCCGGTTTATGCAAAAGCATTTGCAATTTTAATTTTAATAAAAATAACTTTGCCTTAGTAATACCTTGATTTTGATTCATCCACTGAGGTAACAGTTCATCTAAGGGTGGAAGCACATTTTTAGAATCAAAATCAAGGGGATTTCCAGATTCAATTATTTGGCAGTATTTAAATATTTCTGCTTGTAGGCTTATACAGGATAGCCCATCTGATACAGCATGATGTACTGTTGTAATTAAATATTTTTTTAAAATTTCGTCTTGATGATGAATGAGAACACACCTTAACAAGCATTTATTGCTATCAATACTGTTATTTAATTCTTCTATAAGAACATCTTGCCAGTTTTCATCTTTGGTGTGCTTAATTACACGCAAAGGAATTTTTTCTGTTCCTTCATTTATAAAATTAAGGCTATCCGATGAACCAACGATTCTGGAATTGAGTCTAGGATTAACAGCTTGAGTTATATCTAGAGCCTGTCTCAAAATATCTTGATTAAGCACACCCTTGATTCGACTAATTGTTACTATATTAAATGTACCTTGATGGTGGTTAGAGATTTCCACAGATTGTTCAGTCGGTACAAGCAACCTGTTATAATTCATAGATTTAATATTAGGTAGTGTCTTCTGGACTGTCACTTTTCATTTTAGTGTTGTTCACACTATTTCGTTGAGAATTTCCTAACAGTTGAGCGCTTGTATTGAGTCACAAATAAAAATCCTGCTTACGTGTCTATATGCGTCAATCCTACGCCTGATAACTAATAACTGAAATTAAGCTAAGACGCATTTAAATTTAATATTACTAGCGAGCGAGACGCAGTGCTAAGGCACAGCTTCGCTAACGCACTACAAAGACTTGACAATAATTAACAGTTTAATTTAAATGCACAACAGCTTAACTACTAGCGCAACGAAAACCAGCTAAAATCTCGCGCACATGGGGATGATACCAGTTGCGGAAGCTGGCGCGTAAACCCCAAGGAGAAGTCGCCCAGCTACCTCCTCTTAAAACTCGGTGCTGTTTATCAAAGTAAACCTGAGAATAACCTATGTAAGGATAGCTACTAAAACCTGTATAGCCATCAAACCAGGATGATGTCCACTCCCAGACATTCCCTAAAGTATCGTATAAACCATAAAAGCTTTGTGCGTTTGGGTAAGCGTTGACTGGTGTTGTTTGTCCAACTATATTGTTGTGATTACATAAAGAATTATTTGGCGTAGCTTCACCCCAAGGGTAAGTACGACGACATCCAAGGGTTGCATCCCAACTAACAGCTTTTTCCCATTCTGCTTCTGTTGGTAATCGTTTATCAACAAATTGTGCGTAAGCTTCTGCTTCATAATAGCTAACGCCACAGACGGGATGGTAATCTAAGTTGCGATCGCTTGTCCAATATCGTGGTTGGTTGAGAGAATTTTTTTGTAACCATTCCCAACCACTATCTGACCACAAGTTTTGATTGTGATAGCCACCTGCTTCTATAAAAGCGCGATATTGTCCACAAGTAACAGGGAAACGGTCAATATAATATGTATCTAAGTAAACTCGGTGAACTAATCTTTCATTATCTAATGCTTCTATAGAGTTGTTCCCCATTTCAAAGTCACCTGCGGGGATTTGAACCATCTCATTAGTAGGTGGGTTGTTGGGGATAAGGACTTGTGAAGATGGCGATCGCTCTGCTAAATTAATCTTAATACCCTGCAATTGCAGTACAAAAGTAATAGTTTCAGTATGTTGGCTTTCATGCTGAATTAGCCAACGCCAAAGACGTTCTTGCTGTTCTAAATCAGCAGTTTCTAAATATTTAAAAACTTGCGTTCTAACTGTATCTAAATAGTGCTTAGTTTCTTCTAAGGTTGGTAAATTTCCACGCTGCTTTTTCGGCAACCCATCCGCAGCAAATAAGCGACGGTATTGGGGAAATAAAGGCGGTAATTGAGCGAATTTCTCTAACAACCACAAAGACTCTATAAAAGCAATATGCCCTAAGTGCCAACCTATGGGACTAAAATCTGGATGAGCTTGAAAACAAAATGTCTCGTAGTCAATGCCTTGAAATAATTTGAGTGTAGCACTACGGCAAAGTTCCATCCCTTGTTTAATCTCTTGCCGTCTCTCATCCAACTGAGGTATAGATTTAAATTCCGAGATAGACTTTTTTATTGATAATTTATTATTGCTCATTAGACTTCTTGTAAGTAAGTCAACCTAATTAAACGCATTACCCCACCCCCAGCCCCCTCCCCTTAGTAAGGGGAGGGGGAGATTTTTAATGTGGAGTTACTTACCTGTAATATTTTGGCTAATTAACCACAGATAAATACAGATTTTACAACTAATTTAGAGCAAGAAGTCTAATAATTTATATCTGTCCTACAAATGATCTAGAGATTTACCTTTAGACAGAGACTTTTTTATTAATAATTTATTATTGTTCATTAATTTTGATGTCAAAATCTTCTCCAACACTGATAATGCTATTTTCAGGAAAGCTAATCCAATTACTTGCAAACAAGGGTTCAGAAGCGACAATTACGGCTTCTGGAAATGTTGGGTCATCTCGTAGCCAGTACAATGATGGAACTGGCACATTATGGGCGAAGCGACTGCACACCAGACGATGCCCATCACTAACGATAATATTTGCAGAAACGCTCACCTGATGTAAAATAGCTAACTCTTTGATAATTTCCAAGGTGTTGTGCAATGCTTTTTCCAGGGTGATATCTGAATGGGTCGTCAACTGATTAATCAGTAAGGCGAATATATGTTCAGAATCAGTAATGCCCTCAATTAGCTGATAAGCTTCATCGTTAAGGAGAGAGCGTATTGGTCTATACAGCGTCTTCCTAAAATTTTTGATAGCCCCGTTGTGAGTGAATAATAAATCTTTATAACTAAAAGGTTGACAGTTACTTAAATCAACGGCTTGTCCACCTGTTGCACTACGCACATTAGCTAGTACACAACCTGACTCAACATAACGGCTGAGGCTAGGTAGGTTAATATCACTCCAGATTGGTAGTGTATTTTTGTAGGTAAATGGTTCAGTATCTCGTTGTGCATGATACCAACCGATGCCAAAACCATCAGCGTTTACCACACCCGATGTCATCTCACGGGGTTGATAGCTTTGCACAATTAAAGAGTGTTCTGGCTTAGAGAGTAAGTAATCTAAAAGAAGTGGTTGCCCAAGATAGCCTAATATACGACACATTTATAAGTGCGATCGCTCCGATTCATTGTTTATAAATCTTAACGTGCGGCTATAGGTAGGTAAGCACATTGATAGTTGCCTAAATTACGGCAAACGTAGTCTAGCTTTGTCTTTGACTAGCACTAGCTCTTGAAAATTACAAAACTGTAATGGAAACAGAGGGGAAACTGTAATTTTCAATGCGCTTAATAAAAGCATGACATCTACGAACTCTCAATACTAAGGATTTTGATCGTCATGGCTATTAATCGACTGTTAGTACTCGCTGCTGTACCTTTTGTAATGGGTGGTTTCAGTTTTGCTGTTTCAGATAAAGCGGTAGCTGATCAATCTGCTTTAGTAGCACAGAATGCACCACAACCCGCCAGACAAAACAAAGGATGGGGAAAGAAATTTGAACAACTCGGTTTGAGTGCTGAACAAAAGACAAAAATTCAGCAAATTAAACAGTCCACTCGGACTCAAATGAGTAATATCTTCACCGCAGAGCAGAAGCAACAAATGCAAACTGCGAGACTTCAAAAGCAACGTCCTAATTTGAATCTAACTGAAGACCAAAAAACCAGACTCAAAGCGTTGCGGCAATCTTCCAAGACTCAAATAGAAGCTGTTCTAACTGATGCCCAAAAGCAAAAGCTTCAAGAATTGAAACAGCAATGGCAGCAAAATCACCAATTGCGGAAGCTGGCGCGTAAACCCCAAGGAGAAGTTGCCCAGCTACCTCCCCTTAAAACTCGGTGCTGTCCATCAAAATAAACCTGAGAATAACCTATGTAAGGATAGCTAATAAAACCTGCATAGCCGTCAAACCAGGATGATGTCCACTCCCAGACATTCCCTAAAGTATCGTATAAACCATAAAAGCTTTGTGCAGTTGGGTAAGCGTTAACTGGTGTTGTTTGTCCAACTATATTATTGTGATTACATAAAGAATCATCTGGTGTAGCTTCACCCCAAGGGTAAGTACGACGACATCCCAGGGTTGCATCCCAACTAACAGCTTTTTCCCATTCTGCTTCTGTTGGTAATCTTTTACCAGCAAACTGTGCATAAGCTTCTGCTTCATACCAGCTAACGCCACAAACGGGATGATAATCTAAGTTGCGATCGCTTGTCCAATATCGCGGTTGCTTGAGAGGATTTTTTTGCAACCATTCCCAACCACTATCTGACCACCATTTTTGATTGTTGTAGCCGCCTGCTTCTATGAAAGTGCGATATTGTTCGCAAGTAACAGGGTAACGATCGATATAGTATGTATCTAAGTAAACTCGGTGAACTAATCTTTCATTATCTAATGCTTCGATAGAGTTGTTCCCCATTTCAAATTTACCTGCGGGGATTTGAACCATCTCGTCAGTAGGTGGGTTGTTGGGGATAATGACTTGTGAAGATGGCGATCGCTCTGCTAAATTAATCTTAATACCCTGCAATTGCAGTACAAAAGTAATAGTTTCAGTATGTTGGCTTTCATGCTGAATTAGCCAACGCCAAAGACGTTCTTGCTGTTCTAAATCAGCAGTTTCTAAATATTGGAAAACTTGCGTTCTAACTGTATCTAAATAGTGTTTAGTTTCTTCCAAGCTAGGTAAGTTGCCACGCTGCTTTTTCGGCAAACCATCCGCAGCAAATAAGCGACGGTATTGCGGGAATAAAGGCGGTAATTGAGCGAATTTCTCTAACAACCACAAAGACTCTATAAAAGCAATATGCCCTAAGTGCCAACCTACGGGACTAAAATCTGGATGAGCTTGACAACAAAATGTCTCGTAGTCAATGCTTTCAAAAAGCTTGAGAGTAGCACTACGGCAAAGTTCCATCTCTTGTTTAATTTCTTGTCTTCTCTCATCCAACTGAGATATAGATTTAAATTCCGAGATAAACTTATTCATTGATAATTTATTTTTGTTCATTAGACCTCTTGCATAAGCAAAATTTGGGATAATTCACCACAGATGAACACAGATAAACACAGATGTTATAATTGATTAAAAGCAAGAAGTCTATTAATTTATCTCTATCAGAGGAATGTAATATAGATTTACATTTAGAGATAAGATTGTTAATTGATAATTGTTAATTGTTCATTGATATCCAGATCTTCTCCAAAACTGATAATACTATTTTCAGGAAAGCTAATCCAATTACTTGCAAACAATGGTTCAGAAGCTACAATTACGGCTTCTGGAAAAGTTGGGTCATCTCGTAGCCAGTACAATGATGGAACTGGCACATTATGGGCGAAGCGACTGCACACCAGACGATGCCCGTCACTAACGATAATATTTGCAGAAACGCTCACCTGATGTAAATCAGCTAAATCTTTAATAATTTCCAATGTATTGTGTAAGGCTTTTTCTAGTGTGATATCTGAATTGGTTGTCAACTGATTAATCAGTAAAGCGAATATATGTTCAGAATCAGTAATGCCCTCAATTAGCTGATAAGCTTCATCGTTAAGGAGAGAGCGTATTGGTCTATACAGCGTCTTCCTAAAATTTTTGATAGCCCCGTTGTGAGTGAATAATAAATCTTTATAACTAAAAGGTTGGCAGTTACTTAAATCAACTGCTTGTCCACCCGTTGCACTACGAATATTAGCTATTACGCAGCCTGACTCAACATAACGGCTTAGGCTTGGTAGGTTAATATCACTCCAGATTGGTAGTGTATTTTTGTAGGTAAATGGTTCAGTATCTCGTTGTGCATGATACCAACCGATGCCAAAACCATCAGCGTTTACTACACCCGATGTCATTTCAAGGGGTTGATAGCTTTGCACAATTAAAGAGTGTTCTGGCTTAGAGACTAAGTAATCCAGCAGAAGTGGTGATCCAATATAGCCTAATATACGACACATTTATAAGTGCGATCGCTCCGATTCATTGTTTATAAATCTTAACGTGCGGCTATAGGTAGGTAAGCAAATTGATAGTTGCCTAAATTACGGCAAACGTAGTCTAGCTTTGTCTTTGAGTGGCACTACCTAAGAAAATTACAAAATTGTAATGGAAACAGATGGGAAACTGTAATTTTAATTGCGCTTAATAAAAGCATGACATCTACGAACTCTCAATACTAAGGATTTTGATCGTCATGGCTATTAATCGACTGTTAGTACTCGCTGCTGTACCTTTTGTAATGGGTGGTTTCAGTTTTGCTGTTTCAGATAAAGCGGTAGCTGATCAATCTACCCTAGTAGCACAAAATGCACCACAACCCGCCAGACAAAACAAAGGATGGGGAAAGAAATTTGAACAACTCGGTTTGAGTGCTGAACAAAAGACAAAAATTCAGCAAATTAAACAGTCTACTCGTCAGCAAATGAGTAGTATATTCACCGCAGAGCAGAAGCAACAAATGCAAACTGCTAGGCAACAAAAGCAACGTCCTAATTTGAATCTAACTGAAGACCAAAAAACCAGACTCAAAGCGTTGCGGCAATCTTCCAAGACCCAGATAGAAGCTGTTTTAACTGATGCCCAAAAGCAAAAGCTTCAGGAATTGAAACAGCAATGGCAGCAAAATCGTCAAAATCGTCAGAAACCCACAA